>CAWEZS010000019.1:0-237144 GCA_963813645.1 Terriglobia bacterium
TCGTCGCGGTGCTGTGCGTCGAGCAGGGCATGCCGCCGCTGCTCGCCGTGCCGGTCGCGGCCTTGGCACTCTATGCGCTCGGCTGGATCCTGTTCCAGACGGTGATCGTGCACCTGGTCGGCCGTGACATGTTCAACTCGGTGCTCGCCACGTTCGGCATCGCCATCATCTTGCAGCAGCTGATGGCGCGCTTGTTCGGCGGCAGCGATCGCATCGTCGAGAGCGGCCTCGGCAGCTGGTTCTTGTTCGACGGGCTGGTCGGCGTGGCCAAGGTGAAGCTGGTGGTGTTCGCCGCGTGCATCGCGCTCGGGCTGGCGCTGGCGCTGTTCCTGGCGCGCTCGCGTCAAGGTCAGGCCATCCGCGCCACGGCGCAGGAGCCGAGAGCGGCCGCCGTGCTCGGCATCGACACGCGCGAGGTCTACGGCCTCACTTACGCGCTCAATGCCGCGATCTGCGGCGCCGCCGGCGCGCTCGCCTCGATGGCCTACACCATCCACCCTTATGCCGGGCTGTCCTACACCATCCGCTCGTTCATGATCGTGGTGCTGGCCGGGGTGGGTAATCTCGCCGGCATCATCTGGGCCGCCTTGAGTCTCGGCATAGCCGAGAGCTTCGCCGGCTTCATTCTCGGCCCGCAATATCAGATCGCCTTCGTGTTCGCGCTGCTGGTCGCCGTGCTGGTGTTGCGCAATTGGCGGCTGAAGGCCGAGCGCCGCTATCTCAAATAGGATAGGCACGATGTTGGCACTCACCCCGGCGCGGCTGGTTCTCCTGGCGGGGCTCATTCTGTGCGGCGTGGCCGCGCCGCTGCTCGCTCCCGCCTATCAGTCGCAGCTGACCGAGCTGCTGCTGTTCATCGTGTTCGCTCTGGCCTGGGACCTGGTCGGCGGGCAGATGGGCTACAACTCGTTCGGCAACGTGCTGTTCGTCGGGCTCGGCATGTATGTCTCGGCCATCGTCCAGGTCGGGCTGTTCTACGATGTCGGCCTCTACACCGAGGCGAGGGGCGGCGGCACGCAATTCGTGTTCGACACCGGCCAGTTTCTGACCGGGCTCGCCGTTGGCCTGCCCGCGGCGGCGCTGGCGAGCGCATTGGTGGCCTGGCTGTTCGGCTCGCTCCTGCTGTCGATGCGCGGGCATTATTTCGCCATCTGCACGCTCGGGCTTGGCATCGCCGCCGGCCAGATCGCCGCCGGCATTCCATGGATCGGGGCGGGGTCGGGCATGCTCACCCCCAACCCGCCGGCAGCCCTCGGCGATGTCGGCCTTCTGCTTTATTACCTGGCGCTGGCGCTCGCGTTCACCTGCACGCTGACCTTCGGCTGGCTGTTGTCGACCCGGTTCGGCCTCGCGCTGAATGCCATCAGGGACGACGAGGACAAGGCCGAAGCCATGGGTGTCAGGACCCATGCGGCCAAGGTCACGGCCTGGGTCGTCGCCGCCGCGTTTCTCGGTGTCGCCGGCGCCATCTACGGCAATCTGGTGCGCTTCATCGATCCCATCGAGACCGCCTTCGCCGGGCCGACCATCGGCGTGTGGATGATCCTGATGGCGCTGCTCGGCGGCAAGGGAACCTTGCTCGGCCCGATCGTCGGCGCGGTGGTGTTCCAGCTCACCAAGGAACTGTTCTGGACCTATCTGCTCGGCTGGCAACGCGTGGCGCTCGGCGTGCTGATCGTCGCCGTCGCCGTGTTCTTCCCCACCGGCATCGTCGGCTTCGTGCGCGAGCGCCTTGGCCGAACCGAAGCGAAGGACAGCGGTCGGGGAGCGCAGCCCATGACGCCGATGCTCGAGCTGATCGGCGTCACCAAAGCCTTTGGCGGCATCCGCGCCAATGATCAGGTGAGCTTGCGCGTGGCGCCGGGGTCGATTGTCGGGCTGATCGGCCCGAACGGCTCGGGCAAGACCACTCTGTTCAACGCCGTCACCGGCGCCTTTCCCATCGATTCCGGCTCGATCCGCTTCAAGGGGCGGGAGATCTCGAAGCTGCTCGCCGGCGATATCGCGCGGGCCGGCATCATCCGCACCTTCCAGCAGCCGCGCATCTATCGCGAGATGAGCGTAAGCGCCAACATGCTGGTCTCGGCGGCGATCAGGCGCGCCGCCTTCACCGATCTGTTTCGCCGCGAGCGGCGCGAGACCGCGAAGACGCTCGCCGAGCTGCTCAACTCTGTCGGTCTTGCCGCCAAGCGCGACACGCGCGCCGGCGATCTCTCCTTTGGCCAGCAGAAACTGCTCGAGCTGGCCATGGCGCTGGTCAACGAGCCCGAGATGCTGCTGCTCGACGAGCCGACCGCGGGCATCAATCCGGTGCTGATCGCGAGCCTGATCGACCGCCTCAAGGCCGCCAATCGTGAGCGTGGCCTGACCCTGCTCGTCATCGAGCACAATATGCCGGTGATCATGGACCTGGCCGAGCACATCTATTGCCTCGCCCATGGTCGGCTGCTCGCCGAAGGTCCGCCCGCACAAGATCAAGCGCGACGCCAAGGTGCTCGACGCCTATCTCGGAGCGGCGTGATGGCCGAGAGCCAAGGCCAAGCGCGGTCAGCGAAGCGGGCGAGGACGGCGTGCCCGTCTCGGCGCTCGATCGTCTCGCCGGGCCAAGCCCGCTGCTGGCGGTCGATCATCTCCATGCCGGCTATGGCGCCATGACGGTGGTGCGGGATGTCTCGCTGCGCGTTGCCCGCGGCCGCTCGCTCTGCCTGGTCGGGCCGAACGGCGCCGGCAAATCGACGGTGCTCAATGCCATTTACGGCTTCGCCCGCATCTTCTCCGGCGCCGTCACACTCTCGGGCCGCGACATCGCCACGCTCCCGGCCAGCGACAAGCTCAAGACCGCGCGCCTTGCCTATGTGTTGCAGCGGGGCTCGGTGTTTCCCGACATGACGGTCGAGGAGAATCTGCTGATGGGCGGCTATCTGCTCGCTCGCCCGTCGGAAGCGAGAGCAGGCGGCCGAGCAGGTGCTCGCGCGCTATCCCGCGCTTGAAGCGCGGCGGCGGCAGCGCGCCAATGTGCTGTCGGGCGGCGAGCGGCGGCTCCTGGAAATCTCCCGCGCGCTGATCATGGATCCCGAAATCGTGCTGATCGACGAGCCGTCGATCGGGCTCGAGCCCCGCGCCATCGACATGATCTTCGAGACGTTGCGCGAGTTGCGCGACGAAGGCGGCAAGACGCTGATCCTGGTCGAGCAGAATGCCCGCAAGGGTCTCGAATTCGCCGATATCGGCTATGTGCTGGTGGCGGGGCGCCTGGTCAGGGCAGGGCGCGGCAAGGAGCTGCTCGCCGATCCCGACATGGGTCGCTCTGTTCCTTGGCGGCTAGTTGGGCAGCTAGCTAGAGCGAGTCACCGGCATAGACGGTGGCTTCGCATGGCCGCGACGCCTTCTTGAACAGGGCGCAAGCCTGACTGGCCTCGTCGGCGCTGCCGAACGGTCCGGCGATCAGCCGCCATTTCTTGTCGGGGGCCAGCACGCGGCGCGGCTGGAGCCCGGCGACCAGGGCCGCATGATTGGTCAGGAACTCGCGCCAGAGCGGCCTCAGTCCATCCTGCTTGGCCACGCTGCCGATCTCGATGCCGTAGCGCGTACTCCCGTCATTAGCGGCCGGAGGCAGGGCGGTCGGATCCAATGCCGCGCTCTCGGTGGCCGGTGGCGCCGGCTGGGCGTTGCAGGGCGGCAGGCTTCCTCGCGGCGGTAGGCGTCCGGCGTCGGCATGTCGCGGCCGGCTCGCGCCTTCCTCCGGCGCGTCCTCTTCGAGGGGCGAGACGGCGACCGCCGGCGGCTCACGCGGGAGCAGGCGCGGGCTCGGCCTCCTCGGGGGGCTCGACCGCGGCCTGCTCGATCGGCTTGGCCTCTTCCTTGGGTGCCTCGGCGGGCTTGGGCTCCTCGGCTGGCGGGTTGCTCCTCGGCCGGAGGTTCGGGCGGCGGCGGGGAGCGGAGGCGAGCGGCGACCTCGGGCTTCTTGGGTGCGGTGACCGGCGCCGGCGCGGCCGTGAGCGGGCATCGACGTCGTCACCGACGTCGCTGGCGCGAGCGCCGCGACCGGGCCGACCTCTCGTCGCTTGAAGCGCGCGTTGAGCTCGGCCACTTGGTCCGTCAATTGCGCTGACGCTCGTTGATCTCGGCGATCTCCTGGTCGCTCGTCGCCGGAGGCTCCGTGGCGATCGCCGCGGTCGTGCCGTCGGACGCTGGCGTGGCGCCGCCGCCCGGGTTCAGATGCGACCAACTGGCCGCCAAGCGCGGTCGGATTGGTGAAAGCGGTGAACAGATAGGCGCCCGAAATCCCGCCAAGCAGAATCCAGAACGTGGCGAAAACGCCTCGCGCCCAGTTCCGCGTTCCTGTCCGGCAAATCCTAGCCATGGTTTCGAGGCCTCCCGTTCTCGAAAATCAGGCGGAAAAGCGACGCCAATAAGGCTTGGCTCGCGATTTGCGCCCCGCGCAATCAAGATGCCCCGCTCTGCGCGCCGGGTCAATTTTCCCGTGACCCGAGACCGCGCCAGGGACTCCTGTTCGAGGTTATGGCCCTCGCTCAGGGTTTAGACTAGACAGATCGCCGATCGAGGAGCATGGGGCGGCGATTCGGCGCCGGCCTCGCAAAGGACAGGATTAACCACCTCTAGTGTAACCCTCTCTTTCGCCGTTCCGGGCACGCTTCTTGCTCGGCTTCCAAGCGGATTCTGGCAACGATTTAAACAGCATGGCTGAAACCCCGTCTCTCGCCATCATCCTTGCCGCCGGCAAGGGCACGCGCATGAAATCCACCTTGCCGAAGGTGATGCACCGGATCGCCGGCGCGAGCCTGCTCGCCCATGTGTTCGCGGTGGTCAAGAAGGCCGGCATCGGGCGAACATGCCTGGTTGTCGCCCCCGGTATGGACGAAGTCGCCGCCACGGCCCTCGAGCTCGATCCGGAGATTCAGCTCTTCATCCAGGCCAAGCAGCAGGGAACCGCCGACGCGGTCAAAGCCGCACGCCCGGCTCTGGAGACATTCTCGGGGCAAGTCCTCGTGCTCTATGGCGACACGCCTCTGCTCCGGCCGGAGACGCTCAATGCCGTCCGCACCGAGCTTCGAGGCGGCGCAGATCTTGTGGTCATCGGCTTCGAGGCCGATAAGCCTACCGGCTATGGCCGGCTGCTGCTCGACGAGAACGCCAAGCTCACCGGCATCCGCGAGGAGAATGATGCCAGTGCGGCGGAGCGCGCGCTCACCCTCTGCAACTCCGGCATCATGGGCTTCCGCTCGGCCAAGACGCTGCTCGGTCTGTTGGATCGGATCGACAGCGACAACGCCAAGAAGGAGTTCTATCTCACCGATGCCGTGGCGCTTGCCCGTGGCGCGCGGCTGGAGACGCGCATGGTCGAGTCGAACGGCGAAGAGGTGCTCGGCGTGAACTCGCGCGCCGAGCTGGCCGAAGCCGAGGCCGCGATGCAGAACCGCCTCCGCGCCCACGCCATGGCCAATGGCGCCACGCTGATCGCGCCCGAGACCGTGTTTTTTAGCCATGACACCAGCATCGGCAAGGACGTGGTCATCGAGCCGCATGTGGTGTTCGGCGCGCGCGTGGTCGTCGCGGACGGCGCCACCATCAGGGCGTTCTGTCACATCGCCGGGGCCAGGATCGGCGCCGGCGCGGTGGTCGGGCCGTTCGCGCGGCTGAGGCCCGGCGCCAACCTCGCCGCCGACGCCCATGTCGGCAACTTTGTCGAGATCAAGCAGGCCGAGATCGGCGAGGGCGCCAAGGTCAACCATCTCACTTATATCGGCGACGCCAGCGTCGGCGCGCGCGCTAACGTTGGCGCCGGCACCATCACTTGCAACTATGACGGCTTCGACAAGCATCGGACCGAGATCGGGGCAGACGCCTTTATCGGCTCCAACTCGTCGCTGGTGGCGCCGGTCAAGATCGGCGAGGGCGCTTATGTCGGTTCCGGCAGCGTCATCGCCAAGGACGTCGCCGCCGATGCGCTGGCGCTCACGCGCAGCCCGCAGGAGGAGCGCCCCGGTTGGGCCGCCAAGGTCCGCGAGCGGCGCGGCCGCAAGCCCAAGAGCAGCGGAAACAAGAGGACATAGCGCGTGAGTTGCGACACAGAACGGCGCGCAATTGGCCCATAGCACGGGTACGAGGGAGTAGGGGCGATGTGCGGCATCGTTGGCATCCTCGGCAAAGGGCCTGTTGCCGAACAGCTGGTCGACGCGCTGAAGCGCCTGGAATATCGCGGCTACGATTCCGCCGGCGTCGCCACCGTCGAGAACGGCCAT
The DNA here is from genome assembly GCA_963813645.1 of Terriglobia bacterium. Taxonomy (GTDB): domain Bacteria; phylum Acidobacteriota; class Terriglobia; order Terriglobales; family Acidobacteriaceae; genus JAIQFF01. Next base: position 6,264 of record CAWEZS010000019.1, read on the forward strand.
CTCGGGCGGCGCCGCGCCGAAGGCAAGCTGCGCAATCTCGAAGAGCGCCTCAAGCGCGAGCCGCTGCTGGGCGACACCGGCATCGGCCATACCCGCTGGGCCACGCACGGCAAGCCGGTCGAAGCCAACGCCCACCCGCATATGACCGAGCTGGTCTCGGTGGTGCATAACGGCATCATCGAGAACTTCCGCGAGCTGAAGGAAGAGCTGATCCGCGACGGCGCCGCGTTCACCAGCGACACCGACACCGAGGTCATCGCCCATCTCATCACGCGCGAGTTGAAAGCCGGCAACGATCCGGTGCGCGCCACCTACAACGCGTTGAAGCGCCTCAAGGGCGCCTTTGCCCTGGCCATGATCTTTCGCGGCTACAACGACCTGATGATCGCCGCGCGTCAGGGCAGCCCGCTTGCCATCGGTTATGGCGACGGCGAGATGTTCGTCGGCTCGGACGCCATCGCGCTGGCCCCCTTCACCGATGCCATCGTTTATCTCGAAGACGGCGATTGGGCGGTGCTGACGCGCAAGGGCGTCGCCGTCCGCGACCGCAACGGCAAGGCGGTGGAGCGCGCGGTCACCCGGTCGCTGGCGTCGGCTCTATTGGTCGACAAGGGCAACCATCGTCACTTCATGGCGAAAGAGATCCATGAGCAGCCGGAGGTGGTCGGTCATACGCTGGCGGCCTATGTCGATCTCGGCTCAAACCGCGTCGACATGCCGGCCCTGCCGGTCGATTTCGCCAACATCACCCGGTTGTCGCTCTCGGCTTGCGGCACCGCGTTCTATGCCTGCCTCGTCGCCAAATATTGGTTCGAGCGCTGGGCCAGGCTGCCGGTCGACGTCGATATCGCCTCGGAGTTCCGCTACCGCGAGCTGCGCCGAGCAGGACACCGTTTCGGATCTGGAGGAGACGGTCCGCATCTCCACGCTTCGCTACAAAGGCGGAACGACGACCTACCTTGAGGTTTTGGACGGGCAACGGTCACTCTACGGCGCTCAATTAACGCTCGCTTCAGCCCGTGGGCGACGAATACAGAAGCCTCGTCCAACTCTACAAGGCCCTTGGCGGCGGCTGGCAACAGTAGGAAACACTCGTGTGCGATGCCATTGCGCGTCTGGCGCAACATTCGCCGGGACTATGATCCGGTCATGAAAAACCCATTCGAAACGGTCGCCGTCAGACGTATTTCCTTGAGTCCGCGATATTCTTGCGAGTCATACCAGCTCCGTGCCTGAGCCATGCTCGGAAACTCAAGCATCGCGAGCCTCACCGGCTGATAAGTTCCTTCGACAACTTCGAAAGGCCCACCGCGCACAAGGTAGCGTCCGCCAAACCTCTCCACAGTTGGAGCGACACGCGATCTGTATTCATCCATTTTTGCAGCGTCTTTGATTTCGCGAATATCTACCAAGAAATATGCCGACGTGGATTCATTTCCTCCTCACGTCCATTGTCGAACTTCAGATCTGACACGTCCTGAATGTAAATTCGCGCGTTCATTCCTCCGGCACCAATGGGGACCGGATCCCGGAGCGCCCTTAGGTGGGCAGCTCTGTCCCCGCCTGCTCGCGGACCATGTACTCGGCGTACCAGTCGGGCCAATTCTCATCGCGTTGCCCGATGCGCCCCTCATGCTTACCATGAGCAACGGCAGCACGACGCAACGCGCTGGACAGGTCGCTCGCCGAGGCGAATGAAGTCGGGCTAGGCTCGACGCGGCCCGGCAGCCGGCTGGTGATCTCCTGCAACACCCAGCTGTTACCGTCGGGATCTTTGAACTCCGCGCGCGAACGATAGGTGCGACGCTCAGGGTCAAGCCCAGGGGCTGGGCCATTCGGGCCGAGGTGAAAGAATTCGCCCACCTGGACACCCGCGGCGAGCAGCGCATTGCGGGCGGTTTCTATATCGGACACGATGATGTATCCCTTGCCTGAGCCAGGCGCAGCCGGCGTCAAGTTGCTACCGAATTGCAGAGAGCATGTCGAGCCACGCGGCGTGACCTGGATAACGCGCAAGCCGGGGAAGGTAAAGTCGGCGTCGAGGCGCCATCCAAGTTTCAGGTAGAACTCCTTCGAGCGATCGACATCCGAAACGGGAACGATCATCACTTCGATCTTCATGTCGGTCTTTGCGAGGGTCGAGGTCGTGACGTCATTACTGCGGATTTCCTGTGTGAGACTTGTCATTTCTTCCTCCTAGCTTTCACTTCATTCTTTGAATACCGCACACTACCTTTTTTGACTAGATGGCGACGACTTGCTGGAGGTTGAATCGTTGATACGGAGATCGGGTTACGCTACGCTCCTCTCTCTCGCCACGCCGTTCCGTGCTTCGATAGCCTTGACAGAGTTCTTGAATGCCTTCTCCAAAACACCCTTGCCGATGGTGAGCAGCACCAAGCCGAGCAGCCGTCCCTTGAGATTCTTGCCATCGCGTACGGTGACCAGGTCAATGTTGGTCAAACCGTCAGGACGGCGCGTGAAGGTATAGGTGTGGCCGGACCCGCCTCCCCACGTGTTGGAATCGGTCGTCGTAAGAACGACGTGGTTGGGATCGGACCAGTCGTAGTGCAGGCGTTCCCAGATGCCGCCCGACCCTTCCGTGACGTCCGCCTCTGAGGGGCGGCGGTTATGGACCTTCAGGTACTCGTCGGCGCTGTTGCCAAAGAGCTTCGAGCGGCCAGGCCCGAAGTCCGTGAGCCCTGCAATGTACTGCTCGGGCGTCAATGTGGTTGTTTGATGAAGGTGAATCGTGGCCATGGGTGCTCCTTTTGCTTCCGAAACTCCTTGGACTTCTACGAGTTTACGAGTTCCTTCGTTTACGCCATGAAGGCAGCCACTTCTAATGTGTGCAACTGCCCTGAGAATGAGCTTCCTTCTCGCGCAGCTATCTTCTGCTCGGGATTGAAACAACGAACTTCACGACCTTGCCGCATCAGTTCCACTTTTGCCATGTCGAGCGCCGCCTGATGATGAGGGAGCATCAGCCGGACGAAGTCCTCATCATCGTTGCCGGTGGACTGAATGGACGCCATCGCGCCGTGCATGGCCAGCATGCTCTGCTGCAAATCAGGCCAAGCCTGAAGATCAGAGATCGGCTGCGAGCCACTTTGTGAACGCTGCGAGTACGCCGATACCCCACTCATCGCAACGATGAGAATCACAATCACGAGCAGCACGGCCCGTCGGTGGCCAAAGCTGGTAAGCAGCACCATGATTCCCTTTCTCGTTTGAGTCCCATTCGATTCGTGCACGTGGCTTCCCGTTCCCGGATCCAACGAACCTGATGTCCTACTCAGGTCGGGCACCGACAACTTGACCGTCAAGGACACTATCGGAGTTGCGAGAGCGTGTCGGTTCAGACCCGTTGCCCGCGCTCCCGCCGATAACCACGATAGTTTGTCCGAGGAGTTCCGGTTCGCGTTGTAGAGGCAATGGCTGAGGTGCTCATGATTCCTCCAATCAGTCCTCAACGTGCATAACTACATCGGTGAAGCGGACGCGAGCTACCCCAGTCTGTCGGGTCCTCGCCGTTGCTCTTCTTGTCACATTGCCAGTACAACCCGGAATTCTGCCTTACCGCTCAGCATCCGTGCGTAGGCTTCGCCCGCGCTTTCGAGCGGATAGGTTTCGATCATGGGACGCACGCCAGTCAGTACGCAGAAATTCAGAGTGTCTTCTGAAGCAGCGGGCGTTCCCGCGGCCCATCCCTGGATAGTTTTGCTGCCAAAAATCAGCTGGGAGGGCGTGACCTCAATGGGATCGAGTGCCGCACCGACCACCACCAGTTTGCCGTTCGGCCCGAGACCATCAATCAGTGCGGACATCGCCTTCGAGCTGGGAGCGGTCGCGATGATGACACATGCTCCGCCAAGCTTTTGCAATTCCTGGGCGGCATTCGTCGCCTGGCTATCAATGTAGACGTGGGCTCCCAGCTTTTTGGCCAGCACGGCGTTTTCGGAACCGCGTCCGATGGCTGCGACGTTGTAACCAAATTTGTTGGCGAATTGGACTCCCAGGTGACCCAGGCCGCCGATGCCCTGCACAGCGACGAGATCGCCGGGCATTGCGCCGCTGTTGCGGAGAGCGTTGTACGTTGTGATTCCGGCGTCGAGCAGGGGCGCGGCTTCAACGTCACTCAGGCCGTCTGGAATCGGCACTAGCGCTTCCACAGGCGCTATCATGTATTGCTGATATCCGCCGTCGTAGCTGAAACCGGTCACCTTCACGTTGCGGCAATTGCGAAAGTCTCCGCGGCGGCATTCGCGGCAGGTGCTGTCGTGCCCGCCGTGCCAGCCGACTCCGACACGCTGCCCGGACTTCCACACCGTGACGCCAGGTCCAACTTCGTCAATGATGCCCGCAACTTCGTGCCCAGGAACACGTGGATACTGAATCCAAGGCAACACGCCCTCTTTGACGAGCACGTCACTGTGGCAGACGCCACAGGCCTTTACCTCGATACGTACGTGCCCTGCATCGGGCTTGGGAATTGAGCGCTCGACGACTTCAAAGTCTGCTCCCGGTTTAGCAATCTGCGCGGCTTTCATTGTTGCCGCTTCTGGTTTTGGTGCGACTCTGAGCGTTGCCATATATCCTCCTAAAAGTGCTGATTCGATGAGTTGTCACCCATTGAAATTGCCAGTGAAATATCATGTCCTCGCTTCGTAGCAAACCAGGTCGTGATAGGCACGCCGGGCCCAGCTCTCCGGGGCGCGAGGACTTCGTTCCACGTCAAGCCGGTTCGTTCAATGAGTATCTAATTCGCTTGACCGCGATGTGCCCCTGCCTCGTGAGCGGCACCCCCTGAACGCGCCGCGACAGTGCTGCCATAGAGTCTCCCGGCCATTTTCACGAGATCTGCGACCGAGTTGGCCTTCATCTTCTGCATCACCTGACCTCGGTGCGCCTTCACGGTGATCTCGCTGATGCCGAGTTCACCCCCGACCTGTTTATTCAGCAGTCCGGAGACGACCAATGCCATGACCTCCCGTTCGCGAGCAGTGAGTGACGCGTAACGGTTCCTGAGTTCCAGCATCTCCGCCTCCTGAACAATAGCCAGACGGCTTCGTTCCAGGGCTTGCCGGATCGCCATCAACAACACTTCGTCATTGAATGGTTTGGTTAGGAATTCGACGGCTCCCGCCTTCATCGCCTGCACGGTCTTCGGAACATCACCGTAACCCGTGATGAAGATGATCGGCATGTCGGTCCGTACGACCGCGACACGTTTCTGCAGATCTAGCCCATTCAGGCCCGGAAGAGAAATATCGAGGAGTAGGCAACTCGGAACAACGGCACGGGGAAAATCGAGGAATTCCTGTGCGGATGCGAACGTTTTCGCCTGCCAGCCTTCGTTGTCTATCAGGAGTTCGAGCGACTCGCGCACCGAGACGTCGTCATCAACAACAAACACGATGGGCTTGAAAGTCGCCATTGTTGATGACCCCACTTCATGACCAAGCGTGCCAGCTAAACTCATTGTAGCCCCCAAGACTCCGCAGAGGTGCGCCCTCATCCTGCCGGAAGGGCGGTGTTGACGGCGTCGAGCAGGACGTTGTCGCTGAACGGCTTGTACAGGAATTTCACGGCTCCTTGTGTGAACGCCTGCTTCCGGACGTCTTCGTCCTTCTGACCGGTGATGAAGATGATAGGAATCTCTTTCCCGCGGCGCTTCAATTCCTGCTGAAGATCAAGTCCACTCATTCCCGGCATTGCGACATCGAGAATCAGACACCTTGTTTCATCCACGTAATCAGAGGAGAGAAACTCTCGCGCAGAGGAAAAAGCTCGCACCGCAAAGCCGAACTCCCGCAGCAAGTCGGGCAACGACTCGCGCACCGACTCATCATCATCCACTACCGACAGAAGCGGACGTTCGATCGCGCTCTGTACCTGATGGGACTGCACAACAAAACAATGCGCCAGCGCGCAAGCGGCGTCCATTAGACCTTGGTATTGGTTTTTGCCCGGACTAGAAGCGCCGGAGTCGGATCACGCTGCGGTCGGTGCCTTTGAATACGTGCGTGAAGCGAACCACGATATCAGAAGATTCTGCAGCACTTGAGGCTGGTGTGATGAAATCTGTTTGAGTAGTGTCGTGACGTCGAAATAGATACGGGCCACGGTGATCTGTCGATGGACCGGGTCGAATTCGTACACCCCGCAACCTGGCAGCTTCACCGCGACGCCGCTTGCAGCGGTGCCGGCAAAGGCCCCTTTGTGGGCTGCTTCAAAGCTCCATTCGACGACCACGACGTTCTTTCCAAAGATCATGTTCTTCACGATGTGACGATTTCCAGGAAAGCCGGCGACAAAGGGGCGAACAAATTGATCTCGGAGGGCTGCCTTTCCATGAATGACCGTGCCCGGGAACTCCAACGACACCGTTTCGGCGTAGTAGGAGAGAATCCGATTCTCGTCGGTCCCTTCCCAAGCTTTGAAGTACTCATCGATGAATGCGCGGACGTCCGTATCGGAAGCAATCATGCCAGAAACAGCCATAGCTACCCCTCGGGCAGACATGTTAACTCAAGGTGCTTGTGCAATGCACCACGCCAACCGTCAGGAGTTCCTCACTGCGGCGCCGTGCCAGGGGAGCTTTCTAGACCGCAAGGTATAGAGAATGAGAAGGTTACACCAGGGCCTTCATTTGGCTCGGCCCACAGACGGCCATGATGTCTCTCGATGATTGAACGGCTGACAGACAGCCCGATACCCATACCCCCGCTCTTGGTGGTGTAGAAGGCTTCGAACAACTTCTCGACATCTTGAGGATTGACGCCGATACCGGCATCTTGCACGCTCAAACGCACACGATCGTCTCCGTCTCTCTGGGTTCTGATGAGTAGTTGCCGGGGGCGATCCTCAACAGCAACCATCGCGTCAGAACCATTGCGAAGCAGGTTCAGGGTGACTTGCTGCAGCTGAATACGGTCTCCAACGACGGATGGGAGCTCCTCGGAGAGTTCCGAACGCAGAACTACTCGATTTCTCTGAAGATCACTCAACGACAATGCGATTACTTCTCGGGTAGCCTCATTCAGATCCAGCGGCTCAAGTGTAAATTCCTTCTTACTAAAGAGAGTACGCAACCGCGTGATCACATCCGAAGCCCGGTTGCCGTCGCGAAGCGTCCGCCGCACGGTTTCGCGTGCGCCGTCAACGTTGGGTGGATCGCCATTCAACATCCGGAGACATGTACTGGCGTTGGTTATGATGCCCGAGAGCGGCTGGTTGATCTCATGAGCGATCGAAGCGGTTAACGCATTCAGCGTCGTGACACGCGCCACGTGCGCCAGCTCAGAGCGGGCCCTGTCCAGCGCTTCCTCGGCGGCCTTGCTTTCCGTTACGTCCTGAAGAGCGCCGATGAACAATGGGTGACCGCCGATTTGCGTCATCACACGGGCCATGCCGCGTATGTGCTTCACGGCGCCCCGACGGACGACAATCCGGAACACAAAATCCACATCCGTGCCCGTCATTCCGCGCGCGATCACAGCGTCGAACGTCGGCAGATCCTCTGGGTGGACGATATCCCGAATCATCCGAACCGTGACCTTGGTCGAGGGATCAAACTCAAAGATACGAAAGGTCTCCTCGGACCAGTCGTGATTGTCGGCCAGCAAGTCCGTAATGAAGCTGCCCGTCTTGCTCAGTCGCTGGGCTTCGGCCAGACGCAGGTAGGCTTGCTCGACCCGTGCCTCCGCCCGTTTTCTATCGTCGATGTCTGTTGCCGTAGCGTACCAGCGGATGATCTGGCCCTGTTCGTCTTTGAGTGGGTTGTACTGAATGATCTGCCAGCGATATTCTCCGTCTCTTTGTCGAACGCGACTCTCCAACTCGAAGGGCGCTCCATGGGCCAGTCCCTGCTGGCGCTCTGCCAGAAGATGATCAGCGTCGTCTGGGTGGAAGGTTCGCGTAAAGAACCCATGGTCGTTCGCCTCACCGAGAGTGAGGCCAGTGCGATCCAGCGCCACCCGGTTAACATAAAGTGTTGCGCCATTGGGCGCGAGGACCACGATGGATTGCCGAATCGCATCTGTGATCGTGCGAAGGTCCGTCTCACTTTGCCGAAGCTTCTGCTCCGCACGCTTGCGGTCATCTATGTCAGTAAGGAGGAGATACCATGCAGTTATCGTGCCTGTCTCATCTCGAACCGGAAGGCCGCTAACTTGAAACCATCGGTAAACGCCATCCGCACGGAGACAACGGTGCTCAACCTCATAGACTTGCCCGGTTTCGATGCACTTTTGGCGAGCCGCGATTACACCGGGAAGGTCGTCAGGATGCACCGCGCCGATGAGAGACCAGTTCTTCAACTCCTCGTTTGTTTTGCCGAAATACTCCAGTGTCTGGCGGTTGAGAAACTCCACCTCACCCATTGGCCCCATCGTAGCCACGAGGCCTGGAACGCTATCAACAATCTGTCGCCAAGAGAGTTCTCTCGCACGCAAGGCTTCTTCGCCCCGCTTGCGATCCTCGATGTCCACGCAGGTTCCGTACCATTTGAGAATGTTGCCCGCTTCATCCCTGAGTGGATTGCCGCGAATCAGGAACCATCGATAGGAAGCGTCGAATCGGCGAATCCGAGCTTCCGTGTCGACCGGAGTGCCCGATGCCAAGCACGATTGCCAATCCTCTTCAAGGTTCTTACGGTCGTCTGGATGAATCGCGTCTGCCCACCCCCAGCCCTGCGCTTGTTCGGCTGTCATACCCGCGTAATCAAGCCACACATGATTGAGGAAGTCGCAGTAGCCATCCGGACGAGTGGTCCACGCTGTAGTGGGGATCGTGTTGATGATGGCTGCAAGGTTGCGCTCGGTAGCTCGCAGCGCCTCCGCCGCCCGCTTTCGATCCTCAATGTCCGTGCTTGTACCGTACCACCTGACAATGTTCCCAGAGTCGTCACGGAAGGCCTGAGCGCGAATGAGAAACCAGCGGTAAACTCCGTCGTGCCGCCGAAGGCGCGCCTCGATTTCGTCAGATTCTTCCGAAACCAACATTTTCCGCCACTTTTCCATTAGCGGTGGCAAGTCTTCTGGGTGGAACGCGGCTTGCCAGCCCCAACCATGCGACTCTTCAGCGGAAAGGCCGGTGTATTCATGCCAGCCTTTATTGAGGAACTCATTGGGACCGTCGGGCAAATTGCACCACGCCAGCGTAGGGATCGCATCGATTACCTCTCGTAGTTTCGCTTCTGATTTCTTGATTTCGCCCAAAGCCTTATGCAAAGCGGCTTCGCTTTCCTTTAGCTTTTCGTTGGCTGCGGCAAGCCCTTCGGTTCGTTCCGCGACTTGTCTCTCGAGTTGATTGGCGGCCCGTTTCTGCTCCGAGAGCAGCCACGCTTCTTTCAGCCCGATGGATGCCTGGTTCGCCGCCACGCTCAGAAGAAGACTCTCGGCCTGCCCGGGGAAGTCGGCCCGATTAGACCCGACTACGATCATGCCGGTCTCACCATGTACCCCCAGCGGAACGGGCATGATCGAAATGTCTTTGTCCGCAAGTCGGTTCCGCGTCGACGCCAGCGATTCCTGGCAATGAACCTCAAACCAGTCGCGAAGCATTACAAAGATATCGTGTTGGCTCAGGATGCAGGAGGGAGCAACTCGGATTGCCTCCATAAGCGCGTCAGCGACCGGGTCTTTAACCCGAGCATAAATAAAATCCACGCGGAGCATCCGCAGGAGTACATCAAGAAGCGTCTCGACAATTTCAGCGGGTCCCCTGCCAGTCCAGACCGCCGGCAGGGCAAGCAAGGCGACTAGATCGTCGATGACGCCCTGGAGGCGATTGATGTCCTCAGCCGAAACGTTGAGTTGCAGGTCCATATCCCCAATCCCCGAGAACCACTCAGTGGTTGTGAATTATCCCCCATTCGGGTTTGCCTTACCACTCTGCTTGCCCTTGCGCCATTGTGGCTCCCGAGATCGCCTATGCGGTTTTCCAGAGAGAGGCCATGCTGTCGCGTGAAGTCCACCAAGAGTCTGCAGCACCGCCGCTGGGCTACTTGATTGCACGACTCTCAGCGCAGTTGTCCAACCGGTACTTTGGTATCGGTCGATACGTTCGTCTACTGGACTCGCCTCTGCTCATCTGGCTTAATCGCACCGAGCTACGATTGACACCGAGGATGACTCCATGAACTCCTCCCGCACAGCAACCGACTTCGTTGATGGTCAAACTACGCGAGACCGGCATCGCGTCGTGATTGTCGGTTGTGGCTTCGGCGGTTTGTTCGCCACCCGGGCTCTGAGACGCGCTGACGTTGACATCACCATCATCGACCGCAACAATCACGTCCGACGTCGTTAGAGATGTTGAAATATCGCGATTACACTCATCATCGGGGTAGTTGGTGAAAACCTGTTTACGACCGTTTCTTGCGGTTAGCCCATAATCCTGCCGGCAAACGGACTGATGGATCCCTCCAGGGTCAGACAAAGTGCCAAAGAAAAGGATTGCGGCTACCGTAGTAAACGTTTACCATTCTGCCCGCCCACGACATTCCCAGGAGATCGCACATGTTCTCTGCCAATCGAAGACGTTTCCTGCGCCAAGCTTCCACCGCCGGCATTGCTTGCTCCGCCCAATTTGCCTTCGGACGCCTCCTGTCTGCCCAGACGCCTCCTGCGAATCCTGGCGACGTCGTAAAAGTTTACGTGGACACGCGACGCACCGTGGCTCCTCTGGATCGCAATCTCTTCGGCTCGTTTCTGGAGCACCTGGGGAGAGCCATCTACGAGGGAATTTACGATCCGGGCTCGAAGCTCTCGGATGCTAACGGCTTTCGCAAAGACGTGATGGAGGAGGTAAGGCAGCTGGGAGTTCCGATTGTCCGGTATCCCGGAGGAAATTTTGTCTCGGGATACAACTGGCTCGACGGGGTTGGCCCTAAGCAGGATCGCCCGCGAGTGCTCGATAAGGCGTGGAATGCGCTGAACACCAATCAGTTTGGCACCGACGAGTTCATGAACTGGTGCAAAGCGGTCGGCACTCTGCCTTTGATGGGCCTCAACCTGGGTACAGGAACTCCGGAGCAGGCGGCCGCACTGGTGGAATATTGCAATGTGGCGCAGGGCACGAAGTGGAGTGACCTTCGCCGCAAGAACGGATACGCAGAGCCATACAACGTCAAGCACTGGTGCCTGGGCAATGAGATGGATGGACCATGGCAGATCGGTCACGTCACCGCGACCGAGTACGGAATGAAAGCCCAGGATGCGGCCCGGCAGATGCACGCGGTTGATCCTTCCTTGAAGCTCATCGCGTGCGGATCGAGCGGGCCTGCGATGCCTACGTATCTGGAATGGGACCGCGAAGTCCTGGAGCAGTGCTACGACTACGTGGATGCACTGTCGCTGCATCGCTACGTCGGAAACACCGAAGAAGAAACCGGAAAAGACAGTTCGAAGTACATGGCCATGAACCTGAGCATGGAAAAGCAGATCAAGGAGACGCTTGCGGTCTGCGATCTGGTGCAAGGACACAAACGGTCGCCGAAAAAGCTCTGGCTTTCCTTCGACGAGTGGAATGTCTGGTATCGCGCTCGTAGCGGCGACGCCACGAATGGCCATGGAAAGGAGGCGCCGCATTTGCTGGAGGAAGTTTACAACCTGGAAGATGCCCTGCTCGTGGGCGGAATCCTCAATTCGCTCATCCGCAATGCGGACCGGGTGAAGCTGGCCTGCCTGGCCCAGTTGATCAACGTGATCGCCCCTATCATGACCAACGCCAACGGCATGTTCCGGCAGACGATTTACTATCCGTACAGCTGGGCGCTGCAATATGCGCGCGGCTCGGTGCTCAACCTTCTGGTCGAGTCCCCCGCGTATGAGGTTGCGGGAATGGGGCAGGTTCCTTACCTGGACGTGGCTGGAACGGTCAGCACGGAAGATGGCAAGGTCTCCCTTTTCATCTTCAATCGGGACCTGGCAAAGTCCCGCACCATCGAAGTGAGTTGGCAGGACAAGGCGCCGGGACGAGTCCTCTCCGCCTCGCTTTTGACCGGTGACGATTTGAAGGCTTTCAACAGCTTCGAAGCTCCACAAAAAGTGGCTCCGCGGACCCTGGACAAACCTTCGATCGCGGGAGGACGGGCGAAGTTTGAAGTTCCGGCCCGTTCCTACTCGGTCATTCAATGGGGAGCGTGACTGGAATTCGTGACCTGGGGATTGTGACAGGAGGACCCTAGAATGATCGGACGCAGGGAATTCGTGCGCAACAGCCTGGCCGGCGCGGGATACGTTTGGCTGAGCCGGGTCGCGCCATTTGCCGCCGCTTCCAGCGGAGACGACTCGCGGATCGAGGTTCTCCTGGGTGAACCTCTGGGGACGATCTCGCCCAACATCTACGGGCACTTCACCGAAAACCTGGGCGGCGTGATCTATGACGGCGTGTGGGTTGGCGAGAAGTCGAAAGTCCCAAACTTGAATGGCATCCGCAAAGAGCTGGTTGAGGAAATGCGGAAGATCAAAGCGCCGGTCATCCGCTATCCCGGCGGATGCTTTGCTGACAGCTACGATTGGCGCGATGGCATCGGACCGTCCGACAAGCGTCCCCGAAGGACCAATTTCTGGGCCCAGGAAGAAGGTGCTGCCGGCGCGGCCAGCCATAAGTACGATCCGAATCAATTCGGGACCAACGAATTCATCCAATTCTGCAAACTGATTGGAAGCCAGCCCTATCTCGCGGCGAATGTGCGCAGTCTTCCCGCATCTGAGTTTTATCGCTGGGTCGAGTATTGCAACTCACCGGCGGGCAGTACCACCCTGGCAGACATGCGGGCGGCAGCGGGTTACGCCGAACCGTTCGGAGTTCGCTATTGGGGGGTCGGCAACGAGTCGTGGGGCTGTGGCGGCAATTTTACGGCGCAGGAATATGCCGTTGAGTTCCGCAGATACACCGCCTGGGTGCCGCAGTACGGACAGAAATTGTCGTTCGTCGCCTCCGGACCGAATGATGATAAGTGGGATTGGACGCGCGGGTTTCTGGAAGAGATCATGCGCAAAGGACTGGAGGAACTCCGTTCCATCTATGGTCTGGCACTCCACTACTACGCCTGGAACTTGAGCCGGGGCCGCACGCGAGATTGGGTAGAAGGAAAAGGTGACGCACTTAAGTTTGACACCTTGGACTGGTATGAGCTTCTACGTCAGGGCGATGTCATGGAATCCCTGATCAACGGGCATTGGCAGGCGATGGGAGAATTCGACCGCGAGCATTCCATCAAACTCGTGGTCGACGAGTGGGGACCCTGGTACCGTCCGGGCAGTGAAGCCACTCCCGGCGATATCCTCGAGCAAACGCCCACTCTGCGCGACGCGGTGTTCAGCGGCTTGACGCTCGATACTTTTAACCGTCATCCCGAGAAAGTGGCGATGGCCAACTGCGCTCAGCTCATCAATTGCCTGAACAGTTTGTATCTGGCGCACGAAGACAAGTTTTGTGTCACCCCGGTGGGACACGTTTTCGCGATGTATGCCGCTCACCACGGTGGACAGGCTTTGCGAACGATCTTCTCCACGCCCGCGGTAAATTTCGACCGCGACGGCAAGCCGGCGTCATTCTGGGGACTGAACGGCTCCGCTTCACTGCATGACAAGGATCTGGTGCTGACGGTGGTGAATCCGCATGTGAGCGCGGCGCGGGAAGCGAAGATTGGAGTTCGCGGGGCGAGTTTGAAATCGGGCACAGTTACGACCCTGACCCATTCAGATATTCACGCACACAACACATTCGATCAGAGAGAAGTCGTCGCTCCTCAAAACAAGGTGCTGAGTTTGCAAAGAGATATTGCCTACACTTTCCCGCCTGCTTCGGTGACTAAGCTGACGCTCGCCCTCGAGTAGGCGTTTTAATGGCGTTTTTCTGTAGGCTTGGGAGCGCCTGCAATCAGCCCGGTCGATTCACGCAATACCAGGTTCGTCTTCAGAAAATAGTCGGTTCCGTTAGGCGCCGGCGTTTCCCGCTGCACTTCTGACAGAAGTGCATTGAACGCCAGCCGCGCCAGTTCGGGTTGGGACATCTGTACCGAAGTAAGCGGCGGTATCACGAACTGAGCCAGGCGGATATCGTCAAAGCCAATGACCGAGATGTCGCGGGGAATGTAGAGGCCGGCGTCATGACTCTTGCGCATCACGCCGATCGCGGTCATGTCATTCGAACAGAGGACCGCTGTAGGACGCACGGCTCCGGCGACCAGGCGGGTGAAGGCCGCCATGCCTCCCTCCACGGTATGGTCGCCTTCAACCACCAGCTCAGGGTCAGTTTCGAGGCCAATTTCCTCCATGGAACGAAGGAATGCCTGTTTCCTGGCCATCGCGGATTTCAAACGCAAAGGCCCGGTAATGAATGCGATTTTTTCGTGGCGCAAAGCAGCCAGATGCTGCACCGCCTGGCGAATTCCGTTGAGATAGTCAATCCGGATATTGCTCACCCCGGGCCGCGGCGGCCCGACATCGACGAAAACCAGCGGCACTTGCCGGAGCTTGAGGTCTTCGAGCAGCACTTCTTCCATGCCGAACGTCATGACAGCGACGCCCTCCACCCGGCGCTCGATCATGCGGCGGACCGCGCTTTCCATCCGCTTGGGATCGTTTCCCGTGGAGGTAAGCAGGATTTCATAGCGGTGTTGGACCGCGATGGTTTCGAAGACCTGAACGATCTCTGGAAAGAATGGGTTGGTGATTTCAGAGATGATGAGACCAAAAATCCTGCTGCGCCCGGAAACCAGAGCCCGCGCCTGCGTATTCGGGTAGTAACCCAGTTCCTCGATGACGCTCCAGACGCGCTTGGCCAGTGCCGGATTGACGGTAGGAACGCGGTTGATAGCGCGGGACACTGTAGCGGTCGAAACCTTAGCCCGTTTCGCGATTTCTCGAATGTCCATACAGCTTAGTGGAGGAGTGACGCCCGGATTCTAGCATGGCAAACGTTATCCCCGGGTGCGGAGGGTACGCTCGAAGAAAACGGTAAGAAATAGGGCAGATGGGTGGGCAGCAAGATCGATTTGACGTGTTTACGCGATTGACAAAGCCGATTACGTCCACTATTTTGATTCACGGCTAGTAAACGATTACTCAGTGTAACCACGGCTTTGATCGCGGAAAACCTCTATGCTCTTGCCTCGGTTAAGGGAAGAGGTGCTGGAATCGAACCTGGAATTGGTGCGAAGGGGATTGGTGCTTTTTACCTTCGGCAATGCCAGCGGCATCTCGCGGGACCAGAACCTGGTCGTGATCAAACCCAGCGGGGTTGCCTACGAGACGATGAAACCAGAGCACCTGATCGTCACCGATCTCGACGGTAAGATTATAGAAGGTAGCCTACGGCCCTCCTCCGACCTCCCCACTCATCTTGTCCTCTACCGGGCCTTCCCCGAGATTGGCGGGGTTGCCCACACTCATTCCGAGTACGCCACCTCCTGGGCCCAGGCGCGCAAGCCGATTCCGTGCTTCGGCACCACCCATGCCGATTACTTCCACGCGCCGGTGCCCGTCACGGCAGTGATGGCCGACGGCGAGATTGCATCGGAGTATGAGAAAAACACCGGACATGCTATTGTTCGGGCGTTTAAGAAGCTGAACTATGCCTCGGTTCCGGCGGTTCTGGTGGCCAACCATGGTCCGTTCGCATGGGGAGAGGATCCGGCAGCGGCGGCGCATAATGCTGTGATCCTGGAAGCAGTGGCACGGATGGCGTTTTTCACCATCAACATCGATCCTGCGGCAAAACCCATTGGACGGGGGTTGCACGACAAGCACCACCTGAGGAAGCACGGATCCAACGCGTATTACGGGCAGGCAAAGGAAAAGAAATGATGCCAGCTTTTGCAATGTTCGCCGTGACGCAGCTTGTTCACTTGTCCGGAGTAGATGTCGTCATTATTGCTTTCTACTTCGCGCTTGTCTTGGCCATCGGATTCTACCTGCGCGGGCGCTCCAACACCGGCGAAGACTTCTTCATGGCGGGACGCGAGATGACGGCATGGGTGGCCGGTCTCAGCTTCCTCTCCGCCAACCTCGGCGCGCTCGAATTGATGGGCTGGGCCGGATCTGCGTACCAATACGGCATTCTCGCGACCCACTGGTACTGGATCGGCGCCATCCCGGCGATGCTGTTTCTCGCGCTGGTGATGATGCCGTTCTATTACATTTCCAAAACCCATTCGGTTCCGGGATATTTGAAGTTGCGTTTCGGCGAACCCAGCCGCGCCTTGTCCGCGGTGTCTTTCGCATTCATGACCGTGCTGATGAGCGGCGTCAACATGTTTGCCATGGCCAAGGTCATGCAAATCGTGCTGGGCTGGGACATCAATTTCAGTATCTGGGTTTCGTCGCTTACGGTTGCGATTTACGTGACGCTCGGCGGGTTGCGCTCGGCCATCTTTAACGAGGTCCTGCAGTTCTTTCTCATCTGGGCAGGCGCGCTGCTGATTCCGATTCTCGGACTGTACGAAGCCGGGGGTTGGACGAATCTCAAGATACAAATTGCGGCGCGATCCTCAGAACAGTATGTGCACCTCTGGTCTGGCTTGGGATCCTTCACTTCGAATCCCATGGGCATCCACTGGACCGGCATTGTGTTCGGACTCGGTTCCGTAATTTCGATGGGCTACTGGACCACCGACTTCCTGGTGGTGCAGCGCATTCTCGCCGCCAAGGACATTCGCAGTGCCGAGATGGCGCCGATTATCGGAGCTGGATTCAAGATGCTGGTGCCGCTCATCGTCATCCTGCCCGGACTGATCGGTCTGGCCGTCCTGCCGATAAAGCTGGTCCCGGAATCGGTCGCTGCAGCGACGGGTGGTCACAGTTACAACGACGTTCTCCCTCTGATGCTTGCCCGTTATTGCGGTCCAGGACTGCTGGGTCTGGGAATCACGGCTTTGATTGCGGGCTTCATGTCAGGCATGGCTGGAAATGTCAGCGCATTTACTACGGTGTGGACTTATGACATTTATCGCCCGCTAATCAACAGCAAGGGCACCGACCATCATTATGTGAATATGGGCCGCTGGACCACGGTGATCGGTGTACTCATCAGCGTGGGCACTGCGTATCTGGTGATGCAGTTCGCCAGCATCATGGATTACGTCCAAGCGCTCTTCAGTTTCTTCATCGCACCGCTGTTTGGCACGGTCATCCTCGGGATGCTCTGGAAACGGGCGACCGGCGCTGGCGGCTTCTGGGGATTATTGTGCGGAACGCTTTCCTCGATCGGAATGTGGACATGGGTGAAGCTTGATCCCACTGCGCTGCGTTATGTGGCGCTCTCGCCGCATGCCAAGGCCCTGGCCCAGGATATGTATCAGGCGTTGTGGTCGTTCATCGTGTGCGTGATTGTCACCGTAGTTGTGTCTATGGCGACCAAGCCGGTGCCCGCCAGCGAATTGAAGGGTCTGGTGTACGGAGAGACCGAGATTCCTTCGATCGGGGATGTCCCTCTGTACGAGCGGCCGCTGTTCTGGGCCGGCGTGGTGGTGGTTGTCTTTTTTGTACTTAACATTATTTTCTGGTAGAGAGAGGCGCGCAGCATGATTTCCATCTGGTTTTTTATTGGTATCTCGCTGGCCGTGAACGGCGCGTTGATTTGCGCCGCCGGAATCTACCAGGTGATAAATCCTCCCGCGAATCCGGACGTCGTGCTGTTCAATTTGCACGCCAACGTGTGGTGGGGCGCGGTGCTTCTGATCATAGGTTTGATCTATTGCTTGAAATTCTCCCCAAAGCGGCAAGCTTAAAAGAATTCGAGTTCATAAAGGCAGGATATGGCGACGAAAAAAATGACAATGGGCCTGATCGTGGGCAATCGGGGCTTTTTCCCCGATCATCTGGCGAAAAGCGGCCGCGAAGAAATGTTGCGCGTATTGGCCGCGGCGGACATGGATGTGGTCGCACTAACGCCGGAAGAGAGCAAGCACGGGGCGGTCGAAACCCGGGAGGAGTCCCGGCGTTGCGCCGATCTGTTCAAAAAGAATCGCGATCGCATCGACGGCGTTATCGTGACTTTGCCGAACTTCGGGGAAGAGCGCGCGATTGCAGATGCCCTGCGCCTGGCGGACCTGCACGTGCCGGTCCTGATCCAGGCGACGCCCGACGATCCCAGCAAAATGACGATCAAGTTTCGCCGCGACAGCTTCTGCGGCAAGATGTCGGCCTGTAACAATCTGCGGCAGTATGGCATTCCGTACTCGATTACGACGCTGCATACCGAGAGCCCGGACTCGCCTGAGTTCGCTCGCGATTTGCAATGGTTCGCCGGAGTCTGTCGCGTGGTCAACGGCTTCCGCAATCTGCGCGTGGGAGCGATCGGGGCGCGCCCCACGGCTTTCAATACGGTCCGCTACAGCGAGAAGATTCTCGAATCGCAGGGCATTTCGATCGAGACGCTTGATCTTTCCGAGGTGCTGGGCCGCATCGAGCGCATGAAGGACAATGACGATGCCGCGCAGGCCAAGTTAGCAATGATCAAGAAATATGTCGATTCAAGCGGCGTGCCCGCGCAGGCTTTGATGAAGATGGCCAAACTCGGCGCGGTGGTGGACCACTGGATGGCGGCCACGGAAGTGGCCATCAGCGCGGTGCAGTGCTGGACCTCCATCGAAGAAAATCTGGGTGTGGTGCCTTGCACCGTGATGAGCATGATGAGCGACAGCCTGCTCTCTAGTGCCTGCGAAGTGGACATCTGCGGCGTACTCGGCATGCACGCATTGCGCCTGGCTTCGGAAACGCCTTCGGCGTTGCTGGATTGGAACAATAACTACGGATCTGATCCCAACAAGGCGGTGTGCTTCCATTGCTCCAACCTGCCCAAACATTTCTTCCGCTCGGTAAAGATGGATTTCCAGGAAATCATCGCCGGGACCGTGGGCAAGGAAAATACTTTCGGCACCTGCGTGGGGCTGATCAAGCCGGAAAAGATGAGCTTCGCGCGATTCTCCACCGATGACACCGCGGGCAAGATGCGCGGCTACGTGGGCGAAGGAAGATTTACCGATGATCCGCTCAATACTTTCGGCGGCGCCGGCGTGGTCGAAATCGCCCAAATGCAAAAACTGCTGCACTATATCTGCGAGAACGGCTTCGAACACCACGTGGCCGCCAATCTCTCCAGTGTCGCGCCTGCCGTCTACGAAGCGACCACCCGCTATCTGCACTGGGATATGTACCACCATCCAGGTAATAACGGGGCCTGCTGATGGCAATTGTGGCGGGAGTTGACTTCGGAACTCTCAGCGTCCGCGTGTCGATTGTGGACAGCGAACGCGGGTTGTTGCAATCTGCAGTCGCCGAATATCCTCTGCACCGAAAGCGCGAGGACCCTGAATACGCGACCCAGTCGCATGAAGACCACATGCGTGCCCTGGCCGCCGCCACTCGCGAGGCGGTGAAGAAAGCCGGCATCTCCGGCGGCCAGGTCGAGGCCATCGCTCTCGATACCACGGGTTCCTCAGTCATCCCCGTGGGTAAGGACATGCAACCCCTCGGCGAATACTACCTGTGGTGTGACCACCGGGCCAAAGGCGAAGCCGCGGAGATCACGGCGGCCGCTCACCGCGAAAAGCTCGAAGCTATCAACTGGTGCGGTGGGGTGTATTCGTCGGAGTGGGGATTCTCGAAACTTCTGCACTGGCTTCGCCACAACCCCGAAAAGCGTTCGGCATTCGTCTCTGCATTCGAGCACTGCGACATGGTCGCGGCCACGCTGTGCGGCATCACCGATCCCAAGAAAGTAAAGCGCAGCATCTGTGCCATGGGCCACAAGTGGCTCTGGAACCGCTCTCTCGGAGGCCTTCCGCCAGAGAGTTTCCTGGCTAAAGTAGATCCTCTGCTGGCAGGGGTGCGCGAAAAGCTGGACGGCGAATACGCAGCTTCCGACCAGATTGCCGGGACCCTTTCAAAAAACTGGGCGGAAAAACTGGGCCTGAAGGCCGGCATTCCGATTCCGGTGGGCGCCTTCGACGCGCACTGGGACGCGGTCGGAGCCGGTTGCGGCACCGACGACATGGTCAATGTCGTTGGAACCTCCACCTGCATCATCGGGATCACGCCGTCCGTGAATCTCGTTCCCGGTGTCTGCGGAGTAGTGCAGGGAAGTGTGCATCCGCTGCGGACCGGGATCGAAGCCGGACTTTCAGCGGTCGGCGACATCTTCAACGCCATTGCGAGCCGCGCCGGCACGGAGGTACAGGCGCTTAGCCAGGGCCTGGAGAACTATCGCGCAGGACAAACCGGACTACTGCGTATGACCTGGGACAATGGCGACCGGACAGTACTGGTCAATCCGAACTTGCGCGGCGTCACTCTGGGATGGAATCTGCAAAGCACCGCGCAGGACGAATTGTTTGCCGCAATCGAAGGCACGGCATTCCATACCCGCGTGATCCTCGACCGCATGGCTGCAAACGGGGTGAATATCAAGCGGGTCATCAATGCGGGCGGCATTCCGCAAAAAAATGACGTGCTGAACCGGGTTTACGCTAATGTACTGGGCCGGCCGGTGCTGGTTCCGAGTAAGAGCGTGACCAGCCTGGGATCGGCAATCTTTGCATTCCTTGCGGCCGGAACGTTCAAGACGATAGAAGAAGCGCAGAAGAAGATTTGCCCACCGAACCGGGTCTTCGACCCCGACAAGGCCGAGCAGCGCGTCTACGAAGAGCTTTACCCGCTTTACAGCAAACTTTACTTCTCTTTGGGCGATCCCACGGACACAGCCGGATTCGGGGGAGTGCTGCCCACGTTGATTCGCGTCGCCGAGTCCGTTCATAAGACCTAATGTAGGTGCGAGCGCCCTCGCTCGTGCGGGGATCATCACGAACCACGTGGGGACAGCCGCCCCGGCTGTCCGGCGGAGCAATGCTCCGCTAGTTGTGGTTCCCGGCAAAAGTTAGTCGAGTTGCGCTCGACCGGACAGTGAGGGCAGCTGTCCACACGTGGCTTGTGATGGCTCCCGCACGAGCGGGGCGCACGCGCCTACACTAGAATATCCATTCTTGGCTGCTGCCCTTAAACCCGACCGCCTCCGCGTCGTGCTGGTATCGTCGCGCAACCCTCTCAATATAGGCGCCGCTGCTCGCGCTATGAGCAATTTTGGTTTCTCCCATCTGCGAGTAGTGAACCCTTACGAGAAGGCATTCCGTACGGCGCGCTCCGCCGTGGGTGCCGCGGAACTGCTGGCCAGGGCGGAAGAATACGACAGTGTGGGCGATGCCATTGCTGACTGTACTCTCGTGGTGGGCACGACGGCGGTGCGGCATCGCGCGGTGCAGCACCCGCTGCGGCGCCTGGAATATGGCGCACGGCTGATCCGCAAGCACATGGGATCCGGGCCGGTGGCACTCTTGTTTGGCTCGGAGCGGTATGGCCTCTCGAAGCAGGACCTCAGCCATTGCCACTGGCTGATTCGCATTCCCACTCAAGAGCAGAACATCTCGATGAATCTCGGCCAGGCGGTTGCGATATGCCTTTATGAACTGATTCGCGACGGCAAGGGAGCCCGAAAATCCGCGAAGCAGACCCTGGCTACCGGAGGCGATATCGAGCGCATCACCGCTTTGCTTGCCGATGTACTGAGCACCAGCAGCTACATGCTCCCCCAGCGGGCAACCGAAACCGAGCAAAGAATTCGCCGCATGGTGCGTCGAATCAAGCTGTCGGCCCAGGATGTCGAAGCGTGGCTGGGCATTCTGCGGCATGTGCAGTGGCAGTTGCGCCAGGATAAAAAGAACGCCGACTGACGCTGACCCTTCGGAATTTTTCCTCAACACCAAATCGTTTACACTACAGATCAAATGTCTGACCGGATCGTCTGCTCGTGCATCACCTGCCCCAAGTGCGGCACTTGGGTGGTCGTGGAACGCGAAATGACCAGGGAAACCAACAAAGAAAAGGTGAACACCACCTGCCCCGGCCCGGAGTGCGGCAAGCAGTTTGCCTTTGCCGTTGGGGATACCAAGGTCTTCGAGTTGCCGATGAATCTTTTCGAACGGCGGCACTTTTACCGTTCCGAGTTGTCGTAGTTCCGGGCTGTTTCGCTGTCTCGTTCAGCCTACCTGGAGCCGTCATGCGGAGCTTGCGGAGCATCTGGCGTGTAGCGGATATGGATCCCTTCGACTTCGCTCAGGCAGGCTCTTCGGAGGAACGATGCTAAGACGGTTGTTGTTGTCCCTATCTATCGCAGTCTGCCTGGTTCCGGCCTTCGCGCAGCACGATACTTCCCAGTCATTTGACGGCAAGTCGTGGTGGGATCACATAAAAGTTTTGGCTGCCGACAACATGGAAGGACGCGACACGGGCAGCCGGGGACTGAAAAAAGCGGAAGCCTACGTAGTCGGTCAATTGAAGGCTGCGGGGCTTCAGCCCGCGGGTGTGAAGGGCTACTACCAGCCCGTAAAGTTCGAATCACGGCGGTTGGTGGAAAAGGAATCGAGCGCCGCTCTGGTTCGCGATGGCAAGGCCGAGCCCCTAACTTTGGGAGAAGATGCCTTGTTTAGTACGCGCGTGGATCTGGCTCCAAGAGTAGAAGCGCCGCTGGTGTTTGTCGGTTACGGCCTAAGTATTCCGGAAAAGAATTTCGACGATGTTACCGGACTTGATCTCAAGGGCAAGATTGCGGTCCTCATCAGCGGTTCGCCATCGCAGATTCCATCAGCGCTGGCCGCACACCATCAAACTGCCGGAGAGCGCTGGAAGGCGCTCCATGCGGCGGGAGCGGTCGGAATCCTCTCGATTCCGAATCCGGCCTCGATGGATGTGCCCTGGTCTCGCACGGCCCTGAACCGGCTGCATCCGAGCATGGAATTGGCAGGTGCGGAATTTGACGAAACCGCAGGCGAGAAGCTTGCGCTCGTGTTCAATCCCGCGCACGCGGACAAATTGTTTGCCGGTTCGGGCCACACTTTCCAGGAGCTCGCGGAATTGGCCAAGGAGCGCAAACCCCTGCCGCATTTTCCGCTGACCGTTTCTATCCAGGCGAAGGCGAAGCTAAAAAAGAGGGTGATAGAGTCGACGAATATTGTTGCCAGCCTGACAGGGAACGACCCGCAATTGAAAAATGAATATGTCGTTCTCTCGGCGCACATCGATCACGTGGGGATCGGCGAGCCCGTCAACGGCGATCGCATTTACAACGGTGCCATGGACAACGCATCCGGCGTCGCCGTGCTGCTCGACGTGGCTGCCTCCCTCAAGAAGCATCCCGAGAACTTGAAACGTTCGCTGCTTTTTGTGTTCGTCACCGGCGAAGAAAAAGGCCTGCTGGGATCGAAGTATTTCGCGGCCCATCCCACGGTTGATCCGAAATCCATGGTGGCCAATATCAACATCGATATGTTCAGGCCTCTGGTGCCACTAAGAGTGCTCACCGTTCTTGGGATGGCGGAATCGGATCTCGGTGACGCGGCCCGGCAAGTGGCGGAGTCTGCCGGAGTGTCAGTCCAAGCCGATCCCCAGCCGTTAAGAAATGTATTTGTACGCAGCGATCAGTACAGCTTCATTCGTCACGGCATTCCCGCGCTAGCGTTGGATATTGCCCCGACCACAGCAGAGGAGAAGCAGCTTTACCAGGACTGGCTGACCAACCGCTATCATGCGCCGTCGGATGATCTCGACCAGCCGGTTGACCTGGCCTCGGCAGGGAAGTACGAAGACATTATCCGGCTGCTGCTGATCAAAGTGGCGAACGATGCGGAGCGGCCGCAGTGGAGGACAGACAGCTTCTTCCGCCGCTATGCGGAAGCAGCGAAGCAGTAGGCCTGTAGAATGTGTCTTCCGAGAGGATGAACATGCGCAAGTTTCTTCGCTTCTCTGCCATTCTCTGCGTCGTCGCGTGCATCACCGCTGCCCTTGCGGCTCCCAATCCCGGCACGAAGGTGGGCGCTTCTTCGGTGTGGCAGTTGCCCGAGCAGTTCGTTACCGGGGCTCACGCGGCCTGCGATAAGTCTGCCCCCGCTGGCTTTGCCGAATGCGTGATTGACCAGATGGCGAAGGCTGGCGCTTCGGCCGATGCGGTCACCTTCACCCGCGCACTCTACAAGCAGAGCGGCGGCGATGTAGGCATCATGACGGGCTTTCAGCCGATCGGTCCAGTTGACTTCGCATGGATTACCTATCCCTTGCGGGCGAATACTAATTACGGGCTTCTGCTGGTCAACGGAAAACCTCCGATCGTAAACGTCGAGAATCTGGCATTACTCGACCGCAAGACAATGCAGCAGACGCCTCAGTTCAAGGACCTGCAAGCCCAATTTCCGAAGGTTGACGTGTGGCCAGGCGATCGCGACGGGAAGACCTGGCCCAACTCACAAACCGGGTCGAATGGCGGTGTGCAGTTTACGGTAGGTTATCCGCTGATCAATGGATGTCATGCTTGCGCCCGTGCCGGATCTGCGATTTTCACCTGGAATTTCACGGCGCAAGGCAAGTTTCTGGGTACCACATTCGTCGGGATGACACCGCCACCCCTGTAGCCGTGTGGAACTAGCCCGTGTGGGGCGGACAAGAGTGTCCGCCCCACACGGCGGGTGCTATCCTGTTGCACCCATGGGAAGCGTGTCTCTTCTCGCCAAGTTCTTCGCGCTGGCTTTCAGCGCTCTTCTGCCCCTTATTAATCCGCTAGGTTCGGCTCTGGTATTACTCGGCCTGGTGGGGCAGGCGCCTGCATCCGTTTTCCGCGATCTGGCCCGCAAGATTGCGATCCGTACCGCGCTTTTTCTGGCGGTTGTGGAATTGGTGGGGACAGCATTGCTGGAATTCTTTGGGATTTCTCTTCCTGTGGTGCAGGTGGCAGGCGGACTCGTCCTAGCCTCCATGGGATGGAATCTGCTCAATCAGCACGAAGTCAAAGCCGATCCCGACCGGACCGCCGTGGCGGAGGACAGCTACGGATCTCTGGAACAGAAAATCTTCTATCCCCTGACATTTCCGGTTACGGCTGGGCCGGGCTGCATCGTCGTGATGCTGACCCTGAGCGCGCATGCCTCGGTGAAGGGGGTGTTGAACGATGTAACGGCGCACGTGGGAGTGTTTCTCGCCGTGGTGGCTTTGTGCCTGCTGGTCTATGTCTGCTACGCCTATGCCCCCAAGATCACCGCCAGCGTCCGGCCCCAGACTGCGCACGGGATTCTGCGCGTCATTGCGTTCGTGCTTTTATGTATTGGAGTGCAGATCACGTGGAACGGCGTCGAGACGCTCCTCAAGACCGTGCTTAAGACTTAGAGCCATGGCCAGCGAGCAATTCTGTTCATCGGGAGCGGACTGAATTCGCCGGCAGGTATTCATTCACCAGGGCCAGCAATTCATCGCGCAGGAAAGGTCCACCGGCAAGAAGACCTGGGAGCAGCGGCGACTTGCGGTTGCATCGGAATGGCGCATTCGCCAGCGTGCTGATGAAACCACCCGCGCTGCTCACCAGGGCCGCGCCGCCTGCAACGTCCCAATCGTGTTTCGGTGTGAGGGTGAAAGTAACGTCCGCCAGGCCGGCAGAGACCATAGCCAGCTTGTACGCCACCGATCCCATGGGGCGAACTTTGACCGCAACGTTTTCGAACCGCTTCCATTCACCACGCTTGATCTCGCTTCGGCTGGCCAGGATGACAGCGCCTTCCAGGCTGGTGAGCTGGCTGGCGCGGGCGGGCTGTCCGTTGTAGGTCACACCCGAATCGAGAGAACCGAGAAATATTTCGTTGGTTGCGGGATTGCAGATTCCCCCCGCCACCGGAATTCCATCTTCCACCATCGCGACGGACACACAGAATTCGGGAACGCCGGCGACAAACTCGCGGGTGCCATCGAGCGGATCGACGATCCATACACGTTTCTTCTCGAGGCGAGACATATCGTCCACGCTCTCCTCGGAGAGCCAGCCTTCGCCTTCCCGCAGCAATTCCTGGCGCAAGGCGGCGTCTATTTCCCTGTCGGCTTCGGTAACCGGATCATGCCCCGCTTTGTATTCGGCTGCGATTGCGCCCGCAGTGAAACGGGCGAAGATCAGACGCGCAGATTCCAGGGCGGACTTTATGCGTTCTAGAGTTTCGGCCTGGGAAGAACTACTCACGGTGTGAATGGCTCCAATTTCCTGCGTCCCTAGCGGTATCTTTGCGAACTTTGCGGTTAAAGCTTTTGGCCGCAAAGAGCGCAATGGTCGCAAACAACCCTGCGGAGCTTCGCTCCGCTGGGCGGACGAGGGCGTCCGCCCCTACGTGGTTTGTGGCTATGCGCGTTCTCCGATGGCGCCGAAGAAGCCTTCGCGCTCGAGATGGAGAATAATCTCTTGCGCTGCCTCCTCAGGCGTCAAATCCGCCGTGTTGATGACGACCTCGGCATCTATCGGCTCTTCGTATGGATCGGAGATGCCGGTAAATTCCTTGAGAATTCCGGCCCGGGCCTTGGCGTAGAGACCCTTGCGGTCGCGCTGCTCACACACGTCGACCGAGGTAGAGACATGCACCAGGATGAATCCACCCACGGGGTCGATCAAACTACGCACATACTTACGTGTCGCATCGTAAGGGGCGATGGGGGCGCAGATCGCGATCCCGCCATTCTTGGTGATTTCCGAAGCCACGTAACCAATGCGGCGAATATTGATGTCGCGATGCTCCTTCGAGAATCCCAGCTCCGCCGACAAGTTCTTGCGCACCAGGTCGCCGTCCAGCAAAGTCACCGGGCGTCCGCCGGCTTCGAGGAACTTGGTGAGCAACACGTTGGCGATGGTCGACTTGCCTGAACCAGAAAGGCCGGTGAAGAAGATCGTCACACCCTGCTTGTGCCGTGGCGGATAACTGCGCCGCAACTCCTGCACCACTTCGGGATAAGTAAACCAGCTGGGGATGTCGCGGCCTTCATTCAGTCGCTGGCGCAGCTCAGTGCCTGAAATGTCGAGAACGCGCGCGCCTTTGGGTACCTCGTCCGTGGGGAAATATTTGTCCTGGTCTTCGAGGTACACCATCATGTTGAACGGCACCATGGTGACGCCGATTTCCGCTTCATGCTTCTTGAAGACCTCCTGCGCCTCGTAGGGGCCATAGAAAGGCTTGCCGTCGGTGTCCTTGCCGGGGCCGGCGTGATCGCGGCCGACAATGAGATGGCTGCAACCGTGGTTCTTGCGAATCAAGGCGTGCCAGATGGCCTCGCGCGGTCCGCCCATGCGCATGGCAAGGGGCAACAAGGAAAGCTTCACCGTTCCCGGCGGATACTTGGCGGTCAGCAGCTGGTAGCAACGTACGCGGGTGAAGTAATCCACGTCGCCAGGTTTGGTCATGCCGACCACCGGATGGATCAACAAACTGGCTTCCACCTGCTTGGCGGCGCGGAAGGTTAACTCCTGGTGGGCGCGGTGCATGGGGTTGCGCGTCTGGAAGGCTACGATCTTGCGCCAGCCCAGGCGAGCGAATTCGGCACGGAGTTCAGCCGGGGTCAGGCGCAGGGAACGAAAGTCATAGTGTGACGGGGCCTGCGCGCCTTCGAGGCGTCCGCCGACGTACCAGGGATTCGCCTTGTTGATCGTGTAGTCCGCGCCCGGGTGGGCCTTACTGGTGCTATTGAACACGGCTTTCGCTTCAGCGCTGCGGTCGGGCTGCCAGACATCTTCGACATGCAGCACCGCCAGCATGACGCCCTCAGGATCGCGCAATGCAACTTTGCTGCTGCCCGGCTTCAGAGACTTGGCGAACTCTTCCGTGACGTCCAACGTGATGGGCATGGGCCACAGCAGTCCGCTGGCCAGCTTCATGTTGTGACAGACGCTATCGTAGTCGGCGCGATTCATGAATCCGCGCAGCGGAGAAAAGCCGCCGCTGAGCAGCAACTCAAGATCGCATAACTGGCGTGCGCTAAGGTCCCACGAAGGCCATTCGCGCGAGTGCGATTTCAGTTCGTTGACGGTTTCCGGTTGGGCGACAAGATCAACAAGTTCTCCCCCGTGCGGCGGGATCAGATGACTGCTCGAAGTGCTCAAACTCTGTGGCCTCCTGAAAGTTGTGTGCTATTCCGGTGCACGTATTGGCGCGGCATTCCGGAAAGTGAATTAACCTGCCACTCACTGATGTGGAATAACTCCGTCGGTTGCGTTATTTATGCAGCCGTTCCTTTGCCGCGATGGAAATCTGGAGCGAGATCGGCGGTCCACGTCGACGACAAATGGCGCCCGTCACAAATCGCTGTGACAACCGGCAATTTTCGAACGGGGAGTACTTTTAAGTTTAAAACAAAATGGCCTCGGCACCATTGCAGCCATGAGAATAACGTCGCCGCGAAACAGTGTTTTGTCTGGCTTGCGGAGTTTTTCGATCTACCCGGCCCCTTCGCAGGTGGAGTGATTTCGGCGGCGTCCACGGTATGACCGCGAGTTAATTATCCCGTTATCAGGTAAAGGGTGTAATTACTTCCAGATCATCCTGTAGGCGGGGGAAATTTTTTCTCTCTGACCCCCCGTCATAGCTTGAAGATAAAGCACTTAGCCTTTTGAAGGGATTTCATGAATCGTGCCGAAAGGTCGGCAGACTCGGCAATTACAAGCCGAAATCCCTAGCTTCCGGGATTCCAGATTTGGGAAAGACGGAGGTCCGGCTGCATTTGCAGATCCTATCTGGCGCACGATCCAGCCGGAGCGTGATAGTTAGTTTTAAGACTTGCCCATAGAATGCACAAAACAAACAACGTTTTGGCCTCGCGAGTGTCCCCGCAGCATAGCTTCTGAATTCCTGTCGGCGAAAATGGAAACTCGTTATTTTCTGCGGAAAAGGGAAATCCACGGCGAGCTTGGCAGTGTGCATGCTATGAATTTTGGGAGAAACCCAAAACACCTGGAAGTACGGAGTGATCCGGAAGCCGCAAGGGGCGCCGGACGTCAAGATACTTCAATTACTAACGCCCAAATCGGGCCTGAATCATAAAACCTAAGGGGGGAAGCCGAAATGAACGAAAGCTCTATTCGGCTGGGTCCGCGCGAACAGCAGATCGCCGAACTGCTGCTTCAGGGTTGCGACAATTCGGAGATTGCCCGTCAGCTCAAGATGGCCCGGCGCACAGTGAAGGCGCACTTTAATCGTCTTTTCCTACGATTTGCAATTACTGGGGGTATCAAGCGAGTCAAACTCGCAACCATTCTTTATCGGAGGCAGTTATGTTCGGAGAACAGCGTTACGGAAATCGCGTTCCCAGCGAGCGCGAACAGCGAGTCATTGAGCTCGTCGCCCAGGGACTTAAAAACCGCGAAGTCGCGGACGCCATCGGCACGACAGAACACGTCGTCAAAAATTACCTTCGAATCATCTATGACAAGCTCGGCCTCTGGAACCGCGTCGAGCTGGCCCTCTGGTACGAAGCCCGCCGCCAGGAAGTCCCGGCGCACGCCTGAAGCTCTCGAGAGCTGGGAGCAGAATATTCTCAATCTCCATCAACCAGGGTCTCGCCGCAATCATCTTCAGCGCTGATCTGCAACTGATTCGAAACTAAAAAGACCCTCGCGCTTCGAGGGTCTTTTAGTTTTTTCAGGTTGTTTTATTTTTTACCGGCAGCCCTGCGATTCGAGATTGCGCAAGTGTTGAGCCGCCAGAGGCGAACCCCGCTTGGCCGCAGCCAGCAGCAGAAGCCTTGCCTGATCGCAACTGCGGGGCACACCGTCTCCGCGCAGGTAGAGTTCGGACAGAAGAACCGCTGCAGCCGCGTTCTGCTTGCTGACCGCTCTCCATAGCAATTTCGCTGCTTCCGCGGAATCACGCACGCCCATGCTTCCGCCCAGATAACGTTGGGCCAGCCGCAGATCGGGTGCGCCGCTGCCCAGGTCTGCAGCCGTCGAACGCGAGGCATCGAGCAAAGGGGACCGCTGGGAGGCCGATTGGACTCCGGCCGTCGCAGCTGTTCCACGGCGAGCTTCCGCATTCGCGGAAAGTTTCTCAGCTTCGCGCTCTTTGTTGTTGTTGTTGTTGTTTCGCGCCGCGACGTTTCCCGGGGCTACGGATCCAGATACAACGGACTCGGGTGCGATGGGTTTCGGAGCAACAGATTTCGGAGCAACAGATTTCGGCGCATCTGTTTCGGCGGGAATTTTGGCTTCGAATGGGGCTTCGGCTGGCGAAGCGTTCAGCGGCGGGAGCGCCGTCGCTGGGGCACTCACTTGCGGCGCGCGTGTGACCGATATTTTTGTCCAATAATCTGGAGCCCACCGCATATAGGCGAAACCAGCCAATATAATCACAGCCGCGCCCACAGCGTATTTCCACCCTCGCTTTCGCGGAGCGTACGCATCGGTCAGGCCGCTGAACGTCTGCTCCCGCATCCACTGCGCACCGTTTGCGGAGTCTGGCGAGAATACTTGAGATGCTCTGGTCGCAACCCGATTTTCCTGCGCAGCGGGTTGTTCGGGATTCAACACTTGCCCGCAACGGCTGCAGAACTTGTGACCGGGGGGATTGTGATGTTGGCAAGCGGTGCAAGCCGCACGCTGGAATTTTGGATCGCTTGCAAAATACGGACGGCCGGGTTGGGCGGCGGCGCCGGATTCCCGACTGATTTCCTCCAGAAGGTTGTTCACGGCCTGCTCCCGCTTCGCAGGAGGAGTGCTGAAGTAGATCTTGGCCCAGCGTCCCAGATTCTGCTCCAGAACTGGATTCGTCAACGGATTCAGTTCGGGGGACGGTGCTTCTGGCGTCTTGTCCCAAAGATTTCGCACAATCACTCTCCCACCGATCTGAAATCGATATTACACATCAAAGGCTCGAATCGCCGCCAGAATCGGGGATGTGGAAAAGTGTGAAATGTGGAAATCTCCCTTTTCCAGTCCCGCGCGCGGTTATGGGCAAGCCTTCCGGTTAGATGGTTCAAACTGGTCCTGCTGAGCGTCGCGCTGGGTGGTAAATTTTCCGTCAGCGGTCTTGCCATACAGGTCGCTGCCGGAGCAGTAGTAGAGAGCCGTGTGGACGTCAACCCACACCTGGGCGTTCGGATTCCCCATGTCGACGGGCGCAGGCGGAGGCTCCGCCAATCCAAGATTGACCATCAGCTTTTCAAACAAAGTCAGTTGCGGCGGAGGCGGCGATTGCTGCTGGGTTTTTTGGGCCGGCGCTGCGTTGCCGGCGGCGGTGGTCCCAGCTGGTCGAATGCCCCAACCGGAAATCACCAGCAGAAGGATGATGCCTGCCATCACCAGGTAAATATTTGCCCGCCGCCTCTGCCATTGTTGCGCCAGCCACTCCGCCCGGGGACTGCGACGGGTTTTTACGGTTTCCAGCCACTCCTGAGCTTTCTTTGCAGTACCCCAGGGATAAGGCTGAAGCTGGCCGGCGGGCGCAAACGGATCGGCGGCCACAGGGTTCTCCACGGGATTTGCCGGCAGCGGTTCTGCCGGATCTGCGGGAAAAATGCGAAGAGCATCGGCCGGGGTCTCGATCGCCGGCTGGGAATAAGCGACTGACGGATTGACCGAACTGGTGGATGCGGGATTCGCCGGCATTTCGGTTGCCGGCGCGGCCGCATTCTGAGCGACCGGGGCTGATGGAATCGTTCGGAGTTCCGGTACCGCCAGAGCGGCGGTCACCGCAGTTTCCCGGGCAACAACGTTCTGCGGACCCGCGGCAGAATTTCCATTGGTCGGATTTTCCCGCTCATACGGAATCAGCCACGGAGGATCGACTTTGCCTGGAGCATCCAGGCTCGGAACATCCAGGCTCGAGACATCGGGTAGTAACGGCGCTTCGGGCCGCGCGGCTCCACAAGTGCCGCAGAATGATTCGTTCTCATCGAAGAAATAGGTGCCGCAGGCGGAGCAGGTTTCCGCAATGCGTTTTGTTGCTCCGGATGAGGAGGCGGGCTTTGCTGCCGCGAGATCGGCCAGCAACATGGATTCGTTCCCCAGGCGCTCGATCTGAGGCTTGATTCGTTCCAGAGCTTCCAGCATGCTCTGTCGCTCTGACGCGAGGGCCTCTTTCCACTTCATCCGGGCCGCCGTCACCATGGCCTCGCTCAGCAGGCCGGCCATCAGTTCTGCGGTGCGCAGGTCGGCTTCGCGAAAGGAATTCGCGCGCGCAAAACGCAGCTCGAGCACGCCGGCAACCTGGCCTGCGTGATACACCGGCACCGCGACAAAGGCTTTGATGTCACGACTGCGGAAGAGTTCAGAACGTATGTGCAGGCTCGAAGTGACATCGGGATAATTCAAAGCCGATCCCTTGCTGAGACAATCTCCCGAGAGCGCGGAAGCGGGCGCTACGCGGGTTCCCGCGTCAATGGCGGCACTGCCGGTCGCGGCACGATAAACCAGTTCGCCCTTTTCGAGGATGCCGATTGCTGTGCCGGAAGCGTTGGTGACTTTCTGTACTCTCTCGGCGACGAGTTCAGACGCGGCTGCCAGATCCAGTTGCAGAGTTTGAATGAGCTTTTGGGTTTCTACAATCGCGGACAGATTTTCCGCGAAGTCGGCCTGGAATCCCTTCGCGCGCAGGCGATCGTTGTGCTGCTGGAGCACATAAGCGGCCGAGAGCAGCTGCTGAAACGAAGCCTCGTCAAGCAGAGGCTTGCGTTGCGGGCTGGTAGCTGTTTGGGTCACAAGATCGATACCCCGCCAGCCGGTGAGGGATCCCGGGAAGTCTATTGTAATGCAATCCACAATCCAAACCCCCTGACCAAAGCGTGCGGCGAAGTTACCAGTGTTTGGATGTCAATATCAGGAGTGGGGTTCGCGGGCAGCCGCAAGTAACTGCAAATTAAATGGCTTGCTTCACGGGCGATTCAGAGAAGAGCCAGTTACGCTGGCCGAAGCGCCATTGCTGCATCTTCCCTGACGGAGCGATATGCAAAGTTATGCACTTTCATCGCGCATTCTCAACCGGACTGTGGAGGCTGAAGATCACAGTCTTCGCGCTACCCGAGACCACGTAGGGTCGGGTCGTCTGACCCGCCCAGGTCGAGCACAACTCGGCGACGATCACGCATACGGAACTCTTGGTCGAGGGGAAGACAAAATTCCATTTGGGTGGGGGCGGTGGAATCCCACCTTTGCACAAAACGCAAAGGTGGCCACCCGCCATTGTTACGCATAAACCATGGGAACAGTGCGCGCCCACGCTGGAGGCGCAAGATTTGTCTCGATCGTTGAGGTTGCGCTCTAAATCTCGGACCATGACTGTCGCTTATACGTCGACCGTCTGCCTGACGTCGCTGGCTAGTAGTTCGCCTGCCCAAGTCTTGTCGCGGAGCATCGTCGTACGACGCCCTGGACTGGTGGCCGCAAAGCTCACGTCGGGCCACGCTTCCAATCTTTGTCGAGCGTCGCCGCTGAGGCGTAGGCGCTACCTATCACAGCCTGACCAAAGTCGATTGCCGTCGTTCGGCATGATGGTGCGCTCCTTCGACTCAAGAATCATGAGCCTGACCAAGTTGACGTAGGCGAATGTCGCCGGACAATCAAGTCTGAACGTCAGCTGCGGGAACGTGGTGTCCAGCCAAGAACTGTCTTTGTCGTACTTGGCCCGGTGCTCCACTATCGCTACCCCACTCTTGTTTTTTCCGGGTTCGGAAGATCGTTTCCCGTGAGCCGCCGATGCTCTGCCGATTGCGGAACTTCAATTCGACGGGCTGCTGCTCATCGATGAGAGCGGGACCAGCTTCATTATAGGCGGGTGGCTATCGTGAGGGGACCGGCAATTCCACGGTCATGCGTGTGCCCTTGCCCGGCGTGCTTTCGGCGGCGATGGATCCGCCGTAGGCTTCGACCAGGGCCTTCACGATGGCCAGGCCCAGGCCGAATCCGCCAGTTGCGCGGGTGCGCGAACGGTCTCCGCGATAGAAGCGATCGAAGATGCGAGGCAGATCGGTCGAGGAAATTCCAGCACCGTGGTCCTGAAAAGTAATCCGCGCCTTTTCGCCGGCGCGGGCGACTGCGACTTCGACCGACGATCCTTCAGGGCTGTAGCGGACCGCATTCTCCAGCAGGTTCGTCCACACCAGTTGCAAGTCTTCGGGGTCGGCGCGAAACAGAACCGGGCCGTTCGTAGCGAGATGGATGCCGGTGTTGCGGGATTGGGCCAGGTTGCGAATTCTCTCCACCGCTTCTTCGCAGGTGGAGTTGATGTCGATGATCCCGAGGTCGCACTGCTGTCCATTCTGTGCCCACTGTTCGGCGCGGGCGAGGCGAAGCATCCATTGCAGAAGTTGCTCCAGCCGTTCGAGATCCTGCAGCGATGCCTGCAGGCCCGCGCGATATTCTTCCGAACTTCGTGGACGTTGCAACAAAGACTGAAGCGTGGACTTCAGCACTGCCACCGGCGTCTTTAATTCGTGCGCAGCATTGCCTACAAACTCCCGTTGCTGCCTGAAGGAATATTCCAGCCGGGCCAGCATCTGGGTCATGGATTCGGTCAGGGGACGCAGTTCCTCGATGTCCTCGGCTTCCTTGGGCGGCTGCAGCTTCCAGCTTTGGGTAGAAACCAGGGAAGCCTGCCGCGCCAGAATCTGCAGGGGCAAGAGGCCGCGCCGAATTTTCCATGACGCCAGCCATGTGGTGGCGCCCAGCAGGAGCAAGCTGGCGGTTGCAATGGCGGCGAGCGCTGCCTTCACCTGCTGGCGTATACGCAAGGTGGGCGACGCATAGACAATGGTCAGAGTTTGCGGCTCGACCGACGCGCCATCCGGCCGGTCCAGTATGGGAACGTGGGACATGCGCACGGCATGGTAGGGAACTCCGGCCCAGGAGAAATTCCAGTGTTGGCTGGGACCCGGCTGAAACTGCAGGCCCTCGGGCCAGTCTTCGGAGCGGGTGAGAAATCCGGTGCGATCGGCCCAGACCATGAACTGGTCAGGATGATTGGGATCGATCGACTCGGGCAAAAGGCTGTTGTCAAAGTATACGTGGCCGCTGCCGTCGTCGGCGTAGCGCACCAGCACGGCCACACTGGTGGCGTGGGCCTGCATGGCGATATCAAGAGTGGAGAGCAGACGCCAGTAGGTGACAATCACGCCGATCACCATCAGGCCAACGGTGAGGATCGACTGCGAGAGCAGTACGGAAGCGATCAGCCGCCGCTGGATGGAGTCGCGTTGCATATCGCTTTAGAAGTCAATCCTGCAGCATGTAACCCTGGCCGCGCAGGGTGCGGATCAGTTGGTGCGACGAGCCCTCATTCAGTTTGCGCCGCAATCCGGAGATATAGACTTCAAT
The DNA here is from genome assembly GCA_963813645.1 of Terriglobia bacterium. GTDB lineage: Bacteria > Acidobacteriota > Terriglobia > Terriglobales > Acidobacteriaceae > JAIQFF01. The sequence goes on from CAWEZS010000019.1 coordinate 41,418, forward strand.
CACGTTGCTGAATTTTTCCCAGTTGTAGTCGTAGAGATGCTCCAGCAGCTCCGTCTTCGAAACTACCGCGCGAGGACGGTGCGCCAGATACTCGAGGACGCGATATTCCATGGCGGTCAGCGTGATGGATTTGCCGCCGCGCTGCACGGTGCGGTTGACGGTATTCAGCTCGAGGTCGCCGATGGCGATCACTGGAGATGCCTGGCCCTTGCCGCGACGGATCAGGGCTTTGGTGCGCGCCAGCAGTTCCCCCAGGTCAAACGGTTTGGTCAGGTAGTCGTCGGCGCCGGCATTGAGCAAGGCGATGACGGATTCCTTGTCGTCACGGGCGGTCAGCACCAGCACTGGAGTGTGCTGTCCGGACTGGCGGATTCTGCCCAGCAATTCCATCCCGTCCAGCTTGGGCAGCATGAGGTCGAGCAGCACCACGTCGTAGGCGTTCGATTCGGCCAGAAAGAGTCCCTCCTGGCCGTCGGAGGCAACATCCACGGCGTAGCCCGCGCTCTCCCGCAAACTGCGGGCAACGTTTTCGGCCAGGCGGACTTCGTCTTCCACCACCAAAGCGCGCACGGGGAAATCTCCTGCAGCCGATTCTATCCGTGATCCGGCCTATTTTGGGACGTGTGTTCCCGGTTCAGGAGCGATAGGCACATCCGTGGCCTGTGGGGCATAGACCAAAATGCAGCAATCACAGGGCTTGGTCCCTTGGTGTAGCCAGGCGAAGCTTTGGCGAATAAGTTGCTTCTCATACTTCCGATCGCGACTGCAGCAAAGAGTGCCGATCCGCAAGGAAACGCCATGCTAAACCTGAACCAAATCAAGATTACAGAAAGATAATGAAAAGATATTCTAAAAGAATGCTGCAGTGCGAAGTATTGCGAGTACTCAGCGCAAAGGCGCACAAGGGAAGCGGGAAGCAGATGAAGACTGACTTTAGGAAACATCCTGCACCACGAGGAGGAACTGATGTCAACACAACTAGTAGATAGCGAAGAGCGAAGTTGGAGCAAGGGCGGTTTATATTGGGCACTTGCGACGGATTTCTAAGAGACTTGAAAGATGAACGGGAGCGAGCAGTGATGGCAAGCGCCGAGCAGTTAGAAGCGAGCAGAAACGCAAGTCGAAGCGATCTGCACACAGCTAAGGAATGCACCTACACGCACCACAGTCGAAGGTTGAATAAAAGAAAAGAAACGCCACGCGACGAGCAGGTCTTGCAGTTGCTGATGCAGGGCTGCAGCAACAAGGAGATTGCGTCGCAACTGAACATCAGCCCGAGAACGGTGAAACAACACTTGCGCACCCTGTTTCTACGGGCCGGTATTCGGGACGGCAGAAAAAGGGTCAAGCTGGCGACTGCGATGTTCGCAAAGGAGCAGATGAAATCATGCAACCCCGTGAGCGGCTAACCGTAAAAGAAATGCAGGTCGCAGCCCTGGTCTGGGAAGGTCAGACCAACCGCGAAATTGCAAAAGCAATCGGCACGACGGAGCAGGTAGTGAAGAACTATCTGCGCAACACCTTCGACAAACTCGGCGTATGGAGCCGCCTGGAGCTGGCCATCTATGTTGCCCGGCACGGCGGCGAGCGCTGGCGGGAAGAGCTTCCCATGCGGCCCGTTGATATTCTGTCCGGGACGATTGCTTCCTGATCGGATTGAAATTCACCGAGCGTGCAAAGGTGCGGGGTGACCCCACTTCTCGCGTCTTTTGCGAGAAGTGGGCCCGGACGGCGGATCGAACCCCTGGATCTTTAAGCGTCCCGAACTTTGTCGAGGACTTGCCAACCGTTGATCTGCACAGGCCTCACATCAGCGCCAACCGTTGATCTGCACAGGCCTCACATCAGCAAGGTGGGATTGGGGCGGGCAAAAGGTGCAAAAGCTTGCATTCTGGCCTCGGGCCATCTTTTACGACATCCCGCAAGTGATTGATGATTAACGACCTATACCGATCAGTGAAGAGACTCAATCCCGGCAGTTTAATTGCATTCCTCCAAGTGGGGCGTGATCCCAGGATCGTCCGGCGCTTTCCCCTAAGCCAGCCAAGTCCGACCCCTCGAGGCAACGATGGCGTACAAGGAAACGTTTTGGATGGCTTGCGATTCAACCGAACAGATGCGGGCCGAGTATGGTCCCTTTCACACCCGCGCCGAAGCCGAACACGAAGCCAGAAAACTGGCCTTCGGCTACCTTCTGCGTTACGAGCACATCATTGGCGACAACGAAGACATCCAGGAAGTACGCTGCATCTTTGTCGAACTGCCTGCCGGACCGGTGGCCGTTCCCGCTCGCCTGATCCGAAAGCTTCACACCCGATGCGCCACTTGCGGCGAAACCGCCGTTCATGATGAAGCCTGGCAGGCTGAAGTATGGGCCGACATCCACGAATTCGAGCATACCCGCCACCGGGTTCGTCTCTTCGAGCAGACTCGGGCGGACGGGCTGAAGGAAATCGCCGACTGGCGCGATACCTGCGCCTGATTTCAGTTTCGGGTTTCTGGTTTCAGGTTTCAAGGACCACGCCGAAACTTTGAAACCTGGTTCCCAGCTTCTCCAGCGGCGTCATTCCTGAGGGACTTCAGTCCTGAAGAGCCTGCCCTGAGCGAAGTCGAAGGGATCCTGCGCATACCTCCGCGATTGCCTGAGGATTCATATCCGCTCCACGCCAGATCCTTCGCAAGCTCAGGATGACGCCATCCTGGCATGAGAGGAAAACTTCACTGACCCAATCACCAATTTTTTGCTAATCTGTTGTCCATGACCTCGGCTGGCTGCAGACTCTTCCGGAATAAATCATGATGCTGGTCATCTCTGTCCTTCTGGCGCTCATTCCACTCCTGGGCATTGCGTGGATCGTGTTCTATGGCTCGATCACGACCGTGGACGGATTGTTCATGTCCCTGATCCTGGCGGCGATGTCGGGCATCGTGGGTTTGAATGTTCTTATCGAGCTGAAGAAGCAACGCTCGGAGGCGCACAGCTTTTCGACGCTAACCTCGACCGCCTCGGGCGGACTCAGGCAGCGGGGTAAAGTGGAGAGCGTCCAGTTTTATGAGTCCGGCGTTGGCCAGCCCAACAAGTCTGTTGTGACCCTGTCGGATGGTGGCAGCGCTTCGAACCTGCTGGTGTTTGAGGGAGACATGCGGAATGCGCTTCCCGTCGGCCAGAAGGTTGACGTCACTTTCCGCAAGGAGAGCGGACACAACGTGCTGGTGGATGTCGACTACGCCTGAATGATTTACCTGTGCGGCCGCGGGCGGCTCGTCCACGGGGACTGCGCTATTGGCTAGTGCGCTTCCGAGGTGGGCGAGACGCCCACCCGACAGCCGGTGGGACGCCGGCGCTACGAAGTTCAAATCCAGATTACCAACGTAACTGTCGAAAAGCCTTTTCACCCTCTTTCCCTGCCTCGACTGCAGTACAAATTCTAAGGACGAGTGTTCCAAGCCCGGGAAACTCGTGCGCCCAAGGAGGGGGAATGACGCAATCCGCCGAAGACCGTACGACTCCACCTTCCATGCTGGTGCGCGCGGATGAGATCCAGCAGCAGATCCAGCAGCTATCCGGGCGTGATCTTCAGCTCTGGTCCATTGGAATCCTGGTCATCCTGGTGCTGACCTCGGGCTTGCTGGCGCTACTGGTTCCGAACCTGGTGTGGACCCAGCGAATGGTCCACATCGAGCATTCCTATCTGCCGCAACTTTTCTTCGGACTAATATCCCTTATTCTGCTCTTCAATATTTACCTTTTGTCGCAGAAAAAGACCCTGAACAACACCCGCCTGGCCTTGATTCGGGAACTCGTTCTGAACGAGCGGTTGGAGAGTCTGTCTCTGATTGACCCGCTTACCCAGCTCCTGAACCGCAGGGCCTTAAATGAGCTGGTTCCGCGTGAAGTGGCGCGCGCCAATCGGTTGGGCAACAGCCTGACTTTCATGGCGATTGATTTGAACGGGTTCAGCGACCTCAGCTCGAAGTACGGAGCGCTCGAAGGAGACAAAGTCCTGGTCGAATTCGCCAGGATATTGAAAACCGTCTTTCGCGGTGCAGACCTGGCATTTCGACAGAGTGGAGACCAGTTCCTGATCATGATGCCGGACACCACCGAAGAGCAGGCCGACTTCCCCGTGCAACGCATCCTGCGGGAAGTGGACCAGTGGAACCTGGCCAGCAAAAAGGAATACGAAGTTTCGTTCAGCTGGGCCCTGGCGCCCTATGTCACCGGATCCGATGCCGAAGATGTCCTGCGCACCGTCGATCGCAAAATGTACTCCAAAAAACACAACCTGGTGCCGGTGTTCTAAGGGTTCCTAAATGGAAGCCTGGACTTGTGCGTCTCACTGCGCTTGGGCCCACTGTGCGGGTTTGCAACAAACTGTCTAAGCGCCGCGTTCCCAGCGCTCGTAAACTAATAAATCATCCGTGCGCCGAGTCGCAGAATCAATAACAGCAGCCAATTTCTCCTTCGAGGTGCTGGCATGCAACTCAAGCCCTTCCTGCTCGATGCCTGGCTCGACCAGTACGAACACGGCATAGAATTCAATCTCGCCGCAAGCACCGGACCGGCCTGGACCGTAAACGACATCCTCGCCCTCGCTGACGACGAAACGCGGCATTGCTTCCTGAACCACAAGCTGGTCTATGGCCGCCCCGCCGGCGCCGACAGTCTGCGCGAGGCGATTGCTGAAATGCAGCGTGTCCCGGTAGAGGCCGTCCAAATCGTTACCGGCGCCTCCGAGGCGCTCGTGGCCCTGATGTGGCTGGCCGCTGAGCCCGGCGCGAACGTAATCATCCCGCTGCCTGGATTTACTACTTTCTCTGCGCTCCCGGAATCGCTCGGCCTGGAAACCCGCTTCTATCGCGTGCGCCCCGAGAACAGCTTCCGCATCGACCCTGACGAGATCAAGCGGCTCGCGGACTCGAAGACCAAGCTCATCCTGGTCAACAGCCCGCACAACCCCACGGGCGCGACCATCGCCGACGGCGAAATGGAAGCCCTGCACGACTTCACTGCCGAGCGCGGAATCCAGCTGGTGAGTGACGAGGTCTATCATCCCATCTACCACGGAAGGCCAACGAAGTCGGCGGCGCGCCTGCCGCACGCTACCGTGATCGCCGACCTGTCGAAAGCATTTTCGATTCCCGGCGTGCGCACGGGATGGATGATCGAGCACGACGCCCAGCGCCGCCAGCAGTACTGGAATGCGCGCGCCTACTTCTCGATCTGCAATACCACCACCGGAGAAATTCTTTCGGAAATCGCAATCCGTAAACGTGACGCCGTCCTGAGCAAGACCCAGGAAGTCGCCAGCGGAAATCTCAAGCTCCTCGAGCGCTTTATGGGAGACCATCGCGACGTCCTCGGCTGGATTCCGCCCCAAGGCGGCATGACCGCGTTCCCTTGGCTGGCGAGCGGAGAGAACGCCCGCCCGTTCTGCCAGGCCGCCACCGAGCGTGGAATCCTGCTGGCTCCCGGCGATTGCTTCGATACGCCCTCGCATTTCCGCCTGGGCTTTGCCGCCGCCGGGGACGACTTCTCCAAGGCGCTCGACCGCTTCGGGGCATTCGTAAAGAGCTGGTCGGCGAAGATGGTCACAGCATGACGGGAACCTGCTACGACGCGATCAACAATACTGAGTTGTTGTCATTCCGCTGCCGCGCGAAGCGGAAGCGGAGGAATCTTCTTCCGGGCTTATGCCGGGAAGCGGAGCACTAGTAAATTGGTCCAGAAGTCTTGCGATCAGGCACCACGATGTAACCCTTTTCACCAGAGCCATACACGCGATTTCGCCGTCTTCCCCAGAACCACCAGTGGGCTGCGATGTAGGCGCACAGCGCGGCGTCGATCTGGTCTTCGACGGGTTTCAGGTTGCCTGCTTTTGGTATGGCAGGCAGACGCAATGACAATACAGGGTCGAGCAGGGGAAGGCGCGAGAGCATCAGTTTGCGCAGGCGGCGCAGTTCCTTTGCGCGTGATGCACGCAAGCCCCGCTTGTACTTCACAATGCGAGGCAGATCGAAGAGATTTACGGTCGCAGCGTGGGGATGAACTTCGATTTGAAAGCGGCCCTTTTCCTGGGCGGTCATTTTCGCTCCGTGGTCGAAGCCCAGGTCTGAGAGCCTCCGGCTGAACGACAGAACGTTCTGAGCAAAAGGGCGCCCGAGGTTAGCGGCGTGACACCCGGCGTGAAAGCGGCGAAATGCGCGGTTCATCTCGCGTTCCGCGTCGCGGATTCCCGTCGGATTGCAGATCACCAGGGGAGCGTCCACGGCGACGACCGCGCTGGCACGTCCGGCCTCAGTTTGGATCCACCTTAGAATCTCGTCATAGCTATCGAGGCGTGTCAGGCTTCGGAGATACAAACCCCCACGGCTGATTGCAATTGAAGCCAGGCCGCTCGGCTTTCCATACCAGCCCAGATCGACTCCGAGAAAGACGACATCGCCGACTGGGCTCATATTGGCGAGATCAATTCGACCGGCTCACCCACCGCGACGCGGCCCGAGGTTATGCTGATCCGGTCGCGAGCAATTCCATTCTCGGTCATGTTGGCGGCTTCCGGTTGCTCGCCGTCCATGGACTTCACGGGATAGCGCCAGAATTCTTTGATTATCAACATGAGCTGTAATTCCCGTGCGGATGGCGGCTGTGATTCGAAAGTAACGTCGCTAACGAGGTTGAGCCGGGCGGGAAAGGGTTCTTGCAGCGGGCTCATCCACCATCCAGATTAGTTTGCCATTGGTCGGCCGCACCTTCTGCGAAGGCAGGTCCGCGCTCTTGTTCTCCAGCACTTCCTGGAGGGTTGCAGCTTTGTCGGCTCCGCTGAGCAGAAAGATTACACAGGCCGCGGCATTCAGCACTGGAAAAGTGAACGTGATTCGGTCAGTGTTGAATTTGGGCACCCAGTTGGAGACTACCAGACGTTTCGTTTCGTTCAGCGCCGCGGTGCCGGGAAAAAGGGAAGCGGTGTGTCCGTCGGGGCCGACGCCCAGGAAGATCAGATCGAAGCGGGGGAACTGGCCTGGAGACAGGTGAAAAAAATCCTTCAGCGTCTGCTCATATTGCAGGGCCGCCGAGGCTGCATCTTTTTCCTCGGCGTGAATGCGAAAAATACTTTGCGGAAGCACCGGAACTTTGGACAACAACGCCTCATTGGCCATGCGGTAGTTGCTCTCGGGCTGGTCGGGAGGAACGTGGCGCTCGTCGCCCCAGAAAATACAAATCTTGTCCCAGGGAATGCCGGGCTTGGTCGCAAGGAGCGAGTAGAGAGTCTTGGGGGTTGAACCGCCGGAGAGAGCCACGGTGAATCTTCCGCTCGCCCGCACCGCCGCAGAGGCCTGGGCCGCGAACTCGGCAGCCGCAGCCTCAAACAAATCCGTGGCAGTCCTCAGAACTCGAATTTCAGGTTGCATCGGCATGTTGAATCTCTGGCATCGCCGCACTCTTGACCAGGGCGCAGCGCGCAGCACCCAGCAGCGCGATCCGGTCGTTGGTGATCACCCTGACCGGCATGGATTCCAACAGAGCTTGCATCCTGCCTTTGCCGGTGAAGGCCTGCATGAATAACGGCCCGGAAAGCTTGGACAACATTTTGGGAGCGATCCCACCGCCCAGATAGATCCCACCGGTGGCCATAATCTTGAGCGCCAGATTACCAGCTTCAGCCCCGTAGATCGAGACAAACAAGTCCAGAGCCTGTTCGCACAGCCCGCACTTGCCTTCAATGCCGGCGCGCGAAATAGCCGCCGCCGGGTCTGACTGGGACATTTCGTCGGTCAGCCACAGTGGAGGAGTGCCGTGTCCGGTGTCGCGGAGAAAACTGAAGACATTGACCAGGCCGGGACCGGAAACGATGCGCTCATAGCTGACGTGACCGAAACGGGTATGAAGATAATTGAATAGCTCCACTTCCAGTTGGTTGCGGGGGGCGAAATCCGCGTGCCCACCTTCGCAGGCGAAGACATTGTGCTTCGCGCCGTCCCAATACATGCCCGCTTGCCCTAGCCCGGTACCGGCGGCGATGACCGCCTGGTTGCCAACCGGCTGTCCCTTCACCTGATTGAGCGAGACCACATCCTTGGCGTCGAGTGCGGGAATGCCCCAGGCACTGGCTTCGAGGTCGTTAATCAAAAATGCTTTCCTGATTTTCAGCTCGTCGGCCAGTCGCTTGGCTTCGATGATCCAGGGGAGATTGGAGGCCTCCACCCGTCCGTTGCGTACTGGACCTGCAATACCGAAGCAGGCCGTGTCCGGATTCAGCTTCGACGAATCCACGAACTTGGCCACGATTTCGTCGAGGCCGGAGTAGTCGCGGCTGGGAAAAATGGAAGCGGAAACCAGGCTGAAGCGGCCGTCCACGGCATCGAAAAATGCCAGTCGAGCGTGGGTACCTCCAATGTCGCCTGCCAGAATCATCTCTCGAAATCCCTCCAGTGGCGGCCGTCGCGTTCCAGCAGATCGTCGGCCTCTTTGGGGCCCCAAGTGCCGGCGGCGTAGTTGGGAAAATTGCGTGCCGGTAACGCTTTCCAGACGTCCAATACCGAGCTGACCACGCACCATCCGGCTTCGACCATGTCGGCGCGCTGGAATAGCGTGGCGTCGCCGATCATGCAATCGTGCAGCAGCCGTTCGTAACCCGTGCTGGCCACCGCTTTGAAGTAGTCGTTGTATTCGAAGCTCATGTTGACCGCGCCCAGCCGCATGGCGGGCCCAGGTTCCTTGGCGGCGAAGCGCAGTGAAATGCCTTCCTGCGGCTGAATGTGCAGCACTAGTTGGTTCGGCATCAGATTTTCTACAGGCGTGTCACGGAACAGCACAAACGGAGCGCGCCGAAACTGGATCACGATACTTGTGCTGCGGCTCGGCAGATGTTTGCCGGTGCGCAGGTAAAAGGGAACGTCGGCCCAGCGCCAGTTATCAATCAGCAGCTTCATGGCGACGAAGGTTTCGGTTTTGGAGTCCGGGGGAACGCCGGCTTCGTTGCGATAGGAGGGGGCACGTTCGCCATCCACAATGCCCTCGCCGTACTGGCCGCGCACCGTCCTGACCAGCACGTCTTCAGAACTCATGGGCTGGATGGCGTGCAGAATCTTGGCCTGTTCGTCGCGCACAGAATCGGCGCGGAAGGACACGGGCGGCTCCATTGCGGTGAGGCTGATGAGCTGCATGATGTGGTTGGGCACCATGTCCCGCAGCGCGCCGGCTTTGTCGTAGTAGCCGCCGCGCTTCTCTACGCCTACGGTTTCCGTTACGGAAATCTGGATGTGGTCGATGTAGCGCCGGTTCCAGACCGGCTCGAAAATTCCGTTGGCGAAGCGCAGCGCCAGAATGTTCTGTACGGTTTCCTTACCCAGATAGTGGTCGATACGGTAGATCTGCTTTTCGCTGGCCACGCGCAGTAACTGTTCGTTGAGCAATCGGGCAGACTCGAGATCGTGTCCAAAAGGTTTTTCGATGACCACTCGCCGCCAGCGCTGTTTGTCTTCCTGCATCAATCCGACTTCGGCGAGGTGCTCCACGCCGGGGCCGAAAAAATCAGCGGCCGTCGCCAGGTAGTACATGTGATTGCCGTGGGTCGAATGTTCCTGGTCCACCTTGTCGAGCAAGGCCTTCAGTTGGACATAAAGGTTCTTGTCGCCCATGTCCCCGCTGTGGTAATGAAGGCGGCGAACGAACCACTCCCATATATCGGGATCCACCTTGTCGGTAGCGTATTTCTGGATGTCTTCCGTGGTCTTCTTGCGGAAATCCTCATCCGACATGGGGGTGCGTGCCACGCCAATCACGGCGAACTCGCGCGACAGCAGTTCGTTTTTTGCCAGGTTGTAGAGCGCTGGAATCAGCTTGCGGCGGGTCAGGTCGCCGCTCGCCCCAAAAATCACCATGGTGCAGGGATCGGCTACCTTGCCAATCCGCGGCTGTATTGCGGGCATTGCTTCAGTCTGCGCCATATCTACGTCTACCCGTTCCTGGCTCGAAGGGAACCGCGACGCTCTCAGGCATCACGGAAACACGCTCCATAGCCAATATTAAATCGTTTCTATAACCACGGCTACTGCTTTTGGTGCTTATAGCTTAAACCAGTGTAGTATGCCGGGGCGGATTATCAGGTTAGGGCTTGATGATACGCAGCCGATAGGCAGGCAAAGTCCGCTGCCAGATCTGCGCCCAGATGGAAGGGAGAGTTTGCCGAGGCCGCTAGGGCCTCGGCAAGTTCGTATGTCGACGATCGCTCCGGACTTACTTGGATTTCGAGCTCTGTTCCACCGCCGCGAGCAGTTTGTCGAAAGCCTCGGAGAAGAGACGAACGCCGTCGTCGGTAAGCTTGTCGGTTACCTGCTTCATGTTGATACCAACCTTAGCCGCGGTTTCCATGGTGTGATGGGCTCCCGCAAGATCCTCGGTAAGGCTCTGACGCAGCTTTCCATGATCGCGGAAGGCGTCAAAGGTGGCAGGCGGAATCGTGTCTACCGTATCCGGCCCGATCAACTCTTCGACGTACAGCACATCGCGATAGGCCGGGTTCTTGGTGCTGGTGCTGGCCCAGAGCACGCGTTGGGTCTGCGCGCCTTTGGCGACGAGAGCTTTCCAACGAGGCGTGCCGAAAATTTCCTGATACTTCTCGTACGTCTGTTTCCCGTTGGCGATGGCCACTTTTCCTTGAACGGTCTTCAGCAACTCCTGCTCGCGCGCATCTTTCGAGGTTTTGAGCTTGGTGTCGATGATGGCGTCCACCGCGGAATCGATGCGGCTGATGAAGAAGCTGGCCACGCTAGCCATCCGGCTCACGTCTCCGCCGTTCTTGGCGAACTGCTCCAAGCCTGCGATGTATGCTTCCGCCACCTTCACGTAAACATCCTGCGCGAAGAGCAAGGTCACGTTGATGTTGATGCCTTCACTTAGGGCCTGCTGGATCGCAGGCAGCCCTTCGGCGGTGCCGGGAATCTTGATCATTACGTTCTCGCGCCCGACAGCCTTCCACAGCCGTCGCGCTTCCTCGATCGAGCCCTTGGTGTCGCGGGCGAGGTAGGGCGATACTTCGAGGCTGACGTATCCGTCGCGCCGCTTCGAGCTCTCGTACACCGGGTGCAGAATATCGGCGGCATCCTGAATGTCACGGATGGCGAGAATCTCATATCGCCCTTTCGCGTCGAGATCGGTGCGCGAGCGCAAGGAGTTCAGCAAATCGTCGTACAGCTTCCCCCCCGTGATCGCCTTTTCGAAGATGGTCGGGTTGGACGTCATGCCCCGAAGCCCATCTTCCTCAATCAGGCGCTTCAGTTCGCCGCTGGTCAGCAGATCGCGGCGGATGTAGTCCAACCAGACCGACTGGCCGAACTTGAGAAGATCTTTCAAGGGGTTGGTAGCTTTGGCGGTGTCGAGAACTCCTACTGGCTGCATAAATCCTCTTTTCTTAGTCGTCGGTTGCCAGTCTTCAGCAAAACCTGCGCAATGTGTCTTGCCTGACGACTGACGACGACTGCACTATTTTCCCATAGCTTTACGGGCCATCGCCACCACGTTCTCGGTGGTGAACCCGAACTTCTTTTGCAAGTCCTTGATGGGCGCTGATGCGCCGAATCGACGCATTCCAATCACGATGCCGCTTGGTCCCACGTATTGCGACCAGCCAAAGGTTGAGGCCTGCTCCACTGCGACCCGCGCTTTTACATCCGGAGGAAGGACCTTGTTTTTGTACTCATCGCTCTGCTGGTCAAAAAGATTCCACGAAGGGATGCTCACGACCCGGGCTTTCACGCCCTCGGCCTTGAGTTGCTCGTAGGCGCTGACGCAAAGAGAAACTTCTGTGCCAGTGCCCATCAGGATTACTTCGGGCTTGCCATCGGGTGCATCCGCCAGGATGTACCCGCCCTGGGCGACGCCTGACGCAGCGCCATATTTCGTGCGGTCGAAGGTGGGCACGGCCTGGCGGCTCAGTACCAGAAGCGCGGGCTCATGCTTCAACTTCATGATTACCTTCCAGGCTTCAACAACTTCATTGGCATCGGCCGGGCGGATGAGCATGAGTCCCGGCAGGGCACGCAGCCCCGCCAACTGTTCGATGGGTTGGTGGGTTGGACCGTCTTCACCCAAGCCAATCGAATCGTGGGTAAAGATGAAGATCGTGGGAATTTCCATCAATGCTGCCAGACGGATTGACGGCTTGTTGTAGTCGCTGAAATTGAAGAAGGTGCCGCCGAAGGGCCTGATCTTCGAAACCGCCATGCCGTTAAGCGCCGCCGCCATGCCGTGCTCACGGACGCCGAAGTGCAAATTGCGCCCGCCATAGCTTCCGGCCTGGAAGTCTCCGGCCCCGGCGAACTTCAGCCTCGTCCGGTCGGAACCGGCCAGGTCGGCTGAGCCGCCTACCAGCCAGGGAACATTCTCGGCAATCAGGTTCAGCACGTTTCCTGAACTCTCGCGAGTGGCCATGCCTTTCGCGTCCGCCGGAAACGCGGTCAGCTTTTTGTCCCACCCGTCGGGCAGTTCGCGTTTTTGCATCTGTGCGATCTGTTTCGCCAGATCGGGGAATTTCTTTCCGTAATCGGCGAACAATGCTTCCCACTGCTGCCGCAACTCACCGCCGCGCTTGCCGATTCCGTTCTTGAAATTGTCCAACACTCCGTCGGGTACAAGGAATTTAGCGTCCTCGGGCCAGCCGTAGGCTTTTTTCACCAGCTTGACTTCTTCTTCGCCCAGAGGCTCGCCGTGGGCGGCGCTGGTGTCCTGCTTGTGCGGCGATCCGTAGCCGATGTGGCTGTTCACGCGGATCAGAGTGGGGCGGTCCTTGGTACTTAGGAATCCGCTGTAAGCCTTGGCCAGCATGTCCAGGTCGTTCGCGTCAGTGACATGTTCAACGTTCCAGCCGTAGCCTTCGAAGCGCTTGCCCACATCCTCGGTGAACGACACGTTTGCCAAGCCGTCCAGCGTGACGTGGTTCTCGTCGTAGATCCAACAGAGATTGGAAAGCTTCAGATGACCGGCCAGCGATGCGGCCTCGCTGCCGACGCCTTCCATCAGGTCGCCATCGCCGCACAGTGTGTACACGTTGAAATCAAAGATCTCAAACCCGGGCTGGTTGAAATGCGCCGCCAACCACTTGCTGGCGATCGCCACACCGACGCTGTTTCCGACGCCCTGGCCGAGAGGGCCGGTGGTAGTTTCGATGCCAGCGGTCCACCGATATTCGGGATGTCCGGGAGTCCTGCTGTCGAGCTGGCGGAACCTCTTGAGGTCGTCCATCGAGACGGCCCAGTCCCCGAGGCGCTCGCCTTCGGGATTCACGCCGCGTACCTGCGACAGGTACAGCATGGCGTAGATCAGCATGGAGGCGTGGCCATTGGAGAGAATGAAGCGGTCGCGATTGGGCCACGTAGGATTTTCCGGATCGTAGCGCAGGACCTGCTGCCAAAGGCTGTAAGTGACGGGCGCCAGGCCCATGGGCGCGCCAGGATGTCCTGAGTTTGCCTGCTGCACGCCATCGATCGCCAGGGTGCGAATCGTGTTGATGGACAGCAAATCCAGCTGCTTGCCGGTCGCTAAAGTCTGCTCAGTCGCTACCATGAATGAATCTCCGCTTGGGAGGTTACGCCTTCGCTGACACGCGCGGAAGATACACGATTCCTTAATAACCGCTTAAGAAACCGGGAACCCGCTCCGTCCGATGCAGTCTACCAACTTCTTTCGAACCTTGCTTGCAGGATTGTGGATGACTCTTGGATGCCGCTCCAGGGGCATCACTTGGGAGCGACTCAGTGGGTCGAGGCAGGGTTATCGAGTGCGAATGATACCTTATTGATGTCTATTATTTGCAGATACTTAACTTATCTTTTGGAAACTAGCGCTTGAGCTGGGCAAGGTAGCCGTGCTCGCTGTTGTAGCCCTTGGTCGTGCTCTCGACAAATTTGAGGAAGTGCCGCAGGTTTTCGCGTTCTGTGGCTTCCAGCTCGGAAAACTTGATACGCACGCCAAAGGATGGACTGCTTTTCGTGACAATCCCGGTGAGGATGAGTCCTTTGATCCAGATCTTTCCGTTGGCCAGCCAAAGGCCGATTTCCACGCCCACCCCGGAAGGGACCGGTGTCGCTGTCTCGACGAAGCAGCCGCCAATGCTGGTATTGGACAAATTTCCCCAGATCGGGACTCCGGAATCACCCAAACGCAACTCGACCGCAACGAAACATCTCAGGCGGGCATGGCGTCGGCGATCCTGTCCCCATGTAGGAGTAAAGATGTCAGGTTCAAATGGCGGAGTCGCTGCCGGGCTGGTGGCAACCGGGGCGGCGGGCGCTGGCTGCGGGGTTGCGGCTGGCTGCGCCTGGGCAGCCGCGGCGGCCTTTGCCAGGGCAACTGCCTGTCCCGTACCACCCTTGATCTTGCGCATGGCCTCCAGCAAAGCCTGGTCCCGTTGCTCGGCGGGTGTATCGCGATAAACCTGTAACAACTCTCCGAGATGGCTCACCAGGGCCGGATCGGTCAGAAGCTGTGTCCAATCTGCACCCGTGCCGGAATACTTGGGGTCGCTCATACGATAGAAGGTCTTCCCCCGCGAAATCTTGGTGTCGCCTCTACAAGATGAAGCAGGAAGCGGTTCGGAACAAGATGACTTTGGTCACCAGTCCTGGTGATCAGGGGCATTTTGAGCCATTTCAGGACCGGTGAAGTCAATGATCCATCCTCATTCCAGCCAGGTTTCTACTGCAGCGGTCCTTCATGAGCGGGTTCTTTGACCTCACTTTATGGTTTTTTTACGACTTTCTTATGCACTTTTCACGCCGATCAATTTCAAATCATGGCCCAAGAGAGTGGCGCCGGGGCCAGGAAGGACCGCAATGAAACGGATCGATGCCGTCATCCGGCAGGGAAGTCTTGACGAGGTGCGGGAGCGCCTTACCAACATCGGCGTGGAAGGGCTCACGCTCACCGAAGTGATTGGTTTCGGGCGGCAGAAGGGCCACTCTGAGTTTTATCGCGGATGCGAGTACAAGGTGGACCTTCATCCCAAGCTGATGCTCACGATTGTGGCCCACGAAGACCAGGTGGAGGGAATTCTGGACGCAATCATGGGCGGCGCGCGCACGGGAAGAATCGGCGATGGAAAGATTCTCGTCACGTCCGTTGACGAAGTGGTCCGAATACGCACCGGGGAAATCGACAAGGCAGCTCTCTAGTTCATACCGCAACATCCGTTATTTCGAGCACACCCGCATTTTTCGACCTAAGCAGCAAGCAGATCTTTCGCTGGGCCAGGGGAAAAACTTATCAGGAGGAAGAGATGGAACACGGAGAAGCGGGGACCACCGCACAAGTTGCGGTGAGTCGTTTACGATGGTCGCCATTTTCGCGCCATGCGGTGCTACTTCTCGCGACCTTGATACTGGGTGGTCTGCTGACCCCCTGTCTCGCGGACGAACCCGTGCCCGATCCAGCGGGCACGGCCACCGGAGACAGAACTACAACCACCGATGCGGCGGGCAATCCCTTGTGGTTCCTGCGCCGCCTGATCCGAGCGCGCCGGACTATGCCCAGAAGAAGAAAGACTACGACGACTTCCAGGCACAGCTGGCGAAAGAACCCCTGGCCGGGAAACGGCCGACAACGTTGGCCATGTTCGGATCGCCACGAACTTTTCCTGGACGCTGCTCACCGGATACCTGGTGCTGTTCATGCAGGCCGGCTTCGCCTTGCTGACCTGCGGATTGGTGCGTAAGAAAAACGCCGCCCATCTGATGATGCTGAACTTTGCGGCGTATGTTTTTGCTTTCCTCGCTTACTACGCCGTGGGATATGCCTTCCAGTTTGGCGCCGTGGCCATCAATGCTGCGCCGGCAAATCTTGGCGGTACTCCCACGCTCAATCACTTTCTGCTGGGCCACGGCCTGTGGGGATTCCTGGGAGGAAGAGGATTTTTCCTTTCCGGCCCCGGTTACGATGCGGGCAGTCATCTGCCTGACGCTGTTTGAAGTTGTGTTCATGGAGACCGCCGGCTACATCATCGTCGGCGCGATTTGCGAGCGCATCACCTTCTGGTCGTTTCTGCTGTGCGAAATTTTCGTTGGGGGAATTCTCTATCCGGTCTTCGGCTGCTGGGTTTGGGGTGGAGGCTGGTTGTCGCAGATCGGCACGACCATGAATCTTGGACACGGCTACGTGGACTTTGCCGGCTCGACGGTGGTCCACGCGGTAGGGGGATTTGCCGCCATGGCCCTGTCTGTCGTACTGGGCCCGCGCCTGGGCAAGTACGGCCTGACGGAAAGGTGAAAGTCTTTCCCGCGCACAATCTGGTTTACGTGGTTAGCGGAACTTTCATTCTGCTGTTCGGCTGGATGGGCTTCAATCCGGGCTCGACGCTGGGGGCGTCCGACCTGCGTATCTCGGTCATCGCAGTGAATACGAATCTCGCGGCAGTGGCGGGATCGGCGGCCGCGATGTTTCTCTGGTACTTGATGTTCGGCAAACCCGACATCACCATGGCATGCAACGGGATGCTGGCTGGCCTGGTTGCCATCACCGCTCCGTGCGCCTTTGTCTCTCCTAACTCCGCCGTGATCATCGGCATTCTGGCTGGAGTGTTGGTATGCCTGGGCGTTCTGTTCAACGATCGAGTGGTCAAGATTGACGACCCTTGCGGAGCCATCTCGGTGCATGGCTACTGTGGCTGGCTGGGCGCAGTTTGCGTCGGGCTCTTTGCCGACGGCACTTATGGCGCCGGCTGGAACGGAGTCGGCGCATCCTCTTATCTGGGTCACGCGGGCCAGGGTGTCACTGGTTTGTTTCATGGAGACTCGCGACGGTTCCTCACCCAGCTGATGGGCGCTACCATTTGCGTAGCCTGGGCATTTGGAGCGACCTACGTGGTCTTCGCGTTAGTGAATAAGGTCAAGAGCATGCGGGTAGCTCCGGAAGTAGAACTCGAAGGTCTGGATATTCCCGAGTTTGGTTTGAAGGGTTATCCCGAGGACGCGACCGTCACCATGGAAGCTTGATCGAGAGAAACAGAGAATGGAGGGCGGGCGTCCTGCCTGTCGGCACAGGTTCCTGCCTGACGGGCGGGACGCCCGTCAGGCATATCCGCGGCATCTCGTGTATCTTGTCAGCGAGGTGCTGCCTGATGAAAACGATTTTCTCCGCACTTGTATTTGCGGTTTGCATTGTCCAGCTGTCTTTGGCGCAGGTGGATCCGCGCTGGAAGCCGAACGATCCGGACCGTCCGGTGCCCCCGGTGATCGTGCCCGGCACCGCAAGCACGCAGGATACGGCTGGGCGTCCACCGTCCGATGCCATTGTGTTGTTCGACGGCAAGGATCTTTCCCAGTGGGCGACCGAAGATGGCCAACCGGCGAAGTGGAAAGTAGCGGATGGCTACATCGAAGTGGTGCCCCATAGCGGCATCATCCGTACCCGCCAACCCTTCGGTGACTGTCAGTTGCACGTAGAGTTCGCCGAGCCTGTGCCCCCGGTGGGCGAGGATCAGGGACGCGGCAACAGCGGCGTGTTTTTAATGGGCCTGTACGAGATACAGGTGCTGGACTCGTATCAGAGCAAAACCTACGCCGACGGCCAAGCCTCGGCGGTTTACGCTCAATTCCCCCCGCAGGTGAATGCCTCACGGGCGCCGGGGCAGTGGCAGACCTACGACATCATTTTTCATGGTCCGCGCTTCGACAAAGATGGCAAGGTACTGCGCCCCGCGCGGGTGACGGTGCTGCACAATGGCGTGCTGGTGCAGGACAACGTGGAACTGTCAGGCCCCACCGGCCACCACGTGCGGCCTCCCTACAAACCGACGCCGGACAAGCTTCCACTTAGTCTGCAGGACCACGGCAACCCGGTACGCTTCCGGAATATCTGGATTCGCGAGCTAGGCGAGGGGCAGTAGACAAGAAATGATCCCTATTGCACATACTTCGCAAGACTGGGAGCATACAGTCTCTGCAGGCAAGCCCTCCCTTGGAAAACGGAACTAATGCGCATCCGATTGCGTACCTATGGGCAGGTGAACCAGGGCGACTGTGTCTCCTGTCGAATTCTGGTCACCGCGTGCGGGTCAGGAGAGCCTATTGGGAACATCCGTGAAAAGTTCGAGTCTGAAGCGAGTGTTGGGCTCAGCGGGACTCGGACTGTTGGTCCTGGGAGTTGCTTATTACATTTGGAGTTCCGATGTCGCCAGCGCTTCCGCCTTGAAATCCGGCAACGGAATAGAAATTCGAGCTACCAGCGGGAACGTTAACATCATCGGCACGCAAGACAACGACGTCCGCGTGACCATCCAAAACGTCAGTGCCGAATCGGCAAAAATGGCTCACATCAAGATTGACCGGAATCGAAATCCAATGCTTGTCGAAATCAAAGACCTTCCCCAATTTGCAACCGCATACGTGGAAGTTCCGCGCGCCGCAAGCCTCGCAGTCTCGATGCTCGCCGGGGACCTCCAGATTGAGGACATTGACGGGGACAAAATGTGTCTGCTGCGCTCCGGCAAAATGTTGATTCACGTCGGCAATCCTGAAGTGTACAAATCCGTGCGAGCCTTTGTCTTCGCGGGCGATATTCACGCCCCAGCCTTCAATCGAGACACAGGTGGAGTGTGGCGGATGGTGAGCTGGACAGGCCCGGGCGAGTCCGTCATTAACGCGCATGTGAGCACGGGATTGCTGGAGCTGCGGTAACCTCCACTAAGGCTTGGAATCCTTTGTCAGCGCAGGATCAGGTCCGAATACTGCGGATGTTTCGTGAGGTAGTCGAGTACGCCGGATTCTAAGTTATACTTACGCCCACCGCCGAGTTTCAGCGAACCAAGTATTTTTAGAGACGTCCGATTTGAGCAAAACACTCTTCGCTTTCTGCTCATTGGTTTTGCTGGCCACCAATATCCTGGTCGCCGATACTATCCACTTCAAGAACGGCGCTTATATCCAGGTCGACAAAGCCTCCGAAAAGGACGGCCAGATCGAGTATTGGATGGGAAATACCAGGTACACCATCCCCGCCACCAAGGTCGAGAAAATCACAAAAGGCGGAGGGCCGTCGATCACGCTCGGCCCCCAGGTTCCTGTCAACCTTGTTCCTCCCTCTGCGGCAGATGCAGCAGCATCCAAGCATTCCAGCAGTGTTCTGCTGCCCGCAACGGCCTCCGGACACGGGAAGATCTCGGTTTCTGCTCCGTCCCTTCCCGACGACGATTCTTATTGGTCCCATCTCCGCGCACAGGTGGTGAATCGCGATCATGTGGATGAAAGCGCGCTTTCCGCAATGGAAAACCAGGCAGATGCGGACCAGACCTCCGATGCATATTTCGTGGCCGGCGTGTTCGAGGAAGAACACGGGAATCCTGAGGGCGCCTGCAGGTACTTTGAGCGCGCACTCAGCCTGGAGCCCAACGAAGCGTCTTTGCTCGCCTGGTACGCGGCCTCGCTTGCGGAGGCGAGACGTTACCAGGAGGCCGCCTCCCAAGCCGAGCATCTCACCCAGATTGAGCCGGATTCGGCACAAGCTTTTCGCGGGCTGGCGGCTGCGCAATATAACGCCGACCGCACCCGCGATGCCGTCCGTGCCTGGAAACGCGCGCTAGAGTTGGAGCCCAATCCCGAGACCCAGCGGTTTCTGGAACGAGCCCAACGCGAACTGGACGTCGAGGAGCGATCCAATCAGCAGGAGAGC
Organism: Terriglobia bacterium; assembly: GCA_963813645.1. Taxonomy (GTDB): domain Bacteria; phylum Acidobacteriota; class Terriglobia; order Terriglobales; family Acidobacteriaceae; genus JAIQFF01. The sequence goes on from CAWEZS010000019.1 coordinate 61,078, forward strand.
CGCCATTTCAGTTTGCGTTACGAGGGGGGCGACACCTCCCTCGCACTGCAACGCGATCTGCTCGGTACCCTGGAAGATCAGTACCAGCAGCTGGCGCATGAGCTCGACTACTCTCCAAGCGAAAACATAGTGGTCACTCTCTACACGAAAAAGCAATTTTTTGACGTTACCGAAGCGCCTTCCTGGTCTACCGGCCTAAACGATGGCAAGTTGCGTATCCCGATTCAGGGTGTAACCAGCATGACCCCGGAATTGCAGCGCGTCCTGAAACATGAGCTGACGCATTCCTTCGTTCGCTTCATGGTCGGCGACCGTTGCCCCAGTTGGCTCAACGAAGGGCTGGCACAGTTAATGGAGCCAATCAGTTCCTCCGCCGATGCCAGCATCCTGGCCGGGTTATTCGAACAACACAAGCAGATCCCGTTTGCCCTACTCGAACATCCCTTCAACGGTCTTTCTGAAGTTCAAGCGCATGTTGCCTATGCAGAATCTTTGTCCGCGCTGGAGTACCTGCGCAGCCGCTATGGCATGGATGATGTTCTGCGTATCTTGCAGCGCGTGGGTTCGGGAGAAGCGCCGGAAAACGCCCTCCGGGCCGTTACTCAGTCCGACTACCCGGACCTGGAAAAAGCACTGACTGCCTATCTTGAGAATGAGAAGAGTCACTGAAAACATCGATTTTATGGGCTGGTGTCCCTATTTCCTGCAGAAATCTGGAATTAGTCGGTCAAATGCTTGATGAGAGCCACCTCTTTCGGATCATACGGACTTCCGTCTTTGCGGAAAATGTCATGAAACCAGACCGCCGGCTCACCCGTGTATGTTTTCTCCCAGGAGTCCCAGGGATAAATGGTTTGCGACTTCCCGTTCACAAACCCCCAGTTATAGGCGCCGACTTTTTCTGCCTTCAGCAGTGGCAGGATCGTGGTGAACGTGCTTCCCCGCGGCCGCGCCATATATTCTGTGCAAACAATCGGCCGGTTGTAGCGCCGAAGTGACGCTATCCGGCGCTTCATCTCATCCGGCGGGTCATAACTGTGAAATGTAATCACGTCGGAGTTCTGCAGTTGAAAGCTTGCCATCTCGCTCAGCTTGTCATCGCTCGCCCAATCGCCGCGCCAGACACCACTAGTCAGAGGCTGCGATGGCGCGGCACTGCGAGCCCAGGTCCACTCTTCCCGGAGCAATCGCAGGGCGACCTCGGCTTTGTTGGGAAGCTCCTGCGCCTTGTACGATCCATTTTCGTTGTCCGGCTCGTTCATCAGGTCCCACATCAATACTCGCTTGTCATCATGAAAACGGCCGATCACTCCGGCAACATATGGTTTCAGGTCGCGGTTCCAGCGGGCCTCGTCTTTAAGAATCTCCGCCCCGGGAGCCTGTACCCAGCCCGAATTGTGCACGTGTGGCCGCGGATCGCGTTGCTTGCCGAGCTTCGGCTCAGGATCCCAGACTGAGTCCAGGAGAACGAACAAGATTCGAATGTGATGCTTGTCCGCGACTTGAAGGAATTGATCCATCCGGCGAAGAAACCCGGCGGAGTCTTGTTGCCACAGAAGGTTGTGCAGAAAAACTCGCATGGTATTCATGCCCAGGTTCTGGGCCCAACCCAATTCGCGGTCGATCGTAGGCAGATCAAATGTGTCCGCCTGCCACATCTCCAGCTCATTGATGGCTGTGCTTGGAATGAAATTGCTTCCGACCAGGAATGGCTGACTCGCGTACCATTCATTCGCTTGCTTCGCAGGCCATGCGGGGGCGGCGAGCGCAGTCGAAGAAACTCCCAGGAGAAGCAGGATCGCTGCTACCGTCTTGCATGAAAACATGGTGTCATCTCCTCACACATATTGCGCTATGAAATACGTTTACATAGTGAGAAAAAATCTAAATTGAAAGCGAATTAAGATTGTCGATGCTAAACAAACTCAAGGCGCGAAGCATCGTAATTGCTTGCCAGATTTTGTGCCACCGTTTATTACGACATGCCTGGCAAGGAGGGAACAGCCACCCAGGCCGTCGCGGTGATCCGAGGCTGGGCAGTTCCGATTCAGCAGGCTGGGTTCGACTGTTCTCGTGATCGTCCGGACCCAGGCGGAGAGCCCGGATACGTGCCATTTCCAGTTTGCAGAGAGTGTGAGAAAGCGTCTCCGCTTTCCGCGAACCCGTCAGAGTTCACCTGGACTTGTAAACGATTGCTTGTATGATTTGCATTCTGTAGTTCCAGTTACAAGGCGACATGGAAACAAGCAAGCGAGTTTGGGTTGCTGCCACCCTCGACACCAAGAGCGACGAAGCCAACTACGTATGCACTCTGCTCGAGGCAGCCGAAGTCCCTGTAGCTTTGGCAGATCTTTCCACTTCGGGTAGTTCAGCCCCTGCATCGAAGTGGATACATTTTTCACCAGAAGACATCGCGGCGTACCACCCACAATCCCGGAACGCGGTATTCACCGGCGACCGGGGAACGGCAATTGCTGCAATGAGCGATGCGTTTGAGTGTTTCGTCAAGAGTCGCAATGACATTGCCGGCATGCTGGGCCTGGGCGGGTCCGGCGGCACAGCCTTGATCACTCGTGCCATGCGAGCCCTGCCCTGCGGTGTGCCCAAGCTGATGGTTTCGACCATGGCCTCGGGCAATGTTTCTGCCTACGTCGGTGCATGTGATATCACGATGGCCTATTCCGTGACTGACATGACAGGCCTGAACCGGATCTCCCGCCGCGTGCTGGGCAACGCAGCCCACGCGATTGCGGGCATGATGCGGCACTCGATCCCGGAGGCAAGTGCGGAGCGCCCCGCTATTGGGCTTACCATGTTCGGCGTGACTACGGCCTGCGTTCAGCAGATCTCTCGGCTGCTGGCTGGACGCTTCGACTGCATCGTCTTTCACGCCACCGGCACCGGCGGCCAGTCCATGGAAAAGTTGCTGGAAGATGGCTATCTTGGCGGCGTACTCGACATCACCACTACCGAGGTGTGCGATCACTTGTTCGGCGGCGTGCTAGCCTGCACCGACGACCGCTTTGGTGCTGTGGCTCGCACACAGACTCCCTATGTTGGTTCCTGCGGGGCTCTCGACATGGTGAACTTCGGGGCGCCAGAGACCGTGCCCGAACGCTATCGGCAACGGAAGTTTTACCGGCACAACCCGCAGATCACTCTCATGAGGACTACGGTCGAGGAAAACGTCCGCCAGGCGCGGTGGATCGCCGAGCGGCTCAATCGGTGCGAGGGAGAAGTGAGGTTTCTGTTGCCCACAGGCGGCGTTTCGGCGCTGGATGCGCGTGGACAACCCTTCTGGGATCCAGCTGCGGATGCAGCTTTGTTCGAAACGCTGACTGCCGAACTGAAGCAGACGAGTCGGCGGAAATTGCGTCAGATTCCGTGTCACATTAACGATCCCCAGTTCGCGCAGCGAGCGGTCGAAGAATTCCTGGAAATTGCCCAGACGAACAGCGTCTTAAGGAAATAGTGCATGCCACGTTTTTCACGTGAGAAATTACTGGCGAAGTATCGGGAAATGATTCGCCGCCGCCAGCCGATTATCGGCGGCGGAGCCGGCACGGGATTGTCGGCCAAGTGCGAAGAGGCTGGCGGCATTGACCTGATTGTGATCTATAACTCTGGCCGCTACCGCATGGCGGGCCGGGGTTCGCTGTCCGGACTGCTGGCTTACGGCAATGCCAACGACATCGTGATGGAAATGGCGAAAGAAGTCCTGCCGGTAGTCAAGAAGACGCCCGTGCTCGCAGGAGTAAATGGCACCGACCCCTTTTGCCAGTTCGACAACTTTCTCGACAGCGTCACCGCGATCGGCTTTTCCGGGGTGCAAAACTTTCCCACCGTCGGATTGATCGACGGAGTCTTCCGGCAGAACCTGGAAGAAACCGGAATGAGCTACGCGCAGGAGGTTGAAATGATCCGTCTGGCCCGCGAAAAGGACCTCCTGACGACTCCCTATGTCTTCGATCCGCCGCAGGCGGCCACCATGGCGAAGGCCGGCGCGGACATTCTCGTCGCTCACATGGGCCTCACCACTGGCGGCACCATCGGCGCAGGAACCGCACTGGCGCTCGAAACCTGCAGCGGCCGGATCGATGCCATCGCCAAAGCCGCGCTCGACGTACGTTCCGATATCATCGTGCTGTGCCACGGAGGTCCGATCGCTGAGCCCGCTGACGCCGCACTCGTGCTCAGCAAGACTCGCCATTGTCACGGCTTCTACGGCGCAAGTTCCATGGAGCGGCTGCCCACCGAAAAGGCCATCACCCAGCAGACCCAGGATTTCAAGCGAATCACCTTTTAGCACGGAGGGAAAATGCCGAACACGGTATACATCAGCGCGGTGATCGATGCGCCGGTTGAAGAGGTATGGAAGATCATGCGTGACTACAACGGGATGCCTTCGTATCATCCCGGAATCAAACACAGCCTGATCGAAGATGGCCGGCCAAGCGACCAAGTCGGTTGCGTACGAAAACTCACACTGGGGGAGGGGTTCGTGCGGGAAGTTCTGCTCTGCATGGACGACCTGAATTACATCTTCACCTACGAAATAATCGAAGGCACTCTGCCGGTTCGCGGCTACGTGGCGGGTGTCCGCCTGCATCGTGTTACGCAGGGCAACCTCACGTTCGCGGAGTGGTGGGCGGATTTCGAAGTAGTGGGAGCTGACCGCGACGCCGTGGTTGCGCAGATCGGGAACAACGTGTTCGCCGCCGGCTTTAGCGCGGTCGCAGCGAAACTGGCGGGAAAGCATCCCTAGTCGGTCATTGAGTTCAGGTGGGGCACGTCACTAACGTCGTTGTGCGGCATCCTGTTCGTCTTGCATCTGGGTCCCGGCAACCTCGTGGGTTTCGAACGCCGCTACTTGAGAAGAGGCGTCTCTCCAGCCGGGAGGGTGATCCACTGGAACTTTGTGGCCAGCCAAAGTTGCCGGGGAGCCCTGTCCCAAATCCCCCGTCACCCGCACTTCAGCGTTGCTGAATTGGCAGAGAGGCCAGCGGAAGTCTCCAAAAGCGTGCCGGAGAAGAGGGATCTTGAACGGGTCATAGGCGAGGAAGTGCGCAGCCACCCAATCCACCGCAACCGCATTGTCTCCCGCCAGAATCACCCCCAGCGGCAAAGGGTCGGGCGCCAGAGGGCCATCGCCCTGGCCAGCGATAACCGCGTCTACAACGTGAACGACGCGGCGCTGCCGTTGGTCAGCCATACTTCCGTCCGGCTGTCCGTAAAGCAGAATACGATTCAGATCCAGACACGTTCGCCAGATCGTGTCGTTGCCCGACCACGAACCCTCCACACCGATACGGTCACCTTGCAAAACGGACATTCGCGACAACACAGCGTCCAGTCCATGCCACAACATGCCCGCGGCCATCGAACTGGTCAGATTTTGGCGATCCATCACATATTCCCGGGCACGCTTGACCTTGCTGGCACCCGGATAACAATCGCCTCCGGTTTCGGACCCGCCCAGGCGGTGATGCGGCAGGTATTCCTTGTTTCCATTGATTCCAATCAGATTCTTAAGAGCACAGGTGACTCCCGCCTTCTTGTGAGTCTTCAGTTTGGGAAGATTTATGACTACGTCGGCCTCAAGTATTTCTCTAGCTACCAGGAATTGATGGTGGCCGGGCCGATGTGTCCGTGCCATAAGCCGGGGATCGTACCAGGTAACCCGAAAACGCTCTTCCTCATTAGAAATTGGTTCTAAGAGACTATCCCGCCGGAGATCGAATAATGTAAACCGATCCTCGGGCTGCCGGTCTTCTTCTGCTTTGCGGATACCATGGACGATCTCACAAGTGGTCCGCCGGAAATCCCGAATTCCTTTGAATCGCGAATCCCTTTTCATCGTCTCGTCGGCCCAGGCGTCCAATCCCGTGCTCGCGAGCAGGTTGGAGAAATCACAGCTCTGCAGAGGCGCATCGCCCACCACTACCTCACTCGCACCTGCCAGAAGTGCTGCCTCAACAACGGCGCTAATGAGAGAGCGATGGGTCACCAAAGGCTCCAAGCCACCGGTTCCCAGGTTGCGGTGCAGGACCAAGTTAGGCTTGATCAGTACCCGCGCTCCGCGAGGGATGAGTGCGCCGAATGGGCCCCGTCCATCTGACCACTGCAGGTGGGCAGCAACCCGACTGAGCGCATCGGAAATAACAGGGTCCGGCCCGTTCCCGGGGCGTAGGAGCACGATGGCATCTGGGAAATTGCTACGAGCGACGCGATTCCGTGCTCGGCATTCGTGGTCATCTGCGGCTTGCTCCGCGCGATTGGTATTCGAAGCCGCGACCCATGTGTGCATGATAATACATGCCCTTTGGCTAATGCCCTGGTGGCCCCTTTCGTTTCAGATTTCTACCTCTTAACTGTTTGACCGATTGGATCCGCACCTGGGGAGCCTTCGCAGGGAGCCAGAATGCGAACGACTCGTCGGACGGGTGGCCATCCTGCCTTTATATGCCTTGACACGTATATAACCGACAGAGTATACTAAAAAAATGGGATCTGTATTCGAAATCATCGCGGAGCCGAACCGCCGCGCGATATTGAGCCTCCTGGTCTTGTCACAACAGTCAGTCGGAGATATCGAGCGTCAGCTTGGTATGCCGCAGCCGGCGGTGTCAAAGCACCTGCGAGTGCTACGCGAGGCCGGTTTCGTGGAATCCACGGTGGACGCACAGCGCCGTCTCTACCAGCTGAAACCTGGGCCATTTCATGAGGTGGATACCTGGCTGGCGCAGTTCCGCCGCTTCTGGTCCGCTCACGTAGATGCTCTCGAACGCCACCTCGACCGCATGGATCATCGACCGAACGGATCATCAACACCAACGAAAAAGAAGACAAGGAAGAAGACGACGCGGCCCAAATCGCGAAGCTGACATGAAAGGAGAAACGAAATGAAAATCAAAGTGACCAGCGTATACGTGGACGACCAGAGCAAGGCCCTGCGCTTCTATACGGAGGTACTGGGCTTTGCCAAGAAGACCGATTTCAGTCAGGGCCCATATCGCTGGCTGACCGTGGCCTCGCCCGAGCAGCCGGACGGCATCGAGCTGCAGTTGGCGCTGAACAATAACCCCGCAGCCAAAGCGTATCAGCAGGCAATGTTTCAACAGGGCCAGCCCGCCATCATGTTCTACACCGACGACGTTAAGGGCGACTACGAGCGGATCAAGAGCCGGGGCGCCGAGTTCACGATGCCACCCACCGACGTGACCGCCTCGACCATTGCGATGCTGAACGACACCTGCGGCAACCTCGTTCAGCTCACGCAGCTGGCACGCTCTAGATTGGCGGTTAAGGAGAAGAAGATGACCGATCGCGAGTTATACGCACCGGGTCCCGCCAGCGGTGCGCAGATACGAAAGGACCGGGGACAAGATGGTGAAGAGAAGTGGACGCTCATTCTCGTCCGAGAACTGCGCCACTCGCCGGAAAAGGTCTGGCAGGCGCTTACCGACCCAGCGCATCTGCGCGAGTGGGCGCCCTTCGATGCCGATGGGAACCTGGGGACGGTTGGATCCACGGTGAAGCTCACTACGATAGCAGCACCCACGCCCCAGGTTTCCGAAACAAGAGTGACGCGAGCCGACGCTCCCAAGGTGCTTGAGTACAACTGGGGCGCGCAGGATATCCGGTGGGAACTCGAAGCCTTTGGCAGCGGCACGCGCCTGACGCTCTGGCACAACATCGATCGCCGCTTCATCTCGATGGGTGCTGCCGGATGGCACATTTGTTTCGATGTTCTGGATCGCCTTCTCAGCGGAACTCCCATCAATCGCATCGTTGGTCGCGAGGCGATGAAGTTCGGCTGGCAGCGGCTGAACGCGGAGTACGCAAAACAGTTCGGCGTTGCAGCACCCAACTGGCCACCTAAGGCAGCTAAAGAATGATGAATCGAGGGGATCATGAACCAAGCCATCACACGCTCGATTTTTCGCTGGATTCACATCATATTCAGCATTCCCATACTCGGCTATATCTACAGCCCTTTTGAAAAACTTCCGGACTACGCCCCTCCAACTCGATACATCTTCGTTCCAACTATGGTCATTTCGGGATTGTGGATGTGGAAAGGCCATGTCCTTCGACGACTTATCTCGAAGAGATCGGCCTGACAAAACGTTGCGGCGCTCCCCTGGCCGCCTCGTAGCCGCCTGAGCTATGAGGCCGAGGTTGACAAGCTGTTCGTTTTCTTTGACGGCAAGGTAAACCGTCCAATTACAATCGCGGCATGCCACGAAAAGTCATCCTGGGATTCGGAATTAGCATCGACGGCTGCATTGCGCGACGAAACGGCGCCATGGATTATCTGGTGATAGACAAAGAAGGCGAAGCGGTAATGGCCGACTTCTTCGCCCAGATCGACACCACTATCATGGGCCGCAAGACAGCGGCTGCCACGGTGGAAATGCGGAAGAGTGGCGAGATCCCGGAGATGCCGGGCATCACCAACTACGTGTTTTCGCGACGTTGGAAGTCGGGCCAACGCGACGGATTCCAAGTGGTAAGCGGATCTCTGACAGCCTTCGTGAAAAAGCTAAAACGCCGCAAAGGGAAGAACATCTACCTGGGCGGCGGAGGCCAGCTGTGCCGCAGTTTCCTGCAGAAGGATTTGGTGGACGAACTCTTCATCGGTCTTGTTCCCGTTCTCTTAGGTGATGGCATCCCCGGCTTCCCGGGCAAGTTCCCGCAGCGCAACTTCAAGTTGACAGAGTGCAAGTCCTACCCGAATGGATCGGTTGCGCTACGCTACGAGCGGATGCGTACGAAGACAAGCCGATAGTCCGAATCGCCCGCCTCGCGGTGGGCGGTTTTTGCGAATTAGTACTTGGGGTACGTCCCGTCTGTCTCACCAATCAAACGCCGAGCTACTTCCTGAACATTTGAGCAGCCGGGGAGATCCTTTACATATTAGACCGGAGACATTCTTTACACTTGAACCTGACCTTGCTTCCCGGTTTGAGCGAGGGGAAGGGGTGCAGGGGAAGGGGAAGCGTCCCCTTCCTCTGCATCAGCGATGTCGAAGTCTTCCTTCCTGGGCAACGGTCGGATGGACAGTTTGCGTGTGTCCAACAGCGCGATGGGGAAGGTGGAGAAGTACACCACGAAGCAACCCTCATCGAGCGGCAGCAGTCCGATGCGCTCGCCTTGAAACACCGTCCCCAAGAACACCCGATCCGACTTCCCACGAAACGGGCCCTGTTGCTGCACGCGCCGCACTTTGAAAGCGCTGTCATACTCGGGTTCGCGCGCCCGGCCCGGATACTGGCATGGCGAACACACATAGACCGATGCGGGAGTTTGCATGCCCAGTGCCTCATGGGGACGCCCCTGGTTGTAGTCGCGACGGAAGCGATCGAAAGCACGCTGTTGCGCCCGCGCGCTGCGGGCTGGGGGGGAGGCGGTTTCCGGTTTGAGGGTGCGATGCATGCGCTCATGCCGCCCGTTCTGTTCCGGATGTCCGGCCTGGATACGTTCCGGCCGGATGCCTAGCTTCATCCCCCATAACGACAGCCGGGAAATCCCGTTTACGGCCCGTGCCGCAAAGGGCGCCCCGTGGTCGCTGCGAATCGTCTCCGGCATGCCGTACTCACTAAAGGCGGCGGCGAAGATGGCTTGCATCCGCTCGGTATCGGCCTTCTCCACCGCTTGGCAGCGCAGCAGATAGCGGCGGTGCGCGTCGGTCACCGTCCAGGGATCAATGCGTTCGCCATTCTGGGCGCAAAACCAGCCCTTGAAATCCGCGCACCATACCCGGTTCGGTGCGCTGGCAGTCGCGAAGGGCCGGGTGTAGGGCGGCACCTCGTTTTCTCTTCTTACGGGCGAACACCAGTCCTTCCCGCGCCAGGATCTCGCCGATGGTGCTGGCCGCCGGCCACACCACTTCGGGTTCGGCCTGCTCCAAAACCCACTTCAATTTACCTGGCCCCCAGCGCATGTGTTCTCGTCGTAACGCCAGTACCGCTTCGACGATCTCCCCCGGCGTTGCGTTGGCCACTCGCCACGGCGCCCGACTGCGATTGCCCAACCCCTCCACTCCTTCCCGCTGCTGTCGGTGCTTCCACAGATAGCCCGTCGGCCGCGAAATCCCATATCGCCGGCACAACTCCGCCATGCTGCACAGACCACGTTCGTACTCCAGAACAAATCGGGTGCGTTCGTCCACAACACTGCTCGCTTTCCAGGGCACACGTTGTTCTACATGCCCTTGTGCTTTTTCTGCAGTGTCAAGCATCTCCCCGGTCTGTTCTGTAAAGGATGTCCCCGGTTTGTACCCATTCCCACTCAAGCCAAAACCGGGCTTCAGTGGGCCACCCGTCCACCCGTCCGACTAGCAGCGTCGGGTCTGGATTACGCAGCCAAAATCTTGCTAACATACCATCCGCGTCTTAAAAGCCCTGCCTTCATCTCAACACCCATTGTTGAATTCACCGAGGAGAATCCCCCATGAATGCAAATCCGAAAACGCAACCAATAACTCGCGCGAGCTCTCGGTCGGCCAGCGCCGAGCAGCGGTTGAAAGAACTGCGCATCGAGCTCCCGGCACCCCCTGAGCCATTTGGAACCTACGCGGAAGCTGTGCAGACGGGCAATCTGCTTTTTCTGACCGGGATGCTTCCCACGGAAGGCCGTGCGGCAAAATTCTTTGGGGCGCGTCGGCGCGGAACTCGATGTAGAAGCCGGTCGCCAGGCGGCTCATCTCGCGGCGCTCAACGTCCTCGCTGTCGCGCGCGAGCATCTGGGCTCGCTCGACAAAGTAACGCGGGTCGTCCGGCTTGGCGTCTCGGTAGCCACTTCAGGAGACGTTCGCGATCAGCCGAAAGTCGCGGACGCGCTTCGGACCTGTTGCAAGACGTCTTCGGAAAAGAAAAGAATCCTTGCCGTCTGGTGTACGGTGTCGCCAGCCTCCCGCTAGGTACTCCGGTCGAACTGGAAGTCATTTTCGAGGTGGAGGCGTAAGAGCAGAGGCAAACGATGCGTCTTTTCAGCTCACCGCGCTGCAGTTCTTGCTTGCGAGTCTGCTATGTGGCATTCGTGCTTGCCATGACGCCGGCATCGTTTCCATGGCTCGCCGAAGCGCAGCGAAAGGAACCTTCGATGGAACACCCGACGTCTTATCGCACGATACAGATCGATGGGCTCTCCATCTTCTATAGAGAGGCCGGACCGAAAGACGCTCCGACGATTCTTCTATTACACGGACTTCCATCATCATCGCGGATGTTCGAGCCACTCCTCGGCAGGCTTTCCGATCGCTTTCATCTTGTAGCACCCGATTACCCGAGTTTCGGACACAGCGACTGGCCCGACCAGAAAAAGTTCGCGTATACGTTTGATCACTATGCGGAGATCATGAATCACTTTACCGAAGCACTCGGGCTATCACGCTACACGCTTTATATGCAGGACTACGGCGGGCCGGTGGGTTTTCGAATGGCCTTAGCCCATCCGGAGCGCATCGAGGCTCTCATCGTTCAGGACGCTGTGGCGCACAACGAAGGCCTGGGGGCGAATTGGAAGGCCCGGCAGGCCTTTTGGGCCGATCGCGCCCCTAACGAAAGTACCCTTCGCACAAATCTGCTGTCGCTGCCGACGACGCGGACGCGCCACGTAGGAAATGATCCCAACGTGGAACGCTACGACCCCGATCTTTGGACCGATGAATTTGCCTTCCTCAATCAGCCCGGCCAAGCCGAGATTCAAAGTGACCTGTTTTACGACTATCGAACGAATGTAGATGCCTATCCAAAATGGCAGGCCTGGATGCGCGAGAAACAGCCGCGCCTACTGGTGATCTGGGGTAAATATGATCTCTCGTTCGATCTCGGCGAACCGGAACGCTACCGCAAGGACGTTCCCAACGCTGAAGTTCACGTTCTCGACGCTGGCCACTTCGCATTGGACACTGCTGCCGATGAGATCGCCGCATTGGTTCGACGCTTTGTCGGTCCTTCGCATTGAGAAGAGCATTTATGTCAGACAAAAAAACAGCTATCGTCACAGGAGCACATCAGGGAATTGGTGCCGGTTTGGTCGAGGCCTTCTTGAAAAAAGAGTATAACGTCGTCGGAACCTCTCTCCGAGTCACTGAATCGTTGACTGCATCACCCAGTCTGGTTCTCCTCGACGGAGATATTGGCAAGCCGGAGACCGCTGCCAAAGTCATCGAGGCCGCGATTGAGCACTTCGGAACCATCGATGTCCTGGTGAATAACGCGGGAATTTTTCGCACGAAGCCATTTACGGACTTTACCACCGAAGACTTCAATGCTCTGGTCTCGACCAACCTGCTGGGATTCTTCTACATGACGCAGCTCACGGTGAAACAGATGCTGAAGCAGAAATCGGGCAGCGTTGTCACCATTACTGCGTCGCTTGCTGATCAGCCGGTCGCCAGCGTAAATGCCTCGGTTTCGATGATCACGAAGGGAGGCCTGAATACGGTCACCCGGCATCTCGCCATCGAGTATGCAAAACAAGGCATTCGCTTCAATGCGGTCGCGCCCGGCGTCGTGGATTCACCGCTGCATAAGGATGATCCCAAGGACTCTCTCAAAGCCTCCCAGCCGATGGGAAAAATCGTGGAGATAAAGGACATTGTCGACGCAGTTCTCTATTTGGCAGAGGCAGGGCAAATAACTGGAGAGGTGCTCCACGTGGATGGTGGCGCCCACGCTGGCCGCTGGTAGTTCAATAATTTAGATGAACAAATTAGGAGGAAAGAACATGGCAAATCTGATGCAAGAAATCCGTGGTAACGACGCGAAAGCCGCGAGCGCCGCGAAAGTCGAAATGAAGTTTGAGCTGGTCGTCATCCCCGTTTCAGATGTCGACCGCGCGAAGGAGTTCTACGCAAGGCTCGGATGGCGGCTCGACGCCGACTTTGCCTCTGGTGACGACTACCGCGTGATCCAGTTCACGCCGCCTGGCTCCGGGGGCTCGGTTATCTTCGGCAAGAACGTCACTGCGGCGGCCCCCGGCTCCGCCCGGGGTCTGTACCTGATCGTTTCCGACATCGAGGCCGCCCGCGCCGATCTGCTTGGTCGCGGCGTGGAGGTCAGCGAGTTGTTCCACGGCGGCAGTGTGTACGCTGGCGCGGACGAACCGTATCTGTTTGGACGGCTTCGGGTCAGCGGTCCGGATCTCGAGCATAGCAGCTACCGTTCGTTCGCCTCGTTCCGTGATCCGGACGGCAATGGCTGGCTGTTCCAGGAAGTCACGACGCGGCTTCCCGGACGAGGGCTCAGCCTGGACGTGGCGACTCTGACTGACCTTCTGCGAGAGACAGAGGAGCGCCATGGCCGGTACGAACCCACCGCTCCGAAGCACCACTGGTCGGGCTGGTACGCCGCCTACATCGCCGCTCGCGAGAACGGGAGGACTCCCGACGAGGCAGCCGGAGATGCCAAGCTTCACTTAGAAGGTGCCCGCGACCGCACGCCGGGGTAGGGGCTGGCATGACACCCGACATCGTCGAGGATGCCGTCTTTGCGCGCCTTTTCTAGCTTGGGCGGGCACAATTCTGGGGACAGTGAGAACACGGCTGCCCTAGCATGATCCCAATTAGATCGTAAATGTATGACCGGCAGGGAAAGACTTGGTGCGCCCGGAGAGATTCGAACTCCCGACCTATTGCTCCGGAGGCAATCGCTCTATCCATCTGAGCTACGGGCGCGCTGAAATCAGTTTACATCCCGGCGCTGGGGCCTTCAATCGGCCCAGGAGTATGGAGGACGGGCGTCTCGCCCGTCCAGCCGGGCGGGGACGCCCGGCCTCCATTGAAGCATTAGCAGCGCAGCCCTCTGTTTAGTAGCGGCCCCGGCCACCACCGCCGCCGCCGCCGCCGCGACCACCGCGATCTCTGCCGCCACCGCCGCCACCACCGCCGCCACGTTCCACCTTGGGACGAGCTTCGTTGACATTCAGCGTGCGTCCGCCCACCTGGGTTCCGTTCAGGGCGGCAATTGCTTTGTCTCCCTCTTCCGCGTTGGTCATCTCCACAAAACCGAAACCGCGCGAGCGGCCGGTGTCCCGGTCGGTCATGATGCTGACGCGATCAACCTGTCCGTGCGCTTCGAACATCTGCCGCAGCTCTTCTTCTGAAGTATTGAAGTCGAGGTTCCCAACGAAAATATTCTTCAAGCGGATGGCCTCTAGTTGAGCTATCTGAGTGTGACTGACTTCGGCGGAGAGCAAAGGCTGGTTGGCCGTCTTACAGCCGGAGCAGAGGAACAGTCAAATGCGTGTGGAAGTATAGCAGGTCTTTTCGGGATGGGAAGTTATTCTGCGGGGAGAGCGGCGGCGCGAATCATGCCCGGACGAATGGCCGGTGCTTTGGGCCAACAACTTAACCGCAAAGGACGCAAAGGAATCCGCAGAGTACGCAAAGAAGTAGATCTCTTACTTGAGGTCCGATCGCGCCGCAATCAGTCAGCACTCGTCTACCGTCCAATAGCCTCCGCGCTGATAGCCGAGTTGCAACAGGCGATTCTTCGGGTCATGCCGTTTGCCGCAACTGGGGCACTGCAGATAGCGGCTCCAGGGCGTTCCCTGACGATCGTAGTTTTCGGCAACAGCGAACGTCGTCCCACAACTGCAAGGGACGAGATACATCTTGAGTCGTTTTTCATCGGGCTTGGGCATGTTCGAGTCAAGTATACAAACCAGCGCCAGCACCTTGTCATCCTGAGCGGAATCCATGCGTTCGCTTGTGAACGCGTGGATGGAGTCGAAGGATCCCTATATGCTCATGGTCGCTAGCTGGCTTGGGGTCGCGATTGGGGATGTCACGAACTTAGGGGTCCGTGGAACCGATAGGGGTCCTTCGACTTCGCGGTTGCTCCGCTTTGCGAAGCAACCACTCCGCTCAGGATGACAGGGTTACTCGTCTTCTACAGCCACCATCGAGCTTCTTTTTCTCTTATTGAACTGCAGGACTTTCTTGCGCAGGCGGAGGGACTTCGGCGTGACTTCGACGTATTCGTCGTCGGTGATGAACTCGATGGCTTGCTCCAGGTTCAAATTGCGGAAGGGAACCAGGCGAATTGCCATGTCGGACGTGGAGGACCGCATGTTGGTCAGCTTCTTCTCGCGCACCACGTTGACGTCGAGGTCGTTGTCTTTGGCGTTTTCACCTACGATCATGCCTTCGTACACATCAACCGTGGGGCCGACAAACAGTTCGCCGCGCTCCTGCAAGTTGTAAAGAGCGTATGGCGTAGTCACTCCGGCGCGGTCGGATACCAGCGCGCCGGTCAGGCGGTGCGGAATTTCACCCTGCCACTCGATGTAACCATCGAAGAGAGAGTTCATGACGATAGTGCCGCGCGTGTCAGTGAGCAGTTGGCTGCGTAGTCCGATCAATCCGCGGCTGGGGACACGGAACTCGATGCGCACTCGTCCATATCCATGATTGTGCATGTTGAGGACTTCGCTCTTGCGCGCGCCCAGTTGTTCCATCACCACGCCGACGAATTCTTCAGGCACATCGACGGTCAGCTTTTCGATCGGTTCCATGAGCTTGCCATCAACCCGTTTGGTCACGATTTCCGGCTTGCCCACCATGAGTTCGAAACCTTCGCGCCGCATCATCTCGATGAGAATGGAAAGCTGCAGCTCGCCGCGGCCCATGACGATGAAGGAGTCCGTGGTGTCGGTGTCTTCGACGCGCAGGGAGACGTTGGTCAGCAGTTCTTTCTGCAGTCGTTCGCGCAGATTTCTGGATGTCACGTAGGTGCCTTCGCGGCCGGCGAAGGGCGACGTATTCACCGTGAACAGCATGGCGATGGTGGGCTCATCAATCGCGATATGGGGAAGCGGGGAAGGATTCTCGGCGTCGGTGATGGTCTCGCCAATGGTGATGCCTTCCACGCCCGCGACTGCGATGATGTCGCCCAGCGTGGTCTCCGTGATATCAACCCGCTTCAGGCCGGAAAATGAGAACAGCTTGGTAATTTTCGTTTTGTGCAGGGTGCCATCCAGTCGGGCGATACCTACATCTTCTCCGGTACGCATGGTGCCGTTGAATACACGCGCGATGGCGAGGCGTCCGAGATAGTCGCTGTAGTCGAGATTGGCTACCAGAATTTGCAGTGGCCCGGCAGCATCGCCTTTGGGCTCGGGAATGGTCTTGACGATGGCTTCAAACAGAGGCTGGAGATTTTCTCCGCCGCCCTTGATGTCCGTCGAGGCGGTGCCGATCTTGGCGTTCGTATAAAGGACGGGAAAGTCTATCTGCTCTTCCTTGGCGTCGAGGTCAATGAACAGGTCGTAGACCTCGTTCAACACTTCCTGGGGACGCGCATCGGAGCGGTCAATCTTGTTGATCACAAGAATCGGAGGCAGGTGGGCCTCGAGGGCCTTGCTCAGGACGTACCGCGTCTGCGGCAGCGGGCCTTCGCTGGCGTCGACCAGAAGCATGACGCCGTCCACCATCTTGAGCGCGCGTTCCACTTCGCCGCCGAAATCACTGTGACCAGGCGTATCCACGATGTTGATCTTCACGTCGTGATAGAAGATGGCAGTGTTCTTGGCCAGAATCGTGATGCCGCGTTCCCGCTCCAGATCGTTGGAGTCCATGACGCGCTCGATCAAATGCTCGTTGGCCCGAAAGGTGCCGCTTTGCCGCAGCATGGCGTCCACAAGCGTGGTCTTGCCATGGTCTACGTGGGCGATGATGGCGATATTGCGAATGTTTGAAGTCAAAAGTCGGTTGCCTTCCTGAGGCTCACAAATACAGCTCTGCTACTACTTTACTATGTATGCAGCTTTGACAGGGAGTTGGCGAGGCGGTGCGGGCTGCGATTCCGTGTAAGGAATCGGCTGGAATGGGCATGCGGGACACCTGCCGGCCAGCCGGCGCGATGCCGGCGCTACAGGATTTGGTCCGTGCTCACTTCGGCGCCTGCTCTTAGTCGGTACCAGGTCACGATCGCGGCCAGCGAAAAAACGAAAATGATGGTGGAAATCGCGTTGATTTCTGGAGTAATGCCGCGCCGCAAGCGTCCCCAGATTTCGAGTGGCAGCGTGTTGTCGCGTCCAATCAGAAAGAAACTGACCGCGATCTCGTCCATAGATAGCGTGAAGATCAATAGCGCCGCGCCGATAATGGATAGCCGCAGGTTGGGCAGAGTAACGCGCCAGAAAGTCTGCCAGTAATTTGCACCCAGGTCGAGCGAGGCTTCCTCCTGTGCGCGATCGAGCTTCTGCAAGCCTGCAAAAACTTCGGTGGTCGCAACCGAGATCAGCGCGGTGCCGTGTCCCAAAACAATGGTGAGCAGGCTGAGCTTAACGTCGGCTTCGCGAAACAGCATCAGCAGAGAGAGTCCCGTGATAATGCCGGGCAGGATCAGCGGCAGCAGGACGAGCCGGCGGAACAGCGCCTTGCCTGGGAAGTTGGCGCGGTCGAGCGCCAGCGCTGCCGGGATGCCGAACATCAGGGATATCGCCATCGCGGCAAAGGCAACCAGCAGACTGTTCAGGACTGACGTCCAGATGGCTTCATCGACAAGCAGCAGGCGATACCAGCGCAGAGTCAGATCTCGCGGCGGAAATCCGCCTACACCTGCACCATTGAACGAGTAGACGACCAAGGTGACGATGGGCAGATAAAGAAAGCCAAAGACAACTATGGCATGCCAGGGCAGCCAGCGGGAGGTTGGCACAGGGCGTTCGCGGCTCATTTGAAGCTCCATTTCTTCTCCAGGCTTTCTGAGAGAAAGAGCAGTCCGAGCACCAGCGCCAGCATGCAGAAAGAAATGGCGGCGCCTAGCGGCCAGTTGTAGGCGGCGCCGAACAGACTAACCACGATATTCGAAATCATGATGCCGCTGGGGCCGCCTAACAAGAGAGGAGCGAGAAAATCTCCCAGGCTCAGCACGAATGCAAACGTCGCTCCCGCCAGAACTCCGGGAATCGAAAGCGGGAAGATCACCCGCCAGAACGTCTGAAACGGGGACGCGCCCAAATCGTGCGACGCCTCGACCAGGTTCCTCGGAATGTGCTCGAGCGCGGCATAGATCGGCAAGAACGTGAATGGAGTGTAGATGTGGGTGAGCGTCAGCACTACCGCGAACGGACTGTACAACAGAAAATCCAGCGGATGGTGGGTCAGGTGCACGTATTGCAGAAGCGTGTTGAGGACGCCGTCGCTACCCAGAATGGTTTTCCAGGCGTAGGCGCGCACCAGGTAGCTGACCCACAGCGGGATGATCACCAACTGATACAGAAGTTCCTTTCTCTTCGCGTGGAACGACAGGAAGTAGGCCAGTGGATAGCCGAGACATAGAGAGAAGATCATCACGCGGGCCGCGATCCACATCGACCGAAACAGTGTTTGCCAGTAGACATTTACCTGGATGAGTTGGCGGTAGTTGTCCAGCGTCCAGGAGTGGACAATTTCTTGCGACGAGGAGACCGACCAAAAGCTGTAGCAGAAAAGAATAACGTAGGGAACGATCAGGAAGACCGCTACCCACAGCAGCGGCGGTGCGGTGATGGCGGCTCGATAGGCGCGGGAGAACATAGATCAAAGTCAGAAGCGGCGGACAAGAGTGTCCGCCCCACACACGTTTAGATTCTTTCCTGCTGCTGAGTCTCGGACGGTCGGACTGGCACCGCGTCTGCAGGCGAGAACTCGAGTTCGACATCGCCGTTCCAGTTCTCCTGGCTGGCGGTACGTATGGAGAGCACCAGGCCGTCAGTGCACTGCACCTGCAATAGTTCAGTAGCTCCGTGAAAAGCCTGGCGCAGAATCTTGCCGCGAAAGCGCACTTTCGAACCGCTACCGGTGCTGGCCAGCCTGATGTTTTCAGGACGCAGCGAAAACAGGCCCGGGCCATCCCGCAAGCCGGTTCGCCAGGTGAGATCGCAGCAGCGCGCCACGCCATCCTTTACTTCTCCGCTGAGCAGATTGGTGTGGCCGATAAACTGCGCAGTGTAGGCGGTGGCCGGGCGGTTATAAATCTCCCTGGGAGATGCGACCTGTTCCAGTTCTCCCATGCGCAGCAGCGCGATGCGATCGGACATGACCATGGCTTCTTCCTGATCATGAGTGACAAACACGAAGGAGATTCCGACTTCGCGTTGCAGCGATTTCAGTTCGACCTGCATCTGGCGGCGGAGATTGGCATCCAGCGCGGAAAGAGGCTCGTCGAGCAGCAATAGCCGGGGGCGGTTCACCAAAGCGCGGGCCAGTGCGATGCGCTGCTGTTGTCCGCCGCTGATCTTTGACGGCTTGGAGCCAGCGTAGGCCGTCATCTTGACCATTTCCAGCGCCTGCTCGACACGGGTCGCGACTTCCTGCTTCGGTAGCCTGGCGATTTTCAATCCGTAGCCTACGTTTTCCGCGACCGTCATATGCGGAAATAGAGCGTAATGCTGGAAGACCGTATTTACCCGCCGCCGGTAGGGTGGCAGGTTATCGAGGCGCTCGCCTCCCATAAGAATTTCGCCTGAAGTGGCGCTTTCGAAACCGGCGATGATGCGCAGCAGTGTCGTTTTTCCGGAACCGCTTTCGCCCAGGATGGTGAGGAATTCTCCCTCTGCCACTTGCAGCGAGATGTCGCGCAGCACTGCGGTCTTGCCGAACGACTTCGCCAGGTTGCGGATCTCGAGCAACGGTCCAGCCGAAGAGGACGCTGCGTCACTGGTTGCGGGTTCGATTATGGTGGCCATGTTCTTTGTAGCGCCGGCGTCCCGCCGGCTGTCCGGAGGGCATCCTGCCCTCCGATCCGGGGGCGAGACGCCCCCGAGCCAGCCGGCAGGATGCCGGCTCTACTCAGTTCTATTGTGCTGCTTTTACTTCGTTCCAGATTTCGTTGTACTTGGCGCGGCGCGGCACATTCTGCCAGAAATAAAGACGCGCCTGATAGTTGTCCACATCGTCGAGATGCAGTCCTTTGATCTCGTCCGGCGTCATGAATTGCGCCGCCTGCGGATTCGCCGGCGTGTATCCCGTGATATCGGTGACCTTCTTCTGGGTTTGCGCCTCGACCATATACTCCAGGAATTTGTAGGCCAGATCTTTATTTTCGCTGCCGGCGGTGATCATCAGGTGATCAATCCAGCCCGTGGTGTTTTCTTTGGGGATGGTCTCTCCAACCGGGAAATTGATCCTACGCAGTTGATTGGTCATCAGCGGCCAGCCCATGGCTGCAACCACTTCGTGGTTCTGGAACAGGTTGGTCAGTTCGCCTCCTGTCGACCACATTTTCCGGATGTTGGGCTTCAGTTCCAGCAGCTTTTTCTTGACCGCGTCGAGCTGTTGGTCGGTGAGGTTATAAAGCTGGGAGGGGTCGGGTTTGTCGAAGCCCAGAACCTGGGCCGCCAGGTAGACAGTCGAGAGATCGTCCCACACTGAAATTTTTCCGCGATACCTCGGGTCCCAGAAGACGGTCCAGCTCTCCGGAGGTTTGGAGAAAACCGTAGTGTCATAGAGGAGGGGATCCGGTCCCCACATAAACGGCACGCCATACACTTTTTCTTTTATACGCACCAGGGGCAACGAGGTGAGCTGCGGAGAAAGCCGGCCATAGCTGGGGATCTGCGAGAGATCGAGCGGCAGAGCCAGGCCTGCCGCCGCGATGGAAGTCGCGACATCGCTCGAAGGCGAGATCACATCATAATTTCCTGCGCTACCACCGCGCAGCTTGGCCACCAGTTCGTCGCTCGATCCCATGTAGGAGGCGGAAATCTTGCAGTGATACTTTTCTTCGAAGGCTTGTATAAAAGTTGGGTCGGCGTAGCCTTCCCACACTAGCAAATTCAGAGTGGGAGTTTTCTTGCCACAGGAGCCGAGCAGAACGACGAAGGCAAACAGTGAAATTGCAATCGCCACACGTCGAATCATGGTTTTATCTCCGTTGCACATTGCTGCGCATCAATGCGCGCCGCTAGAACGTAGGCGGCGTATTGACCCACAGCACCCACGTCTCACTGCGGCCCAGGTTTTTCCAGCTGTGGGGCATGGCGCTTTCGAAATAGAAACTGTCACCCGGCTGGAGATGGTACTCCTCTCCCTGCAGCGAAATCTGCAATTCTCCCTGCAGGATGTACAGGAACTCCTCGCCTTCATGGTGATAAGACTCGCCACTGCCGCTCTGCGGAGCGATGCGGAACAGGTGTGGTTCCATGACGGTGTTGCCCCAGGCGAGCAGTTCCATGCGTACTCCGGGACCTGCTTCGAGCACTTTGCGCTTGTCCGGAGAGACCAGCCGCACACTCGATTCCGCGGGATCGAAAAATTCCAGGATGTTGGTTTTGTAGAACCGTGCCAGCTTGCGCAGCGTCGAAACCGAAGCGCTCATATGGGAGCGTTCAAGCGCGCTCAGAAACCCCACTGAAATGCCTG
Source organism: Terriglobia bacterium (assembly GCA_963813645.1). GTDB lineage: Bacteria > Acidobacteriota > Terriglobia > Terriglobales > Acidobacteriaceae > JAIQFF01. The sequence continues at coordinate 82,436 of CAWEZS010000019.1, forward strand.
CCGCTTTCGCTACCTGCGCCAGGGAAAGCCCGCGGCGGGTTCGCAGTTGCCGCAGGCGCACCCCGATTGCGTTGGAAGCGCCGTTCGAGGAAGGCCGTACCCGCCCCTCGCGCTTGAGCATTTGCACGATAGCGGCCGCATTCAGGCCGCGAACCTTGCGCAGAAAGCGGGCCCGCTTGAGCACTTTTACGTCTTCCGGCGCGTAGAGCCGGTATTTGCTGGCGGTGCGGTGCGGACGGGTAAGACCCAGGCTCTCCCAGGAGCGAATGACCGACGGGGAGACGCCGACCAGGCGCGCCACCTCGCCGATTTTCAAGTAGGGTTTTTGCTCAGCCGGCTTCATTCCGGAGCCTGCTCCCAAGTGTTTTGCCGATATGGAGTAACGCTATTTTTTGCTTGACAGTTTGCGGAGGGTACCTCTAACCTTTCGCGATTATAGCAAGGTTTGCCGTGCACGCAAGCTTTGCATTTTTGAAAATTGAAACATCCACCCGCAGCCCGGAGATTCCCCATGCCTTCGTCGACAGCGCGCTGGACAGCCAGTTGCCTGGCCGTCTTGTTTTGTCTTGTCTACTCCAACTTCCTTTTGGCTCAAAGCACAGGCGGCAGAATCCTGGGGCGGGTCGCGGACCCCAGTGGCGCGGTTTTAGCCAACGTGAAGGTCACGGCGACCAATGAAGCCACCGGCGTCAGCCAGGAAACACGTAGCGGCGACACGGGGGATTATGGATTTCCGCAACTCGCTGTCGGCGTGTATCGCTTGGAGTTCGACCTGGTTGGCTTCAAGAAGAATGTGCAACGCGGTGTGAACCTGGATCTGAACCAGGTCATCACTTTGAACATGATCATGCAGATCGGCGAGACCAAGGAGACGGTGGAAGTCACATCGGAGGCGCCCCTGGTGGACACCACGAGCACGCAACTGGGCGCTGTCATGGACCAACGCCAGGTAGCGGGCCTTCCGCTCAATGCTCGCGACACCTATCAATTGCTTCAATTGCAGCCCGGCGTGCAGGGCGTAGGTGGCTCCGATCTTTTCTATGGCAGTAATCAGTCCGGCGCGGTGTCGGTCAATGGAGGCCGGGGGCGCTCCAACAATTTCAACGTCAACGGCGGCGACGGCAACGACTTGTTCGTAAACTCTCCTGCGATTCAACCCACGCCAGACAGCATCGCTGAGTTCCGAGTCCTATCCAACACCTTTGACGCTGAATACGGCCGCAACTCCGGGGCGGTCATTAATGTTGTCACCAAGTCAGGGACCAACAACTGGCACGGCAGCGTATACGAATTTTTGCGTAATCAATCACTCAACGCAAGAGGGTACCTGGACCTGCGACGGGCCGATGACAAGCAGAACCAGTTCGGCGGCACCTTCGGCGGGCCGATCAAGAAAGACCGAACGTTCTTCTTCGCATCCTATGAAGGACGCCGAGTGGTCCACGGGATTTCATCCGACCCGGTCGTGGTTCCCACTGCGGCAGAGCGCGCGGGTGATTTTTCGGCGACGCCGCTCACCGGAGCTGTCACCGACGATCTGGTGGCTCAAATCCTTAATGCAAGACCAGGGTGCGGAGTGGCCATCCCATTGCCTTCCACCACCGTCGACGGGTCGGTCCCCTATTCGGACATCTTTCCGGGAGACCAGATTCCAACCGGCTGCTTCGACCCCGCGGCGGCAGGCATTTTGCAGGATAACGTGCCACTGCCCAATTCCGGTACCAACCTTTTCCGCGCCATTCCCAACGAGGATTCCCACGAAAACCAGTTCACGCTAAAGCTCGATCATCGCATCAATGATAAGCAGAATTTGAGTCTCTATTACTACCTCAACGACAGCTTCGATGGCCAACCCTTCACCCGCTTTCAAGCGGCCACCCCAAATCTGCTGCCTGGTTTTGGCAACAACAACTCCACCCGCGCGCAGCAGGTGAACCTGTCGCACACCTGGACCATCAGCTCGACCACGGTAAACGAAGCCAGAGTTACTTATTTCCGCGAGGCCCAGGGCACGTTTCTGCATCCCCAGCGGACCAACCTGGTGACGGATTCTTGCGGTTCAGGACCGGCTGCAGCAGTTTGTTTTACCGGCACCAGCGACACGCCCGGCGTGATTCCTACCGATCCCAGGATCGGGATTACCCCGGCTCTGGGACCGAACCGTGAGGGTGTGCCCTTCGTCACGATTTCAGGCGGATTCAGCATAGGCAATAACTTCGAAGGCGAGTTACCGCAGAAGGGCAACACTTATCAATTCAGCAACAATCTGACCAAGATCTTTGGAAACCACACCACCAAATTTGGCGTTGATTACAGAAACCAGCGCTTCTTGCAGACCTTGTACTTCGATGTGAACGGAGAATTTAGCTACTTCGGCGGCGGTGTTAACGATCCAATCGCTCTGGATGGCGACGGGAATCAGAATCTGTTCCCGAACTACCTGCTGGGCCTGCCTGATTCTTACTTGCAAGGGTCAGCGCAAACCGAAGATATTCGTGGAAATTCGATCTACCTGTTTGCCCAGGACAGCTGGAAGATCAAGCCCAATCTGACTTTGAACTACGGGCTGCGCTGGGAGTTCAATCAGCCGATCTACGATGCCGGCAAACGCTATCAGACCTTTCGGCCGGGTCAGGCCACAACCACATTCCCCTGCCAGCTCAGTGCGGCGAGCCAGGCGAGTCTGGGATATCCCGACAACAATTGCAATCCAGGAGGTTCAGCCGCAGCCGTGTTTCCGCTGGGATTGGTTGTGCCCGGAGACAAAGGCGTTCCCCAAGGCTTGACTGACAGCTACTACAAATCTTTTGCTCCGCGCATCGGAATCGCCTGGGACCCATGGAAAAATGGGAAGACCACAATCCGCGGCGGTTTTGGGCTTTTCTACAACCCGATCGAACAGCTGGTGCTCGAGCAATTCCAGGGCGAGCCCCCCTTCGGCGGGAGTTCGCTGATTTCCGGAGGTCTGTTCAACACACCGTTTGTAAGCCAGAGCGGAGATTCGGGAAATCTGACCATAAGCCCCAACCCGTTCAACGGCATTCTGAACCCGGCGGCGGGAAGCAACGTCGACTGGTCTTCTTTCCGTCCGATCCTCCTGTTCGGAGAGCTGGAACCTCACCTCCGCGCCCAGTACACGGCGCAGTACAACGTCGGAATCCAGCGCGAGATCGGGAGAGACCTGGTTTTCTCTCTGGGTTATGTCGGCTCGCAGGGCCACCGCTTGCTGGCTACGAAAGACTTGAACTTCGGCAACGCACAGACTTGTCTCGACCTGCAGAATATCTCCGACTATTACACCAACGTCGCGCCCAACACCACTTTAGCCTCCGATTACCAGTGCGGTCCGTTCTTCGCGGACAGCCCTTTCACCCTGCCGGCAAACACTATCCCGGCGGGATTCACGGTTCACCTTCCGTATGGCTCGGTTCAAACGGTGAGCGCTGGCAATCCAGACATCAATCTGGTCGGTCTACGTCGTTACAGTTCACCGGCGTGCGAGCCTACCACCGGCGTAGGCTGCCCGTCCGACGGCGTGGAGGTGTTCTCCAGCATCTTCGCTCAGGACACAATTGCAAATTCCAATTACAACTCGATGCAAGCCTCGCTGGAAAAGCGATTCAGTCACGGACTGCAGATGCAGGTAGCCTATACCTGGAGCAAATCGATCGACAACGCTTCCAGCTTTGAGAACATCCTGAAACCGATCTGTGACCGCTGCAATCGCGCCCTTTCCCTATTCGACGCGCGGCAGCGATTGGTCATCAGTTATCTTTGGGAACTTCCAGTCCCCAAATATGACGGAGCCAAGGGCAAGATCCTCAACGGATGGGCGATTTCCGGAATTACCAGCTTCCAGACAGGCTTTCCGATCCGTATTCAATCCAGCAATGACTCGGAATTGGAGAACAGTTTCGACTTCGAACTTCCCGGCAAACCTGACCTGGTTGCTCCGTTCAAAACGTTTAACCCGAAAAATAACAACAATTACTACTTCGATCCGAATTCCTTCGCTCTCCCCGAGCAGTCCGACACGTCGACTCCCCTGCAGTTATTGGGCAATGCTCCGAGGACGATCTGCTGCGGGCCGGGAATCAACAATTTCGATTTTTCCGTGCAAAAACTTCTACCGGTCGGCGAAAACAAACACTTCGAGTTTCGGGCTGAGTTTTTCAACACTTTCAATCACACTCAGTTCCTGAATCCCGACGGGAATATCAGCGACGGGACGGATTTCGGTCGTATTAAACGTGCCCGCGATCCCCGTAATGTTCAGTTCGCATTGAAGTTCGCGTTCTAGACGAAAAGCAGTAAAGTAGTAGTAGCGTCTTTTTAACCCGGGCGGCTGCGGTCGCCCGGGCATTCTAATGGCCGCAATCAGAGCGGCTTGAGCCATTCCTGGAGACCCGATGTACCCCGCACTGCAGAAAGAGCTCGAAACCTTCGAGCGCCGCACGCCGAAATCCGCCGCTGCTCACAAAAAGAACCTCAAACGCATTCCGCTGGGCGTAGCCAGCAACTATCGCGCCTACGATCCCTATCCGATTTTTGTGAAAGAGGGATCGGGCAGCAAGTTCCGCGACCTCGACGGCAATGAATACATTGACCACAACCTTTGTTTCGGCGCACTCATGGCCGGGCATTGCCATCCCGCGGTCATGAAGGCCGTGGAAAAGCGCCTCAGCACCGGCACCATGTTCGGCATGCCCCACGACATGGAGTGGGAGCTGGCCGAAGAAATCTGTAACCGCTTTCCGGTCGAGATGGTGCGCTTCGGCAACAGTGGTACCGAAGCCACCATGCACTCCATCCGCCTGGCCCGCGCTGCCACCGGCCGCGACAAGATCGTAAAGTTTGAAGGCGCCTACCACGGCCTGCACGATTCTGCCCTGGTCAGCGTGAAGCCGCACGCGCCGGATTACGGCGACATCAATGCTCCCACATCGGTTCCTGGCGGCCTCGGAGTTCCGAAATCTGCCGTAGCAAACGTTCTGGCTGCGACTTTTAACGATCTGGCCAGCGTCGAGCTCCGCTTCAAGCAGAATCCCGGCGAGATCGCGGCCATTATTCTTGAGCCGATTCTGATGAACGTCGGACTGTGTATCCCGCAGTCTGGTTTTCTTGAGGGCCTCCGCGAGATTGCCACCAGGAACGGCGCGCTGCTGATCTTCGACGAAGTGAAGACCGGCGCGAAGCTGGGATGGGGCGGCGCATCCGAATATTTCGGCGTGACGCCGGACATGATTTGCCTGGCGAAATCGATCGGCGGCGGCCTGCCGCTAGCGGCGTTCCTCGCGCACAAATCCGTCATGGACCTGATTTCGCAGCACAAGGTCTTTCATGGCGGCACTTACAACACCAATCCGGTCTCGATGGCTGCGGGCCTGGCTACGTTTCGCGAAGTGCTCACCCGCGAGAACTACGCGCATGTGGACAAACTCAGCAAGAAACTGACCGAGGGCTACAAGAAGATTGTTGCCAAGTCGGGATTGCAGGCTTACATCGCCAGCGCCGGGGCCAATGGTGCATTGATGCTGTATGCCAAGGAGATTCGCAACTACCGCGACTGGGAAGCCATCGACGTTGACCTGTGGAGGCACTACTGGTTCGCCATGGTGAACCGCGGAGTGATGGCGCAACCTTACTGGTGGGACGAGCAGTGGACCATTTCCGTCCAGCACACCGAGGCCGACATCGACAAACATCTGGCTGCCTTTGAAGATGTGGCGCCGGCGCTGGCCCAGGCGCAGCAGGAACGTGTAGGAGAAGTAGTGGCGGCAGCGCACTAGATTTTCGTGGCGCCGCCGTCCCGGCGGCTGTCGTGGGGGCATCCTGCCCCCACAGCGAGGGCAGGATGCCTCGCGACAGCCGGCAAGATGCCGGCGCTACGAAACCCAGATCCAAGGAGCTAGATTGCCCGCGACCGATCCTGACCAGCCCCACCTCAAGCGCGTGCTCGGCCGCGCCGACCTGGTTCTGCTGTTCGTGGTGGCAATCTTCAACCTGAATGTGGTTCCGTCGATCGCGGCCAACGGCGGGGTCACGGTGTGGTTGTGGATCGTATCGCTGATTTTGTTTTTCTGGCCGCAAGGCATAGCCGTCATCGAACTGGCGCACCGCTATCCCGGGGAAGGCGGCGTCTATCTGTGGGCCAAGGAAGTGTTCGGCGACTTCCACGGATTTCTGTCCGGTTGGTGCTACTGGACGAACAACATGCTCTACGTTCCGACGGTGATGCTGTACTTCGTCGGTGTATCGGTGTTTGTTCTAGGGCCGAACCATCAGGCGCTGGCGGACAACAAGATGTTTGCCCTGATCGCGTCGCTGCTGCTGCTGATCGTTCTAGTTGTACTCAACATCGTTGGCCTCGGCGTAGGGAAGTGGGTCAACAATCTGGGCGGTATTGGAACGGGGATCGCCGCAGCTACGCTGATTGGCTTGGGACTGGTCATCTGGCTAAGATTTGGCACGACGGTAAGCGCCGCTGATTTCAAGATCCCGGCGAATCCCCGCTTCGTGCTCAATTCCTTCGGCGTAATTTGTTTTGGACTTGTGGGCCTGGAACTGGCCTCGGTCATGGGAGACGAGATCCAGGACCCGCGGCGTACCCTGCCCGGCGCAGTGGCCTGGGGCGGAGTGCTTTCCGGCCTGCTTTACATCGGAGCCACGCTCACCCTGCTGATCGCGGTGAGCAAAGATCAAATCAGCGTGCTGCAGGGGATCGTGCAGGCCGTGGGTACCATGGCGGCAAGAGTAGGAGCGGCGTGGATTGTGGCACCGTTTGCGCTGCTGCTGAGTTTTTCTATTGCCGGAATCGGCTCGGCATGGCTCGGAGGTTCGGCGCGCATTCCGTTTGTCGCCGGCCTCGATTCGTACATGCCGGCGTGGATGGCGAAGGTGCACCCGCGCTATGCGACACCCTACGCCGCGCTCATCGTCCATGCAGCGGTATCGATGGTGCTGATCGTGATGAACTTCGTCGGCGCTGGAGTGCAGGAAACGTTTCAGAAGATGTTGTCGTTGGCGGTGGTCCTGCAATTAATACCGTTTCTGTATATGTTTGCAGCACTGATCAAGCTGGCCCTGAATACTTGTGCAGGACCGGGGCACTACAGCAAGACGACATTGATGCTTGCCGGCATCAGCGGATTGGTGACCACAACGCTGGGAATCGTGCTGGTATTTTTTCCCGCCCAACAGATCAGTTCGTTGTGGTCCTATGAAGTATGGATGTTTGGCGGGACGCTGTTCTTCATTGGCTTGGCCGCGTTCTTCTTCTATGTTTATGGCAGCCGAAAGGCAAGAAATGTGGGCGCGGGCGTCACGCCCGTGCAGCCGAGCGAAGCTCGGCAATAACTGGACCAAGCAGGAGGCCTCATGCCTGGCGGAGTGAAAACCGACGTACGCACCTATCAGCTATATATCAATGGCGAGTGGGTTGACAGCAAGTCGAACAAGACGTTTCCGGTCTACGATCCCGCCAGCGAAGAAGTAATCGCGCAGGCCCCGGACGCCAACGCCGACGACGTGAACCGCGCAGTGACTGCCGCCAAAGCCGCCTTCGAAGACGGCCCGTGGGCAACTACCACTGCCCAGGAACGCGGCCGCGTGCTCTTCCGTCTCGCCGAGAAGATTCGTCAGAACACGGCCATGCTGGCAGAGCTGGAATCCCGAAACACCGGCAAGCCGATCGTCGAAGCCGAATACGACATTACCGACGTCGCCACCTGCTTCGAGTACTACGGCGGCCTCGCGACAAAAATTCTGGGATACGTGAATCCGGTCCCCGACAACGCCATGAGCCTGACGCTCAAGGAACCGATCGGAGTCGCGGGCCAGATCATCCCGTGGAATTATCCTTTGCTGATGGCGGCGTGGAAGCTGGCGCCGGCGCTGGCCGCGGGTTGTACCTGCGTGCTGAAGCCGGCCGAGCAGACGCCGATCACGGCGCTCGAAATGGCCAACTGGCTGGCCGACGTCGGCCTGCCGCCGGGCGTAGTCAACATCATCACCGGCTTCGGTGAGACCTGCGGCGCGCCGCTGGTGCAGCATCCCGACGTCAACAAGATTGCTTTCACCGGCAGCGCGGCAGTCGGGAAGATCATCGTCAAGCAGGCCGCTGACACGGTCAAGCGGGTGACTCTCGAGCTCGGCGGGAAATCGCCGAATATTTTCTTTGCCGACGCGGATTTCGAAGCAGCCATTGACGGTGCGCTCTTCGGTGTCTTCATCAATCAAGGTGAAGTCTGTTCCGCCGGCAGCCGCATCCTGGTGCAGAAACCGATCTATAAGAAATTTGTGGACGCCATGGCCGCGAAGGCCAAGACCATCAGGCTTGGCGCCCCGCTCGATCGAGATACGAAAATGGGACCGCTGGTCAGCAAGGACCAGTACGATCGGGTGCGCTCCTATCAGGAAATCGGAAAGAAGGAAGGTAAGCTCGCCGCCGGCGGCGGACGGGCCGAGAAGTTCGCCAAGGGCTATTACGTGGAGCCCACCATCTTCTACGATCTCGACAACAGCTCCCGGATTGCGCGCGAAGAGATTTTTGGTCCGGTCGCCGCGGTCATCCCGTTTGAAGACGAAAAAGATGCGGTGAAGATCGCAAACGACTCTCCCTACGGACTGGCGGCAGCAGTCTGGACGCGCGACATTTTCAAAGCATTCCGTACGGTGAAATCACTCCGCGCCGGCATTGTCTGGGTCAACCACATGCAGCCGACTTACGTGGAAGCGCCGTGGGGCGGCTACAAGCAATCCGGCTTCGGACGCGAGTTGGGTCCGTGGGGAATCGAAGAATATCTGGAAACGAAACAGGTACACATCAATCTGAACGAGGCTCCGATCGGCTGGTACTGAGAACTGGGAACTGAAGACTAGAAACTGGGTCATAAAAACGTCGTTGGTCCTTGGCCCTTGGTCGTCGGCCAACCGTTACCAAAAGGCGAAGGACCAACGACCAACGACGATTTTGAGAATCAACATGGCAACTATTCAACTAAAAACCGCGATTCCCGGACCGAAGTCGAAAGCACTGGCTGAGCGCCGTACCGATGCCATCCCTCGCGGGCTCTCGATCGGCACGCCGGTCTATGTGGCCAAGGCGGAAGATGCCTGGCTCGAAGATGTGGACGGCAATCGCTACCTGGATTTTGCCGGCGGAATCGGTTGCCTGAACGTCGGGCATCGTCGCGAGCCCGTGGTCAGTGCGAGTCAAGGCCCAGCTCGACCGCTTCCTTCACACCTGCATCCAGGTCACGCCTTACGAGGCTTACGTCCGCCTTGCCGAGCGGATGAACCAGGTCACGCCGGGGAAGTTTCCCAAGAAGACGCTCTTTGTGAACAGCGGCGCTGAAGCGGTAGAGAACGCGGTGAAGATTGCGCGTGCGCACACCGGCCGATCGGGCGTCATAGCCTTCGAGGACGCCTTCCACGGGCGCACCATGATGACGCTGGCGCTGACCAGCAAGACTCATCCTTACAAGGCAGGTTTCGCGCCTTTTCCGGGCGATGTCTACCGCATTCCCTACGCCTATTGCTATCGCTGCTCGTATTCGCTGAAGTATCCGTCGTGCGATTTGTTTTGTGCCCGCCATCTTGAGGACACATTCAAGCGAGTGGTGGCATCCGAGGACGTGGCTGCTGTAATTGCCGAGCCGGTGCTAGGCGAAGGCGGGTTCGTCGTCCCTCCCAAAGATTTCTTCCGGGTGCTGATGGAGATTTGCCACAAGCACGGCGTCTTGTTCATCGCGGATGAAGTGCAGAGCGGCTTCGGCCGCACCGGCCGGCTGTTTGCCAGCGAATACTACGGCATCGAGCCGGACATCATGGTCACGGCGAAATCGCTGGGCGGAGGACTTCCGCTGGCGGCGATAACGGGCCGCGCCGAAATTATGGATGCGCCCGGGCCCGGCGGACTGGGCGGCACATTTGCCGGCAATCCGCTTTCCTGCGCGGCTGCGCTCGCGGTGTTGGATATCTTCGAGCGCGAGAATTTGCTGGCCCGTGCCAACGCGCTAGGCGACCGGTTTCAGAAACGGGCGCGGCAGTGGCAGAAGAGTTGGCCGATCGTCGGTGACGTCCGCGGCCTGGGCGGAATGCAGGCAATTGAACTGGTCAAGTCGGCCGATGGCCGCGAACCGGCGCCCGAGGAAACCAGGCAGATTACACAATTCTGTTACGAGCACGGGCTGATCACGCTCACGGCGGGTACGTATTCCAATGTGGTGCGGGTGCTGGTGCCTCTGGTCGTCACCGATCAGCAGCTCGACGAGGGCCTGGACGTGCTGGAATCGGCGCTGCAGATAGTGTATGAAGGATCCAAGAAGGGCGCGGTGCCTCAGCCGGTATAAGCCGTGCCAATGTGGTTTTCTGGTTTGTGTGGTCGCGGGCGACTCGCCCGCGAGAGCGGAGGGCAAGATGCCCTCCGGACAGCCGGCAGGATGCCAGCGCTACAAGAATCCTGAGATAAGTTTATGACTGTTGCTACAGCGACTCTGACCAAAGTTCCCAATTACGTTAACGGGCAATGGGTTGATTCCAAGGCCACCGAGTGGCTCGACGTTACCAACCCGGCCACCGGCGAGGTTATCGCCCAGACTCCGCTTTCCACTGCAGACGAGGTCGCGATTGCGATTGAAGCAGCGGCCTCCGCCTTTCCGGAATGGCGGCGCACACCGGCTGAAGATCGTATTCAGCCGCTGTTCAAGCTGAAGCACATTCTCGAAGCGGAGATCGAGGATCTCGCCCGCATCCTCACGACCGAGAATGGCAAGACTTTCATCGAGGCCAAAGCCGAGTTGCGTCGCGCCATCGAAAACGTGGAAGTTGCCTGCGGGATTCCGACCATGATGCAGGGCTATAACCTCGAGGACGTGGCCCGCGGCATTGACGAGATGATGATCCGGCAGCCGCTGGGCGTGGTCGCTGCGATAGTCCCATTTAATTTCCCGGGGATGATTCCGTTCTGGTTTCTGCCTTACGCCATTGCTACCGGAAATACTTTCGTCCTGAAGCCATCGGAGCGGGTGCCGCTCACCATGAAGCGGGCGTTTGAATTGATGGAGAACATCGGATTGCCCAAGGGCATAGTGAACCTGGTGAATGGTGGCAAGAACGCGGTCAACGCCTTGCTGGATCATCCCAAGGTACGGGCCATAAGTTTTGTGGGTTCCACGCCCGTGGCGCGTTACGTATACGCTCGCGCGGGCGAGAACGGGAAGCGCGCCCAGTGTCAGGGCGGAGCGAAGAACCATGTCATTGTGCTGCCCGACGCGGACATGAAAATGACCACACAGATCATTGGAGACAGCGCCTTTGGCTGTGCTGGGCAACGCTGCCTTGCGGTTTCCGTCGCGGTAACAGTCGGAGAAGCGCAAAAGACATTTCGCGACTCGATTACCGAGGCGGCCGCGTCGTTGCGGGTGGGCAATGGACTCGACGAAGGCGTGCAGATGGGCCCGGTAATCACGCCACAAAGCAAGTCGCGAGTGGAAGCGCTGATTGCGACTGGAGAAAAGCAAGGGGCGAAAATCCTGCTGGACGGGCGCAACTCGCGCATCCCGAAAGGCGAAGCAGGAAATTTCGTGAAGCCCACTGTTCTCGACGCGGTTCCTGCCACCAGCGAGCTGACCGAAACGGAAATCTTCGGTCCGGTGCTAAGCCTGGTCCACGCCAACGATATGGACGAGGCGCTGGCCTTCCTCGAGCGCAGCCCGTACGGCAATCAGGCGTCGCTGTTCACTTCGAGCGGGGCCGCCGCGCGGCGTTTCCGGTATGAAGCTCCGGCGGGAAACATCGGCATCAACATCGGTGTAGCGGCGCCGATGGCGTATTTCCCCTTCAGCGGATGGAAAGACAGTTTCTTCGGCATCATGCACGCCCAGGGACGTGACGCCATTGAGTTCTATACGGAAAAGAAGATCGTAGTCGAGCGCTGGGCGAAAGAGCATTCACGCAAGTTTTAGTTCACACGAACTACGTAGGGGCGGCGCCCTCGCCCGCCCAGCCGAGCGCAGCTCGGCAGAGATTTGTAGCCGCCGAAAATCAGGCGAGCTTTGCTCGCCCACCCGGACGAGGGCGTCCGGGCCTACGAGAATCCTAAGAGGCATTCATGTCCGACACCATCCAGAAATACAAAGACTACGTGATGACTGGCTTCATGAAGTCAGTCGTGCCCATTGTGATTGACAAAGCCAGCGGCGTTACCGTCACCGACATCAACGGACGCGAATATCTCGATTGCTTTGCCGGCATCTCCGTGGTCAACGCCGGACACGGCAATCCCAACGTAATCGCTGCGGCCAAGGCGCAGATGGACAAGCTCGTCCACTGCTCGTCTTACATTTATCACGTGCAGCCGGTCGCTGACCTCGCGGAGAAGCTTGCCCACATCGCTCCGCGCGGCCTGACCAAAACGTTTTTCGGCAACAGCGGCGCCGAGGCTATCGAAGGAGCCATGAAGTTGGCCCGGCTCTACACCGGCAAACACGAATTCATAGCCCTCCACGCCAGCTTTCACGGACGCAGTTGGGGCGCGCTCAGCATCACCGGCAACATGGGACGAAAAAAGCGCGGTGGCCCCTACGCCGCCGGAGTGACTTTCGCGCCCGCGCCGTATGCCTACCGCTCGCAATGGCCCAACGATCCTGAAGAATGTGGACGTCAGTGTGCCCGCGCCATCGAAGACGTAATCCGCTTTACCACCGCCGATGACGTAGCCGCATTCATTGCCGAGCCGGTCATGGGCGAAGGCGGAATCATCGTCCCGCCTGCGAACTATTTCAAAGAAGTAAAAGAAGTTCTCGACCGCCACGGCATCCTGTTTATTGCGGACGAAGTCCAGTCCGGCTTTGCCCGTACCGGGAAGATGTTTGCCATTGAGCACTACGGCGTCGAACCTGACATTATGGTGACCGCGAAAGGGATTGCCGACGGATTTCCCTTGAGCGCGTTTACCACGCGTCCGGAAATTGCAGCAGCCTACAAGCCGGGCGATCACCTGTCTACCTTCGGCGGCAATCCCGTGTCTTGTGCCGCCGCGCTGGCCAATATCGAGTTCATGCAGCACGAGAACCTTCCAGCCCGAGCCACGGACACCGGCAACTACGCCATGGCAAAGCTGCGCGACTTGCAGAGACACAACCCGTTGATCGGCGAAGTTCGCGGGCTTGGGTTGATGATCGGCGTCGAACTGGTCAAAGACGAAAAGCTCGCCCCGGCCACGTCTGAAGCGGAAGCGATTCGCGATGGGTTATTACGCCAGGGTGTACTGGTGGGCGTGGGCGGGGTTTACGGCAACGTGATTCGATTCCAGCCTCCGCTTACTATTACTTGTCCGCAAATTGATCGGGCGATTGAGGCTTTCGCAGCGGCACTGCACGAAGTCACTCAGCCCACACCGGTGTAATCCTGAAATTCCGTGAGCCGCTGTACTCGGAGTGATCGGTTCGGATTACCTTAGTCATCTTTGCCTGAGCTCGCTCGCCATCTGACAATGTGATCAACGAAGTGGAGTAGTTTGTGGGCCGCATTGTCAGAACCTCCGAGTGCAAGGTAGGGCGAGCTTGCGTCTGGGCCAGCCGTGTGGTGGTTCTTTGCCTGTTTTCCGCCGTGCTGAGCGCGCAAACGCCCGTATCCGGGCCTGAGACAGAGCGTCCCGTCCCCATCCTCACTGGAAACGCCGGCTTCTTCACCAATGTTAATGGCGGCCAAACCGAACTGGTGCCTTCGATCACTCCCGTGCTGCTGGTGCCACTGGGAGAGCGCTGGCTGGTCGAATCCAGGGCCGAATTTAAAGGCGAATTCGAACGTCCCGACAGCGGCGGACCTTACGGCGGCAAGGTCGAGCAGGAAATCGACTATCTGCAACTCGACTACATCGCCAACCGTTACCTGACGGTTACGGCGGGACGGTTCCTGACTCCTTTCGGCATTTACAACGAGCGCCTCTATCCGATCTGGATTCGCAGCTTGCAGCCTACACCGCTGATCTTTCCACTCGGAACGGGTTCGAGCGATGGCGTGATGGTGCGTGGCGGGTTTTCGCTGAATCCGAAAGTGAATCTGAACTACGCGACTTATTTTTCCACCTTGAGCACCGTGAACAAGTTCGAATCCGACCGCACGGCGGGCGGCCGCTTGGGATTCTTCTTGCCCGGTCCACGGATTGAGGTGGGCGCTTCCTTTCAGAAGGAGTTGCAGGAGGAGCGGGCAAATGCCTTTGGATTTCATTTTGCCTGGCAGCCGTCCGCGATTCCGCTCAACCTGCGTTCCGAGTACGCTCGCTCGCATGATGGCAGCGGCTACTGGATCGAAGCCGCCTACCGCCTGAGCCAGGTGCCATTCTGGCAGAAGGCGATGCGGCGCACTGAAATCGTCGGCCGCGGACAGCAATTGTTTGCCGGGGAGATTGAGGATGAAGCCGAGGAGTACGGCCTGCCTGACGTGAACACCAAGCAGGGAGATTTCGGGCTGAACTATTACATCCGCGATGGCCTCAAGGCGTCGGCCAGTTACAGCCGCCGTTTCAATTCCGATGGAAATGTGAATCTCTGGACGGTGGGGCTGGCATACCGGTTCGCCTTTCCGCTGGGGAGAGTGGGACCGCAATGAACATGCGAGTCGCAATGTTGACGGCAGTATTGGCGCTGGTATCGTCGGTGTACGCCGCCGATCCGCCCGCAAGAGTGAGAGCATCCGACACGCCGGTGGTGCGGAGCAGCGCCGACGCCGACGCCATGCGGGTGCAGGGCGAGCAGCGGTTTCGCGCCAACTGCAGCCGTTGCCATGCCGCTCCACACAAGTTTCCGCCGCGGATGATGGCGACCATCGTCCGCCACATGCGGGTACGGGCCACGATCACGGATGACGATATGCGTCTCGTCCTCTTCTACATGACGCAATAGCAGAGGGTCAGCCAGCATGACAGGCAGAGCCAAAGTCCGATGGTGCGGGATGATGCTGGCGGTTATCGTGGTTCCGGTTGTTAGCGGTCTCGACGCTCAGGTAGATCCAGCCCCGACGCACCAGGATCAGGTTCATCAGGATCAGGTTCACGTCATTGAGGTCGTCGCGGACAAAGACAGCCGCTACAAGTCCCCGGATGGGGGCAAGCCCGAGATTACCCTGAAGGCAGGGGAACAGGTCCTGCTTCGGGTTTCGGCGCGCAAGGCAAAGTCGTGGAACCGCGACGGATCGATCCACGGCTTCACGCTGCTGCGGGCTGCTGACCGGACGAAAGTGCAAGGCTGGAACCTGTTGTTACGGCCGGGCCAGCAGGAGTTCCAGCTGACCGCGCCTGCCGAGCCGGGTGAATACGTGGTGGTTTGCACGGTAATTTGCAGCGAAGATCACGAAGGCATGAACATGCGATTGCTAGTCGTACCATAGATTTAAGGAGTTCTCGATGCGCAAGACTTTGGCCGGGGCGGGAAGCTGCTTGTTGATGGCGGTTCTGCTGGCCCATGCAGGCGATGACAAGCCACAAACATTTCGCGGCGAAATCGGCGACACCCAGTGCGCGCTGAACGTCCATTCCATGACCCGTTCGCACACCGAGATGTTGAAGTCCAAGAAGATGGGTGGCACTCCCGGCGCGTGCGCGTCCTACTGCGTGCAATACCTGGGAGGCGATTTTGTGCTGTCGTCGAAAAATGACGTCTACCGTCTCGACAATCAGGAAAAAGTGCGTCTTTTCGCAGGCCAGAAAGTAAAAATCACGGGGACTCTGGAATCAAAAACCAAGACAATCCATATTTTAGGCGTTGAGGCCGCGCCGTAAACCTGAAGGAAAGTTTCCTGAGCTGCCTACTTTCTCGATGGGGCTTCTTTTTTCTTCTCCGCTTCAGAAATCACATAGACGATCAGAATTCCCAACTCCGGCTCAATGGGATGGCGATAGCGTGGATGCGGGAAAACGGCGTAGTACACCGCCGGATAGAGCAGGATCAGCCAGAAAAACAGCCAGGCGCCGGGCCTGCGTCTTGCGCAAGGCGCGGCCCAGGCCCCAGAAAGCCAGTACCGACGAAGCCAGGAAAATCGAGCTCTTGATGAGAGCCAACGCCGGGATCTCCGACGATCGTGGAGCTCCGCCCCAGTAATAAATGAAGCGCTTCACGCAGAGGCCGACGAAGCGCGGGTAGTCCTCACGAATGAAAGCGATCGCCTCGCGCTTGCGCTCCGCAACGTAGGCGATCTCGCCCATTTGGCGATAGCGTCGCATCTCATAAACATTCTGGGTGGGATGGAGATATTCTCTCCAGGTTCCATCCGCGCCCGGGCCGTTTCCGATGCGCAACTCAGCGCCGAAGTTAGAGCGTAGAGATATCACTCCCAGAGTCTGGTGGTTCCGTGCCAGCCAGGGCACGATGCAGGCGACAAATACCAGCCCTGACAGCACAACGCCAGCCAGGGACGACTTGCCTCGTTGCCAGCGCCGGTACCACGCAAATAGTCCGGAGGCGGGCAGGAACGCCAGCAGGGAAGTGTTGGCCAACGCTGCAATTCCCCAGAGCAGGCCGAACTGGATCCACGGTACAAGCCCGTCTCTTTCTTCAAGGTCGAGCGTCAGCCAGAAAATCGAGCGCGAGCAACAACGCCGCCAGACTTGTCTCCCAAACCCAGCGCGTGCACCAGTACATTACCGACGGCATCACGGCCCACAGCCAGGCCGTCCAGATGGCCAGCTTTTCGTCGAAACATCGCTTGGCGATCAGGAAAATGGGAATGCAAGTCAGCGCGGAAAACAGACTATTGATGCTCAACAGCACCAGCGCGGAGGCGTGGGTGTAAATTCCGAAGAGCTTGAAGACACCGGCAATTAGAAATGGATAGAGCGGCGGCTCCCAGGCCGTCGGTCCAGTGGCCTCGCTGAACGGATTGCTGAAACCCTGGTCCTGCGCCAGTGCGCGTCCGATGCGCCCCATTTCCCAGCCAAAGCTGAAGTTGTCGTCAAGAGTCTTGAACTTGTAAGTATGGGCGACGACAATCCAGCCAAAGCGGAGTGCGAAGGCGATCAGCACCATCCAGAAGAAAGATGTGCGGGCTCGGTTCCACCAGCGTTTGATGGGGCCCGGACTGTTCATGGATGTCGGGGAAATGGTTGTGGCGGCGTCGGCCATGATTGGCCCGGTAGGATTCCGGGGCAGTTCCATTTGTAGCTGATACGCCTGAGACGGGCAACAGCGGAGTGGTAGCGCCGTACGAGCGGGGGCGCTCGCGCCCACATTGATATGTTGTCGTTGAAGTACCGGGCGCGGGCGCTTATATTGTATCGGGATGGCTTTAGCACCGCCCTCTGCGTCATCGCAGAGATCGAGGACACTTCATGGGCTGGCTGCAGAACAAGTTCGAGAAGAACTTCATGATTACCACCGTGGACTACGTGTTCAACTGGGCGCGTAAGTCGGCGGTTTGGCCGATGACGTTTGGGCTGGCCTGTTGCGCCATTGAGATGATCGCCTCTTCGACGGCCCGCTTCGACATTGCCCGCTTCGGTTCCGAAGTCTTCCGTCCCAGCCCGCGGCAGAGCGACCTGATGATCGTGGCCGGCACCGTAACGCTGAAGATGGCTCCGGTGGTGAAGCGAATCTACGACCAGATGCCTGACCCAAAGTGGGTCATTTCGATGGGCGCGTGCTCGTCCGTCGGCGGTCCGTTTAATACTTACGCAGTCCTGCAGGGCGTGGACAAGATCGTTCCTACGGATGTCTACGTCATCGGCTGCCCGCCGCGTCCGGAGAATTTGTTCTATGCGCTGCTCAAGCTGCAGGACAAGATCGATCAGATGTCGCTGGCCAAGCGCCCCACCGAAGTCCGGCTCGATCCGAACATGGTCGAGAACTTCAAACGCCAGGTGATGATCGCGCAGACGCTGCAGCCGAAGTAGTCGTCGGTCGTCAGGCGTCAGCACAAGCCACGTGGGACAGCCGCCCCCGGCTGTCCTGGCCGAGCGCAGCTCGGCAGCGCAGTTTCACAATTCTGAAAGGTCTCATGCCTAATTTTGTAAAACTTGCCGCTCAATCCGAACTCCCCCCCGAGGGTGAAGCTAAAGAATTTCCTCTGGCTGACAAAGTAATCTGCGTGGCCAATGTGAACGGAACCATCTCCGCCATGGACAACGTCTGCCTGCATCGCGGCGGCCCATTGGGGCAGGGCGTGATTGAGGGAGACAAAGTGGTCTGTCCCTGGCACGGCTGGCAGTGGGACCCCAAGACGGGCCAGGCCGCGCACAATGCCGGAGCCAGGGTCGCTGTCTATCCCCTGAAGGTGGAAGGCGGGGATGTGATGATAGAAGTCTGAAAGACTACCTTTGTGATCCCATGAGCCCGGTGACGCATTTCTTAACGGGATGGGTCTTGGCGAATTGCGCCAGGCTGGATCGAAAAGAGCGGGCCTTGGTCACCCTGGCTTGCGTTGCACCGGATGTGGATGGATTGGGAATCGTTCCCGAGCTACTTACACGCAACTCGCTCCATCCGCTGAACTGGTTCACACTTTATCACCACCGACTGCATAACCTGACGTTCAGCCTGATCGTGGCTGCTCTGGCAGCGTTCTTGGCACACCAAAAATGGAAGACCGGATGGCTGGTTCTGCTCAGCTTTCACGTTCACTTGTTTGAAGACATGCTCGGCTCGCGTGGTCCGGACGGATACCAGTGGCCGATTCCGTATCTGAGCCCATTCTCTTCAGTGGTGCAGCTGAGTTGGGGCGGACAGTGGGCGCTCAACGCGTGGCCTAACGTGGTCATCACAATCGCGTTGCTCTTGTTTACTCTATGGCTAGTCTGGCGGCGAGGGTTTTCGCCTCTGGAAATGATTTCCACCAGAGCCGACAAGGCCTTCGTCGCAGCCCTTCGAAACCGCTTTCCGGGCAAAATGGAAGCTTGACCCTCTTTGTAGAGCCGGGAGAAGTCAAGTGGTTCTTGGCTATCCCAGATACTTTAGGAACTTCTCAGTCCGATTGTCGAATCCCGGAAACACCTGGTTCAGAGCATGGTTTCCCAGATGCCGGTCGACAGCCTCGCCGAGCACGCGGCGGAAATCTGTTGTCATCGCTAGATCTCGTCCTTCATAAAGCTGTGATTGGTCGAGGCCGGGCCAGCGTCCATAGACCTTGCCGCCCTTTACCGGACCCCCCATCACGAACATGACGTTGGCGTGCCCGTGATCGGTGCCGCGATTGCCATTCTCCCGGGCAGTGCGACCGAATTCCGACATGGTGACCACGACCGTGTCTTCGCCCAGGTCTCCGAGGTCAGTCCAGAAAGCGCCGAGAGATTGGGAGAACTCGCGCAGCACGTTCGCAATCTGCCCCTGGGTGCTGCCTTCGTTGACGTGATGGTCCCATCCGCCGATGTCGGCAAATGCCACTTGCACTCCCAGGTTGGCTTTGATCAGCTGCGAGAGCTGCTTTAGGCTTTCGCCAAAGCGTCCCTTGGGATAATCCGCTCCAGAGGCCGGCTTGTATTTCGTCGGATCAGCCGCCTTCAGCATCTTAACCGCCTCGAAAGTCTCCTGCCCGGTACCGTGCAAAACGGAATCTACCGAGTTCGCATACATCGCTTCAAAAGTGTTGGAGACGGGCGCTGCGCCCGGATTGCGGCCTCCCACACCGAAGTCGCTGATGTTGTTCACCGCCACGGCCGGTTCGGGGCCGGCAAGAATTCGAGGAAGGGATGGCCCCAGGCCGATGGCACGAAACGCCGATTTATCAGCGGGCGCCGGCAAGGAGTGCAACGCACGATTCAACCAGCCGTCTTCAGTGGCCTTGATGCCCGGCGTTCCAGACTCCATAAAATCCTGCGCATCGAAATGGGACCGGCTCGGGTCCGGCGATCCGGCCGCATGCACGATCGCCAGATGGCGCTGGTTCCATAACGGCTGGAACGCTGACATCGAGGGATGGAGGCCGAAGAAGCCATCGAGGTCAATCACCGCGTTACGCGGAATGTTGATCGACGGGCGCATGGCGTAGTAAGCAGGCTCGCCGTGCGGGACCACGATATTCAGGCCGTCAGCTGCACCTCTCTGGAAGATGACCACCAGCCGTTTGTTGCCCGCACCGGGTTCGACAGCCGAGTAAGCCGCGCGCGTCAGAAAAGCAGGAATCGCAGCCGTACCCACGACTGCCAGCGCGCCATTGCGAAGAAATATTCGACGAGTGATGGACATAGAATCTTTAGCTCTCAGCCTTCGGCTCTCAGCTATCAGTAAAATCAGAACTGATGGCTGACAGCTGATAGCTGACAGCTTATCTTCTCTGAAACTCTGGCGATCCCAGCAGCAGGCCTGCAATTGCACCTGTGTTCGGCGGCCTGCCTGGGTTATCCTGTGGGCTCTGGCTGACATTCGGATTATTCATCTGCGCCGCAATCGTGTCGTGTGTTTGTCTGGACACGTTACCCGCGAGCAAACTGTTCTCAAGCGCCGTCAGGACCCCTTGGGAACCTGCAGGTTGTGAGCCGGCGCCGAGCATTTGACCCGCATCCACTTGAACGCCTTTGAGTTTTCCTGCGGTCAAAGCCAGCGCGAAATTCATTCGCCCCAATAAAGCAGACGAGTTTACCCAGGCATCGGCTTTCATCGAGTAGCCCGTCGGCGGCTGCATACCGTAAAGGGGCATGCCCAGGTTTTGCAGTTGCCGTGCTAGAGGCTGTGCGTCTCTGACCTCCGCGCCGCTGGTCCGGACGGCTGAAACCACAAACTCCAGTGGAGTTTTCACTTTGGTCCGGTAGGATTCGGGCGCCCAGAATTCCGGCGAATGGAACATTGTCTTTAGCACTTCGCTAATATCGCCGTTCTTCTTCAAGAAAGTTTGGGTCATGCGATCAATCAGGGCGGGCGATGGGTCATCGGACACGAATCGCATCGCCAGCTTGGTGGAGATAAACTTTGCGGTGGATCGATGGTGCGCCAGTATGTGCAACACTTCCCGGCCTTCTTTTTCACCACCGGATTTGATGCGATGCCCCAGCACGTGTTTGTCGCCGGGCTCATGCATTCGTTCTTCGAAAACGAATCCACCACCCTGTCTGGGTTCCTTCAGCGTCCAGCCGGTCAGGACGCGGGCCACCTCGGTGACATCTTTCTGGGTATAGCCGCCGTTCACGCCGAGCGTGTGCAGTTCCATCAGCTCACGGCCATAATTTTCGTTCAGGCCGCTGCGCTTCTTCGCCTGTTTCACCGCCGCAGGGCGGCGTGGCCGAGGCGGCCGCCGCCAGTTGTAGTTATTGCTGCGCCTGGGGATGCCGTTAGCGAAATCTGAATTCGGCCCCACGCTCAGCCAGTTGTCGAGATAGAAGAGCATGGCTGGACTTTGCGCGGTCGCCACCAGCAAGTCCTCAAACTTTCCTAGAGCACGTGGGCGAATGACGTCACGCTCATACCCAGTCAACATGTAGCGGTCAGCGCCTTTTCCAATAAACACATTGAAGTGATTGAACCAGAAATCGGTCATCACCTCCTGAAGCTGGCGTTCGCTATAGATGGCGCGCAACAGCTTGCTCTGCACCAGTTCGCTGGTCACAACCTGCTGGGGATTGTTGAGCGCCATCAGGGTTTCGCGCTGCTGCGGCTTCATGCCCTCCATGAACTCGTCACGCTTGTCGCCTTTGAGCGAGGCTCCTACTGCACGCTGGTCTTCAGGGGACATTTTGAGGATTGCCTTCATGCGTTCGTCGGGTGGCAGGTCCAGCAGGTCTTCGGTCTTGAGATCGGCGTAGAGGCGGTCTTCGCGGCGGCGGGCCTGTTCTTCATCGCTCATGGGGGCTGCTTTCGCGGATCCGCTGGCAGACGAGGGATCGTTGTTCGCGGTCTCCTGCTTCTGCTCTTTCTTTTGTTGATAGCGCTCCAGCTGCGCCTCGTACACGGCACGCCTGGCGGCATCCGAAGGCATCGACTGCTTGCCGTCGGCAATGGCTTTGATCACTGCCGGCGGCGGAAAATTCTCGACGATCTCGCGGGTGTTCATGCGCAGCGTGCGAAAGGGCTCCAGTCGGGCTTCGAGAGCGTGATCGTCAATCTTGTTGGGGTGCAGCTGCTGATCAATCCATCTATCCACGCCCATCGCGGTTACCCGCTCGACATCCCCAGGGCGCGGCCCGAAGGCCAGCCGGTTGAGCGCGTGCAGCGCACGTTTCTGCTCATCCATCGGAGTGGTAGCAGATTCCTGGTTCTTCTTGTTGGCGAGGGCGAACTGAAGAGAGACGGCCAGACTCAAGGTTGATACGGCAATCGCGAAGTACGATGTGTCGTCGGAAAAGATTCATGCGGGTGTTGTCCAGACCGACAAGTGCTTGAGTATTATTAACCCCGGGCGGCGGAAAAGTTGCTCGCGGCGCGGGTTCACCGTAGCGCCGGCGTCCCGCCGGCCAGAGCGCGGACGAAGTCCGCTTGGCAGGCAGATTCAGGGCTAATTGGAGAAAAAGGGATTGGTGAAGGCCGGGTCTTACACGGGTTTTCAGCCCGCCATCGGGCCGGCGGGACGC
This sequence comes from Terriglobia bacterium, assembly GCA_963813645.1. Lineage (GTDB taxonomy): Bacteria > Acidobacteriota > Terriglobia > Terriglobales > Acidobacteriaceae > JAIQFF01. The sequence continues at coordinate 104,925 of CAWEZS010000019.1, forward strand.
CGGCGCTACCTATAAGTGCAATCAGGAGAATAGGTTAGGTCAGATACAGGCGGCCATGTGTAACCTTGTGTTGCAGCGTAGCGGCGAGTTGATCGATGTCTCCGGCCGCGATGTTCACGGCCATGCGATCCTGCAGAAATGGCGTGCGGTTGCTGCCGACGGAGTCGCGCCGGATTTGCAGCAGCAGTCCGTGGACCGCGTTGGGATCAAATTTCAGCGGCGAAAGCCGGACGATCTCGCTCAACGTGTTGCCGACTGACAGCGGTTCACGATAAGGCCGCTCGCTGGTCATGGCGTCGAAGGTGTCAGCCAGGCCGATGATGCGTACCGGCATGGCAACCTCCTCCATAACGAGTCCATCCGGATATCCCGAGCCATCGCCACGCTCGTGGTGGGATCGCACGATCTCTGGGATGCGGGGCCAGGGAAATTCAACCCCGCTGACGATCTGATGTCCGACCACCGTGTGGTCCGCCATTTCGCGGAATTCCTCCGCGTCTAGGGACGTCGGCTTACCGAACAGGCGCTTGTCGACGGCCACCTTGCCGATGTCGTGCAGATAGCCCGCGGAACGCAAACCAGCGACATCGTTTGGTTCCATGCCCATGGCTTCTCCGATGGCCGAGGCATAGCGTCCGACCCGCAAGGAGTGGCCATGAATGTTTACATGCTTGACATCGATCGCGGTGGCGAAGGCTTCGAGCGCGGTGTCGTAAAAACCGTGCAGGGACGCCATCAGGCGAAGGTTCTCCGTGACGCGCTGCGCCAGGGTCTGCGACAGTACGTGGTTCTGGATCGCAATTGCCACGTAGTTGCACAGCAGATCGAGAGCTCCCAGGTCTTCATCGTCGAACAGGGCATCGCCATCACGGCGGCCCAGTGCGACCATGCCGACAAGTCTGCCGTTGACTTTCAGGGGTGCGATGCACTTGAAGAGTTCAGGCGCAACATTCCCGTTCGAACTCAGGAAAATTTCGTAGGCGCCGGGGTTCATGACAACCGGTCCGCGCGCCGAAGTGAGCGCGTGAACATGCTTCGGCAGCAATGGCATGATGGCGGGCTCAGGCATCAACGCGAAGCCCTCGGACGCGATCGAGGAGAGCATGGAAGGCTTGTCACTAAAGGTGAAGAGCACAGCTTCACGCGCGCCGCCCGCCTGGAGCAACGCGGAGACCATGGCCCGCGCGGTCTGCGGAAACTCACGCTCCGCCGTCATCTCAGGGCCGAGATCGGACAGAGCTTCCACAGTTCGCAGCAACCGCCGCAAATTGTTTTTCTGCACAGCCACGCACGGATGCGGGCAAAGACCAGAGCAGAAAAAGAGTAACATGCAGCACTACAGCGGGATACGGAGCTTGTTGGTTAGTTTGGTGCTGGAAAAACAGCTGTCAGCTGTCAGCTCTCAGCTGTTCAGCCAAAAAATCTGTCATCCCGAACGGAGCGAAGCGAAGCAAGCGAAGTGGAGGGATCTTGTGTTTGCCTTAGGCTCCCGGCTCTTCGCGCCATCCTAAAAATGCGTCCGCAACTCAGAAAACTTTTCCACCACCAGCAACTGCCGCGGCGGTTCCGCTGAGTCCACTTCTTCGTGCTCCAGCACCCATGTATTCCCATGCGGAACGAACACGGCGTTCAACCCCGCGGCCAAAGCCGGATTGATGTCGGACTTGGGGCTGTTGCCAATCATCCAGGTGGCGTCGGGAAGCAGTTCGTACTTGGAAATTATCGAGCGGTAGGTCGGGACATCCTTTTCAGACACAATTTCTACCGCAGCAAAATATTCCTTCAGGCCCGAGCGTTCCACCTTGCCGCTCTGTTCCGGCACGGCGCCCTTGGTCATCAGGATCAGGTGATGGCGTTCGGACAAATACTGCAGCGTTTCCGGCACACCGGACAGGAGCTCAACCGGATGACCGGCGATAGTATGGGCGAATCCATTGATGGTTTCGTGCAAAGCAGGGGTCAATGGCTCGACCGCCAGGCGCTCGAAGGTCTGGATCAAAGAATGCGCGAAGCTGTGCAGTCCGTAGCCGTGAGTCACGATGGACTCGCGTTCCACCTGGTTCAGGACCTCACGGACCTGCGCGGGAGTGTACTCGTGGTGATTCAGAAATGAGATGAAGCTGGCGATGGCGCGTTCAAAGTAAATGTTATTTTCCCAAAGCGTATCGTCGGCGTCGACCAGAAGGGTTTGTGCGCCATTTGCAGTTGAGTCAGCAGTCATCAACAATATGATAGCGGGGAGGAAGTGGCTTGGCGAGGTTCCTTCGCGAACTTTGCGGAACCCCTTTGCGGCCTTTGCGGTTAAAGACTTTGACCGCAAAATACGCAAAGAGCGCAAAGCAGACTTCCGTTTGCTAAAATCAGCTTGATGATCAAAGCGTGTTTCTTCCTTCCACTGGTATTTATTTTTCTAATGATTTCTCCAAGTTCGGCCCAGAAGACGAAGAAGAAGCCGGCAACCATGACGGGATCCGCCGCCAAGGGCGCGGCTTCCGGCGGAATGCAGGTTGCCCCGGACCTGGCGCAGCGCCTGGCAAAGTATCGCCGCGTAGAGATGCCCTTTCACTCCGCCGGACTCACGGAGCGCGAGAAGAAACTAGTAGAGAAACTGGTGGACGCTTCGCGCAATCTGGAAAATATCTACTGGCGGCAGATCGATCCCGAGGCCTTGACGCTCTACCAATCGCTGGCAACCAGCAAGAGCCCGAAGGACCAGCAACTGCGGCGCTACCTCTGGATCAACGGTTCACGCTTCGACCTGATCCAAGAGAACCGCCCTTTCGTCGGCATCACGTCCATGCCCCCGGGCCGCGGATTTTATCCCGAAGGGTTGACCGCAAAGCAGATCGAGCAGTACGTGCAGGCGCACCCCGACAAGAGAGATGAAATTTACAGCTCCACCACGGTCGTGCGCTGGAATGGAGATCGCCTCGAAGGAGTGCCTTATCACCTTGCCTACCGCTCATTCCTGGAGCCGGCTGCCCGTGACCTACGTGAAGCCGCTGCCTTGAGTGACGATCCCGCATTCGCGAATTTCCTCCGGCTGCGGGCCGACGCGCTTTTGACGGATGACTATTTCAAGAGTGACCTGGCCTGGGTGGATTTAAGAAATCCGAAGTTCGACGTCATTTTTGCTCCCTACGAAACCTACGATGACGGCCTTCTCGGGGTTAAGGGTTCCTACGGCGCGGCCGTGCTGATACGTAATGAAGCCGAGAGCCAGAAGCTGGCAATGTTTCAGAAGTATGTTCCTGACGTGCAGGATGCGCTGCCACTCGCTCCCGAGGACCGGCCATCCAAACACGGTCTTGAAACCCCGATGGAGGTCATGGACGCGCCTTACCGCGTGGGCGACTTGCGCCATGGCTACCAGGCAGTAGCCGACAATCTGCCGAACGATCCTCGAGTTCACGAGCAGAAGGGCAGCAAGAAAATCTTCTTCAAAAACTTCATGGATGCCCGGGTCAACTACGTAGTGCTTCCGCTGGCGCAGTACATGATGCCGCCGGAACAGGCGTCCAGGGCCTCGGCGGAAGCGTATCTGCTGTTCACGATCATGCACGAGATGGCGCACGGACTGGGCCCGGCTTACGCGCGTACTTCCGTCGGCAAGGTGTCGGTGCGTGAATCAATCGGTCCCGCCTACAGCGGCCTGGAAGAGGCGAAAGCCGATGTAGTCGGCATGTTCGGCCTGAAGTGGCTGGTGGATCACGACGTATTGCCCAAGGAGAAGCTGGAAGAATATTACGCCTCGTATGTCGCCGGAATTTTCCGCACGGTTAGATTCGGAATCGCGGAAGCCCATGGCCAGGCACAGATGATGGAGTTCAATTATCTTTCGGAGCGGGGCGCGGTCAAGCGGCAAACGTCAGGCGTCTACGCTATCGACTACGCCGCCATACCGGGAGCGCTGGCTGACTTGGCGAAGGAACTTCTGGAAATCGAAGCGACGGGAAACCGGGAGCGTGCAGAAAACTGGTTCAAGAAGTACGACGCCATGCCGTCGGAACTGCAAGTGTCGTTGAAGGCGGCCTCGAAAGTGCCGGTGGATGTGGAACCGGTGTTTTCGTTTCCTGAGAAAATTAAGTAGCGCCACAGTCCACGTAGGGGCGGACGCCCTGGTCCGCCCAGGCGAGCGCACCTCGGCAGTTCGATTCGGCTGCCTCTCGTTCTAGTGGTCGGCTAGTGGTCGGCAAAACCAAGGCGAGCTTTGCTCGCCCGCCCAGATGAGGACATCTGGGCCTACGCAAACCTAGCCCACAAACTCCACTCTCGCTTGGCGCGGAATGATCCCTGCCTTGTATCCCATGTCCAGCAGCCTGCGTACTGCCTCGCGGCCATCAGGACCGTAGTCCAGAGTGCGCTCGTTCACGTACATGCCTACAAATTTGTCGGCGAGTTGAGAATCGACGTCGCGGGCGAATTGCATGGCGTAGGCGAGCGCCTCGTCGCGATGGTCAAGGGCATACTGAATGCTGTCCCGCAGAGCTCCTGTAATTTTTGCTGTTAGCTCCGGCCCGAGACTGCGGCGTATGGCATTTCCACCCAGCGGCAAAGGCAGGCCTGTAATTTTCAGCCACCACTTGCCCAGGTCCACAATGCGTTGCAGGCCGGCTTTGGAGTAGGTCAACTGGCCTTCGTGGATGATGAGGCCCGCTTCGTATTTGCCCTCCACAATTGCCGGAATAATCTGATCGAAGGGCACGACCTCGGTCTCAATTCCCGGCGCGAAAAGCCGCAACGCAAGATAGGCGGTCGTGAGCGTGCCGGGGATCGCAATCTTCTTGTGTTTGACTTCGCTTGGCGAAAATCCCTGGGTCGCGACAATCATGGGGCCGTAGCCATCGCCCACGCTGCCGCCGCAGGGCATCAGCGCATAGTTGTCCTGAATATATGGATAGGCGTGGAACGAAATAGCGGTGACGTCGTACACGCCGTCGTCCTCACGCGCCTTCTGGTTCAAGGTCTCGATGTCACAGAGGGTATGCGTAAAGCGCAGCCCGGGGACGCGAACCTTGTTGGTGGCCAGCGCGTAGAACATGAAAGCGTCATCGGAGTCGGGACTGTGCGCGATGCTGATCTCACGGGTTGATGCGCTCCCGTGCAATGCATCCTTGCCTTCCGGGATGACCGCAGCCGTGGCCGTATTTCCAGATGGGGTTTCGACGGAACTCATGCCTGCTCCTTGCGGACACGCTGCCATCCGGTCGAGACTCCGGCCGCCAACATGACCTTGATTACTTCTGCGAACACAAACCAGTACAGCCCGAAGCGTACTGCTTGCGCGAAAGAGTGGGTCAGCACCGCGAGCCATGACAGGCCGCCGGCGAACAGCACCAATTCGGCCAGCAGCTCCCGCCGCTGCCGCGCGCGCGAAGCTTGGCTTGCCGCGCTCCATGATCCAACCAGCCAGCCCCGCGACAAAGGGATAAGCCAGCAGGAAGCCGCCGGTAGCGCCCAACAGTTGGGCTACGCCGCCCGGGCCAGCGGGGTTAAACACCGGCATCCCCGCAGCTCCCTCGATCAGGTAAAGCGCCAGGGCTGCAAAGCCGCGCCGACTTCCGAGGGTGAAGCCCACCAAAAGCACGCCAAAATTCTGTAAGGTCAGCGGGACGGGAGTAAACGGCAGCGGCACGGTGACCCGGGCGCACAGGGCGACAAACAGGCTGGCGCTCACCACGATGGCCACCTGTTCCGCCCAATACAGAGTGCGACTACTTTGGCCAACGGCCAGACTCGCGGGTTTCGCCATGATGTAGGTTCTCCGTGTCAGGATCAATCTTTGCCGTGGGTTTCCCTGGGGGAACCGTCCTTCATGTGGCTCCGCACTCGAAGGTAGGCTGCCAATCCGACCAGAGAGACGGCTACGGTGCTCAGGGCCAGGATCAGGAACAACCAGATCATCCGCACGATGTCCTAGGATATCAAATGAAGCTGGTTAGGTGTGGGGCGGACACTCTTGTCCGCCGCTCTTGACCTGCCTTTTAGAAACCAAAATTCATTTCGGTGTCAATCCCGGGGCGAAAATCGAGAAAATCAAGATCAAAAGCGGCGGACAAGAGTGTCCGCCCCACACATGGGCTGGATTTACTTGCCCGTCATGGCATGTTCGACATCGTCGGCCGTGTGCGGCAGATTGCCTGTCAGGTTGATCAGCTTGCCGTCCTGATCCACGTAAAGAATGTCTTCGATCCGCACACCCAGCTTTTCCTCCGGGATGTAGATTCCTGGTTCGAGGGTAAACACGGCGCCCGGCCCCAGAGGAGCGTCATAGTCGCCGGGATCATGGACATTCAACCCCACGTAGTGGCCGAGCCCGTGAATGAAGTATTTTCCCAGCGGCTCGCCGTGCAGGTCTTTGCCGTGAGTATTGATGTAGTTGTAGGCCACGTCATGCAGAGAATCCGGCCGCTCTCGCCGCAGATATGACTTACCCGAGCGGAATGCGGCAGCGGCGGCCTGTTGGGCGCCTAGAACGATGTCGTAAATCTCCCGCTGCCGCGGAGTGAACTTGCCCGACACCGGCAAAGTGCGGGTGATGTCGGACGCATACATCGAATATTCACCTGCCGCATCAATTACCACGAGGTCTCCCGACTGCATGGTGCCCGAGTCTTCCGAATAGTGCAGCACGGTGGAATAAAAGCCCGAACCCACGATGGGCGCGTACGATGGACGTTCACAGCCACGCTTTCCCCACTCGTACTGCATCAGCGCGGACACTTCTCGCTCGGTGACACCCGGCTTCACCGTGCGCATCGCGGCGAAATGTGCCGCAATCGAGGCGTCGGTCGCGTGACGGATGCGTTCGATTTCCCCATGATCCTTAGTGGTTCTGAGCGACGCCAGCATCGGCCGCACGTCCTGGAACGTCACGCCGACGGGAAACGCGTTGGCCCGCTTCAGCCAATCAAGGGGTGCGGTTGAGTTCGAGATCTCATCATCGGCGACTATGTCGGTGAGAACTGTTGCCTTCTTTAGCGGTAGCAGCCGGACCAGTTCCGAGCGCAGATTGTCCAGGACTTCGACGTGGTCGAACCCCGTAATTTTGCTCACGTCCGGACTGTCAGCGCCAAGTTTCGGCCCCGTCCATTTCTCCTGAGAGGGATTGTGGTTGGGAAGGAACAGAATTTCCGTGTACCCGTGATCGTTGGAGCCTGTCCCTCCAACGATCAGCAGCGCAGCTCCCGGCTCGCTCCAGCCGGACAGATAGAAAAAGTTGTCGTCGGGACGGTAGCCGTATAGATCGTTCGGGCCCTCCGCCTCGTTCGAGGCAAAAAGGAGTACCACACCGCCATTGGCCTTGCTGGCCAGCGCTTGCCGCCGCATCCGAAAATCAGAGTTAGGTTGTCGATCCAGCGCCCATGTGAGTTGTAAAAGAAGAAAGAAAACCAGCAACACCTTACGCATTCAGAGTCCCTTTGTTCGTGATAAGAAATTTACTTGGTAGTGCTGGTCACTGATTTGCTCGCCGCAATCGTCGCATTCACGTTGGTTTTGTCCACCACCGATGATCCCGTATCCACAAATGCGGGAATGGGGGCGAAGCTGTCTTTAGCCCAGTCGTTACTCAGCGTGGATAATTTGTGATGGTAAAGATCGTCCAGCATCTTTACTCCGACGAAGCTCATGGTGTAGGGTTTCTGCGAAATCGTGGCCGCGATTACACCCTTCTGGATCCACGAAAGGGTGTCCTCGTCAGTATCCATCGCCAGGATAACCTTGTCTTTGACTCCGTGCTGGCTCAGCACGGTGGCCACCTCTTTGCCCGCGAGCGCCTCCAGGCACACGAAGGCATCGACGTGCTCTTTCTTGTCGTTGCCCAGAACCTCGGTAGCGGTATCGAAGGCGAGGCGCGAATCGCCCTTCATGTCCACCACGCGGGTGATCTTGATTTGTGGCGTGGCTTCGAGTGCATCGCGATAGCCTCGCAGACGCTCTTTTAGATTGGCCTGCTCGGGAATGGTAAACACGACCACGTTGCCCTTGCCGTTCAATTCCTTCGCCAGTCGCTGGCCTCCGATCTGGCCGGCATGGTAGTTGTCGGTGCCGATGAACAGAAGCCGTTTACTTGCTGGCGCGTCGGAGTCCACCGTGATTACAGGAATACCGGCAGCGATGGCGGCGTCGATATCGTCTTTCAACAGGGCCGGGTCCGCTACTGAGATCAGGATCCCGCTGGCCTTGCCTTGTACCGCCTCCCGCAACGCTTTCTGCTCAGCCTTGGGATCGTAGGTGTCCGGACCTGCGAACTCGGAACGCACCTTGAGTTGCTGGGCGGCCTGAAACAAACCGGCCGAGCCGGCTTGCCAGTAGGGAATTTTCACATTGGTTGAAATCAGAAAATACTTTTCATCGGAATCGTGACCGGTTCCGCAGCTAACCAGGAAAATCAGCAGAATTCCGAAGACGACTCGGGAAGGTACCGTGAGGTGGCGCATCGGATCCTCCTTGCGAACAGACGCGACCGCGCCCTAGCAGGCGCGAAACGGTACGGATTCTAAACCTAGTTCGAGGAAAAGAAAGGAATGAGGGCCAGGTACTTTCCTAGGTTGATTTTCGACGGGCAAACGCAAACAACAAGAAGCGGCAACCCATGTAGAACGCGCCAACAGTGAGCATCAGGGCCTATCACGCCAACAGCCTGTCCATCTCGGCATCCGGCTCGCCGGGACAACAAGACTTCGATTCCCATGACGGTATATCGCAAAGCAACTAGGCCGGCTAAAACGGCTAGCAGTCCGAGAGTTGCGGAGAAGATCCGATTGTTTCTCATACCCCCAGCGGGATCGCCCATCGTCCACCGACAGTTCCAAATCCCTTTACACTCCCACAGGGAATGGCTTGGTATGCGTCTCCGCGCTCAGGGACAGGCCTGAGAAGCGCCCTTGCAACAAAGACATCAGTCCCGTGTACCAGTAGCCGACCACGAACAAAACCAGAAAAGGCACGGTAATGTAATTTTCGTTGGCAATGGCGTAGTAGACGGTAAGCGCGAAGTAGGTTCCAATCAAAAGTTCGACCCAGGGCACCCAGCCCAGGCGACGCCGGTATTTGGTGGCGTTGATCCGGTCGGTTTTCGATTCCACCCGATATTTGGGAGTACGCGCGAAGGCCGATTTCTGTCCCATCAGCGCCTCCAGCACGGCGCGCGTGTTGGTGATGGTCAGGCCAATCCCCAGCGCCATCAGGAAGGGAAGATAGAGCAGGGCCCGCGGCCAGCTCCGGGGAAACAGCTCGCGCTGCGATACCAGGTAGAAGCTGGAAATCGAAAACGTGGACGCCATGAACAGCGGCAGGTCGATGTACAGCATCTGAAACCATCCCTGGTAAAAGCGGATGATCATGGCCGGCAGCAGCAGCACGGAAAGCACGACCATCAAGGGATAGCTGAGATTCGCCGTCAGGTGGTACCAGGCCTCCAGCTTGACCCGGAATGGCTGATCACTCTTCATCACACTAGGCAGAATTTTCTTCGCCGTCTGGATCAGCCCCTTGGCCCAGCGCGCCTGCTGGGTCTTGAATGCGGTCATTTCAACGGGCAGCTCGGCGGGACACTCCACATCCTGCAAATAAATGAACTTCCATCCTTTGAGCTGGGCGCGATAGGAGAGGTCGGTGTCTTCCGTGAGCGTGTCGTGCTGCCAGCCTCCCGCTTCCTCAATCGCTGAGCGGCGCCATACTCCCGCTGTGCCGTTGAAGTTGAAGAAGACGTTGCTGCGGGCGCGTCCGGAATGTTCCAGCACGAAATGCCCGTCGAGCAGAATGGCCTCAACTTGGGTAAGAAAAGAATAGTTGCGATTGATATGGGTCCAGCGGGTTTGCACCATGCCGATTTTCGGATCGGTCAGATGGTGGATGGTGCGCATCAGAAAGTCTTCAGGCGGAACAAAGTCGGCGTCGAATATGGCAATGAACTCGCCCCGTGCGATCTTCATGCCCTCGGCGAGCGCACCCGCCTTGAAGCCTTCGCGATTGCTGCGATGATGATACGTGACGGGAAAGCCGCGCGCAGCGTACTGTTCGACCAGACCTTGAGCGACCGCCTGGGTTTCGTCAGTCGAATCGTCAAGCACCTGAACATCGAGTTTGTCGAGGGGATACTGCAAGCGGCAGACCGCATCCAGCAATCGCTCAATCACAAACTGCTCGTTGAAGATGGGAAGCTGTACCGTCACTCGCGGCAAATCCGCAAAATGCCCAGCCGGCTCGGTGGTGCGATTCTTCCGGTGCTTGTAATAAAGATAGACCAGCACGTAGCGGTGCAGACCGTACGAAGCCAGCAGGATGAGCACGATGAAGTAGGGGACCAGCAGCGCCATATCAAACGCGTTGGCGTGATAGAGACCCCTGAATGTGGTATCGAGAAAATGCTGGCGAATGTACTGGCCGATGCCCCGCGAGGCCACAAAAGCAGCCATCAAAGCAGGTGAAATGGAGGCAACGCCCAGGGAAAAGTCCTTATCCGGTGTCGTTATTTGCCCAGACCGGAAAAGCCATTGTAAACCACGAATCACGTAGGCCCGGACGCCCTCGTCCGGGCGGGCGAGCGAAGCTCGCCTTTTGTTTGGCTTGGCGGATCAAAACCTTGCGGAGCTGCGCTCCGCCGGACGGGCGGGGCGCCCGTCCCCACGTGGCCGTATAAGCCGGCTAGTTGAGGAAATATGTGCGATAAAGCGTGTCGCGCTGGGCCGGCTTGAATCCGGCGTCGCGGATGATGCGGCGCAGCTCTTCTTCCGTGGTGCAATTGGTGACGCCGGCAGCCCGCACCACATTTTCTTCGAGCATGACCGATCCCACGTCGTTGCCGCCGAAGCGCAGACCCATCTGGCAGACTTTCAATCCCTGGGTTACCCAGCTGGATTGCACGTTCAGAAAATTCGACAGGTACAGCCGCGAGATGGCCAGGACCTTCAAATATTCGACGGCCGTAGCCTCGTCCCAGCGACGTCCGCCCAGCGCGGTGTTCTGGGGCTGGAAACTCCAGGGGATAAAAGCCGTGAAGCCTCCAGTCTCTTCCTGTAACTCGTAAAGCCGCTGGAAGTGGTTGACCCGATTCTCGATGTTCTCGCCCACGCCGAACATCATGGTCGCCGTGGTGCGCATGCCCAACTGGTGCGCGGTGCGATGCACGTTGATCCAGTCTTCGGTCAGGCACTTGAGCCGGGCGATCTTGTAGCGGACTTCATCGTCGAGGATCTCCGCGCCGCCGCCGGGAATAGAATCCAGTCCGGCATCGCGCAGGCGGATGATGGTGTCGCGAATACTCAACTCGCTGTATTCCGCGATGGCGATTACCTCCGACGCCGAGTAGCAGTGCAGATGGACCTTCGGGAAGCGCTGCTTGATGCCGCTCAGCATCTTCTCGTGCCAGTCAATCTTCAGATCGGGATGCAACCCACCCTGCATCAGCACGCCGGTTCCGCCCAGTTCGACGGTCTCTCGAATCTTGTCGTAGATCGTGTCGAACTCGAGAATGTAGCCTTCCTTGGCTGCGGGACCCTTCAAAGGCCGGTAGAAAGCACAGAAGGTGCAGTATTCGGTGCAGAAATTGGTGTAATTAATGTTGCGGTCGATGACGTAGGTCGCAACGCCTTCAGGATGCAACCGGCGGCGCACCGCGTCGGCTTCCATGCCGATGCCGATCAGGTCGTCGGAGCGGAACAGGTCGAGGGCTTGCTCTTTGGTCAGGGACATGGTTTAGCCAACCGCTGTAAAGATTCTAACGGACGTGGAGCGCTATCTCCAAGCCGACTAAGCGCGGCAGTATCGGGTCACTTTGCGAACTTTACGTTATCTTTGCATCCTTCGCGGTAAAAGCTTTAACCGCAAAGTGCGCCAAGGAACCGCAAAGGTCGCAAAGAAAAGCCTATACCGTGGCAACCCGGCTTTTGTACCGGTAATACTGGACGAGAGAAACGATCCCGGCGATCACCGCGAGCCCGATGAGCGTAAACAGTGCCGGCTTGTAGTATCTCGAAAAGAACCTGACGATATGCCGGCCGTAAATCGCTCCCAGACCAGCTACGATGGTGAATCGAATCCCCCGTCCCAGCGCCAGCGCCCCTACAAATTTTCTGCGCGAGTATTGCAGCGCGCCCGCCGCCAGTAGAAATGGCACGATCGGAAAAGGCGGGGGCAACAAAGCTGGTACTGCCACTGCAAAGAATCCCCAGCGCTCGAATCGCTCAAACACTTTCTCGGCTGTTTTCTTCGACAGCTTGCGTTCAAAAGCCTCTTTGCCGCCCTTCCGCGCCAAGCCGTACGTGATGTAGCCGCCGATGACCGCGCCAACGGTGGCCATGAACGCGTAGTACCACCACAACTGCCGGTGGCGGGCAGCCAGAAGAATGGTCAGAAAGTCCATGCTTCCCGGCAAGGGCACGATTGAGTTGTCCGCCAGTCCCAACAGGACGAGCCCCACCCCGCCCAGATGCCGGAGCCAACTCCATGCGGACGCGGCGATCAGCAAGTGAACCTGGGCTAACATTTCCACCTTAGAGGCGCATTTTGAGTGACGAGTCGTACGGCTCGAACGGATGCGCCCCTAACCGGATACAATTTTGGCGACATCGAGAAACCGCAGTTCGGGCGCCGCCGGCAATACTCCACACTCGCTGGCATAGCGGTAGAAGAGCTGTAACCCGTCCAGGCACGAGGGATCGAGATCATAGTAGATATTTTCAGTCAGATAGGACGTTATCTCGGCCTCGCTCAAACCCAAGCGGGGCGCCCATTCTCGAGCGATTCCGGCCAGGCTGGCGGGCTGCAGGCCGTGGTCACGTGACTCCTGAAATACGGCAGCCAGATCGAGGGCCGGTGGAGCACTCCTCAAAGCCGCCAGCCGCACCGCCCAAAACGCGAAGACAAAAGGCTTGCCGGTGAGGCGAATCCATTCTTCGGCGAGATCGAAGGTCAGATAGCGGGAGCGATCCACCTGAAGCGCGGGATCGCCGATCAACAGAGCCGCATCGTGCTCTGCCATCATCCTCTTTATGTCTGGTGCCATGGGCGTGAAGCTCCTGCCCTGGCCCCACCATTTCGCGAACAACACCTTGGTCAGCGTTACCGACGTCAGCGACGAGGTATCGAGCGCAACCGACCGAATCTGGTCCAGCGGGCCTTTGCTCACCAGAAGGATAGACCGAACTGGCCGCCGTGAAGCGATCGCCACCCCGGGCAGGATGGCAAGACCTGGAATGTTGGCATAAGCGGCCGCTGGAATGATGCCGATATCCGCCGCGCCCGCAGCCAGGTCAGCGGCGCATTGCGAAGGGACGGTATAGGAGATATCGAAGGAGGCGCCCGCGTCTCCGTGCTCGAAATCCCACATCAGGGGGGCAGTATTAAGGTAGGAAATCGCGGAAATACGAAGGCGTTTCATGCGGCCATTGTTCTAGTTTGAATGTTTGATTTTAACAGAGCTATGTGTCGAGTGACCTTGACATCGTTTTTGGCGGGTGTAACAGTCCGCGAGTCAGAGGATATGGAGGTGGTGAAGTGCCCGAAACCCTGGCCGTGTGTCCCAGACCCAGCGAGAGTCTTGCCCTGCACTGGCTGGCCCTAGCCCTCACTCCGCGCCTTGGCCCTACAAGGGCGCGGCGGCTGGTTGAACACTTTGGCGGGGTGCGAGAACATCTTCAAGGCTTCGTTGACCGAACTCGAAGCCACCGGCATTCAAACCGTTTCCGCGCAATCGCTCGGCACGGGCCAGTCAATGGAGCTGGCCCATGATGAAATGGGACGCGTAGCGGCGGCCGGTGTTTCCGTCGTCTGTCTGGATGATTCCACCTATCCCGCGCAGCTGAAGCAGATCTACGATCCGCCGCTCATCCTTTATGTGCGAGGAAGTGTGGATGCAATCACCCAGGCTGGGATCGCGGTCGTGGGCACTCGCCATCCCACGCCTTACGGACTGGGAATGGCCGAGCGGTTGGCTTGCGATCTCGCGAGTCGCGGCCTGGTCATTTTCAGCGGCCTGGCCCGCGGCGTGGACGCTGCCGCGCATCGCGGCGCCATCCACGCCAAGGGAAAGACGGTGGCGGTTTTCGGCACCGGCGTAGACATTATTTATCCCAAGGAAAACAGCCGGATCACGGAGCAGATGCTGTCCCTGGGCGGCGCCCTGATCTCCGAATTTCCCATGAACACATTCGCAGCGCCGCAAAATTTCCCGATTCGCAATCGCATCATCAGCGGAATTTCGATCGGCGTTCTCGTGGTTGAGGCAGCAGAATACAGTGGCACCCGAATCACTTCACGCTGCGCCCTGGAACAGAATCGCGAGGTGTTCGCCGTCCCCGGCAACGTGACTAACAAGAACTCCTGGGGGCCGAACACCCTGATCAAACAGGGCGCGAAGCTGACTGCGACGTGGGAAGACGTTTGGGAAGAACTCCCTGCAGCAGTACGACTTGCGCTGACTCCCGCCACCGGCGATGAATCGCAGGCGGGCAAGACTGCATCTCTATTCGGGGAAAGTGAGCTGCCCCCACACGAAAGAAAGATCCTGAAACTCCTGAAAGCCGATGAGGCCACCCACATAGACGAGATCGTGGAGCTGCTGGAGCTGGACATGTCGTCGTCCGAAATATTCGCCGCATTGTTCGAGCTGGAGCTCGCAGGGAAGGTGAAGCAGATGCCGGGGAAGAATTTTGTTAAGAGCTTCTAGCTGTTAGCTCTTGGCTCTTAGCTTGAAACCCCGATCGGCCAACATCAGGAGTCGATATGAGAAATTACAAAGATCTGTTGGTATGGGACAAAGCCCACAAGTTGACCCTCGCGATTTACCGGGGTACGTGCGACTTTCCAAAGGAAGAGCGATTTGGTTTGACCAGCCAGATCCGCCGTTCGTCAGCCTCGATTGCGGCAAACTTGGCAGAAGGTTGTGGCAGAAGATCAGACGGCGAGATGGCACGTTTCATTCAGATTTCAATGGGTTCAGGATCGGAGCTTTCTTATCACCTGCTACTCGCGCGAGACTTGGATTTCTTGAGGAATGCCGAATATTCCAAGCTGAACACCGATCTGGAGGAGGTCATGAGAATGCTGTCTTCGCTGTCGCAGAAGATCAGAAACGCGTTGGCGGCTTAGAGGTTTCAAGCTAAAAGCTAAAGGCTAATAGCTAATAGCTTCAAACCGAAACTTGTTGCCACCACCGCATTCATGCTAGCTTCAAAACCAGTAACCACCATCAGAGGACACATTGTCTAAAGGTTTAGTCATTATCGAATCGCCCGGCAAGGCGAAGGCCATTCAGAAGTATCTTGGCAAGGGCTTTGTTGTCGAAGCATCGTTTGGCCACGTGAAAGACCTGCCCAAGAGCACGCTGGGCGTCGATATCGACAACGATTTCGAGACGGAGTACGTTGTCATTCCCGGCAAGGAAAAAGTTCTCGCCAAGCTGAAGAAGCTGGCCTTGTCTGCGGACAACATCTATTTGGCGCCTGATCCCGATCGCGAAGGCGAAGCCATCGCGTGGCACCTGGCTGAAGAACTCGGTGATGCAAACAAGGGCAAAAAGAAAAAGAAGAAGGAAGGGGACGGGCCCGACCGCATCCGCCGCGTGACTTTCAACGAGATTACAAAGCGCGCCGTGCAGGAGGCGTTCGAGCATCCTCACGACATCGACCAGAATCTGGTGGACGCGCAACAGGCGCGGCGTGTGCTCGACCGACTGGTGGGTTACCAGGTGTCTCCGCTGCTTTGGGACAAAGTCCGCCGCGGCTTGTCCGCCGGCCGCGTCCAGACCGTCGCTCTGCGGCTGATCGTCGAGCGCGAACGGGAAATCAAGGCTTTCCAGAAGGTTGAATACTGGACCATTGATGCTCACCTGGCAGGGCCGAAGCCTCCCGCATTCGATGCCCGCTTTATCGGCAAGGGCGAAGAAAAGGTTGAAGTAAATAATGCTGAGGACGCGGAGAAGATCCGAGCTGCGCTGGAGAATGCCGACTGGCTGGTCCGCACCGTTGACCGCAAAGAGCGCCGGCGCAACGCCACCCCGCCGTTTACCACCAGCAAGCTGCAACAGGACTCCTCACGCAAGCTGCGCTTCAGCGTCAAGCGCACCATGATGATCGCGCAGCGTCTCTATGAAGGCGTGGAACTGGGCGAGGAAGGCTCGGTCGGTCTCATTACTTATATGCGTACCGATTCCACCCGCGTTTCCAACGAAGCGCTGGCCGAGGTCCGCGAATATATCTCGTCGCAATACGGCAAGGATTATCTGCCGGAGACCGCGAATGTCTATAAAGAGAAGAAGGCGGCGCAGGCGGCGCACGAAGCCATTCGCCCAACGTCGGCAATGCGCCATCCCGACCAGATCAAACAATATCTGAAAGAAGATGAGTTCAAGGTCTACAAACTGATCTGGCAGCGCTTCGTGGCGTCGCAGATCACCCCGGCAGTCTTTGATCAGACCACCGTGGATATTGACGCCAAATCCGGCGCCGAAACTTTCTGGTTCCGCGTCACCGGATCGGTACTCAAATTCGACGGCTTCCTGAAAGTCTACGAAGAAGCGAAAGATTCCAAGGACGAGGAAGAAGAGGAGCTCAAGCACAAACTGCCTCCGCTTGAGCCCGGACAGAAGCTCACGCTGCGTGAACTGAAGCCCGAGCAGCACTTCACCGAACCTCCGCCGCGCTACAACGAAGCGTCCCTGGTCAAAGAACTGGAAGAGCGCGGTATTGGCCGTCCTTCGACCTACTCTGCCATTCTCAGCACCATTCAGGAGCGACAGTACGTGCAGAAGCTGGGCGGCAAATTCTCACCGACAGAGATCGGCTTGGTCGTGACCGATCTGCTGGTGGAGAACTTCCGAGACATCTTCGACGTCGAATACACTGCCCGGCTTGAAGAAGAGCTGGACGAAATCGAAGAAGGAAAGGAAACCTGGACTGACGCGCTGGCAGGCTTCTACAAGCGATTCGCCAAAGACCTCAAGTATGCCGAAAAGCATATGGAGAACATCAAGCGAATGGAGAAGCCGACAGATGAGAAGTGCGAGCGCTGCGGCTCTCCGCTGGTCATCAAGTGGGGCAAGCACGGATCGTTCTACGCCTGCAGCTCGTACGACAAGGAGAATCCGGACAGCTGCACCTTCACCAAGGAAAATCCGATCAACCTACCTGACCTGGACTCGGCCGACATTCAGGAAACCACCCAGGAAGAATATTGCGAAAACTGCGGCCGGGTGATGGTGCTGAAGCGTGGGCGCTTCGGACAGTTCATGGCCTGTACCGGCTATCCCGACTGCAAGACCACTCGCCGCCTTGATCAAGGCAAGAAAGTTCCCGATATTCCGATCGACGAACTGTGCCCCAAGTGCGGCCGCAATATGATGATCCGTCACGGCCGCTTTGGCGAGTTCACCGCCTGCAGCGGATATCCGGAATGCAAATATGTGAAGCAGAACTTCATCGGGGTGAAGTGTCCGCTCTGCCACGATGGCGAAATTGTGGAGAAAAAGGCGCGCAAGGGAAACACGTTCTACGGCTGCGGAAATTACCCCAAGTGCAAGTTCACTTCCGCGGGAAAACCGCTGGCGGAAAAGTGTCCGAGTTGCGGAAGCGAATATCTGGTGGAGAAAATGCTGAAAGCCGGCCCGGTGATCGCGTGCCCGAACAAAGAGTGTGACTTTGAACGTGAGATACCTGCGGAAGCTGTTACTGGGGCGGCATCTACAACGTAGGTTCTTGTTCGTGTAGGCGCGAGCGCCCACGCTCGTGCTGCAGGACCACGAGCGATAGCTAGTATCAATACACCGGAGGATCCCATGGCAAAAGCGACGGCCGCCGACGCCGAACTGATTCTTAAACTCTACGATCTTCGCCGCGAAGCTGAGCTCCGCAAAGCCCGTCACTGGTGGGTGGTAACGTTCTCGCCCCAGTCTGCGGACGACTTCATGAAAGTCTCAGGCGCGTTTGGTACGCCAGAAAACAACTGGTTGCGGCAGGTGATGGGCTACTGGGGTATTGCCACATCGCTGGTGAATAATGGCGCTCTGAACCGGGAACTGTTTCTGGAGCCCAGCTTTTGCGGCGAGATGGTCCTTATATACGCCAAGGTGAAGCCGTTCCTGAAAGAGTTGCGAGAGAAGATGAAGAATCCGCAATTTCTCATGGGCATTGAATCTCTGATCATGAGCTCGAAAAAAAGCCGCGAGTTCCTCAAGCGCATGGAGACCAATCTGGCCGCCCGGCGCTAAGCCGGCTAGCCCGCTATATCCATTCTCAACCAGCAGTCATCCTGAGCGGAGTGCATCATTCGCTCCCGCAATGTGGGCGCGAGCGCCCCGCTCGTGCGGCAGCGTCCCGAAAGATTCAGCACGAGCGAGGGCGCTCGCGCCTACATTTTGGCGGCTGTAGAAAGAGGTATAGATGGTCTTTCGACTCCGCAGTTGCTTCGCGAGGCGAAGCAGCCGCTCCGCTCAGGATGACAACTGGTTAGAAGGCAGAAGCTCTACGCAATGTATTCCCGGATGTACTCATCGCGCGTCCGCGCCAGTTCATCGATATCACCATCAAAAATCACTTTGCCGTCGCGGAGAATCAGGAAAGCCATGGGCACTTCGCAGTGAACTCCTTTAGGCAGCGGCAGCATCTTGTTTGCCGTGCGATCGAAGTAGTGGGTGGCCATGATGAAGGCGTCCTGCAGGCGATGGGTGACCATCAGCGCGCTAGTCTTGTACACGTCGCGCTGTTTCACGATCAGCTCCACAATCGTAGTGGAGGTTACCGGGTCCAGTCCGCCGGTGGGCGAATCGTAGAGCAGGATTTCCGGCCGAGTGACGATGGCGCGGGCGATAGCCACGCGGCGGCGCATGCCGCCGGAAAGCTCCGAAGGAAACATGTCGACGGTGCGTTCAAGCTCCACGAAACTTAGGGCCTCGCGCACCCGGCGCTCGATTTCGTCTTCGGAAACCTTGCCTTCTTCCATCAGGCGAAACGCGACATTCTCCCGGACCGTGCGTGAATCAAAAAGTGCACTCTCCTGAAACACCATGCCAATCTGGCGCCGCAGATCGAACAGCGCATTTTCACTCATCCCGGTCACTTCTTCGCCCAGGACGTAAATGCGGCCCGAGTCCGGCTTCAACAATCCAAGCGCAAGCTTGAGCAGGGTGCTCTTGCCTGAACCGGCGACACCGAAAATGGCTTTGGTTTCACCGTGGGGAAGCCGGAAGGAAATGTCATCCAGAACCACTTTGTCGTCAAATGCGAGAGTCACATTCTCGAAACGGATGGCTTCGCTGCCTTGCTGCTTCGAGGCGGGCGTGGTCAGGTCGAGTGGAAGAGTGGGAGCGGACATCCTGGCTACCTGTATCCCAATAGAGTGATCAGCAGCTTGGTGACGAAGAAATCGACGACCAGAATCATTACCGAGGCGACGACAACGGCCTGGGTGGTGGAGCGTCCCACACCCTGCGTGCCACCGCGCGTCGACATGCCGAAGTAGCAGCCCACGGTCGAGATCACAAATCCAAAAAGAACTGGCTTGATAAGACCCGACGTAAGGTCGCGCCAGACCAGCGACTGCCAGGCGGAAGTCCAGTACTGCCGCGAATCCAGTCCCAGCAGCAGGGTGGATACCATGTTTCCACCCACCAAGCCCAGCAGGTCGGAGATGATGGTCAGAAAAAACAGCATGACTACCGTCGCCACTACTCGCGGGGTCACAAGTTTTTTGGTGGGGTCGGTGCCCAGAGCGCGCATGGCATCAATCTGTTCAGTCACGGTCATGGAGCCCAGTTCGCTGGCCATACCGGAAGAGTTGCGGCCCGCAACCATGAGACCAGTGATGACCGGCCCCAGTTCGGTGACCATGCCGACGGAGACTAGTTGCGCAATCAACGTGAGGGAACCGAACCGCGAAAGCGTGCTGGCGCTGTTGAGGGCCAGCACGGCGCCGGTAAAGCCGCCAGTCAGGATGACGATCGGCAGCGAACCAACGCCGATGAGGTCGGCCTGCTGGATCATGTCGGTGACATACAGCGGGCGGCGGAAAAGATTGGCCAGAGATTGGCCGGTAAGCAAGGCGTAGTCCTGCAGCGCCTTGACCTTCTCCTTGGCGAAATCAGCGGGCGATCTGAGCGGGATCTGTATGTCCCCAGCTGCCATGCAGTGTTGGCCTCTATCTGGAGGAACTATAGCAGACGGCGGACGTCAGACGTCGGACTTCGGACCTCGGGCGTTAGCCCTCAGGCGTCTGACTTCAGACCTCAGACTAAGACATTTTAGATGAAGATGCCGAAGGTCTGGTGAGAACTCGATTGATGAAAGAGCCGAGGTCTGACGCCCCGACGCCCGCCCTATTCCCGAACCTTCTTCTTAATCTCAATATTCAGACGCTTGATTTTCTGGTTCAGGGTGGACAGTGGTACGTGGAAGCGTTCGGCGGCCTCGGTCTGGTTCCAGTTACATTTCTCCAGCATGTCGAGGATGATGTGGCGCTCGCAGTCTTCTACGATATCGAACAGGGAAGCGTCGCCGCGATGCTCCATCATCGGAACCGGAGTGCCACGGCCGACGATCACGTCGGGCAGCAGGTCGGCTCCTACGTCCTGGCTGGAGGAGAGCACGACCGCCCGCTCGATCACATTTTCCAGTTCGCGCACGTTTCCTGGCCACGAATAGGAGAGCAGCGGGCGCAGTCCTTCCGGCGTCATTCTTCGGCGGGGACGCTCGTTCTCGTCCGAATACCTCGTCAGGAAGAAATCGACCAGGAGCGGAATGTCCTCTCTTCGCTGTCGCAGGGGCGGAAGGTCAACCATGATGACGTTCAGCCGATAGAAGAGGTCGTCGCGAAACTTGCCCTCGCGGACCAATTGTTTCAGGTCTACATTGGTGGCGGCAATGATGCGCACGTCGGCCTGAATCTCATGAACCCCGCCCAGATGCATGAATTTTCTGTCCTGCAGCACGCGCAGAATCTTGCTCTGCGTGTCCAGGCTCATGGTGCCGATTTCATCGAGGAACAGGGTTCCGCGGTCGGCGATTTCAAACAGACCCTTCTTTGAGGCGATGGCGCTGGTGAATGCGCCCTTGACGTGCCCGAAGAGCGTTGATTCCAGCAGGTCTGGCGGCATCGATCCGGTATTCACCGGTACGAACGCCCGGTCGCGCCGCGGCGAATTCAAGTGGATGGCTTTGGCGATCAGCTCTTTGCCAGTTCCGCTTTCGCCTTGCAGAAGTATGGTGGAGCGGCTGGGCGCTACCTGCGCTACCAAGTCAAAAATTTTCAGCATGGGCTCGCTTTTGCCCACGATGTTTTCAAAGTTGTAGCGCTGCTTGAGGGCGCGCTTGAGCTGAACGTTCTCCGCTTCCGTGCGATGGCGGGCGACAGCGGTGCGAATGTCCGCCAGCAGTTTCTCGTTGTCCCACGGCTTCTGGACGAAGTTCGTGGCTCCGGCCTGCATCGCCTTCACCGCATTTTCAACCGTGCCGTAAGCAGTGATCATGATGACGGCCAGCTGCGGGTCGTGAACGTGAAGCTCCGCCAAGAGATCGATGCCATTGCGGTCGGGCAGCGCCAGGTCGAGCAAGACCAGGTCATAGGGCCGGTTTCCGATCCGCGTCATACCCTCGTCGGCGGTGGCGGCTGACTGCACGTCGTAGCCTTCCATCTCCAACAGAGTCTCCAGCGACTCGCGGATGGCAGCTTCGTCGTCAATGATCAGCACGGAGCCCGCGGACGCGCTTTCGCCCACGCTCTGTCGCGGCATCGTGGCCAGTTCAGACATTCACAGCCTTCCTCGTAAGCGGGAAATCCAGGTAGAACGTTGTGCCCTGGCCCGGGGCGCTTTCCACACGAATCTTTCCGGCATGCTCCTGAATAATTCCGTAGGTCACAGACAGGCCCAAGCCGGTGCCTTTGCCCTGGCCCTCACGCGGCGACGACTTGGTAGTGAAGAACGGGTCATAGATACGCTGTATGTGCTCCTGCGCAATGCCGGTCCCGGTGTCGGATACAACCACACTCACGCCATCGCCGTTCGATGTGGCCACCCGCAGGGTTCCGCCTTCGGGCATGGCATCCCGAGCATTCAGGAACAGATTCAGGAAGACTTGCTGCAGGCGTCCAGAATTGCCATTGATCAAGGGTAGATGGTCGGCCAGTTCGTCCTCGACCCTGATCTTGGTGATCTTGAACTGGTGCTCCAGCAGCGCCATGGTGTCGCCGATAATCTTGTTGACGTTCACCTCGGTGAATTCCGTGCCGCTGGTGCGCGAGAAATTCAGCAGGTTGTTCACAATCTCTGAAGCCCGGAAAGTCTGGCGGGTAATTTTTTCGAGCAGCCCGCCCTTTTGCGGATCATCCTGCAACTGCTTCGAAAGCATTTGAGCGTAAGAAGAGATCACGGCCAGCGGCGTATTGACTTCGTGCGCCACCCCGGCCGCGAGCAGACCGATCGAGGAAAGCTTGTCTGCCTGCGAGAGTTGCGATTCGAGGTCAATACGTTCCGTGATGTCGTCCACGATGATCAGCCGCCCGATCACGTTGAACTTGCGTGTGACCAGGGGCGCGATGGCAACGTTCACCATGCGGCTTTCGCCGGTCGGCGTTGCCAGTCGGAACTTGTACAGGTTATTGATCCCGGGGTTCTGCCGCACCCGATAGAACTCCTGCACAAACTCCGCAGGAAATACTTCGCTCAGAGGCCGGGTCAGCGCCTGCCAGCGGGGCAGCGCGTACATGACTTCCATCTGCGAGTTCCAGGATTCAATGCGGTCTGCCAGATCAACCGCCATAACGCCCACGTTGATCGACTCGACGATGTTTTCGTTGAAGTCCTTCAGGCGTTCGTACTCGGCCACTTTCTGTTCGAGCGAAGCGTACAGGCGGGCGTTCTGGATGGCGATGCCGATGTAGCCGGCCAGGGTTTCCAGCAACTCAATGTCTTCGCTGGTCAGGAAGTCGCCTTCGATTGTCTTGCCGAGGCCGAGGAATGCAATCGTCTTTTGTTGCGCCCGACAGGGAATGTAGTAGTTGAGGTCAAGCTTGGCGATGGTCTGCTGGGCCCTCGCCGTCTCGCGCGGGACCTGGTGAACGTTTTCAAGGAAAAGATGTCCCGCCTCGGTCTCCGGCCGTGGGGCGCTAAGGAAGTTCAAGTCGAGTCCGCTGGTCTGGGTCATGCCGAACGATGTCGCTAGCAGGAACTGGGGCGGCTCGCCGGCGGAAAGGAAGATGGCCATGCGATCCACCAGCAGGGTGCGCGAGAGGCGGTCGACCACCGAACTCAGCATCCGATCGAGATCAGTTTCGGCGCTGAGCTCGCGGCCAAATTCAATCAGCGTCTTGCGGTAATCGTAGCGGGTGCGATAGAAGAACTGGTCAATCCGCTCTTGGATCCATTTGCGCACCGGATCGAACAACAAGGCCGTAACCACCATCGCCAGGACGAGGCCGAACGGGCCAGAGCTTGGCACCTGGGTATGGACCAGTTCCGCCACGCCGGCCACTACCGCGAAGTAAACCCCGACAATCGCGCCCGCCGCCAACGTGTAGACCATACCCCGCTTGAAAATGAGATCAACGTCCATCAAGCGGTAGCGGAAGATGGCGTATCCGAAGGTCAGCGGCAGCAGACCCAGTGAAAGGACCGAAACTTTCATTGCCGAACTCGGCATCGCGCCGGTCAGGTAGGGGATCACGTAGAACAGCGTGAAGGGTGCGATAGCGAGAATGGTGCCGCGCGTCACCCACTTAAGTTGCTGGCGGAGAATCGGCGTGCTGGCCCGGCGGTAGCTGTCCCACAACACGGCCGCCGCGATTACGAAGAAGAGGGCCAGGTAACCCATCTGTATCCGGTCGAGATTCCAGCGCACTCGCTCGCTGGCCTTCAGCACCCGGAGCGCGAAGAGGTGCATCCCGAGCAGCAGCATCCCGGGGACATAAATTGCCGGGGCGATCCAGCGATGTTTGCGGACAAAGGCACGCTTTTCCGGGAAAGTCAGGACAAAATGCAGGAACAGTGCCGGCTGCAGCAACCAGGCCGTCACATTGCCCCAGTAGATGATCCAGTCAAACTGATTCAGCTTCCCGGTAAACTTGAAGGCGTAAAAGATGAACGAGACCAGGCAGAAGATGTAGAAATGCGTGGAACTCGGAGCCGTCCACCGCCGCAGCAGAACATAGAGGCCGATGCCCAGGTAGATCAGGGCAATAAACCGGAGCCAGAAGTTTAGCGAACGCTCGGCGGGGATGAGGATGACGGTCGTGTCCAGCGGGACCGACTGCCTTACGAGGGAATAAGTCGCCTTTGACCAGGCTCCTACGCGGTACACCTGCCGCATGCGCGCAGTGGTGTCCTTTACGTCATGCTGGTTAATCGCGGTCAGACGATCGCCCGCTCGAATACCGGCCTTGTCGCCCGGGCCGTTCGGTTCCACGCGGTTGGCGACCAAACCAGCGTCGTTTCCCGCCTGTTCCATCCACCAGACGCCGTCGGAGGGAATCTGAAACTCAGCTTCTTTTTGGAAATTGATCCAGGCCAAAACTACCGCCGCCGTGGTCAAAAGAATAAGCAGGCCGGCTGTAAAACGTATTTGGAAGTCCCGGTTCATCGACCGCAACGGCTCCTGGTTGAGGGCGGGGGAAAGACCCGCAAGATGGTTAAGCACGTCGGGGGCCACGGCAGGTCGCAAGGGAGAACCTCTAACTCATTTCAACCAAAAGACTTTCCCGATTATAGAAGCGCTGTGGAAGTAAAGCTATGTTTTTTGGAAGGCTTCTGTGGTGTTTGGTAACTCCATGCGTACGATAACTTTAACGACTACCCTCGGTATGGGCTCCTTGCGTCCTTTGCGGGTCTTTGCGATCTTTGCGGTCAAAAGCTTTAGCCGCAAAGATCGCAAAGAACTCCGCAAAGGACGCAAAGAGAGTCCCATACCGGACCGAGTCCGGCTAGAATTGCTACTTCCCATGACCAAGACAGACGAAATCATCGAGCGCGAGCGCCGGTTCCTTTTGCCGACCTACAACCGCTATCCCATCGCTCTGGACCGGGGCAAGGGAGTCTTCCTGTACGACTGCGAAGGCAATCGCTACCTGGATTTCGTTGCCGGCCTCGGAGTGAACGCTCTCGGCCACGCCCATCCCCGAGTGGTGAAGATCATTCGTGAGCAGGCCGCCCGGGCGATACACTTCTCCAACCTCTACTACAACGAATACCAGGGACGCCTGGCCGAGAAACTATGCCAGCTCTCGGGCTTGAATCGCGCCTTCTTCTCCAACAGCGGCACGGAGGCCATCGAGGGCTCGATCAAGCTTGCCCGGTTGGCCGGTCACCGCGCCGGGGGAGAAGCCAAGAGCCAACTGGTCGCGCTCGAAGGTTCGTATCACGGACGAACTTTCGGCGCCATGTCGTTGACCGGTCAGGACAAATATCGCAAGGGATTCGAACCACTTCTCGAAGACGTCAAGTTTGTCCCGCGCAACAATCTCGAAGCGTTGCGCGCCGCCATCAATGACCAGACTTGCGCCATCGTCCTTGAGCCCATCTTCGGCGAAGGCGGCATCTACGAATGTTCCACCGAATTTCTCCAGGAGTGCCGAGCCTTGGCTGATCGTCATCGGGCTGCCTTGATTTTCGATGAGATCCAATGCGGCCTCGGCCGTACCGGAACCATCTTTGCCTTTCAGACATTCGGTGTAATCCCCGACATCCTCGCCATCGCCAAGCCAATCGCCGCGGGCCTGCCGCTGGGTGCATTTCTGGCGAAGGAAGAATTCGCCTCAGCGATTTCCGCAGGGCAGCATGGGACAACTTTTGGCGGCGGTCCGTTGGCTTGTCGCGTGGCGCTCGAATACCTGGCCATCGTCGATGAGGAAAAGTTGCTGGAGAATGTGACGCGAGTGGGAACTTACCTGCAGGAGCAGTTGAAGGCTCTGGCGGGGCGAAACGCCGCGGTAAAGGAAGTTCGGGGACGAGGATTGATCCAGGGTCTACAGCTCGCCATCCCGGCACGTCCTATTGTCGAGGAGGCACTGGCAGAAGGGGTTCTCTTCAACAGCACGCAGGACTCAGTCCTGCGTTTTCTGCCACCATTTTTGTTGCAGGAAAAGCACGTGGACAAGGGTATGCGTGTGCTCAAGAAATTATTGCGAAAGAAACGGCCGGCGTAGCCCGCACAAAAATGCGGAGAGCCGAAGCTCCCCGCGAAAAAAGGCAATAGAGGCGATATCCACTTACATAGAGGATCGCGGCGTTTGCCGAGTTGTCCAAAGTAAAAAGAAAACCCAGTTGACTAACGGACCAGAAATCCAAACCAAGCTCCGTCACTCAATGCCGGCTGAAGAATACTGGTCCGAGCTCGACGGCTACCGCATGCGCTATCTACGTAGCGGCTCAGGTCCGCCGTTGCTTCTGTTGCATGGATTGTTGGGATACTCTTTCTCCTGGCGATTCGCCTTGCCCGTCCTGGCGGAGAAAGCCACGGTGTACGCGGTAGACATGCCAGGCGCAGGTTTTTCCGACCGACCATCGCATGCGAGCGGAAGCTTTCGCGCCCACTCCGAACGACTTCTGCGCTTTCTCGATAGTATTGGCGTCGACTCGTGCGATCTTTTGGGGACATCCCATGGAGGCGCGATCGCCATGAGGGCGGCGGCCCTGGCGCCAGAGCGGGTGAGGAGCCTGATTCTGGTGGCTCCCGTGAACCCGTGGTCGGCCCACGGCCGGCGGCTCGCTCCTTTTCTGAGCAGCGGACCCGTTTCGTGGCTGCTCCTGCGCTGCGAACCGGGTCTGGGAATTATTCACGACACAGCTGCTGCGTCGCCTCTACGGCGATCCTCGGCGTATCCCTCCCGGCACGCTGGCTGGCTATTCGGCTGCTTTCAGGATTCCCGGAACGCTTAACTATGGCCTGGGCGTGGTGAGGTCATGGAACCGGGATCTTGCAGACCTTGAATCCGCGCTGCCCCGGATCGCAAATATCCCGGCCCTGATCCTTTGGGGCAGCAAGGACACGGCGGTCTGTCCAGATTCTGCGGAGCAGCTGCGCCAGGTGTTCAAGCATTGCGATGTCGAGACATTCGACGGCGTGGGGCACTTGCCGTACGAAGAGGTTCCAGAGCGATTTAACTCATCAGTGATTAGATTCCTGTCGAAGGATTTTTCCCAGACCTGAGGACGAGAGTTTTGGATGGCCAACGTATTTCCGCCACAGTCGCTGCGCGCCTGATACCTTGAAAAGGGTCAAAGCGGCGGACAGGCCTGCCCTGAGCGAAGTCGAAGGGAGTGTCCGCCCACACGTGATCGAGGCCCTTTTTCTTTTGAAAGCTTATACCAAGCGAATTCTGATCCTGATCGTGGGCTGGGCCTTCATCCTCCTGGGCATTGTGGGCCTGTTTTTGCCCATCCTGCAGGGCGTGCTGTTTCTACTCGTCGGCCTGATCATCCTGTCGTCGGAGTATGTGTGGGCTCATCGCCTGCTGGGCAAGTTGCGCGAGCGCTTCCCGAAGATTGGCCGCACTGCGGACTTGGCAACTGAAAAGGCGACGGCATGGTTGCGGCGCATTACTGGTCAACCCAAAACGGATTGATGCTCCGTCGAGGCGGTGCTAACCTCGAAACAGCGAATCGCGCACATGGCTGATCCCGTAATATCGGCAGCGCCGGCCTCGGCCGACACCATTCAATCGCGTTCCCGCTTCCTGCATTTTGAAATCCCCGAGGTCTGGAAACGTTTCTTATTCGCGATTCTGGGACTGGTTCTCGCGTTTGCGGCCGCGCTGTTCTCCACCGTGGCCCGCGAATCGGGCAGCCTCTGGACCACTGTTATTTTGGCTTCAATCGCGCTGACGCTCGCCGTCGTCGTGGGACTGACCACGGTCCCGTATCTGGCGCGGCGGGTGGCTGGTGGCCGGGTTCGTGATGCCTTCAACTACGACGTGACCGGCGTGGGCATCATCTACGTCGTAACCGTCCTTCTGATCGGGATTGCGGCCCTGAACACAGGCAACAACCTGCTCTACGTGATTGTGGCAGCGATGCTGGCGGCCATCCTGGCATCAGGTGTGGCGTCGGCCGTCGTACTGCGCAATCTCGAACTGGATGTCCTTTTGCCTGAGCAGGTCTTCGCGGGCCGACCAACCCTGGGAAAGATCGTAATCCGGAACCGCCGCCGTTGGCTGCCTTCATTCTCGATCAGCGTGGTGCCGCTCAAGCAAAAACGCCAGGCGAAGTGGCAATCGGTGCCCACGACTTTCGGTTTTCCACCCGGGCGGCCTGCGGCCCAACAATGGGTGAGACTGCCGGACCGGCAGTTTCGCCGCATCGCCGATGCCGGCGCGACTCCACCAGGAATCTTCACCCAGTCGGCTTACTTTCCATACATTCCCGCGGGCGCTGAACTCACGGCCGAGTTGGAGTTGTGCTTCCCACGCCGTGGACGGTACCAACAGAACAGCTTCGGCCTTGCCACCCGGTTCCCCTTCGCCTTTCTCACCAAGACGCGGCGCGTCGCTCTGAAGCGGGAGATTCTGGTCTATCCGCCGGTAGAGACGAGCGACGAACTCTTTGAAGTGATCCCGCTGATCACCGGCGAATTTGAAAGCTTTGCCCGCGGCCACGGCGACGATCTGTATCTCATTCGCGAGTACATGCCGGAAGATTCGGCCCGCCACGTGGACTGGAAGGCCACCGCCAAGTCCGGTTCGCTCAAGGTACGCGAGTTCAGCCGCGAGGATGAACGCAAGCTGCGTATCGTTTTCGACAATCCTGGTCCGGGGAAGGTTTCCGAGCAGACGTACGAAAATGCTGTGACGGCAGCCGCCTCATTAGGCTGGCACTTCGCGGAAGCAAATGCCGAACTATCCTTTGTAGCGCAGGACTATCGAGGGAGGGCGGAGATTTACGGCTTCCTCGAATATCTCGCAACCGTAGCTCCACAAGCGGGATCGTCGGTGCTCGACGGCCTGGAGATTTCCGGCGATTACAACATCGTTCTCACGACTCGTCCACGCGAAACGATTCCCGCCAATCTTTGGGCTTGTTCGTACTTTATTTTCATCGGGAATGAGAGCTGACGCGCAGATTGCCAAGTTATATATGCAGCCACAGGACGGGTGGTTGCATCCCAAGAGGGAAGCGCCACTTCCCCTGGCCCACCGAAACTTCAACGAGGTGAAAAGGACATGAACCGCAAGCATCTCTCGCTCGTGAGTGCCGGACTGTCGTTTCTTCTGCTGGCGCTTTCCCCGCTGCCCGCTGGGGGGCAGAAGTCTCTGGAGATTCCTTCCGGTACGTCCATCCGGGTGCGCATGATCGACAGCCTCAGCAGTGAAAAGGCCCAGGTGGGCGACACGTTCCGGGGCACGCTGGACGAGGCGATTCAAGTGAATGGCAGAGAACTCTACCCCAAGGGCGCCGACGTCATCGGCCGCGTCACGGACGCGCATCCCACGGGCCGGCTCAGCGAACCCGGCGAACTTGACCTGGTGCTGAATACGGTTAGCTCGGGAACGGTGGCGGCGTCGATTAACGTAGAGCCCCTGGTCATCAAAGGCGAATCGCACGCCAAGAGCAACGTCACCAAAATCGGCGGCGGAGCAGCCCTCGGCGCCGTGATCGGAGCGATTGCGGGTGGAGGTAAGGGCGCCGCGATCGGCACCGTGGCCGGCGGGGCTGCCGGAACCGGTGCGGCTGCGGCCACCGGCAAAAAGCCGGCGGTTGTGGATTCGGAAGCTGTCCTGACTTTTGTGACTTCCTCGGCATCCATGCGTGCGCCGTCGCCGCCGGCCAGTTCCTCCTCCAGTGAAGTGTCGTCGCCTGCACCCGCGCCTCCACCTTCCGATACGCCGCCACCTTTGGATTCGGCGACGCCCGCAGACGATAACACTCCGTTGTTTACCATGCGCGATCGCCGAACGATCCGGAGCTGCATTAACGAACATGCTTCCGACTTTCCCGCCAGCGCAACCCAGCGTCCCGAACTGCCGTCCGGATCAGATCGCCAGATACACCGAGGCGGAAGCTTGCCTTCCGACGTTCAGAACCAGGCGCAGTCCCTGCCCCTGGCCTGCGAAGAGCAACTGCCTCGCTTGCCGAGTGATCTGGAGCGGGTCGTCTATGGCGGGCGAGTCTTGCTGATCGACAGCAAGGGTCACGTGCTGGACACGTTCTATCTCGACCAAAATTAGTAACCTAAACAGACCACGTGGGGACAGCCGCCCTCGGCTGTCCCCACGTGGTCCGTGGTCATTCTCGGTAACCATTACCTCCGATTACCTTAGTACATTGACCGTTCGAGCCGACCTGCTAAGGTATGTATAAGAGAAGTCTAATCGCAGTATTTCCGTCAACCGAGGCGCCCCCGGCTGGCAGAAGAAATGGTTGATGACCGCTGACCAACAGACCGCGCTCTGGATCGCCCACCCCATACTTCAACTGGCGGTGGCGGGGGCGATGTTTCGCTACAAACTGCATCGGGTCTTTCCTGTTTTCTTTGTATACATCTGCTTCCAGATTTTAGCGTTTTGCATTCTGTTCCCAATGTCGTCGCAATGGGTAAGCGCCAGTTACACGGTCTTCTTCTGGTCCTACTGGTCCTGCGCGGCGGTAAATCTCGTTCTGGGCTTCATGGTGATCTACGAGATTTTCCTGGATGTGTTCCGCCCCTACTACACGCTGAAAGATCTCGGTTCCGTACTCTTCAAATGGGCCGCTCTGGTCATGTCGCTGGTCGCTTTCGTGGTCGCGGCCTCGAGTCCGACGGGGGACCAGGGACCAATCGTGCAGGCGGTCATCACCGTGACCCGGTGCGTGCGAGTAGCGCAGGTTGGACTGGTTTTGTTTCTTCTGGTTTTTTCGAGGTATCTCGGGGTGTCGTGGAAGCAGCAGAGTTTCGGTCTTTCGATGGGCCTTGGCTTATCTGCCGGAGTTGAACTGGGTACCCTGGCTTTCCATGTGAGCGGCCATGCATCAGACAATGCGGTTCATGTGATCAATCTTGTGGCCTACAATATCGCGATCCTGGTCTGGTTAGGTTATTCGCTGATCAAGAGTGCGGCGCGAGCGCCGGAAACAGAACTGTTTGCATCGCACCGTTGGGAGCGAGGTCTTTCCGATATTCAGAGTCCGGCGCAGGCCGATTCGCTCATCCCCATGTTCGAGAGCATGGTTGATCGCGCTTTCTCCCGCACCCAGGCCGACTATTCTCCTAAGAAGGCGGCGCCCGATTCCGTGGTGGAACCGGCTCTCTCCATCCCAAGTGGTATCCACGCGGTTCCCGCCCAGAGTCGCCGGGTTCACTAACCGTTTCACCTTCTGCCGAACTTTGTTTCATCCCTGCCTGAATACTCTCGTTCTATCCCACCTCACCTAATACTTAAACAAGAATCGCGATCAGCCACCAATGTCAGGGCGAATGCGCACACAAAGAACCGGGGTGCGAGCTCTTGATGCGACGCGGCGTTTTCAATTATTGTCTCAAATCGCGACTGCGCCAGCTTGCGCGATGGCCACGCTGCAGAAAAGAGTAGACGCGCGGTTGCGCTTCTGTATAATTCCGCAACCGCGAGTCTTCCTCCCAGGAGTCTCGCAGCGTAAGGAGAACACCATGAAACGTGCGGTCAGGATGTTGATCCTGATGGTAGGTTTGGCTTGCACGTACGTGGCAATCGCGACCCCGATACTCAACGCAGAACTGGGCCCGATGCCACTGTGCAATCCTGCCAATCCCAATTGCTCGAAACGATAGGCAAGTGGGATTAGTAGAAGGCTGTTAATGAGCCGCGCAAGTGGCTTTTGGACCTGAATGGGCTGACTGATTGCGAATCGCATGGTCAGCCCTTTTTTTGTTCGCCGCAAAAACCGGATGTTCGGTCATCGCTTTGTTCCGTCAGTTTCTTAGCGCGATCTTCAAGCTGTGGCGCAGTTGTTCGGGCTCCGTGACTGGAGGCTGGCAACTGAATCCGGAGCAGACCACCGCCACCGACCTACCCTCGTTGACTGCGGGCAGCTGAGGTATCGTTTCCGCCAGCGCGGGCGGAAGGTTTTGGGGAACAACTTTGTTCGGCGCCAGCTTGAGCACCGTCGTGTTGAACGCAAAGAAGCCGGAGGCGATGGCGCGGAGCTGCTCTGCCCGATCGTCTTCTCCAACGACCACGACCTGGGTATGAGGGTGCAGGAAATGCACCGCCGCGATGGCGTAAGTCGCGGCAAAGATCCCGAACTTCCCGGCCAGCGCAGCCGGCAACTCCAGCGTGAGATCCGCTTGCTCGCGATATTTTTGCTGATTGGTGAAAGCGTACAGCCGGAGTAACGCAATCGCAGCGACGGAATTCCCCGCTGGAGTGGGAGAATCCTGAAATGGTTTTCGCCGCGTCCCTAGTACTCCCAGGAATTTCTCAGTTCCGCCGGCGGCGGTGTCGAAAAATCCGCCCGATACGGGGTCAAAGAAGCGCTCTACCATCTTGTCTGTGATGTGCTGGGCGAAATTGAAATAACTCAGGTCAGTCGTGGCCTCGTAGGCATCGAGGCAGGCGATTGCGGTGAAGGCGTAATCGTCGAGCAGGCCGGGGACTATGCGTTTTGCGGCCGCCGGATCCGAATAGGCGAGCACGTGCTGCAGACCATCTCCCGCCTGCCATGCTTCGGCGAGGACGCGGTCGAGCGAGCGCAGGGCGAAGTGTTTGGCTCCCTCGAGATCGAGCACCTTTGCGGCCTCCAGGTAGGCCGAAACGCAAAGCGAGTTCCATCCCACGTAGATGGTCTTGTCGACATAGGGCGTTGGCCGCTTCAGGCGGGCGGCGTACATCTTCTGCCGGGCGGATTCCAGCAAGGCACGCACAACTTCCACAGTCAGCTTCAGACGCGTTGAAATTTCCTCGACGGAAGCCCGCACGTACAGGACATTCTTCTCCGGATTGTGGTGCATCTCGCCGACGTCGTTGACGTCATAGTGCAGACCCGCGACCGCCGATTCCTCCTCCGTCAGGACGGCCTGCATCTCCGCTCGGGTCCAGGTGAAATAATCGCCGTCGTCGTCCATCGAGTAGTCGGCGTCCTGAGAGGCGTAGAACCCGCCACGCTCGCGGTCGCTGAGCCACTCATCCATCCAGCGGACAATGTCGCGGGCCACAGCCGCGAAGAATCCCGATCCTGTCACCTGGTAGGCATGCACATAGTTCTTCAGCAGCTCGGAGTTGTCGTAGCACATCTTTTCGAAGTGGGGCACGATCCAGTGCTCGTCCACCGAGTAGCGGTGAAAGCCGCCGGCGAGCTGGTCATACACGCCGCCGCGCGCCATTTTCTCCAGGGTCGGGACAAAAACTTCGCGCAGCTTTTCGTCTCCCGAGCGGGCGTACTGGTCCATTACAAGATCGAGGACGGCGGGATGTGGAAACTTGGGCGCGCTCCCAAAGCCGCCATTCTGCGGATCAAACATTTTGAGCGCCGATTCCACGATCGCGTCGATCACCTTGGGCGAGAGGTCGCCGCTGCCACCGGCGAAAGACTCGGCCCGTGAGATCGCAACTTCCACCATCTGCGCCTGGTCCACCACTTCGGTATTTTTCTGGTGATAGGCGTCCGCGATGGACTGCAGCACCCGCTTGAAACTGGGGCGTCCATAATTTTCGTGGGGAGGGAAGTAAGTGCCGCCGTAAAACGGCTTGCCGTCGGGGGTAAGAAATGCCGTCAGAGGCCAACCGCCCTGTCCGCTGATGGCGCTTACGGCCACCTGGTAGCGGCTGTCAATATCGGGGCGCTCATCACGATCCACCTTCACCGCCACGAAGAGTTCATTCACGATCTTCGCGACTTCCGGATCGTCATAGGATTCGCGATCCATCACATGACACCAGTGGCACCAGACCGCGCCAATGTCGAGCAGGATAGGCTTGTTCTCGCGCTGCGCCGTGGCAAAGGCCTCCTCGCCCCATTCATTCCACTGGATGGGCTGGTGCATGGCCGAACGCAAATAGGCAGAAGACGCTCGAGAAAGGGAGTTGAGGGTCTGGGTGCTCATCCATGAAGTGTAAATCCTTTCCCGTCCGCCAAGAGGCTCTCGACCGAGGGAAACTTGGTAAATCAGGCTAAGACCGGGTTTGCTGATCTGGCACTTTCAGAATGAGGGTTCGGAAGGAGCGGATCTAGAGCAGAGGGTTCACTACCTGAATCGCGCCATATCTTTGCCCGGTTGCCAAATCCTCGGAATAGAGGACCGCAGCGCCTGAACTCTCTGCCGCTTGTAGAACAAGGGCATCCCAGAAGGATATTTGATAGCGCAATTCGATATCCAGCGCGTGCAGGACGGAGCTGGGCGAGTTAACGACAACTTCCCAACTTAGGTAGTCCTGAATGATCCGGCGGATTTCTTCCGCCGGAAGCGGTCGGGAAATCTTGCGGCGCAGGTTGATGCAGAGTTCCTGCAAGACCTGCGTGCTTAACACACCTTCTCTCGAAGTCCACAGGCGCTCGACCACTCCGCGGGCGCGTTCGTGTTTCACACCGGCGGAGCGATCATGCGCGTAGAGCAAGATGTTGGTGTCGACGAAGTATTTATCGGGCATTCTTCATCGCTCATGAAGGTCGTCACGCGAACGGGAAGGGGTCCATTGCAAATCGAGTCCCTCGCGCAGTCGAGCTAATGCACGCTTTCGGGCGCGCTCGTAGGTTTTTCGTTCACGTACAATTTGCTCGAGACGTTCGGCCAACAGAGCGCTGATGGATGTGCCTTCTTCGGCCGCGAGCACGCGAATTTCTCGTAATATAGAGGTGTCAAGCTTGAGGGTAATGTTGCTTTTCATGTGAGCACGTAAACGCGTGCAGCACCATTATACGTGCTACAAAACTCGCGTCAACCCTTAATTTTGACGGTAGGTCCCGACGCTGTCGTAGAGTGACCCTTACTGCCGAGGGCGGGACGTCCTCGGGACAGCCGGCAGGATGCCGGCGCTACTTATCCAGTTGCCGGGCGATCGCGCAATACAAATCCACAGCCTCCCGCAATTGTTTCTTCTCGACGAATTCACCGTTGGTGTGGGCGACATGAATCGAGCCCGGGCCGACCAGCAGCGGCTGTCCCCAATTGCTCAGCGCGGGAATGTCGGTGGTGAATGCAGCGACCATGGTGGGAAGGCCATCCAGTGTGCGCAAGCGGACGAATGGAATTTCGAGCACGAACTCAACCTTCGCCAGATCGCCGACCGCGGCCGCAATGTCCTGCTTCAATGGCTCGGATGAGCCGACCAGGCGGTAAAGCAATTGCGCCCGCGCTTTGTCCGGGATCACATTAGGGGCGCGGCCACCTTCAATTACTCCGATATTGAGGGTGCATGGGCCAATACCGTCCTCCACTGGCAGCTTCATCGCGCGCAGGCGGGCGAGCGCCACCAGCAGCTTGTCAATCGCCGACTCTCCCAGTTCAGGATAAGCCGAATGCGCCATGCGTCCTTCTGCGATTACTTCGACGCGCAACGCGCCTTTGGACGCAACCGCGACCTGATTTTCGGTGGGCTCGCCGTTCACCAGAAATTTGCAGCCCGGCGGATTCTGATTTGCCACTTTGGCGCCCAGACTGTCGCGCTCTTCGCCGACAACAAAAAGCAACCCTACATGAATGTCTTCCCCACGTAAGCGTTCAGCCGCTTCCACCTGAATCGCAATGATTCCCTTGGCATCGCAGGAGCCCCGTCCGTACACCCGCGCAGCATCTTCGGACGATGGGATAAACGGCGGCACCGTATCCATGTGAGTGGAGAAAACAACCGTGGGCCGCGGCTGTTCGGGGGACACCGCGAAGACATTGCAGCGCGCGCCTTCAACGGGGATCTTCTGCGCATTGAAGCCTCGGCGAAGCAATTCGGCGTGAAGGAAATCGCCCACCGGGCCCTCATTGCCGGTGATGGACTCGATGTCCACGAGTTGACGGGTAAGGGCGACGGCATCCATGCGCGACAGGATACATGAGTCCGAGTAATCTCCGTGTGCTCTGTGGCCTCCGTGGTTGATTTGTTCTTGAACCACGGAGGACATAGAGGACACGGAGACATTTCCGACAGGCTGCTATGCTTAACTGAATACGATGGAGACTCAAGCCAGCGCAATCCGTTCTCTGTTTCTGGATGGCCAGGCCGGGCGCCTGGAAGCCCTGCTCAACGCCGGAACTGCCGATGCCGCTTACGCCGCCGTTGTGTGCCACCCGCATCCGCTGTATGGCGGCACGTTGCACAATAAGGTGGTGTTTCATGCCATGAAGGCTTTGAACGGTTTTGGTTTTCCGGTGCTGCGTTTCAATTTTCGTGGGACCGGCCTGAGCCAGGGCGAGCACGGTCACGGAAATGGCGAACTGGATGACGTGCGGACGGCGCTGGATTGGGTTGACCGCGAGTTTCGCTTGCCTCTCATCTTTGCCGGATTCTCCTTTGGCGCGGCGGTGGGCCTGCGCGCGTCCTGTCCCGACGAGCGGGTGCAGGCTGCCGTCGGATTGGGCTTGCCGGTGTCGCCGATTGACGATCGCACTTACGACTTTAGCTTTCTTGCCTCCTGCTCGAAACCGAAACTGTTCGTGAGCGGCGATCGCGATCAGTTCGGAACGCCTGCCCAGTTGGAAGCGCTGGTTCGCACCGTCGCAGATCCGAAGACGCTGATTTTGATTGCGGGTGGCGATCATTTTTTTGAAGGACGGCTGCGCGAGATGCGAGAGGCGGTTGAGCAGTGGGTTGGGGACGCGGTGATTCCTTAGGATCTATGCTCGCTTCCCGTGAGGGCGAGACACCCTCGCGACAGTCGGCGGGCCTGTCCTGAGCGCAGTCGAAGGGACGCCGGCGCTACAAAGCAGGACCCTTCTATAATTTTTACCCATGCCATCCTCCGCCTCCGATCGTGAAAAACTTGCACTGGACATGCGGGTCATCGCGCGTCATTTGTTTGAACATGCTCTGGCCGAAGCCAGCATTGACCGCGCTTTCCAACGCCACGTGGACTGCGACAAGGGAGTGCTCCGCATTTGCGAGGATCTGCACGATCTCGATTCCTATAACCGTGTGCTGGTGATCTCTATTGGCAAAGCGGCGCACGCCATGGTCAATTCGCTCGAAATGCAGGCGGGCAATCGCTTCGAAGGCATTGTGGCCAGTTCTTTCGATCCGCCTTCACAGGTTCGGGGCTTTCGCTACTTTCGCGGAGGCCATCCTCTGCCCAACCAGGAATCAATCCGCGCCGCCGAGGCTGTGCTGAAATCGCTAGGCGCTCAGAATGCGGCGTCGCTGGTAATTTTCATGCTCAGCGGCGGAGGGTCGTCAATCGCAGAGAAGCCGATTGACAACGAAATTTCGCTGGAAGATCTCGTCGCCACCTACCGGGCACTCGTACACTCCGGCGCGCCCATCGCCGAAATCAACACCATTCGCAAACATCTCTCCGCCATCAAGGGTGGGAGGATGTCGGTCGCTGCCGCCGCCGCCCAGCAGGTATCGTTGCTGGTCTCCGATGTCCCCGATAAGACTCCCAACGCGCTGGCCTCGGGCCCGACCATGCCCGATTCCACCACGGTTGAAGACTGCTACACCATAGCGGAAAAGTACGGCATGCTCGAACAGTTTCCGGCTTCGGTGCGTGAGTTGTTTCAACGCCACGCGCTCGAGGAGACTCCTAAATCTGATGACCTGGCTTTTCACCGTGCGCGCTGGTGGCCCTTGCTGTCGAATGCTTCCATGCTCGATGCCGCCGAAGCAGAAGCCCAGCGCCATGGCTTCAGCGTCGAAATCGACAACAGCTGCGACGACTGGGATTACGTTCGCGCCGCGGACTATCTTCTCGAACGTTTGCGGCGGTTGCGCCAAAAATCCGAGCGCGTCTGCCTCCTTTCCGGCGGGGAAGTCACCGTGAAAGTGGAAAGTAGCGGCATCGGCGGACGCAATCAGCAATTTGCCCTCGCCTGCGCGACGAAAATTTCCGGCGAGGCCTTTACCGTGCTGAGCGCGGGAACCGACGGCATTGATGGCAACAGCCCTGCCGCCGGGGCGATCGTGGACGGCAGCACTCTCGAACGAGCCAGGGCCCGCGGACTGAATGCCGCTGCCCACCTGGCCGGCTTCAATGCCTACCCATTTTTTGCGTCCCTGGGCGATGCGATTGTGACCGGACCGACGGGAAACAACCTGCGAGATTTGCGAATTCTGCTGGCGTACTAGGCTGTGGTTGTTTGTGGGTTTTGTGTTTTGTGTGGACGCGGGCGACTCGCCCGCGGGTTTTTGTAAAGCGCGGGCGATTCGCCCGCGACCACACAGACCACACGACTAGCCAGACCACAGCCTGCCACAATCCATACATTGCCTTGACCCCGCATCCGCCGTCAGTTCTAATCGCTGTTGGTCATCACAAACTGCGGGGGAGACACCGAATGCGCGTTGCCTTTTTAGGCTTGGGAATTATGGGACGGCCGATGGCGTCCAATCTGGTCAAAGCCGGACATGAAGTTTCGGTCTGGAGCCGCACTGCTGGCAAGGGCGTAGAAGGAGCCCGCACCGCGACCTCACCTGCCGATGCGGCCCGCGGAGCCGAGGTGGTGTGGATGTGCGTTTCTGATACGAATGCCGTCCAGAGCGTCCTGTTCGGGCCGCAGGGGGTCGAAGAGTCGCTGGCGGAAGGCATGACCATCGTGGATTCCAGCACCATTTCGCCTTCGGCAACACGCAAGTTTGCCGAACTGGTGGGAGCCCACGGAGTGCGCTACGTGGATGCGCCCATGACCGGGTCGAAGGTCGCGGCCGATGCCGGAACCCTTATTTTCATCGTGGGCGGCGACGAAGCCGTGATCGAGTCGTTGCAGCCACTCTTTGCCGCCATGGGCAAAGTGTTTTTCCGCATCGGCGAAACCGGCAAGGGACAATGCGCCAAGCTGGTTATGAATCTTCAGATCGCGCTCATCTATGAGGGCTTTGCTGAAGGCCTGACGCTGGCAACCAAGCTGGGAGTGGATGTCGAGAAACTGATGCCGGTGATTCAGGCGTCCATGATTCGCTCCGGAGTGGTGGACTACAAAGCGCCATTTGTGCTGAAACGTGACTTTACCGCCAATTTCCCCCTACGTCTCATGCACAAAGACATCCGCCTGACGCTCGAAGCCGCCAAAGAAGTCCGCGTCAAACTGCCCGCGCTCGAAACCGTGGAAGAAATCTACGAAATGGCCACCGAAGATGGGCACCAGGATCTGGACTACGCCGCGACTCTGACGCTGCTGGAAAAGTGGGCGGGAGTTGAAGTAAAAGGTGCGTCCGCCTGAGGCAAGAACGGGCAGGATGGGTGCGATTGTGTGGCCGCGGGCGACTCGCCCGCGCACTGCCGGCTTCTCCTCGAACTGCGTAGGGACGGCCGCCCTCGGCTGTCCGGCCGATTCGAAGAGTCTTTAAACTTAGAAAATATGCTTCTGGGATGATCCAGGCAGTTCGCGGGCGAGTCGCGCAACCACACAAGAAAACAAAAGCCCACCACACACACCCAGAGTTTGAGTATTACCGTGCTAGTACCTCCGTAATGCCTGTGTTTCTTCTATTACACAAGTTTTACACGCGCTGATTTCCTACCCTGTTAACTTAAGCCTTGGAAGCTCAATACCGGGTACAGGGAAAAAGCACATGGCAATGGACCTCGAAGTCCTGGATCGAAAAGCGGCGGCAGATGATGAAGTCAACTGGGTAACTGCGATTTTTATGGGCCTATTCCACGTGGGCGCCATCGCGGCCCTGTTCTTTTTTACCTGGAAGGCGTTTCTGGTTTCGATGTTCCTATGGTGGGTTTCTGGAAGCCTGGGCATCGGCATGGGCTATCACCGGCTGCTGACTCATCGCGGATACAAGACCCCCAAGTGGGTCGAGTACGTCCTGACCACTTGTGCCACGCTGGCGCTCGAGGGCGGACCGATTTTCTGGGTCGCCACGCACCGCATTCATCACCAGCATTCTGATCAGGAAGGCGATCCGCATTCGCCCCGTGACGGTAAATGGTGGGCGCATATGGGCTGGATCCTGACCGGCAAGTCGATGCACCACGACACGACTACGCTGGCCCGTTACGTCCCCGACCTCGCTAAAGATAAATTCCATGTTTGGATCACGAAGTATCACTACGTGCCGATGATCGTCCTCGGCGTCGTGTTGTACGCAATTGGCGGGCTGCCGTTCCTGCTGTGGGGAGTTTTCTTCCGTACCGTGATCGGGCTGCATACAACCTGGCTGGTAAATTCCGCCACGCACAGCTGGGGCTCGCGGCGTTTTGTCACCCGCGACCTTTCCACCAACAGCTGGTGGGTGGCTCTGCTCACATTCGGGGAAGGCTGGCACAACAACCATCACGCCCATCCGGTTTCGGCCCGTCATGGTTTGAGATGGTACGAGATTGATTTCAACTGGTATGGAATCTGGGCGCTGACCAAGTTGGGCCTGGCGCGCCAGGTCTACCGGGTAAAGCTATCCGAACTGCGCCAGCAGGAAGCAGAACAGGGAGCGCCGGCGGAAGCGCGTCCCGAACTAGTCTCAGCGTAGAGTTGTCTTGTATGGGGCGGGCGCCCTCGCCCGCCGCCTTTGACTTTGACGTCAGCCAGAAAGCCTCCCAGAACCAACTTTAAAACCAAAATCAAGAGCGGCGGGCGAGGGCGCCCGCCCCAACCCTTCTTCCTCCCTACGCGGTAAAATCCTGCCATGCGTATCAGCAGCCGCCGCAGGGCCATCGCCTTTTTCGTTGTACTGGGCGTTTGCCTGGTGCTGCTGGCAGTCGGACTGAACGTCGGCTGGATCATCCTCAACTGGCGCGAAGGCGTTCTGCTCTTTCTCGGCGTAATCTTCTTTGCCCTGCTGATCGCCGGAATGATCGTGAACACCAGCTTCCTGATCCGAGAAATTCGCCGCAACGAACAGCATGACAGCTTCATCAATGCGGTCACTCACGAGTTGAAAACGCCCATCGCTTCCATCCGGCTCTATCTTCAAACCCTGCAGCATCGCGATGTGGATGAAGCCCAGCGCCGCGAGTTCTATCGTCTGATGTTGGATGATACCGATCGCCTGATGGGCACCGTGGACCAGGTTCTCAAAGCCGGTGAAGCCGGACACAAACACCAGGACCGGCGCGTGCCCGTTGATTTCAGCGGCCTGGTTCGCGAGTGCGTGGAGGTGGCGCGCGCCAGCCATCACTTGCCGCCCGAAGCTCTACGCTATGAGCAATCGGTCAATCACGGCCCCGCCGCCGGCGTTTTGGGCGACTCCGAAGAACTGCGCGCGGCGGTCTCGAACGTGCTCGATAACGCCGTCAAGTATTCCGGGGATCAGGTGGACATCTCGGTGCGCCTCGATACTCCAGATGAGAGACGGGTGACGCTGAGCGTCAGTGACCAGGGAGTAGGAATTCCGGCGGAAGAGTTGAAACGCATCTTTAAACGCTTTTACCGCGTTTCCAACCGGTCTCAGAGCCATGTGAAGGGAACTGGCCTCGGTCTTTTTATCGTGCGCGCCATCGCACGGAAACACGGCGGCCGAGTGTTCGCCGAGAGCGAGGGGGAAGGCCGGGGCACGAGGGTAGTGATGGAGTTGCCAAGGGTGAGTCTGTGACGCCGGTAACTGTCTCCAAATAGTTGTCATCCTGAGCGCAGTCTTCCATGCTGCGCAGCAGCACGGAAGCAAGCGAAGGACCTGTGCATTCCTCGCTGCTATTACGGTCGTCCGGGTGAGATGCGCTACCATCGCCAGAAAATGCAGAGGTCCTTCGTCGGAGCCCTTCGCTTCGCGAAAGGGCTCCACTTCCTCAGGATGACAGGAGTTCGGGATACACTCAGAGAGTTCTGCATGAGCCACGTTCTGATTGTTGAAGACGAAGCCCACCTGGCGAAAGGTTTGCAGTTCAACCTGGAGGCCGAAGGGCACTCCGTCGCCGTCGTAGGCGATGGCGAACGGGCGCTGGATCTGTTGTTAGGACGATCCGGCGAAACCACTCAATTCGACGCGGTCGTTCTCGACGTCATGCTGCCCGGGAAAGATGGCTTCACGGTGGCGACGGAATTACGAGCCGCGAAACAATATATTCCTGTCCTCATGCTCACCGCGCGCGGACGCCCGGAAGACGTGCTCAAAGGTTTTGCCTCGGGCGCCGATGACTATCTTCCCAAACCTTTCGAACTTCCCATCCTGCTGGCTCGATTACAGGGATTGTTGCGCCGCCGGGAATGGATGCGCCAGAGCCCGGCGGCGAAAGCTGCAGCAGCCGTGGAGTACGAAACGTTTTCGTTCCACGGCCGAACCATCGATTTCGGCAAGCTAGAGTTGCGGGTCAAAGGAAACACCATCCAGTTGACCCTGATGGAGGCGGACCTGCTTCGCCATCTCATACGAAACCAGGGAAGGATTGTTTCCCGCAAGTCAATCCTCGAAGAAGTGTGGGGTCTGCACGAGGACACCGATACCCGCGCCATCGATAATTTCATCGTTCGCCTGCGCCGCTACATTGAAGACAATCCCGCCGAGCCGCGGCACCTGCTCACGGTTCGCGGCGTGGGCTATCGCTTTGTGCCGGAGCCGGAAAAAGAATAAGGGGCACAGACGCGAGGGTCTACTGGTTGCGGCCGAGATTGGAAATGAGATTTTCCCTGTGCCTAAGGGCGATCCGGTCGACCCGCCCCAGGGCGAAGCCATAGGCGGCGAACCCGAACGCTGCAGGCACCAAAAAGATCAGCGGTTCGACCCAGGAATCCCCGTATCCGCGCGAAAGCCAGAGCATGATTGCGCCCCCTCCGAACAGCACACCTCGTATGAGAAAACTAGCCAGCACGGTGGTCAGGGAGGCTCTTTGTCTGCCAAATACTCCCGCTTCGATCCGACTGGGAGAGTAAATCGAGAACAGGTTTCCGGCGGCGAGATCAATCGGCAGGACAAAAAGAATTCCGCCCAAGGTGGCCAGGGTCACGCCGATGGACGGCGGCCGGTAGAGCAAACACGTCCCCACCCACACCAGCAGGACTTCCACCGCGAAGACGGCTGTGTGCGCCAGATTTTTCCCCAGCATGATTTGCCGGAAGCGCACCGGTGACGCGAAGAAAAATTGGGTACCGTTGCCGTCCGCTCCAAAATTGTTGTAGGAGAGGTTGGTGAGCAAGAGCAGCGAGTAGGCGGCGCCCAGAGGAAAAGTCAGCTGGGGCGCATGTGCAAACAAGCCTTCGTCTTTCCCTGAGCTGCGAAACACGGCCAGCATGAAAAGCGGCACGATCAGCGTGAAAAGCATCGGCCCGCTGCGACTGAGATAGCGCAATTCTTTTTCGAAGACCGCGGCGACCGGTCCGGGAAGTCCCGGCAAATTCCACCCCGGGCTGACCGCTCGAAGCCCACCGAACAAGGCTTTGCGTCGCGCCGATTCGCTGAGGTTCTCGCCCCGATACTCTTCCCGCAAACGAAAATTCAAGAGCCAGAGGAATGCAATTCCATAACACACGAGGAGCAGGAAAGGGAGCCCGCTGGTCGTGACCATGTCGGATGCAGTGTGCCTCGTGGTCGCTCCCGCAATCGCGGCGGCGGCCAGGCCCGGCGGAAGCGGCCGTTGCACCCCGGAGATTTCCCGTCCCAGGATTCGGGTCTCGGGTATGGATCGGTGTTCGTAGGCTGCGATCAACGGACCGATTAGCTGAAAGCTCAGAATAAAAAGGAAGAAAAGAATGCCCATCATCTCGCGCGTGCGGCGCCGGGCCAGCCAGCGTTCCAGCCAGGCAAAGAGCATGCGTGCCAGAACGAGATTCACCAGGGCAAAGGTCAAGAGGACAATCGTCGCCCATGGAAGCAGACTCGGCCGGGCGACTCCGATGCCGATATCAATTCCCAGCAGCCACATGCCGGCTACAGCCGTGGCCGGGTCCAGCGATCCGTAGGCCAGTCGGATCAGAAAATACGAGCGGTAGCTTAGAGGGAACCGCAGAAGATTTGACGATTCGACAT
The DNA here is from genome assembly GCA_963813645.1 of Terriglobia bacterium. Taxonomy (GTDB): domain Bacteria; phylum Acidobacteriota; class Terriglobia; order Terriglobales; family Acidobacteriaceae; genus JAIQFF01. The sequence continues at coordinate 148,845 of CAWEZS010000019.1, forward strand.
TCTGGGTAAACGCCGTCGCCATCAGCGGAAACAGCTGCCAGAAAAGGAACACCGGCCAGAGCAGCCCCCCAAGCCACTCCGGGTTCTTCTGCGAAATCACAAACCAGGCAGCCCCGCCCAGCCCGATAGCGCCGCCGATTCCACCGGCGGCAAAAGCCAGTCCGATAAAAATGCGCGAGGCCAGCTCCAACCGGCCGCGAAACGTTCGTAGGGAGTTGGCAAAGATTCGCCACCGCAGTTCGGCGATTGCCATCAGTTGGCTGGCGCGCGTGCGGAGGTGGAGTCAGCCGATCGGGTGTCATCTCTGCTTAATCTAACTGTGCCAGTTTCCAGTTTCTAGTTTCCGGTTTCAAAACCATTAGAACCAGAAACTAGAAACCGGAAACTAGAAACTGCATAACGGGCGGGACGCCCGTCGTCCATCTAACCCAACCACGATAGTTCCTGGCCGTTGCTTCGCGATCCGCCCACAATGAGCAGGAAGATCTGTTCCAACGTAAGCTTCTCGCCCGGAGAGCCACCCGCCCCGGGAAGGCCGGCCGATCGCGCCTCCACCCCGGCTCGCAATTCTTCGATGGATCCCTGGGCCACCAGCCGTCCACGATGAATGATACCGACATGGGTGCACAAGCGTTCCACGATTTCCAGAACATGCGAAGTCAGAAAGACAGTGGCGCCGCGCGCGATCATGCGCTGCAGCATGGCTTTCAACGTGCCGGCGGCGATGGCGTCCACGCCCTCGAATGGTTCGTCCAGAAAGAGAACTCTAGGCCCGTGGATTACCGCCGCAGCCAGTGCCAGCTTCTTCTGCATGCCATGCGAGTAGTCCGTGACCAGTGCTTTCGGTTGGTCGGTGAGCTGCATGAAGTCAAGCAGCTCAGCCGTGCGTTTGGCCGCTGTCTCGCGGTCCAGACCATACATGCGTCCAACAAAATTCAGATACTCCGAGCCGGTCAATCTGCCGAACAACGCCATGCCTTCGGGCACGACTCCGATCTGCCGCTTGACCTCAACCATGTTGCTGACCAGATCGAGGCCCAGAATCTCGATTCGCCCCGCGGTAGGCGCGAGCAGGCCGGTGAGCATCTTGATAGTCGTGGATTTGCCCGCGCCGTTTGGCCCTAGAAAACCAAAAAACTGGCCGGGAGACACTCTGAGATTCACGTCTTCGACGGCGACGAGGTCTCCGAAGCGCCGCGTCAGATTTTCCGTGGAAATAGTGGGAGAAACCATGAAATTCCCGACTGTAGCACAACCAAGGGCCGCTGGAATTGCTCCAGAAACAGGAAGCGGGCTTGATTACAGTGGTGATCTCGCATATCGCCGGATAGACGGGAACAATCGAAGTCTCGCCGGAGTCTGAGTTAAAGTGCGACAAAGAACCTCGCAGTCGCGCCTCATCAGCAATATTGATGTGAGCGCTCTAGCCGCCGTCCTGTTCGTGCTGCTTTTCTCGTTCATGATGCTGACTGAAACTCCACACTACGGAGTCTCAGCTGATCTGCCGAAGGTCTGGCATCCCATCCCCATGCGAGGCGCCAACCGGGAAGATGCGCTAATCGTTTCGATCCTGCGCGATGGCACTATGTATTTTGGGAAGGACAAAACCAAGCCCAGCGACTTGCCCGCACAAATTCGAGAAGGTTTAGGCCGCGGCGCTGAAAAGAAGATCTACGTTCGGGCCGACAAGCGGCTCCGATACCGAACTGTCCTCGAAGTGCTGGATGCGATTCATTCCGCCGGGGTAGAGAAAATCGCGTTCCTTGCCTATCAGCGCAGTGCCACATCCTCGCGGCTTTAATCATCCACAGCGAACCGCCTGCAACCTCACCGCACTCCATCGAATCGCGGCTATAATGTGGCCGCTGTGAGATTACTCATAAAATTCAACCTCGTGCTGATACTGGTTTTTGGCTCTGGCGTCGCACTCGCCGGGTATCTGTCGCGGCAGTTCCTGGAGCGCAGCGCACGCGATCAAGTGTTGGAACAGGCACGCCTGATGATGGGCGCGGCTGGCGGCATGCGTACCTACACGTCCAAGCAGGTGGGGCCTTTGCTGAAGGCGCATCAACAGCGCATCAATAGCTTTCTGCCCCAGACCGTGCCAGCGTACTCGGCCACCGAGGTCTTCACCTATTTGCGCTCGACTTATCCCGACTACAGCTACAAGGAAGCTTCCCTGAATCCGACCAATCTGCGCAATCGCGCGGTGGACTGGGAATCCGACGTCATACAGATCTTCCGCAATCACCCCGAGCTGAAAGAGTTCTCTTCGGAGCGCGAGACCCCGGCCGGCCGCGTTCTGTTCCTGGCCAAACCGCTGGTGGTGGACATGCCCTGCCTGCAATGTCACAGCACGCCCGACAAGGCCCCGCCGGCCATGATCAAGGTTTACGGCGGAGATCACGGCTTTGGCTGGAATGTTGGCGAGCCCATTGCCGCGCAAATCGTATCGGTCCCTATGACGGTGCCACTGAACATCGCGAACCAGGCCTTTAAGACCCTGATGTTCTCTCTCGGTGGTATTTCCTTACTGACACTTATTTTTCTTGATCTGGCCATCATCCTGGTCGTGATCCGTCCCGTGACCCATCTCGCCAGAACCGCAGACCGGATCAGCAACGGCGACCTGAATGTGCCGGAAATTCCGGCCAAAGGCTCGGATGAGATCGCCGATCTCGCGCGCTCTTTCAACCGGATGTATCTCAGCCTGGTGAAGGCGATCCGGATGCTGGAATCGCAGTGAAGATGAGCCGTGAGCGGCTCACGACCTGTTTCAGAAGGGCCGGGAGCGCAGAAATTTCTCGCGGGCTTGGGGGGAAGGGATTTCTGTCGCCAGTGCCTGGTAGAGCTCCTCGACCGACCGGGCATGGGTTGCGGCACGGCTTACGATGAACTTGGCCATGGGCCCGATAAAGACCGCGAGGTTTTTCCGGGCAGCTTCGAGCACCAGCGGGTCAAACGCCTTCGAGCCTCGGGAAGAAGGCGTTTTGTATGCTGCCGGGTGGCTTGGCACATCCACGGTCGCGGTAGGGATGGAATCGGAGTCCGATGTTCTTGGCAAATCCAGATTCTGCAGGGCCTCGCGAAATTCCTCAGCCGTCTGAAAGCGTGCTGACGGCTGCTTCTCCAGTGCCTTCTCGATGATGTCGGAAAGGGCAGCAGGTATTTCGCGAACCAAGGCCATGGGAGCAACGGGAATGCTTTCCAGGTGCGCTTTGAGGATGGCGTAGTAGCTGTCACCCTTGAATGGGACCTGGCCCGTCACCATTTCATACAAGGTCACTCCGACCGAATAGAGATCGGACCTGCCATCGAGAGGCAGGGCTTTCATTTGTTCCGGCGACATGTAGTAAAGGGTTCCCACCGTTCCTCCGGTGATGGTCAGGCCGGGATCGGCGGTCAGGCTGGCGATACCGAAGTCGGTCAACTTCACACGCTCGTCTGCGCTGATGAGAATGTTCGACGGCTTGACGTCGCGGTGAAGAACTCCGGCGTGGTGAGCATGACTCAGCGCGCTCAGCACCTGGGAGGCATAGTCCACGGCCCGCCACAACTCAAGTCGGCGATGACCCATTTTCCGGGAGAGAGAACTCCCCTCAACGTATTCCATGATCATCAGGACTTCTTCATTCGCCCGAAAGGCGGTGCGAAACGACGTGATGTTGGGATGCTCAAGTTTGGCCAGCACCTTGATTTCGCGGAGGAACCGTTCCGCCGCCTCGGATTCCCCGTTGCCGTAAGACAGCAGGCTCTTCATGGCGTCGACGCGATCGGAGATGACGTTGCGGACCTTGAAGACCTTGCCCATGCCGCCTTGTCCCAGCACGGCGATGATCTCGTAGTCGCCTACGGTTTTCCCGATCTCAGAGTTTGTTTCGGGCAACAGAAATTCCCTCGAACGTCGGGAGCATTATACGGCTGAATCGTGAGGGTTACTGTCGCGAGGCTGATGCCCCGGCCGCTAGTTCACGAAGCACGCTTAGAAATCCTGCAGCGGCCTGTTCATCGGAGAGAGCTTCCAGCGGTACCGTAGCGGCAATGTGAGGCGATTCGGAACGGAATCGTACGCTGATGAGGTTGTGTCCGCGCGCGGTCATCAAGGTGTTGACCACGGGCGAAAGTTCCTGGGTCCACCGGGTGCGGGTGGTAAGAACGACGGGCCCGGGGCGCGAAACCGACCACTCCCTGGGCTGGGAAGACAATCGGCTGTGCCGTTGCGACAGCCAGCGATGACGGCACACATCGAGATGGAAGCTGGGCGTGTTGTCCAGGTCAGCTTCAAACGTAAGCGTTTCCTTCTGCTTGTGCCAGATGCTGACAAACCACCGGAACGGGATCGGCCGAGGGCGCAAACGGATGGTTACCCGGGCATTGTCGAACCAGTGAGCGGTGAAGCCGAAGTGGGCCTGGAGAAGGGTCTGACTCAGCCAGCGGGAGTCGAGCATTTGACCTTTGTTGGAACAGGCAGCTTCGACCCAGTGCAGTGCTGCGGTACCCTTGCGGCGGTTGTAGCGTGCAAAATAAAAAAACCACGCCGCCAGCAAGACGATCGCACTGAGCACGTCAATGAGCACCAGGCGTCCCACAGGACCTCTTTGCAAATACTACGACTTGTCATGCAAGTACCGCAACAGGTTCCTCCGCCTTTTCGTCGGCGTGGACCACGCAGGCCTGGACGCCCTCGTCCGGGCGGACGAGGCGTCCGCCCCTACGTGGCTCGTGCCCCTGGAAGTCACCGCTTCCCGACTACAATGGAATTCGTGAAATTCGCCTTACGAGACTTCCGGCACGACGAATTCGAGGCTTTGTGGCGCATTGATCAGCAGTGCTTCGAGCCGGGGATTTCATACAGCCGCCTGGAACTCGCCACCTATTTGCGGCGTTCCGGCGCGTTCACCCTGGTGGCGGACGCGGCGGAAGTCAGCCCAAGTGGGAGTTTGGGCTGGACCGCGAACCAAGGCCGGCCTGCGGTCGTGCTGGTGGGATTCATCGTTGCCGAAACGGGAAGCCGCGGCACCGGACACATTATTACCATAGACGTTCTGCCCAGCGTCCGCGGGGCAGGAGCTGGATCGCAGTTGCTTCAGGCGGCCGAGGAGCGGTTGCGTGCCCTGCACTGCCAGTCAGTGATTCTTGAAACCGCCGTGGATAACAAAACGGCCCTGTTTTTTTACAAGCGGCATCACTACAGCGTAATCAAGACGCTGCCGCGGTACTATTCGAACGGCGTAGACGCCTTCGTGCTAAAGAAAGATTTGCTTTCGCCGCCGGAGCCAGCTAAGTTGCCTCGACAACAGAGAGCCCAATGAGCAAAGGTCCTGTCACCAGGAAAACGAAGATTGCGATCCAGGGAGAAGCCGGCTCCTTCAGCCACGAAGCCGCCCGACGCATGGTTCCGGGCTGCGAGGTCGTGTCCTGTGCGCGCTCGGTCGAGGTCTTTGATCGCGTGCAAAATGGGTCGGTGGCTGCTGCTGTCATCCCCATCGAGAATTCGCTGGCTGGCTCCGTGACTGAGCATTTTGACCTGTTGCTGGCGCGCCAGGTTTTCATCGAAAAGGAATTCCTGTTGCGCATCGTACACAACCTGATCGCGGTGCCGGGAGTAAAGCGCAGCGATCTGCGCCGTGCGTACTCGCATCCCGTGGCCTTGGAACAGTGCCGCGACTTCTTCGCCAGGAATCCGAAGATTCAGCCGACGCCCTTCTATGACACGGCCGGCAGCGTCAAGCACGTGATCGAAGACAAATTGCGGGATGCCGCGGGCATTGCGGGCGCCCAGGCAGCGAAGGCGTACAAAGGCCACATTCTGGCGGCCGGCATCGAAGACGACAAACGCAACTTCACGCGGTTCTTTCTTATCCGCAAGACGCGGCGTGTTCTTGCTGGGGCCAACAAGACTTCGATCGCTTTCAGCGTCAAAAACATTCCAGGAGCGCTATTCAAGGCGCTCGCGGTCTTTGCGCTGCGCGACATCAGCCTGACCAAGATCGAGTCGCGCCCGTTGCGCGGGCGACCGTGGGAATATGTGTTCTACACCAACTTTCTCCGGGGAGATGATGAACCAGCCCGCAACGCCCTGCGCCATCTCGGCGAGGTGGCGGACCTGGTAAAAGTGCTGGGGATGGGCTATCCGCCGCCGCTTGAGCGAAGTTGTTGGGTGGGGCGGGCGAGGGCGCCCGCCCCACACGAGAAACCCACAAACCCATTTGGGGCGTCCAACGGTCACCAATCGGGCTCTGCACCTTCGATTGGGTACAAAGCTTGCGATTAGGGTTTAGAATTCAAATACTTTCAGGTGGATTGGGGACCCTGCATCTTTCCGGCCCTTTATGTCATCAAAACTTGAGCACAAGACACTCAAGGTGAAATATGGCAGAAAAAACGCGCACTGAGCGCTCTACCAAGCCAAAAGAAGAAGAAACTGGGATTCTGCCCATCCTGCCGGTGCGGGATACGGTACTTTTCCCCCATGCCGTGCTGCCCCTGACCGTAGGTCGGGAGAGTTCGGTCCAACTTATTAACTCGCTGGGCGAAGACAAGACCATCGTGGTGGTGGCGCAGCGGGAAGCTCGCGTCGATGCCCCACAAGCCAGTGATCTGTATACCGTTGGGACCCTGGCAGTCGTCCACAAAGTTGTAAAAATGCCCAACCAGAGCCTGTTCGTTTTTGCGGAAGGCCTGGAGCGGGTGCGACTCACTGAGTTCTCGCAACTAACGCCATTTATGCGTGGCCGCGTTGATTCGGTGCCCGAGGCGATTCCGCCGAAGAGTTCCGAAGTGGAGGCCCTGCAGCGCAACGTTCTGACCTTGTTCCAGCAGATCGTGGCTGGCTCCCCGACCCTGTCGGATGAGCTATCGACGGTGGCCATGAACATTGACGAGCCGGGCCGCCTGGTGGATTTCATCGCCTCCTCGCTGCCGTCGCTCTCGACCGCCGACAAACAGGACACACTCGAAACTACCGACGTCCGGGTACGCCTGGAGAAGATCAATCAGCATCTGGCGAAAGAGCTGGAAGTCCAGCAGCTGCGCAACAAGATTCAGTCCGAAGTTCAGGACCGCGTACAGCAGACACAGCGCGAGTATTACCTGCGCGAACAGATGAAAGCCATCCAGAAAGAATTGGGTGAGCAGGATGAAGGCGCTCGCGATACCGAAGAACTGAAGCAGAAAATTGACAACGCGGGCATGCCCGATGAAGTCAAGAAAGAAGCCCTGAAAGAATTGGGCCGGCTGGCCCGCATGTCACCCATGGCGGCGGATTACTCCGTGACTCGCAACTATGTGGAATGGTTGGCGGCGCTGCCCTGGGCGAAAACTTCGGGCGGCGAAGTTGATATTTTGAAAGCCAAGGAAATTCTCGACACGGACCACTATGACCTGAAGAAGGTCAAAGACCGCATCCTGGATTATCTTTCGGTGCGCCGTTTGAAGCCGGGAATGAAGGGTCCCATCCTCTGCTTCGTCGGACCTCCGGGCGTGGGCAAGACCTCACTGGGCAAGTCCATCGCGCGAGCTCTGGGACGGAAATTCGTACGCATCTCACTGGGCGGCGTACACGACGAAGCCGAGATTCGCGGTCACCGGCGTACTTACATCGGCGCGTTGCCCGGACAAATCATCCAGGGCATCCGTCGCGCTGAGACCAAAGATCCGGTCTTCATGCTCGACGAAATCGACAAAGTCGGACGCGACTTCCGCGGTGATCCGGCTTCGGCGTTGCTCGAAGCTCTGGATCCCGAACAGAATTCGACTTTCCGGGACAATTACCTGGATGTCACTTTCGACCTTTCGAAGGTTCTGTTCATTACGACCGCGAACATGCTGGATCCGATCGCGGAGCCTTTGCGTGACCGCATGGAGATCATCGAGCTCCAGGGTTACACAGAAGAAGAGAAGGTTCACATCGCGTTCCAGTACCTGGTTCCGAGGCAGATCGAAGAGAACGGTGTGACCGCGGAGCAGATCGAGTTTCCGAAAGAAGGCGTGGGCTACATTATCCGGCACTACACGCGCGAAGCCGGGGTGCGCAATCTCGAACGTAACATCGGCACCATCTGCCGCAAGCAGGCGCGGCGCCTGGCCGAAGGCAAGACCGACAAGCTGATCGTGACTAAGGAAGTCGTCCAGGAATTTCTGGGCGGAATCAAGGTTCGCAGCGAAGGCGAAATTGCGGAACGTACCAAGCGTGCGGGCGTGGTTGTGGGTCTCGCCTGGACGCCTTCAGGCGGCGACGTGCTTTTTGTCGAAGCCAACACTATGAAGGGCAAGGGCGGCTTCACCATGACCGGGCAGATCGGTCAGGTGATGCAGGAATCCATGCAGGCAGCTTTGACTTGGGTGCGGTCGAACGCGGCCATACTCGGGATCCCGGAGAATTTCTTCGCTGAGCATGACATTCACATTCACGTGCCGGCAGGAGCGATTCCGAAAGACGGCCCTTCGGCGGGAGTCACCATGGCCACGGCCCTGGTGTCGTTGCTGACGGGTCACCCGGTGCGTCCGTTGACCGCTATGACCGGCGAAATCACGCTGAGTGGCGACGTTCTGCCCATCGGTGGCGTCAAGGAGAAGGTGCTGGCAGCCAAGCGTGCCGGTGTCCAGGACGTGATCCTCCCGGCGGACAATAAAACCAACCTGGAGGAAGACCTGACCCCTGAGCAGCTCGAGAATATCCGGGTGCACTACGTGAAGACTATTCTCGAAGTCTTGGAACTGGCGCTGCCTCACACGCCGCGCGAGGAGAAACAGGACGAAGAGGAGAGGGAAAAGGTCCTCAGCGCGCAGGGCGCCTCGTAAGTCCGCCACATTTTGAGCCATCTATGCCAGTTCTCACAGGGCCGAGAGCTGGCATTTTTTGCTTGCCCGATAAGTGCTTGCGTGTCAGTACGATGGTAGATGTTCAACCGTATAAAACTATTGCCGCTCTGGGGTGTTTAATTCATATGAGAGCGGTGCTGTTTCTAGCCGCAGGGAGCAACAATATGCCGAAGACGAAGACATACCGCGGGTGGTTAATCGGAGGTGTCGTGCTGGGCGTATTGCTGATGCTGCGAAGTCCCGCGCTATCGGTGGCGCAAGATCAGGTTCAGGATCAAGTTGCGCAGGGCCCGGAGGCACAAGAGGGTCCAGACGCACAAGGCGGTCCAGGGGAAGACCAGGGCGATCAGGATCCGCCCAGCCGCGTGGCGCGGATGAACTACACCCAGGGCTCAGTGAGTTTCCAGCCTGGTGGAGAAGGCGACTGGGTGACCGCTGTGCCCAACCGGCCACTGACCACGGGTGACAACCTCTGGACCGACCAGGGCTCGCGCGCCGAAATGCACATCGGCTCGACCGCGATCCGGCTGGCGCAGGAAACCAGCGTTACGCTGCTTGACCTCGATGACCGAACCACTCAGCTGCGTTTGTCGGCCGGCACGGTCATTCTGCGGGTCCGTCATCTTGACGACGGCGATCTGGTCGAAGTTGACACTCCCAACCTGGCGTTCAATCTGCAGCATCCCGGCGAATACCGCGTGGACGTTGACAGCAATGGCGACGTGACTAACGTCAGCGTATTTAGCGGCCGCGGCGAAGTTACCGGTGGGGGATATTCCTACACCGTCGTGGCCGGCCAGTCGGCGCGCTTCTCCGGCACCGACCAGCTGAATTACGACATTGCGCAGTTGCCGCGCGCCGATGACTTCGACAACTGGGCAGTCGAGCGCGACCATCGCGAAGATGGCGCCGAATCAGCCAACTATGTTTCGCAGGAGATGACGGGCTATGAGGACCTCGACGACTATGGCCGCTGGCAATATGTTGGCGGCTACGGAACCGTGTGGGTTCCCTCGGGAGTGGCCTCGGATTGGGCGCCCTACCGCAACGGTCACTGGGCTTACATCGATCCCTGGGGCTGGACCTGGGTGGAAGATGAGCCCTGGGGCTTCGCGCCGTTCCACTACGGACGCTGGGCGTATGCCGGAAACCGCTGGTGCTGGGTGCCTGGACCGGTCGCAGTCCGCCCGGTGTATGCGCCGGCGCTGGTAGCTTTCGTCGGCGGCGTTGGAATCTCGATTGGCGGAGGCCCGGGTGTAGGCTGGTTTCCGCTGGCTCCGGGAGAGGTTTATGTGCCCTACTATCGGGGTAGCCGCCGTTACGTGGAACGGGTCAACGTAACCAATACTGTGGTGAACGTCACCCGGGTGACCACCATCTACAATCAGCGCAACGTGACGAACATCACCTATGTGAACCAGCGGGTGAACAACGGAGTGACCCTGGTATCACGCGACACGTTCGTCAATGCGCGTCCGGTAGCGCGTAATCTTGGCCGTTTCGACGCGAGGCAACTGGAGAATGCGCGGGTCGAGCGCCGCATCGATGTGCAACCCATCCGGGCCAGCGTATTGGGTTCTGGCGCTCCCGCCCGTTTCAGGCCGCCGCAGGCAATCATCAACCGCCAGGTGGTCGCAACCCAGAGACCGGCTCCACCTCGTCAGCCTTTCGAACAGCGGCAATCGGCCATGCCTGGGCTTCACAATCCGGGTACGGATCGTCCACTGGCGCGACCGCAACAGCCCGTGAGCCCGCCCGAGAGCGCCGCGCGCCCTCAATTTCCGAGGCCCGAGGCCCGTCCTCAGCAGCCTATCGTGGCCCCGCGGGTAGCTGAACCGATGCATCCTGAACGACAGATGGCTCCGCGTGCGCCTCAAGGCGCGGTAAATCAGAACGACAATCGCGCTTCCCAGGGCTGGTCGCATCCCCAGGCCAAGCCAGCGCCGCCGGTGCAGGAACGAAACCCAGCCCAGGCGCGGGACGATGAAAACAAGTTCCGTAACTGGCAGCAACAGCGCCAGCAGGCCGCGCCCACCCAGAATCGCGCTCCGCAGGAGCAGCACCAGGCTCCGCATCAGGCTCCGCATCAGGCGCCGCGGGACCAGGACCGGCGGCCAAAATCGCAGGGTTGATGTCGTCGGCAGTGCGGTTAGTGAATTGCCAGTGTCCAAACCAGGGACTGGCAATTTTTTTATGCCGTCGAGGAAACGCGGCCCGCGCGATAAACTAGTGGGAACCGGGAACTGGAAACTGAAAACCGGTTTCTTATGCAGGTTCGCGTCCTATTCTTCGGCGTCCTGAGAGATTTGGCTGGAAAGGCAAGCGATTCACTTGACCTTCCTGAAAACGCCTCATTGGGCGATGTTCTCGCGCACTACGAGGAAATCATCCCGCGCTTAAAAAATACGGCGTCATCAATCGCCATGTCGGTTAATCAGGCGTACGCTGCTCCCGGCACGAGGCTAAGACCCGGAGATGAGGTCGCGCTCCTGCCGCCAGTGAGCGGCGGCGTGGATACCGCCGCAAGGCGCAGCCCGCATGCGGCGATCGTCCACCAGAGGATCGAGACCGCCACCACTCTTGAGGGCATCAAGCGGCCTGAGGACGGGGCCACTGCCGTCTTCGAAGGCATCGTTCGCAACCATACCCGTGGCCGGCGCACTCTGTATCTCGATTACGAAGCGTACGAGGAGATGGCCCTCAAACAGATGGAGGAGCTGGCCGCGCGGGCCCTGGCTGAGTACAAGGTTCGCGATGTCGCCATCGTGCATCGCCTGGGACGTCTGGAAATTGGCGAAACCAGCGTTCTGATCGTGGTAGCTTCGGCCCACCGGGCGGCCGCGTTTGATGCCTGTCGCTGGCTCATTGATACCCTCAAATGCACGGTGCCTATCTGGAAAAAGGAGCATTTCGAAGATGGCGCGGTGTGGGCGGATGGCGAGCCCTTCCCAGGCGAGATTCCCACTGCCCAAGGCACCCATTCTGAGGGGCGTGCATCTAAGTGACCAGCCGGTTTGACTGCATTCTCCGCGGTTTCTGCCTGCGATTCGTGTTCCGCCCCCTAAAGCAGGGGCTCTCTGTCGCAGGGATCCCGTTCAGCGGCGCCAGGAGACTGCAGCGAAGTGCCCCAACTTTCCAGATGAAATCAGTGGTAACTGCAGGTCTTCTGCTGGCTCTATGCCTTGTCTCCGTTGCCCAGGAGTCCGATACCACTTTCAAAGTTGATGTCAAACTGGTGAACGTGTTCGTCACCGTGACCGACGAGCATGGCGCCCCGATTTCCGCCCTAAAGAAAGACAACTTCCAGTTGCGGGAAGACGGCCAGGAGCAAAAGATAGCGGTCTTCGACAAGGAATCGGCCTTGCCTCTCTCGATTGTTCTGGCCATTGACACCAGCCTGAGCACGCGCAAGGATCTGCCCCTCGAATTGGCTTCGGCCCGCCGTTTTACCCATGCCATCCTGCGTCCCGTGGACGCCCTGTCGCTCTACCAGTTCAGCGAGACGGTAAGCGAATTGACCTCCTTTACTTCGGATCTGAGAGTGATCGATCGCGGCATTGACCGCATTCGCATGGGCTCGGCCACGGCCCTCTACGATGCTCTGTTTCTGGGATCACAGGCGCTGGAGCCGCGCGTGGGACGCAAGGTGATGGTGGTGATCACCGACGGCGGAGATACCATGAGCAAAGTGGATTACCAGGAAGCAGTGCGCGCGGCCGAAACCGCCGAAGCCATTTTGTATAGCATCATCATTGTGCCCATCGAGGCCAGCGCAGGACGCGACACCGGCGGTGAGCATGCCCTGATCCAGCTTTCGGCCGATACCGGGGGCAAGTACTTCTATGCGTCGTCCTTGCCGCAATTGGACGAAGCGTTTCGCCAGATCAGCGATGAACTGCGCACGCAATACCTGCTGGCGTACTATCCGTCGCAGCGGCTGGCGGATTCAGATTTCCGCCGCATCCAGGTAATGGTCGCCGGAGTGACGGCGGATACCGGTTTCAAGGTACGCCATCGGACGGGCTACTACACGTCCAAGTCGCATTGAGAGATTTTCTATGTGGGGCGGACACTCTTGTCCGCCGCTTTGACTTGATTTTGAATCTTGATGGGTGTCCAGCTAAACAGCCGCAAGTCCCAGTCAAAGGCGACGGGCGAGGGCGCCCGCCCCACACGGCTTGGTTGACGGGACAAATTCTGTTGTGAAAGTCTTGTAGGATTGCCAACGCGATTCTTTGTAAGGAAGGTACGCGAGACGAATGTCGAGCAATACTGGTTGTGCCCGTTCCGTCTTCAGGCGGTCGAGCCTGTGGGCTGGAACGATGGCGGTCTTTCTGGTTATCTCCTCGCTGGCTTACGCTCAGGATTCCTCAACCGGCAATGTTTCCGGAACCGTCACTGGCCCCCGCGGCGCCTCGGTCAGCGGCGCCGACCTCGCCATCACCAGCAAGATAACCGGACAAGCCTCTCGTACCACAACTAGTCCGGCGGGCACTTACGCGGTTCGAGACTTACCTCCCGGAGAATATGTGCTGCACGTGGAGGCGAAAGGCTTTCAGCCTGCTGACATTCTGATCAGAATTCAGGCGGCAGCAACCGCTACCGGCGATGTCAAATTGCAGCGCGTGGTCGCTCCTGTAGCCAAGCTGGTCGACACTGAAAATCCCGAAGTGCGCGGCGCTGTGGATAGCGCGCAGCTGGAACAGATTCCCACCGACCGCGGGTTTTTGGATCTGACCCGCCTCGAACCCGGTGTGCAGGAACTGGACGGCCAGGTGCTGGCGCCCTCTAAGACTGGTCTGACCGCGGCATCCATCGTTGGACGCAATGGCCGTACCACGCGGATGGTGCTGGATGGTATCGACATCACCGACGAATCTGTAGGGGCTACTACGACGAATATCCCGGTGGGGGCTATCCAGCAGGTTGGGGTCGAGCAATCGTTGCTCCCGCTTTCTTCCGGTCTGGCCTCCGCGGGGCAGGTGAATGTGGTTACGAAGTCCGCCATCAATGACCTGCACGGCCAGCTGTTCGGCAACTTTCGTGACAGATCCGCGGGCGGGGCCAGCCTTCCCGGAAGCAAGGACTTCGGCTACTCTCGCGAGGTTTTCGGCGGAAACGTCGGCGGCGCCTGGAAAAAGGACAAACTTTTCTACTTTCTATCCGGAGAGTATTTGAAGCAGGATCTCGACTCGCCGGCAGTCTTCAACGCTCCCTTCGATCTTCTTGACGGAAGCTATAAGGCTCCATTCCACGAGACCGAAGTCGCAGCCCGCCTCGATTACAAGCTTTCTTCGCAATCGCAGCTCTTCTACCGGTTCACGTACGACAACGGCAGCGACGTCAATGCATTCGGCGGCGCCAACTATCAGCCGTTCAAGAGCCATAACGATACTTTCGGGAATGCTGGCGGTTTCGACTTTACCCGCGGACCGTATCTCCACAGCCTGCGCTTCGCCTACAACCGCTACACGAACAAGATTGTGGACGCCGTTGGCGGAAGCAGCATTTTCAATCCTGCTCCTGGAGTCAGTCTGAATTTTACCGGGGGCTCGGGATTCGCCAGCGGACCCAACGCGCAGGCCCCGCAGCAGACCAAGCAGGACAACAAGGAGGCCCGCTACGATGGCACCCGGACCTGGGGAAGCCACACCATCCGATTCGGCGTGGCGGTGAACAGGATTGACAACCTGATTTCCGCCGATCTCTTCGGCTTAGGTCCGCAGATCGGTTCGGACACGGACGCGGCTTCGGTTCTGTTCGCCTCCAGTGGGCCTTTTGCCGGCGGCACGGGCAATCCGCTGAACTATCCCGTGGACAGCATCACCCTCGGAAACGGTTCGAGTTGTCTGAGTGAAAAGTCAGGATTTGGTTCTCCTTGCGGAGCCTTCAGCGACACTCGCATACAGGCTTACGCTGGTGACACCTGGAAATTCCACCCTAATCTGACGGTGACCATCGGAGTGCAGTACGTTCGCGATACCGGGCGCAGTGATTCTGATTTGCCGGCCATTCCGTGCTCGGCGGTGGCAGCTTCTTATGGAAGCCAGACGCCTTGCACCGGCAGTGACGACCTGCTGAGTCAGTTCGGCGGAAATCCCTTGCTGGGCGGCCGCATCCGGCAACCCAACCTGAATTTCGCTCCCCAGTTTGGTTTGGCGTGGGACCCCGGGAAGCATGGACAGACCGTGATCCGGGCCGGGATCGGGATGTACTACGACGACAATGTTTTCCGCAACCTGATTGGGGACCGCGCCGCCCGTCTCGCCAACGGCCAATTCAACGCCCAGGCCAATGATCCGTGCGCCAGCCATGGCGATGTAATTTTCCCCGGCAACATTGTCCAGAGCGCAGCGGGACTTTGCGGACAGCGCATCGGAAACGTGGCGACTCAAGTGGCGAACTTGCAGACTGCTTTCCAGGCGGCGACTGCTTTGAATTCCGGCTCTCCCAATCCCAGTTTCCTCGGACAGGCATTGAACAGCCAGCAAGGCCTGCTCGCTCCGAACTATCAGACGCCGCGCTCAGTGCAGATGAACATCGGCCTGCAGAAGCAATTATGGCCGTCCACGCTGTTTACCGCGGACTATGTGCGCAACGTAGGAACCCATTACTTGATCGGCTACGACACCAACCATGTGGGGGACGCCACCCACCTGAACACGAACGCCGCACTAAATGCCATCAACAACACGTTGGGCTCGAACCCGCTGAGCCTGGGTTGTACCCCGGCAACCAGTGCAGGCGCCAGTTCGCAGACCGCCGTGAACTGCTACATGGCTTCGGTGCCCGGTGCCAGCATTGCCGATTTCGCCAGTCATGGGTTGGATTCCGGCGGTCAGTTTCTGGCGGGAGCGCCAGCGTCTTTGTTCGGCCTGACGCCGGATACAGGCGCAGCCTTCCCCGGAATCAATCCGCTGGTCGGACGCAATACCATGTTCTTCCCTGCGGGACGCTCGCTCTACAGCGGCATACAACTTTCGCTGCGCACACATCTCACCAATCCGGTGCGCGGAGTTCTCGGCGGGAGCCTGCAGTTTACTTACACGCACTCCAGCTTCCGCAGCAATTTTGCGGGAGGGCTTGCCGATCAGGACTTGCTCCCCCTGGCAGCGGATTTCAACCATCCCGTCGCGTTTTTCGGCTCGGCATCACAGGACCGCAAGAACCAGTTTTCCCTGGGCTCAATTCTGGATTTGCCTCGGGGCATCCGGCTGGGCCTGGTCGCGCAGGTGGCGTCACCTTTACCGCAGACGCTCTATATTCCTGCCAGCGGCGGGGTCCCGGGAGAGATTTTCCGTAGCGATGTGACCGGCGATGGGTCGTTCGGCGGGCAGAGCCAGACCGGCGACAGTTCCTACGGCGATGTTCTGCCGGGAACTAATATCGGATCCTTTGGACGCGCCATCAAGGACACCACGCTGAACCAGGTCATTCAGAGTTACAACACAAACTTTTCCAATCAGGTGACAGCCGCGGGTCAGGCTCTGATCAATGCCGGCTTGCTTTCAAGAACACAACTTGTGCAGCTGCGTGCGGACGGGCCGACCATCGCCGCTCCTCCGCCCGGAAGCGTCGCCCTGGCGTGGATGAAAACTTTGGACGTGACCCTGGCCCGGCCCTTCCGGATGAGAGACCGCTTCGTGGTTGAGCCCAGCCTGTCGGCGTTCAACGTCCTCAACTTCGCCAACTTCGACGGCCCGGGCAATAAGCTCAGCGGGATACTGAACGGAACCATCGGATCTGTGAACGGCACATCAGCCACCGATCGCATCACCAACCGCATTGGACCCGGTTCGGGATTGTTTACCCTGGGCGCTCCACGCCAGATCCAGTTCGGAATCAGGCTTACTTTCTAGCGCAGGCTTGGGTGCGTGTAAGATAACTTCTATGCCATTTCATGGACCAGGATCCGGCGCCCCCCGCAAGGGACGGCCCGCCCCTCCGGAGCAGACCTCGGAGGAAGCGGCCTATCTGAAGTCTCTCGGAGAAAAACAGAAGCCCGTCAGCATCAAGCTGGCGGATGGCGAAGTGGTTCGCGGCTGGATCGAATACTACGACAAGAACATGGTCCGGCTGACCCGCGAAGACCAGCCCAACCTGTTTATCTTCAAGCACGAGATCATGTACATCGCGGAAGAAAGCGGAAAGCGCAAGTAGCTCCGCGATCTTCTTTGCGTCCTTTGCGGAATTTCTTTGCGACCTTTGCGGGTAAGCTTTCGAATTTCGTTGAAAATCTTTACCGCAAAGACCGCAAAGAGATTCCGCAAAGGACGCAAGGGAGACCGTACAACATCCTTTCATGACGCAATCAAATCACAATGACTTCGTTTCCGGCATGTCTGAGATCGCCCGCGAGGCGGGCGCCTTGCTGATTGAATACTTCCAGCAGCATGTGAAAGTGGAGTACAAAGGCGATGCCGACCTGGTCACCATTGCCGATCGCAAGTCGGAGCTTCTGATCCGCGAACGCATCAAGGCGCGTTGGCCCAACCACGATATTCTGGGTGAAGAGCAGGGGTTGGTCGACACCGGCAGCGAGTATCGCTGGTATGTGGACCCGCTCGACGGCACCACCAACTTCGCGCATGGGTTTCCAGTATTTTGCGTTTCCCTGGGACTCGAGCACAAGAACCGGTTAGTTGCCGGCGTGGTTTACGATCCCACTCGCGACGAGCTTTTCGCGGCCGAGCAGGGAAGCGGCGCTTACCTGAATCAGCAGCGAATCCAGGTTTCGAAGATTGCCAACCTTTCCGAGAGCCTGGTGGCCACCGGCTTCCCCAGCCACAAGCGGCACAAGAATCCGAATATTCACTTCTATCATCAGATTACTTTGCGCACCCACGGCGTGCGGCGTGCAGGTTCGGCGGCTCTCGATCTGTGCTGCGTCGCCAGCGGACGTTTCGAGGCATTCTGGGAGTTCAACCTCAATCCCTGGGACACGGCCGCAGGCGTTCTGATCGTCGAAGAGGCGGGCGGCAAAGTGTCGGATTTCAAGGGCGGCCCCTTTCAGCTCAACAGCCGTGAAACCCTGGCGTCGAATGGTCTGCTGCATCCCGCGCTGCTCAAGGAATTTGCTGAGATCTTCGAAGGGCGAGGCCTGGAGCCTCTGCCCAACGTTCAGGAGTACCGGAAAAAAGGAATATGAAGCGGAAAGCCGGAGCAATGTTGGTTGTGGTCTGCCTCCTGTGCGGAGTTGTATTCGCGGCGGACGCGGCGAATCCTTCCGCCGTTGACGCTGCCTACCAGCAGTCATTCGAGAAATGGAAAGCCGAACTGGTGGACGATCTCAAACAGGAGTGGTTGCCGCTGGCCGGACTGTTCTGGCTCAAGCCCGGCGAAAACAGTTTTGGCAGTGATGCGAAAAATGCAGTTGTCTTCCCCAAGGGCCCGGCTCACGCCGGTTCGTTCGTCCTGCAAGGCAAGACGGTGACGGTGAAGTTTGCTCCCGGCGTAAACGCAGTCATCGCGGGAAAAGCCGCCACCACGGCCGAGCTTCGGCCCGATACCACGGGAGATCCCACGGTCGTAGAACTGGGCAATCTGCGGCTGCACCTGATCGTCCGCGGCGAGCGAATCGGTATCCGCCTCAAGGACCTGGACAGCGACGCGGCGCGGCAGTACCACGGACCGCAATTCTTTCCACTGGACTTGTCGTATCGCGTTACCGCAACCTGGCTGCCCTCAGACGGCAAGCAGACCGTTGATGTTCCCAATGTGCTGGGCGACGTCTCTCCAACACCGATTGCGGGAACGGCGGTTTTCCGAATCAACGGTCAGGAGCAGAGGCTGACCGACCTGGGCGGCGATGCCGCCAAAGGCTTGTTTTTCGTTTTCAGCGATCCCACCAGCAAGACCGAGACTTACCCGGGCGGCCGCTTTCTGCAGACTGAACCAGTTACCAACGGCACAGTGGTGCTCGACTTCAACCGCGCTTACAACCCGCCGTGCGCGGTCACGCCGTATGCCACCTGTCCACTCGCGCCGAAAGAGAACCGCTTGAGTGTGGCGATCCAGGCGGGCGAAGAGTACGACCACAAACACGGCCACCACTAGCTTTTGCGCTTCAGAGCTTTGAGGCCTTTCTTTAGGGGGCGGAGGCTCCCCGGCGGTAAAATAGGACTGTGATTGACTCGCTTCTGGATCGAAAGATCGAAAAACGCCCCGACAAAGTTCGCCTACAAGGGCGCATCCTTTTTCTTACCGAAGACCCCGAACTGATCAAGCGCCAGCTGGCCGGTGAAGATCTGCCGTGGGACACGAAGAATCCGGCAAATAATCCCAAACTCCGCGACGACATCTCGACCGACGAGATTACACCCGCGCACTACTGCTTCTACTTCGATGAAACCCTGGGCGAGATCCCTTACCTCGGCCTGAAGTGCGGCGACGTCCACCCCATCGGGCGCAGCGACGTGAAAAAGGGCGGCTTTGTTTGCGCGGTCAGCGGCAAGCGGCGAGGCAAGGGTTCGAGCCGCGAGCAGTCGCCCTACGCCGAGATGTGCGCTGGAATCCAGCTGGTGATCGCCGAGAACATTGAACGCATCTACAAACAGAACTGCCAGAACCTGGGCCTCCTTACCTCCACCAACTTTTCGCTGATTGAGAAGGTCCGCGCGGAAGAAGAAATCGAGCTGACCGAATTTACTGCCGGTGAAGATGAAATCACACGGCAGGTGATCGAGTACGGAGGATTGTTTCCCTTCAACGTGGCGCGCATGCAGAAGAAAGTCTTTCTGCCACCCATCAAGACGCCACGTCGTCCGATGACCATAGCGGAAAAGATCTTCGCCCGCCACATGATTGACCCTGAAACTGGAAATGGAGGGACGGGCGTCCCCGCCCGTCCGGCGAAGCAAAGCTCCGCAACAGGCTCGGTTAAACCCGGCGACACCGGCTTCGCCCGCGCCGACCTGCGGTTCAGCCACGAGTACGTCACGCCCATGGCAGCGATATTCTTCGAGCGCTACGTAGGCAAGGACGCCAAAGTGAATGATCCTGCGAGCATTCTGTTCTTCCGCGACCACCTGACCTTCCTGGATGAAGTGATCTCCGAAGAAAAGAAGAAGCTCGGCCTGCTCGATCTGGCCACCCAGCTTAAATTGAAGCAGCAAGACTTCGCCGCAAAGCAGGGAATCAAGCTGCACGGAGAATTGAAGGACCGCAAAGGTTCCGAGGGAATCTGTCACTCCATCGTGCTGGAGAGTTATGCCCTGCCGGGCCAGTTGAATATCGGTTCCGACTCGCACACCCCGCACGTGGGCGCGATCGGATGTGTGGCATTCGGTATTGGCACTACGGATGTTTTCAACTCATGGATCACCAAAGATGTACGCGTCAAAGTTCCGGAGTCAGTGAGGATCGTCATTCGCGGCAAGAAACATCCGAATGTAACTGCCAAGGATTTTATCTTGAAGATTCTCAGCCTCGATTACGTGCGCCACGGCAAGGCACTCGCCAAGGTGATGGAATACGCGGGCGAAGCCATCGAAGAACTGAGCGTAGACGAGCGCGCCACCATGACCAACATGGCGGCGGAAATCGGCGGCTTCACCGGCATCGTAGCGCCGGACAAGAAAGCGGTTGATTTCTTGGTCGAGCGCCGTGGCATGGATCGCAAGAGAGCCGAATCCCTGGTCGAGGGCCTGTACAGCGATCCCGACGCTCAGTACGCCCACACCATCGAGCTGGATGCCGCGGGAATCACGCCCATGGTCGCGACTCCCGGCGATCCCGGCAACGGTAAATATGTTCGCGAACTGAATACGCCAGTCCCGGTTGAGTTGGCTTATGGCGGCACATGCACGGCCGGTAAGAACGAAGATATGGACATGTATGCCCGTGTGCTGGCCGATGCGCTGAAGCAGGGCAAGCGCGTGGCCGGTTCGGTGAAGTTCTATATCCAGTTCGGATCGCAGGAGACTCGCGACTACTGCATCCGCAAAGGATACCTGGATATTTTTCAAAAGGCGGGCGCGCACGTGATCGAGCCCAGCTGTGGGGCCTGCATCAACGCCGGGCCAGGAGTGACTACGCGTCCCGAGCAGGTGGTAATCAGCGCGCAAAATCGTAATTTCCCCGGCCGCAGCGGGCCCGGACAGATGTACCTTGCCAGTCCGCTCACGGTTGCGGCCAGTGCTGTTGCAGGATACATCGTGGAGTACGAGCCGAGTACGGAGAGGGAGCTGGCATCCCCTACGCCAGTGTCATCCTGAGCGCAACCCACTCATTCGCTTGCGAATGAGTGGGTGGAGTCGAAGGACCCCTTGCATCTTTACGTAGCGGCCAGAGTGGGGAGTTGGTTTGACTTTTCGCGAAACCGCGCAAACCGGGAAACTTATGGGGGTCCTTCGACTGCGCGGCTGCTTCGCGTTGCGAAGCAGCCACTCCGCTCAGGATGACAAACGTTCACCCCGTATTGTGCAGTCCCGCCGCAATCCCGTTGATCGTAGCGCCCAACGCGTAGTCCACACCGTCCTGGCTTCCACCTGCGCGCTTGCGCCGCAAGAGTTCGACCTGCACCAGGCTCATCGGGTCCACGTAAGGGTTGCGCAAGCGGATCGAGCGGGCCAGCACAGGGTTTCCTTTCAGCAGTTCTCCCTGATCTGTAATGCTCAGCAGCATGCGGCGAGTGCGCTCGAATTCATCCACCAGCATGCTCCAGACACGTTCGCGCAGACCCGCGTCAGGGACAAGTTCGGCGTAGAGTCGTGCGATGGTCAAGTCGGCTTTGGACATCGCCAGCTCCACGTTGCGGATCAAATCGGAAAATAACGGGAAGCCTCGCATCATCTCGCAGAGCAAAGACTCATTCGCGCGGTCCCGACTCACAAAACGCTCGAGAGCATGACCGACTCCGAACCATGCGGGTACCGCGTGGCGGCTCTGCATCCAGCCGAAGACCCAGGGAATGGCGCGCAGATCTTCCAGACGACGCCCATCGGCCCGGCGCGGAGGGCGTGAGCCGATCCGCGCATGCTCCAGTTCGTTCACCGGCGTAGCTTGTTCGAAGTATTCGAGTACCTCTGAATTCTCTGCGATGTTGCTACGGTAAAAAGCGAAGGCGTCCGCGGACATCTGCTCCATCGCCGGTGTCCAGCGCTGGTCGGCTCGGGGCTCAGGTCCCCGCGTACGCGTCAGCGCTTCCAGGCAGGAGGCGATCATGATCTCGAGGTTCCACTCGGCGAGCACAGGGTCAGCATACTTCCAGTTGAGAACTTCGCCTTGTTCCGTAATGCGAATCTCGCCGGAAAAATCTCCGACCGGTTGCGCGAGAATGGCGGTGTGAGTGGGACCGCCACCCCGTCCGACTGTACCGCCACGGCCGTGAAAAAGGCGGAGCTTCACATTGCACTCCCGTGCCGTGCGGTGCAGGTCGCGATGCGCCTTGTACAACTCCCAGATACTGGTCAACATGCCACCGTCTTTGTTCGAATCGGAGTAGCCCAGCATGACCTCCTGCCATCGCCCCCAGGAATCGAGCGGCCCCTGATAGTCGGGAGCGCGCCAAATGCGTTCCATGACTGGGGCGGCGCCGCGCAAGGCTTCGATAGATTCGAAGAGCGGCACCGGCATGAGTCCCGGATCGTCTCCCGAGGCCGCGACTTGCACTCCGCAGCTGGCGGCCAATTTCGTGACCGCGAAGACATCCGCTTCCGACTCGGCTCCGCTGATGATGTAGCTGCGAATTGCGCAGGGAGGATAGGCCTTCTTCAACTCGGCGATCTCACTGAAGGTGTCGAGAACATCCTGAGTCGGGGCGGATACTCCATTGGATTCAATCTCCGACAGCGCCTGGGCATGCACCCGCGCGTGCTGGCGGATGTCGAGCGTCGAAAGATGAAATCCAAAAGTGCGCACCTGGCGCAGCAGTGGGTCCATCACCAGTTCAGCCAGCCGCTGCCCGCGGTTTACAGCCAGGCTCTCGCGGATCAGTGAGAGATCGCTTTCGAACTCGCCGGCGGACGAATATGCCTTAGGGTCGCCCATCTCTTCCCGGCTGTGCCGCAAGCGAACGACCATCAGGTTCAGCAGTCGCCGATAGAGTTCGGAGCTCGAAATGCGTGACTGGCGAGCGAATTCGTCACCCATCTGAGTGCTGTAGTCCGCCAGCCGAGCACGAACAGCATCGCTAACTCTCACCTGGCGTACGGAAGCGCTGAGTTGGTCCGTGGCGCGCTCCAGTTCCGCAATGTAGTGGCCGATAATTACATTCCGGGCGCGCTGCAAGGCTTCCCTAGTAGAAGCCGGCGTTACAAAGGGATTGCCGTCACGGTCGCCGCCGATCCAGGAGCCAAAAAAAAGCAGATTGGGAACTTCGACGTCATCCAAATCAATTTCATAGACCGAGCTCAAGGCATCGACCAACTCGTCGTATAGGCGCGGCAATGCCGCGAACAGCGAAAAAGGATAGTGGTCGAGTCCCATGCGAATCTCGTCCGCGACCAGCGGCTTTTCCAGGCGCACTTCGTCGGTCTGCCACAGCGAGGTAACGTCCGCGAAGATAAACCCTTCAAAGCGGCTGGCATCGGCCTCGGTCAGGGGCAGACGGTCCAGGCGTTCGAGCTGCTTGCCAATGCGGCGGCGTTTGAGGAGAACTGTGCGCCGCGCGACTTCAGTGGGATGCGCGGTAAAAACGGGAACAACTTTTATCTTGCGCAGGACCTCGAGCGCCTGCGCGGCGTCGATTCCGGCAGCGTGCATGCGCCGGAAAGTACCGCGGAACGAGCCTTCGAGCGCCGGTTGCTCGGCATGCAGCTTGGCGGCACGGCGGCGCCGCTTGCGATGGTTGGTTTCCGCCAGGTTGGTAAGTTCGAAATAGATCGCGAATGCTTTGGTAACCCGGTGGGCCTCATCCACCGTAAGGCCGGAAATAATCTGCCGCGCCTGGTCGAGTAGAGGGTCTTCGAAATCCGAAGCGGCAGTATGAGGACGCGGCTGTTCCCGGTGTTGAATGAAGATGCGCCGTAACTCCTCCACCACGCCCAGCAGCGACTCACCCACCTGCTCGACCAGGACGCGTCCCAGCAGGATTCCGAGCAAGCGCACATCGCGGCGGAGAGGAAGGTCCTTGGCGGGATTGGTAGAGCCGGCAGTCAGCTCATCGAGCCGGCCGCGCTGGTCCCCGGTACCCCAAAGTGAGGGCTCACCCATATCCAATCATAATTGAAGTCGGCTGCAGTGTGCTTTACGGGCGCGCGTTCAGTTGCCGCAGAATTTCCTGGGGCTCCGGCCGTCGGGTGTAGTCTTCATCGCCGGAGGCATAAAGAATCGTGCCATCGTGGTCAATGATGAAAGTTGCCGGAATGGGCAGTTCCCAACTGTTGTCGCCATTGGCGAAGGGTAGATTGACAAACGAGCGCCGGTAAATAGCTTGCTGGTCGTCTGGCACGCGATAGACCAGCCCAAACTGTTGCGCGACCTGGTTCCCCGCATCGCTGAGCAATGGGAAGCGCAACTTATGCTGGTCGGCCATGAAGAATGACTGCTGAACCGTTTGAGGTGAGATTGCGATCAGAGATGCTCCCGCCTGTTCGATCTGCGGGAGAACCAAGTTCATGGCTTTCAGTTGTCCCACGCAAAATGGACACCAGCGGCCGCGGAAGAAGCAGATCACGAGGCGGCCTTTCGCCGACAGCTGAGTCGATGAAAGAGGCGTTCCATTGTGACTGTTGAGTTCGAAAACAGGAGCATTGGCGCCCGCTGACAAGATACTTGCCGCCAAGTGCTCTTCTTTAAGGTCCGCGATCACCCGGGCGTGGACAGCCTGAATGTCCGGCGGAACGTACTTTGCGATAAGCTCTTTGCGCTCGGCAAAAATGTCCTGCAGAGAACGAGTATCCGTGCCGGGCATGGATTCTTCGAGGGAGCGCCACTTCATAGGAAGTCAGTCGATCTCGGATTTCTGACAGAATCACTTCGCGACAGGGTCATCCATGAGGGTAGGGGTCCTTCGACTGCGTAAAGTCATTCGCAAGCGAATGACTTTACTCCGCTCAGGATGACAGAGCAAAAACCAGAAACTAGAAGACTAGAAACCGCCCCTACATTCCCGGCATCTTCATCCCGGCCAACTTCCGGGCGAAGCTGGGCTTGCCGATCTGCTTGAACATTTTTCGCATCTGGGCATACTGGCGCAGCAGGTTGTTGACTTCCTGCACGCTGGTGCCGGAGCCGCGGGCGATGCGTTTGCGGCGGCTGCCGTTCATGACTTCGTGGTGCAGGCGTTCGTGCTGGGTCATCGAGTTGATGATCGCTTCCACCCGGCTCAGCTGCTTTTCATCGACTTTGTCGGCGTGCTTCTGTATCCCGGCGAAGGGGCCGACGCTGGGCAGCATGCCCATCAGGTTCTGAATCGATCCCATTTTCTTTAGCTGACGCAACTGGTCACGAAAATCCTCCAGCGAAAAGCCGTCGCCGGTAAGCGCGCGGCTGGCCATTTCCTGGGCCTTTTTCTTGTCGACATTCTGTTCCGCTTTTTCGATCAGGGAGAGAATGTCGCCCATGCCCAGAATGCGGGAGACGATGCGATCGGGATGAAAGGGCTCGAGCGCGTCGTACTTTTCACCCACGCCGATGAACTTGATGGGCTGTCCCGTAACCTGCCGGATGGAAAGCGCCGCACCGCCACGAGCGTCGCCATCCATTTTGGTCAGGACGATGCCGGTGAGCGCCAGCTTTTTGTGGAACTCGTCGGCGGAGTTGACCGCGTCCTGTCCGGTCATGGCGTCGGCTACAAACAGGATCTCCTGCGGATTGAGCATCCGCTTGAGCGACTGCATTTCGTCCATCAGTTGATCGTCAATGTGCAGGCGGCCGGCGGTGTCCACGATCAGCACGTCCGAGCCGGTATTGATGGCCTCGCGTCGCGCTTCCTTGGCCAGACGCTCAACCGTCGCGGTGTTAGCTTCGCCGACTTCGCCTTCGTAGATGTTGGCCTTGATCGCCTGCGCCACGACTTTCAACTGCTCGCGGGCCGCGGGACGGTACACGTCCACCGAAACCAGCAGCGGGCGGTGCCCGCCATTCTTCAGCCAATTCGCCAGCTTGCCGGACGTGGTGGTCTTACCCGAACCCTGCAGGCCAGCCATGAGAATGACAGTAGGTGGTTGCGAGGCGAACTTGACCTTGGCGGTATCGCGGCCGAGGATCTCGATCAGTTCATCGCGCAGAATCTTGATGACCTGTTCAGCCGGCGAGAGCGCGGTCGCCACCTGCTGCCCGACCGCCTTCTCCTGGATGTGGTCGATCAGTTGCTTTACAACCTTGAAGTTGACGTCCGCTTCAAGCAGCGCCAGCCGGATGGCGCGCAGCGCCTCCTGGATGTTTTCTTCGTTGAGGGTGGCTTCGCCCCGCAGGGTTTTGAACGCGCGTTGAAGCTTTTCTGAAAGATTCTCAAACATGTGGATTAATCATAATCGAACGCCGCGGATTCGCGCCTAGAGCCGATTTTTCCAATATCCAGGTCTCCGATGTCCGTGGGCGATTGCCAGAACCTGTATCGCCGCCTGCTGTTCCCGATAGAAGACAGCGAATGGAAACCGTCGCAGCACGAATTTCCGGCTGCCGTGCTCACCAGGCGGCCAGCGTTGAGGTGCTGAAATTAGCAAATTCATTGCGCGATCTAACTCAGCTGCAAACTTCAAGGCGGCGGTTTCGTTTCGCTCCATGTACCAACTGAGCGCCAGTTTCAGTTCTTCGAGGGCTGAAGGATGGATTTCGAGCGGCTTAGCGGCCATTGAGAATGGTCGAGATTTGCCGTCGTGCCTCTGCCCACGGGACAGGCTTTACTTTGCCGGAATCGAGCTCGGCGATGCGACGCGCAATCTCCTGGTTCCACTCTTCCTCTGCGGAGGCGTCCAAAGTGTCCTCCAGGCTTTCGAGAAGCGAGCCGGCCAAGGCAGCCCGCGCTTCCGCAGGAAGTGCCAGAGCCTTCTTCAGGAGTTCGGAAATCTCTGCAGTCATGCTGCTATTTTACGCCTCCGTCACTTTGGCCGCCCGAAAATTTCCTTTGCCGCTGTTACGGTATTGCAGTGGATAGTTACTGTATCCTCAACTCTTCGGGCGTAGCCGCCCGCATACGTCACCATCACGGGAATATTCCGCGCCTTGGCCACGCGAAATAAGAGCTCATCACGTCTCTGCAACCCATCCAAGGTGAGTGCCAACCCGCCGAGTTGGTCTTCGCGGTACGGGTCGGCTCCCGCGACGTAGCAGATCAGTTCGGGGTCGAACTGGCGCAGTCCGGAACTGAGCGCGTTGTCGAGCCACGCCAGGTAGTCATCGTCGCCGATCCCATCCGGCAGGTCCACATCGATCGAGGAGTGCGGCTTCCACGCCGGGTAGTTGTTGTGCTGGTGTAGGGAGATGGTAAACACATCGCCAGCGTGCGCTTGACGCATCTTTCCCGCGGGTGCGCGACTCAGAGCAGCCGATGAGGAAGGCAGGGGCTGGCTGGGAGTGCGCGTGCCGGCAAAGATGGCGGCGGTGCCATTGCCGTGGTGAACGTCGCAGTCAACCGTCATGGCAGTGCGGATCTTTCCATCGCGCTGCAGACGGCGGATCGCTACCGCCACATCGTGAATCATGCAAAAGCCTTCGCCGTGATCTGCGAAAGCATGGTGGAAGCCGCCGCCGATGTTGAAGGCCACACGATCAGTGAGAGCATGCTCAGCAGCGAGAATCGAACCGCCCGCGGCCAGCCAGAAGGCCCGCACCAGTTCCGGCGAGTAGGGAATCTCCATCTCCTGTTCTTCGCGCGGGGAAAGCGTTCCGGTCTTGAGTTTCTGCACGTACTGCGGGGTGTGGACCAGCAGGATGTCCTGGTCCGACGCCGGTTGCGGAGTTGAGGAAGTCGGACGGCTCGGCTACGCCAGTCGCGGATCAGCTGGTCATGCACCCGCTGATATTTCTCAGCCGGGAAGACGTGGCTGCCGATGGGCAGGAAATAATCGTCGCTGTAGATGAGTTTGAAGGGGAGCATGAAACCAGTTCTCGGATCGTCAGTTGTGAGTTCTCAGCGCTTTCTGACTGGCGGCACCGGCGTGCCCAGGTGTCGCCGCACCGGCACGATCGCGCCCTTGGAGGGATCAGCGGCTGCCGTCGCTCGCGACAATACTTCCTCCTGGATGTATTTCACGAAATCATGAATCTGGACTTGCATCTCCTCCATGCGCTCGCGCATTTGGAGAATAATAGCGATGCCGCTGATGTTCACGCCCAGGTCGCGAGCCAGCGAAAGAATGAACTCCAGGCGCTGCAGGTCTTCGTCGGTGTACAAACGTGTATTGCCTTCGGTGCGGGAAGGCTTGAGTAGTCCTTCGCGTTCGTACAGGCGCAGGGTCTGGGGATGGATGCCATACATTTCCGCCACCGACGAGATCATGTAGGCGCCCTTGGATTTGCGCTTGGTCATCGTTACTACTTTACCCCAAAAGACAAAAGCCACGGATCAGCACGGAGCCTCACCCATAAATCAGGGGAAATCCGTGTCGATCCGTGGCTTGTTGTCGATTACGCTACAGGCTCGGGCTTCTCTGTGGCTGGGCCCCAACCCGACGGCTTGAGCGTTACGTTGACAAAATACGCCACGACCCCGGCCGCGATGAGCAGCAGTCCGAAAGCCAGGGCACTTATCCCCAGCACCTGTGCGCTCTCGCCGCGGACCACCGAGAAGCCCAGCAGCAGCATCGGAGGCACTCCGACCGCCACCGCCCCGAACATCCCACCGGGAACGCGGAAGGGACGCGGAAGCTCGGGCTCACGGACGCGCAGAACGATCAGCGCCACAAACTCCAGGCTGAGGCTGACCCCGTACAGCAGAATATCGATGATGACCAGGCGCTCGAAGCCCAGCCCCAGGCACATGGCCCATCCGGTGGCACAGACCAGAATCGTCACCCAGGGCGCGCGGGAGCGGGGATGCAGCTTGGCGAATACCTTCGGCAGCATGCCGTCCTGCGCCATCGCCAGCGGCAGGCGCGAATAGCTCATTACCAGGGCGTTGAACATGCCAAAGCCGCTGATCATGCCGCCCAGGGCCAGGCCGACGCGGAGCAACGGTCCGCCCAGCATGCCTGCGATCTCTGCCCAGGAACCGGTCTCCCATGCGCTCGAGGAGAGCCCGGTCATCCACATCGCACCCACCGGAACGATATAGCTCAGCGCGACGATGACCACCGCGGCCAGCATGGCGCGGGGATAGGTCCGCTGCGGGCGTTCCACCTCGGTGGCGATGGTCGAGGCATTGTCCCAGCCCATGTAGTTCCACATGCAGATGAGGAGGCCGCCGAGGATGTCAACCGTAGAAGTGGTCGGCCGGGTCACGGCGTGGGCGAGTGCACCGAACTTAAACGGGGCGATGGCTACGATTATGATGAATGGCGCCGATAGCGCGAAGAACAGCCACAACGAGGTCGTCGATACCACCCGAACCCCTGCAATGTTAAGCAGTGCGCAAATAATTACCACCGCCAGTGCGACCATGGTGCCGCGATGCCCTTCGGCGAACCAGGGGAACAGGCGATCCAGATAGAGAACAAAGAGTGTGGGATAGATCGCCATGTCGAAAATCGAGGCTACCAGCGACAGCCACGCTTCCTGAAATCCCCAGAAATTCCCCATGGCGCGGCGTACCCAGGCATAGTAGCCGCCTTCAAAGGGGAGAGCGCTTGAAAGCTCGCCGATCATGAAAGCCGTTGGCAGACTCCAGAGAATCGGGGTCAGCAGCAGGATCAGGATGGCTTTGCCGTAGCCGGCGCCATGCACGATGTCTTCTGTACCATAGGTGCCGCCCGACACCATAAAGAAGGTGGCGGCGACCAGGGGCCAAAGAGTGAGGCGAACCGATTTTTTCCGGCTGGGGACGACGGTGGGTGACTGGAGATTCTGACGCGGCGCGCTAGCTGTTGCCAATTTCGACGGCTTCCTCCTCGGGCGATCCTTGCGCTTGGGAATTCGGCTGGAGCAAGCTCGCAGTGATGAGATTACGGCAAATTTCCACAGATGCAAGAAATTTTTGAAGAACCTTGGTAAGCGGCGCGCTTGTGACGTCTGATATAAATGGCGGTCGATAATCAATTTTTCAGGAGGCAGGATCCATGAAATACGCCTTGGCGGTTGCGTCGTTATTTTGGGTGGCGATCATGATGGCCCAATCGGGCACGCCACAAAATGCGTTCACCTCGGACCAGATCAAGTGGGGGCCGGCTCCGCCCTTTGTCCTGCCGGGCGCCCAGTTTGCCGTTTTGGAAGGAGACCCTACCGCCAGCTCTGGTGATTTCACCATCCGGTTCAAGATGCCGAACGGCTACAAGGTCGCTCCGCACTGGCACCCCAAGCGCGAAAATGTCACGGTGCTGGCGGGAACTCTCAAGGTGGGGATGGGCGACACGTTTGACGCAAGCAAGATGATGGCTTTTCCGGCAGGAAGTTTTGCCTACCTGGACCCAGAGATGCACCACTACGTAATGGCATCCGGAGAAACCATCCTGCAGATTCACGGGATGTCGCCGGTGCAGTTCAACTACATCAACCCGGCGGATGACCCC
Organism: Terriglobia bacterium; assembly: GCA_963813645.1. Lineage (GTDB taxonomy): Bacteria > Acidobacteriota > Terriglobia > Terriglobales > Acidobacteriaceae > JAIQFF01. The sequence continues at coordinate 179,216 of CAWEZS010000019.1, forward strand.
AGCAAGAAGTAAGGGTTGTGAAGTGTAGCGCCGGCCTCTCGCCGGCTGTCCCGGAGGGCATCCTGCCCTCCGGCGGCGGCGCTACGAAATTCTGCCCGAGGCGGGAATCTCAGATCTCTTTCCAGAGCTCGGCCCGGGGGTCTTCGGGGTTTAACTTTGCCAGTTCGCGCAGGATCTCCTTGGAGCGCTCGTCCCGGGGCATAGGCACGGTGAGCTTGACTTCGACAATCTCGTCCCCACGGGTGCCTTCCTTGGTGGCCGAGGGCACGCCCTTTTCGCGCAGGCGGAGCTTCTGTCCAGACTGAGTTCCAGGCGGAATCTTGAGCAATGTACGGCCGTCAATGGTCGGAACCTCGATCTTCGCGCCCAGCGCCGCCTCCGTGGCGGTTACCGGGACGGTGATGCGAATATCGTCGCCTTCGCGGTGGAATACCGGATGGTCCGCGGTCCGGATGATCACGTAGAGATCGCCTCCCGGACCGCCGTGCGTGCCGGCATTGCCTTTGCCAGGCACGCGGATGCGCTGGCCATCACGGGTCCCAGCCTTGATCCGGACTTCGAGCGGCTCGGTGCGTTCAACCGTTCCTTCCCCGTGACAATTGGGACAGGTGGAGATGTTCTTCCCCGTTCCGTGGCATCGTGGACAGGGAACGTTGAACTTCATTCTCCCGCCGGTCTGGGTGACCTGGCCTTTGCCGCCGCATTCTGGGCAGGTGCCACCGGCGTCGATAAAGCCCTGGCCGTGGCAGTTGGGACAGGCATCCCGCCGGGTGATATTCAGGCGCATTACGCCGCCGCGAATGGCCGTCCAGAAGGGCACGTTGACTTGATACTCGAGGTCTGATCCAGGCTCCGGACCCTCCTGCGCGGCCCCGCCCCGCCCGCCAAAGATTCCGGAGAAAATATCGCGGAAGCTGCCCGTGCCGGAGGTGCTTGCCTTCCTGCCCTTCGCGCCTTCAAACATGTCGGTAAAGTCGAAGCCGCCAAAATCGAAGTTGGGGGCGGCGCCGCCTCCACCACCAGATGGCGCTCCCTGGAAGCCTGACCCCGGTCCGGCCGCGCCACCTCCCGCCCGGGCATAGGCCTCCGCGGTAGCAGCATCGATGTTGTCGGAGTAAAAACCGACCTGGTCGTAAATCTTGCGTTTCTTCGGATCGCTCAGGACTTCGTTAGCTTCGGAGAGGCTCTTGAACTTCTCCTCCGCAGCCTTGTCGCCGGGATTCACATCAGGATGATACTTGCGCGCCAGCTTGCGAAATGCCTTGCGGATATCATCCGCCGAGGCGGACTTCTTCACGCCGAGAATTTCGTAATAGTCTTTTTTGGGAGTGGTGGCCATTCTTGCTTATGTGCCGCTCAAGAACTCGCGACCAGCAATGACACTTCAGTTCTGAATATTGTGACGGTTTTTTCCCAGAACACCGAAGCGCTCGTAGGGCGGCGAGTCGACGTATACCGGAATGCGCTGCACGCCCGTCAGCGTCGGCACCAGGACGTACCAATAGGCTTCGTCTTCCGCAAAATTCAAGAAATAATCCTGACCATTGACTTCAAATTGCAATTTATCTTCTCCTCTAAACCTGTAGCGCCGGCGTCTCGCCGGCTGCCCCGAGGGCGTCTCGCCCTCGGCGGTGGGGGCGGGACGCCCCCACGACAGCCACCGGGACGGCGGCGCTACAAATACCCGCCGAACTGCGTTCGGCTCGGACGGGTCTGAGACCCGTCCCCACACGGCCTGTGCTGAGAGCTGACGGTTGATAGCTGACAGCTGCTTTCCTTACTTCTTGTCGTCCACGTCTACGTACTCGGCGTCGATCACGCCCTCGTCTTTCTTGGGCTGACCGTTGGCTCCCGGTTCCGGGCCTACGCCGGCTTCCGGCGTCGGGCTGGCGCCTGAGGTGGACTGGGCCGCCTTGTACATCTGTTCGGCCAGCTTGTGTGAGGCCTGCGTCAGGGTTTCGCGAGCCTTGTCCATGGTCGCCTTGTCGTTCGATTCCAGCGCCTTCTTGGCGTCGGCAATCGCGTTCTCCACGTCGCCACGGTCCGATCCGGAGATCTTGTCTCCCTGTTCACGCAGCATCTTCTCCACGCTGTAGACCATGGAGTCGAGCTGGTTTTTGGAGTCGATCTCTTCGCGCTTGGCCTTGTCTTCTGCCGAATGCGAATCGGCTTCCTTGGCCATGCGCTCGACTTCGTCCTTGCTCAGGCCGGAAGACGACGTAATCGTGATCTTCTGGTCCTTGCCAGTGGCCGTGTCTTTCGCGGTCACGTTGAGGATGCCGTTGGCATCGATGTCGAACGTCACCTCGATCTGGGGCACGCCACGCGGTGCCGGCGGAATCCCGGTCAGGTGGAACTTGCCCAGAGTGCGGTTCTGTGCCGCCAGAGGTCGTTCGCCCTGCAGCACGTGCACTTCAACCGAAGTCTGACTGTCGGCTGCGGTCGAGAACGTTTCCGTCTTCTTGGTTGGAATCGTCGTGTTGCGCGGGATCATCGGTGTGGCCACGCCGCCCAGCGTTTCAATCGCCAGCGACAGCGGAGTCACGTCCAGCAAGAGCAGGTCTTTGACTTCGCCCTTGAGTACGCCGCCCTGGATGGCCGCGCCGATCGCGACGACTTCATCCGGGTTGACGCCCTTGTGGCCTTCTTTTCCGAACAGGTCTTTCACCAACTGCTGAATGCGCGGCATGCGGGTCTGTCCGCCTACCAGCACGACTTCGTTGATCTTGCTGGCATCCACGCCGGCATCTTTCATGCACTGCTTGCACGGACCGACCGACCGCTGAATGATGTCTTCAACCATCGACTCCAGCTTGGCCCGGGTCATTTTCTTTACCAGGTGCTTGGGGCCGCCGGCATCGGCAGTGATGAAGGGCAGATTGATTTCGGTCTCCATAGTGGTGGAGAGTTCGATTTTCGCCCGCTCCGCGGCGTCACGCAGACGCTGCAGCGCCATCTCGTTGCCTTTGCCCCGCAGGTCAAGGCCTTCGTCCTTCTTGAATTCGTCGATGAGCCAGTCCACGATGCGCTGATCGAGGTTGTCGCCGCCGAGGTGAGTGTCACCGTTGGTGGCTTTGACTTCGATGACGCCTTCGCCGACTTCGAGAATCGAAATATCGAAAGTACCGCCGCCGAAGTCGTACACGGCGATGGTTTCATCCTTCTTCTTGTCGAGACCGTAGGCCAGCGCCGCCGCCGTGGGCTCGTTGATGATGCGCTTCACTTCGAGACCGGCGATCTGGCCGGCATCTTTCGTGGCCTGCCGCTGGGCATCGTTGAAGTACGCCGGAACGGTGATGACCGCCTCGGTGATTTTCTCGCCAAGATAGTCTTCCGCGGCCTTCTTCAACTTCTGCAGAATCATCGCGGAAACCTGGGGAGGCGTGTACTCCTTGCCTTGCGCCAGCACCGCGACGTGGTCGCCCGACTGAACGACTTTGTAGGGCACCATCTTGATTTCTTCGGTCACTTCGTCGAAGCGGCGTCCCATGAACCGCTTGATCGAGTAAACCGTGTTCTCCGGATTGGTGATGGCCTGGCGCTTTGCCACCTGCCCCACCAGCCGCTCGCCGGTCTTGGTGAAACCGACTACTGAGGGCGTAGTGCGCCCTCCTTCTTCATTGGGGATAACCTTGGGTTCGCCACCCTCCATAACGGCTACGCAGGAGTTGGTGGTTCCGAGGTCAATTCCGATAATCTTGGCCATGTTCTGACCCTCCTTGAATCCATAAGTGCTTTATAATCTGCTTATTATGTCTTGCAATGTTGGACATGATAAGACTTGAGTGAATCGTTGTCAAGGTTTAGATGCGGGAAAGCGGAGGATGGATACAGGCATTTTCCGGCATTGGGTCTGTGGGGGGCGGGCGACCCACTATCTCCACAGCCCTAATCGTATCTCTCGTAGAGGATTGTCTTCCGGTCCCAGCCCAGGCTTTTAAGCAGGTCTCGGTTGGCTTTGACCATCTTGTCCAGGCCGCAGATGTAGGCGTGCATGTCGCTCCGCCCTTGGACGATCGCGGACAAGTGTTCCTGAACATATCCCCGCAGACCTCTCCATTCCGGAACGCCACGGCTGAGGGTTGGCTTGTAGTGAAAGTTCGTATGAATGGCCGCGAGGTCGAGAAATTCTTCGTGGTAATAGATGTCTGCTTCGGTGCGGTTGCCGAACAGCAGCCATAATTTCTTCTCCTGATGTCGGACCGGGTCCTCCAGGAGCCAATGCAGCATGGACCGGAAAGGCGCCACGCCTGTGCCGGTGGCGATGAAAATGGTATCGCGCAGTGGTGGCCGCAGGATGAAATCACCGAACGGCCCCTGGCAACTGATCTCCTCACCTTCCTCCATGTCGCACAGAAAATTCGACATGAAGCCGTCCTGCACCCGATTGAGGCAAAGAGCCAACCTGTTGTCATCCCCTGGCGGAGATGCGATGGAATAGGCGCGGGTGATTTCCTCGCCGTCGGGCTTACTGGTCCTGAAAGAGAGCCATTGGCCGGCGACAAAGCCGAAGCGTGTGACGCTCGGAACCTCGAACTCCAGGTGCTTGGTCTGGGTTGATAAAGAAATGGACCGCACGAGCCGGGTCGCGAAAGTTTGGAAGGGAGCCATCAATTATGTAGATGATGGCTGGATGTTGTTGGACGCCGGTATTCCTTCAGGCTGAGCCAGAGTCGTTGGTTTCGCGAGCGACGAATGGAATCGAAGCACCCCACTGCGGTGGTGGCTATAGGGGTCCTTCGACTCCGTGGGAAGTTCGCCTTGCGAACTTCCCACTCCGCTCAGGATGACAGAACTGACATCTGAGAACTGAAAACTGACAGCTGCTCTTACTCGACGGTGACTGACTTCGCCAGATTCCTCGGCTGATCCACGTCACAACCGCGGCGTACCGCAATGTGGTACGCCAGCAACTGCAGCGGGACGATTTCAAGAATTGGCAGCAACTCTTCTGGCGCCGGCGGGACGTAGATCACGTGGTCGGCGGCTTCTTTGATGTCTTCGTCACCTTCCGTGGCCAGCGCGATGATCATGCCGGAGCGGGCCTTGACCTCTTTAAGATTCGAACAGGTTTTTTCGTAGCGGGTCATGGAGAGCGCGTCCTTGGGATCGCGAGTCGCAATGATCACTACCGGAAGATTTTCGTCAATCAGCGCGTTGGGGCCGTGCTTCATTTCTCCGGCGGGATAGCCTTCCGCGTGGATATAAGAAACTTCCTTCAGCTTGAGCGCGCCTTCGAGCGCGATCGGATAGTGGATACCGCGTCCCAGGAACAGGAAGTCCTGGGAGCGCGAATATTCCTTGGCCAGGTCTTCGCACTCTTCCTCGCGGGTCAGCAGGTGTTCGAGCTTGCCGGGAATGCGCGTGAGTTCCTGAATCGCCTCTTTGGCCTGATCGGCGCTCATGGCGCCGCGCTGTTGCGCCAGGTAAAGAGCAAACAGGTACAGAGCCGTCAGTTGAGCGGTAAACGCCTTGGTCGAGGCGACGCCGATTTCCGGTCCGGCGTGTGTGTAGATTGTACCCGCAGCTTCGCGGGTGATCATCGCGCCCACCACGTTACAGATGGCCAGCGTCTTCGAACCCTTAGCTTTGGCTTCCCGCTGCGCCGCGATCGTGTCCGCGGTTTCGCCCGACTGGGTGATCAGCATGGTGAGCGTGTCGGAAGCGATGATGGGATCGCGATAACGCCACTCGCTGGCGTAGTCAACTTCAACCGGAATGCGCGCCATGCGCTCGATCATGAACTTCCCGGCCTGAGCGGCGTGCCAGCTGGTTCCGCAAGCGGCGATGTTGATTTTCTTCGCGTTCTTGAATTCGGCTTCCGTGATCTCCATTTCGTCGAGGAAGACGTGGCCGGTTTCTTGGGAGACTCGTCCCAGCGTGGTGTCCCGCACCGAGCGGGGCTGCTCGTAGATTTCCTTGAGCATGAAGTGCTTGAAGCCGCCCTTTTCCGCCATGATCGGGTCCCAGGTAACGTGCTGGACCTGACGGACGACGGGCTGCCCGTTGAAGTCGGTGAGTTGTACGCCTTCGGGCGTAATTACGGCCATATCGCCGTCACCGAGGAAAAACAGGTCGCGGGTGTGATAAAGGATCGCCGGAACGTCGGAGGCGACGAAGTACTCGTCCTTGCCCAGACCGATAACGGCGGGCGGGCCGTTGCGGGCAGCAACAATCTTGTTGGGCTCATCAACTGCGATTACCGCCAGCGCAAATACGCCGGTCAGCTGTCCGACTGTCTTGCGGACGCAATCTTCCAGCGAGGGGCGATGACCGTTCGCGGTCTTAAGAAAATACTTCTCGACCAGGTGCGCGATCACTTCGGTGTCCGTTTCGGTGGTGAACTTGTGGCCTTCTTCAATCAGTTTGCGCTTCAGAGAAACGTAGTTCTCGATAATGCCGTTGTGCACGACGACGATGCGCCCAGTGCAATCACGATGCGGATGGGCGTTCTCTTCCGTCGGCCGGCCATGGGTGGCCCAGCGGGTGTGGCCAATGCCGTAGGTGCCATCGAGCGGCTTGAGCCGGATTACCTCTTCCAGGTTGCGGAGCTTGCCCTCAGCGCGGCGAACCTGCAGGCCTTCGCCATTGCCGCACACCGCGATTCCGGCGGAATCGTAGCCGCGATATTCCAGGCGTCGAAGTCCCTCGATGATGACCGGTACCACCCGTTTCTTGCCAACATATCCCACTATGCCGCACATGCGAATGCTCCTATTTTCGGCCCAGGGGAAACCGAAGAATGTTCTTGTGAGTTAGAAGTCGGGCTACTTCGAAACGCTTGTCTCACGTTCCGCAACCAGCCTGCCACAGCAGGAAACTTTGTACCACCGCCGAACCGGGGAAGTCGGCTAGTCGTCACTACTCTTCGAGGGAGAAGCGAAACTCTTCAATTACCGGATTGGTCAGGACGTCGCGTGCGATGCGGGTTACTTCCGCCTCAACCTCGCTTCGATTCAGGCCGCCATCGAGCGTCAGCTCGAAGTATTTACCCTGGCGTACCTCTTCCAATCCCTTGCATCCCATCTTCTTCAACGCGCCCTGGATTGTCTTTCCTTGCGGGTCCAGAACGCTCTTCTTGAGAGACACGTACACGTAGGCTTTCATGGGGGATTGCAACCATTATACTTCAGAAATATTCAAACTCAACCAAACCATAGACTTAGACCAGCCGTGCCAAGCGCTTGTCCAGTTCCGAAAGCGCGGCCTCAAGCATTTGCCGGTGACGAGGATTCTGGACTTCTTGGAGCTGCTGCAGGACCCGCCGACGAGACAGCACAATCGCCTCCCGCTCCTGCTGCTGGGCCGCTTGCTGCGGCGTAAGTCGTTGTTTTGATTCGACCTGGGCGTTAGCGGCCGACTGCTGCTCTTCCACCGACTTGCTCTCCCATCCTCGCGCCATAAGAGGATTATAGATGCCAACGAACGGCAAAAAAACCGTCCGTGGTTACCACGATTGCTCCATTCCGTGAGAGACGACGGTTGACCTAATCTGAACCATTGATGCGCTGGATCGCAATTTTGAGCCGGGATAAAAGTTCTTTGCAAGCGGGTAAACTTTAGTTTATTGTTCGCTGCCATGTCGGGTTTGGCGGGAAGCCTGAGGGGGCGAACGAGCGGATCGCAGCGCCATCACACAACCACCTATACTGGGGATTCGTCAGCGCGAAGTTCAGCCTCGCACCGAAACTGAGGAACGCGGCTGACCCGGAGCACTCTTAATGCAGCCTCCTGAAGGTAGAATCGCCATCCTGTCCGCTGGTTTGAACCTGCGCGGCGTGCGCGAGCGCCTCGGCCTCACCATGCGGGAGGTGGAAAGCGCCAGCGTCCGCATCGCCGAACGGCACGGCAACGATGAGTTCGCCGTCTGCCCCAGTCGCTTGTCTGACATTGAAACTAAGGGATTGGTCCCCAGCATCTTCCGTCTTTACTCGCTCTCCATTATTTATCGCTGTGATCTCCGTGAAATATTGACGTGGTACGGCGTTGACCTGAGCCTGTCGGCGGCGGATCTGCAACTAAGCCTTCCTCCCAAGTCGCATGTCGAAGAGAGCCTGCGGAGCACTCCGATGGTCGCGATACCTACGCGCCTCGACCCCGCGTTCGATCCTCGCCGCAGCACCAATCTGAGCCGCATGGTGGAGCAGTGGGGACTGGTGCCGCTGGCGCACCTGGCGAACCTGAGCAACGACAAGTACATGTACGGTTACGTAGGCAGCGAAGACTTCACCATGTTTCCCCTGTTGCCGCCGGGAACTTTCCTGCAGGTGGATGAAAGCCGGAGCAAGATCGTGCAAGGAATGTGGCGCTCGGAGTTGGAGCGTCCGATTTACTTTGTGGAGACGCGCGACGGATACACCTGCTGCTGGTGCAGTTTGCGAGGCGAGCAGATCGTGCTGCAACCCCATCCGCTTTCGCCCGTGCCGGTCAAAATGCTGCGCCACCCGCAGGAAGCGGAAGTGATCGGCCAGGTGGTGGGGATTGCCCTCAAGCTGGGCGAGTGGGTTCCGATGGATTCTTCGACGGCGACGAAACCAGAATCGAAAGAGCCTGCAACACTGAACTGAAATGCCGGGCGGACCCACCGCCCAGGTCTGCCGGCAGCAAAGCCGGCGCGTGGCTTCGCAGACGTTCCACATACTCGCCTGCTGTCATCTGTAACGCCCCACTCGAAACCACCACATCATCCTGCAAAGCGCGCAGCGGTGTGCGCAACAATCTGAGAAACAGCAGGCGATGCGCTTCGGCCAGCGCGTTTTGCGCAGCAGGCTCTCCGTAAGCCCGGGTCAGTCCCCAGTGCGAATAAGCGCCTGACGCGGGATCGCGCAAGCTCGCAACATATTCTATCTTTCCGGCAATTCCCGCGACCCCCGCAAGCGTCGTTCCCAACAAGTCTTCGAGTGCTGATTTCAGCGTCATTTTTCTAGTTTCAGAAAACCGTACCACTTTCACTTCTAGGCAAAAAACCCCGAATTAGAGCCGACGTTATCACGGTTGAACCTCCCAATCCACTCGAAAAAGGAGTTCCATCGTGAAACGATTCTTGTTGTTTCTTGTCGGCAGTCTGCTGCTCGCAGGCGCACTTTCAAACTCAACTAACGTACAGGCGGACGGAGGCCCCGACCCGCAATGTCCTCCGCACAAAATATGTAAACCTTGACCGGGTATGACCAACGTGTATTGACTGAAGATCGTCAGAACGCGAAACCCTAAGACTGAAGGGCGTTGGTGGCGTCACCCACTGGGAATGGGGTTTGCGGGTGGCGGGAAAACGGGATATAGTTCCCGCAATCTGCCATGCGCGCGCACTCATTCCTGTGGCACTACCTGTGGATCGCACCCCACGCTCTTCAGTTCATCATCGCTATCGTTATGGTCCGCCGTGGCCTGTGGCGCGAGTTTCCCCTGTTCTTCTCCTATACCCTCTTCACCGTGGTCGAACAAGGCACCCTTTTCATCCTGGATCATAACGCCGCTGTCTCCGGTTATGAGTACTGGCGTGATCGTTGGGTTTTCTTGTCCCTTGAGGTCCCGCTGCGGTTCGCTGTCGTCTTTGAGATTTTCTCGAACGTTTTCCGGGACTACCCCGGGCTCAAGCGGCTTACGCGCCTTGTATTTCGTTTGGCGACCGTAGTTCTCTTATTTGCCGCAATTGTCATAATCGCCCACGCGCCCGACGACGGAACCTCACCCATACTGTCCAGAGTTCAGCTTTTGGATCTTGGCGTGAGCCTGATGCAGGGTGGCTTATTACTTCTGCTGGTAGGATTCGCTTCTTATTTTGGGTTGTCCTGGCGCAGCTCCACGTATGGTTTTGCCTTTGGCCTGGGAATTTTCGCCAGCGTCCGCTTGGCGAATGACGCCGTACGGCTTTGGAACGTTTCCGTGGCCGGACACGTTTTCGACTTTGTCACCATGGCAACCTATCATTGTTGCGTCGTCATCTGGCTGGTGTACGCGCTGGCTCCTGAGGTAACACGCCGCAGAGTGAAGGAATTGCCGGAAAATACTCTGGAGCAGTGGAACGCTGAATTGCAACGTCTGTTGCTGCAATGATCATTTCCTTCACGCTTATCTTCGTAGCACTGGCCATTCTCTTTCTGCTCCTGTACCTGGAGGGCGGCCGCAACTCCTCGCTGCAGCGGTTGGACGACCTGGCCGGACGCACCCGGCCGGTTGACCTCGAAGCGTTTCGTAATCTGGTAGACCCAGGCGAAGAGGATTATCTGCATTCCAACCTGTCCCCACGGCAGTTTCGTGCGGTGCAAAGGGAACGCATGCGGGCGGCCCTGGAGTATGTCCGGAACGCGGCTCACAATGCCGCTTTTCTGTTGCGCATGGGGGAGGCGGCCACGCAGAATGTCGATCCCCGCATCGCGCAAGCCGGCAGCCAGTTGGTTGACAGCGCATTGCGCCTGCGCGCTTACGCCCTGCTTTGCGCCGCCAAGCTCTATGTTCGCATGGTATTTCCTCAAGCCCGGCTCTCTTATGGACGGTTGGCCGATAACTATCAGCATCTGAGCGCTTTGGCCGGTCAACTTACCCTCATGCAACATCCCACTCAGGCGGCTCGCCTTTCGACCTTGCTCTAGGATTCCGGCGGCGATGGCAGTTGTGTTCTGAAAAGCCTAATTTCCACAGGCTTCCGGACGGAACGGGCTGAACCACGATTTGTTCCAGAAACGGAACAACATAACAAAAAGGCGTTTACCAGCCTGACATTAGCTCTATAATCCTGCCGTTTGCCGAGGGGGAGTTGTCTTGGGGCTCGTGCAAATTGAGTGCGGAAAGTCATTTCGACTCTGACGCGGATCTTCAGCGCTACGAAGCTCTGCTCGAGATGGCGGACCTTGTGGTTCACCATCAGAACCTGCCAGAGCTGTTCGCCGCCATGGCCGGACGTCTGCGCCAAGTCGCGGCGGCCGACGCAGCCCACTTCGCTCTTTACGATCCGACCAAAAATGTGATGCGCGGCCACTTCTGGGAAAAGAGTACGCTTTCCTCGAGTGAAGCGGAGAGGTTCGTCGACGACTCACCGTCGGGGTGGGCTTGGAAGACTCAACAACCGCTGGTCATCCCTGACCTGGCGGCGGACCCGCGATTCTCTTCCGTGCTGACTATGCTGCGCGAGAAAGGTCTCCAGTCCTACTGCTGGCTGCCCTTGACGACCGCAGACAAGCGTTTGGGCGCGCTGGGTCTGGGAAGTTCTCAAACCAACGCATACGGCGAAAAGGATATGCGCCTTCTGCCGCGCGTGGCAAAACTGGTTGCGGTGGCGATGGAGAACGCCCTGACCCGCGAGGCCCTGGTCCGGGAAAAAGAAAGACTGCACATGCTGCTGGAAGTAAACAACACACTGGTTACGAACCGCGACCTGCAAAAATTGTTTCCTGTAATTTCCGGGTTTATGCGCCGCATGATCAGCTATGACTATGCTAGCGTCGCGGTCTATGACGAAGCGGCCCGCTCTTTGTCTTTCTTTCCGCTGGATTCTCCTCTGATTACGGAATTGGCTGGCATGGACACGACGCTTCCGGTAAACGACACTCCGGCAGGACGCGCGTTGATGGAACGGGAAACCAAGATTTTCACGCGTGAAGACCTATTGGGAGTTCAATCCAGCCGTGTCCGCCAGATGCTGGAACATGGAATCGAGTCGCTGTGCTGTATTCCGCTGACCACGCGGCAAGGCGAACTCGGCACCCTCAATCTTTCCAGCAAGGAGGCGGATGCCTTCGCACCGTCAGATGTGGGCTTTCTCGAGCAGGTAGCAGGACAAGTGGCGGTGGCGCTCGACAATGCTCGATCCTACCGCGAGATCGCACAACTTACGGACAAGCTGGCCAACGAAAAGCTCTATCTGGAAGAGGAAATCCGCTACCGAACTTAACTTCGAAGAGATTGTGGGAGAGAGTCCAGCGCTGAAGCGAGTGCTGTCCCAGGCCAGAACGGTTGCGCCCAGTGACGCAACGGTGTTGATCCTGGGAGACACGGGAACCGGGAAGGAACTGATCGCACGGGCCATTCACCGCATGAGTTCCCGCAAGGACCGTGTATTCGTCAAACTAAACTGCGCCGCCATTCCCACGGGACTGCTGGAGAGCGAACTGTTCGGCCACGAGAAGGGCGCTTTCACCGGCGCTATCAGCCAGAAGGTGGGACGTCTGGAGTTGGCGGACAAGGGAAGTTTGTTCCTCGACGAAGTGGGCGATATTCCGCTGGAGCTGCAGCCGAAATTGCTGCGAGTCCTGCAGGACCAGGAATTCGAACGTCTGGGCAGCACCCGCACTATCAGGGTGGACATTCGCCTGATCGCCGCCACGAACCGCGATCTGGCCCATGCGGTGGCGGAAAAGGAATTTCGCAGCGACTTGTACTACCGGCTCAACGTGTTTCCCATCCGGATGCCTACGCTCAGCGAACGCAAGTCGGACATCCCTGCCCTGGTACGGCACTTCGTTCAGAAGTTTTCCCGGCGCATGAACAAGCAGATGATCATTCCCGCGCACGAGGACTTGAAAACCTGATGGAGCGCTCGGTAATCCTCTCGGATGGCCGAGTCCTCAACACGCCACTGGCGGAGCTGAGAAGTGGCGCGGAGAGCTTGGACAGCGATGGCACCCTGGAAAGCCTTGAACGTCAGTACATCATCAGGGTCCTGCGCGATACCAGCGGCGTGATTGCGGGTCCGCGCGGAGCGGCGGTCAGGCTGGGAATGAAACGCACCACCCTCCAATCCAGAATCTTGAAAATGGGGATCTCCCGCCAGGAATACGAATAACGGTTTCCCAGCATGATGACGGACTATCGGCACCCTGCCGTAGTGTCGGCAGTGCAATCGCCTAGCCAAGCAAAATCTCCGCTCCATCGACGGGATCAACAACCTGTATTTGCCACAACCTCAGGGCACAGCGGAGTTTGGAACTCCATCTGCGATGGAGAATGTGTCAGGCACTCACCCGTAGGTGCCGAGCGACTATCCCCTAGAAAACATGCGAGGTTGCCACGATCCGGCTGGCGTACGAGCGGTTGGACGCCGGGAGACGAGGATCGACGTGTTGCTATCAGAGCGCAGCCTGGACGACCGACGCAACCGAACCAGAGTTCTCCCCGTCAGCGGACTCACGAGAACCGTTGCCATTCGGACCAAGGTCCGGCCAAACCCCTACCGGGGTGGCTGGGCTTTTTCAGCCCGAGGAAAAACCGAGCCAACGAAAGTCAGGTCGAGCCAGCCCCTTGAGCCCTGCACCGATCCGCTCTATCTGTTTATGTGCGGCCTGTCGTGGGGCAGGTATTCGAATACCAGTGCCGGCTGGGAACTTATTCGGTGCCTGCAGCCGTCAGGGCAGACGGCGCAGGTCGCGGCCGCGTTGCTGGCGCACGTGAACAATGAGTCGGGCCGGGTCCCAGTACGTGCGATCAACGATCCGGGTAGGCTATCCCATCGGAGTGCCGCGGGACCACCGGTGCCGGCCAGGCGGTGGAGATCATGAACACTCCGTATGGACTGGAGATCATCGAGAATTGTGTGAGCTGCAAGCTGCGCAAGGACAAGTGGTTTTGTGGCCTGTCTCCCGATGTTCTGAAATCCTTCAGCGCGGTCAGCCACCTGAGCACTTATCCCGGTAGCGCGGTCTTGTTTGTGGAGGGCCAGACTCCTCGCGGTGTGTTGGTGCTTTGTTCGGGCAAGGTCAAGCTCTCGACAACCTCTCGCGACGGCAAGATCCTGATTCTCAAGATGGCCGATCCCGGCGAGGCTCTGGGTCTGAGTGCGGTAATCTCCGGAACACCGTACGAAGTGACGGCGGAAACGGTGGGGCCATGCCAAGTGAACTTCATGAACCGTGAGGCCCTGATGAAGCTGTTGGACAAGTACGGAGAGCTTGGGTTGCACTCGGCGCAGGCGCTCAGCCGCGAATTTCAGTCCGCCTACCGCGACATTCATGAACTGGTCCTGGCACGTTCCTCGGCGGGGAAATTGGCCCGCCTGCTGCTTTCGTGGGGCGGCGAACCCGAGCGCGACAGTGCGGGCAGGGAAATTCGTATCCGCTCCAGCATGACGCACGAAGAGATCGCACAGATGATCGGATCGTCGCGCGAGACAGTCACCCGCCTGTTAAGCGAGCTCAAGAAGAAAGAATTGATTCGACTGGAAGGATCGACTCTGGTGATCCGCAATCGCCTTGCATTGGAAGCGCTGGCTGCGTAGCGGTTGGTGGCAGCCCGAAGGGGCCGTCGTGGATTCCCAGCTGGCCGCCCTCCCCCTCTTGCAATTGCAGATTTCAGATTGTAGATTTCAGATTCCGACGACCGCAAAGCGAAGAATCTGCCTGAAATCAACAATCTGAAATCGCTCTTAGAGGCCGAAAAGTTCTCTCAGGCGCTTGGTTTGGGCCCGGCTTACGGGAATTTCAGTCTGCTTCTTGTCGTCCATGCGCAGTTGATAGGAGCTCTTGAACCAGGGAACCACTTCCTTGATGCGGTTGATGTTCACCAGGTAGGAGCGGTGAGCGCGCCAGAAAAGATTGGGATCGAGACTGTCCAGCAGTTCTTCCAGAGTGCGGCAATTGGATTGACCCTCGATGCCATTGGCACCGCTGGTCACAACCGTGATCACGCCTTCCTCGATGGAAGCGAAGCCGATATCGTTCTGATTGACCAGAAAGAGCCGGCCGGCGGCCTTTATGAGAATCTTGGAGGCTTGCGGCTTCTGCGACTCCAGCATCCGGACCAGGGTCTCAAGCTTGTCTGACGAGGTGTTGCCGGATTCCATTTTGGCGCGCACCCTCTGCACCGATTGCGCCACTCGCTTCTTGTCGAAAGGCTTAAGCAGGTAGTCCACGGCGTTCACCTCGAACGCCTTTACCGCGTACTGATCAAAAGCGGTGGCAAAAACAATCTTGGGCAGGACCACTTTCTTGTCGAGCAGTTTCTTGATGACGCCAAAGCCATCGAGGCCAGGCATTTGCACGTCGAGAAAAACCAGGTCGGGATTGTGTTCGCGGATAAGGTTGACGCCTTCGACCCCGTTCTTGCCCTGGGCCACGACATCCACGTCGCCAACATCTTTCAGCAGAAAGGCAAGTTCGTCACGGGCAAGCTGTTCGTCGTCCACGATGACTGCGGACAGAGCCATTCCAACTCCTCACGGGCGCAATCAAAGTATACATCGGACGTCGGGCGTCAGGCCTCGGACCTCAGACCTCTGTGTCTAAGGTCCGAGGTCTGACGTCTGACGTCCGATGTCGGGTAAACTGACATCTCGATGAATTACATATATGGGATCAATGCCGTCGCCGAAGCGCTGAAGGCACGCGCCCGGTCGTTCGAGTGGGTTGGAGTGTTGAAAGAGCGTCATGACCTGCGCCTGCAAAGGTTAGTGGAAGAATGCCGGCGAAATGGGGTGGCGGTGCGTTTTCTGGGTCGCCCCGAGCTTGACAGCATGGCGGGAAACAACGCTCACCAGGGCGTGGTCGCAATTACTTCGGGCAAACGGTACAACCATCTGGATGACGTGGTCGCCGCCAAGCGCGGGCAATACTCGTTGGTCGTGGTCTTGGACGGAATCGAAGATCCTCACAACCTGGGCGCAATTCTCCGCACCGCCGATGCCTCGGGCGCTGATGGAGTGGTAATCCCGGAGCGCCGCGCGGCAGGAGTGACGGCGACTGTGACCAAAGCGTCCGCCGGCGCCAGCGAGCATCTTCCCATCGCCAAGGTGACAAACATCGCCCGCACGCTAGTGGAGTTGAAAGAAAAGAATCTCTGGATTGTCGGGCTGGACGAGCGCGGTAAGCAGAATTACGACGCGCTGGATTACAACATGGACTGCGCCATCGTGTTGGGCTCGGAGGGGAAAGGTGTCCACGATCTCGTGGCGAAAAAGTGCGACTTCCTTGTTTCGATTCCCATGCTGGGGAAGGTGCCGTCGCTGAACGTATCGGTCGCGGCAGGCGTCATGTTGTACGAAATCGTGCGCCAGCGCAGGATAAAAGCTGCGGATGCAAAATGAAGTCCCTCCGTGTCCTCTGTGTCCTCTGTGGTTTGCTGGTTCAGGCCCACGCGATTGATCGCGAAGCCTTCACCTTCACCCGCTACAACCTGGATGTCCGCATAGAGCCTGAGCAACAGCGACTCGCGGTTCGGGGCAAGATCACGCTGCGGAACGACTCAGCATCACCGCAGAAGAATCTGTCACTGCAGATTTCCTCGAGTCTGGATTGGCGGTCTATCCAACTCGACGGCAAGCCAGCCCAGTTCGTCTCCCAGCCCTACACCTCTGACATTGACCACACCGGAGCCCTTTCGGAAGCGCTGGTGACTTTGCCCCAGGCGATCGCGCCAAAGGGCGAAGTGGAATTGGAAATCGGTTATGAAGGCATCATTCTTCTCGATGCCACCCGGCTGACACGGATTGGAGTGCCCGCGGCAGCAGCGAGGCACAGCGACTGGGACCAGATTGGCCGATCCTTTACAGCGGTGCGCGGCATCGGATATGTGGCCTGGTATCCGATCGCGACCGAGTCGGCGAACTTGTCGGAGGGGAATAGTGTGGCCGAAACCGTGGCGAGATGGAAGGCGCGCGAACCGCAAGCCCAGCTAAGAATCAACCTGAGTCACTCCGGACAAGGTACGCCAACCATCTTGTTGTGCAATGGCAAGGCCGCAGGCGCGAAGTCCATCGAACAGTTGGGCCGGGCATACCTGAGCAAGACGCAGTGTGGCTTCGATGGCATGGGCGAGACTGTGCCGCTGTTTGTAGTTGGCCCTTTTGAAGGGCTCGACCAACCGCCGGTGAATATTTCGTACCAGCCGGATCACAAACCGGCCGCCGAGAACTACGCGCTCGCGGTGCGCCTGGCGGTTCCATTTGTGACCGAGTGGTTTGGTACCCTGAAACCGCCACCCGAGGCGAGAGCGGAAGTTGTGGAGTTGAGTGATGCGGAGGCCGCGCCATACGAAAGCGGAAGCATGCTGCTCACACCCTTCGGCAGCGACCCAAAACTGTCTCGACTGACCGCGGTTCACCAACTCACGCATGTCAGCCTTTTCTCGTCACGGCCCTGGATCTACGAAGGGCTGGCTCATTTTGCCCAGGCGGTCTATCGCGAGCAAGACAGCGGCCGCCAGGCTGCGCTTGACTTCATCGGCTTGCATTGCACCGCGCTGGCGGAAGCGGAAAGAGCGCTGGAGCGAAAGCGCACTCAGGATGCGGAAGCCGGCGAATCGCTGATCAACACAAACATGGAAGACCTCTACCGCAGCAAGGCGTTGTACGTTTGGTGGATGCTGCGCGATATGATCGGTGACGACGCGTTGAAGAAGGCAATTGCAGCCTATCGGTCAGATGCCGACACCACGCCTTCGTACATGCAGCACTTGATTGAAGCGCAAAGCAAGAGCGACCTGGGATGGTTTTTCGATGACTGGGTCTATCACGACCGTGGTCTGCCGGACTTCAAGGTTGCGGCGGTCTATCCGTGGGAGCCGTCAAGGAATGCCTATGTCGTCACAGTCACGGTCGAGAACCTGGGCAATGCCGCAGCCGAGGTACCAGTGACGCTCAAGATGGCAGAAGGACAGACTACCAAGCGCCTACTGGTGCATGGAAAATCGAACGCCATCATCCGCATTGAAGCCAATTCCGCGCCTAGAGAAATCGTAGTTAACGATGGTAGTGTCCCGGAGAGTGATCTGAGCAACAACGAGTACAAGATAGAAGCTCCGGCGAAAAAGAATTGAAGATTTCAGATTGCAGATTCAAAAGGCACTGCAGCTATGAGAAGCGCGGGCGCCCCCCCGACAGCCAGCGGGATGCCGGCGCTACTTTACAATCTGCAATCTGAAATCGACAATCTGAAATTGTTTCTGCAGGAGGAAAGCTCTTGGCCTATATTCAGTTTCTCGGTGCGGCTGGCACCGTCACCGGCTCCAAGCACCTGGTCAATACGAGTTCCGACGCCGACGGAAAAAACGGCTTTCAAGTGCTCATCGATTGCGGCATGTTCCAGGGCGCGAAGGAATGGCGGGAGCGCAACTGGCAACCCACGCCGGTGCCGGCGGCCGGCATCGACGCAGTCATTCTAACGCACGCCCACCTCGACCACTGTGGCTGGATTCCGCGGTTGGTCCGGGAAGGTTTTCGCGGGCCGGTTTATGCGACTCCCTCCACCATTGATTTGTGTGGCATCATTCTTCCGGATTCCGGCCATCTGCAGGAGGAGGACGCGAGATTCTACAACCGGCACAAGAAGTCGAAGCACGATCCAGCCTTGCCGCTCTATACCCTCGCTGAGGCTGAGGAGTCCTTGCAGCATTTCCGTCCTGTGCAGTTTGAAGAAACCAGGCAGCTCTCGCCCGAGGTCTCTTTTCGCTTCGTTCCGGCAGCCCACATCCTGGGTTCTGCAATGGTCGAGCTGACGCTGAATCTGAATGGTCAAGTGATGAAGCTGTTGTTCAGCGGAGATATTGGCCGCGTTCGTGATCAGAACAGCGCCCCCGGAAAGGTGGTACGCGTTGGACCTACGGAAGGCGAAACCGCTGATACCCTGGTCATGGAATCAACTTACGGCAACCGCGCGCACCCCACAGACGATCCCAGACCGAAATTGGCCGCGATCATCCGCCAGACGGTGCAGCGCGGCGGCACCGTAATTGTGCCTGCATTTGCCGTCGAACGTACCCAGAAATTTCTCTTCATGATCAAAGACCTGATGGAGTCGGGGCAGATTCCACGCCTGCCGGTGTACTGCGACAGCCCGATGGCGATCAAAGCGGTCGAAGTATTCCTCAAGCATTCGGAAGAGTGTACCGACGAGACCTGCCGTTTGATCAAGCAATACGGCTCGCCCCTACAGTGGCCGGGATTTACCTTCACCCAGACGACCGAGGACTCGAAGAAAATCAATAGCACAAATTTTCCGGCAATCATTGTTTCGTCGAGCGGCATGGTAACCGGTGGGCGCATTTTGCATCACCTGATGCAGCGGCTCCCCGACCCGAGGAACACGGTGATCTTCATCGGATTCCAGGCGCCGGGAACACGGGGAGCGACGATCAAGAGCGGAGCTCCGGAAGTGCGCATCTTCAGCGAGACTGTCCCCATCCGGGCACAAATCGAAACCCTCGAACAATTCAGCGATCATGCGGATACTCCGGAGCTGCTGGAATGGCTGCGTACGTTCACGCGAAAGCCCGCGACTACCTACCTGGTGCACGGCGAGCCCACAGCCTCGTCGCTGCTTCGCGACGCGATAACAAAAGAGCTAGGCTGGAACGTCCAGGTCGCCGAGTGGATGCAGAAAGTCATTGTGTAATTGGGAATTGAGTAATTGAAGAGCGGGAGCTTTCTATGACGGAAGGCGAACTGAAGAAATATCTGGAGGCTGCGGAGAAAAACCCGAAGCAGGTTGCCGCGGCGGTGTCGGGTCTGCCGGAGAAAGTGTTGCGCTACAAGCCGGCTCCGGACAAGTGGTGTATCCAGGAGATTCTCGGCCATCTGGCTGACGTCGAGATTGTGTATGCATACCGCCTGCGGCAGATGCTTGCAGACAAGAAGCCGGTAATTGCCCCAATGGACCAGAACGACTGGGCTCGGAACCTCGGTTGTTTAGAGACTCCGCCCGCCGAGCTGATTGCGCTTTACGGACTGAATCGGCATGGGAACATGCGATTGCTGCAGCGCATCAAGCCGGCGGATCTTGGCAAGTCAGCCTATCATCCCGAGACGAAACAGGATTTTACCGTGGCCCAGTTGATCGAAAGAATGGGGGCGCACGGGGCGAGTCATCTAGAGCAGATTGAAAGATTGAAGCGGGAAGCGGCAGGGTGGACTTCGGACCTCAGACGTCGGACGTCGGGACAATGAGGCGGGTCTGAGGTCTGACGTCTGACGCCCGAAGTCCTCACGTGCGAGTGGTTGTGAACTTCACCAGTGCGTCCAGCCTTTCGGATGCCGCGCCGGAATCGATGGACTGCGCTGCCAGCGGCAACCCATCTGCTAAGTGGTCGGCTTTACCGGCTGCGACCAGGGCAGCGGCCGCGTTCAGCAGGACGATGTCCAGGCAAGGGGATTTCTTCCCGGCCAGAATTTCACGGATGACAGCGGCGTTGACCACGGCGTCGCCACCGGAAAGCTCTTCGAGAGCAGCCCGCTTGATTCCGAACTCTTCCGGTGTGACTTCGTAGGTGCGGACATTTCCCTCGCGAACTTCGGCGATGCGGGTTGGCCCCGTAGTCGTGATTTCATCCAGGCCATCCAGCCCGTGGACCACCAGAGCGCGATGGACGCCCAACATGCTGAGCGCCTCCGCAACTTTTTCCACCAGATCGAGGGAATACACTCCAACTACCTGCGCCGAAGCCCGCGCCGGATTGGTGAGTGGACCGAGCAGGTTGAAGATTGTCCGCAAGCGAAGCTCGCGGCGCGCTGGCTGTACATACTTCATGGCGGAGTGCATGGCGGGGGCGAACAGGAACACGATGCCGACCTCTTCGAGACATGCGGCCAGAACGGCGGCGGGCAGGCTGATCTTGACGCCTAGGGCTTCCATAACATCGGCCGAGCCGCATTTGGAACTCAGTCCTCGATTGCCGTGCTTGGCAACGTGCACACCTGCTCCGGCGACGACGAACGCGGTGGCCGTGGAAATATTGAAGGTGCCCCGCGCGTCTCCGCCAGTGCCGCAGGTGTCTACCAGCGTTTCTCGCCCCGCGCTACTGACAGACAGCGTGGATCCACGATGGAGAGGCAATGGCTCCGCTGCCGCACGAATGGCCTCGGCGAAGCCCACGATCTCCTCGACGGTCTCGCCCTTCATGTGCAGCGCTACCAGTAAGGCCCCGATCTGAGCTTCGGTGGCACTCCCGGAGAAGACTTCCGTCATGACCGCGCGCGCTTCTTCACGCGTCAGTGATTCGTGCTCGTTAGCAATCCGCTGCAGGGCGTCAGTGATCATGTAGCCGGCTACAAGAGTAGCACCGTTTTCTATCGACAAGGCGGGGGCATGGGCGCCTCGCTTCGGGGTTCCTTTGCGACCCTCGCGGTTTAAGATTTAATCCCGGGCAGAAAGCGCAAAATCTTAAACCGCAAAGGCCGCAAAGGATTCCGCAAAGGACGCGAAGAGCCCTGAAGCTTGGGAGCGCGCGTTTGCCCTATCGGTGACCCTTCTATAAAATCAAACGTTACGAAACTGCTGCCCTGAAGCTGCAAGCCGGGTTTTGCCGACAGGTCTGGTTGGAATCATTATGAAAATTCATGAGTACCAGGCGAAGAATATCCTGAAGAAGTACGGGGTCGCAGTGCCGCGCGGCGAGATGGTCGAGAGCCGCGAGGCGGCGGAGGCAGCTGCTAAGAAGCTGTTCGACGCTGGGGCTACGGGGGTGGTGGTGAAGGCCCAGATCCATGCCGGCGGACGCGGTAAAGGCGGCGGCGTCAAGATTGCCAAGTCGGTCGCGGAGGCGGCCGAGCTCGCCAGCAAGATCCTTGGCATGACGTTGATCACACATCAGACCGGGCCTGAGGGCCGCGTGGTTCGCCGCCTGCTGATCGAAGAAACGCTGCCGATTGAGAAGGAACTCTACCTGGGAATTGTGATTGATCGTGCCGAGGCGCGGCCAGTGTTTATGGCGTCGGCCGCGGGTGGAATGGAAATCGAACAGGTGGCGGCGGAGAATCCTGCGGCCATTCTCAAGGAATACATTGATCCGGGAATGGGTCTGGAAGCATTTCAGGCGCGCAAACTGGCATTCGCCCTGGGACTGAAGGCGCAGCAGATCAGTCAGGCCGTGCAGTTCATGACCGGCTTGTATAAGGCTTTCGAGGAAACCGATTCTTCGCTGATGGAAATCAATCCATTTGTCACTTGCACCGACGGCCGTCTGTTTGCACTCGATGCCAAGATGAATTTCGATGACAACACGATGTTCCGGCATCCTGAACTGAAGGAATTGCGTGACGTTACGGAAGAAGATCCGCTCGAGGTTGAGGCTTCAAAACACAGCCTGAACTATATCAAGCTGGACGGAAGCGTCGGCTGCATGGTCAATGGCGCCGGACTGGCAATGGCGACCATGGACATCATCAAGTACGCCGGGGGCATGCCTGCCAACTTTCTCGATGTCGGTGGAGGCGCCAACGCAGAGCAAGTCACGCATGCGTTTGAAATCCTGCTCAGCGACAAGAATGTGAAGGCGGTATTGATCAATATTTTCGGTGGCATCCTAAGAGTGGATATGCTGGCCACTGGCGTGGTCGAGGCGGCGCGGAAGACGCATATTCAGCTTCCCATCGTGCTGCGCCTGGAAGGCACGAACGTTGAGGCTGGGCGGGAGATTCTGAAGCAGTCGGGATTGAATTTTATTGTGGCTGAGACCATGCGGGATGCGGCCGAGAAGGTAGTGGCGGCAGCGCGAGCGGCTTAGCACACCGCTGCTTGCAGAGAGTAGGGGTCCTTCGACTCCGCATTTCTTTCGCTTCGCGAAGGAAATGCTGCGCTCAGGATGACAGCTTTGAGGATTGAGACGATTTCATGAGCATTCTGGTTAATAAGTCGACACGCGTGATCGTGCAGGGTCTTACGGGGCGGGAAGGCACCTTCCACGCCAAGGCTTGCGCAGAGTATGGAACGCAGATTGTCGGCGGCGTGACTCCTGGTAAGGGAGGCACAACGCACGAAGGTTGGCCGATCTTCAATACCGTGCAGGAAGCAGTGAACCAGACTGCGCCGGACACGTCCATGATCTTCGTGCCGCCGCCGTTTGCCGCGGATGCCATCATGGAGGCGGCCGACGCCGAGTTGGAGTTGATCGTCTGCATCACGGAAGGCATCCCGACGTTGGACATGGTCCGTGCCTGGGAGTTCCTGCAAAACCGGCGCTCACGGCTGATCGGACCCAACTGCCCGGGAATTATTTCGCCGGGACACTGCAAGATCGGCATCATGCCCGCCCATATCCACAAAGAAGGGTCGGTGGGAATCGTCTCGCGATCCGGCACTCTGACCTACGAGGCCGTATATCAGCTCACCACGCGTGGAATCGGGCAATCCACGGCAATCGGCATCGGCGGAGATCCCATCATCGGCACCAGCTTTCTGGACGCGCTTGAGTTGTTCAATCGCGATCCCCAGACGGAAGCTGTGGTCATGATCGGAGAAATCGGTGGCAACGCGGAGGAGACTGCGGCGGAGTACGTCAAGATGCACATGAAAAAACCCGTGGTCGGATTCATCGCCGGGCAGACGGCACCTGAAGGCCGCCGCATGGGCCATGCCGGTGCCATTATTTCCGGAGGGAAGGGAACCGCGGCGGAGAAGATCAAAGCTATGGAAGCGGCGGGAATTCGTGTCGCGAAATCGCCTGCAGATATTGGTGAGACTGTGGCGGCGGTAATAGGAGTAAAAGCTTAGGACCCAGTTTTCAGATACTAGTTCCCGGTTCTCAGTAAAACGATTAAAGGAACAACAACTAACCACAAATGAAAACACTTCAACGCACACTGACCATCGTTAAACCGGATGCCGTGCGCAGGCACGCTATCGGCGATATCATCGAGCAATTTGAGAAGAACGGCTTTCAGATTCTGTGCATGAAGATGCTCGAAATATCGAAGCATCAGGCGGAGCAGTTCTACGCGGTGCACGCCAGCCGGCCGTTCTTCAGTTCGCTGACGGACTTCATGTCCAGCGGGCCGATTGTCGTTCTGGCCTTGGAAAAAGAAAATGCCATAGCCGATTTGCGAAAGCTTATGGGCGCTACGAATCCGGCCAACGCCGAGGAAGGCACCATTCGCAAGAAGTGGGCGACCAGCATCGAGAACAATGCTATCCACGGCTCGGATGCGGACGATACCGCCCGCTTCGAGCTCAGTTTCTTTTTTGCGGGATACGAACTGGCGCAGTAGCCAGAAGCCAGGAGCGATTTCCATGCCATTGGTCCAAGTCACAATGCTGACCGGCCGCACCGCCGATCAAAAGCGCAAGCTGGCACAGCGCCTCACCGACGCCATGGTGGAGGAGGCGGGAGCTCGCCGCGAGGCAGTGGTAGTGGCTTTCAACGAAGTTTCTAAGGAGAGCTACGCTTCGGGCGGGGTGCTGATGGCGGACAAGAAATAGAAAGCGCGGGCGAGTCGCCCGCGGCCACACGAGCCAACTAGCCTAGCGGCTCGTATAGATGTCCTTCTACACGGTCGGCCAGTTTCGGAAGTTCTTTTTTGGCGTACTGCAGAAAATGGGGAGCGGCGCGGTGCGCCTCCAAACCCGCGTCGTCCTTGTACTGCTCATAGATGAAAAAGCGTCGCGGTTCGGTCTTGTGCCGATGCACCACGTACATCACGCAGCCGGGCTCCTTGCGGGACTCTTCGGTCAGTTTGGAAAAGACAGCGGCCACTTCAGCTTCTCGTCCAACTTTCGCCATCCACGTCACAGCCAGGACAACCATCATTCGCTCCGTTTTGTCAGATTGTTGCTGAAGCCTCTGTTTTCTGTCCAGTCAATCGGCTGAGTTCTTCATTGAAGGTGTCTACAAACATGGTCTGCTCGCGTCCGGGTCCGGTCGAGACCATTCCGATGCGGGCGCCGCTCTCTTTCTCGAGAAATGCCAGATATTCTCGCGCCGCCTGGGGCAGTTTTTCCAGGTGGGTGATGCCTTGAGTAGTACTGCGCCACCCCGGTATGGTGTGGTACACGCACTCAATGACGTCGTAGCCGCTGGCGTGAGCTGGAATCTCTGCGGTCACCTTGCCGTTAATTCTGTAGCCCACGCATACCGGAATCTCGGCCAGCTCATCCAGCACGTCGAGCTTGGTGACAACCAGCCAGGAGATGCCGTTAATCATGCCAGCGTAGCGCAAGAGTGGCAAATCGAGCCAGCCGCAGCGCCGCGGACGCCCCGTCACCGCGCCGTACTCATTGCCCCGCGTCCGCAGCAGGTCGCCGCTGGCATCCATGGCCTCGGAAGGAAAGGGCCCGCCACCTACTCGGGTGCAATACGCCTTGGTGACGCCAATCACGGTGTCAATCGCGTTCGGAGCCACGCCGGTTCCGATCACCGCTCCCCCTGAAGTTGCGCTAGACGAAGTCACGAAAGGATACGTGCCGTGGTCGATGTCGAGCATGGTGCCTTGCGCGCCTTCAAAGAGAACCGACTCGCCGTCAGCCAGCGCCTTGTTCAGCAGCGCGGCGGTGTCGCACACGAAGGGAGCGACTTTCGCCGAAGCCTCCGCGTATTCCTGGTACATCTTGTCGGGATCGAGCGGCTCGGAGTTGAACAACGCATGCGCGATCATATTTTTTTCGCGGCAGGCGTTTTCGATGTGCGTCCGTAGTAGCTTCAGGTCAAGCAGGTCCGCGACTCGCAGGCCGCGGCGGCCCATCTTGTCTTCGTAAGTCGGCCCGATGCCGCGGGACGTGGTGCCGATCTTCACCCGACCCGGGGCATTTTCCGATGCCAGTTCGATCATGCGGTGGTAAGGCAGGATCACGTGAGCGCGGTTGCTGACGAACAGGCTCCCGTCCACCTGCACGCCGGTCTCGCGCAAAGCCGCAACTTCCTTAAGAAAGGCGATGGGATCGAGCACCACGCCATTGCCAATCACGCTGCGGCAGCGGGGACGCAGAACGCCGCAAGGCACCAGCTGAAGGATGAATTTCTTGCCGTTGATGATGACGGTGTGCCCGGCGTTGTGTCCGCCGGCGTAACGGGCAACCACCGAAAAACCTTCGGAGAGAACGTCGACGATCTTGCCCTTACCCTCGTCGCCCCACTGCGCACCCACGATGACAGCGGTCTTACCCTTCTTCAAAGTCAGCTCCGTGGCACAAAATGGCGGCCGCCCCGGCCGCACTGCAGGGTCGCACACACTCCACGCCCACGGGAAACTGCTCTACATTGAAATTACAAGGATTTGCAGGGCTGATGTGTACCGCCAATCATAACCCGCGGGATGGCGGATGAGCAATGCAGTCGTCGGTCGTCAGTCCTCAGTCGTCAGCATGGGCCGCGCTGACGACTGAAGACCGACGACTGTAGACTGTTTTCCATGCCCGAACTTCCCGAAGTCGAAACCATTGCTCGTGGCCTGGCCAGCCGGGTAACCGGAGATGTCATCGAGTCTGTCTGGTTGGGATCGAAACCTGAGCCGTTGAAAAGTCCAGCTGCGGATATCGTTGCCACGCTGAAGTCGCAGCGCATTGCCGGCGTGCGGCGGGTGGGCAAGCACATCGTGTTCGACCTGGAACCTACCGGTCGTGTGGGGCGGGCGCCCTCGCCCGCCAAGGGTCGGAACAAGTCTCGCGGTTCACAACCGAACAAAAAAGCGGCGGGCGGGGGCATCCGCCCGACACAAGCACACGCCCAATGGATCGTTCACCTGGGGATGACCGGGCGCATGGTGGTCTCTCCGGCGAACGGCGAAATGGCAAAACACACCCACCTGGTCGCGAAGTTGGCTTCTGGCAGGGAATTGCGCTTCGTCGATCCGCGGCGCTTCGGGCGTTTGAGTGTTACACACGGTTTCAAAGCTCACGGTTCCGAGCCGCTCGAAGTTCAACTCGACCACTTCGTCAAGCTCTTTCACGGCCGCAAGACTCCGATCAAGAGCGCCCTGCTGAACCAGAAACTCCTGAGCGGTGTGGGGAACATCTACGCTGACGAGTCGCTGTTCCGCGCTGGGATCCGGCCGAGGCGGCGCGCATCATCGCTCACGCGAGAAGACCTGCGACGGCTCTACCCGGCGGTTCAGGAAGTACTACGGGAAGCGATAGCGCTGGGCGGATCTTCCGTATCCGACTATGTTGATGCAGATGGCGAGGAGGGATTCTTTCAGCTGCAGCATCGCGTCTACGGGCGCGAAGGCGAACCGTGCCTGGTGTGCAAGACTCCAATCAAACGAATAGTGATTGCGGGACGCAGCAGCCACTATTGTCCAAGGTGTCAAAAGTAGCGCCGGCGGGACGCCGGCGCTACCCTGACGCGTTCGCGATCTGAAATTTGATACGCTACTGACCTATGCCCAACTTTTCGATCGGTGTTGATCTCGGCGGTACCAATCTGCGCATCGCGGCAGTGAACCAGCAGGGTGACTTGATGGAAAAAGTCACGCTGGGCACGCGGGTGGCACTGGGCAAAGATCACGTCATCCGGGAGATGTGCGATGCCATCCGAATTCTTGCCGCTAAGTATGGCAGCACCTTTGCCCTGCAGGGAATCGGCATCGGTGTGCCCGGCATTATCGATATGAAGACCGGCATGTTGCGCGAGTCGCCGAATCTTCCGGGATGGGCCGAGACTCCGGTCCGAGCCGAAATTGAGCGTCTCCTGGGTACGCGGGTGATCCTTGAGAACGACGCTAACGTCGCTGCCCTGGGAGAGAAGTGGCTGGGCGCCGCGCGCGATGTGGATGACATGGCGATGCTCACCCTGGGAACTGGCGTTGGCGGTGGAATCGTGCTCCAGGGTCGCATCTGGCACGGCATGACCGGAATGGCGGGCGAGTTCGGCCACATGACGGTGGAACCTGAAGGACCTCCGTGCGGCTGTGGCAACCGCGGGTGCGTCGAGCAATATGCTTCGGCCACGGCAGTAGTTCGAATGGCGAGGGAGGCGATTGCATCTGGCCGCGCGCCAGGGCTGGCAAAAGCTGCCAGCACAGATCCGGAGTTCAGCTCGAAAGCGATCTATAACCTGGCTATTCAGGGAGACGAAGAGGCCAAGAAAATTTTTGGCCGAGTGGGACGCGCTCTGGGCATTTGCCTGGCGAATTTGGTCAATGCCTTTAATCTCAACATGTATGTGATTGGTGGAGGAGCGTCGAGCGCCTGGGAGGCATTTTCCCCCTTCATCTTTGAGGAACTGCGGCAGCGTTCTCTGGTTTACGCTGCCACCGCCCCCGCTTCTACGCTCTCTGATGGAGCAGGTGCTTCAGGGCATCTGGGGCCAGAAGCTTCGACCAGGACGATTGTCACTCTGGCTCTGCTGGGCAGTGATGCCGGACTATATGGTGCTGCGCAACTACCACTGACGAACAACTAAGGATCTTTATTGTTTGTGTGGTCGCGGGCGGCTCGCCCGCGAGAGTCTTGAGTCAAGGTCAAAAGCCGCGGGCGAGTCGCCCGCGACCACACGTGCCTTAACCGCAGACTTCAAACGGGTAACTTCCTGCGTCGTCAAGTGTCGGAACTTTCCCGGAGGAACATCAAGCTGCAGCGGTCCGTAACGCACCCGCTTGATTTTTTCCACATGATGCCCGACGGTCTCGAACATCTGCCGGATCTGCCGGTTCTTGCCTTCGATCAGCGTAACCTCATACCAGGGATTGTCGGCCTCGCGAATCGGCTTGATCTTGGCGGGCGCTGTCTTCTGGCGGCGGCCGCCTTTTCCCTGAATGTAAACGCCCGATCTCATCTTGGCCAGGCCGTCGGCCGACGGCGTGCCCGCAACCTTGACCAGGTAGGTCTTGGGAACGTGTGATGAAGCCTTCATCAGCGCGGCAGCTAGCTCTCCATCATTGCTAAGCAGGAGCAGGCCTTCGCTGGCGTAGTCCAGCCGCCCGACGGGATAGACGCGCACGCCTACTCCCCGAAGCAAATCCATCACGGTCGGCCGCTTTTCCGGGTCAGTCACGGCCGTGATATATCCCTTGGGCTTGTTCATCAGCAGATAGACGTATTTCTGCGCGCCGCGCAACAGCTTGCCATTCACCCGGATGTGATCGTGCTCAGGATCGGCCTTGGTGCCGGGCTCGGTTACAATCTGCCCGTTGAGCGATACCAGACCGCCGGCAATAAGCTGCTCCGCCTTGCGGCGCGATGCGATGCCAGCAGCAGCGATAATTTTTTGCAGACGTTGGGCTGGCATTGGAAATTTCTTTAACTACACGTTAGATGAAAGCCTGGATGGAAAATCAGTCAACCGCGGTCTAAGCGGCTGGATCATTTTCTCCGGCGGTACGCGTGTCGGTGGAAACCCCTTCCTGGTTCGGGGTGGGCGCCGTGGGCTCGGACTCAATTTGCGCATCGCCGGCGGGAGCGGCTTCTACGGGCTCCGCGCCGTTGTCCGACACCGGGAGCAATTCGTTCTGAAATGATTCCGCCACCAGCTTTTCGAACTCCTCCATGCTGGGCAGTTCGCTGACGTCTTTCAATCCAAAGCGCAGCAGAAATTCCTTGGTGGACTTGTAGAGAATCGGTCGGCCAATGACCGCCTTGCGGCCGGCAGTGGTGATCAGCTTCCGATCCAGCAAAGTGGCGATGACGCCGCTAGAATCCACGCCACGAATTTCGCTGATCTCTGGCACGGTGACTGGCTGTTTGTAGGCAATCACGGCCAGCGTTTCCAGCGCCGGAAGAGAGAGCCGAATCGGTGGCTTCAGACTCTTGGCAAACTCGCGGACCACGTCATGCTGCTCGGGTTTGGTGGACATGCGATATCCGCCCGCAATCTGGCGGATCTCGATCCCACGGTGGGCGGCAGCGTAGTCGTCGATCAGTTCATCGAGCGCGACGCGGACATGCCTCTTGACCTCTTCTTCGGTTGCGCCTTCGGCAATCGCAGAATCGCTCAGCAGCTCGACGATGTGGTCGAGCGTGATCGGCGTCTCCGCCGCATAGATAATCGCTTCAAGTTTAGCTTTAAGACTCATGGTTAAGTGCCCTGTAGGTCTGTATCACTCGCTGATGGCCAAGGACTGAAGACCGGCGGCCGATTTCCTATTTCCAATCGTCTCGCACCGCTGCCTGCTCCGCGACGATGGCGTCAAATCCACTGTGCTTGCGCAGCAGGATTTCGCCAAAAATGCGGTCTTGACGCAACTGGATTGCCTGCAACCGGACCATCTCCAGCAGCGCCAGAAACATGCAGACCAGAGCCTGGTGCGAATTTACATTGCGCAGGATCTGCTTCAGGCGAAGCGGTTTATCTTCGAGCGCCAACCGCCGCTGCAAATAGTCAATCATCTGTCCTACGGTGACCGTCTCTTCGTCCACCTGAAGTAGCGGGCGTGAACGGGCGCGCTCCAGAATCTGCTGGAAGGTCTTTACCAGGTCAATCACATCGGCGGCGATTTCGGGCTCGGTGCCTTCGGCATCCATAAATTCCCGGATGGCCGGGTTGGATCGGACGGCGTCTTCAATCTGCTGCTTCTGCATCAACATTTGTGCCGCCGACTTGAACTTCTCGTGCTCGATCAGACGGTTCACCAGTTCAGCTCGCGGATCGTCCTGCGCATCCGAGGCCGCGGCGGGATCGCGCGGCAGCAGCATCTTCGATTTAATGTGAATCAGCACGGCTGCCATGTAAATAAATTCGGCCGCAACGTTCACATCCAGCTCACGCAGCTTTTCGACGTAGGCTAAGTATTGCGCCGTGATGCGCGCGATGGGAATGTCGTAGATATCAATGTCCTGTTTGCGGATCAGGTCGAGCAGTAGATCGAGCGGTCCCTCGTAGACATCCCCGACACTCACGGAGAAAGGGAAGTCGCTTTCCGGCCGCGGCTTTTGCGCGACAGGCATGGGCACGACCGGTGCCAGCGTGCTGCCGCTTTCCGGCTCTGGGTTCATGGACGCGATTTTTAGATTCTCAGCCACGTTTCTCTTCGTAATCGAGCGACATGCCCATTGCCTCGCGGACTTCGCCCATGGTCGCCCCGGCCACCTTGCTGGCGCGGGAGGAGCCTGCCTCCAGAATATCCCAGGCGAGGCGTGGATTGTCTTCATATTTCTTGCGACGCTCCTGCATGGGATTGAGGATGCTGACCAGAGCGTCCGCGGCCCACCCCTTACACTCGATGCAGCCGATGCCGGCCGAACGGCATCCTTCGTCCACTTTCAGGATGGTTGGGCGGTCGCTGAAGATCTTGTGCAGGTCGCCTACGGGACAAACGTCAGGATTGCCGGGATCGGTCCGGCGCACACGAGCCGGGTCCGTCACCATGGTCTTTAATTTCTGCCGCACGATTGGCTCGGGATCGGTCAGCAGGATGGTGTTGCCGTACGACTTCGACATCTTCCGGCCATCGGTGCCTGGAAGTTTGGCGGCGGGAGTCAGAAGCGGTTGCGGCTCGGGAAAAACGTACATGCCTTTCCGGGTGTAAAACATGTTGAAGCGGCGCGCGATTTCGCGAGTCAACTCAACGTGCGGCACCTGGTCTTCGCCCACCGGAACGAAATCGCCTTTGTAGATAAGAATGTCGGCCGCCTGCAATACCGGGTACCCGAGAAATCCGTAGGTAGCGAGATCTTTTTCCGCAATGTTCTCGCGTTGCTCTTTGTACGTCGGGACGCGCTCCAGCCAGCCCAGCGGTGTGATCATGGAAAACAGCAGATGCAACTCGGCATGCTGCGGAACATGCGACTGGATGAACATGGTGCAGCGCTCGGGATCAAGCCCCGCCGCCAGCCAGTCGAGCAGGACTTCCAGCGAGTTTTCCTTGATCCTCGAGGTATCCGCGTAATCGGTAGTAAGCGCGTGCCAGTCTGCTACGAAAAAAAAGCAATCGTACTGGTCCTGCATGCGCACCCAGTTGTCCAGGGCGCCGACAAAATTTCCCAAATGCAGTTTGCCGGTAGAGCGCATACCGCTGAGCACGCGTTTGCGTTGGCTTGGACGAGAGGTCATCAGATTCTCAGGAGGATACCTATAAAAAGGGCGAAAACGGGACCGATTAGAGCGGACAAGAAACGTCCACCCCAAAACACCAAGATAAACAGGCCGAACATACCGACACTGTCATAGATTCGGAGCGCGCCAGTGGGCAACAAATGGCGCAGCACATGGCTGCCGTCCAGGGGTGGAACCGGGATAAGATTGAAAACGCCGAGCACGATGTTGATCAGCATCACGTCAAACACAAGTTTGCACAATGGGACGAGAAATGAATTAGTGTTGGTAAAGTCTGCGCCCTGGAGTGTGCCAAAGACAATCTCTTGTCCGTTGGCCGAGACGGCTTTCACGACAGCCAGAGCGAGGACGGCGCAGGTTGCAACCACAAAATTACTGATCGGTCCCACGATCGACGTGAGGATATCATCGAGGACGGGATGCTTGAAGTTACGCGGATCTACCGGTGTAGGTTTCGCCCAGCCTAGAACCGGGAGATGGGTGAACATCGCGACCGCTGGCAAGAGCAGCGTTCCGATCGGGTCGATGTGCTTCACGGGATTGAGCGTAATCCGTCCCAGCATGCGGGCAGTAGGATCGCCGCGGAGATTGGCCATCCAGGCATGGGCCGACTCGTGAACGCTGATTGCAAACAAAAATGCAATCAACTGGAACACGATATCCAGGATGTCGATGTGTTGCAGGGTCATGCGAGATTGGTTTCGATACTAACACGCGGACCCGCGATTCCGCGCGGCTTGGGGCACCTAGTGCTGTCATCCTGAGGAAGCGGAGCCCTTCGCTACGCGAAGGGCTTCCGACGAAGGACCTGTGCATTCTCTGCCGTTCGCAGCGCCAAGAACTCACTAAAAAAGATGGATCTCAGCGGGAAATGCATAGGTCCTTCGCTTGCTTTCGTCCCGGCTTCGCCGGACGGAAGACTACGCTCAGGATGACAATGTATCTTGGCTCTAGCGCTTTCCGAAAGAGCTTCGCTGTTCTTCCGGAGCGATGGATTTTATCTTGATCGGTTTGGCGGGAATGCCGCCCACTACGGTGAAGGGCTCAACATTTTTGGAGGCTACTCCCATCGAACCCACCATCCCATGCTCGCCAACCTTGACGCCGCTCAGCACCGTCGCATGATAGGTGATCCGCGCCTTGGGACCGATCTCGGTTTTGTGATTGTCGACGATCATGCCGTCGTTGAGATCGTGCGCATGCGAGTAGATGTTGGCGTAATCGGAGACCGACGATCCATCGTGAATGATGATCTCTCCGCGGTCATCGAGCAGAACGTATTTGTGAATGGTGCAATTGTCTTCGACCGTCAGGTTGTACCCGAAAGAAAACTCCACGCCGTGAAAGATTTTGACATTGTTGCCGCAATGCTTGAATACGTGGCGCGCCAGCATGGCTCGCACCCTGTGTCCCAGCCAGTGATTCAGGCCGACCGGAGAGCGGTCGTACATCATCCAGAACCAGATCAGCGGCTTGCGTTCTCCGTACTTCGCCGCATCGGCGTCACCGTAGGTCTCGGGCTCCAGTGTCGCGTTGCGCGGATCAAGCGAGTGGACCAGAGTTTGCATCGCCAGCGGAGCGGCCGGGTCTGGCGCCGGATAGGGACGTCCCAGATAAAGTTGGTGCAGTTCCTCGCGGACTACATTACTGCGATGCTCAGGGTCGCGATTCGTGAATGCACGATCGAGACGATCAATCCATTCAAGAAACGCTTTTTCTGCCGCCGGAACTGGCTTCAGGACTCGATATTCGTATCGGGGCATGCTTTCCTCACTGGTCATCTGAGAAGGCTAAAACATAACATACTGAACTGATGCAGGATGGATCGAGTGCTTTGCGAACTTTGCGACTCCCTTGCGCCCTTTGCGGTTAAAGATTTTGACCGCAAAGGACGCAAAGTTTCCGCAAAAGACGTAAAGGAGTTCTCCCAAGACCCTCAGGGACTCGGAGCTATGTTCTATAATGCGCGCGCCCATGAAAACCAAAAAAATCGCGAAGGCGCATCCCATGCCGGTGGACGCGCTGGTCTATCCACGTTTCTCCGGCGTGCCCACGTTCATGCGGTTGCCCCATATTCCACGAGCCGAGGACCTCGACCTGGCGTTGATCGGCATTCCGTTCGACGGAGGAACGACTTACCGTCCGGGTGCGCGCTTTGGCCCGCGCAATATTCGGGTGCAGTCGGCCATGATTCGCCCCTGGAATCCGGTGCTGAAACTCAACCCCTTCGAAAAATGGCGCATCGGTGATTTTGGCGATCTCTCCATCAATCCGCTATCGATAGAAGACACCTATCGGAGAATCACCGAGCAACTGGGAGACGTGTTTCGCGGCGGAGCGCGGTCGGTCTGCGTCGGTGGCGATCACTCCATTCTCTTGCCCATACTGCGCGCCATTCACCGGCACTTCGGTCCGGTTGCGTTTGTTCAGCTCGATGCCCACGGGGACACCTGGGGCGGGTACTTTGGCAGTCCGCATTCGCACGGCACGCCCGTGAAATATGCCATCGAGGAAGGATTGATTCAAGAAGGTCACGCCCTCCAAGTCGGGCTGCGCGGCCAGGTTTATTCCGACGGCGACTTTGATTTTGCCCACAAGCACGGCATCGAGATTGTGACCTCGGAAGAGTTTCATGCCGGCGGAGTCGAACTGGTCAAGCGTCACCTGAAAAAGTTGCGAGGCCGCCCCGTCTATCTCACGCTCGACATCGACATAGTGGATCCAGCCTTTGCTCCTGGCACGGGCACGCCGCAAGTCGGAGGACTCTCGAGTGCGCAGATTCTGGACTTGGTGCGCTGCTTTAGAGGCCTGAAGCTGGTGGGGTGCGATCTGGTGGAAGTATCGCCGCCCTATGACAATGGTGAGATCACATCGCTTCTCGCCGCGAATTTGATTTTCGAATTGCTGTGTCTGTTTTAGAGGAAGGCTTCGGAGACGCCCCGAGAATCAGCAATTAGCAATTGGCAATTAGCAATTAGCGACTGCCAATAGCCCCTGGATTTCAATGTTTGGCCAATTGCCAATTGCCAATTGCTAATTACCAATTGCTAATTACTAGTTGCTATCCCCATGACCACTCTCGCCCGCAAACTCCGCGTGGTTGATTACTTCACCCTGGGTTGGGGGACCATGGTGGGCGTCGGCTGGCTGGTCGTGATGGACGATTGGTTGCTGCGCGGCGGACCGCTGGGCGGCATTCTGGGATTTGCGATCGGTGGCACACTGCTGCTTCCCATCGGATATGTTTACGGCCAACTCGTAGCCGCCATCCCCGACGCTTCGGGGGAAGTCGCCTACACCGCGAAAGTTTTCCCCCGATGGGTGAGCTTCGCCACCGGCTGGATGATGGTACTGGCATACTTCATCGTCTGCCCGTGGGAGGCTGTGGCGGTGGGGAAGATTGCGGGTTACATTTTCCCCGGGCTGGATTCGATAGAGCTCTATCGCATCGCCGGGCGGCCCGTTTACCTGCCTCACGTGATCATCGGTCTGGGCCTGACCGGTGTTCTCACCTGGCTCAACTATCGCGGCATCCGCCTGAGTGCGATCTTTCAGAACTGGACAACGTTCGGGACCCTCGGCCTGTTTGTCGTGTTTGTCGCCGTGGGAGTCAGCAAGGGTTCGCCACAGAATTTTCCGCCCTTGTACACCCACAGCGGATTCGTTTCCGTCCTGCTGGTCATTCAGATTGTTCCTTATTACATGACCGGCTTTGAGTCCGTGGTGAAGGGCGCTGAGGAATCCAGCCCCGAATTTCGTGCCGGCGGATTTTTCAAGGCCATCTGGATGGCCATCCTGGTGGGCATTCTCTTCTACACCATCGTGATCGCCGCAGTAGGTTACGTCGCTCCTTGGCGCGAACTCACCGGCGAAAGGTTCATGACCGCGGTGGCTTTTGAGCATGCGGTGGGCTCGCGCTGGATCGTGAGCGTGATTCTTGCAGCGGCTTTGCTTTCGCTCTTCAAAGTGTTTAACGGGAACCTGGTCGCAGCCAGCCGGTTGGTATTTGCCATGGGGCGGCGTGGGTTGGTTGATTCCCATGTCGCCCGGGTGCACCCGCGGAATCAAACTCCGTCCGTCGCCGTGATTTGCGTAGGATTGAGTACGGCTGCGTGCATGTTTCTGGGCGACGCCATCCTGGTGCCTATCTCGGACGTTGGTTCGCTGGCCTCCGCGGCGGGATGGCTGGCAGCTTGCGCCGCGTATTATCAAATGGCGCCAAGCCAGCGCCAACGACTGGTCGCCGCTGTGGGTGCATTGGTCGGCTTGCTGATGATCCTGATGAAAGTGGTTCCATTGGTGCCCGGGCACTTCAGCATCTACGAATGGCTGGCCCTGGGAATCTGGGTCGTGTTGGGCGCGATCTCAGCCCGGCGAGCAACACCGTAGCGCCGGCGTTCCTTCGACTTCGCTCAGGACAGGCTCCGCCGGCTGTGGGGTGGGCGTCTCGCCCACCCTAGCTTAGTTGAGATGGTGCAAGAAGAAAAAATAAACGGAGAACCCATGGGAAGCAGCAAATTAAAGAAAGAGCTTCTAATCCTCGGAGTCCTTCTTCTAACGTTCGTCCACCTGTCACGGGCGCAGTCTCCAAACTCACCGTTCGATCTTGTCATCATCAACGGCCACATCATTGATGGCACCGGTTCGCCGTGGTACTCCGGCGACGTCGGCATTCGCGACGGCAAAATCGCCGCCATCGGAAATCTGAGTGATGTGCAACGCTCGCGAACCATTGACGTCCACGGCATGGTCGTCGCTCCCGGATTTATTGACATGCTGGGCCAGTCGGAACTGACGATTCTGGTAGAGCCGCACCTGCCTTCGAAGATTTACCAAGGCATCACGACCGAGATTACCGGCGAGGGGGATTCTGCAGCACCGTTGAATGATGCCATCGTTCAGGCCAAACGCCACACTTACGATCACTATCACATCACGCCGGACTGGCGCAGCTTTCAGCAATATTTCGCCCGGCTGGAAAAACAGGGCATGGGAATAAATCTGGCGAGCTACGTCGGCGCCACCCAGGTGCGCCGCATGGTGCTGGGCGATGATGATAAACAGCCGACACCCGCGCAACTCGACCAAATGCGCGAACTCGTGCGGCAAGCCATGCGCGAAGGCGCGGTGGGAGTGTCTACCTCGCTCGAGTACTCGCCCGCTCCGTACGCTAAAACCGAAGAGTTGATCGCCCTCGCGTCAGAAGCATCGAAATTCGGCGGTATTTATGCCACTCACATGCGCGATGAAAGCAATGGCGTGCTGTCGGGGATTGACGAAGCGTTACGCATCGGACGAGAAGGTCACATTCCGGTAGAAATCTGGCACCTCAAGGTCGCAGGAAAGGCAAACTGGGGACGCATGCCGGAGGTCGTTGCAAAAATCACCGCCGCACGGGCTGAAGGAATGGACGTCACCGCCGACACCTATGCCTACACCGCATGGTTCAACGATTTCTCGGCATTCATTCCGGCCTGGGCGCACGACGGTGGAAATGCCAAGTTGATCGAACGTTTGAAGGATCCTGCGATGCGCGCCCGCATTCGCAAAGACATGATGACCCCGTCGAACACATGGGACAACGAGTGGGAGGAGATCAGCGGCCCGCAGGATGTCCTGATCGGCGTGGTGAAAAACCCAAAGCTGCTTCCCCTGCAAGGCAAAAGGCTGTCTGAAGTGGCGAAGCTGCAAAACAAAGATCCGATGGATGCGCTGTTCGACCTCTTGATCGAAGACAACGCCTTGACCGAAGTCGCCGTCTTCGGTATGTCCGAGCCGGATATTGTTCTTGCTCTGCAGCAGCCGTGGGTCGCTTTAGACAACGACTCCGCCGGCACCTCGCCCGAGGGAATTCTGGGCCAGGAACATCCTCACCCGCGCGCGTACGGAACCTTCCCACGTATCCTGCGCAAATACGTTCGTGAAGAGAAGAGGCTGACTCTGGAAGACGCCATTCGAAAGTTCTCGGCACTGCCAGCGCAGCGCATGCGCCTGACCGACCGAGGCGTACTGAAAGCAGGAATGTGGGCTGACGTCGTTGTCTTCGATCCCGCCACCGTACATGATCTCGCTACGTTCGAAAATCCCAACCAGTTGTCACAAGGAATGGAGTATGTGCTGGTGAACGGTATCGCGGTCATCGATCAAGGCAAGCAAACCGGGGCTCTGCCTGGGAAAGTTTTGCGCGGAGCAGGTTATGCACGGTGAAGCCTAACGGAGTTCTATTGTGGCTCGGTTCGGACGGTGTCCCCCTAATAGGAGGCGTCATGCTGAGCTTGCGAAGCATCTTGCGCGCAGCGGATTTGCAGTTGACGTGTGGTTGTGACGGTACGCGCCAGATCCTTTTGACTTCGCTCAGGGCGGATCCTTCGAGACTGAAGTCTCTCAGGATGACGCCTTCATCGCAGATTGTCGAAGTCGGAGCGCTTGGCCCGTTCGTCCGGCAACTTACTTCTGGGTAAGACTTACCTTATGCAGCCCAATCGTTGCCGCATCCACCCGTGCCGGCAAGGCAAACCGCGAGTCCAAGCCGATATTCGGATACTTCGGTTTGAGGTATTTCTCTACGAATAGCTGCAGAACGAATTCCGGGACCTCGACGCTATCAAGGGAGACCGAATCCACATGAACCATGCCCTCTCCCTTCGCGCCGTAGGCGTGAGCTGTAACGACTACGTCATGCAATCCACTAAAAATCGATAGCAGTGGGTTGTAGGAATTCTTGCCGGCTTTCAACTGATCGAAATCGACCTGTGAAGTTCCAAGCACGATTCCGGGCTGTTCCTGGAAAACCACCGACTTTACGCCGGCGGGAAGCTGGACACTACCGGACGCGAAGTACGCATTAATCTCCTGCTCGGAGAATTCTGTGGGTGACGCATCAGGGTCCGGTTGGGCTCCGTTGCTCTGCAGATGCTGCAGCTTGCGCTCGAAACTGGCTACCGGCGCGGAGTTCGAAGCAGAACGGGTTTGAGCTAAAGAATGCTGAGTCAGAAGAGAACAAATAGTGATTACGAAAAGAAAGGCGCAACCGGCCTTCATGGTTTGAGGGCGGCCTGAGTGTCTGGGGTCGTGCTTACGGCTACACGAGGCTGGTCGACCGTGCCGGTAATGTTGAATCCGCGGGCTCCATCGCGTACCAGTTTGAAGTCCAGAACTCGACCCGGTGATGCTATGCCACTCAATTGATAGATGCCGCCGGGAGTTTGTAGTTTGCCTCGATCAATCTCGAACTTCCCGGCCCGTAGAAGCAATCGTCCCAAGAAGTGGTTAACCCGGAGCGGGCCGCTCTCTCCCGCCAGAATGATGTGGGGCAGCGAACCATCGCGAGCATCCAGCTGGAAAGCGGCGTCGGCGTGCGAGAGCAATTCGGTCTTCGTCCAGCCCGACGTGTCGGCGCGATATTCCACGTTTGCCGTTCCGGTGATCCAGGCATCATGCATGCCTTCGGCGATTTGTCCCAACGCAACCTTTTCCAGGCTGCCGTTGCCTTGATAGCTAGGGGGATTGACCGTGAAGTCCACTTGCCATTCGCCGGTGTGCCGTCCGCCCAGTACGTCGCCCCGCAGGTTCAAAAGCTGCAGGCGGCCCTGCTCGAGTTCAACCTCGGCTGAGACCCGGTTCGCGACCAGGTTATGAATCACGACACGATTTGCCGTGAGATTTCCGACTGCGTGTAAAGAAGCCAGGTAGGGCTTCGGTTGCGCTGACGACAGAAAGTGATACCACGGCTCCTTTCCGGGCAGCTCATTCACCAGGCCGCTCAGTTCATCGGTGACAAACTCGTCGGTATGAAGATCAACGCGGATTGGACATGCTTGCGGCCTCTCGCACTGTCTGGGAACGCTCAGGGAGCCGCGCCACGTATTGCCGGCCACGGAAGCGGTCAGCTTCCGCACTTCGGTGACCGTGGGCAGCAGTTCGAGACTTGCGGATGAGATCTCGACAGGCTCATTCAAGCCACGCAACCGGGCGCGGACTGAATGCAGCTGCGCCGTCCCGGTCACTGCGGCGCCGGCAAATCCGGCCCAGGCGCCGCCAACGCGAAGACTGATCCGGGCCTCTCCGCTGGCTGAGGGCTGGAGCGCCGGCAATCCAATCGTGCGCGCCACTTCCAGCAGGCGTTGTATCTCGGCATCTCCCTGCACCAGCAAGTTGTATCCGGAACGAGAGAACTGGCCACGCACGGTAGCGCTGGAGGTTCTGCCCAGAGCTAGACTGAACGGACCAACGTCCATCCGGGGATCCATCCTGGGCGGGATGGTCGAGCCATGACTGCGTTCGGCGCCCGGTTTCATCCCACGATCGTCGCTCGAAGATGAATCGATGGTGAAGGGAATCTTGTCGAGCGCGAGTCTGGTATTGGTCAGTGGCGACCGTACATTCAAAGCCAGCATTTCACCGCTACCCATCCAAACTGGTCCCGCCCCGGTCGCGGTCGCGGAGCGCCGTAATGTGACACTCGCGTCCATCCTCCCGGCCGCAACAATGTCAGTGGGCACATTCTTTTTTACCCGTCGCGCGAATTCCACGATCGGTTGCAGGGGCAGGTTCTGGACCAGCATGGTCAAATCATAGGCACGAGAACCCGGCATCGGGGCTATGCTTCCGTTCAGAGTGATGTTGCCCTCACCGACCGGGGCGCGGCAAGCCAACCCGGAAAGAACGTGATCGGTTGTACTGTAATGACCGCGGCATTGTGCCGCCAAGCGCAATGCAGGATCACTTGAAATATCAAAGCGGCGGAAGTCCTCGATGGAGCCATTGGTTACAACCGTCAGATTCCTGGGCGTGCCCGTGAGCTGAGCCGAGAGCCTGACGCCACCTCTCCATCCCTTGTCCTGTCCCAAGGTCAGCTTGGTCGCCTGGCCGAGTTGCGCCCCTTCCCACTGCAGCGTGAATTGCACCGGTGTTTCATGCAGGTTGGCCGCGCGTTGCCACGACCCGGCCATCGTCAGCAGGCCAGTGTCGCTGAGGTTGAAATCAGTTCGCATCGGCTGGGCTCTCAGACGCATACCCCAGGTGTTTTCGGAATCCTGCCATAAAGCGAAGTTGGCTTCGGTCAGGGAATAGGGTTTCTTTTCCTGTCCGAACTTGAAATTGATGCGGCCGTGGTCGGCCTCAATGTAGGGGAAGCCTGGTCGTGCTTCGCGGCGGGTTTTCGACGTCGGCGCGACTGGAGTGCTGGAAGCGCGCTCGACCAGTTTCTCCA
This sequence comes from Terriglobia bacterium, assembly GCA_963813645.1. Taxonomy (GTDB): domain Bacteria; phylum Acidobacteriota; class Terriglobia; order Terriglobales; family Acidobacteriaceae; genus JAIQFF01. Next base: position 220,044 of record CAWEZS010000019.1, read on the forward strand.
GATTCCATCGGCCTTCGCCGTTACGCACCAGGTTGATGCTGGGTTCGGTGAGGCTGAGGCGGGAGATCTCCAGCCGTCCCCGCAGCAGGGAACTCACCCGCACGGTGGCCACCACCTCGGAGGACTGCAACACAGGCTCGGCGCCAAACTCGGGGTCTTCGTGCACTACAAAATTCTCCAGGTCGAAGCCGGGTTGGGGCAACAACCGTAGAGTGACCGATCCCACGTCGACCGGGCGTCCTAACGCCAGGCTGATCGAGCGGACAATCCGCGTGCGCAGGCGCTGCGCTCCGGGCCGCGCCAGGAACAGCGCCAGCACCAGAACGATGCCAGCGAACACCCTGCCGCGACTCGAACGAAAGAATTTCAACGAACCACCTTTAATGTCCGCCGCCAGCGTGTCAGATCGAAGAAATGGATAGCCACGTGGGCCAAAAATCCTATGCGCTCGCTGATCTGCGTATGCAGATACTGGTTCGGCGGCGTCTCAAACGACCAGTAGATGAACATGGGTCTCCCGATCACATTTTCCTTCGGGATAAATCCCCAGTAGCGGCTATCGTAGCTTACGTCGCGATTGTCTCCCATGGCGAAATAGCTGTTGGGAGGCACGACGATGTCATCCCCCTGGATGTATTGCGGCAAATTCTGCTGCCAGTCCGGGAACAGGCGGTTGTAATCGGATGGCGGCACGGCCGGAAAGTTGTCGCGGTACTCGTTCAGTCCTTCGTCGCTGTTGTGGATGACGTAAGGCTCATCCAGTTTCTCTCCATTGCGAAACACCGCGCCATTGCGCAGATGGATGCGGTCTCCCGGAACTCCGATGACCCGCTTGACTACGTAAAGCCCCGGCTCAGCGGGCGAAAGAAAAACCACGATATTCTGGCGCTGTATTTCGCGGTAGGGCAGTAGCGGGCCCATCCAGCGCGTGGCCGGGGCGAACAGGACCCGGTTCACGAAGACATGGTCGCCGATCAGCAGCGTGTTCTCCATCGAACTGGAGGGAATCTCAAAGGCCTGCAAGACGAACGTGATGATGAACAGTCCAGTCACCAGCACGGCCGCCAGTGAGGCCAGAAATTCGACTGTAGTCTCGCGCGGCTTTTCTTCTTTCGGCGGCTTGCTTTCTTTTTTGGGCACTGAATCTTTCTCGTTCTGGCGCTCTTTCCGTCTATCGAACTACTCGAAACGTGCGGTCCCACCGGGTCATTTGGAACAAATGAGTCGCCTCATAGGCGAAGTGCATGAGTTTATCACCGGGACTCGGGGAAGCCGGCATGTCTTGATCCGCGTTCCGGACCGACCAGTAGATCAGTAACGGACGTCCAATGACATTTTCGTGAGGCACGAATCCCCAATAGCGGCTATCCAGGCTCTCATCACGGTTATCGCCGAGTACAAAATAATCGCCCTGCGGAATGATCAGCTCGCTGTCCTCGACCAGTTTTTTCATTTCCAGCCACCAGCCTCCTTCAAGGCCGGGAACGGGAAGATCCAGCCGCGGAAACTCGTCGCGGAAGGTGTCGTGCATACCGGAACTGTAGCGGACGTACGGTTCCGGCAGAGGGTGGCCGTTGACATACACTTGCCGGTTGATCAGGCGAACCCGGTCCCCCGGCACGCCAACCACGCGCTTCACAAAATGCTGCGACGGATGGATGGGATAACGAAAAACAATAACGTCTCCCCGTCGAACCTGCTTGTAGGGCATGAAGAGGTCCCAGAAGCTGCCTCCGCCGTAGCGCAGTTTGTCGACCAGGAGATAGTCGCCAATCAGCAGCGTGTTCTCCATGGATTCGGAGGGAATCTGGAAGGCCTGCACGACAAAGGTGATGACAAAAACCGCGATGACCACCGTGGCCAGCAACGATTGCAGCGAACTCAACGTGTCTGCCGGCGGACGCTTTACCTTTACTTCTACTTCTTCCATGACAGTCACTAGGCGTGCTCGCTTCGTTTCTTGGTATTCGCACCATTCGGCCCGACGGCCACCGTGCCAAGATATTCCAATACCTGGCGTGCGGCATCCTGCTCCGCATTTTTCTTGGTGGTGCCTTCTGCCCGGCCCACAAACTCTGCTTTGCCGCCATTGTCCAGCGGTTGCAAGCGCGCCTCTACGGTAAAAGTCTTACTGTGCTCCGGGCCGCGCTCTTTCACCAGCGTGTATGTAGGTTGCGGTCTGCCGGTGGCCTGCAGTTTTTCCTGCAGCGCTGACTTGTAGTCAGTCACGGGCAGGCTGCTACCCTGCGACGCAATCCGCGCCAGCTCCGGAACCACAATGCTCCGCAGTATCAGGTCGCGTGCTGCGTCCAGCCCGCCATCGAGGTAAATGGCTGCCACGACTGCCTCGAGCGCATCCACCAGCAGCGCCGTCTTGTTGCGGCCGCCGCTTTTCTCTTCGCCTCGCCCCAGGTTCAGGTAGTGCCCTAACTCCAGTTCCTGGGCCACTCGAATTAGATGCTTTTCGCTCACCAGGTGGGCGCGAAGCTTGGAGAGTTCTCCCTCGCGAAAGCTGGGGAAGCGGTTGCAGAGCTCCTCGGTGGTCACAAATCCGAGGACGGCATCGCCCAGAAATTCCATCTGCTCGTTGTCACCGACGCGGGGAGCGCCGGCCGCCTGCAAGGCCTCAAGCTCGCGCGCCTGGGAACTGTGGGTCAGGGCCTGTTCCAGCAGTTCGACCCGCTGGAAGTGATAGCCCAGAGTTGCCTGCAACAGCGCGATGTCACGCGGCTTCATGGAGACCTCGGACCTCAGACGTCGGACCTCGGACTCCAGACCTCAGGAACTTGCCGAGGTCCGAGGTCTGACGTCCGAGGTCCGGTCTTACTAATTCTTGGGCGCTGGGTTCTGGGCGCTCGCAGGCGGCTTCCCGGCAGGGGTGCCTCCGGTCAGCTGAACCAGGCGATCACGTTCGTTGCGTGACAGAGTAGCCAGGGTCGAACCCTGGTTGGCTTCCGTCATTTGCACGGCCTGGTTGGCGTACTTCAATGCCTCAGGATACTTTTCCTGCTTGTCCAGCGAGAGCGCCAGGCGCAGCACCGCCAGCGGGTCCAGTTGGGCAGGGAAGGCATCCATCGATTTGCGGAAGTAGCCTTCGGCATCCGAATACTTTTCCCGTGTGTACTGGATGGTGCCCAGCACGTAGTAGGCGTTGGAACGAAGGAATCCCTTATACGCATCCACTTTGTCCTGCGGCGTTCCCGGCGGGACGGTGATGTCGGTGTCGACCGTCTCCAGCGCGTGTTGGGCCAGCTTGGTGCCTTCATCCAGTCGTTGATCCTTGTCCAGGTCGCTCTCGCGCGTGCGCTCCGCCAGGACCTGGGCGACGCCCACCAGGGCCTCGGGATCATCGGGATCGATCTTCAGCACTTTGCGTCCCATGTCCATCATCTTGTCAGAATTGTTTGAGGTCTGGTACATGTGCATGGCGTTGCGGTAGAGGAGGATTCGCAGTTCGCTGTCGGGGAACTTGGCAGCGAAGTCGTCTGCCGCCTTTTCCAGGGCGGCGCCGTCGGTGCCGGCCGCAGCAACTTTGTAGGCGTCAAACTCGGCCTGGGTCTTGGCCTGGGGCGGGCGCTTGCCCTGGGGCGGAGGGGTTGTGGCCGCGGCACCCGCCGGCGCCGGAGGCGTCTGGGTTTGCGCCGAAACGAATGTCGCCAGCGCCAGTATCACGACTAGCATTGCTGCTTGCTTCATGCTCTCTCCTTGGGCAAAGTGCAATTGGTTCCGCTTGATGCCGATGACGGATATCTACTCTACTGCGAACGGCGAGTCGGCTCATATGGTTTCTGCAATCCCGATTCGGCCGCTGCCTTGGCTTCGGGCAATCCCGAGCCAGCAGTCACGGCCGCACGGTACTGGTCCATCGCCGCCTCCCGGTCTTCCTGCAAGTCGAATATTCTTCCCAGATAAATATGGGACCAGGCCAACACCTTCGGCTCGTGCGCAACTTCCAGCGCGCGCTCGAAATAACCGCGCGCGCCCTGCATGTCCGAATTATGCGCGGCAACTTCCGCCAGAATGAACAGCGCCCGGCCCGGGTCTTCGTTCTTTTCATCGAGCGCCTGTTGCGCCAGCTTTTGCGCGCCTTCCGTATCACCCGCCGAGAGCTTCTGCTCGGCAGCGACCAGTAACTTGCTCTGTTGCGGGCGCGAAAGATGCAACAGCTCGGTCTCAGAGGTGGAAGCGAACGTCACCAGGCTTGCGCGTTTCCGTTCTTTCCCGACATCGATGCCGGTTACCAGGTCGGCGTACGCATTGCTGAGGCTGGCCGGGTCCTTCTCAAACCGCAACAGAAATTCGTAAAAATATTGCGTCAGGATGAAGCCCTGCCGGGCTGAGTTTTGAACCATCTGCAAACGCTCCGCCTCGGGTGCTTTCTTTCCTCCCGCGGTGCGCGCTTCGATCGCCCGGATCAGGCACTCGGTGACCAACAGGGAAGCATCACTCTTGAAGCTCTGGTCCATCGGCGCCGGCTTGACAGCTTCGAGCAGCGGATCGAGACGCTTCATCGTCCCCGGGTACTTCATCGCCATCGGATCGAGCAAGTAGTGAAGGTAGGTGTGCCGGATCTGGTCCATCTTGAGCCCGGCCGCAGGCCCCGGAGAAATCACGACATAATAGTCGGATCCGTAATTCCGGGCGTTGGTTTGCCCAGGCGCGCCCATGGGATCGACATACACAGTGAAGTTCCGTCCCAGTCGCGAGGACGACGGCAGCTTCAGGTAGATCTCGGTGTCAAACAGCATCTTGGCCAGCGCTTCGTGATAGCGCCCGGTCAAGGCAGCGTAGGGCTGGCTGTTGGCCTCCCAGACGGCGTGCAATCCCACCGTCTCGGAAAATTTCTGCATGAGGGGAAGTATCCCCAGCACCAGCGCGGCGTCGGGAGGCATATCCGCATCCTTGACCTTGGCCGTCAGAGCAGGCGGAGGGTTCAGGTAGAGGGCGAGCGAGATGTACTGGGCAAGGGCCTTGGATGCTTCCGGCTGCTGGTGTTCCTGGTAGTACTGGCACATGGCCTGGGTCGCGTCCTCGGCGGCCTGCGAACCTTGGCGGGCGCGGGCTACCTGGTCGCGCACCCGTGACCGCAGGGGGTCTGAGACGCGCAAGTCCTGGTCATAGCCACAGGTGTTGATTGCGGTCAGCACGGTGAAGAGAGTTTCGTTAGTGTCGAGAGCTACCGGGCTCTGACTTTGCCCCAGCGACACCTCCGCCAGCAGGGCAAACAAGGCCGCGAAAAGTGAGCATTTAAACCTACGACTCAGGGAAACCTCCTGCAGGCTGGCCGGTATGCGGGCTACGATCTTCTATTAAGTGTAAGGGGTGCCCGCCGGAGAATCAATGGATGCTGTTGCAGCTCTTTATTCGGTTGGTGGGCCTGTGTTGGGTTCGTGTGTGGCTGCGGGCGACTCGCCCGCGAAGCAGTGCCACTGACCCGATCCCAGGCGGTACCACGTTACCCCTTCACACTCACCTTGGAGAAGGACAGTATCGCGCGTCCCGTCGTCGGCCGGCCCATGGAAAGCGCAGGGCGAAAGGTGGTGAAGGTAGTGAAGATGAGCATGTTTTTCTTTACTTGCGGCAGCAGGGAGGCATCATCCTTGGAATCGGAAAGAATGCGGTAATCCTGAACCCGTCCCTGCGAATCCACATAGGCTTCAATTACCAGCGAATCGTCGTTGATGGAGTCCAGGGTGGACCCGAACGCCGATTGCTGGAGCTGCGGTCCCGTGTGCAGCATCAGGGGAACGTCGGAATTGTCCGCCTGCAAGGGCGCCATGAATCCCATCAGGACCACGAAGATCACCACCGCGGCGGCCAGACCCGCCGTGGCGGGCAGCATAAAGAGGTCAAGTGCATTGTCGAAGCGAACCCGAAGCCCTTCGAAATAGCGGCGCCGGGAGTGCGCGGCCTGCTGCGAAATTGCAACGCGTAGCTTCAATGGCAGATCAGCCGGGGCTTTGCGCGGACCCACGCGGGCCAACAGGTGCTGCGTCTGCCGCAGCGAAACGTAGTGGCGGCTGCAGCCTTCGCAGGATTCAATATGCTGGCTGAGTTCGCGCATCTGCTTGCCGGTAACGGCTCCGTCAAGGTACGGTGAAAACAACGGTCTCGCCTGGGTGCACGTCATCGTGTCACCTCAATCGCCGGAATCGGGCAACCGCTGGCGCACGGTTCGGCCTGCCGTGGAGGCTGCAAACCGAGTTGTTCCGCATGTTTCACTACGTATCCTGTCAGACGCTTGCGTAGGGCTTCGCGGCCGCGGGTCAGTCGCGACTTTACCGTTCCCAGCGAAACGTCGGTAATTTCCGCTATCTCTTCGTACGACATTTCTTCCAGATCGCGCAAGATGACTGTGGTGCGGTAGGGCTCTGAGATCTGCCGCAATTCCTCTTCGACCCGGGCCCGGACTTCCTCGTGCACCGCCATGTCGAACGGCGATTCGCTTTCATCCACCAGAGTATCGCGCATACACGACGCGCCGCCTGCCCCGTACTCGTCGTGGTTCGAACCAGTCTGGCTCGGCTCAATCGAAGTTTCCTTCGCCTTGTGCCGGAACCACCAGCGTCTTCGGTTCGAGGCCTCATGCACCGCGATACGGTAAATCCATGTTTTCAGGCTGGACTCGCCGTGAAAATGCTTCATCCCCCGAAACACCTTCAGGAAGACTTCCTGGGTAGTGTCGGCGGCGTCCGCCGGATCAGTGACGATGCGGTACACCAAGCTGTAGATCGGTTGGTGAAATTCGGCGATGAGCCAGGCATAAGCGTCTTCCGAGCCCGCCTTTAGTTCGGCAACGATTGCTGACTGCTGGCTCCGGATTCCTATCGGGACTGCAAGTTCACCCAAGGTGGTCACTCCCGCCATTAAAGCCATGGCGTCACCCCCATTATAGGTTCTTTTCCGCCTGCGGACCCAAAGTTAAACTGGCCCATTTCCCAACCGAAACACGCTAACTCCTGTATGTATAGACCCCAGCGCAGCGCGCAGAGTTCCAAACTTGCAACTGTAAGTGTTTCAGTAAATTAGGGATACGCAAACGATGGAGGCGGGGTGCGGACGCGGTCTTGTGGGACCGCTTTGTGACGGAGGCAAAGGGAGCAACCCAGCGCCTACTTGGGAGGGGCTGCGGCAGGAATCGGGGCACCGGGCGTCCCGGGCGCGGCTTTGTTGGCAGGCGTAGCCGCCTTCTTTTTGGCAGGTTTTTTGACCGGGGCGGCGTCATCCACCACAATTTTCTTGGGAGGTGGCGCCGCGGTGCTGGCCTGAGCGCTTTGCAGCGCCGCGCGCAGACGTGTGACTTCGACCTCTTTGGCTCCCGCCAGCGTTTCCATGCGGTCGGCCACCGAACGCCGCAGTCTTTCGAAGGCGCTGACATCGTTTTCGAGCGATTGGAACTCGTCCTTGGATCCGAACGCCCCGGCTGACTCGGCTACCGATTCGAACACGTCGTAAAGCGCATCCAGATTGCGGTACAGTTTGAAGGTAAAAGTAAGACTCTCCGGCGACGCTCTTAGTTCAGAAATAATTTCCGGCAAAGCAGATTTCAGATTGCGCTGAATGGATTCCGAATTCCCCTCGGCCTGCCGCTTGGTGCCCGAATCGGCTTTCCATTTTTCGACGCGCAGCTTGGCCAAATCCAATTGTGTCGCTTGCGATGTCTCTTCCAGCTGTGAAAGCAGCCCATTTAGCTGATTGGCCGAAGCATACGAAACCGGACCCTGCGCTGCCGGCTGGTTAGAGGAAATAACCTGGGCGCTCACCGCAAGACAGAGAGGCAAAAAGGAAAAGTATCGAAAACGCAACATGGAGTTTCGTTTCATTAGGATCGCCGCAAGCGTCCCTCAGGATACTAAGTTTCACGGCTTTCGCAAAATCCGGTAGTGCTCAGTTTGAAGAATCTGGTGCGAATGGCGGCGTCATGCTGAGCTTGCCAAGCATCTGGCGTGGCGCCTATATGCAGTGGACCTCGGTCCCTGTGATCGCACGCGCTATATCCTTCGACTCGCCCAGGGGAGGCTCCTCGAGTCTGAAGTCTCTCAGGATGAAGCGGCTGGCGGGACTGGGCCGCCGGGTTTGACTATCGATAGCCGGTAAGCGAGAATTGAGTTGCTTTAAAGCCCTTGCACAAACGTTTCTTCAGTGGGCCTGTGGCGCAGCTGGGAGCGCGCTTCCATGGCATGGAAGAGGTCGTCGGTTCGATCCCGACCAGGTCCACCAAATCTCTCAACAACTTAGACAGGGCGAGTGCTCACAGTCACGACGTTTGTGTCATGATTTGTGTCATAACCCGCCGTTTTGGTGCTCACAGCGAGGGCTTCCATCGCGGTTCGCTTGGCTTCCATGCGGACGTGGCTGTACCGCTCCAGCATCCGGCGGCTGACGTGACCGGCAATCGCCATGATCGTTGAGTCTGATGTGCCGTTCTCCGCAAGCTGGGTAATGGCGCAGTGCCGCAGATCGTGGAACCGGAACCCCGGCAGGCCCGCTTTCTTCGTCAGCGTCCTCCATGCCGTCCGCCAGCTTTTCACGTGCCGCGTCGGGTCAAATGCGGTGACGTTGTAGTCGATCACTCTCTTCCCGCTGAAGGTGAACTTCGGAACGAAGGCAGCAAACACATAGTGTGACGCCGCAACCGCGCCGAAGCCCTCTGCTCTTCGTCGCAGCCTCGCTAGGGCAGAGATCGCTACGTCCGCGAAGTCGTCCTCGCACTGCGGGCCATATGGGAATGCTGGCAGAGCAACACGCCACTCAAGTTTGAGGGTCAGTTCTACAAGTTCGACCTGATGACTCCTTATCTTCAATCCAGGCCCGATCGCTTACCCTAAGATTCCGGTCTACATCGCAGGCGTGAACCGCTACATGTGTGAGGTTGCCGGGGAGGTTTGCGACGGACTGCATGTGCATCCATTTCACTCCCCCAGGTACCTGCGGGAGTACGTTCATCCCGCGGTCGATGGGGGACTGCGGGCATCGGGCCGGCCGCGCCAAGATTTCACATATGCAGCCGCGAGCTTCGTCATCACCGGGGAGACGGAACGCGAGCGCGCGAGGAATGCCGAAGCGGTCAGGCAGCAAATCGCCTTCTATGCTTCAACTCGCACCTATGAGCCGGTGCTGGCCACGCATGGTTGGGAGGGCGTCGTGCCAGAGTTGCATCAGCGGTCGCTCGCAGGCGAGTGGAAAGAAATGGCGAGCCTGATCACCGACGAGATGCTCGACACCTTTGCAGTCAACGGAACCTACGACAATATTGGCACTGTGCTGCGCGAGCGCTACACGGGTCTGGTGGACCGCGTCTCACTCTACCAGCCGTACGAGTGTGAGCTTGATGGCCCCCAAGCCGCCCGGCTGGTGAGAGAGCTCAATCAGTAAAGAAAAAGAATCGTTGATTACCCGTCCCGGTATCACTCGCCTTATTTAAGACGTCGCAAGAAACGCTTGTCTAGCCAACCTTCTGGTTGCTAACTAGCCATCTGGCGGATGCGCCTTCCGTTCCTTTCCTCGATCCTGTCCTCAGAGTTCCGGAAAGGGGTGTTACCAGACATGACCGATTCAATACTGGAAACAATTTCAAGCGAATTTGCTTCTGCGGCGCAAAAGGTGGGCGGTAGCGTGGTTGCCGTCCATGCCCGGCGCTGGATGCCGACCAGTGGCATCGAATGGAAGAAGGGCGTGGTCGTAACGGTTCATCACGGCGTGCAGCGCGATGAAGACATCAAAGTGCTGTTCGATGGTGGTCACGCAGTTTCTGCGAAACTAGTTGGACGAGATCCCCATACTGACATAGCTGTCCTGAGGATCGAGGAGGGAACTTCGAGCGCGCCCCAACTTGGGGATTCGACAAGCCTCAGGCTCGGCCATCTTGTTCTCGCGCTTGGCCGCACGCGGCGTGGGGACCTGGTGGCGAGCAGCGGGATCATTGGCGGCATCAGCGGTGAGTGGAAAAACTGGCGTGGGGGACAACTCGATCAGCACATCCGGCTCGACCTCGCCTTGTACCCGGGATTTTCCGGCGGACCGCTGCTCAATGCCAGGGGCGAGGTTGTGGGAATCAATACGCGCGGCCTAGCCCGTGGACGAGCCGTGACCGTGCCGGTCGCGACCGTCAATTGCGTTGTCGAAGAACTCATGGAAAAAGGGCATATCGCCCGGCCCTATTTGGGTATCGCGATGCAGCCGGTGGAAATGCCGGAACATATCCGCTCGAAGCTGCCTACTCAAACGCGAGTCGGGCTGCTTGTCATGCACGTCGAAAACGATGGGCCCGCGGAAAAGGCCGGAGTGTTGTTGGGAGATGTCCTTTTCGAAGCGGGCGGTGAGACAGTAGAACACGTGGATGCGATCCAGGATTCGCTTGCCACCGCGAAGATCGGGGATGTTCTGCAGATCAGGGTGATTCGTGCCGGCGAGATCAAGCGGGTTTCAATCAAGCTGGGCGAGAGGGCTCGATAGCGAATGTCGAAGCGAACCGGCGGAGGCGCGATCCGAATTGCAGTAGCGGCGACCTCCGCCGTTCGCCGGGCTGGGCTCGAAAGCATCATCCGCAACCACGCTGAGTTCCATCTGGCAGGAAGTTTTGGGACGGTGGCGAGTCTGGTGTCATTTGCCCGTAGCACCGACCTGGATGTAATCGTAATAGACACCGATTCGATCCGCGATCTATTACTTGAGCCAACATCGGACGCCGCGATTGTTCTGCTTACGGAAGTCACCGAGGCGCGGTCGATCTCACGCTTATTGCGAAACGGGGTGCGCGCGATTCTTTCCAGAGAGAGCGACCCGGACGACGTTCTCTCCGCCATTTTTGCCTCCTATCATGGACTGGTGTTGTTGAGCACACCGACCGCAGAGAGCCTGGCTGCTGTCTACGGCGACCAGTCGCTGGAGGTTGCAGCTGAATTGTCCGAAGAGATCACCCCCCGCGAAACCGATGTACTTAGAATGTTGGCGCAGGGACTCGTCAACAAAGATATCGCGACGCGTCTCGGTATCTCCGAGCATACGGTCAAGTTCCACATCAGCTCGATTCTCGACAAACTGGGAGCATCCACCCGCACTGAAGCCGTTACCCTGGGAATCCGGCGCGGGCTGATTCCGATCTAAACTCTCTGGCCCTCAGCTGTGCTCCGTCCCATCCAGTGATTTCCAGGTATCCCGTAATCCGGGAATAAGGGTTCTGGATCAGCCGATACACCACACGAAGAATCTTCTCAAGCCTTTGCGGAATCTGGTACTAAGAGTGTGTTGGGAGAAACTCTGATGTTTCTGATTTTGACTGCCACTTGCGTCATAGTATCTTCCGTGTTGATTGTAATTTGGATCAAACGTACAAGAGATCGGCACGAGCTGGAGCTGCAGAGCATCACACCCGAGGCCCTTCATACATTGCTGTCCTCAAATCAAAAGGTACTTGTCTTCGATGTTCGCCAGCCGCTCGACTTGTTAGCTGATTCTGAGATCATCCTTGGCGCCACTAGGATTGCACCGAAAGACCTGCTTGCGAATCCATCGCTCATCCCGAAAGAGAAGGATTCCGTTGTTTACTGTACATGTCCCGATGATAAAACCAGCCGACTGATCTTGCATCGAGCTCATGCCATGCATTTCCTGCGAATCAAATTCCTCAAAGGTGGACTGGCGGGCTGGAAGGCAAGGGGATATCCGGTCGAGCGATACGAAAAATCCTTTCCCCTCGACACTAGAACCTAGCCCGACCCTAGTTTCCGAGGTCGATTGGTTGTCGCCTATCCGTAAGTAATCCACTCCAGCAAACAAAGGGCGGCATCCTAGGGAGCGAGGGGCGAGCGCTTGTTGCGCGAGCGGCGAGCGACCCTCGATCCGCGCAGCGGAGCGGATGGGAGCGAGTTACGAGTGCTACGTTCCTGAGAATCAACTGCCCATGATCCTGTTTATCGCAACCTGCCCCAGAGTCATCGCCGCTAATTCATCTCACGTCCACGCAGATCCCTGTGCGGGGGTGGCTGCTACACTGACACGACCAAGGGAAAGGAGAAGGGGAGGAAACGCCATGAAACTCGTCTTGGCGCCAAGTATTCTTCTGCTATTGCTCGCGTTCACGTCACTCGCGATGGCGCAATCACCGGAACCTAAAAGAATTGCGTTCCACGTCCTCGAGGTTCGGCAGTCGCCAGAGCCAGCCGAAGGCCATTGTGTGGCGACAGATCAGTGCTCAGTTACCAAGATTGAGGTTTCCGGCTCTACCAGGAAGAACCGTCAAACCATCCTGTACAGCCTCGAATGCTTCGAGGTTGTAGTGGCACCGAACGCCAAAAGGCTTTCGAACTTATGTATCAATGTGCGGGCAGGTGAAGATTACCCGGCGCGGATATCTCCGACGGCAGTGATGTTTGGGGAGGACCAACATGTGGAGGGCGCGACTATCGTCCTCTACAATATCGTCTCGCAACGGGAAGTGCGTGAGCCGCAAAAGTAAGCACCGTGTGACTTATCGGTTGTGTACTCATCGGCTGCATGCCGACAACATGTCAGGCGATGCCTCTCGATATCCGCATCCGCTTTGGCCGGACCATCCGCCGTATCCGGGAGGAGCAGGGGATCAACCAGGAGGAAGCGGCGGAGCGTTGCGCTATGCATCGGACCTACTACAGCGGCATCGAGCGGGGTGTGAGGAACGTGTCGCTAGTGAACATCGAGAAGGTTGGAAAGGGCCTCAGAACCAGCCTGCCCAAGCTGTTTGAACGGATCTGACCGATTTCGTTCAGTAAAGCTCTGTATCGCGGTTGGAGCATCCCTTGTGCAGGTACCCAGGTGTAGGCTCCGCGTTATCGGGAAGAGTGGCTACAGAAGATCGAGCATGCCGGCGTGCGCCGGCGTGCCGAGCTACTGTATCAACAGTTGGATGGATTGCAGGGATTGCGACGAACCCTGCGCCCTGAGTTATTGGCGGAGAGCCGGAAACACAAAGCTGCGAAACTACTACGTCAGATTCCCTGCATCGGTCCGATCCGAGCTGCCCGCTTAATCGCGTTGATGCAGACGCCGCACCGGTTCCGTAGCAAACGGCAACTCTGGACCTATAGTGGACTGGGCATCGAGACCCGCGACAGTGCGCAATATCGCTACGTGCACGGACAACTGCAACGTACGAAAAAACCGCAACAGATTCGTGGTCTCAATCAGAATCACAACCACGAAATGAAAGAGATCTTCAAGGGAGCCGCGACCCGAGCCAGCTGTGGTGTGGGTCCGTTGCGCGACTTCTATGTGGCGTTGCTGGCGAAGGGCATGAAGCCCGAGATGGCGCGTCTGAGCTTAGCCCGAAAGATCGCGGCCATTGCTTTGACCCTTTGGAAGAAGGAGGTACGTTTCGATGCGGAACAACTGAAGCCGCAAGCAGCTTGAGCGTTGCACAGAACTCAGGTGGTCTCCCAGGTTTCACGCCGCGGTGGTGACCCGTCGGTTCTGGCGATGCTCGGGTTCGAGGGAGAGTATCCATGCACTCATTAGGCGTCCCGGGTGCTGCCATCAGCACCCAGTCTCCGGGTCAATCCTATGCCCCCTCGGATAACCCGAAAAAGCCATAGGCCTCGAGCCTCACATAGGATGATGGTTGGCACTTAAGCCAACGGTTGGCTTGCGCAGCTTCGCAACGAATGGTGTCGGGACCGCTGCATGAAACCCCTGAAGGCAGACCCGCAACTGCGATGGGTATCCCTGTCGTACTCTGTGGCGCTCCAGGCGTTGAAACCAAAATCCTCTCCACGAAGAAGAGGCCTGGATGCAAGCACCGATCGAGGTTTCACGGAGAGGAGTGGAGAAGTGTTTTTGCTTGACATCCTCTCTCATAGGATGAGTGTAGACGCCTGTTATCGTCAGTTGGCAAACTTTTTTAATTGACTTTATAACTCTACATATGTTGATATTGTACGGTGCCGCGCAGACCGAACCGTTCAACCGAAACCAGAAAGCTGCTCGCCGCGTTGTTGCAGCGGCCTCGCAGCTGGCATTACGGGTATGAGCTTTCTAAGCACACAGGGCTGAAATCTGGAACACTCTATCCCTTGCTCATTCGGCTGAACGATCAGGGTCTGCTCGAATCGAAGTGGATGGAACCCGACCCGCCAGGTAAACCACCGCGTCACGCTTACAAGCTAAGCTCGAGCGGGCTAGCATTCGCGCGAGAGATCACGGAGCGCGCGACTGCACCAGCTCGCCGCGAACTGGCAGGGGCCACCACGTGAGTTCGCGCATCTCTTTAATACGGGGGCTTGCGCGCAGGCTGATGTTGCACGCCGCGAATGTGCTACCCGAATCGCGGACCGATTGGGCACAGGCAATGAACAACGAGCTGGAGCACATCGAGGGCGACCTCGCCGCACTACGTTGGGCCACAGGTTGTGTTTTGGCGAGTTATATCGAACGAGGAGGGCGCAAAATGGATCCGACTAGTTCATTCACTGGAATCGTGCGCAAGCCCAGTGCATTTGTTCCGCTGGCAATGTCGCTGACCGCGCTCGGAGTGATAGGTGTTGCAGCAATGTTCGGCCACCTTGTCCCTCAACCTGATGAAGGTACCGAAGCGCACATCTGGCAGCTGCTTATGGCTGGACAGCTGCCAGTATTGGGGTTCTTTGCGGTGAAGTGGCTACCGCGCGCTCCCAAACAGGCTTTGTGCGTGCTTGCCCTACAAGTTGCCGCCGTACTGGCTGCCATGGCGCCGGTGTACTTGCTGCACTTGTAACGGAAATCAAAATACCCCACCCCGTCCCAGAGCAGGACAAGGTTGGCAAAATTGATGTTAAATCGCCGTTACCTTAAAACCCCTCAATGAGCGAAATCGCCTTCCATGAGAAGGCCGGTCGGAGTCAAGGGGATTCGTTTTGGTATTGGTTGGTCACGCTGTTTCTTTCCCGCCGAGTCGCCACTGTCGCCACCCTTCCATCCGCACTCTTCAATGAGCGGCTTAGGTGCGCTCGGTGCAAGTTGGGTGTTCTCGTTTCAGCCGGTGCTGCCACCTGTTTATCGACCTCGGTTCCATCTCGCAGATGAAAGCTGGGCCAGGCGATTAACGCAGTCACCGGAACTCGGCTTTAGGCTTTTGATTTTTCCCTTTCGCAGAGTGTTTTGGTTTTATGCAGCCGCCGGCATCGCTCGTGGCTTGCTCTTGCGTAACGGTTCGTACACCTCTCCGCTCACCCACAGGTGATGCAGCAAGACGGCCAGCTTTCGCGCCACGGCAACGATGGCTCGTTTCTTCCCGCTCTTGCCGCCGCGCTCGGCTAGCTTCAAACCCCAGCGGCGCAGATCGCTGTCGGCTCCAAACGGCCCCAGAATGTGGTGCGCTCCCTGCACCAGCAAG
Organism: Terriglobia bacterium; assembly: GCA_963813645.1. Taxonomy (GTDB): domain Bacteria; phylum Acidobacteriota; class Terriglobia; order Terriglobales; family Acidobacteriaceae; genus JAIQFF01. The sequence continues at coordinate 235,387 of CAWEZS010000019.1, forward strand.
GTTCGCAGATAGGGATCGCCTTCCTTGCTGATGTGCATCTGCGGCTCACTTTGACCGGAGTTTCTCCGTCCCGGCTGCAGTCCCAGATAACAGCCCACGTCCCGGCTCTTGCCAAAGCGATGCGCATCTTCCAGTGTGAGTAAGAAGGTCAGCGCGATCAATGTGCCCACCCCCTTCACCTGCTTCAGTTGCGCCACTTGCGGATAACTCTGCTGCGCCAGCGTCTCGATGCGCTCGTTGTACTCCCGGATCTGTTCACTCAGCGACTCGATTCCCACCAGCAACGGCTCCAGTGCGGTTCGCAGTTCCGGACTCAGCCCTTCTGCTTTCTCCGGATTCATGTTGCGCACGTTGCACCCGCGCAGCCGCTCGCCATAGGACTTGGCCAGTCCGCGGACCGTGTTCACCAGCGCCGTTCGTGCCCGCACCAGGCCGGCCCGCGCCCGGATCACGGTCAGATCCGCCTGCGCTTTCGCGCTGCGATGTTTCACCGGACACAGCAACTGCGGATCGATCCTGGCCAACCGCGCCAACGTCTGCGCATCCAGCCGATCGTCTTTCTTACGGCTCTCTCCAATCAACCGCACGTTACGCGCATGCGCCACGATCACCTCATGCCCCAACCCGCTCAGTGCCCGGCTTACCCAGGGCGAGTGCATCCCCGTTTCCACTGCGATGCGGCTGCGCGGCACTGCCCGAACGTTTCCTTCATCGCTTTCGGGGTCGTACCCAGTTTCTGCTCCCGGACAATCGTGCCGGCTTCATCCAGCACACAGTACCAGCTCGCGCGATCGCCCAGGTCCAATCCGATCGTCAGTTTCGGTTGCGAAAAATTCCTGCTCTGCATTGCCGCTACGGTGCTAACCTTCTTCATTGCCGGTCTCCTTTTTATCTGTGCTTCGAGCACGTCGATAACTTGGGAGCGTACAGCATCCCGTCCGGAGACCCGGCCTTCTCATCCCATCTGTTTACGTCAACGGGGAGTACGCAACGGGGAAGCGTAATACCCTGATTTGTCGAACGAATATGCCTACGGGGATGCAGCTCTCCGATGAGGACCGGCGTGGCTTGACCGAGGCATCTCCGTCTCCGGCTTGATTCTCGGGTTTGCATTTCTCGTGTCTTCGCTCGGGCAAGCGCAAGTCTTAACCGCGCAGTATGACGAGAACGCGCGTACCGGGGCGAATCTAAACGAGAGGATGCTGACGCCGAGAAACGTCAACGTTACCCAGTTCGGCAAGTTGTTCGCTTTCAAAGTGGACGGCGATGTCTATGCGCAGCCACTTTATATGCCCGACCTTGAGGTCCCGGGCAAAGGCAAACACAATGTTCTCTTCGTTGCTACGGAGAACGACAGCGTGTATGCCTTTGATGCCGACGGCGGCTCGACCGCTCCCCTCTGGCACGTGCGCCTAGCCAATCCCAGCGAAGGTGTCAAACCGTTATCTGAACAGGACGTCAGTTGCTTTTTCATCTCACCGTTAGTCGGAATCACGCCTACCGCGGTCATCGATCTCAAGACTGGAACTCTGTACTTGTTGGCGCGAACCAAGGAGAGCAAAGGGTTTCTCCACGGGGACGAATATAAGCAGCGATTGCACGCTCTGGCGGTAACGACAGGAGTAGAAAAGTTTGGAGGTCCTGTAGAGATTAGAGCCGCGGTACAAGGGAACAGAGGAGCCGGAAGCTCGGGCGGGCAGATCAACTTCGATCCGCTACTGGAAAATCCTCGCGCGGCGCTGCTCCTGGCGAACGACA
>CAWEZS010000020.1:0-92161 GCA_963813645.1 Terriglobia bacterium
CGTGAGTCGCGGTAGCCAGCATGGCATTGGGGTTGACCTCGAATGGTCCGGTGGCAGTCTCGAAGGAGTGAAAGTGACCGGAGCGGTCGAGTCCGAGGACACCCGCTCCGTAAGTTCCAACCATCCATCCTCCGCCGACCGGAACTACGGCAGTGATCCAGTTGTGTTTCAGTCCCGGCGTCGCGGTTGTGTAGCTGACCTGTACGTCACCCTTCTGGAGCTGCGAAAGGCCGCCCAGCGTGCCCGCCATCAATTCATCTCCTGAAACGCCGAGGGCATAGACGTGGTTGTTGACCAGTCCCTGGAAGGCGTACATGCTGCGCGCGCCGCTGGCGTCGAGAAAGGTCAGGCCTGCAGGCGTCGCCAGGGCGAGGCCGTCCTGATAGAAAGCTACGTCGGTGACGTGGTCAGCGATGAGGCCGTCGGCGCGAGTGAGAACCTGCTCCTGGCTGCCCGCGGAATCGAAGCGAACCAATCCGTTGGCGGTGGCGACGTCAATGGTTCCATCTTTTGGATTGGGCAGGATGCGGTTCACGCAGAACACGTGTTCGTTTTCGAAGTGCGTTGTGGGCCCGTGATCGGAGTCCATTCGGTCGAGGCCGCGGTCGAAGTAGCCGACCCAGAGACGGCCTTTGCTGTCCGCGGCCAGCGCAGATATGTTGCGATCGTTCAATACTGCTGCGCCCGGGCGCAAGACTGCCTGCCAGCCGAAGCCATGTGCTCCCATGCGATATAGGCCGCTGCGGGTCAGAGCAAAAACCGCATCATCCATCGCCAGCAACTGATGGACTTCCGCCAATTCCGCGGCGTCCGCTGGAGCGGAATTGCGGCGATGCCTTCCTTCCAATGGGATGGTGATCACACCTTGATCTTCGGAGCCTACGAAGAGCTGTCCGGCGTTCGGCAGCAACGCGGTTGTAAGAATCCCGTCAGCGAGTGTGCGTGAAAAACGCCCGCTCTCGAACACGGCGACGCCGAGTACGGTGCCGACGAATGTTGTGCTCCCAGAAACTGCGATTGCCTGTACCTGGCGATCGGGCAGTCCCTGCTCTTCGCCGAATGTGTCGGCCGCGCCAGCGTGCCAGTGGAGCACGCCCTGGTTGAGGGTTCCAACCCATAGATCTGATTCCGAGCCCGCGAGGGTTGTGACATAAAGATTGCTCAGCGTCGGGTGAAGGACGGTTATTTTCTTTCCGTCATAGAGGAGCACGCCACGCTTCCTGGTTCCAATCAAGAGATGTCCGGAAGCAGCGGGCAAGACCGAGGTAATGCTGCGCGCATTTGGATCCTGCGGCAGGATTTGCCGGAAAACGCGACCGTTGAAGGCCAGCAGCCCGTCCTGCGCAGTAGCAATAACCAATTCGGACTCATGCGAATCCGCCAGCACCGCCGGAGCCATGGCCACCAGCGGAGACGACGGCAACTCTTGTCCGACAGCATAGTGCTTGAGCAATGTTCCGCTTGCGTGATATTGCGAGAGCCCGGCCGGGCCTGCGATGTAGAGGTCGCCGAGGAAGCGGGCGGCCTGGAAGAATACCGCCGGTGTACTGATTGATTCGAAGTCTTGTTCCAGGGGTTCGGGAAGGGGCCGGGCGGTAAAGCGAATGTCGCCCTCCGAGCGAACTTCCTCGGTGGCTGAGCGCAACGCGCGGGATGCCCTCCACCCCACAACCCACGCGAGCGAAATCAGCAGGCAGAACACTGCCGCCGCAACCGCCCGCCACGACCTTCTTAAGCTCCAGTCCATAATTTCCCCAACCGCAAGGAGGATGCTAAAAACCCGAGGGACAACAGCGTAACCCGTTGCAGCGGAGCGGCCAAAGTCTTTCTGGTTGATGAAACTAGATTTACACGAACAGCGAAAATCAAGCTTGTGTCAGCAGGGGAACAGCGTGTAAGAAAAGACGCGAGCCGTAGGAGGCGGACGGCGGATCCTTTGACATCCCGGTGTTACGGCTTGCTTAACAACCCTCTCTGGCGCAGCCAGTTTGCCAGCAAAACTGGCCACTCGGCCAGCGCAGGGTCGGCCAGGGCGAGACCAACTCCGTGCGGGCCCTTCTCGAACACATGCATCTCCGCCGGAACGCCCGCTTTGTGCAGCGCCAGGTAAAAGTTCACGCTGTTCTCCGGGGGCACCACGGTGTCTTCGCTGGTGGCGAACAAGAATGTTGGCGGGGTCTGCGGGGTGACGTGAAGCTCGTTCGAGAGTTCCTGAACCAACTTCGGATCCGGATGGTCGCCCAGCAGGTTCTTGAGCGAGCCTCCATGGGCATAAGTCGGATCGAAAGTTATGACGGGATATCCCAGGACAACAAAATCGGGCCGGCTGCCGGCGCGATCAATCGGGTCCACAGCCGCTGAGTTTCCGCCGTCGAAGTGGGTGGCGGCGGTCGAAGCGAGATGCCCGCCTGCCGAAAAGCCCAGCATTCCAATCCGATCCGGCGAGACGTCGAATTCTTTTGCCCGGCTGCGCACCAGTCGGATCGCCCGCTGCGCATCTCCCAGTTCGATGGGGTGATGGTAGCGCGGCCCCAGGCGATACTTGAGGACGAAAGCCGTAACCCCCATAGCGTTAAACCAGTTCGCCACTTGCCGGCCTTCATGGTTGGCGGCGAGACCTCCATATCCGCCACCGGGAGCAACGATGACCGCTGTACCCGAGAGGTTCGGCCGCCACGGGCGATACAGCGTGAGCGTGGGCGTATCGTCGCCGCTCTGCCCCAACGCGCCGGGAGCACCGTTCTCCCACAACAGGATGGTTTGCGTCTCAGCCGTGGGATCGTAGTGCGCCTGGCCAAGCCCTATGGACGTGGCGAAAAAACAGAAAACAACAATGATGATCGTACTGGTTCGTGTTTTCATATCGAGCTAACCGAGGTCCAGACCCGCAAGTGTCGCTACGACTTGCTGCGTGACGCCCACTCCGCATCGAAACGCGCGCGATCATAGAAAGATTTCTGCGTCCCGATACCGGTGGTGGATAGTCCGGCGTACAGATTGGCGTGGCGCACCGCATCCCTTTCGGAAAGGCCTTCTCCGAGGAATACAGCAAAGCTACCGATAAAGGCGTCGCCCGCGCCGGTGCTGTCAACACTCTTCACCGGAAACGCCGGCAAGTGCTCCATGCCTTCTTTTCCCGCGAGCAGCGAGCCGTTGGCGCCGAGCGTAATAATGACCCGCTTGATACCGTAGCCCAACAGCTTCCCGGCGCATTTCTTCGCGTCGTCGAGATCCTTGACCGGCATCCCGGCGATCGTCTCGGCTTCGCTCTCGTTGGGAACGAAATAGTCCAGTCCTTCCACGAATTTGAAATCGATGGGCTGAGCCGGCGCGGGATTCACCATGCAGCGAATCTTGTTCTTTCGCGCGAACGCGATGGTGTGGTAAACGGTCTCGATCGGAATCTCGAATTGGAGAACGATGCAGTCCACGGCCTTCAGGAGGTCAGCCGCGGCATCGATGTCGGCCGGCTTCAACTCGTCGTTGGCGCCTTTCACCACCAGAATTCTGTTTTGCCCGTTGGGTTCGACGAAGATCGGCGCCACGCCGCTGGACACGCCTTCCACCTGCTTTACGTGGGTAGCGTCAATTCCCATTTTCTTGAAGTTTTCAATCGTGGATGGCCCGAAGAGGTCGCTGCCTACACGCGCCACCATGAAAACATTCGCTCCGCAAAGCTTAGCCGCGACTGCCTGATTGGCGCCCTTGCCCCCGAAGCCGAGATCGAATTTCTGGCCGAAGATAGTTTCGCCGGGCTTGGGGAAGCGCTCAGCAAAAGTGACCAGGTCGATATTGGCGCTGCCCACTACCGCAATTCGAGGAATTTTCGCCATGACTCAGGAGACCCTGTCGACAGATTTGGCGCCGTACGGGTGCCAAGGTGAAGAAGGCTGAGTCTATTTTGCGGCTCGGATTGTGTCAACGGATCGGGCAAATCGGTAGCGGCTCAGATCGAATTGGCTCCATTCAAAATGACGTCATCCTGAGCTTTGCGAAGGATCTAGCGCGCAGCGGATATTAACTTCGCGTCAATGCGGGGTGATTCGCGCAAGATCCTTCGGGACTGAAGTCCTTCAGGATGACGTCTCGCCGCGCATTAGTTCATGCTGAGACGACATCCCGACAAATCGTCACTCGCCGTACGGCACCCAAATATTCTTTACCTGGGTCGCATGTTGCAGGAACCAGCGGCCTTCGCCCTGCTTCACATCGAACCAGTCAATGGAGCGGCCTTCGTTGGTGAAAACTTGTTTAAGATTCCCAATCGAGTAAGTCTTGGCGGCAACGGCGCTGGTTTCATCCGCGAAACACCAGACAGCGTCAACGTCGTCGTGCTCGGCGAGAGTCTTCAGCAGTTGGGATGTGTAGCCGGTGACGATGTTGACTGCTCCGCCCGGGAGATCGCTGGTATCGAAAAGCTGGTACAGATCAGCAGTGATTAGAGGATAGGTCTCGGAAGGAACCACGACGGCCACATTCCCGGCAGCAAGCACTGGCATGACCAGAGACAGGAATCCCAGCAGCGGCGTCTGGTTCGGACAAACGATTCCTACCGTACCCAGCGGTTCGTTCATGGCCAGCGCGACGTTACGGAACGGAGGATTGTGCACCGCCCCGTCAAACTTGTCCGCCCACGCCGCGTAAGAGAAGATGCGCTCGATGCCGAGGCTTACTTCGGCTGCGGCCTGAGGTTCCCCGACTACGGCCGACAGGCGGCGTGCGATCTCTTCGCCGCGCTGCGAAAGATTTTCTGCAATGTAATAAAGGACCTGCGCCCGGTTGTGCGCCGTGGTCTTCGCCCATCCGGAGGCTTTGTGCGCCGCTTCGACTGCGTTGCGGATGTCCTTGCGATTGCCCAGCGGGGCCTCGCCCAGAAGACGGCCATCCGCGGCGCGCACTTCCATGCTGTAGCCGGAGTCGGGGCGCGCCTGTTTGCCTCCGATATAGAGCTTCACTGTCCGGTCAATCGCGGGGGTTGCCGGATCGGAATCCTCGGCCGATTTCTGCTCGGCTGGGGGCTTCGCCGCGGGTAGTGCCGGAGCATTCTTGAACCAGTTCGGCTCTAGATATTCGAGCAGGCCTTCCCTGCCGCCCTCGCGTCCGTAGCCGCTTTCGCGGTAGCCACCAAATCCGCAGGAGGCGTCGAACAGATTCGTACAGTTGACCCAGACCACTCCGGCTTTCAGTTGAGAGGCCACGTGCAGCGCGACGTTGATGCTCTCGCTCCACACACACGCCGCCAGGCCATATACGGTATTGTTCGCCAGTTCGACGGCTTCGCTTGGGGTACGAAAAGTCATCGTAGCCAGCACTGGACCGAAAATCTCCTGCTGGGCCACGATTGACGTGGGGTGCACATTGCTCAGCAGGGTCGGCGGATAGTAGAGCCCGCGCGACGGCAACTCGATTTGCGGCTGCCAGCAAGTTGCACCCTCGGCGACTCCCTGGTCGACGAGCCGCTTGATACGGTCCAACTGAACTCGCGCCACGATGGCGCCGATGTCGATCGACTTGTCGAGCGGAGACCCAGCACGCAGCGTGCTCATACGATCACGCACCTTGGCGATGAGCGGCTCTGCAATGCTTTCCTGCATCAGCAGGCGTGAACCGGCGCAACAGACCTGTCCCTGGTTGAACCAGATGCCGTCGACCAGGCCTTCAACCGCGCTGTCGAGGTCGGCATCTTCGAAGATGATGAAAGGGGATTTGCCTCCCAGTTCGAGCGAGAGGCGCTTGTGGCTGGACGCAGTCGCGCTGCGGATGGCGCGTCCCACTTCAGTTGATCCGGTGAACGCAATCTTTGCGACGTCGGGATGCTTCACCAGCGCTTCGCCCGTCGCGCCGTCGCCGGTGACGATGTTGACGACTCCTGGCGGTAGTCCGATTTCCGAGCAGATTTCGGCGAAGGCCAGCGCGGTGAGCGGTGTAAACTCCGCCGGCTTGAGAACGACAGTATTGCCGGTGGCCAGCGCCGGCGCAATCTTCCAGGCCAGCATCAGCAGCGGGAAATTCCAGGGAATGATCTGGCCAACCACGCCGCACGCCGTGTATCCGGGAAATTCCTGCTGCAGTAGTTGGGCCCAGCCAGCATGGTGATAAAAGTGGCGGACAACCAGTGGAATATCGATGTCGCGGCTTTCGCGAATCGGTTTGCCGTTGTCCATGGTCTCGAGCACGGCGAGACGTCGGGAGTGTTTCTGCACGGTCCGAGCCAAAGCGTAGAGATAACGAGCTCTCGCGTGCGGAGTGAGTGCCTGCCATTTTGGTACAGCTGCGCTTGCGGCTCGGACAGCGGCGTGGACGTCTGCTGGCGAACCCTGGGCAACTGTGGCTAGCTTTTCGCCGGTGGAGGGATCGGTGGTTTCGAAGAATCCGGCTTCTACCGGCTGCCGCCAGGCGCCATCAATAAAATGTCCGAAGCGGCGGTTGTGGAGATCCAGCCAGGCCAAGACCTCTTTTGGGTCCTCCGGTGCGGGGCCGTATTCCATGGCGACGAATTTTTCGGCGATGCTCATATCTCTCTGCTGTCACTCTCTTACTCTTTTTGTCATTCCGAGTAGCGCTAGCGACGAGGAATCTGCTTTCTCCGTTCCCGCAAAGCAGATTCCTCGGTGCGCTCGGAATGACAAATCTTCTGAGAATGGATCGCCATAGAACGAAGCATATGCATTCCAGTCTTCACGCTATCGGGTGCCTGTAGTCTGCCGAATAGCGCCCGGTGGCGTAGTGTTCCAGTTGGCGTTCGATGTCGTTCAGCAGCCCGCTGGCTCCGAAGCGGAACAATTCTGATCGCATCCAGGACGGGCCGAGTTCTTCTTTCATCAGCGCCAGCCATTCGACGGATTGCTTCGCAGTGCGGATTCCACCTGCGGGTTTGAATCCGACTGCCATTCCGGTTTCCTGCGCATATTCGCGGATGCAGCGCGTCATCACGAAGCCGACCGGCAGCGTCGCATTCGTCGGTTCTTTCCCGGTCGAGGTTTTGATGAAATCTGCGCCCGCCATCATGGCAACAACGCTGGCCCGGGCCACGTTTCGCAGGGTCAGGAGGTCGCCGGCTCCGAGAATCACTTTCATGTGCGCCGAACCACTCGCCTGTTTGAATGCCGCGATCTCGTCGTAGAGGGCTTGCCACTTGCCGCCGAATACATGGGCGCGCGTGATTACCACGTCAATGTCGTTCGCTCCTGCTTCGACCGAACGGCGAATCTCCGCCACGCGCTCGGTAAGAGGAGAAAGACCTGCGGGGAATCCGGTTGAAACCGCGGCCACGCGCACGCCACTGCCTTCGAGCGCGCGCACCGCCGTTTCCACAAACGTGTGATAGACGCAAACCGCGGCGACTTTGATGTTCAGCTCTTCAATTCCCAACCGCTTGACCAGATCATCCTGGATGGGATGCCGCGCTTTGGCACACAGGCGGCGCACCCGCTCCTCAGTGTCATCCCCCGAGAGAGTGGTGAGATCCATGCAGGAGACGGCGCGCAGCAGCCATGCTGCCTGCCAGTCTTTCTTTACCGTGCGGCGGGCAACGTGGGTTTGCGCCCGGCGTTCGACGGCACTGGTGTTGACGCGAACCTGCTGCAACCAGTCGAGATTGAGAGGAACGCCTCGGTTCGAGATCAGCGGACGTCCGGGCGAGCGTGGCGATGGTGTCACCATGATCGCTCACTCCGCCTGCCACCCCCTGACGTGTTTGGTTCTCAAGTGACATGCTGGCGATTGCAATTGTACGGCACTGCCCCATGTGGGCGCGAGCGTCCCGCTCGTGCGGGGATCACCAACAGCCATGTGGACAGCCGCCTCGGCTGTCCGGTCGAGCGCAGCTCGACAGATTTGCTGCAATCCGATAGCGGAGCTTCGCCCCGCCGGACAGCCGGGGGGCTGTCCCCACGTGGGGCTGTGGCGGTTCCAAACAGGCACGAGCGGGTCGGTCGCTACCACATTTCACCTTGACATCATTTCCGTCCGAAAGCTAGGCTACGACGCTGCTTCGTGTGCGGAGAAAACCATCCTGAAACGCGTGGAAGCTTCGAGTTTTCGGCCCTCATTTGTCATCGCTCTGCTGCTGATTTGGCTGGCTGCAGCAGCCCCTGCTTCGGCTGCCGCGAAAAAGATAATTTTTGACACCGACCCGGGAAGTGACGACGCTCTCGCCTTGATGCTGGCGCTGAATTCGCCGGAACTGGACGTGCGCGCCGTTACCGTAGTTCCGGGAAACGTGACTGCCAGCCAGGGCCTGGAGAATGCATTGCGGATGGTATCGCTGGCCAACCGCTGCGACATTCCGGTCGCAGCGGGAGCGCAGCATCCGCTCTTTCAGAAACTCATCACCGCCGAGTTCTGGCACGGCAAGAATGGCCTGGCGAATGTCGAACTGCCGGCCAGCAAATGTAGAGTGGATTCGCACTTCGGACCCGACCTCATCATCCAGATGGTGCATGCCGCGCCGCATGAAATCACGTTGGTTCCGGTGGGACCCCTGACCAACATTGCCCTCGCCATCCTCAAGGACCCTTCCATTGTTCCCCTGGTCAAAGAGGTAATCATCATGGGAGGCTCGATTTCCGGCGGCAACGTCAACGCCGCGGCAGAAGCCAATATTTATAACGATCCAGAAGCCGCCCAGATTGTCTTCCAGGCGGGCTGGCCCTTGACCATGGTGGGATTGGATGTCGGCGACAAAACACTTTTTTCGAAAAAGTATCTCGACCAACTGGCCCAGACTCACGGTCCGGTCAATGACTTTATTTATGCGGTGGGAAAATATCTGATCGAGCTTTCCGCGCAATTCGAATCACAAGGCACGCCGATGTATGATCCTCTCGCAGTCGGTGTGGCGATTGACGCGACGCTGGTCAGAGCGCCAGAGATGCACGTAGACGTCGAAACCCGCGGCGACTTCACCCGGGGTGAAACGGTGGCCAACCGGCGCGGCGCAGTGGAGCGAAATGTGCTGCACGGCGATCATTACGTGATTGAGGCAGTGGACAAAGTCACGCCCAACGCAAAGGTCTGTGTCGATGTCGAAGCCGACCGTTTCCTGCAGCTCTTTGTTTCCAGAATCAAAGGCAAGTAGAACGGCCTGTGCCAAGGAGAACCCATGTACACCCCACACAGTCTGGAAATTGCGCTGTTGATGATGATCACGAGCGCCATCTGCTGGGGCTCCTGGGCCAACACCTTCAAGGGTGTGAAGAATTATCGCTTCGAGCTTTTCTATTGGGACTACGCTCTGGGAATTTTTCTGATTTCGCTCATCCTTGCTTTCACGATGGGAAGTACTTCAGCCAGCGATCCGGCAAGCTTTCTGAACAATGTTCACTCCGCTGACAGCTCAAACATTGTTTATATGCTGATTGCGGGCGCCATCTTCAACCTCGCCAACCTGCTGCTGGTGGCGGGAATTGACATGGCCGGGCTCGCAGTCGCTTTTCCTGTCTCAATCGGGATTGCGCTGGTGGTCGGAGTCGTCTCCAGTTACGCTTTGCAACCCAGGGGCAATCTTGGTCTCCTGGCTGCGGGCGTGGCCTGCGCCGTGGTCGCAGTCATCCTGGATGGCAAAGCTTATGGCAGTCTCGCCAGCGCGGGCCGCGTGGTGTCGAAGAAGAGCATCGTTACCTGCATTGTCTCTGGAGTTCTCATGGGACTGTGGGCGCCCTTCGTAACTCGCGCCATGACGCACGGTAACCCGCTGGGGCCGTATAGCGTTGCCGTTTTCCTGACCTTGGGCGCGCTGCTTTCGTGCCTGATCTGGAATGTTTATTTCATGCGGAAACCGCTGGTCGGTGAACCTGTCAGTTTTAGCGGCTATTTCAGCGGGCCACCGTCGGGGCACGTTCTCGGCCTACTCGGTGGATTCATCTGGGGCCTGGGCATGGTTTTCAATCTGGTCGCCGCCAGCTTTACCGGGGTAGCGATTTCGTATGCCATCGGGCAATCGGCTCCCATGGTCGCGGCCCTGTGGGGCGTGCTGGCATGGAAAGAGTTCAACGGATCGGGTAGCCGGGCTAAAATATTTCTTGTGTTCATGTTCGTTTTCTACGCTCTGGCAATTCTGCTGGTAGCCAACGCGAATGGATAAGCTTTCGACTCTCACCCACTTGTTCAATGAGGATGCCTTTGGGAAGCACTGATCGCCAAAGCAACGATCGCCGAAGCACGGATCGACGCCAATTTCTGGAAGCAATTGCCACTGTCGGAGCAATGACCACTTTGTCTGGGACCATCAGCGCAGCCTCCACACCTTCCGCTATTCGCTGGCCCAAACTCACGGGCAGCCCAGTGCTCGACAGTCTTCATCCCGTGATTGAGCATTCCCGTGACGTCCACACCCACGCCGAGAAAATCGTCGAAGTCGCCCGGTGGATGGCTTACGAAGAGCTGGCCATGCCGGACTATCAATTGCCGTTCGGCAGCGAAAAGGACAGCGCCGATGACGTCCTCGACTTCCTCCTGACCGCTGACTCCGTGGACACGGCCTTCACCGATTTCTCCAGCCACGTGAAGTTCCAAGTGGACTACGCGGGACGGCACTGGTCCGATTCCGACGCGCTTTTCGCCTGCATGAAGCGGGCCATGGACAATGGCACTCCGATTCTCGACGGCAAGTATCTTGCCCAGGTGACCCGAGCCGACCTCGAACGCATTTTCGCCGGCAACATCGAAATGCCCATGCTCGACGAGAAGATGCAGGTCTGGCGCCAGGTAGGCGCGGTGCTGGCCGAAAAGTACAACGGCCGCTTTCATAATTTCGTGAAGTCGTGTCCGCCTCGCCTGTATGACAACGGCGCGGGAATCGTAGATCGCATGGTGGCGGAGTTTCCCCGCTTCAACGACGTGAGTTTGTACGACGGCGCCACCATCAAGTTCTACAAACTGCCGCAGCTGGGAATCTGGCTGGCTTACTCGGCGTTAAGAAAAAACAACCAGTTCCCTCTCGAAGACACCGGCAAAATGACGGCCTTCGCGGACTACATTGTTCCCGTCGCATTGCGGCTTCTGGCTATCGTGAGCTACTCAACCGAACTTGAGCATGCCATCAACACCTACCAGATGATTCCGCGCGACAGCCGGCAGGAAGTTGAAATCCGGGCGCACTGCATCTACGCGACTGCCCTGCTGTGCGAAGAGGTCAACAACATCCGTCCAAAAGATCAGCAGATCATCATTCCGCAGATCGATGCCCGCCTGTGGACCCACTATCACACTACCTGGTGGCCGCATCACTTGACCAAAACGATCATGTACTGATCGCAATTCCCCTGGGGGTTGCATGCACCGTTTGCCTTTCTCTCGCCACTTGCGATCCGCCGTGTTGTTTCTGGCGGTATTGGTTCTATCGTTTCTCCGGCCAACTCCCGCCGACGCTGCAACCCGAGGCAAGTATCTCGTCTACATCGGCACTTATACGGAACACGGCAGCAAAGGCATCTACGCTTACCGCTTTGATGTCAGGACTGGCCGGGCCACCGCATTGGGACTGGCCGCAGAATCCGTGCAGCCCTCGTTCCTCACCGTCGATGCCGGTGGACACTTCCTGTATGCAGTCAATGAGATTGACACGTACCAAGGACGGCCGGCCGGAGCGGTCAGCGCCTTCGCCATTGACGCGGCCAGCGGCAAACTGTCTCTGTTGAACCAGGTGTCCTCGCGCGGTCCCGGCCCGGCCCACATCGCGCTCGACCAGGCAGGCAAGTACGCCTTGGTGTCGAACTACAATCTGGGCAGCGTGGCGGTTTTTCCGGTGTTAAAGGATGGCCGCCTGGGCGAGGCGTCGGCCTTTGTGCAGCATCACGGCGTGGGCGTTGACAAGGAACGGCAAGAGCAGCCTCACGCCCACGCCGTCGCCATGTCGTCCGACAACCGATTCGCGCTGGTCGCTGATCTCGGGCTCGACCAGGTATTCGCGTATCCTTTTGACTCCGCCAAAGGCACTCTGGGACAGAACCCTGACATCACAAAGGCCAAACCCGGTGCGGGTCCGCGCCACTTGGTGTTCAATTCGAAGGGAACATTGCTATACGTGATCAACGAATTACAGTCTTCGGTCACAACCTATGCTTACGATGCGGCGAATGGCGGGTTACGCGAATTGAGTACGATCTCTACGCTACCGAATGGATTTTCGGGCGATGCTGCCGCGGCTGAAATCGCACTGCACCCTTCCGGCAAGTTTCTTTACGCTTCGAATCGCGGACCGGACAGCATCGCCGTTTTTTCCATCGCCGCTGAGGGATCGCTGAGTCATGTTGAATTCGTTCCGGTGGATGGTAAGACACCGCGCAACTTTGCCATCGATCCGACGGGTTCCTGGTTGTTGGTGGGTGATCAGGAGTCGGACAAGGTGGTGGTTTTTCGTATCAACGGCAAGACCGGACGTCTGACTTCCACCGGGCAGGTGCTTCAGATCAGTTCTCCTGCGTGCGTGACGTTTGTTCCCCTGCAGTAGCCAACGGTTTTCGTAACGCCGGCGTCCCGCCGCTACGGGTTGCAGTGCCGCTGTACAAAGCCCTACCGTTCGTATAGAAATGCGAATTGCGGTGGGGAGCCACGTGTATTCCAGGCCCAAGACGCTCGATGCAGCGCTGCATGTGCTGGCCCACGATGGGGGGCAAATTCTGTCGGGCGGCACGGATTTCTTCCCGGCGCTGGGTGATCGTCCTGCTCCTGAGCGGGTGATTGACATCTCTGGCCTCAGCGAAATCAAAGGCATCGCGGTCGAAGCCGGCCACATCCGGATCGGCGGGCTTACGACCTGGAGTCAGCTGGTCGCCACTCCTCTTCCCCGATGCTTTGACGGTCTCAAGAGCGCGGCCCGTGAAATCGGCGGAATTCAGATACAGAATCGCGGCACGGTGGCTGGCAATCTCTGCAACGCGTCCCCGGCCGCCGACAGCGTGCCGCCTTTGTTGACGCTCGATGCAGAAGTAGAACTTGTCTCCAAAGCCGGAAGGCGGCGCCTAGCTGTGGCTGAATTCGTCGTGGGAAACCGGAAGACGGTTCGCCGTCCCGATGAGATCCTGGCCAACGTGTTTGTCCCTCGTATTCTCGACGACGCGTCCTCCGCATTTCTAAAGCTGGGCGCCCGGCGATACCTGGTGATTTCGATTGCCATGGTGGCGGCGGTGGTGAAGACCGACAACGCTGGCCGCGTCGCGGAGGCCCGGGTTGCGGTTGGGTCGTGCTCAGCGGCCGCGCGCAGGCTCACCGCGCTGGAGCATGCCTTGGTGGGCGTCCCGGCGCGCACCGGACTGGGCGCAATCGTGGAGGCCGAGCATCTGGCTCAGCTCTCACCCATTGATGACGTGCGCGCGACTGCGAGTTACCGCAACGATGCCGTGCTCACCCTGGTGGGGCGCGCGCTCGACGCCTGTGTGGGGAGTGGCTGATGGTCACGACGACTGGTCCTCTCGCCACTTCTCAGACCACCGTTGAATTCTCGGTCAACGGAAACAAGGTAATCGCTGTGGTCTCGCCGCTGGAACGCCTGTCCAAGGTACTTCGTGAGCGCCTCAGACTGACGGGTACCAAGGTCGGCTGCGATGCCGGAGACTGTGGCGCCTGCACTGTTCTGCTCGACGGCGAGCCGGTCTGCTCCTGCCTGATCGCGGCCGGTCAAATCGAAGGACGTGAAATCACGACAGTGGAAGGACTCGCCGCCCGCGCACCGATTTACGACCGGTTGCAGAAATCCTTCCTTCGTCATGGGGCCGCCCAATGTGGCGCGTGCACCCCCGGCATGCTGGTATCGGCCACGGCCCTTCTGGAGCGCACCACCAGGCCCAGCGAAGGCGAAGTCATGGACACGATCGGCGGCGTGCTCTGTCGCTGTACTGGCTATCGCAAGATCATTACGGCGATCCAGGATGCCTGCTCCGGTAATGTCGCGGAACCGTCGCCCCAGGCCGGTAAGGCGGTGGGCTCGAGATTGGTCCGTCTCGACGGCCTGAACAAGGTAAATGGCTCGGAGATTTTTGGAGCTGACGAAATTCCAGCCGGGGCGTTAGTGGTCCGTGCCATCCGCAGTCCCTACCAGCGGGCCCGCTTTAGTTTTGGCGACCTTGACGCTTTCGTTGCCGCTCATCCCGGAATCCACCGCATTCTGATGGCAAAGGATATCCCCGGAGAGAATCGTTATGGCGTGATTCCGCGTTTCGCGGAACAGCCGGTGTTTGCCGAAGTTGAAGCCCGGTTTCGAGGCGAAGCCGTCGCCGCGGTGGTGGGAGAAGCTGAAGCAATTGAAACTCTCGACTGCGCGAGCTTTCCGGTCGCATGGGAGGAGTTGCCGGCGTTGACCACGATCGCTGCGGCACTCGCACCGGACGCCGAACTCATCCATCCCAGCCGCGAAAATAATGTGCTGGTCCGGGGCCGCGTGGTCCGCGGCGACGCGGAAAAAACCCTGGCCGAAGCGGACGTTGTAGTCGAAGACGAATATGAAACTGGCTTTATCGAGCACGCTTACATCGAGCCGGAAGCCGGATTTGCGCGGCGCGTCAATGATCGGATTGAGATTCAGGCCTGCACCCAGGCCCCGTATATGGACCGCGCCGATATCGCACAGATTCTCGGAATCGCTCCTGAGGCGGTGCGCATTATTCCGACCGCAGTCGGCGGGGGCTTTGGCGCCAAGCTTGATCTTTCTATCCAGCCCTTCGTTGCGCTGGCGGCGTGGCATCTGCGCCAACCGGTGCGCATGGTTTATTCGCGGTCGGAATCGATCATCTCGACTACGAAACGTCACCCGTCACACATCCATGTTCGTGTAGGTGCTACTCGAGACGGCAAGCTGACCGCGATGGACTTCGCCGCCGACTTCAACACTGGGGCCTACTCTTCCTGGGGCCCGACGGTTGCGGCGCGCGTTCCCGTCCACGCCTCGGGGCCTTACTACGTGCCGCACTATCGGGCGCTCACCCGGGCGGTGCACACGCATCTGGTTCCAGCCGGCGCCTTCCGCGGTTTTGGCGTGCCGCAAACCGCGATCGCGCAGGAACAGCTTTACGACGATCTGGCTGATGGTTTGAATATTGACCGCCTGGAATTCCGCATCGTCAATGCGTTGGACAACCAGACTCCAACGGTCACCGGCCAGGTTCTCGGCGAAGGCGTGGGAATCCGGGCTTGCTTCGAGGCGCTGCGGCCGCGGTGGACGGCTGCGCGCGCCGAAGCAGCGGCCTTCAACGCACAGTCCGGCTGTCCACTACGGCGCGGCGTGGGCGTCGCCGGCATGTGGTATGGATGCGGCAATACTTCGCTGCCCAACCCTTCCACCATTCGCGTGGGATTGAAAGCCGACGGCCGCATTGCGCTTCACCAGGGTGCGGTGGATATTGGGCAAGGCTCCAACACCATCGTGACCCAAATATGCGCCGATGCACTCGGCGCTCCCATCAGTCGATTCGACCTGGTCTCGGGCGATACCTCGATCACACCCGATTGCGGCAAGACGTCCGCGTCCCGGCAGACATTTGTCACTGGCAAAGCTGCATACATGGCGGGCGCCGAATTGCGTCGCGCCATCCTGCGCCTGGGAGACGCTTGTGAGTGCGCGGTCATCGAGTTCGAGAATGGCGCTGTGACGATCAAAGACGATGGCAAGCAGCGCACCGTCGGACTGCGCGATCTGCCCCTCGATAAAAACGGCTACGTGCTGACGGGAGAAATGACGTTTGATCCACCCACCAGCGCGCTGGACGAAAATGGCCAGGGCACGCCCTACGCTGTTTATGGATTCGGCGCCCATCTGGCGGAAATTGCGGTTGACAGCGAACTGGGCACGGTGCGCGTGCTGAAAATTACCGCGGCGCACGACGTCGGCCGGGCCATTAATCCAACGCTCATTGAAGGACAAATCGAAGGCGGCGCCGCCCAAGGCTTAGGGATGGCGCTGATGGAAGAGTTCTTCCCCGGCAAGGGCGAGAACCTGCATGACTATCTGATTCCGTCGGCGGGCGACATGCCGCCGGTCGAATCTATTCTCATTGAGGATCCTTCGCCCATCGGCCCATTCGGCGCCAAAGGCATCGGTGAGCAGGCGGTGATCCCAACCGCGCCTGCGATTCTCAACGCGATTCATGATGCGATCGGTGTGCGCATTCGCCGTTTGCCCGCGACGCCCGACCGCATACGGGCGGCGTTTGTAGCCCACGCGTCTGGCGGGCATCCTGCCCGCCTATCGGGCCGGCGGGACGCCGGCGCTACAGGACCGAAGCATGCTTGAAGACGATGCCATTCGATGCGATGCCTGCCCGGTACTCTGCTACATCAAGCCGGGAAGAACAGGTGCCTGCGATCGCTACGCCAACGACAACGGGCAGCTCATCCGCATCGATCCTCATGTCGTGCTCCATCGCGCTGTGTCGCGCGGCGATTCCGTTGTGCCCTTTCTGGATCGTGATCGTGAATGGGACGGCACGATCGTGACCGGCCCGGAAAATTTCGTCACCGCCATTGGCGCCGGCACGACCTATCCCGATTACAAACCTGCACCATTCATTATCTCTTCAAGCGTGCAGGGCGTGGACATGGTCACCGTGGTGACTGAAGGGATCTTCAGCTACTGCGGCGTGAAAGTGAAGATCGATACCGACCGCCATCTGGGCCCGGAGACGAATCTCGTCCGGGCCCAGGGTGAGCCCGTCGGACACGTGACCACCAGCGAATACGGATCGCAGATGCTCTCGCTCGGAGGCGTCCGCCATCTCACCGGGGGCAGCCGCAAGGAAGGCACAGTGACTTGCGAGACGCTGTTGAACCTGTGCGACCGCAAGCCGGTGGAACTAAGCATTGACGAAGGGGCCACGGTGCTCGTGCAGGCGGGCAAGGCGCCAGTGGTTGATGGCACGCAGGAAGAGCGCATGCGTGTCGGCTGCGGATCGGCCACCATCGGCATGTTCGCCAAGCAGTGGTTTGGCAAGGTGGATGAAGTGGTCGTGGTTGACGATCACATCACAGGAGTTCTCTCTGAGCACCAGGCGGGAAAGTTGTTGGGGGTGAAGGAAACCGGCATCAAGATGAAGGGCCACCGTTCGACTCCCGGCCGCTACTTCCGAGTGGCGGAGCCGGGAACCGCCTGGGGCGGCACCAACATCTCAGATCCTCTTTCTATTCTGCAGAATTTCAATCCCAAGTTTGCCTGGCCGAAGCTTCGATTGCTCATGGTCAGCACGACGGGCGAGCACCACGCTTATTTCGAACTCGATGAAGCTCTGCGGCCGGTGGAGAAAGAGTTGCCCGCTGTGCTGGGCGAATCTGTGGCACGTATTAAAGAGAATTGCGAACCTGCGTTGTGCACGGTTCTCTTTATGGGAGGCGCTGGCGGATCGCTGCGGGCGGGGGTCACGGAAAATCCAGTACGACTGACGCACTCCGTCCGCGATGCCTTGACCCGAGTTACCTGCGGCGGCGCGCCGGTCTATGTATGGCCGGGCGGCGGCATCACGTTCATGGTGGACGTCAGCCGCATGCCCGAACATGCTTTTGGCTATGTGCCCACGCCGGCGCTGGTTGCGCCCATAGAGTTCACCTTGAAGGTTAAGGATTACGCTGCCCTCGGTGGCTACATGAACCACGTTCGTTCGCTCGATTCCATCATGGACGGAAAGGGCCGCCGCCGGCTCTCTGCCAATCCGGATAATCCCTGGCCGCTGCAGCCTGGCAAATCGCCGAGGCCGGGCGAATGAAGACGAGGGCTCAAATACGATTGCTGGAAGATGGCCGCCGACTGCATCTTCATGATGGACCGATCGATGTGATCGTCGAGGCATTCGGCGAAAGAAGTGAAATCAACGCTGCTTACCGGGCAGCGGCCGGACGATTTGTCCATGTGCTCGATGAACTCTGCGGCGAGCTTACTTTTCTGAGACAGGCGACGCGAATTGATGACCCGCTTCCATCCGGCGTGATCGCAAGACGCATGGTGGCGGCGGTCGCGCCGTATTGCGAGCGGAAATTCATCACACCGATGGCAGCGGTGGCAGGCGCTGTCGCCGAAGAAATTCTGGGGGCCATGACGGCAGCCGCAAGGCTTTCGCGAGCATATGTAAACAATGGCGGAGACATTGCCCTGCACCTGGTCCCTGGAGAGCATTTTGTCGTCGGCATGATTGAGCGGCCGGATCGTGTCTCGCTTTTCGGAACCGCGACCGTGGATTCGGCGGGACCGGTGCGCGGCATCGCGACCAGCGGCTGTCACGGCCGCAGTTTCTCACTCGGAATCGCGGACGCCGTGACAGTCCTGGCTGACCGTGCCGCGACGGCCGACGCCGCGGCCACCATCATTGCCAACGCGGTGGACCTGCCGGACAATCCAAGAATTGTTCGTGCGCCTGCGCGCAGCCTCGCACCCGATAGCGATCTTGGAGACCGGCTTGTGACCAAGGAAGTTGGTGAGCTTTCGACCGATGAAATCAAAATGTCACTCGACGCCGGTGCTGTGGTCGCGCGCTCACTTCTTGCGGATGGGCTTATATTTTCTGCAGCTCTGCATTTGCGCAGCGACACCCGCATCGTCGCTTCCGAATCACCGTTCATCGCTCTTCCGGAAAACAGGAGCTCCGTTCATGCCTGAGGTACAGGTTCGCAAGAAATTCACGGCGGTAGAAGAAATCTTCCACGAAGGCGGCCCGGTCTCATCCACGCCGCTGCGCCGTGCTGCAGCGCTGGTAGTGATCCGGAATCCATTCGCAGGCGGATACGTGAAGGAGATTGCCGGCTTCATGGACGACCTGAAACCGCTGGGCCTGGAGATGGCTCGATCCCTGGTCGCCGCGCTGGGTGGAGATCCCAAAGTGGTTGAGGGATACGGCAAGGGAGCGATCATCGGCTCGGGCGGCGAACTCGAACACGGCGCCTTGTGGCACGTACCCGGCGGTTATGCCATGCGTGAGATTCTGGGCGACGCGAAAGCCATCGTGGCGTCTACAAAGAAGGTTGGCGGCCCCGGCACCCGGCTCGACGTGCCGATCACACACATCAATGCTTCGTATGTGAGAAGTCATTTCGACGCCATGGAGGTCGGCCTCGCCGATTCTCCCCGCGCCGATGAGATTCTGCTCGCCTTGGTGATGACCACGGGCCCGCGGGTTCATGCCCGCGTCGGCGGGCTCAAAGCCTCGGAGATCAAAGGAGAGGACGGGTTGCGCTGATGGTCGAGACGACAATGAAGGCCGAGACAACGAAGGCCGAGAAAATGAAAGCCAACATCCGCAAGATTGTGACATTCGTCGAAGAGACGCGCACGGAGATGGGACGCGCCGTCAATCCGCCGACTCGACGCGCCGCCGCGGTTGCGGTGATTGAGAATCCGTGCGCCGGAAAATATGTTGAGGACTTGTCCGAACTGACGGCGATTGGCGAGGAACTGGGAGAGTTGCTCACAGTGCGGGCTGTTGCGGCCCTGGGTATTCCAGCCAACACGGTCGAGAGTTATGGCAAGGCGGCTGCCGTGGGAGAAAACGGCGAACTCGAACACGCTGCTGCGATTCTTCACCCCAAGCTGGGCGCTCCGGTGCGCAAAGTTCTGGGCAAGGGGGCGGCACTGATTCCGTCCTCGAAAAAACGGGGTGGATTGGGCGTGGCTCTCGACATTCCCCTCGGCCACAAGGATGCGGCCTTCGTACGGAGTCACTTCGATGGCATGGAAGTACGAATCAACGACGCTCCGCGCGCCAACGAAATCGTCGTGGCTGTCGCAGTCACCGACAGCGGCCGGCCTCTACCACGCGTCGGAGGCTTGACCAAAGCCGAAATCAAAGGCGAGGACGGATTGCGTTAGCCACGAGCCGTGGAGGACGGGCGTCCCGCCCAGTCCCACCCATGTTTGTGCACGACGGACGGGACGTCCGTCCTCCAACTGAATCGCAACAAGCTAAGCGTTTACTGCTTATCGTACACCGCGGTGCTCTTGAGCTTCTTGCCGGTCGAATCGGTTGCAGTCAGCTTGACGGTGCGGGTCTTACCATCAGCCGATACCGAAATTCGGCCTTCGGAGATGACTTTGCCGTCCTTCTTGCCGGTTAACATCAACGTTTGGGCATTAATTCTCTTATACGACCTCGCATTCATGTTCGAATCGCCCGTCACTGGATAGTCTTTCCCGTCAAACTTGCCCGTCCACTCGTTATGAGCGGCTTTGCCGTCCTTGTCGGTTCCGTCCACGGTGACTTTAACGTCGTCCCCCGCGGCTTCATAAACAACCGTTGAGTTCTTCGTGGCTCCAGCCGCAAACTTGGATTTGGCCTCGTTGAGCTTCCAGGTACCCATATTCGCATCTTCCGCGGCAGCCAACGAGATTCCGACAAGGCACAGCGCCAGAGTCAGTAAGACAGTTCTTGTTTTCATGTTTCCTCCTGATTGATTGCTGCGAGCCATTCTAGTTCTGCACGAGCGCCTCGGCAAACACCGTCTCGCCCCCGCGTACAATAATCCCGGCTTCCGCCGCCGGGGTTGCGCATGATGGGGTTACGCATAATGGTTCGCCGCTTTGGCATTTCTGTTCTCACATTTTTATTTCTTTTCTCCGGAGTCCTCGCGTCGCAGACCAAAAAGGAGAAAGCTGATCTACTCGTGGCAGGAGGCACTGTGGTCACCATGGACGCCGCCCGCGCAATCATCGACGACGGCGCGATTTCCGTAAAAGGCGACACGATTGTCGCCGTCGGCCCGCGCAGCGAGGTTGAAGCCAGGTACGTTGCCGCCCGGACGATCGATGCCAAAGGCAGGTTGGTCCTGCCCGGATTCATCAACGGCCACACTCACGTCCCCATGACGTTGTTTCGCGGCTTGCACGATGACGTAACGCTCAACGACTGGCTCTACAAATATATTTTTCCGGCTGAAGCGAAGAACGTGAACGAGGAGTTCGTTCGCTGGGGCACTCGTCTCGCGGTGGCGGAGCAGATTCGCGGTGGGGTCACGACCTTCGCCGATATGTACTACTTCGAAGATGCGGTAGCTCAAGAAACTAAAGCCGCCGGGATGCGCGGCATCCTGGGCGAAACCTTCATCGACTTTCCAGCGCCCGACAACAAGAGCGAAGCTGAAATGCTCGCCTATACCGAGAAGTTCCTGAAAAAGTGGCAGGGCGATCCGCTGATCCACGCCGCAGTGGCGCCCCATTCGATCTACACCTGCTCACAGAAAACGCTGCAGGAGTCAGCTGCCCTGGCACGCAAATATCATGCGCCCATCCTCATTCACACCGCCGAGATGAAAAAAGAGTGGGAAGACAGCCAGAAACAGAACGGAATGTCGCCGGTGCAGTATCTGGACAAGATCGGGGTGCTGGGCCCGGACGTGGTCTCCGCGCACTGCATCTTCGTGGATGAGGCTGACCGGAAAACGCTGGCGCAACAACAAGTGGGCTGCGTGCACAATCCATCGAGCAACATGATGATTGCCAGCGGAGTTTCCCCGGTCGCCGAAATGCGCGCCGCGGGAATTGCCGTCGGAGTTGGCACCGACGGCCCGGCCGGAAGCAATAACGATCTCGATCTGATGGAGGAAATCGATCTCGCCGCGAAACTAGCGAAGATTACCAGGTTGGATCCCCTGGCTCTCAATGCGAAGGCGGTGGTGGAAATGGCAACCATCGACGGCGCCAGAGCGCTGCACATGGATCGAGAGATCGGATCACTCGAGCCGGGAAAGAAAGCTGATCTTATTCTGATCAGTCTGGACGAACCTAACGCTGTTCCCATGTACGACATTTATGCCCAGATTGCTTACGCGCTTAAGGGCAGCGATGTGGAAACGGTGGTGATCGGCGGGCGAGTCGTCATGCGCAATCGAAAACTGCTGACGGTGAACGAAGAGGCCGCGATGGCTAAGGCACGCGAGTACAAGAAAACCATCGGCGCATCGTTGGGTATGAAGTAGCCCTCTGCTTTGTCATCCCGAGCGAAGCCGAGGGACCTTGTGTTTTGCCGGCGTCAAATCTGAGGCCGCCGATTCCTTCAGCCGGCTGCATTGCCGCCGCGCGCAAACACAAGGTCTTTCGACTCCGCCAAAGGACTCGCTAGCGAGTCCCTTCCCTCCGCTCAAGATGACAGTTTGGGAAGGCCCGGGGTAGGCGCGACGCCCAAGGACGGCCGGCGGGACGCCGACGCTACACCGGCTTATTCGTGATCTCACGGTCGCCGCGGCGACAAGTGGCTACGCTTACCTTGTCTCGTCCCGCTGACTTGGATTCGTAAAGACATTGGTCCGCAGCTTTCAACAGTTCTTCCGACGTTCGTCCATGCTCGGGAAACGAAGCCACACCGACGGAGAGCGTAATCCTTCCCAGGGCGTGGTTCTTGTACTGTATTTCCAGTTTCTTGGTCTCGTCGCGCAGAGCGTTGGCGCGTATGGCGGCATTTTCGGCCGACGATTCGGGCAGGATAATTCCGAACTCTTCTCCTCCATACCGGCAAATCACATCATCCACTCGGAATTGGCGGCGAAACAGGTCTGCGACGGATCGCAAAACCAGGTCGCCGGCGTCATGACCAAAGGTGTCGTTAAAGCGCTTGAAATGATCAAGGTCCACGAACAGCACCGATACCGGATGGTTCTTGCGGATTGCCCTCTGCATTTCCCGCTCCAGCGATTCCTCCATGAAGCGGCGATTGAAAAGCCCGGTCAGGGGATCGCGGATGGACTGGTCACGAAGGGTCTCGCGCAAACGCAGGCTGGCCAGTGAGAGCGCGATTTGGCCAGACGCCGTGGATGCCAGGCGCAGTTGAGAATCCTGCAGACTTCCGGAACTCGAATTGGTCTTACTCTTTACTTCTGCATCGCCCGCAAACTCGAGGTGGAGAATGCCCAGGGTATCGCCCTGTCCAACCATGGGCACGCACAGACATTTGTTGGTTGATCCCTCGGCCAGATGCGAGCAACTGATGCCTCCCGCCCGCTCGCTCCACTGCGGCTGGCCCCGACGCAAGCCCCAGCAGGACTCAGGAGAAAACAGCGGAGCGGAGATGTTGTCATCCCCCCAACGCACTGCCGCTTCAACCAGATTGCGTGACGATCTGAACAGGTACAACGTTCCGGAGAGAGCTTCCGGAAGGAGTTTCTGCACCGACTGGCCTACGACCGCGCAGGCTTCCTGGGTTGTCCCGCAACACTCGAGCAGATCTCCCATTTCGCTCAACAGAGCCATCTGCTTGGTTCGCAGTTGTAATTCGGCGACCAGTTCATTCAGTACTTCCGCTTGCTCGCGTTCGGCCCCAGTCGCTCGGATCTGCTCCGAAATGTCCTTGTAGATCATGTAGGAGCCACGCACCCGGCCGGCCACCACCAACGGGACGGCGTACACTTCCAGGTCGAGGACCTGTCCGTCCTTGCGTCGCCGTTTGGCGGTCGTACGCAGGGTTTCCCCAGCAATGACCTTCTCAATCGAGAGAGTGGACCCGTTCCAGGCATCATCGGGCACGAATATGCTGTCAAGATTGCTGCCGGCAAGTTCTCCGTGAGCAAACCGGAACAGTTGGTCGAACGCAGGATTGGTCAACTCGACGTGGCCTTGCTGATCGAGCACCACAATTCCAAACGGGCTATTTTCGATCAGCGAATTCAGATGGATGGTCTGTTCCTGTAAGTCTCGCGCAATGCGGTGACGCTCGCTCACAGCAGAGCCAACAATCAGCCCGACTCCGGAAACCACCAGCATGAGAAGACCGATTTTTGCAGGGACGCCGGGCACAACCGGGAAAACATGCATCGCCACAACGATGCCGAAATTGAGTGCCAGTACTCCCGTGACCGCCCGGCGAATGCCCTGGCGCATGGCAATCCAGATGATGGGAACAAAACTCAAAAAAAATTGCTGGCGAGAGCCGAAGCGAGGCCCGAACATGATCCAGAGAATCGCCACCATCAAGGCAGCCTGGCCGACGGCTTCCGCAAGAACAGCGAGATTGAAGCCGAAAGACTTGTTCGGGACGGGCGGGCTGTCCCGGTTCGCTGCAAGGGTCTTCGGCGAAAGCTGCTTCCTGACCCACGGACACACGTGAACCAGGAGAAACGGGGCGACCCCCAGCAGTCCAATCGCATCGCCGGCGAACCATACCCATGAGGTGGGCCAAAACTCGCTCCAGGCGATTGACTTGTCCGCGGCCAGGCACGACACGCCGATCACGGTCGCGACCATCGCGGCTGACATGGTCACGAAGACGTAACGCACGACATCCTGACGACGGCGTAGTCCCAGATCAATGCGCAGTGGGTCCCTGAGAATATATGCGGCCGTGCTGTAACAAACCGCAAATCCGACCGCCCCGATCGTCTGGCCGAAGGATGCGAAAGATTGCTGATAAAACAGCGCGCCAGGAAGGAGACCGGCAAAGCAGACCAGGACGCCGTACCGGGGACTGATCCCCAACAAGAGAGCCAGCACCAGACCCGTGGCCGGATACCACGCCACAGAGCCCAATCGAGAGATCAGAATGACTGAGGGATGATTCAGAGCGAAAAACAAAACCGAATAGACGACGGAGAGAGCCGTGTGATGAATAATCAGCCAGCGGTTGATGTCGATGATGTGCCCAAGCTCTCCCGCTGGCAGTCCTGGCGGGAGCTGCCCGGGTCCGAACTGTCTACTCGCCTAGCCTTCGTCCCTCGATACACTAAGTCTATGAGACATCGCAGTTTCACCACCTTTTCGTTCGCATTTTGACACACTGAAGTAACAGATGAGTAACCGAACCACCTCCAAGAGTATGTCGCTAACCCCGCACGATCTCGGGCGACTGTAGTCGCTGGAGGTGTGTTGCGGCTGCGCTGAATGCTCACCACGCCGTCAACGATCACCATGCCGATCCCCGGCAAGTCTCCGCGCTGCATGCTCTCGAGAACGGTTTTTCCTGCTGAGTGCTGGGCTTTGTCTATCATCACAAAGGTCGCGTCACAACCCGGCGCAACCCGTCCGCAGTCGAGCTTCCGGATTTTCGCCGTGTTCCCGGTGGCGAAACAGAAGGCGATTTCGGCGGCTGTCTCTCCCAGCGACGCCAGCATGGAGATCATGCGCAGAATGCCCAGTGGCTGCACCCCCGAACCGGCGGGCGAGTCCGTGCCCAGGATCACGCGATCGAGATGCTTCAGCTCCCGCGCTGTCCGAAGCGTGAGCAGTGCGGCCCGCTCGTTTCCGTTGTGGACAATCTCCAACGCGCGTGCAGACTTTTCGCACAGAGTTACGATTTGATCATCGGGCAACGCGGTGTGACCGCCGTTGATATGGCCGATGACGTCGGCATCGGCAGCCAGCACAATATCTTTGTCAATGAGACTGGACCCAGGGATGGAAGGCCCGCCGGTGTGGATAGTGCTCTGAATGCCGAACCTGCGTGCCCAAGCCACCATCTGGCGCGCCGTAGCACCATCTTTCACGCTTCCCAGGCCGACCTCCCCCAGCATGGTAACGCCGGCCGCGGCCAGGTCTTTGAAATCCTCCTCGACCATTCCATGCTCGAGCACCGGCGCGCCGGCGTGGATCCTCACGCCACCGGGCCGAAAGGCGGAAAAAGCACGCTGGGCGAAAATGGCCATCGCCTTCAACCCAACGACATCTTTCGGACGCCCGGGAGTGTGCACTTCGCCTGCGGAAATCATGCTCGTGACTCCGCCATGCAGGTAGCTGTCGATCCAACCGATCTGGTTCTGGCGCGGCGTCCAGTCCCCGGCCACGGGATGCACGTGACTGTCAATCAATCCCGGGGCCAGGGTTGTGCCCTTGGCATCGATGATCAGCGTCGCGCCTTCGCTGTCAACGTCTTTTGCCTTTCCCACGGCCGCAATCTTCCCGTCAACGGCCAGCACAGTATCGGCGTCGAGAATCGGCTGTTCCAGGTTGCCGCTTAGCAGCAGACCGATGTTCCGGATCAGAAGTCGGGTTGAAGTTTTCTTGGCGGGCTCATCGTGGGCCATCGCATACCTCGCTGTGCGGGGAATTTTGGTAGCGTCCTGACTGCAGAGTCTTTGCGTTCTTTGCGGAATCCTTTGCGAACTTTGCGGTTTAAGGCTTAGCCCTTTCCAGATGGAGAAGAAACAACATCTTAAACCGCAAAGTTCGCAAAGGATTCCGCAAAGGACGCAAAGAAACCCCGGAGCGAAATCCGGAGTGAAATTAGGTCGCCTCCGAGAATTTAACGGAGTTCTGATGTCCGCAAACAATGTTATAAGCTGTTGGTGCCGTCCCTCGCAGCCTGACGACTGACGACCGACGACTGCCCTTAAGGGAGCGTATGTTATCTCGCAATCTCGTTTTCTGGGAAGTAGACGTTCAAGCCGATTTCATGTTGCCCGGCGGAAAGCTCTATGTGCCCGGCGCCGAAAAATTGCTCCCTAACATTCGCCGCCTCACCGACGCGGCGCGCCAGGACCGCGTTTTTCTGGTCTCGCACGGCTGTTATCACACCCAGGATGATCCGGAGTTCGCCACCTTCCCGCCGCACTGCGTAAAAGGCACAGCCGGCGCCAGGATGGTTCCCGAGGCCGTGACTGCGAGGGTGGTTACGGTTCCGAACGAAGCCGCGGCTGCCCTGCCGGACGACCTTTCGCGCTATCAGCAAATCGTGCTGGAGAAACAGACGCTCGACATCTTCAAGAGCGCTCACGCCGACGAACTGGTCAAGCGCTTCGGTCCGGAAGTCGAATTCGTTGTGTTTGGCGTGGTGACGGAATACTGTGTTGGTTTGGCGGCCAAGGGTTTGCTTGAGCGCGGGCGGCGAGTCTCGGTAGTTCGGGATGCGATCGAGACGCTGAATTCCGAGGATGGGAACAAGACCGTTGCGGAACTTCAGGCGCGGGGAGCGAGGTTCATCACTACCGACCAAGCGCTGGCCCGGCTTAACAGCGCAAAATGATCGCGCCTCGGTAGGGTCGAACGACGATTCCAGCTGGTTGGGTTGACACTTGCCGTCGAATGGAAGTATCGTTTTGCGCACCAGATTTTGGGGCGAAGTCCGCTATCTCACTATCCGTTGTCCGTGACGACAACAAATCAACCACGAAGTTTATGAAGAGGACACGAAAAGTCTTGAATGTAGACTCGGTGTCCGGGTATGGTCGCGTAATCAGCAACATGGATCACGTGGGGCAAGACCGCGTCCCGATCGCCACTCGACGAGGGACTGCATGGGGGATTTTGATGCTCACTAAGAAAGCACTTCTCGTAGTTTTCTGTTCTCTCGTATTTCCCATCTGCCCGCTTATGTACGGCCAGGCTACCGGGAGCTTTTCCGGCACGGTTTCGGACAAGACCGGATCCGTGGTTTCGGGCGCGACGGTGAAGGCTACCGCGCAAGCCACCGGTTTTTCCCGCGTGTCTACGACTGACGACACCGGGCACTATGTGATGGCTTTACTGCCGATCGGGAACTACACCATTCGAGTGGAGTCTCAGGGCTTTGGTCCTGTAGAACAGAAAGACGTCCGGCTGCAAGTCGACGAGCGCCTGGAGCTGAATTTCACGCTCGCGCCCGCCTCGGTCTCCCAGGCGATCGAAGTGAGCGCCAGTGAAGTAGCGGTCGAGACCTCGAATCCGACCCTGGGCCAGGTCATCACTTCCCAGCAAGTCGCCGATCTTCCCCTGAACGGCCGCGACTTTGTGCAACTGGCGACGCTTACACCAGGTGTAACCCAGGAAACCAGTCCGCAGAGCTTCTTCAACGGCGGTCCCAGCAGCGAGGTCGCGGCACGCGGGACCTATTCGTTGTCGGTGGGCGGATCGCGCGCCCAGAGCACGGATTGGCTGCTGGACGGCAACGACAACAACGAACTGACCGCCGGTGGCATCTCGATCATGCCTTCGATCGATGCCATCCAGGAGTTCAAAGTCCTGACCTATAACTACTCGGCAGAGTACGGGACGCGCGCGGGTCCGACCGTGCTGTTGACTACGAAGGCGGGAACGAACCAGTTTCACGGCTCGGTGTTCGAGTTCTTCCGCAACACCAAGCTGGATGCAAGCAGCTTTTTTGCCTCCAGCAAGGAACAATTCAATCTGAACCAGTTTGGCGGTACCTTCGGCGGTCCTATCCAGAAAGACAAGACCTATTTCTTTGTCGACTACCAGGGCGATCGGCAGCGTCATGGGATCGCGTTCGTCGGCCTAGTGCCTACGGCGGCGATGAAGACCGGCGACTACTCGCTGGATCCTTTTGGCGCGCCCAGGGGACCCAACAACCCCAACGGTTATGGCAATCTGACCAATCCCTACGCGCCACCGTCTCGCCCTTTCAGTGCGACCCGGCGACGCTTAAATCCGCTTCCTGCCGGACCAGGCGGTGCTCAGCCCGCCGGCACTCTCTGCAACAAGATTCCGGCCAACATGATCGATCCGACCGGGCAGGCGATGATGAATTTGTACCCCGCGACCAATGCCAGCAACTCATTGTCCGGCTTTAACTTCACCAACGTCCCGGTGCGGCGATTTAGTGACGACAAATTCGACGGTCGTCTGGACCACAGTTTTTCCAGCAAGGATTCAGCGTTTGCCCGCTTCAGCTATGACCAGGCAGAAACATTCCAGCCGGGAGGCGCGCCCGGGTTTGCAGAGCAGGGTGCGTTTGCGAGTTCCGTGACCTTCCTGAACCACGGACGCAACGTGGCGCTCTCCGAGACCCACGTATTTTCTGGTCGAACCATTAATCAATTCAACGCCGGCTTCAACCGGATTTTCAACCACATTGCGTCTCTGGCGGGCGGTTCCTGCCTATCGGCAAAGCTTGGTATCCAGGGCGCTAACCTGGCCAGTGCCTGCGATAGCATTACCGGCTACCCCACCAGCTTGAACCAGTCCGACCAGGACTGCGTGAGTTGCGGCTTGACTTCGACCCAGGTCGGGGGGTACTGGTCGTTGGGCGACCGCGGTTACACTCCCTTTCAGGGAGGAACGAACGTATTTTCCGTCTCCGACTCGCTGGATATGATCCGGGGCAAACACGATATCCGAGTCGGCGGTCAGATTCGCATGAACCAGCTGAACGTGCGCACCAACGCCCTGCAGGATGGATTCGCAATTCCCTTCGGAATTACTGGGGATGCCTCAGCGGATCTCCTCCTGGGTCAGATCGGCCTCGGAATTCACGATCAGACATTTTTCGGAGCTACCACCGGCCGGCGCTGGAAGCTGTTCCGGCCATTCGTGCAGGATGAATGGCGGGTCACCAGCAATCTCACCTTGAACCTCGGCGTGGCCTGGGCTTTGCTAACGCCGACGGTGGAGTCACAAAATCGGCAGGCAAACTTTGACGCGGCCACGGGCAGGCTTTTTGTTGCCGGATCAGGACCCACGGCCGGCTGTACCATCTGCGTTAAAAGCGACGGGCGAGCCGGTGTTGAGCTGGACAAGACGGCGTTCGAGCCACGCATCGGATTCGCATGGAAAGTGTTCGGGAGCCAGACCACAGCGTTGCGCGGCGGGTATTCGATTTACCACGACTCTTCCTGGAATCAAGGCGCCCAGGGATTGTGGCAGAATCCGCCATACCTGGCTGAATCGGTGAATTTAGTAACGGTGTCGCCAATTGTCCCTTTGGCAACACGACGATCAACTGCGGTATTCAGCGGGTGTTCCTGACCTCTGCCCTTACACCCATCCTGGCGCCGCCCCCGATTGACACTTTCGCTGGGACGGTCATCGCTCAGAATCTCGATTTCAAGCAAGGCATGATTCAGCAATACAACTTGAATGTCGAGCACCAGCTGCCGGCAAATGTTGTTCTGACGGTTGGGTACGCGGGCTCCTACAGCACCCATATCCTGGTGTCTGGAATGAACTTGAATATCACCAGCCCCAATGCGTGCCCTGGTGGCAGCGCTCCGGTTCCGGGATACTCTCTTGGTTGCGGCTATGTGGCACCTACAGCTCCCAACAACAACGTCATCAGTGCCGCCACCGACGTAGGCCGCGCCCGGTATAACTCACTACAAGTTAAAGCCGAGACCAAGAGCACACGCCACGGCCTGTATGCGTTATTCGGCTATACCTATTCGCGCACTTTTGACTCCGGTTTCCCTGACGGTCTGGGGACCCTGCCAGGGGCAACCTTCTGGCCTTTGCCCGGAAGCCAAAAGGCCGATTGGGCGTTGTCGCAGCTCAACCTGAACAACAGTTTCGTCGCCAGCGTTCTCTACGAGTTGCCCTTCGGCAAGGGTAAGGCCATGGGCGCCAACTGGAGTGGGCCGGTCAACGCCATTCTGGGAAATTGGGAGACCAACGTGATCGTAAAGGCCACCTCTGGCTTTCCGCTTTACGTGGTGGGCAACAACTCGTCGGGATCAAACTTCTTATTTAACGGAGCATTCAGCCTGAACCGGGCTGATCAGGTGGGTGATCCCGACAAAGGTGGTACGGTCGCCGGTAACCCGACTTGCGTCGCGCCGGCCCAGGTGCATACCGACACGTTCTGGTTCAATCCGTGCGCCTTCGTAGATCCTCCATCCGGACAACTGGGGACGGCTGCACGGGCCCCGGTGTATGGACCCGGGTTTGTTAACACAGATTTCTCAGCCATCAAGCATTTTCCGATCAGCGAGAGAATGCAATTAGATTTCCGTGCTGAGTTCTTCAATCTGTTTAATCATCCCCAGTTCGGGATGACTGGGGATTCATCCACCGGGATGCAGAACTTGAATACACCTTCCAGTTTCGCGAGAGTAAATCAGACCGTGCACGATCCCCGGGTCATTCAGTTCGCGGTCAAGCTCAGGTTCTAAGGACAGGCTGATTCAGCTGGGGACTGTTAACCTATCAGGGCAGACTGAACTCAGTCTGCCCTAGTATTTTTCAGCAAACAATCCGGGGAGGATGCTCAGGTTGTGCTTTCCACCATTCGAGCAGCCCCAGAAGATCAATGAACAAACACAGGTTTCTTTTTCTAATTGTCTTCCTTCTGCTGGCGGGATCCTTCGCCCAGGCCCAGCAGCGGCGCAAGGTCATCATCAATCAGGACGGCTCGGGTCCCGGCGGCAGCAATATGCAGACGCTGGCGCTGCTGATTCAGTCGCCGCAGGTTGAAGTCCTCGGAATCACCGTGGTCAGCGGAAACCAGTGGCGCGACGAAGAAGTGGCGCACACTCTGCGCCTGCTCGAGATTATGGGGCGCACAGACATCCCGGTGGTGCCCGGGGCGGTCTTTCCCCTGGTGCGTCGTCGTGAAGAGACCCAGATCTGGCAGCAGCGCTTCGGCAAAGTAGCTTTCGCGGGGGCGTGGGACGAGAGGTGGTGGCACGAGCCTTTCGTGGTTCCACCGATGCCCGAAGGTAAGCCCACGACAAAACCGTCGGATGAAGATGCGGTTCACTTCCTGCTTCGCAAGGTCCACCAGTTCCCCCATGAAGTGACAATTTACGAAGGCGGCCCAATGACCAATCTTGCGCTCGCCGTCTCCATCGATCCGCAGTTCGCCGAGCTGGCGCAACAGCTGGTTTTCATGGGCGGGAGCGTAGCGCCCCAGACCGACGATCCGGAGTTCGTCAGCGATCCTCGCCACGAGTTCAATTTCTGGTTCGATCCCGAGGCAGCGCAAATCGTGCTGCGCTCGCCGTGGAAGAAGATCGTCTGCACCCCGACGGACATTTCGGTCAAGACTCGTCTGACGCCCGCAATGATCAAACAGATCGACGCCGGCGGGACGCCGTTAGCACACTACATCGCTCGTTTTTACCAGACCGGCCAAGGGGGCGAGTACATGTGGGATGAGCTGGCGGCAGCCGCGTGGATTGACCCCTCGCTGATCACCCAGAAGGAGACTCGCTACATGTCCGTTGATCTCGACCGGGGCGCCGGTTATGGCAACACGCTGACCTGGGTAGAGAAGGACAAGCCTAAGATCGCCGTGCAGCCGGTGGAGATTCAGTTTGATCTGGATAAAGAAAAGTTTTATCGGATGTTCATTGGCTTGATGAGCGCTCGCACAGGGATACACTGACCCGCAAAGTCTTAACCGCAAAGCACGCAAAGAAAACCGCAAAGATCGCCAAGAACCCTTTGCGGACTTTGCGGTTAAGACTTTTAGCGAGACTGAGCCTCCGGACTACGCAGCGTGTAAACAAACTGCCGGCTCTCCCGCCGCTCGCGCTCAACTTCCTCGTCCTTGCTCTTCGATAGCTGGTTGTACACTCGAAGTTCCTCTTCCGCTTTCTCTTTTTCTCCCGTCCGTTTGTAAGCCTGCGCCAGACGGTAGTGCGCCTCTTCCAGCTGGGGAGCGGCATGGATCGCACGTTGATAGCTGACGATCGCGTGAGAAAAATCTTTTCGCTCCGAGTACAGAACACCAAGCTGAAGATACCCGACCCCCAGCTTGGGATCGAGTTGGACAGCGCGGGTCAGATGAGATTCGGCCTGCGCCACGGTTTCGCCGTCGTCGGGTCCCTTCCGCCGCTTCCAGAGGCTGACCCCGTAGTAGTAGTTGGCCAGGGCATTTTCCGGCTGGAGCTTGGCGAATCGCTTCAGCCTGTCGACCGGACACTCTGACTGGTTAGTCTCGACACTCTGTATCTTGCCTAAGAAAAGGTACGGCTGCGGGTCAGCGGGATCCAGGTCGGACGCTTCGCACAGCCGCTGCGCGGCTTGATCGTAGGAACCATTGCTGTACCAGGACACTCCCAGCGCCACCAGCATCCGGGCGGAGCGCGGGAAAAGACGATTGCCCTTGCTGAAAACTTCGATCGCTGGTTCAGCCGCGCGATGCAACAGAAGTTCCGCGCCCCAATCAAAAAGATTGGCTTCGCTGGGATCCAGTTCCGCCGCCTTCTGATACTCGCGCACAGCTTTGAGAGAATCACCCGATTTTTCCGCGATGTCGCCCAGCAAGTGATGCTGTCTGGCTTGATCCGGAAGAGCCGTACCACGCGGGGACGGATCGCCGGAAGAAGTCGGCGCTGGCGGCGGGCCGGTAACTGGCGGCTTCCCCGCCGAAGCGCTCAAAGTCGCGACGTCCTTCGCCAGCGATTCCTTGGTTCTAACGATCGTATTCGAACCGTGCCCTCCGAGATTGGTGCCGTCGGTGACTCCCGCAACGGTGAATTGAGGTTCATCGAAAAATTCCGGCGGTCCCTGGCTCGATTTGGCCGGCGGAGAGTCTTGTGCCGAAGGATTTTTCGAAGCTTCGAGAATCAGGTCAACTCTTTTTGCCTCCTTCGGTCCGAGCACGCAAGGGCTGATTGCGATCTGGGTGTATCCCGTCTTTTCTGCTCGTAAAACATAAATTCCCTCGCGCAGTCCGAAAAAGCGATAACTCCCGGCTGCGTCCGAGTGAGTGGACAGAGTCTGCGGAGGACCATCCTTGACCTGTAAATATACCGCCGCACCGACAACCGGACGACCGCCCGAGTCTCGCACTGATCCTTCTAACGTGCCTGAATCGGCAGCGGCCTGAGATTGACCATGGATCGCGCCCGGCGCGCAAAGCGTAATCGCCACCAGAAGAATGGCCGCAAGCTGATTCGCAAGAAATCGAGATCGCGCCAAGACCAAATGGAGACTACGCATATTGAAAAGACGACTCTGGAAAGGTCACAACCGGACACGCCACCATGCACTGATCGCTCCAGGCGATCATTTTAGTCGCGGGCATGGTCATCCGCCAGTGGGCAGCGAATATTGCAGGGGATGGTACAGTCTGGAAATCCTTCAAAGGATTGTCATTCCGAAGCGTGGCTTTGCCGCGGCGAGGAATCTGCTGCTGCACTGCCGGCAACAGATTCCTCGCCGATAAACCTGGCTTCGGAATGACACGGAGTGGAGCGGGTGGGTTTTGCCGCAAACGCCACCACGTTACCTGAGAGGGGTTACAATGCAAAGTCTTCCAAGCCGTGCCGTTCGATGTGTGTACCGCTGTGCGATTTCTAGATCACATTAGTGAGACGACCTTGGCAGGCGAAATAGCAGTTAGCGGAGCCAGCTTTATGGATTCGAAGCCACCTTTTCGTTTAACGCGGCGGCAGTTTGTGACCACCTCCGCGGCTGTGGCCACGGGTAGCATTGCGGCCAGTTTCGCTCTCCCTTCCCCGACTGGCAAAGCATCGCAACAGGCAGAGTCAAGTGAGCGAGGCGCTCGCGGACCTTTCCGCGTGATCATTGATACCGACCCTGGCGTTGACGATGCTCTGGCGTTGCTGCTCGCCATGCGGTCGCCGGAGCTGAAAATTGAAGGTATCACCCCCGTCGCCGGAAATGTCCCACTCGAACTGGGCCTCCCTAACGCCTTGCGCATGGTGGAAATAGCGGGTCGCGCCGACATTCCTGTTGCCCCCGGCGCCAAGGCGCCCCTGCTACGACGTCTGGTCACGGCGACGTACGCGCACGGCGAGAACGGACTGGGAGGAGCTGTTTTCCCCGATCCCAAGACGAAACCGATCGCCGAGCCCGCGGCCGAGTTCATCCGCCGAATCGTGCGCAAATATCCGGGAGAAGTGACCCTGATTCCGATCGGCCCTCTGACGAACATCGCGGCCGCGCTCAGTCCGGACACAGAGCTTGCGGGCATGGTGCGAGGCATCGTGCTGATGGGGGGATCGCTGTCCGGCGGCAACATCACGCCGGCGGCGGAATTCAATATTTATGTCGATCCAGAAGCGGCGCGAATCGTGTTTCAATCCGGCGTTCCCATCACCATGGTTGGCCTGGATGCGACCCGCAAGACCTCGCTTACCGAAGAACACGTGCGCAGGCTCGAAGCGGCGCAGAATCCGGTCAGTCAGGCCGCGGCGAAGATTGGCCGCAGTGCCATCACGCATAACCGCGAGCGGGGCTTCCTGGTTGGGCCGAATATGCACGATTCTCTCGCGGTCGCCGCATTTCTCGACCCATCCATCCTGACGTTCAAAGAGTATTACGTGGATGTAGAAGTCTATGGCGAACTGACGGCGGGAGAGACTTTGGGCTACAGCCCAAGCGCGGGTGATTTGCGGCGGAAGCCAGAGATGGAAAAGCAGGCCGCTATGAACATGTCGATTCGTGGATCGGCGCCTACGCTTGCGAGCACCAGAACATCTCCGGTATTGCGGGATCGATACGTACCCAACGCCAAGGTGGCTGTGGACGTGGATTCTGCGAAGTTTTTCAATTTGCTGATTGGGCGATTGTCGGGGTCTGCGATTGGTTGATGGAGGACGCTTAGACGAAGAAAACTTTTTCAAACTCCGAGGTGAACAATGAAATTCGGCCGAGTCTGGGTTGCGGCAGCGTTGCTGACGACGTGCCTCACCTGCTGGGCGCAGGAAAAACGCAAGATCATTATTGATCAGGACGCCGCCGGCCCTGGCGGAACCGACCAGCAGTCCATGCTGGTGCTGATCCACTCTCCGCAGACGAATGTTCTTGGCATCACCGTGGTAACCGGCGACGCGTGGCTCAAGCCCGAGGTGGCGCACACGCTGCGCATGCTCGAACTGATCGGACGAACCGATATTCCAGTAGTAGCGGGAGCAGAGTATCCGCTGGTCCGCACAAAAGAGGAGACGGAACTCTGGGAGCAGCGCTACGGCTACTACACCTGGCTGGGCGCATGGACTCCCAGGTTTTATCACCCGCCGGACCAGTTGGGAGATATGCCGGAAGGTAAGCCCACCGCCAAGCCGATTGACGAAGACGCTGCGCATTTTCTGATACGCATGGTCCGCAAATATCCTCATGAGGTCACGATTTACGCCGGTGGGCCTATGACCAACCTGGCGCTCGCCATCTCCATCGATCCGGAATTTCCGCGGCTGGCAAAAGAATTGGTCTTTATGGGCGCCAGTCTGAATCCGCAAACTACTGATCCTGAGTTCATCAACACTCCGCGGCGCGAATTCAACATCTGGTTCGATCCAGAGGCGGCCCACATTGTGTTTCGTGCGCCGTGGAAAAAAATGATCTGCACTACGGTGGACATCTCAGTGAAGACCAGAATGACAACCGAGCTGATCAACCGGATCAAAGCCAGCAACTCGCCGGCGGCGCAGTATGTCGGCAAGTACGCGCGCTTGTTTGGGGAATACAACTATCTGTGGGATGAACTGGCGTCGGCCGCCTGGCTCGATCCCAGCCTGATCACGAAGACAGAAACCCGCTTCATGGATGTGGACCTGGGACGCGGCGCTGGCTACGGCAGTATCTTGAGCTGGAACGATAAGGATAAACCGAAACTCGATCTCCAACCGGTTGAGATACAAGTCGATCTGAACACCGAAAAGTTCTACAACATGTTCGTCGACCTGCTGAGCGCGCCTACTCCGAAACCGTAGCAGCCTCGTAAATGGAGGCCGGGCGAGACGCCCCTTCTCCTACAGCCGGCACTTACTGCGTCAATTGCTGGAGTGCCTGCTGCGCCGCAACATGGTCCGGATGCCGCTTCAACAGATCAAGCAGCACGCTTCTCGCTTTGTCTGGCGCACCCTCCACCGCGTAAACCCGAGCCAGGTTCAAGTAAGACTGATCGAACGCCGGCGCCACCCGGAGGCACTCTTCAAAGCTGGCCACGGCTTCATCCCGCCGTCCGGTGCGCAGGTATAGCACGCCGAGGTTATTCAGCGCCTCGGGATAGCCCGGACGCGCCCGCAACGCCCGCTGTAAGTATTCATAGGCCCGGTCAGTGTCGTTGAGCTGCGCGAAGACCATTCCCAGGCTGTAGTTCGCCTCCGGATCTTCGGGACCGACCACAACCGCCCGTTCCAGCACACGGCGCGCATCGCCCCAACTTCTCTGCTGGCGATAAGCGTTGCCCAGGTTCTCGAGCGCAATCAAATGATCGGGATTTAGCTTGAGCGCTTCCTGGAAATACGGAATCGCATCTGCGGTGCGTCCTTCGCGCGTGGCTAGAAGACCGAGGTTGTTCCAGGCGTTGGCCAGGGTGTCAGGATAGCTGGCTTGTAGTTTGGTCGCGCGCTCGAAGCTTTCGCGCGCCTCGCGGGCTTTCCCCTGTTTCAAATAAACACTTCCCAGCCCGTAGAGCGCCTCGGCACTCGAGGGATCGTCGCGCAAGGCCTGCCGAAACGACGCCTCGGCCGGCTCCAGATATCCTCGTTGAAAGTAAACCGAACCGTAGTTCAGATAATTACGCTGGAACTCGATCGTGTCGATCACGCCGGGGAATGGCAGCGCCTTGGCCATTCGGTCAGCTGGAGTTTGAGGAATGTGCTGGAAGTCGTGCTCGATGTGTTCAGCATTCAGAAGTCCCTGGTAGACTTTGACGATTTCTCCGCTGGAGTTAATGAGAAACGAGGTCGGAAGGCTCAGGTCACGATGGCGGTCAAAAAGATAGCGATAGAGAAGGTTGTAAATGCCGGCCAGATCGTCCGTTCCCTGCAGGATGGGAAATGAGAGGTATCCGTCGCGTGCGAACGCCCGGACTTTGTCGGCCTCAGTTGGATTGTCGACGTTCACGGTCAGGAGCTGAAGACCGTGCGTGGTCCAGCGCAGGTGCAGCCGGTTGAAAAGCTTCAAAGTTTCCTGGCAACTCGCCGACCCTGCAGCCCAGAAATTGAGCAGCACCGGCTTGCCCTGCAATGCGGCGAGAGTTCGGGTCTTCCCACTGAAGTCAGGCAGAGAAAAATCCGGTGCCGCGACAGGCGTCAGCAGCCAGGTTTCAACGATGCTGGGAAACTGCTCGAACTCATCCTGCGAGGACTTAGGGAAGGGCACGGCTTCAGCCGTGCCGCTTTGAGCCTCGAAAGAAGCGGGCTTCAGCCCCTGACGGTTTGCTTTGAACGCTTCCATCCGCGTTGGCTCGGCACCTTCGTCAACCCAGATTCTGTGATTGAGTGGAAGATCGCGTAGTTCTTGAAGCAAACCGCTTGGCCAGCGGATGGACGCTCGTAACGGACCCCTGGCCTCTCCCAGCCCAAAGAAAACTTCTTTGCTGTGCTGGGAAAGAAATCCCGATCCGGCTTGAAGCATACGAGTCTGCCGTCCCACCCCGGTTTCCAACGTGATTGCCGCGCCGATTGCGTCCCGATTGCTCTTGCTGCCGCGCAGGCGGAAAGCAATGGACGGCGGAAGTTCCTTCATCACATTCTGTAAAAGCCTCAACTGCGGAGCATTGCGATTTTTTAGAAACACTTCCAGCCGGCCGTCGTGATCAAAGTCTGCGAGTGCAAATGCCCTGCCATCCTCGACAAAATCCAGACCGGCCGCGCCTGAGATGTCAGAAAATGTCCCATCCCGATTGTTCGCATAGAAGACATTCCGCTCGTATCCGCTCCAGGTGCCATCCGACCGGATGAGATCGTTAATTGCGCTCCAACCTTGCTCGTACGCGGGAGAAGACTTGGCCTCGACCGGAGAATTCGCGACCACCTGCCGCCAGAAAAAACTGTTCAAATCATCGCGGGAAGGACCCGACACCATTCCGTTGGCCACGTACAGGTCGGGAAAACCATCGTGGTCAAAGTCCCAGCTGTCGCTTGACCACGCCCAGCGCCCCATCTCAACGCCAGCAGACGCACCGCTGTCCTGAAAAGCAACGCCGCCATTGTCGTGAAACAACGAGTTCCCCATGGCATGTTTCCGATAGAGGGCACGCAGTTCATCGGGCGCGTTTTTCTGAAAGATTTTCTGGGTTGCGATGCGCATGCCTGCAGCTGTCCACATATTGGCGACGTAGAGATCCTCAGCCCCGTCGTTGTCATAGTCGAGCCAACAGACGCCCATGCCCGCACCGACGTCTTCCACTCCCGCCTGGGGTGCAACATCGGTGAAGGTTCCGTCGCCATTGTTGCGATAAAGATTCTTCCGGCCAAAATCGTTCACCACATAGAGGTCAGGCCAGCCGTCGCGGTTGTAATCGCCCCAGCCGCAGCAGAAGCTGTAGCGGGTGTTGTTCTTGTCGAGGCCGGTCTCCGCCGTCACGTCGCGAAAGGTTCCGTCCCGCTGGTTGCGCATCATGAAATTGGGCGGGCCGTTTTCCGCGCCGTAATAAGGAGAGGGATACTTATACTGGTCGGTGCCCTGGTAATAAAGATAGAGGCAGAAATAAATGTCCAGCCAGCCGTCGCGGTTGTAGTCGGCCACAGCCGCGCCGGTAAACGTTCCTCGAGGAGGAGTGGCAAAGCGAAAAGCGTCAGGCTTGGAGCGAAACCTGCCTCCGCCCTGATTTACAAACAACAACGGCCCGCTGGTACGCACTACCACCAGATCCTGGCGGCCGTCGTTATCGAAATCGGCAAAGAGCGCGCATGCAGTATTTTCGAGGAGTCCCACTCCGGAAACTTCCGTGATGTCCTCAAACGTTCCATCGCCGCGATTGCGATAAAGGCGATTGGGGAGTCCGGCGGGCTGGCAAACATAGAGATCGTCAAATCCGTCGTCATCAATGTCGCCGATGGATACGCCGTTGTGTCCGTAAATATCAATGCCGCACGCGACATCGAGTACAGTTCTCCAATAGTCGGCTCCGCGCAGCAACTGGGATGAATAGGATGCATTGGCAGCAAAAGCCGCAGCCGTAATGTCTGCGAAGACAGGCGCGAAAGAGCGGCTCCTGGTTTCATCCGACGAGCGCCAGATGCTTAGCCGGAATTCACCCGCAGCCGACGATTCCCAGTCCAGTTCCCAATATCCAACGCGTTGTTCGCGGTAGAAGTCTTTGCCCAAGCCCACCAGTTCATATCGCACACGCGTGCTCAACCGGCTGGGAAGACTGGACACAGAAATAGGGGGAGATCCCGCGTCAATGCTGGTCACCTGAAATTCCGCCGTGATGACTGCCGAAAACGAATCCATCGCGGACCGCAAGTCCCGCAGAAAAGTGTCCTTCGCCAGGGTGGGCTCGCCGGCAAATTTATTTTGCCGGATTTCAACCGCCGGACCGGAGCGCACCAGCCGCGATTCAAGGGGGCGAAATGAAGCTCCGGAAAAATTCGGTGCGAGACTTTTTTCCACCGCCCGCACATCCTGCG
This sequence comes from Terriglobia bacterium, assembly GCA_963813645.1. Taxonomy (GTDB): domain Bacteria; phylum Acidobacteriota; class Terriglobia; order Terriglobales; family Acidobacteriaceae; genus JAIQFF01. The sequence continues at coordinate 39,871 of CAWEZS010000020.1, forward strand.
GCGAACCCACGAAGCCCGCACTCCACTCCGACAGGATGGCAGCAATCTGGTCGTGATATTTTTCCGTGACGAAATCGTCCAGGCCAGCCCGCGTCTTGAGCAGCGTGGCCTCGAGCGGCAACTGGGCGTGATAGTGAGGATGCAGATGGAAATCGCCTCCGGACGCGGGCAGGTTCCGCGAATCGGAAGCGTGAGCGAAAGGAAATGTCAGACCGCGCAATCCTGCAGGGACGAGGGCTGACGAGGCTCCCTGGCAGCATCGGATCAGAAAATCGCGGCGGCTGGAATCGGCCGGATCATGACGAGAAGATCGAGACGCCGCGTCTTCCCTGCCCGACTCAGACTGGCGCCCCTTGGACATTCCGGTGTGAAAGTGAAGCTAACATCCTCGGTATGGGCGGTCAAGATTGCAAGCCCGCCGTCCGCTGCCAGCCACGTGGGGACAGCCGCCCTCGGCTGTCCGGCGGAGCAACGCTCCGCAGTATCTTGGTTTCTGCAAACACCGGGTCGAGCTGCGCTCGACTGGACAGCTGAGGGCAGCTGTCCCTACGTGGTTCGTGGTGGACAGATCGGGTTTCACCTATGCTTGCTTGAGGCTTCTGTGGAGCAGCCAGGCTACCGTCGCCAGCATTCCGAGCCAGCCCAGGAAACTGACGAGCGCGGCGATCTTTGTGTCGTACTGAAGTACGCCCAGGTTGGAGAAGATGGTGTGCCAATCGTGTTCGATGTAGTCAGAATCGCCGGCCGTAACCAGCGGCAAAAGCATGGCGCGCGCGTCCGCCATGTAGGTTGCGGTGTAGAGCCAGTTTTCGAAAAAGAAAAATGAGCAGAAGGCAAAAGCTGTCGTTTGCCGTTGGCTGAAGAAGTATGCGGCCAGGAGCAGAGGCACCAGCCATTGAAGAAGGGTGCCTCCCCACAATCCGAGCGTGGGGCCGAACCATCCGAATAGCATGTGTCCGCCTTCGTGAACCACAAGGTTGGCCAGATCAATAAAAAGAAAATCGCCGTGTTTGCTGAAGGCGTAGATCAGGAACCCTAAATAGAAGACAAGCCAGGCTGCGACGCTGTAGCGCGAGGTGGGCCGCCATCCCTCTCCCCGCCAGTACCGAGACTGCCAGTACTGGGCAAACATGCTCTGCAGGTACTCGCCCATCCGCCGGATTGTAACGGGATGGCGGGCCGCGAGACAGGTTACGGCGGTGCTCCTGCGTCCGAGCGCTGTGATGCACTACTGATTGGACTCGACACAGACATTCGAGACTTATAATTGCGCAAGCAAATTGGTTCCGAAGCAAATATGTGGATGAAAGCTCATCAATGGATCGTGACCCTCGGCCTGCTTGCCTTGGTGTTGGCGGCTGCCGTGGGTCTGATCTTGACTCGTCAATCGGCGCAGTCGAACCCATCCGTCGCGCGCACGCGGCGGCCCCCGATCGTGGATGAGCAACCGCTGACTACGGCCCGCGCCATGGCGGCCCTGGCCTCGGATTGGGAAGAACAGCGATATGCGCGGCAGGCGCTCAAGCTGGCCGACCACACGGTAGATGTCGCTTTCAGTTACGAGATGCGGCAGGCCACCGAGCATCCGGTGCCGCCGACGCCCGAGAGCAAGAAGCTGTATGCGCAGGCCAATCAAGCCGAGGCAGCGGCCAAAACCGATCAGGACAGAATTGACCAGCTGCAGAAACAACTTGCCAGCGCAAAAGATGATCACGGGCGAAACAGCCTGCAGCAGCAGATCGACCTGACCAAGGCACAACTGGAACTCGACCAGGACGAATTAGAGGATGTAAAAGGCAACCTGATCCGCTCCGGAGTTGACCGCCTGAGCCGAATTCAACGCCAGTTCAACCGGCATGAGGCCACACAGAAGGAGTACGAGACTAATAATCCTCAGTCCAGTGCCAGCAGTAGCAACAGCAATTCTCAGACTGGCTTGTCTGCAGCTATCAACCAGCTTTCAGCCTGGAGCAGCTTGCGCGGCAAAATGAAACAGTTGCAGCAGGCGTTAGATGAGTCCAGACAGACCGGCAACACCCTCAAACAAAGCCACGAAACGCTCCAGGGCCAGGTGGCCATGGAGGTCTCCAACAAGGAGGCGATTGCGCAGAAGGCAAAGGGCCAGGTCGAGGCTGCTCCGGGCGACAGTGGCAGTTCTGCGAATAGCACGGCCTCGGCGATTACGTCGCTGCACCAGATTTCGGTTGACCAGAAAGATCTGAGCGATCTCGCCAAGCGCGTGCAGGACCAGGACGATCTGGCAACCGCCTACGGCAGCTGGATTGATGTCGTCAAAGTTCGCCAACGTGGGGTTGAGCACGAACTTCTCCAGTCCGCGATGCTGATCTTGCTGGTGGTGTTCGGGGTGTATCTGGCCAACCGCCTGGTGGATCATTTCTTCGTGGGACTGGCGGTCGAGCGCACCCGTCTGCATACTCTGCGCGGAGTGATTCGCTTCGCGGTGCAGGCGCTGGGCCTGGCTTTAATCCTGTTCATACTGTTTGGCCTGCCCAACCAGCTGTCCACCATTCTCGGGCTTGCCGGCGCTGGGCTTACCGTAGCCTGCAAAGACTTCATCATGGGATTTATCGGCTGGTTCCTGCTCATGGGCCGCAACGGGCTGCGGGTGGGCGACTGGGTGGAGATTGATGGAGTGGTAGGCGAGGTGGTCGAAATCGGTCTGCTGCGCACGGTGTTGCTCGAAACCGGAAACTGGACGGACAGCGGACATCCCACCGGCCGCAAAGTCGCCTTCGTAAATAGTTTTGCGATTGAGGGCCACTTCTTTAACTTCTCAACCACCGGGCAGTGGCTCTGGGATGAAGTCGAAATTCTTGTGCCGGCAAGCCAGAATCCTTATCCAGTGATTGATGCCATCCAGAAAATGGTCGCCGAGCAGACCAAGGCCAACGTGGCCGCAGCCGAGCAGGAATGGGAGCGTTCCGGCAAACGTTACCGGGCACAACCGGTTTCAGCCGCCCCGGCGGTCAGTCTGCGTCCGACCAGCGCCGGAATCGAAGTGCACGTGCGCTACATTACGCGGGCGGGCGAGCGTCATGCCATGAAAACCAGTTTGTACCAGGCTCTGGTGGAGTTGCTGCATGGACGGCAAGGCGAGCCGGCAGCGGCCGCCGCGGCGCAGGCTGCGCGCTAGAAACCTGGCTTCTCAGAACCAGCGCTTCTTTCTGCTACATCCTTCAACAGACCTTTTTTGGTCGCGGCGGGCAGGTGTGAGCCGTGCAGGATCTCGCGGACCACGGCGGGCGGCAGGGATCGCGAGAATTCCAACGCGCGGGACAGCGGCGTCTTTCCGTTGCGCAGCAGGGCAACCCGTATCTCCCGGCGCGGCGACCATTTGCAATGACGGCACACAGCCCTGACGAATGCCTCAGGCGCATTCCGCCGCATCAGTGCCTTGATGACGGCTGATTCGGTCAGACGGGAATTTTCCAGCGCGGCATGGATGACGCGCGATTCCGGATCGAGCAGAAGGACAGCGGCGACCCGTCCCGAAGCCCGGCGCGCCAGCGAGAGCCGCTCCCCTTGCGAGAGTCTTTCCAGGCGGTTGATGAGAGATTCTTCGGCTGTCATTTTGATGTCGGCGGGAACGACGGGAGTAAGCGCCACCCGCATGAGGTCGAAGGTGAACAGATGCCTTACCATGGGGACAGAGATGTGTCGCGGCGTTCGAGGATGCTCGACCAGCGCCAACTTCACTTTGCGGCTCTTCATGACGCCGCTATTCCGGCTCAGGCGATCGAGCACCTGAGAGGGCAAATCGCTTTGCTTTAAGAGAACCAGGGCAAGGTCTTCGGTGAGCGCCGGGTCAGACGCCACTTCGACCAGAACTTCATGAGACGTAGTGCGGACGGCCTCCGGCAGATAAGTAGCCGGGGCTGCTGAAGGTGTATGGGCCATAGTTGAGCCGTCCAGAAACATGGGTTTTCCAGGCAGTGACAAATTGCAACCTTAGCTAACCGCGAAGCGGTGCCAGAATGTAGCCCAGGGCGCAAGCCCCGGGTAAAAGAGCCTAAATGACCCAGCTCCGAAGGAGCGGAAGACAGGCGGCGCCGGAGGCCCATCCGTTCCGCACCCGTCCTAGCGGTGTCGGCATCCTGGCAGTGACCACGTTCGTCCCCTCAGCGGCTAAAGCCGCTTCTTTGCGTCGCATTATGCAGCGCTAAAAGCGCTGCTCCACCCTGCCATCCGACCGCGGCGCTAAACCTCCACAAAATTATTTCGCCACACTTTGGCGCGCCAACGCCAGCGCGCCCCGAACCGGCTCAATCACATTGGGATTGAGAGCCGCATTGGGATGCGTCGAGCTAAGAGTATTGTAAAAAACCTGGCGCACCAGCGCTGAGCTGGCGAAGACACCGCCGGACATGGCCACTGGGACAGCTCCGAGATTCGGAAATAGACGTCTGAGCAATGTTCCTGCAAGGGCCGCGAGATGGGCACCCGCCTGACTCAGAACATCACGCGCGATGCGATCGCCCGCATCCGCGAGCAAGAGCACGGAGGGAAAAAGCGCGGCGAAATCCGGCGGCGGCGTGGCGTTGGCGGCCGGCACCAATTGCTCGATCGTTTCCAGGCGCCATGATTTCAGCAGAATCTCGATCAAGGGGACGTTCTGGCCAGGGTCTTCGTCCCGGGCACCGATGGCGGCGGCAACCGCGGTGCGGCCGATCCAGTGGCCCGATCCCTCGTCGGAGATGGCGAATCCCCAACCACCGGCGCGCGCTGTCTGGCCTTCAGCGTTGCGCCCGTAGGCGATCGAACCGGTGCCGGCGATCACGATCACACCCGGTCCGTTTCCGAAAGCAGCTTCGAGGGCGATCACCATGTCCCCAACAACTTTGATTTCAGCGGACTTGTTTTCGCCCGAAATGACTTCCGAGACTATGCTTCTTACGAGGTCGCTGATCTCCGGCCGAGCTGCGCCCGCGAGGCCAACGCAAGCGCTACTGATCTGAGGTGGCTTGATGTTGGCAACCCTGCACGCTTGACGGATGGCAGTAGTCAGCGACTCGCGCGCTTGCTCTTCGCCGACGCGGACCACGTTGCTGGCCCCGCCCGTCCCCGCGCCCAGGACCGATGTTTCGTCGCCGAGCAGGCAGGAAGTCTTGCTGCCGCCGCCGTCGACTGCTAGGTAGATGGCCACCAGCGTAGTTCTACCATAAGAGTTTCGGTTCTCACCTGACACCGAAGTACCAATAAAACTTCGAGCCAGCGAACTTGACGAGCTAGGTACCCTGCGCCAGATCGGCGGAGCTTTGGGTTGAAAGCCCGCTACTCTGGGATGGCATGCAGCGGCGAGGGCATGGCATTCGCTGGAGCAGCGTCGGCCAACGGGTTTGAGGTTCTTGCCTCTGGCTGGCACGCGGGCGAGGGCGCCCGCGCCACCCGGGTCGTCTATGGTTCTGGACAAGCTTGATCTCGCCATCATCGCACTCTACCTGGCCGGGATCACTCTGTTTGGATTGCGCTTTCGGAAGAAGCAGCGCACTTTGCGCGACTACTTTCTGGCGGACCGGAACATTCCCTGGTGGGCGATTGCGCTGTCGATCGTCGCGGCGGAAACCAGCACTCTGACGATCATCGGCATTCCAGGTCTGGCTTACGATACCGATCTCACGTTTCTGCAAGTGGTAATGGGCTATGTTGTGGGCCGTGTAATTATCAGCTTTGTTTTTCTGCCCCATTATTTCCGTGGCGACCTGTACACCGCATACCAACTGATTGAACGCCGCTTCGGCAAGCGGCTGCGTTCTCTGACGGCCGGCCTTTTTCTGGTGACGCGGGCGGCGGCCGAGGGGGTGCGGGTTTACGCAGTATCGATCGTGGTAGCCATCGCACTGGGGACGGGCGAGATCGCCTCCATCGCAATCATCACGACGCTCACGCTGATCTACACTTTCGAAGGCGGGCTGGCGGCGGTGATCTGGACGGATGTGGTGCAGACCGCAATTTACGTCGGCGGAACGCTGGTGGGTCTGTTCACGATTCTGCACCTCGTGCCCGGAGGCTGGCCGGCGATTCATTACTTTGGCGGAGAACGCCGGTAAATTGCGAGTCTTCGATTTCACCCCCGACTTCTGGAGACCTTACACGTTCTGGGCCGGATTGGTCGGTGGCACTTTCTTCACTACTGGCCAGCCACGGAACCGACCAGTTGATTGTGCAGCGCCTGCTGGCTGCACGAAACCAGCGGCAATCGGCCGCCGCGCTGATATCAAGCGGAATCGCTGTTCTCTTCCAGTTTGCCTTGTTCCTCCTGATTGGCGTCATGCTGTTCGAGTTCTATCACGTGCCCTCGGCGAATTTTGGCAAGGCCGACAGGATCTTATCCGACGTTCATCGTGAGCCAGATGCCGCACGGAATTTCGGGATTGCTGATCGCGGCAATTTTGGCTGCAGCGATGTCGAACCTGAGCGCCGCGCTCAACTCGCTTTCGTCCACGTCGATCATCGATTTCTATCTGCAACGACATCCCCAGACGGACGAACGCCGCAAGATTCGGCTTTCGCGGATCGCAACTCTGCTGTGGGCACTGCTGCTGTTCGGGCTCGCTGTGCTCTCGCTGCACAAAGTCGGACGCGTTATCGAAGTGGGATTGCAGATCGCGTCCGTGGCTTATGGTGCGTTGCTTGGAGTGTTTCTGCTGGGCGTGTTGACGAAGCGGGCGAACCAGTCCGGAGCGATGGTGGGAATGTTGTTCGGGTTTATGACTGGGTTGTACCTTTGGCTAGACACGACGGTCCCATGGACCTGGTATGTGGCGATTGGGACTGTCGTTACTTTTGGAGTGGGCTACGCGGTTAGCCTGATGATGAAAGAAAAGCCTTTAGCCGCAAAGGACGCAGTCTAGCCACAAGAGTCGCAAGGAATACCAGAGTCATCCAGAGACTCGCCGGTCACCCGCTTGCGGCAAGCATCGTCGGAAGGGTGTTTTTTCTGGTTTTCACCATGGTTCTTTCGGGTTTTAGCCATGTACTTCCGTGACCTACTAGTTCATCGTGCCTCATGGGACACTCCTATCGGCTGATAGCTTTCGTGGTAGGGGGCGTCGGTGAACTTGATACTCTTGCAAGCGTTGGTCGTGGTTGGTTTTCCCGCTCTCGCCATTGCGGGCTCTTTCGTCGTGCAGCGAGTGGGCGCGCCTGTGCGGGAACAACAGATTGTCTTGGGGCTACTTTTCGTCGCGGGCCTCGCCGTGTCTCGGAAGCTTCAGGAAAGCCACAGATGCAAGGGACAGGCCCTCAACGGGCAGCAATGTTCGCGCCAGATTTATGGTCGCGGCGAGTTTTGCTTTCAGCATTGCCGGGGTTGGGAAAAATTTTGGGGTTTGATGGATAAGGGCCGCACCGAGTTCTTACCGGCTTTATGTGGTTACCTGCTCCATTGGGCTACTCCTACCGTTTGTCAAAATGCCGAGATATCGCGGTCGGGCCGCCCATGTCTCCGTCGAACCTCACGTAGTTCACCGTCCGCTCCGTTGGACGCGTCAAGGGCATGAGTAGTCCCAACAACTGGATCGAAGCGGCATTACCGGGGTCGTGGTTGACGCTGTTCCTGTTTCTGTGACCGCGAGGCGGCTTTGTCCCACGCCCCTCGCCCCCATATATACTTTCCCATCCTCTATGGCCCAGCCCACCGAGCTTGCCCGGGATCTCCGCCTAAGCCATGCCAGCGCGATTGTGGTGGGCACCATCATCGGCAGTGGAATTTTTTTGGTGCCGGCCGAGATGATGCAGGCTGCCGGATCGGCAAAGCTGGTTTATCTGGCGTGGCTCGTGGGAGGACTGCTCTCTTTCTTCGGGGCCCTGACCTACGCCGAGCTGGGCGCCATGAAGCCGCAGGCCGGCGGCGAGTACGTTTATATTCGAGACGGCTACGGACCGCTGGCCGCATTTCTTTATGCCTGGACCTGGTTTCTGATCGCCAAGCCGGCTTCGATAGCCACGCTCGCCACGGGCTTCGTGCGGGTCCTGGGAAACTTTCCTGCCTTGAGCTTTTTCGCGAATAGGTTTGTTTCCGGGCCTCTTCCAATTACATACGGACAACTGGTCGCGGTCGCCGCCGCTACCTTGATTTCCATCCTCAATTACATCGGGATCAAGAAAGCGGGTGACTTTCAACTGGTGTTCACTTTCTTGAAAGTTGCCATCATCCTCAGCATCGTGGTGATCGGCTTCAGCTATAGCGGAGGAAGTTGGCAGAACTTCGCCGGAAGTTTTACGGGCGCGAAAGGCGGTATGGCCGGGTTCATGGCCGCGCTGGTGGCCGCGCTGTGGGCTTACGACGGCTGGAATGATCTCAACATGGTCTCGGGGGAGATCAGCAATCCGGAACGCAACATCCCGCGCGCTTTGATCTTCGGAGTAGCCCTGGTCGGGGTCTTGTACATGCTGGTGAACGCGGCGGTGCAGTATGTACTGCCGGCGGCTGCCATTGCGGGTTCGCAGAGGCCTGCTTCGGATGCCATGGCAGTGGTGCTGGGAGGCCTGGGCGCGGGCATGGTGTCGGCCGGCATGGCGCTGTCTATGCTCGTGGCCATGAATGGCACGGTCATGAGCGGGGCGCGGGTGCCTTACGCCGTGGCCCGGGACCGGTATTTCTTTTCCGCGCTGGCGGAAGTGCATCCGCGCTTTCGCACTCCGTCGGTGGCGATTGTGGTACAGGCGGTACTGGCGATCGTTCTGCTGTTGTTGGGGGGCAGTTTTCGCCAATTTTTCTCGCTGGCGATTTTTGCGGAGTGGCTCTTTTACATGATTTCCGGCACGACCGTGTTTGTATTTCGCCGGCGCGATCCGGAGGCGGCCCGGCCCTATCGGGTCTGGGGATATCCGGTGGTTCCAATCCTGTTTGTTCTGGCTTCTGCCGTCCTGCTGTACTTCACTTTCAGGGACAACTACCCCAATTCCGGCATCGGCTGCCTCGTGATTCTGGCCGGCATACCTGTTTTTTACGGTTTCGCCCGGCGACGTCAGTCAGGACCCTGAATTTTGCCTGCAGGCTACCGATTTTTCATCACTTCCGTCTCCTTGTTACGAAGGTTACTGAAGGACAGCCACGCAGGGCACGTTTACCCATCGGGCTTTCTCCCGTAGCTTAAAAACTCCACCCGGTGCATCTCCCCTCTGGCTCGGGTCCCAATTTTGGAGTTCATTGCATGGCTACGTCTGAAGGCTTTCAATTAGGGATTCTGCCCGAGCGCAAGATGGATCGGCGCGCTCTGGCGGCCAGCTACGGACTGTTGATATTTCTCATCATCGTGATGATCAACATCGGCTGGATCTGGCCGGATAGCCTGAATATCACTCGGCAGTATCACGTCACCGAGTTGATTCCGCTGCCGAGTCTGCAGCCCAAGCCGTTGGAGGTAAAGACTCCACCGCGCACCTTGCGGGCCAAGCTGCTGCCCAAGGCCCCGGTGTTTGACACTCCCAAGCTGACAGTGCCGCGCGAGATTCGGACGCCGCGTCCGCAGCAGCCGGACGTAGCGCCTCCGAAGATCGAAGTAAACAATTTCACGCCGGCCGTGGTGAAACAGGTTACGGGTGGAGCCCGGCCGACATTGATTGTCCATACCGGCGAGTTCGGCAGTTCGGCGACTCCGACCGTAAATGCTCCTATCCAGAAGGTGCAGACGGGCGGCTTCGGCGATCCTAACGGGATCAAAGGAGAGGGCAAGCCTAACGCCCATCTGGTGGCTGCCAGCACGGGCGCATTCGATCTGCCTCCCGGAGCGGGAAACGGAAACGGAGCGGGCGGAGCCAATGGTATTAAGGGCACCATCGCCAGCGCCGGCTTCGGCAACGGTATTGCACAGGCTGGACAGGGCGATGGTCGCAGCAACGGGCGTGGAGCCACGGTCCAGACCGCGGGATTTTCGACCCAGCAATTCAGCCAGGGCCCGGCCCGGCCGCAGCAGGCGGAGAGTGGACCTGCTACGACCCCTGTGGAAATCATCTCCAAGCCCAATCCGGTCTACACTGAGGAAGCTCGACAGCTCAGGCTGCAAGGTGAAGTATTATTGGAGGTATCATTCGGAGCTAATGGGCAGCTACACGTGAATCGCGTGGTGCGCGGTTTGGGTCACGGCCTGGACGAGGCTGCGATCTCGGCTGCCAACAAGATGCGATTCAAGCCTGCCCAGCACCTTAATCAGCCGATCGACTCGACCGCGATCGTACATGTCGTGTTCCAGCTGGCGTACTAAGCACGAGCAGAGAGGATTTTCGTTATGCGTACTTGGAAATGGATGATCATCGCTTGCCTGCTGATCGGGTTCAGCGCGATGGCACAGCAGACGACGGCACCGGCTGAAGCGCCAGCTGCCCCGCTGCAGAACACACCGCAGCCGGCCACGCCGAGCCCTGCAACCGCGGCCACCACCCCACCCACCACCATGGACCAGGTGGTTGACCGGGCCATCGTGCGGGAGCACGCGCTCATCACATTTCTGCAAACCCGTACGCCTCTGGTTGAGACTTACCTGCAGAACCTGAAGCTGGACCAGCAGATGGGGCCTTCGCCGCGCGAGGATCACTATTTCTTCGGCCGCCTGGACCTGAGCGATTCGGTGGACCGGCAGGACTACCTTTCGGGCGATTCCAGCCTCCAGAACCGTATGCTGGGCGGCGTGTCGAAGCTGTTCAAATTTCAGTACAAGCCTATCGGGTTTTCCTGGATGATCTTCGCCGATCGCGACGACTTTGACCGCGCCCATTACGATTTCAAATATGTGCACCGCGAGTTTCAGGGCGACGTGCGCTGCATCGTGTTTGACGTGACCCCCAAGAAGGATGCCGGCAAAGGTCGCTTCCTTGGCCGCATCTGGGTGGAAGACCAGGATTTCAACATCGTCAGGCTGAACGGCACGTATGCGCCGCGTCCGCGAAACGCGCAGTTCTTCCACATGGATAGCTGGCGCCTGAATCTGATTCCGGGCTATTGGGTCCCGACCTACATCTACAGCGAAGAAGGCGACTTCAGCTCCGGCTCGAAGGACAAAATGGCTTTCAAGGCGCAAACCCGAATCTGGGGTTACGACCTGAAAAAGAACACCAAGGAAGACGAGCTCACCCAGGTGCTCGTGGACTCGACCGTGAAGGACGAAAGTCCCACCGCGCAAGATGCCTCCCCGCTGCAGGCCCAGCGCGAATGGCAGCAGCAGGCGGAAGATAATGTGATCGAGCGTCTGCAGAATGCGGGGTTGCTGGCCCCTCAGGGCGAAGTGGACAAGATCCTGATGACCGTGGTGACCAATATCGAAGTCACCAACAATATTGAGTTGCCCCGTCCGGTTCGCACCCGGGTAATGCTGACTTCGCCACTGGAGACTTTCAGCGTGGGCAACACCATCATCGTCAGCCGTGGTCTGATCGACGTCCTTCCCGACGAGACCAGCCTGGCCATGGTGCTTTCGCATGAACTGGCGCACATCGTCCTGGGACACAACCTGGGCAGCCGCTACGCGTTCAATGACCGCATGCTCTTCTCTGACGAGTCGACCTATCAGAACCTGGGGTTCAGGCACGTTCCGGAAGAAGAAACTGCAGCCGACAAGAAAGCCATCGACCTGTTGAAGAATTCACCGTACGCCCAGAAGCTGGATACGGCAGGCTTGTTCCTGCGCGAACTGGCTGACAGAGGTCCGGCGCTTTCCGCCCTGTTGACACCGCATTTAGGCAACAGCCTCACCGATCCCCGCGGCGGTGTCGAACGGATGGCGGCGCTGATGACTTCGGCCCCAGCCCTCGATCCGAACAAACTCGACCAGATTCCTGCGCTACCGCTGGGCGGACGGGTCAAGCTGAATGCCTGGGACAACCACGTGGAGCTGATCAAGACCGCACCCGTGGCCATTACCTCAGCCCGCGACAAGATGCCGTTCGAAGTGACGCCATTTTTCCCGCGGCTTACCCGCTACGGAAGCGGCGCAAATCCAGGGTCGCCGACAACAGCCAACGCAACGCCGAGCAACTAACTAGCTAACAATGGAGGACGGCCGTCCTGCCCGTCCTCTTTAACCTCTGACGTCGAAGAAAGCGCAGGCCGGAACCGGAAGCAATTCCGGATTCCGGCTTTCGTGTTTTTGTGAGTTGAAGCGACGATCCGAAGTCTAGGGCGTGCAGTAGAAAATCCGCGCCGGCAGTATGTTCAGAAACTGGAAACCTTGCCGCACGCTTCCAAAGGTCGACTTCAGATATGGCAGCACGGTGTTGGTGAATTGATAGACCAGCAGCGCCCCCTCGGGGTGAAGCACCTGTCGCGACTCCTGCATTACCTCCCGGCGCACCGCATCCGGCATGGTGCTGTAGGGAATGCCGGAGATGATGTAGTCGGCACAGGGCAATCCGAGTCTTGCCAGAACCTTGCGGACGTCCGAAGCAGAAGCGTGGACCGCATGGAACCTGGGGTCCACAATTTCTTCACGCAGGAAGGAAGCGAACTCCTCGTTCAATTCGAGCGCCAGCAGGACCGCGTCCGGACGCATGCGCTTGAGGATTTCCTGGGTGATGGTTCCGACGCCTGGGCCGTACTCGACGATCACCCGCGCTTTGTCCCAGTCCACCTGGTTGAGAACGTCATTCACCAGAAAACGGGAGCTGGGAATGAGCGACCCCAGCATGGCGGGCGACTTGAAGAAATTGAGCGCGAACAGAAACCGGCGGGATGAAGCGGGAGTACGGAGCACAGTGGTTTGCGATTTTGACATCCCTGATCACCCTCGCGTCTTCAGTTTGTACAGCTGCCTCCAACATACACTGGACGGCTTTCGAAGTCGTATATTTTTAACCGTACTTCAGTTGGCGAAAAAGGGTACTTTCGTCACTCCCGATTTCTGGCATGGGACTCCCGGCACCTTGCTGCAACTACTTCCTTCAGCCACAATTGAGACCTCAACCGGAAAATTCAGCTGTCAAGAAACCGAGGACTTCGCCGTGCGCAGGTGGACCGCTACATTCCTGAAACTACTTTGGGGAATTTACCTGGTTCTGACTTCGATCTATTGCCTGCTGGCGTTCCTGCCGTACACCTACTTTGCCCTGATCAAAGCGCCGGCCTACTCCTGGATGCCCTGGTTTGCGCGCCATCACAGGCCTCTGTACTGGCTGGTCCTGCTGGCCGCCGCGGTCGCCAGTCGAATCGGAAAGAAGACGCGCGCCGATGCCTGGTTATTTGGAGCTCTGGCTTTTGCGGGAATCTACCTTGCGGCCCGGCCCTTCATGCCGACCCTACAAAATAATTGGACGGCCTACTGGTGGAGTTTGATTGCGCTCCTCCCGCTGCTGATGACCGCAGCGTCGGACCTGCACCAGCATTGGCCGGCCGCGGACCACGAGCACAAAGATATCTCCCTCTTGGAGTATTCGAACGGACTTCTGGCGGCAATCGCGGTGGCCTTGATCTACGTGGCCGGCGCGGCGGTGCGCGACCATAGCGAGAAAGCGCCGCTCAATTTCGGATTGGGCAGGGTTGAAATCATAGGCTGGAGCCTGCTCTCACATGTTCTGGTTGCAATCATCGTGATTTCGATTCTGAACCTGATCCGCCTGATTACCCGGCACGCGCGCCGTCCCACCAGCTTGCGACTGGCCCTGAACGGAATGGCGATTGCACTGGTAATTGGTGTCGTGCTCGACCACTTCCTGGCCAGCGCCCTCAGCTTCGAGGGCTGGGCGGCGCACCTGTACGCGACTCTGCTGGCTGTGACCGTTACACTTTTCTTCGGTTATCTGGTCTCAGACTTCCTGTTGGTGCAGAATGCGCCGGTTCGACAATCTAAGTCCGCACTCCGGTCACGGCTTCTGCCATTTGCCATCTTCCTCTCAGCCCTGGCGGTTGCCATGCCAACCCTGGTGGGCGGAGGCGACTGGAATGGAGTGCAGCAAAGTACCTTCACCATACTCTTCTGGATCGTTCTGAGCTTCTGCGCCTATACGCTGCGGCCACGGCGCAAAAGATATTCGGCAGCCACCATCCCGGCGGTGCTGCTCCTCGCCGGATTTACCTACAAGGCGCTGCAGGCCACCGACATATTCTGGGCTCGAGCCTTGGGTTCGACCGACGACGATGTCGCACGCGCCATGGAAACCTATGCGGGCCAAGACACTTCTTTTCAGTTAGCACACCACATCCTGGGCAATGCGCGCGAGATGCCCTGCGGAGACCTCTGCCGCATCCTGCGGCAGTACACCAATATTCGGGACGCCGAAGCCAAGACGGACGTATACCTTGTGGATGACCTCGCCCCGACCACAGCGCTGCGTCCGAATATTTTTATCCTGGTCATCGACTCGATGCGACCCGACTACGTCGGCGCCTACAACCCCAAGGTGGACTTCACTCCTAACCTGGATGCATTTGCGCGCGACGGTATTGCGCTGCGCAATGTGTTCACCCAGTATGCCGGCACGACGCTATCCGAGCCCGCGATCTGGTCGGGCGCCATGCTTCTGCACGCCCACTACATGCAGCCATTTTCCCGAGTCAACGGGTTGGAAAAGCTGGCCAACGCGGACGGCTACCAGATGGTCGTCAGCTACGACACCGTGCTGAGCCAGATCCTCTCGCCGTCCGACAATCTGACCAAGCTCGATACCGACAAGCCACTGTGGAACCGGTTTGAGGTCGTGCTCCACACTTGGACAGCTGGCGCAAGGCCCTGGACGCTCGCACCGACCGAAGCCGTCCCGTGTTGTTTTACGCGCAGCCCATGAACGTGCACCAGTTTGCGCGGAACGATCTGCCGATGGGCGACGATCCCGACTGGCATGTGCGGCCGGGCTTCAACGACCGCATTGCACATGAAGTCCACCAGGTGGATGGATGTCTGGGCAGCTTCTTCGCTTATCTCAAAGTCGCGCGGTCTATTCGACGAAAGCATTATTGTGGTGACTTCCGACCACGGAGACGCCACCGGCGAGTTTGGCAGGCGCGGCCATTCGATTTCGATTTTTCCGGAAGTCGTGCGTGTTCCCCTGCTCGTGCATCTGCCTGCAAGCATGCGAAGCCGGCTCTTGCACGATGACAACCGGCTTTCTGCGCTGACCGACATTACGCCGTCGCTCTATTATCTGCTGGGGCATCGGCCGATTCGAACGAACCCCCTTTTCGGGCGGCCGCTTTTCGTGGAGAGCAAGCAAGAGTTGGAGAGATATCGCAGAACCGAGCTCTTTCTGGCCTCGGACGAGCGTGCAGTCTATGGCCTGCTGGCAGACAACGGACGGTTCCTGTACACGACGTATGACTTTCCCGCGGAGAATTTCCTGTTTGATCTGAGCCAGGACCCGAATGCGGAACACAACCTGTTGACCAAGCCGCTGCAGGAAGAGTATGCCCAGCAGGTTATCGAGCACCTGCACTCTGTGGCTGACTTTTACGGATACAAGCCAGGAGTGGGATCGTTACTGGTAGCCGCGCACTAGATAGAGCGAGGACGGGGTCTAGCTCGTCTTTTGCCTCCAGAATAAAAAGCTAACCGCAAAGGACGCAAAGAAAGACCGCAAAGGGTGCAAAGAAAAAACTGGTGCACGATGACCCTGCCATCTTTTCTTCGCGGCCTTCGCGGTCCCTTTGCGTTCCTTGCGGTTAAGAGCTCTTTACTCTCTACTCTTCCCTTTCCCCGGCAATCCCACAGGGTTCTCCTGCGTCCGCTCACGGAACCCCCCTCGCATTCCACTGGCCAGCGAAACGCTGGACTCACCAAACTTGTCGCGCAGCTTATCCGCAGCGGATAGCGCCTGCTGCCAACGCTGGCGGCGTCCGTCCTCGAGCAAATCCCCTTGCCCAGCATTGGCGTCGAATGACGACGCCTGCACCCCGAGCAGACGCACCAAAGCGCCCTTGCGCCAGTTCTTGCGAAACAGCAGCCGGATCTGCTCGAAGATCTCGTTATCGAGTTGGGTGGGAGAAGGCAAAGTGTGAGCGCGGGTAATGGTGGTGAAATCTTTGTAGCGTAGCTTGAGCTGCAAAGTGCGGGCGTGCAGTCCGCCCTCGCGCAGGCGGCGGCCCACCATTTCTGACAGCCGCATTAACGTAGATTCCAACTGCTCCGCGCTGGCCGTGTCTTCGTTGTAGGTGTGTTCGTGGCTGATCGACTTGGGATCGCTGTCGGCTCCGACTTCGCTGTCGAACCAGCCGCCCGCATCCTCCCCACGGGCCTTTCCAGCCAGCGCCAGCCCCCATTTGCCGAATTTTTCTTCGAGAAAATTTTCGTCGAAGCGGCGGAGATCTCCAACCTTGTGAATGCCCAGGCCGTGCAGGTTTTGTTCCGTGACTTTTCCGACGCCCGGAATCTCGCGCACATCCAGCGGCGCCAGGAAATTTGCTTCCTGCCCGGGCACAATCCAGAGGACGCCGTTGGGTTTGGCGCGGGCGGACGAAACTTTGGCGATGAGCCGCGAGATGCCGATCCCGATCGAGCAGTTGAGCCGGGTTTCGGTCTTCATCTTCTGATGAAGCAAGTGAGCGGCACGGAGCGGCGGGCCGTGCAGCCGTTCGGTGCCCGTCATATCGAGATAGGCTTCGTCGATCGAAGCCATTTCGACTTGCGGCGAGAACGAAGTCAGAACGCGATGCACTTTTTCAGAACACTCCCGATAACGATCCGGATGGCCGTTGACGAAGATGGCCTGCGGGCAGAGCTTGGCTGCGGTGCGGAGCGGCATGGCGGAGTGGACGCCAAACTTGCGGGCCTCGTATGATGCGGCGGAAACCACGCCGCGCTCGTCGCGCTGTCCGCCCACAACTACTGCTTTCCCCTTCAGCTCAGGATTGAACAGTTCCTCCACGGACACAAAAAAGGCGTCCATATCGACGTGGAAGATCGTCCTGGTAAAGCTGGTCATGGGGATAGGTACAACAGCGCGACTCATTTTACCAAGATGGAAACGGGTGCGATCGTGGAGAGCATCGCAAATTCATAAACCACAAAGGACACGAAGGTTCACTAAGGAATTCCTTTGGGATCCTTCGTGTCCTCTGTGGTTTATGAATGTACAAGCCCGTCTGGCCATCCCCCAGCAAAATATCGGTTATAGTCTCCTGAACTCATTTCCCAGGTCGAAATTCATGACTTTGATCCGTTGCGGTCTCATTGCGGTGTGCGTCGTGCTTGCTTCCGCGTCGCACGCACAGGAACGCGCTACTCCACCGCCCGATCACCCGAAGCCTTCGGTGGACGGAGGAAAAGCGCGGCTCGCGCTGCTTTCGCAAATCAGCTCTAAATCCCCCAGCGGTTCTTCGTTCATGGCGAGGCTGGAAGAGCCGGTCGAACAAGACGGCAAACCCGTGCTGCCCAAGGGAACCCTGGTGGAGGGTCATCTCGAAACAGCTCCGGCGCGCCGCATGATGCGCCGGGGCGCTTTACGAATGGTCGTCGATCGGATCAAGCTGCCCGACGGCACTATACAGCCCGCTCGCTTCGAGCTCTCCTCAACCGAAAGCGATTCGGCCAGGACGGACAGCGAGGGTACCGTCCATCCCACTGTCAGCAAGAAGCGGTTGGCGCTTCAACTGGGGGGCACAGCACTGGTGGCAAAGTTGGCTGACGATCTCTCGGAAGAGGCACTGGCGACCAGCGCGGGGAGCGCGCGCTGGTACGGACTGGCGGCGAGCACCACTTTCCTACTGCTGCAAAAGGGCCGTGAGGTGAAACTCAAGCCGGGAGAGATAGTTGAAGTTGATCTGTTGCGGGATGGATCCGCGCTGCCCATCGGGGCGTCCCCCAACAAGCCCTAGTGGCATGACTGGCCACAAACCTACACCAAAGCCACGCTCGGAGTTCCGCTCGTGGGCTTTAAGTCTGCGGATGCTCCCCGTCCCTGCCGGACTCGCTCGTAAACGCGAATGTACTCCTTGGCCGATGCGTTCCAGGAAAAATCCCTGGTCATTCCATTGCGCATAAGTCTTTGCCAGGAACTCTGATCGCGGAAAGCCTTCAGTGCTTCTTTAACCGTCAACAGCAGGGCTTCGCCGTTATAGTCGGTGAACTTGAAGCCGGTTCCCTTGCCGGTGCGTGGATCCCAATGTTCGATGGTGTCGTCGAGGCCTCCGGTGGCGCGCACGACTGGAACCGTGCCGTACTTCAAGCTGTAGATCTGGTTAAGGCCGCAAGGCTCGTATCGCGATGGCATCAGAAACATATCGCTCCCGGCCTCAATCTTGTGCGCAATGGCGTTGTCATAGGCCACCTTGACCGCAATCTTTTGGGGAAATTGTTTGCTCAGACGGAGGAACATTTCTTCGTAGGTTTTGTCGCCGCTGCCCAGCGCGACAATGATCATCTCCTCGCGCGCCAGGCGTTCCATGATCTGGGAGATAAGGTCAAAGCCTTTTTGGGCCGCGAACCGGGACACGATTCCGATCACGGGCAGGCTTAAATCGGCTTTGGTTATGCCGAAGGTTTTGAGCAAATCTTCTTTGCACTCGGCCTTAGCTGAAAGATTCTCGGGCGAGTAGCCGGCTCTTATAAACTTGTCCGTCTCGGGACTCCACTCGTCGTAGTCCACCCCGTTCAGAATGCCCGTCACGGTCGAGGTGCGGGCGCGCAGAACACCTTCCAGGCCAAAGCCGAACTCCGTGGTCTGGATCTCCTGACTGTACTTCTTGCTCACTGTGGTAATGAAGTCAGAAAATATCAACGCTCCCTTCAGAAAGTTCACATTGCCGAAGAATTCCATCTTCGAGATGGTGAATAAATCCCAGGGCAGGGTCAGCAGGGGCAAGGTGTCCGGCGAGAAGATCCCCTGATATCCCATGTTGTGGATGGTGAATACTGTGGACACGTCGCGGAAGGCTGGATCTTCGGCGTATTGCGTACGTAGCAGGACGGGCACGAGCGCGGATTGCCAGTCGTGACAGTGAAAAATCTGGGGCACACCCAGAATTTTCGAACCCTCCAGCACGGCACGGCAAAATAAAGCAAAGCGCTCAGCGTTGTCGGGATAGTCGCCGGCAGACGTTCCGTAAAGTGCATCGCGATCAAAAAAAGGGGTGTACTCGACAAAGTAGAAGTTGACCCCGGCGCGCTCGCCGCCGCTGACGATGGAACAGAATCGGTACTGGTCATCGAAAGGAACAGTAACGCTTTTGACCACGGTTCGCGCGTCCTTGAGCAGGGTTTCGCGGTAGCGGGGAAGATAGACGCTCACCTGGTGTCCGGCGGCAACCAGGGCGCGGGGCAGCGCACCTACCACGTCGGCCAGGCCGCCCGTTTTGGAAAATGGCACACACTCCGAGGCCGCAAAAACTATGTGCATCAGGCCACTCCTTATAAACTGCCAGCCCCGGCGCGCCAGCACACGCTATCATAGGGTGCTGCTGTCAGCATACGCTGCTGTCGGAGCGAACTGGCAGAGTGAACTGGCCAGTTTAAACGCCGGCACGCCGGCAGGAAAGCGGGTCAACGTGACAAAAATCGCGGCCGCGGAAAAGCCCCACAGCCGACCCAAACTGGGACAGCACTTTCTGGTGGATTCCGGCGCCACCGCCCGCATTGTGGAAGCCCTGGGCGATATCTCAGAGAGCACAGTCCTTGAAATCGGCCCCGGACGCGGCGCCCTCACGGCGATGCTCGCAAGAAGGGCGCGGCGGCTCATCGCCATCGAAATCGACCGCGTGCTGGCGGCCCAGTTGCGCATGAATTTCTCCCAGGAGCCGAACGTGGAAATCATCGAGGGCGATGTGCTGGCCATTGACTTCCATACCCTGTTCGGACCGAAACCGGGAAGCACGCGTCCGGGCATGAATCACCAACCAGAAGCGGTACGCGCGGTGGGCAATCTTCCCTACTTCATCACTTCCGACATCCTGTTGCGGCTTTTTGAATTCCGGCAGTATTTCGAAACTATTGTGCTGATGGTACAACACGAGGTGGCCGAGCGTTTGGCGGCCGCGCCCGGAGGAAGCGACTACGGCCTGCTGTCCGCCACAGCGCAGCTTTACGCGCGCGTGGAAGAACTGTTCACGCTTCCCCCCTCAGCGTTTTCACCGCCGCCGAAAGTGGAATCGACCGTGGTGCGACTCAGGATGACACCGAAACTCGAAAGTTTGCGTGTGCCCGAAGCCGGGTTTATCAACTTTCTTAAATTATCTTTCGGACAGAAGCGAAAGACTCTTTCGAACAATCTCAAGGCGCAATACGGGCCGAAAGTTTTGCGAGCAGCTTTCGAAAAGGCCGGGGTCAAGCCGACGGTGCGCGCGGAAGCTTTGAGCCTGGAAAAATCTGCGGCACTTTTTCGCGCGCTATCCGCAAGCGCCCTGTCATCCTGAACTGGCTTTCTATTCGTTCGGGACAAGAGTTGTCATCAGGGGGAGAAGCAGGAATGGTTTCGCCGGTTCGCCATCCCGCTGTAGCTGGCCGTTTTTACCCGCGAGACCGCGATGATCTGCTGACCGAGGTGCAATCCTATTTGTCACCATCCGGGAAAACAGTCTCCGCGCTGGGCTGCGTGGTACCGCATGCCGGCTATATTTACTCCGGACATGTCGCGGGAGCAGTCTATGCCCGTCTCGAGCCTCCCCGTCGTTCCATTCTAATGTGCCCCAACCATACCGGTATGGGACACCCTCTCGCGATCATGAGTACGGGCGCATGGGAAACGCCGCTGGGCCGCGTACTCATAGACGAGCCGCTTGCTGCCGCCTTGAAAGAACGCTTCCCGCTTCTGGGAGAAGACGCTGAGGCGCATCGCGCCGAGCATGGCGCTGAAGTGCAGTTACCGTTTCTGCAAGCTATAAATCCGGGCTGCACGTTTGTGCCGATCGCCTTGGGCACCTCGCGCTACGAGGTACTACAGGCTTTGGGAATCGTGATTGCGGAGGTGGTCCAGGCAGCGGCGGAACCGGTGTTGCTGATCGCCTCCAGCGACATGAACCACTACGAGAACGACACGGTTACGCGGGTGAAGGACCACAAAGCCATCGAACGTATTTTGGTCATGGACGCGCAAGGCTTGTTCGACGTCGTTATGAATGAGGACATCAGCATGTGCGGATTCGGGCCGACCGTCGTGATGCTCACGGCCGTCAGGCGACTCGGCGCAACCGGCACGGAGCTGGTCAGATATGCGACGTCCGGCGATGTTTCAGGCGACCGTGAACGCGTCGTGGGATATGCGGGCATTCTCGTGCGCTAGTTCGACAGGAGAACAGCGAAGCAATTGGAAGTTAGTCTCGACGGTTCGGTGGACCGAGTCCGGGGTTACGCGCTAACGGCGCTTTCGGCCCCGTTGGGGCTGGGCTTCATTTCTGCTTTGCACCCGGGGCTTGCGCCCCCGGGCTTCATTCTTTGCGCCGCTTCGCGGCTCTTCCACGACGACTCCGATAACGTTGCTCGCGGGCGAAGCTGATGGCGACTTCAATCCTATTCGAGCTCGATTTCGGTCTCCTGCTTGCCTTTCTTAGGGGCCGGGGCCGGAACCTTTACCTGTTGCTCCGGCGGTGCCTCTCCCAGAAGGTCGGAGAGCAGCAGCCGCAGGTTGCCCGGGTTCGTGGCGTAGGCCATGGCAGTGTCGTAGTCGATCATGCCGGCGCGGATCAATTTCTCGATTTCGCCGTCAAAGTGCTGCATGCCTTCGGTATCGCCGTCGCGCATCGCGTCCAGCAGGCTTTTTCCTTCTACCTCACCTTTGTCCAGATACTCTCGGGTACGAAGTGTCGATTTGAGGATTTCTATGGCGGCCACGCGTCCCGCTCCCTCTTTTTTCGGGAGAAGCCGCTGCGAAACGATGTAGCGGAAGCTTTTTGCGAAGCGGTTGCGAATGGTCTGCTGCTCGGCCAGCGGAAATACTCCGATGATCCGTTCCACGGTCTTCGAAGCGTCCGTGGTGTGCAGCGTGGATAGCACCAGGTGGCCGGTCTCTGCCGCCTCCAGCGCGATTTCAATCGTCTCCTTGTCGCGCATTTCGCCCACCAGAATGACCTTGGGCGCCTGCCGCAGGGCCGCTCTCAAGGCCAGGGCAAAGCTGGGAGTGTCGCTGTGCAACTCCCTCTGGTGAACAATGGACTTCTTGTGGCGGTGCATGAATTCGACGGGATCTTCAATAGTCAGGATGTGGTACGCCTTGGTCTCGTTAATACGGTCGAGAATTGCAGCCAGGGTGGACGACTTACCCGAGCCCGTAGGACCCGTGACCAGCACGATGCCGTTTTTGATGTCGGCGATGCGGGCAAGTTCCTGCGGCAGTTTTAGTTCGTTAAAGCTGGGAATGCTCTTGGGAATCACCCGCATCACGATCGCGTGGCTGCCCCGCTGAACGAAGATGTTCACTCGGAAGCGCGCCGTGCCCGGCAAGCTGTAGGAAATGTCGCACGATCCCTGCTTCTGCAGCATCGTAAGCGCCTGCTGGTTGTCTCCAATCAGTTCGTTCGCGATACGGTGTGTGTCTGCCGGGCTCAGCACCGGCACGCCCGCCATTTTCACCGGGACCAACTGGCCACTTACCTCGACGTGAGGATGGCTTCCGGGAGAGAAAATGAGATCGCTGACATGGGTCGAGACCTGCAGCATGGCCAACAAGAGAGCTGGCGTAGGTGGAACAGGAGCGGCGTTGGGAAGGGGCGCCCGGCCCGGTGTAGCCATGAAACCTCCAGGTATTGTTTGGGTGTTTCTATAGCCTACGTGCCGGTGCACTGCGCCTCAAGTGACTGTGGTAATTGATGGTGTCACAACTTCTCTGGTAATTAGCACAGACCAAGTGAAGGGTTAGAACTTGCTTACTTCGCTATTGGTGGCTTACCGAAGAAGCTGAAAGTCGGCCCGGCAGCCGTGGTCCACCCAAATGCCGCTGCGGTCGTAACCCCAGCTTCGGCCTTGTCGGCAGGCTGAGTCACTGCGCTGCTTTAACAGCTGCACTCCACCTCGCGTGTCAGCCGGACAGTAGTGCCGGTGATTGTCATCGGAAGAGCACGACACCACCTGGCTTTGTCCTCCGGGGTTTAGTCCTCCCGCGGTTGGTCCTCCCGAGTAAGAGCTGCGGCCCCACGGGAGATCCTGATCGGTTTCTCTTTCCACGCTGCCGCGGCCGCCCTCGACAGCGAAATCAGCCCGGCAACCGTGATCCACCCAGATCAGCTTGCCATCGGAGCCCCAGCTGTAACCCTCACGACAAGGAGAGTCGCTACGCTGTTGCTGCAGCCGCACGCGGCCACCCGACTCGACGGTGCAGTAGTGTCGGCGGCCGTCGTCGGACGAACAGGAAACCGTACCGACGCTGCCCGGGGCGGGGCCTCGATATTGGTAGGAATCAACGGCAAAGTCCGCACGGCAGCCCCGATCTACCCAGACGCCTCCACGATCAAAGCCCCAACTGTAGCCCTGATTGCAGGCAGCGTCGCCGCGCTTCTTCAATAACCGCACTCCACCCCGCGTATCCGCCGGACAATAGTGGCGATGGCCGTCGTCGGAAGAGCAGGAAATGGTCTGAGCCGAGCCTTGCTGGCTGAAAATGACCACTGCGGCGGCAAGCAATGCGAGCCGGACCCAAGTCCTTGCATTGGCCATTCCCAGCCCATTGAGCCGGCTCCTTAAGCTGGATAACGAAAGAAGTGGGGAAAACAAGCTAGGGCCTACCTCCACAGTATCTTCTGATGCCAAGTCCGCTATTTATGGGAAGGCCCGCGCGAACTTGGTGCGGAGGATCCTGACCCGGTGTTCATCCGCGGGCCTGCCGTACTGCCTGCAGGTGCTGAGGCCCTGGGAGCACCACTGGCGGGCAATCGTGCCGCGGACGCCGCGGACGGAGCGTGCATGGTCCCGCGCGCCGATGCGGGTCCAGACGCGGATCCTGGCCGCTCCACCTGTTGCGAGATCCTGCCCAAATTGCGGACACTGCCTCGGGCAACGCCCAGACCTGCCGAATCGCTGCGTATTGCCGATCTGCCCTGGATTACGCCGACCGCCCCTACCGGCGCGCCACGGTTGACGATTAAGGTTTGTCCCGGCGTACTGGGCAATCTGGGCGCGTTAAAGTGTTGCGGAGCATTCACGATGCGAGGAACGGTGTTCCATCCCGTCCAGGTTCTCCCCGGCTGCCAGAACCACCCATAGGAGTTGACGTAAGTCCAGGAGCCGTAGCGATACGGCGTCCAGCCCCACGGATAGCTCGAAATCCAGGCATATCCGGCTCCGGGATACCACATCCAGGCGCCGTTCATGAACGGGTCCCAGCCCGCGCCTACCAGATAGGGCTGCCACATCATCCCGTAGCCGGGAATATTGTAAAAGCTCCCGTAGTAGTTCAGGTCGCTGGCCCCGTAACCGTAAGGCGAGTAGCTGTTGCCGCGGTATTGCTGGTGATATTTGTCCTGCTGCTTGTCCCAATCGTCGTAGGGATCGGGCTCAAGATTTTTGGCGAGGGTGTAGGGAGCTGAGCTGCCCAATTCGAAGGTTGCGCTGTGCTTCTTTTCGACGTCCACTTCACCTGAGGCGCTGTTAACGGTAACCGCGCCATTGAACACAGCTACGGTGGCGCTTGTCTCTCTGAGTGCGAGACGGAGGTGCGAAGGCTTCTTGAGCCTCAGGCTTTCCTGTCCGAAACCGAGAACAAACTCTTCCCCTTTGTCGCCCTTGAAATTCAGATATGCGGTGCCCTGCTGCAGGACCACGCTCGACGTCCGGGCGCCGGAGTCGCGCAGGGCCAGCTCGGGGAACTCCAGGACCGATGCGGGAGTAAGGCGCAGACTGCTGCCGTCTTCGAACTCGACCTCAGCCCGTGCGCCTTGTCCAGTGCGCAGTTTGGCGCCCTGGGTAACAGGCAAGTTGATGAAAGCCTTTTCGTAGCCTTGTCCCAGATTGCGGTCGATTTGAACGTCCCCATCAACCTGGCTCAGGCGAACAATTCGCGCCTGGGAGTCAGCAAAGGAGGAAACGGTCAACCAGCACGACAGAACCACCAGAGTACAGAGAGCGGCCAATCTGCGAACGGACATGTGGGACCTCCCGAGACGACCCCGTTACGTGATTAGAACACTTTTCAGGCCTCTTGGTTGTCACCAAATCGCGAGGGGGACGGGAAATCGCGGCCCCAGCCGAATCATTGCTTTGCAGACCCGGCCCGCTCAATCATCCGTTGAGCGCGGGCCCGGACGGGGTTGATCACGGAAGTGTCAGTCATGATGCGCTGCAGGATGGGTACAACCGCGGCCATCTCCTCAAGGTCACTACGGCTGGCCGCATCATCCATTCGCTTTAGCTCCTCGTCCAGGGCCAGCTTCTGATAGCGATGGAAGTACTCCAGCCGGCGTCCAAATTCCAAGGTAGCTGACAGGCTCTGAAACAGCTGCGTAACCTGCTGTACCGGAGCCACCGGGGAGTAGTTGTAGGTTGCGGTCGTGCTGCGCGCGGAGTCCTTGTAAGTCAGCGTTTTTACCCCCGTGGAGGCCAAATTCTTCTTGCGGGAGTCTACCTCTCCTTCAAAGTAGTGCGCGCGTTGGGCTAGATCAAAGATCCGCCGGCTGGTCTCGGAGGACATGGAAAAGTCCAGACGGAAGGGATCGCCCTCGGAATTGGGACTCAGCTTGCCGTCGGATTCGTAGGTGGAGCGGCCATCGGAGGATACCGAGATGGCGTAGTGCGAGGGTTCGGAGCCCGGGAAATCCAGGGTGAAAGTTACGACTGCCGGCTGCTGCGCCTGGGCTGCCGACGGCAGGCACAGCAACAAGAGGAGGGCGGCAATCCAATGTAGGCGCGAGCGTCCACGCTCGTGCGGCAGCGTTCGTGGCGCTGCTGCACGAGCGTGGGCGCTCGCGCCTACATTCTTAGAGACCATGCAGAAAAGATTATGCCAAAAAAACCAGAGGAAGGTCATCCGCTCGAGGCACGTTGGCGAACTAGGGTGGAGGAAGTATGCAAATGGCAGATGGCGATGGCCAGAGCATCTGCGGCATCGGCGGGTTCAGGCAGCTCGCTGAGGTTGAGCAGGCGGGCAACCATGGACTGCACTTGCGGCTTCTCCGCCCGGCCGTAGCCCACGACAGCGGACTTGATAGAGAGAGGGGAATACTCGGACACTTCGAGTCCGGCCGAAGATGCGGCCAGCATGGCCACTCCCCGCACCTGTCCCAGTTTGAGCGCGGATTTCACGTTCAGCGCGTAAAAGACGTCTTCGATGGCGACATTGTCGGGCCTGTGTTCTTCGATGATGGCACCCAGGCGGCCAAAGATAGTCGCCAACCGCCGGGACATCGGCTCCCGCGGCGAAAGCTTGATGGCTCCGCAAGTCAGGCAGACCAGGCTGTCGTCGTGACCTAGTTCGACCACTCCGAAGCCGGTGTACTCGGTGCCGCAATCCACGCCCAGCACGCGCATGGGGAAGAGTTTATCTCACTTTCGAAGGATGCCTGTTGGCATTCGACGTTCGTATTCGTGATGGAGGACGGGCGGGACGCCCGTTCTCCATTGCACGGTCAGCAGCACCTCGGGCGGCGCGCCTTGGTGACTTCGTATTCCTGCCGAAAAGATGCGTAGGCTGCGCGTGACGATGCCAATTGTCTTTGATTCAGGAAGCGCTCGTAGGCCGACTCGTCAAAAATTTCGTGCAGTGTGGCCAGGAAAATCTGAACGCTCGACTTCAATTGTTCAGCCAGCAATCCGATCGACTTCCGGGCAAAGCCCGTCGAGCTGCGCTCGACTGGACAGCCGGGGGCGGCTGTCCCCACGTGGCGGCTGCCGGACTCAGTTAATCGTTCTTTCATCCCTGCTCCTCCGCAAAGCGCGTCGCCACGAATGGCGACTCTTTTACCCTTGCCTGCTTGCGCCCAGACAATACTCGCGCCCACTCCACTGCCGACTCAATCAGGATCAGCGTGACCATCACGATCAAGGTTCCCGTCACCACGGCATCGAGACGATCATTGAAGATCAGCCGCATATTGGTGGCGGGTCCGGCGGCCACCTGGGCCGCGTGCGACAGAAAACCGATGCGCGGATTGGGATCAAAAACTTTGTGCCACGAGGCCGTGTAAGTTACCGCGACCAGCCATAGCAGCGGTCCTAACGTCACCGCGGCGTAGCGCGCTCTACCCATCTTGATGACGATGGTGGTGGCCACGCACAAGGCGACCGTCGCCAGCAACTGGTTGGCGATGCCGAACAATGGCCACAGAGAGTTAATGCCGCCCAAGGGATCTTTTACCCCCTGCCACAGAAACAATCCCCAGCCGGCAACGATTAGGGCGCTGGTGGCCAGAATTGAGGGATACCAACTGGTGCGGCCCATCGGCTTCCATATGTGTCCGAGGGCGTCCTGCACCATGAAGCGGCCCACGCGCGTGCCGGCATCGAGCACCGTGAGAATGAACAGAGCTTCGAACATGATGGCGAAGTGGTACCAGATCGCCATCAGGGCCTGTCCGCCCAGGCTGTGGGAGAAAATGTGGGCCATTCCGACCGCAAAGGCGGGCGCGCCGCCGGTGCGGTTATAGAGCGTCTGCTCACCCACGGACTGCGCCAGGGCATGCATTTCAGGGGCGGTAATGGGAAATCCCCAGTTGCTGATGGTCGCCGCAGCGGCCTCCGGCGCCTGGCCTACAATTCCCGCCGGACTATTGATCGCGAAGTAGATTCCCGGCTGCAGAACACAAGCTGCAATCATGGCCATAATCGCGACCATGGATTCAGCCAGCATAGCGCCGTATCCCACCATGCGGGCTTCGGTCTCGCGCCGGATCAACTTGGGAGTCGTGCCGCTCGAGATCAGCGCGTGAAAGCCGCTGATGGCGCCGCATGCGATGGTGATGAACGCAAACGGAAATACATTTCCCGCAAACACCGGCCCGGAGCCGTCGATAAAGCGCGTAAGCGGCGGCATATGCAGCGTCGGGCGGAGGGCGATGATTCCCAGCGCCAGCAGGGTGATGGTTCCCAGCTTCACGAACGTGCTCAGATAATCGCGCGGGGCCAGCAGCAGCCAAACCGGCAGGGCGGAGGCTGCGAATCCGTAGATGATGATCAGAAGGGCCAGAGCAGGGCCTGAGAATGTGAACCAGCGAGCTACCGAATCGGTCTGCGAGACCCATTGTCCGCCCCAGATCGCGAGCATCACCAGGACAAAGCCGAGCGCCGATGTCTCCAGCACCTTGCCGGGCCGCAGGGTGCGTAGATAGACGCCCATCAGGAGTGCGATGGGAATCGTCATCGCGATGGTAAACGTGCCCCACGGACTGGCCTTCAGCGCATTCACCACCACCAGGGCGCAGACCGCGAGCAGGATCACGATGATGCTGATCACGGCGACGTAGGCCACAAGTCCGCCGAGGCGTCCGATTTCGTCCCGTGCCATTTCGGTAAGCGATTTGCCGTCACGCCGCACCGAGAACAGCAGGATGACGAAATCCTGCACGCAGCCACCGAAGACTGCACCGGCCAGGATCCACAACGTTCCGGGAAGATAACCAAATTGCGCCGCGAGAACGGGGCCGACCAGAGGTCCGGGTCCAGCGATGGCCGCGAAGTGGTGTCCGAAGACTACCCACCGGTTGGTGGGAACGAAGTCGCGGCCGTTATCCAGGCGTTCGGCGGGCGTGGCGCGCAGGGCGTCCAGGGTCAGAAGCTTGGCCGCGATGAATTTACTGTAAAAGCGGTAGCCCAGGGCGTAAGAGCACGCGGCTGCCACCACCAGCCACATGGCATTGATTTGCTCACCGCGATGCAAGGCAACGGTCGCCAGGGCCAGTGCGCCCAGCAGCGCGACGGCAATCCAGATTAAGATGCGCACGGTTTTTGGCATGATTTTTTCACTGCGGAGATATTGTGGCGAATCCGTCGGCAAGGTGCAATCGGCAAGAGAGATTCGGATGGGGGCGCGAGCGTCCCGCTCGTGCGGCAGCGCCACAGACCGCGTGGAGACATCCGGTTGTCCAGCGAAGCAACGGTCGGCTAGTGGCAGCAAGCTCTGTCGAGCTTCGCTCGACCGGAGCCGAGGGCGGCTGTCCCTACGTGGTCTGTGGTACTGCCGCAAGAGCGCGGGCGCTCGCGCCTCCATTCTGAGCAGGTCTCACGGCACCAAAATGTGGGGTTTAATGATAATCTTCTATGTTCCAAAGCAAGCGATTACAGCCGAAGTGTATCCATTGAGGAGCAGGCGATGAAAGTTGGCATACTCACCGGCGGAGGCGACTGTCCAGGGTTGAATGCCGTGATACGCGCCGTGGTGCGCAAAGGTTGCTTCCATTACGAAGACGAATTTGTTGGATTTCTCGAAGGCTGGCGCGGCCTGCTGGAAGATAAAACCATGCCGCTCGATCTCTCGAGCGTGGGTGGAATCCTGCCCCGCGGCGGCACTATCCTCAGAACTTCGCGCACCAACCCAGGCAAGAAAGCCGATGGATTAGAAAAGTGTCTTGCCACCCTTAAGCAACACAAGGTCGAGGCCCTGATCGCCATCGGTGGCGATGACACGCTTTCCGTTGCCCAGAAGCTGCACGAAAAAGGGGTTGACGTGGTGGGCGTCCCCAAGACCATCGACAACGACCTCGCCGGCACCGATTTCACCTTCGGATTCGATACGGCAGTCAATATCGCCACCGAGGCCATCGACCGGGTCCACACCACCGCTGAGGCCCACAATCGAGTGATGGTAGTAGAAGTAATGGGCCGGGATGCGGGATGGATCGCGATGTACAGCGGTATTGCCGGCGGCGCGGATGTGATCTTGATTCCTGAAATACCTTTCGACGTTGACAAGGTTGCGGAAACCATCCGCTTGCGGCACGCGCGCGGCCGTTACTTCAGCATCGTGGTCGTAGCCGAGGGCGCGAAATTCTCGACTGACGTCGACCCCAAACATGGAGCGCCCGTCGTGGTTGACATGGGCAAAGATGAGTTCGGTCACGCCCGGCTGGGTGGAATCGCCGCCATCCTGGCCCGCGAGATTGAGCGCCGCACCGGTTTCGAAACCCGCACCGTCGTTCTGGGACACGTGCAGCGCGGAGGCTCTCCTAGTGCCTTCGACCGCATGCTGGCGACCCGGTATGGCCTGGGAGCGATCGACATGGTCCATCGTGGCGAGTTTGGATGCATGGCGGCACTGCGCGGCAACAAGATCGTTTCCGTGCCCCTGGCAGACGCCATCGCCAAGAATCGCACGGTTGACCAGGAAACGATTGACGTTGCGTCCGGCATCCTCGACAAGCTGACTTCGGACAAGGTTACGGTAGGGAAGTAGGAACGGACCTCGGGCGTCAGACCTCGGACCCCAGCCAATTCCCTCAAGTCCGGAGGCGGAAGTCAGAGGTCCGACGCCCGAAGTCCGAGGTCTGACTCCCGCAGTCCGATGAAAATGGCCCGCCTCGCGCCGTCATTGGTCCCCATCATCGAATCAATTCTGGTGCTGGCTACGCTGTTATTGATTTTGCATCGCTCCCGGAGCCAGCGCGAGTTTCATTCTTTCCTTCCCATCGAACAATGGTTTTCCCGACTGGCGCGCAGACAAGTGCTCAGCGTGGTGGCGGTGGGCCTGTTCGTCCTGGTCTCACGAGCCGCACTGATTCCTCTCCTTGGCGTTCCCGAACCTCGGTGGCACGATGAGTTCAGTTATCTTCTCGCCGCCGACACCTTTGCCCACGGCCGGCTGACGAACCCACCCCATCCCATGGCGGTGCACTTCGAGAGCTTTCACATCATCCAGTATCCAACCTACATGTCCATGTATCCGCCGGCGCAAGGCCTGGTTCTGGCTGCGGGCAAATACATGGGAAATCCGTGGATCGGGCAACTGCTCATTACGGCCCTGATGTGCTCCGCACTGTGCTGGATGCTTCAAGGCTGGCTGCCTCCAACCTGGGCGCTGTTTGGCGGCGTACTGGCGGCGTTGCGCCTGGGCATTCTCAGCTACTGGATGAACGGATACTGGAGCGCCTCGATCGTCGCTCTGGGCGGGGCCCTCGTGGTGGGCGCGCTGCCGCGACTGCGGCGGCGAGGGAACGTTAGAGATGCCGTGTGGCTGGCGTTGGGACTCGCGACTATGGCCAACAGCCGTCCTTATGAAGGCCTGCTGCTCGGCATTGCGGCGGCAACCTGTCTGGCGATGTGGCTGGCGGGTCTGCGTCGTCCCGCCTTCTCGGTTGCCATGCGAAAGTTGCTTGCGCCGTTGGTTCTGATTCTCGCCATCACGGCACTGGCGACGGGTTATTACTACAACCGCGTTACCGGAAGCCCCTGGCGCATGACCTATCAGGTCAATCGCCGGACCTATTCGCGGGCGCCTTATTTCCTGTGGCAGGCGCCGCGGCCCGAACCAGTCTATCGTCACGCGATTATGCGCCAGTTCTATCAACGCGAATTCCATGTTTACGAACGAAGCCGCACATTCGTCGGCTTTCTGCACAACTCGGGCGAAAAGATCTGGTCGTTGTGGGACTTTTATCTCGGCCCAGTGCTCACAATTCCGCTGCTGGCATTGCCCTGGATATTTCGCGACCGCCGGATGCGTTTCCCGCTCATCGCATGTGGGGTGCT
Source organism: Terriglobia bacterium (assembly GCA_963813645.1). Taxonomy (GTDB): domain Bacteria; phylum Acidobacteriota; class Terriglobia; order Terriglobales; family Acidobacteriaceae; genus JAIQFF01. Next base: position 71,343 of record CAWEZS010000020.1, read on the forward strand.
TTTCCTGGGCGTGCTGGTTGAAACCTGGACCTCGCCCCATTACCTGGCCGCGGGAACGGGGTTGTTATACCTGGTGCTGATGCAATGCCTGCGCCATTTGCGACTCTGGCACTGGCAGGGGCGTGGGGTGGGCGCGACCCTGGTTCGCTCTATCCCAGTCATCTGCTGCACCTTGATTGTGCTGCGGATCTTCGCCGTGGCTGCACGCGTGCCCATTGAACCCGCCTGGCCGCGTGGCAATCTCGAGCGCGCTGCGATCGTACGCGAATTACAGGATCTGCCAGGACAACACCTGGTGATGGTGCGCTACCGTCCGGATCACGATCTTGACCGCGAATGGGTGTACAACGCCGCGGATATCGATAACGCAAAGATCGTCTGGGCCCGCGACATGGGCGCCATGGACAACGAAGAATTGCTGCAATACTTCCCCAACCGGCACGTATGGCGATTGGATGCCGACCAAGATTCACCGAGGCTGGAGCCGTGAGGCCTGCATCGTGGCTTACGCTCAAACGCTGCCGCATTCATGGTCTGCTGCTGGCCGTATCGCTCTGGACTGTCTATGCCGTGGATATGTCCGCGCCAGGGTTGCTCGATCGTAACGGTCTGGTGAAAGGGACGGACTTCCTGCACTTCTACACGCTGGGACGCCTCGCGCTGCAGGACCGCGGAGAGCTCCTGTACAACATGCGGGCACAGGCTGACTTGGCGCGGCAGTTTGTAACGAACGCGCCGGACAGTTTTTACGTCCCGCTCTACGGGCCGCAGGTTTCTCTGTTCTTTGCACCCTTCGCCGAGTTGCCTTACGGATACGCACTTGCCGCATGGCTGGCGGTGAACGTCCTGATTTACGCTTTCTGTTGCTTTGCGGTGTGGGAGACCTGTCCCGGTCTTCAGGCTTATCGCTGGACGGTTCTAATTCTGGCAATTGGTTTTCCAGGATTCTTTCATCTGCTGGCCTGGGGACAGACTTCTGGTCTCGCGCTCTTGTGCTTCACCCTGGCGTATCTCGCCTTGCGCCGCGATCATACTTTGCTGGCAGGATTAGCCATCGGCTCACTCATCTTCAAACCACAGTTGGGAATGGCTGCGGCAGTTGTTTTCGTGTGCGCACGCGAATGGAAAGTGGTCGCCGGCAGCGTGATGGCCGCAACCATCCAACTTGCGGCGGCATGGCTGCACTACGGCACTGTGATCATGCGTACCTACCTGCATGCGCTGACCCATCTTCGAGAGATCCTGCCGCTGCTTGAACCACGTTTGTACCAGACCCATTCACTGCGTTCTTTCTGGTCTCTGTTGCTGCCGTGGCCGCGCGTCGCGTTTGGGTTATACGTGGTGAGCGCCGTTGTGATTCTGGCGCTGGCAGTTCGCGTTTGGACCAGCAATTCCTCGCTTTCAGTTCGCTTCTCCACGCTGTTATTCGCCACGGTGCTGGTGTCACCCCATTTGACGGTGTATGACCTGATAATCCTGGCGCCAGCGTTTCTGCTGCTCGGTGATTGGGCGGCGGTGCAGTGTGAGCAGGTGTTGGCGCCGCGAATTCAGCAGCTCCTGTACCTCTGCTATCCCCTGTTCCTGATGGGACCGTTGACCAGGATCACTCATTTGCAGCTTTCAGTGATGGCCATGGCGGCCTTGTCGTGGATCACCTGGCGGATATCATCCCGCAGTGCGCCTTCAGTACCAAGCCCCACAGTGTCATCCTGAGCGGAGTCTTTCCATTCGCTGGCGAATGGAAAGGCGAAGTCGAAGGACCCCTATGATCTGCACGTTACTCGTGCGCCTAGGCGTTTTGGCTTAGAGCTGAAATCCCCTGAACTTCAAGGTCGGTGAAGCCGGTAGGGGTCCTTCGACTACGTAACTGCTTCGCGAAGCGAAGCAGTTCTCCGCTCAGGATGACAGGCCGAAGAGAAACGCCAGCGCTTCGGGAAACCTCCTGGCCCATTCTCTTTCGCTGTGGGTCGCGCCTTCGTCAATCCTGACCAGCAATCGGTCGTCTCTCAGCCCGGCGCGACGGAGAACGCGTTCCAGTGCGCGAACGTCTTCTACTACCTGTCGGTCGCGGTCTTCCCTTCCTGCTTCGTTGGTTCCCATCGCCATGAAAATCCTGTCCGGCCACTGCCTGACGGCGCGGCTGGATTTCACCAGTTGCCGGTTGGAAACAAATAAAGACGGACTCTCCAGCAGCAAACGGCCGAAAATTCCTGGCCGGGCCGTCGCTGTGTATAGCGAGACGATCGCGCCCAGGGACGATCCACCAAGCCCCGTATTCTCCGGACCTCGGGAGATGCGGTAGCGCTGATACAGAAACGGCATCACCTCGTGCAACAGAAAATCTGGATAGCGTTTGCCCAGCGGCCGCATGACAGGAGGATTGAAAGAGCGGTAGGGCAGGTATTCCCGGGCGCGGTCTTTCTGGGAGTTATCAATGCCCACGAGGATGAGTGGAGGAATTCTGTTTTCGCGGATCAGGCGAGCCGCAGCTTCGTCGGCTTGCCAGTCCACTCCAATGTACGCGGTTGCTGGATCAAAAAGATTCTGTCCGTCGTTGAGATAGAAGACAGGATAGTACCGGCCCTGATTTTCGGGTGCGCTGTATCCTGGCGGCAACCATACCCGCAGCATGCGCGTATTGCGGAAAATTCGGCTTTGCAATTCATGCAGACGCAACTCTCCCGCGAGTTCCAGAGAGCTTTCGCTGCCTGACACCGGGGATGATGTGGCTTCTTCCATGAATCAACCAACCTGCCGGATACTATGCACCCACAGAAGCGACGAAAGCACCGCGATGCTGAAGATCAAGGCGAGCGACGACAGGCATAGAATGCACCATGCCAACAGGACAAAGCCTTCGATGTAAGTCAGGTAGAGCGCAAAGCCCAGTCCGCTCAGCGAACCGATCGCCAACGTCGCCGGGGTCTCGTCCCGGTTCCGACATACGCTCGCCAGCGCCAGCACGGCGAGATATCCGGCAATGCCAATCAGCGCTACCGGAACGCCGGCAACCGTCGAGTAGGTGCTGCGGTTCACAATGTCACAGTTGAAATTCTCTCCGATGTCGCAGTAGGAGGTGGCCGAAGTGCCGTAGTGATGATAAAGCGACACCGAGGACACCAGTGCGCCGCCCAAAGCCAGTCCGGCAATCACCTGGAGAATCCCCCGGGCAAAAGGCGACGTCGCAGCGGACATCATTGTAGGCTGCATCCGGTTTTGGCGCCGAGGGCCTGCAGAGCCAGGGTTCCTTCCTGACGTTCGCCGCCGGCAAACTCCCAGGTGGGAAAATGTTTTATACCGGCATCCTTGCAGACTTGAGCCTCATCGCGCGAACCCGGCACGCCACACTCGACATATGGAACGTACTGGAAGGACGACGCAAACATTTCCTTCTGGTCCGCGCAATGCGGACACCAGTAAGCGCCGTACATCTTCGTCGGCTTGGAAGCCAAACATTTCGCGAAGGCATCGAAACGGTGGCCGCGCTTCCGCAATCCCAGGTAGATTACGACCGCAAAGGCGGCAACGATCAGCAGCGCAGTAACGATCTTGCGCAGCGACGATGATCCTGGCTGCGATTTTTCCCCGCGATTCTTGCTGTCTTTCGACATGGAATCTTCTTATACCACGACGCTCAGCGCGGAAGGCAGCACGTCGAGGGTCTGGCAGTGCAAGGTAAACACTTCGCCATCCACCATGACATCTACCGGTGCATCGAGGTCGAAATCAATGCGCTTCGCTGGCCGGCGCTCCGCCAGCGGATGGTTAATATGAGTGCCGTCATAGAGCGTCGGCAGGTTGCGAATCAGTCCCAGTCGCCCGATGGGGCCCCAGCGAACGAACTCGATGAGGCCGTCATTCACCTCGGCTTTGGGAGCGATCATCATGGTGCCGCCGGTGAACTTGCTGTTGCTGAAAGTCAGGAACAGACATGGCCGCCGGTCGACTTCCGCGTCTCCATCCACCCGCAAAGGAAAAGGACGTCGCCGGAAACGTGCCAGGCTGATGAAAATGGAGGACTGGTAGCCCACCTCTCCCCAGCCACTGAAGCGGCGGGCGCGCAGCGTGGCCACATCGGCCGAAAATCCCATGCTCAACAAATTGATGTAGTGCAGCACTCCGGCCTGGTGGGTCAGGCGAAGGACGTCGCAAGCAATTGCGCGCCGCGCAAGCAACGCCTCGATGGCGAACTCTACGCCGCGGTCGCTAAAGTCGCGTAAGAATGAGTTGCCCGTTCCGAGGGGAAGAAATGCGAGTGTCGGCGGCCCAACCGTTTCCGATGGAAAGAGCCCGTTGACCACTTCGTACGAAGTTCCGTCTCCGCCCACCGCGATAAACTTCCGATAGCCTTGCCGGTAAGCATCCCGAACCAGCGCAGTCGCCTGGACCGGAGCGTTGGTTTCAACCACTTCGAGATTAATGCCGCCCGCCCGCAAACGATCGAGCGCCGGGCCAACCAGCTTGCGGCATTTCCCTCCGCCTGCCGCCGGGTTCACCACTGCAAGAAACGTTTCGGAATCGGTCACGGTTGGTCGCTCATAGCCTTCTAGAGTTCAACTACGGCGGCGCGGCTCAGGGTTTTGCGGATCTCTTCGGCAAGAACCAGCCGCTTTACCTTCATGGCAGCAGTGCGCGGAAAATCCTTCTCCCAGACCAGGCATCCGCCCACCCGCTTGAAATCAGGCAGGCGGCGGTTGCGGGCAATGATCTCCTGTTTCAATTGCTCGCTGAAGTCCGAAACTTGACCTTCCTGTCCCGACTCCAGGCGGAGGACAAGAATCAGCATCTCGTGGCCCAGAGTCTTCGCCGGCCAGATGTAGTTGGCTGCGAATACGCAGTACTCTTTTACCGGGAGCCCGTCGAAAGCGGTTTCAATGTCCTCAGGGTAAATATTTTTTCCGCCCTCGGTGACGATCATGTTCTTCTTGCGGCCGAAGAGTTGCAGATGCCCCCTGCTGTCAAAGCGGCCCAGATCGCCGGTAAGCAGCCAGCCATCAACGATGGTTTCCGCGGTCAGTTCGGGATCGTCCAGATAGTGCGACATCACGGTCTTGCCCATCGCCGCCACTTCGCCAACACCTTCCGCGTCCGGATTCAGTACGCGCAATTCCACCCCAGGCAGCGGCTTGCCCACAGTATCGGCGCGGAAAGGTTTCAGATCGTTGAGCGTGAGCACAGTGCCAGCCTCGGTCAAGCCATATCCGTTGGCTACGGGAACGCCCAGATCGTAGAAAAACTGCAGCGTGGCCGGCTCCATGAATGCGCCGCCGGTAAACATGGCCCGCAATTCCCCACCGAAGGCTTTGTGCACCTGCCGCAACATCACTCGGCTCAAACGTACGTCGGGGCGCCACCCAGTGAAGAATTTGTTCACCGCGATCGAGCGATCCAAAACAAAGCGCTTTGGCTTGGACAGCGCGTCAAACTTCGCTCTAAGCCCTCGCTCCAGGTTCTTGAGCACCATGGGAACCAGGCTGACGTACGTGATCTTGTAACGGACAAAAGCATCGCGCACATATTCAGGCCGCAGCGTGCGCAAATGCACGACGCACGCGCCACAGACAAATGGCCCGATAAAACCGACCATGAAATCGATGGCGTGGTTGGTAGGCAGAATACTCAAGTAGCGAACGCCGGGCCAGAAAGGAAAGAGCGTGATCAACGCTTTGCATTGCTCCAGATAATTCTCATGCGTGAGCACGCATCCCTTGGGATTACCGCCGGTTCCCGAGGAATAGACGATGCAGGCCACATCCTCACGCTGGCGGGGGACAAACACCGGATCGCCCTTGCGGCGAAACTCCTCCCAGCGGAAGGCGCCCGCCAGGTCCGCTGCCGGCGGCGCTTCGGTGACCAGAACGGTTTGCACTTTGCGGTCTTTGAACCCGGGCGCCTGCATGATCGCGCGCCACAGGTAATATTCGATCACGAGGAATTTCGCCTTGCTGTGCGTCAGCAATTGCAGATGCTCGGCCGCGGTCAGCTTGTAATCGAGCGGCACCAGCACGCCGCCCTCATGAAAAATGGCGTAAGCGGAAATGAGCCACTTCGACTGGTTGGTCATGATGATCGCGGCCCGGTCGCCGGGACTGAACTCGGCGTCTTCCAGAGCGCGCGCCAGCGGCAGCGCCATTTCTTTGAAGTCAGAATAGGTGAGGCGGGTCTTTTCCTTGTCGCGGTCCGACTCGATCAGGCAAGTCTCATTCGGCCAACGGTCGAGCGCCTCGCGCAGCGCCGCGCCCAGGCAGGTGTATTGGTCGAGGTTAAGCATTAATGCTTTATTTCACCACAGATGACAAAAGACTGAGAACAGAGAACCATAAACTGACAACTGGTCCTCGCGGTTTGCTCTTTCGCAGCGCCAATGTCTCGCAGAAGTTCAATGATGAAGGAGTTCACAGCCGAGCCTGGATCCGGCTGGCGAGCGTCCTGAAGTCGGAGACGCCTTGCAATTCGTAATCGGGGAGCTCGACATTGAAGTGATGCTCAAGCCGGGTGAGCAGGTCGAGCGCTTGCAGGCTGTCGATCCCGAGCGTCTTGAAGAAATCGTCGTCAGGAGTGAGCTTCTCGCGCGGTACTTTGAACTGGGCCGCGGCGAGGTTGAGTATCTCGTCCAGAGTTTTTTTGCTGTCTGTCATTGCTTTATTCTCATTTTAATCGAAAGAGGTCAGGGCAAGTAAGGCAGGGCGTCTTTGCTTTCCACGAACTTCTTCAATCCAGCTTCGACCGCCGGTTGAGTGAACAGATCGCAGAAGATATCAATCTCCAGTTGCAACTCCTCATACGGAATCGGCTTGATGAACTTTTTCGCCGCGATCGCTGTACGACGGTCGAATTTCCCCAGCTGAGCGGCGGTGCCGCGAGCCGCCTTCAGGGACTCGCCCTCCCCGACCACCTGGCTCACGAGTCCTACCTGCTGTGCTTTCGTTGCGTTAAAGCTGCGGCCGGTCAGTAACAGGTCGCGCACCACGCCGTTCCCCAGATCGCGCTTCAGTCGCGGGATGCCGCCAAAGCCGGGAATCAAGCCTAGCCGCAATTCGGGAAAGCAGAAGCGTGACATCTTGTCGGCGATGATCAGGTCACAGACCAATGCGAGCTCGAAGCCGCCGCCGAAGGTCACGCCGTTCAAGGCGGCGAGAGTAGTAAGCGGTGCGGCGTCGATTGTATTCATCACGGCATGAATGCGCTCCAGAAATTCTCGGACGCCGCGAGTTGCCGCTTGCTTTTCCATGCCTTGAGCACCGTGGTAAAGCTCGCGCAGGTCTGCCCCGGCGCAGAATCCCGATTTCAAGGTGCTGTAAAGAATCAGGGCGTGGGCGTCATTTTGCAGGCGCTCGAGTGCGGACACGAACTTCTCCAGCTCTGCGAGCGTGAGCGACCCGATCTCGTTGCAGGGATCGCGATGCAGCGCCAGTTCGATGACGCCGTCTTTAAGCTCCCAGGATAGGGCTTGTCCCTTGAATTGCTTCATCTTAATCAATATCAATCAACCGATACACGGGCTCCGAGGGCGAGACGCCCTCGAGACAGCCAGTTGGACGCCGGCGTTGCTTTTATGACGCCTGGCTGACTGCGTACATTTCTTCGATTTCACTTTGCAGACGCGCTGCAATCAGCTCCCGCTTGAGCTTGCCGTTTGCCGTCAGCAGCCCGTTGTCGATCGAGAACGGCTCGCTGTGGACGTAAAGGGCGCGTATCTGCTTGTAGTGCGGCAGATGCGAATTGACCTCGTCGACGGCTGCCTGGGCTTGTTCCCGGGTGGCGCTCCCGGTCACGATCAGCGAGAGATATCCGCGCCCGTTGCCTACCAAAACTGCCTGCTGAGCGCCAGGCAGATTTCTTAGCAGTTCGTCCTCGATGGGTTCGGGCGCAATGTTGTGTCCCGAACCCAGGATGATCAGGTTCTTGATGCGCCCGATAATACGCCAGTTCCCTGCCGCGTCGACTTCTCCTTGGTCTCCGGAATGAAACCATCCGTCGCGCAGCGCCTTCGCGGATTCCTCCGGCCGGTTCCAGTACCCGGGAAAAATGTTTGGCCCGCGCACCATGATCTCTTCGTTCTCGCCGAGCTTCATCTCGATGCCGCTGATGGCTGGCCCTACCCGTCCGGGTTCGACGTGGCGAGGATCATCCATGGTGCAGATGGCGGTGGTCTCGGTTAGTCCGTAGACCTGTAGCACAGGAATATCCAACATATTGAAATAGAGTTGGGTGTCCAGGTTCAAGGGCGCTGAGCCGCAGATCAGGGCTTTCAAATTGTCGCCAATCATTTTCTTGCGGATGGTGGGGAAGATCATCGTATCCGCCAAGGCTAACCACGTCTTGTCAAAGAACCGGACTTGCCCCTCCCGCTGGCGCATCCAAGCTGCCTTGGCGCGGCTGTAGATTACCCGCGCAAGGCCGCCTGTTTTCCAGAGTTGTTCGTCCACTGCTTTGCGCATGCGTTCCAACAGCGCCGGAACATTGAGGAAATAATCGGGCGCGGCCCCGCGCATTTCGGCCGCCAGTTTGGCCAGGTCGGTATTCAACGTCAACAGGCTGCGCCGCAGAAGGCAGGTTAGAAGCATGATCCATGAGCCGGCAAAACAGAACGGCAGGTAGTGGAACACTCGGTCTTGTCTGGGCTTGCTCTCCATCAGCTTGCTCTCCATCAGGAGATCCAGGCGTGCCGAGGTGCAGCCCAGCATGTGGCCGACGTTGCCCGCGGTCAACATGACGCCCTTCGCCTCGCCGGACGTACCGGACGTATAGATGATGGTGACGGGATCCGACTCTGCGAGTTTCGGGTTCCCGTTGACGCTCGCGCCGGCATGGGAAAATATCACGTCGAACAGATATTGCGGAGGCGCCTCAGGCCACTCTTGCAGAATGCCATCGCGCAACGCTGCGTCGCCACAGCAGATAAGCGCGGGAGAACAGTCTTTCATCATGGCAACCAGCTCCGTGGCCGCCTGGCGCGCATAAAGCGGGACCACGATTACACCTTCCGCCATCAGGGCCAGGTCGAGCGTGACCCACTCGATGCCGTTGTGGGCCAGTAGGGCGCAGCGGTCGCCTTTTTTCAGGCCGCGCGACGCAACAAAGGCTCGGGCCTGGCCAACCAGGTTCAAGAGCTCGCGCGCTGTGACTGAAATTGACTTGCCTTCTCGAAGCTCCTCGAGCACGGTGGTGTCGTTGGCAGCGTCGAGTTGGGCGAAAATGTTTTCGAGAAAGTTCATGTGCTTACTTAGGGGCAGGTGTCCTCACCTGCCCGGCGGAGCGAAGCTCCGCGGATTTTGAAGTTTGCCAAACGATACTAACCTCTGGCGAGCGGCGCTCACCTGCCCGGACGAGGGCGTCCGGGCCTACGTGGTTTGGGCTAGCCGAATGCTTCTACTAACTGCTTCAAATTCTTGCTGATCGGCGGGAGGTAGTCTTCCCAGCTCCACTCTCCTTTGCGCGTTGGGAACTCGGGATAGCGCCGCTGCACTTCCTCCTCGAAGTACACACCCATGCGGGCCATCACTTTCAAATTTTTTACTACGGTCTGTCCAATTCCTACCGAGATGGCTTCGCCTTGCGTAGCCAGCTTTTCCAGGGCCGCCATCAGTTTCGGCTCGAGGTCGGGATCGTCCACGTTCATCAGCAGGTCCTGATGTCCACGCTCGCGCATCAGGTTGCGGATGCGCTCGTCCATGGTGATTCCCGCCGACGCCACCAGTCCCGGCATTGAAGTCACGATGCCGTGATAGCGCGACGAGACCATCATGTGGCAAGCCCGCAGAATGCTGACTAACTCTTGCATCTTGTAGTCTTCGGAACTCAACACGGGCACGCCTCCAAGCTTTTCCGAGATGCGGCCGGCCGGGCGCGCGTCGAGGCGTTCGGTTGCGGCCAGCACCACGAAAACCTTGCGCTGCTTGCGGAATGCGGCGAGCGCGTTTGCGATTGCAGTCAGGTAGTGTTCCAGTGCGCGATCGGCTGCCGCGCCGGAATTATGGAAGTACACCGAACGGTAGTGGCTGTCTTTGTATGCCCCAGTGAGTGTGCGTACCGCAAACTTGGCGACCGATGCCTTGACCGGCCACTCGAAAGGATTGATCGGGCACACCACCAGCACGGGTGTGCTGCCGTCCCAACCAATTTTCCGCAGCACCGCCTGACCGTATTCGGCGGGGGCGGGATCGAATGTCCACGCCGTGTCCGTGCCTAACTCAGTGGGCACTCCCAGCTCGCGCAGCAGGGTTCGCGATTCTTCATTGCGAGTGATCACCAGCGAATTCTGGCAATAGCGCGCGCACATTTTGGCGATCAGCGGATCCATGTGTCCCGCTTCGGCGCCATATCCGACGGAGAGTTTGTTCTGTGCAGCGGCAATGCCCAACGATCCGATCATCATGGTGGTAAGGGCATTGGCGAATTTGCTCTTGAACATTGAGCCTTCACACGCCACCACGCCGTGATGCCGGGGAACTTCGTCAGACAGAAACGGAGGAAAAATATCCGGCAGATGAACCTGCCGCGTGTCCTCGAAGTAGCCGTCGGTGAACTTGAAGTTTTGCGTCATCACGCTGAAGGCAGTATTTTCCGCGCCAAGAATGTGCCGGGTCTGACGCAGCATTTCCGAAACCCTTACGTCGGAGCCCATGTTGCGCGTTCCGTTGTATCCGGCAAACAGCAGCTTCAGCTTTTCTCCGGGCTGCCAGGCTTTGCCTTTGCCCATCATCCAGCCTAGCTTGGCAGCTTCGATGCTGCTACTGACCCAGGCTTCGAGCACCAAATCCATCATGCGGCAGACCCTCCGGCCTTGGTGCTCGGCCACTCCCGGTAGGGATAGGTGAAGTTGCCCTCGCGGCTGAATTTGAGCAGTGGATAACTGTACTGCGAAAACGGTACTGGCTTTCGTCCAAGTTCCTGCGTCACGCGGGTGTTGTCGAATACCGTGTTCCACACCAGGTAGGGCATGAAGACTTTCATCAGCGAGGCGCCATGGGCCATCGATCCCTGCCGGTTTGCCAGGAAATTCACCGCTGCATCGAACGGGCGCTCCAGGAAGGGCAGGAAGACGGGGCCACGCTTGTTCTGCACCGCCGCCAGCGCGCTGGTCAACTGGCGGAAGGTCTGCGAATCCGTGCCGGATGAAAGATGATAGGTGTCGTGCAGCGGATGGTCTTTCTGGTGTAGCGTCGCGATCGCATCCGCGACAAAATCCACGTTCACGATGTCAATTTTGTCTTTCGCGCGGAATGGCAGAACCGGCAGGCCGGCCAGAAATACGAACGCCTTCACCATGTCGAACTGCGTAGTCTCGGGATGGCGGCTGTCGCCCAGAACGATGCTGGGGCGAAAAATCGTGATCGGCACCTCGGGCAGAAGCTGCCGCATCATGTGCTCGGTAAATTTCTTGGTGCGAGCGTAGGGATCGTAGTCGGGGCGGTCCCACTCGATGGAGCGGTCTTCACTGACGATTTCGTCTTGCCGCCTCCCTGCCACCGCCACTGTGCTCACCTGGCTGAAGCGGCGCAGTCCGTGATAATAGTTCGACTTTTGCGCCAGCAGCAGCACTTCGAGTGTGCCCCGCAGGTTCACATTCAGACAGGCTTTTTCCGATTTGCGATTGAGCGAGGCGGCGCAATGGATCACCGAATCGGTGGTATGGATCAGCCGGTCGTAGTCGTCGGCGGAGAGGCCGAATTGCGGCGCAGTCAGGTCGCCGCAAAAAATTCGCATGCGAGTCTGAAAGTGCTCGTAGAAGCGCGGGAACTCCAGATGCAATTGCAGGGCTTGCCACAGACGGCCGGCGGCCTCCTGCGGATCGCGGGCGCGAACCAGCAGGTTCAGCGAAGCGCCGTGTTCCTCCAGCAGGTTGGCGGCCACGTGGGCGCCGATGTATCCGGTGGAACCAGTCAGGAATATCGCCACGTTGCTCCGTTTGTTCCGGTTTTGACCACTTCCCCGTTTTCCGGGACGGCCGCAGGCTGCAAGGTACGCGAAGGACGCGCTTCCAGCGGACGTCCTTCAATCAGAGGGTAAGTCCACTTGCGCAACGCCGGAATGTGGATATTGATCCAGTAGTCCCACCAGTCAATGGATCGCGTGTCATATCCGAAGGCAGCCTTCTCTTCTGTGGGTAGAGCATAGGAGAGTCTTTCCACATTGTCGGCGGCGAAGTCATGCTCGTTGTGCAGGATGAATGGCTCGAACAGTTTGATAAGTTTCTCTACCTTTTCCAGGTTGCGTTCGGCACGGACCAGCGGGGTCTTCTTCAATGGTAGAGGCGACATGATGCGCTGAATGGATTTCACAATGGCCTTCTGCGCTGGCGCTGACATCCGGTTGTAGCGCTCCTTGGATACGGGGATGGCGTCCAGGCGCAGCCGCAGCCAGTACTCCAGGCCCTCCTGGGCGCGATAGTGCTTTCGATGCGCCAGCGAGGTCAGTTCGATGGAACGCCGCATATCGCAGGGATTAGTTACGGAAGTGGCCAGCTGATAAAGCGGCTCGTGACGCCTTGCCACAATGGCCGCGCCGATCAGGGTCATGCCGCGACACACTGAATCCACCGGGATAATGTCCAGGCGCTTCTTCTCGTTGGTGGGAAGCTGACGGAATGAAGTCCCAAGCAAATACGAGAGCGAAGCCGAAGTATTGATGCCCTCATTCCATCCCACAAACGGCTCCTGCACCGATGTCTCTACGATTGCGGGACGCACCACAGCGATAGGCAAGCCACTGCCGTATTTCAAAATCAGGGACTCCGCCAGACTCTTGGTCAAGGTGTAGGTGTTGGGCCAGCCGAGTTCAGCCGCGCGCTTCATGCCTGCTTCCGTCAAATACTCGCGCAACCAGCGGAAGCGATTTTTTCGAATCTGATTGTCGAGGGCCGTGCCGCCCAGATCTTTGGCCGCGTGCTCTTTGCTTAGAGCCTGCCGGCGAAGCTCTTCCGTCACCCCGACGCTCTCCGCCAATTGTTCGGCTTGCTTGACGAAGGCATGCAGAGCACGCCATTCATTTTCCGCGTCGAAGCCGGAAGCTCCTGCCGGGGTGTAGTCGGGACGCATGGTTTCGCCTACGCGACCGTCGCGCGCGCCAGCCACATAGCACGTCGAAAGATGCAGCAAACCGGCATGGTCCGACTGGCGCACAAATTCAGTGACGTTCACCGCGGCATCAACGTTGGTAGCCAATGCATCCCGCAAATCGGGATTAAAGTCGGTCAGTCCCGAACTGTTGATGATGAGGTCGAGATTCTTTTGCAACGACGGGCTGACTTCGGGCGCGAGGCCAAGGCCGGGCTGGCAAACGTCGCCCTCGATCACCTGGACCCGCTCCCGCAAAAATCGGGATAGGTCAGCGCCATAATGCGCGTACAGCGGATCGAAGACAGGAGACTCCTCCACCAGTCTCTCGAAACGCCGCAACGCCGGATTGGACTTCTGCCGCCGGATAAGCAGATAGATCCGTCCGATCTCAGGCAGCTCCATCAGGGTGTTCACCAGCCACACTTTGCCGATGAAGCCGGTCACACCAATGAGCATGACGTGCTTCCCCGCAAGCGCCCGGCGAACCGAAAGCGGCCCGGCATGGCGGACGCCGTCGAAAAAAACAATCGGCCGATTCGGAACGGGGATTTGCCGCGAGGCTGGAACCACGGCGGTCCGCAAAGCTTCCGCGTTCGGCAGACCTAGGTCACGAATCAATCGCTCCTCAGCACGCCTGCCATCGGGCCCAGAGCCATTGATGCCGGCAAAAAGTCCCCGCGGCCGCACCACCGGCTCCAGCAGTTTTCCGGTAGCAATTCCGTCGCGGAATTCCAAGCGGTTGGCGATGATCCACTTCACGCCTAAATGCTGGGCCAGGGGGCGCATCACATGCTCGAGGCCCTGGCTTACCAGGACGACTTCATCGCCTCCTGCGACGTGAGACTTAAGCAGCTCCACGCCATCAATTTTGAGATAGGGCTGCAACTTGTACTTGAAGTATTCTTCGCCCAGCAGATCGAGCCGGTCGCGGCTGATTCCCCGAAGCACGGTATGAACGACCCGGGTGGCGAAGACGCGGTGCACGGCATAAAGAAACGGCCGCAACATAGCCATTACCAATACCAGCCCACGCCGTACCCAGCGCTCCAGAAACGTTTGCGCATTCCAGGTGAAAAAGGTTACGGGACGTACAGTCGTTAAGTCCGCGAGGCTGCCTTCTACGCGCCAATACACCCGGGCGGCAGTGCCTGAATTGTGGTTGGGCGATTCCAAATCGTTTTCATCCTAATACTTAGGGGCTGTCTCCGGCGCAAGGGTGCGAAGCCTATTGTAAACAATCCAGTCAAAAGGACGAAGAAGAGAGCCCATCATATCCCGCCTGGTTACGGTGTGCGAGAGGATGCCTTATGAGGGTCGTTGTCGACCACAAGGAGCGCCAGCGTCCCACTCACCGCCAGCAGCGCCCCGACGGCCAGCAGACCGCCGCGAAAACTTCCCGTCCAGGTGCGGATCAATCCGATGGTGTAGGGTCCGAGGAATCCACCCAGATTGGCAATGGAATTGATCACCGCGATGCCGGCCGCCGCCGACGTTTCGGTCAGCATTTCGGTGGTGGAAGCCCAGAACGGGCCATTCATCGAGAACGCGCCCATCAAAGTCACGCTGAGAAAGACGACATCCGCGGTGGTTGAAGTCGAATACGCCGCGCAGCCCAACGCGATGGCGCAGGCAAACGCAGATCCCGCGAGGTGCCATTTTCTGTCGCGGGTGCGATCCGAGCTGATACCTACCAACACCATCGCCGCGACAGTCGCCAGGTATGGAATGGCGGAAAGCAATCCGACGACAAGATTGCTGGTACCCGAGACGTTGCGCAAGAGGCTGGGCAACCAAAGACCGATTCCATAAGCGGCAGTGGTCACGCCCAGATAGACCACCACCAGCATCCACACTCTGAGCTCGGCGAGTGCGGCGAAGACGCCTCCCGAGGCTTGGGGATTCGGCTTCTCCTCTCGCGCCAGTTGGTCCACCAGCCAGGTACGTTCTTCGGTTGTCAGCCAGGTCGCGATTTCCGGGCGGTCGGTAAGATATGCGAACGCAACCCCGCCCAGCAGTACCGCCGGCAGACCCTCGATCAGAAATAACCACTGCCATCCCATGAGATGGCCGCTATGCACTTCCAACAGCAGACCTGAGATCGGCCCGCCGATCACCCCCGCCAGAGGCGCAGCCGTCATGAACAATGCAATCGCTCTTGCTCGCGCTGCCGACGGAAACCACTGCCGCAAGTAAAGGATCATGCCGGGAAAGAATCCGGCCTCGGCAACGCCCAGCAGAAAGCGCAACCCGTAAAAGTCGCGGGGGCCCCTCACAAAGATCATCGAGGCAGAAATGATGCCCCACACCACCATGATCACGGAAATCCACCTGCGCGCGCCAAAGCGGGCCAGCGCGAGATTGCTCGGCACCTGGAAAAAGAAATATCCGGCGAAGAAAATTCCCGCGCCCAGTCCGTAAACTTCGTCGCTGAATCCCAGCTGCCCCTTCATCTGCAGGGCGGCAAATCCAACGTTGATTCGATCCAGGTAGGCAACGATGTACAGCACAAACAGAAAAGGCAGCAACCGCCGGGTTAGCTTGGCGACGACATGGGCGCCGAGATCAATTCCAGTTAGTGATTGCATAGGAAGGTGTTGTCACGTCATTCCTCGTCAGTTCAGCTGTCATCCTGAGTGCAGTCTTTCGTCCCGCGAAGCGGGATGAAAGCAAGCGAAGGAGCTATGCAGTCCGCGCCGCCCTCAGCTACCGTGTCGGCTCAAATCCAGAGTGCCAGCGTATCACCCGATCGAGCCGGTTTGGGGCTGGTATTATCCTGCAATGCACAGGTCCTTCGTCGGAAGCCCTTCGCTTTGCGAAGGGACTCCGCTTCCTCAGGATGACAGAGGGTGAATTAGAACTGACCACTACAGACCCTTAAGACCGATTACAAGACGCCAAGTCTTCGCATGACCTCGCCCACGATCTGATCTTCCGAGTGTTCAATCTCCACCGTGATCGCATCGTCGGGTTCTTCCAGCGCGGCAAACTGGCTGGCCAGTATGGTTTCGGAGGCGAAATGGCCATGCCGTTGCCGCAGCCGCTGGGCGATCAGTTCGTAGCTTCCCTTCAGATAAACAAACCGGGTTTCTCCAGCGATGCAAAGCTCATCGCGATAGCTTTTCTTCAGCGCAGAGCATGCCAGCACCACGCTCTTGCGTTGCGCCACCCAGCCGTCCATCGCATCACGGAGAGCCCTGAGCCAGGGCGCGCGGTCGGCATCATTCAGCGCAATTCCCTGCCTGATTTTTTCGACATTCGGCGCTGAGTGAAAGCTGTCGGCGTCCACGAATTCCCAGCCGAGCCGCCGGGCCAGTAGGACGCCGATGGTCGTCTTTCCCGAGCCGGTTACGCCCATCACCACAACAATCACAGGAGTGCGCCCGACCCGCCAACATTCATGCTCAGATCTTTTATCACTGATTTGAAGATTTGGGATCGGGAGATTTAGGCAAACGATGCCTTCTGAGAGAAGGTCACCAGGAACGACGTAGGGGCAGGTGCCCTCACCCGCCCGGCGCCGGGCAAGGCGCGGCTGAGTTTTGAGTGAACGCTGGCGAGCTGCGCTCGCCTACCTGGACGAGGACATCCGGGCCTGCGCGCCGCCCCACATGGGCTGATATTAGCTTTGAGTTTCGGTCGACGGATCGTTGAGCGCGATCAGTTTTCCCGGCGGATAATCCGCTTCAGAAAGGGGATTTTCCGGATCCGCGTTTTTTATTCTCAGGACGTCTCCGCTGCGGATCCCCCGGAGAACGAGGTTCTGATCGTCAATGGCGATAACTCTGTACCTTTCCCCGAATATCGCATTGTTGTCCATAGGCCAATTAGATGCCAAAATCTTCGATTGTGGTACAAGAATCCATGTCTCAGGGTAACTATCGGACTGCCCGGTCAAGTTCATTCTTAAGATTCACTTAGCCATGTCTATCCGGGCAGCTTGGCGGCCAATACATCAATTTTTTCAATGGCCGGAGGTTTTGCCAGCAAATCGGGCGCTTTCACCATGAGAGCCGCGGCCACCCGACCGGATAGATGAGCCTGCCTTCCCGCATCGTCGGGAAAAGCGTCGAAAATACCAAAAGTTGACGGCCCTATTTGGATGGCGAACCACGCAATCGTTGCCGGCTCACCCTGCACAATCGCAAGACCGCTCCGCAGAAAATCGGCGACTTCCTTCTCTTTACCAGGCTTCGCGTCCAAACGAACCCACAGTGCAACATGAACATCGGGCATGAATGAACTCCGTTTTGATGTCGGTACTGGACGCAACTATAGCGCAAATGGATAGGTGGATTTGTCACGAGAATGTTAATGGAGGACGGGCGTCCCGCCCGTCCCGCGGCAAAGACGGGCGGGACGCCGTTTTCCATTTAAAGAAAAAAGCCGCCCGAGAGGGCGGCTCCTATCACGTGCGACTACTGTGCGGCCGGCTTTGCTTCCATCTTTTTCTTGGACGCCGCCATGCCTGCCTTGGGCTTCCAGAAATCCGGATCGGCCTTGATCCACTCGTCCGAAACGTAGCTCATTTTGGGACTGAAGGCGAACAAGTTGTGCTGGCTTGACTCGATCGTCGCCGCCTCTAGTTCGGCGAACTTCTTCATGTCGTCGCCCATGGCCGCCATGAATTTCTTGCTTTGATCGAACGACTGGTCAATTTCAGAGGCAGACTTCATCGGATTGAAGACCACCCAAGTGCCGCCGTCCTGGCCGTAGATAGCTTGATACGCAGCCCAATGGACGTCGGGAATCTTTTGATAAGCGGCAATGACCATCTTCACCAGGGTGTCCCAGTCCTGCATGTGTCCCGGACGGACCCGGTAGAGGGAAATTTCGAAATAGCGCATGTGCGCAATATCTACCGCGGAGCGCAGGCTGTAGTCATCGCGGTAAAGCAGAGCGGTGGCGTCGAAGTCGCTCAACAGATCACCGTCAGCGACTGCAGCCCGTTCGACCGCGGCGGAAAGCGTCGCGTTCTTCTGCACAGCCATATAGTCTTTTTCCCAGGCGTCGAACGAGTCGTAGCCGGTCAGAAATAATGCTCGCGACTTGCCGCTCAGCGCATTCACCGCCAGATAGTGCGTCGGCCACTTCGCTTGCGTCATGGCTTGCACGAAAGCGCTCTCGAATTTCTCATGTAATGCTCCGCCTTTGCCCGGTTTGATAAATTCTCGTTGGATATACAGCACCTTGGGCGGTGGCGTCTCCTGTGCCATCGCAATCCCTAATCCTCCAACCAACACACAAGTCCCCAACAGCCACCCTGTGATTCTTTTCATGGATGCTGACCTCCTCGGTCGCGAAATACGGTGGATTGAGATTCCTGGAAAGGGCCTAGCCCCAGCGTGCGAAAAGCGGAACCCGAAGTTGCGCGGAGAGTATCTGAGGGTAACTACAGATGTCAAGCTGCATGGTTCGTAATGGAGCACGGGCCGTCGTGTGGGGCGGGCGCCCTCGCCGGCCGCTTTTGACTTGAATCTGCAGACCTGCTCCAGACACGATCAAATTCAAAAGCGGCGGGCGAGGGCGCCCGCCCCACACAGACATGACCCTCCATTCAAAGAAAAAGGCCGCCAGAGTGGCGGCCTTTGAAACCAGAAACCGGAAACCAGAAACTGCTTCTAGTCTCCCAGCACCGGCTCCGCTTCCGACTTCGTCGGAGCTGAAGCGATACCGCCATTTGCGGATTGGACAAGGCGCCCAGCGGAATGAAGCCGTTCTCTGCCACGACCGGCTTTTCCTTCAGCACGACTTCGCGATAAAGCGAGGCCATGCGCGCGTTGTATGCCGGATCTTCCTTCTGCTTGGCGTCGCGCGCTCTCATCTTCTCTTCACGCGAGTTCTTGGCGATGCCCAGCTTATCGAGATCGTGCTGCTCTTCGTTGGTGACCAGTTCTTCTTTCAGAACCAGGCGCGTGCTCGACCGAATCCATCTTCACGTTCTTGCCGCCCGCGAAGATTTCGTGCCGTCCATGCTCTTCGTACCACTTGGTGAGCGTGGCCGTCATGTGCATCTTCTCGATGATGTTGCGCCAGCCCACGCCCGTGTTGTAGGCGCAGAAGGAAATTTCGCCTTCCTGGGTGGCGTAAGGAATGATGCACTGCTCGGTGCGGCGGAAGTCGTAGTTGAACAGGTCCTGGAACCACATTCCCGCGATGAACAGGAAGTTCCAGCGGTCCTGACGGCGCTTCATCACGTCGTCAATGGTGCGGTCCGGACCGACCTTTCCGTAGTTCTTGCCGGTGGCGTTGAAGTTCTTGTCGAACTTCTTCAGCAGGTCCATCATCTTGAAGTGCGTCGGCGACTGGAATGGATCGTAGTTCTTCATCAGGCAGAGCGCCATGCCGACGACGGTCAGGAACTTGCCGCGAGCGGCGTCGTTGACCTTGGCAATGTCCTTGGCCAGCTGATCGCCCTTCAGGAACGCGGTGACCGGAACCGCTTCCTTGGTTTCCTTGTCGATCATCAGCGCCATACCGGTGCCGCAGTTCGGATGGCAGCCACAGCTCAATTGGCCCCAGTCGTTGTTGGACGTCATTGACGTGCATCAGGTCGGCCCAGTCGGAGAACGTTCCCATGAACGAAATCGGGAACCAGTCGCGCGCGGGCTCGCCCAGGCCGGTCTGGTTTTTCACATCGTGCGCCAGATGAGACAGCGTGTAGCGCTGCGCTTCGCGGCGATCGTCAGTGACAGCTTCATCGCGTCCGGTAAACGACACCGGCTGGAACGACAGGAATCCGATGGTCTTGGGATTATCCAGCGCGAACTTGATGATGCGTCCGACCTGCTCGTTGTTGATGCCGTTGACGATGGTCACGACCGGAACGATCTCGATACCGGCCTTGTGCATGTTCTCGATTGCCTTCAACTTCACGTCGAACAGGTTGCCAACCTTGCGGTGAGCGTTGGCGGCGTTGCCGATTCCGTCAAACTGGAGATAGGCATAACGCATGCCGGCTTCGGCAGCCTGCTGCGCGAACTCAAAACTCTTGGCGAATTCGATTCCGTTGGTCGCAGCCTGCACCGAGTTGTAGCCAACCTTGCGGGCGTAGCGGACGGCATCCAGGAAGTAGGGCGACAGCGTGGGCTCGCCACCGGAGAACTGCACTGACATCTGGCGGCGCGGCTTGATGGTGATGGCGTTGTCCAGCATGGTCTTGATGTCTTCCCAGCTCAGTTCGTGGACGAAGCCAACCTGGTTGGCGTCCATGAAGCAGGGATCGCACATCATGTTGCAGCGGTTGGTAAGGTCGATGGTGAGCACCGAGCCGCGTCCATACTTCACGGTGGACGACCCGTGGTGGTGCAGCTTCTCGTCATTGTGGGCGCGGATGTCGCGGCCGGGGAACACTTCTTCCAGGTGGCGCGAGAATTCGGTGTCCATCGACATCACGTCTTCGAAGTGGCCGTGGATGGCGCAATCTTTCACCATCAGGATCTTGCCGTCGCGCTCGACGATTTCGGCCTTGATTTCGCCGACCTTTTCGTTCATCAGGACTTCGTGGGGCAGCTTGCCGTCGAGAATCTGTTGACGGATTTCAGGCACGCACTGCGGGCACAGAGAGTCAGTGGAGCGAGGCCATCCCAGGGGTGGCTTGGTCTTTTCGTAGGACTTCAGCAGCGGCTTTTCCGACCATTTCGGCGTCGGCGATGGGTTCTGCTCGATCTTATTCAGGCTGTTGAATACGAACCACGCGCCGTTGGCGGCGACGGTCATGGCTTTTTCCACGTACTTGACTGGCTTGTGCATACGTTCTCG
>CAWEZS010000021.1:0-196280 GCA_963813645.1 Terriglobia bacterium
GGAAATTCAAGCCCCCGAGTATCCGTTCCAGTTGCGGTATACAGATAATCCCCGATAGATGGCAACACCCATTTCCCCCATAATCGAGAATCGAGTTCATGTTAGGAGCGCTCTGCGCGTTGGTCAGCCGAACTGACAACACGGAAATTATGCGAATCGCACAAGTTGCGCCACTTTATGAAAGCGTTCCGCCAAAACTGTATGGTGGAACCGAGCGGGTGGTTTCTTATCTCACGGAAGAGCTTGTACGACAAGGGCACCAGGTGACTTTGTTTGCCAGCGGTGACTCACTCACCGAGGCGGAGCTCGTGCCCGTATGTGAGCAATCGCTAAGACTCGCTCCAGGATGCGTCGATACGTTGGCGCATCACGTTATGCTGGTGGAGCGTGTGCTCGACGAGAAGAACAATTTTGATCTGATCCATCTTCACATTGACTATTTGCACTACCCCCGCAGTCGAAGTGCGGACGTGGCAACTCTAACCACGCTGCATGGCCGTCTGGATATTCCTGATTTGGTACCGCTATACCGGAGGTTCAGGGATGTGGCCGTGGTTTCGATCTCCGAATCACAGCGTGAACCTCTTCCCTGGTTGAACTGGCAGGCAACGGTCTATCATGGCCTTCCCGTTGAGAGCCTGGAATTTCGGCCGACGCCTGGAGAATACCTCGCATTTCTGGGCCGCATCTCGCCGGAAAAAGGTCTGGATGTAGCGATTGCGATTGCGAGGCGGGCCGGCGTGGAGTTGAAAATAGCCGCCAAGATCGATCGCGTTGACCAAGCCTATTTTGATACTGTGATCAAGCCCCTTCTGGACGGTCCAGGGGTCGAATTTGTGGGCGAGATTGGCCACGCAGACAAAAGTGAGTTCTTGGGAGGAGCAATGGCGTTGCTGACCCCGGTTCAGTGGCCAGAGCCCTTCGGTCTGGTGATGATCGAGGCAATGGCTTGTGGCACACCCGTCATTGGATTCCCGCGTGGGTCAGTTCCAGAGATCGTTGAAGACGGTGTTAGCGGTTTTATCGTTCGCGGCGTGCAAGAGGCCGCGCGGGTTGTGAAGGCTGTTCCTGCTCTTAGCCGTAGGCGGTGCCGGGAGTACTTCGAACGACGCTTCAGCGCAACGCGAATGTGTGAGGACTACTTAACCGTGTATGACCGGCTCTTGGATATGCACCCTGTTGTGGCCTTACCGGACCAGGTTGTGAGCGCGGCGGCTCTTTCTCCAAGATATCGGACGAGGTTGTGAATTGGACGACGGCAGCGTAGCTCATAATTATTACATCGCAACCGAATCGTCCCCCGCCGACGATCGCACACGGGTGCTGAAGCACGGCACGAGTTTTGCGGTCTTTGACCGGTATGGTGACATCGAAGCGGTTGGGCTGAAGGAACAAGGTATCTTCCGTGAGGGCACCCGTTTCCTTTCGCAACTCGAGTTCTACCTCGCCTACGCTCGGCCCTTGCTGTTGAGTTCAACCATCAAGGCCGACAATTCATTGTTCGCAGCAGATTTGGCCAACGTGGACATCTCGCGAAGCGGGGAGGTCATTGTCCGGCGAGATACATTGCACGTGTTAAGAACCAAATTTCTTTGGCAGGGCGTCTGCTATGAGCAGTTTCGAGTAGTCAATTATGGAAGCCTCCCGGTTGACATTCCTTTTGGACTTCGTTTTGCGGCTGACTTTGCAGATATTTTCGAAGTCCGCGGAATTACCCGGGAACGGCGGGGCGAAAGGCTTGAAGATATCGTTGAGCCCGATTCGGTTGTGCTGTCTTACCGAGGTCTCGATGGGGTGCTCCGCCGCACTCGTCTGACCGCCTCTCCCCCGCCGAAACAGATCTCGCCTACTAACCTTCAATTCGATGCGTATCTGGCGCCGAGAGCTCAAGTCACGTTTAATCTTACGGTTTCCTGCGAAATTGGCGCTGACTGCAACCGGCATCCAAAGTCGTACGAACGGGCTTGGAGCGCAACTAAGACGGAAGCCAGTGAAATCCGTCGCGACACCAGCAAGATTCACAGCTCGAGTGACGAATTCAATCGTTGGATCGCGCGCTCCCAATCCGACGTGGAGATGATGATCGTCGGCAACCCCGAGCCTAACTACCCTTACGCGGGCGTGCCGTGGTTCAGCACGGTTTTTGGCCGGGATGGCATCATAACCGCGCTGGAGTGTCTGTGGCTAAACCCGGCAATTGCGCGAGGTGTTCTGGAATTTCTAGCAGCCCATCAAGCTACGCAGCTCGATCCGGCGTCGGAAGCGGAGCCTGGCAAGATTCTGCACGAGATGCGCAACGGTGAGATGTCCGCTCTGGGAGAAGTTCCTTTCCGTTGTTACTACGGATCCGTTGATGTGACCCCCTTATTCGTAATGCTGGCCCATTCGTACTATGAGCGGACTGGAGACCGCTCCCTGATCGAACGCTTGTGGCCGCATCTAGAGCGTGCCCTGGAGTGGATTGACGCTTATGGCGACTGTGACGGAGACGGATTTGTTGAGTATTCCCGCCGTTCCAAAGACGGACTTGTCCAGCAGGGTTGGAAGGATTCCAACGACTCCGTGTTCCATGCCGACGGTACGCTGGCAGAAGGTCCCATTGCGCTGTGCGAAGTCCAGGGATACGTTTATGCTGCCAAGCGCGGAGCCGCTCATCTGGCGTCAATGTTGGGCGACCAAGCGAGGGCTTCGACTCTGGAATCTCAAGCCGCACTCCTTCGGAATCGATTTGACTTAGCTTTCTGGTGTGACGGAATCTCCACCTACGCCATGGCGCTGGACGGCCGAAAAGAGAAATGCCGAATTCGCACATCCAATCCCGGGCACTGCCTCTATACCGGAATTGCCCCTACCGATCATGCCTACCTGATAGCGCACTCCCTCCTCAGCAAGGACTTTTATTCGGGTTGGGGAATTCGTACCGTGGCCAGCGGCGAGTCTCGATATAACCCCATTTCTTATCACAATGGTTCAGTGTGGCCGCACGATAACGGGTTGATTGCGGCGGGCTTGGCGCGATACGGCTTCAAAGACATGGCTGGTGAGATTTTGTCAGCCCTGCTGGCCGCCAGCAGCCTTCGTGGACTTGCATCGTCTCCCGGAACTTTTTTGCGGCCTTGACCGCCGCACACATGAAGGACCCACTCTGTATCCGGTGGCGTGCGCCCCCCAGGCCTGGGCCGCGGGTGCCGTATTTCTGCTGTTGCAGTCATGCTTGGGACTCTCCCTCAATGCGGAGAAAAAGCAAATTCGGCTTGACGGGCCGCACCTCCCCGAAGCAATCCCAGAACTCTGGATCAGGGATTTGAGAGTGGGAGATGCTAGTGTGGACCTTTTTCTTGAGCGGCGAGCAAACCTGGTCCGCTTCCAAATACTTGACAAGCGGGGCGAGGTTGAGGTCATCACCAGCTAGGCAGCGATCATTGGGGGGAGACGATCAATCCACTCGCGGGTGGTAATTGGTTGGCCCGTATTCTGATCAGTGCCGACGCGACGCCCAATATCTTCGCGGCTTCAGGCGCACTTGATTTTCTTGATACTTGCCACCAAATCCTCGCTAAGACGACTCTTGTCTATGCAACCGTCCGCGCCTGCCGCTATGACGCTGGGCAGCAGCTGAAGTGGATCATGCTGGCTAATTACTAAAATCTTGGCCTGCCGCACTTCTTCGCGGAGACGTCGCGCTACTTCCAGCCCATTCATCCCCGGCATACTTATGTCCAGGAGGATCAGGTCGGGCAAAAGTTCCCGAGCTTTCTGCAGTGCCTCCGATCCATCCTTGGCTTCCCCGCAGACTTCCAAATCCTTCTCAGAGGACAAGATTCCACACACACCACGACGAACAACGTCGCTATCATCGGCGATGAGAATACGCATAACGCCGACCTCCGCGAAGAAACTCATCCGGCAGCCCTAGTTTATGAAACCATGCTCTCAGGTTGGGAAACAACATCCATGGGCACCGGCAACGTGACCGAGATCGTCGTACCTGAGGGGTTCGACTGAATGTTCACCGTTCCTCTCAAATGGCGGACCCGCTCGCGTATTCCGGAAATTCCCACGCCTGCGCTCTGCCCCTGAATACTAACCAGTTTTTCTGCCGGTATTCCCTTCCCTTCGTCCTGAATATCCAGGGAAACAATCTCTGCCTTGTGCACAATCCGTATTATCGCCCGCTTGCTGCCGGAATGGCGATGAATATTGGTGAGACATTCCTGCACAATACGAAACAGCGCCATTTCCACTTCGGAGGGAAGCCTGCCGAAGCCCTCAGAGGTGCAAAACTCAATCTTCAGATCGCTGCGTCCCGCCAACCCCTGGACATACCAACGGATGGCTTCTGGTAAGCCATTCTCGTCCAGAAGAGGAGGATGCAGCAGATAGGACGTTGTCCGTATCTCTTTGCTCAGCTGCTGAACAAGTTCCCGGCTGTCTTCCACCCCTTCGGCAAGCTGTGGATCGTGCCTTACACGCTGACCGATGTTGCCAAGACTCATACCCAGGGCCGTTAGAATTTGGCCTGCACTGTCATGCAGTTCGCGCGCGATATGCCGTCGTTCATCGTCCTGGGCGCGCAAGAGCCGGTTTGAAAGGTCTCGCAGCTGCTCCGACTGGTCCAGCACTTCCGCGTTTCTTCGCTCCAGTTCCCGGGTCCGGAGGCGCACTTCGGTTTCAAGCCCATCCGCAAACGAACGGAGCCGCTCCTTACTCTCTCGCAACGCTTGCTCAGCCCGCTTTTGCTCAGTAATGTCCCGCGCCACTTTCGAGGCTCCGATTACTCGGCCTTCGCCATCTCTCACCGGTGAAATTGTCAGTGAGATATCGAGTGGCGTGCCATCTTTGCGCACGCGCACAGTTTCGAAATGGTCGACCCGCTCGCCTCGTTTGAGCCGCTCAAGAATCATCGCCTCTTCCTGCCGACGGTCCGGCGGAATGATTAGAGTGATGTGTTGCCCAATCGCTTCGTCGGCAGTGTATCCGAACATCCGCTCCGCACCTTTGTTCCAGCTACTGATCACGCCGTCAAGACTCTTACTGATGATCGCGTCGTCGGAGCTGTCCACGATCGCAGCCAGCAAACCGGTCGTGCGCTCCGCCTCCTTTCGTTGAGTGATGTCCCGCGGCATCCTGGAGGCCCCGATAACATTGCCCTGCAGCGTCCTTCACTGGCGAAATCGTAAGCGATACATCGAAGGTGGAGCCGTCTTTGCGGACGCGGACGGTCTCGAAGTGCTCGATGTGCTCTCCCCGTTTGAGGCCGTCGAGAATCGTCGCTTCCTCCTCCAGACGGTCCGGCGGAATGATTAGAGCTATATTCCGTCCGACGGCTTCTTCCGCTTTGTGGCCGAACAACCGCTCTGCACTTCGATTCCAACTGGTGATAATGCTATCGAGATTCATGCTGATGATCGCTTCATCGGATGAATCGACGATCGCAGCCAGCAGCCCGCTTGCTCGCTCGGCTGCCTTTCGTTCGGTGATGTCCAACAGCATGTTGACGCCGCCGACGATCCTGCCTTCGCCATCGCGCAACGGCCTAGGATAGGGCGTGAACCAGACACGCTTGCCGTCGGGTCTCTCGGCAATGCATTCCGCACCGTCAATGATGCGGCCCTCCTTGAGCGCGACCGCCATCGGGCACTGGTCGTGCGGCAAAGGGGTTCCGTCTGGCAGGAACATTTTCCAACTAACACACCAATGGTCGGTACCTAGCCGGGGCACACGACCGGAGAATTCGACAGCCGCCGGGTTGAAGTGCGTGAGGCGGCCTTCGGCATCAGTCGTATAGATAGCGGCGGGAAGCACGTCAATCATCTCGCGAAAGCGTCGCTCGCTCTCGCGCACCTGGGCTTCTACCTGTTTGCGATCGCTGATGTCACGGGTGAAGCAACGCGTATGGACGAACTTACCGTCCTCGAATAGCGCGCTCGAATCGATGAGCACGTGGCGAACTGAGCCGTCCTTGCACCGCAGCCGTGCCTCGTACTCGCGCAACACTTCTCCCCCGCTCAAGCGGTTGAGAATGTCCTCAATCACCGGTGCATCCACGTGAAATTCCGAGATGTGATGGCCGACATACTCCTCCGCTGTGTAGCCGAGAAGATCCAGTTCGGTCTGATTGGCCCAAAGAATTCTGCCATCGTGTCCCACCCAGTGCATGCCAATGGTTGCATTCTCAAGAAAATCACGAAGGTTTGATTCGCTCTTTCTGAGGGCTTCTTCGGTTTCTTGGCGCTCTGCAACTTCTATCTTCAGGGCCTCAACCCGCTTCAACGTTTGATATGCCGCGGAAGCGAATTTGCCCAGGGAACGCATGATTCGCTCATCCTCAGCTTCAAACTGGAGGCTCTCATCATGAGCGATGACCCAAATCGTTCCTATCGGTTTGTCAGCGACGTGGAATGGAATGAGCAACACTTCGACAATTGGCGGTGTGATCGTAGAAGGAATCGGATAATACCGTTCAGGGTGTGATAGTAGTAGACTGGCGTTTCGATCCAAGACTGTGCCACAGGGGCTCGCCTCTCGCGGCATGGTGCCGCCAAGATACCCGGCCCATTGCCCGGCTACGGCGTGCCATCTGAAGATTTTTCGTCCTTCTTCCTCTTCAAGAATGCTGACGCCCGCCGACTGAGCCCGAGACAGCTCCAACGCGACATCGACGAGCTTTTGCAATACGTTCTGGGGCGAATTGGCCATCTCCTGCGCGAGTGCCGATAGCGCGCGGCTCTCTGCTTGGTAGTCCGGCGATCGCGATGGACGTTTTTTCAGTTCGGGCGTGCTGACCACCGACTCCAGCGGCACGCGGAAGTCATGACCTAATGAAGACTCCGTCGTCACCCCTGACGTGATCCGCTTCTCGGAACTTTGACGCTCAACCACTCTGTTCATAACGGTCACCAAATTAAGGGCGAGATCGGCCTTGGCGAGATATCCGCTCGCTCCGCTTTCCGCCGCTTGCCTGGAAACAACTATCGGATCATTCTGACTGATCAGGATAACCGCAGACTCAGGAACTTCCCGGCGGATGATTCGGGTTGCCTCGATCCCATTCATTTGAGGCATGGAGATGTCCATGAGAATGAGATCAGGACGCAGGGATCTCGCCTTCTCAACGGCTTCAACTCCGTTTATCCCCTCCCCACACACAAGCCACCCGGGATTTAGCGACAATAGGGAGCGGAGTTCGCGCACGACGGCTTTGCTGTCGTCGATGAGGAGAACACGTACCGACACAGAACACCGCCCCAGCTTGACCCTTCGCTGAATCAGAAGTATACGCTCGATCATAGGAGCAAATACGGGATTAGCAAAGATCAAAGAGCATACAGCGCTCACCCTAGCGCGCCTACAGGATTTGCCTGATTGATTCCGCGCGGTCGAATACCTTTGCTCCTTCTCAGACAAGCGAACCAACAAAGGGAATCCAGACGATCGAATGTTTCCTAAGTCTCACCACGATCACCTTTGTTACCGCCGCATTGCAGCGGTAACATCAGTTCAGGCATGTACTTGAAAACACGCCCCCTGTGATTCTCTGTAGAACTTTTTCTTCCCTAACCCATTGTTCGCATTATGTTTGCGACAACTCAACGTACCGTAAAGCGTACCGCGGACGAATATTTCACGAAGGCTCATTCTGTAAACACTTGAAAGGATTTGGCGTCCCCGACGGGATTTGAACCCGTGTTACCGCCGTGAAAGGGCGATGTCCTAGGCCAGGCTAGACGACGGGGACCACGAATGAGGCGGGAGCCTGCTACTGAGCTTCGATGGTAACAGTGCGGCTGGAACAGTGTCAAAATACGAAGGCTTTTTGTGGTAGCTCGGTTTTAGTTTTCCCATCTCATCAGGCTATCTTGAGCTCGCGAGGATCTTTGGAGCGTGACAAGTTAGAATGGAGGTAGCGGCGGTGGCCGCGTTTCGCATGGCTGATCCTCTCTACCTCAGTATTTGGTTTTCCACTTTTGAGCTGGACGACATGTTGCCTCATGCTCTGGCCGTGATGCGCCAGTTTTCATTTTCGGTGGCGCAGCCCGGCATCACCTATCTGGCGCTTCATCCCGTCTCCTGGAATGAACCGACCATTCTGGAACGGCGCTTCCGTCCGGGAGTTCCGGCGGAAGAGGCCGTGTTGATCGCGTCCGATCTATTGCACGAGGATTACGCTTACATGTTTGACGCTTTTTGGGACCTGTGGGTGGTGGCCGAAAACGGAGAGTGGACCCTGCGGCCGTCGCCGGTGAAATTTCTGGTGCATGGTCTCGAGTTTGATGATGGGGTCTATCAGCAGGAGGGCCACGTCCAGGTAGATCTTGGCCTGGACTCGCCGTTTCTGCAGGAGGACCTGCCGCTTACGCCTGAGGCCGAAATAAGGGTGCGCGCCAACGTCCAGAGGCTTGTGGAGTTCACCGGCAAAGTGGAAAAGAATTCCGGCGCTAATGCCCGCCTGCTGTGGTCGGAGTCGGAACAAAACTTCGCGCAAAAACTGATTGCGCGGCTGCAGAAAGTGCAATAAACCTCTTTACCCACAGAGGACACGGAGGGCACGGAGGAGCACGTGAATTTCTCTCCGTGCTCCCCCCGGCTCTACTTATTTTGTTCTTCCGCCTTCAACTTTCAGTTTGTCGGTTGCAGCCGCTTGCGCCGCCGCCAGACGCGCCGTGAGAACGCGGAAGGGCGAGCAGGACACGTAGTTCAATCCTACCCTGTGGCAGAACTCGACGGATGACGGCTCGCCGCCGTGTTCGCCGCAAATACCCACCTTCAGGCCGGGACGCGTCTTGCGGCCGCGCTCGGTCGCCATCTTCACCAACTGGCCGACTCCCTCCTGATCGAGGACAGCGAACGGGTCCTGCTTGAGGATGCCTTCTTCAAGATAAGTCGGAAGCACCTTGTTGATATCGTCGCGCGAGAATCCGAAAGTGGTCTGGGTGAGATCGTTGGTGCCGAACGAAAAGAACTGGGCCTCTTTCGCAATCTCGTCAGCAACCAGCGCAGCTCTGGGTAATTCGATCATGGTGCCTACGAGATAATCGACCTTTCTTTCCTTCTCCTCGAACACTTCCTTGGCAACGCGATGGACGATAGCCGCCTGGTTTGCCATTTCTTTCAGCGTGGCGGTGAGGGGAATCATCACTTCGGGGAAGACTTTCACTCCATCCTTGGCCACGGCCACGGCCGCTTCGAAGATGGCGCGGGCCTGCATCTCGGTAATCTCGGGATAGGTGATGCCCAGACGACAGCCGCGGTGTCCGAGCATGGGATTGAATTCGTGGAGCTCCTCTACCCGTCGCAGCAGAGTCTTGAGTCCCTTAAGTTTGGGGGATTTTGGCTTGGTGGCTTCGAGCACCGCAATTTCAACCATCAGGTCTTCGCGCCTCGGGAGGAACTCGTGCAACGGCGGGTCGAGAGTGCGAATGGTTACCGGGAAGCCATCCATGGCGCGAAATACTCCGACGAAATCGGCGCGCTGCAGAGGCAATAACTTTTTGAGCGCGGCGCGGCGGTCCTTCTCGGTGTTGGCCAGTATCATCGCCCGCATGTGCGGCAACTTCTTTTCACCGAAGAACATGTGCTCGGTGCGGCACAGGCCAATTCCTTCGGCGCCGAAAGCACGCGCCTGGATTGCGTCGCGCGGAATGTCGGCATTCGCGCGCACGCCCAACTTGCGGAAAGGCTCGGCCCAACTCATGAGCTTCATCAGTTCAGGATCGTCCGGCTTGGCCGCCATGGTGCCGAGTTTGCCCTTGATGACGCGTCCGGTGGTGCCGTCGAGCGAAATCCAGTCTCCGGCTTTGAACAATTGGCCCTTGACCCGCATCTCGCGGGCTTTTTCGTCCACCTCGATATCGCCGGCGCCGGCCACGCAGCATTTGCCCATGCCGCGCGTGACCACTGCGGCGTGGCTGGTCATGCCGCCGCGTGAAGTCAGAATTCCAGCGGCAACTTCCATGCCGTGGATGTCTTCCGGCGTAGTTTCCGCACGTACCAGGATGACGGGATTCTTGGTCGAGCCATGTCCAGCCTTCTCGACGGCTTCATCGGCGGTGAAAACAATTTGTCCGACTGCCGCACCGGGCGATGCGGGAAGGCCGGTGGCCAGAACTTCGACCTTGCCGCTCTTTTCATCCAGACGCGGCAGCAGGAATTCGTAAACCTGGTTGGGGTCCACACGGAAAATTGCTTCCTCTTTCGTGATGAGACCTTCATCCACCATCTGGATCGCGACACGCACGGCAGCTGGTCCGGTACGCTTGCCGTTGCGCGTCTGCAGCATGTAGAGCTTGCCTTCCTGGATGGTGAATTCGAAATCCTGCATGTCTTTGTAATGCTTTTCCAGGCGCGTGGTGATTTCGCGCAACTGGTCGTACACGTTCGGCATGACCTTCTGCAATTCGAGTATGGGGACGGGCGTGCGAATGCCGGCGACTACGTCCTCGCCCTGAGCATTCATCAGGAATTCACCGTAGAACTCCTTCGCGCCACTGGCGGGATTGCGGGTGAAACCCACGCCGGTGCCGCTGGTGTCGCCGAGATTGCCGAAGACCATGGCTTGTACGTTGACCGCCGTGCCCAGCATGTCGTCAATGTTATTGATGCGACGGTAGTGCCTGGCGCGGTCATTCTGCCAGGAGCGGAACACGGCATCACGCGCCATGACCAGCTGCTCGTGCGGGTCCTGCGGAAAGTCGTGCTTGGTGTGCTTCTTAACGACCTTCTTATATTCCTCGATCACTTCCTTCAAGGCTTTCGCGTCGAGGTCAGTATCGAGCCTGGCCTTCTTTTGTTTTTTCTTGGCGTCGAACACTTCTTCGAAAGCGTGCTTTGGTATGTCGAGCACTACGCTGCCGAACATCTGGATCAATCGGCGATAGGAGTCCGCGGCAAAGCGTGGGTTGTTGCTGCGCTTCGCCAGGGCCTCGACGCTCTGGTCGTTAAGACCCAGGTTGAGGATGGTGTCCATCATGCCGGGCATGGAGAATTTCGCGCCCGAGCGGACGCTCACCAGCAGCGGGTTCTCGCCCTTGCCCAGCTTCTGTCCCTGCAACTCCTCAAGCTTCTGAAGCGCGGCATCCATCTGGCGCCCGACCTCCGTAGAGACGCCGTTGGTGCGCATGTATTCCCGGCAAGCCTCGGTCTGGATGGTGAATCCCGGAGGCACGGGCAGACCTGCGTTGGTCATCTCGGCGAGGCCGGCGCCTTTGCCGCCGAGGTCATCTTTCATCTTTCCGTTGCCGTCGGCTTTGCCGCCGCCAAAGGAGAAAACGTATTTGGTGGCTGAATTCTTTGCGGTGGTCCCAAATGTTTCGGGGAGAGTTTGCGTCGCCATAATGAGTGTTCTTCCTTTATTGTTTCGAAGATTCTTTGGATTCTTTGGATTCTTTGGATTCCTTGCCTTCAGTCACGATTTCAGAGAAATCGGCGATGGTGGAAAATTCTTTCAACAACGTTTGCAAAAGTGCGAGACGGTTGGCCCGGACTTGCTTATCATCGGTCATCACCATGACTTTGTCGAAGAATACATCCACCGGCTCTCTTGCCGATGAGAGCAGGGACAGGGCCTCCCCATATTCGCTCTTCTGCCGGTGCGCCTCGACTCTGGGAGCGTACGTCTCCACGTAGGTTGCAAGTCTGTTTTCTTCTTCGGCAGAATCGGGCAGAGCCTGAAATTGAGCAGCCGGTTCGATACCGGCGTCCTTCGCCTGCTTCAGAATGTTGCGCATGCGCTTGCAGGCCGCCGCGATAGCCTGAAACTCGGGCAGGTGCAAAACGTCCTTCACTGCCTGCGCCCGTGCGACTGCGTTGACCACATCATCTGCATCTGCGGCCAGCACTGCGTTAACCACGTCGTAGCTGAAACCGAGGGCATCACGCAAGTAAAACTCCAGACGCTCGCGCAGAAAGTGCTTTACGGCACTGTTGTAATCAACCGTGGACAGAAACTTTGCCTCCGCGACCGAGCCGCGATAGGCTTCGCGAGCATCCTTGAACAACTGGCTGAGGCTGATGGGCAGTTTGTGCTCGGCAATCGTCTTCACAATGCCGTTGGCCTGGCGGCGCAAGGCGAAGGGATCTTTTGATCCCGTAGGCTGCAGTCCAAGCGCGAACATTCCCGCGATGCTGTCGGCCTTGTCCGTGATCGAGAGGACCGCGCCCTCGACCGTCCGCGGAACCGAGTCTTCCATCGATACAGGTCTATAGTGATCGTAGATCGCCGTCGCTACGGCTTCACGCGCGTCGGCCTTCATGTCGGGATCGAGTTCCTGCACGCGTGCGTACAAGCCACCTATGATGCCCTGCAACTCGGTGAACTCTTTGACCAGTTCGGTGGTCAGATCAGTCTTGGCCAGCAACGCGGCTTTGTGGATTACCCCGGGGCGAAGCGTGATGCCGCGCTGCCGAATGCTCTCACACATCCAACTGCAGACTCGTTGTATTCGCAGCACCTTGCCGTAGTAGCTGCCAAGGTCCTTCTGGAAGGTGACATTCCTCAGCCAGGCGGTGCGTTCGCGCAGAGAATGCTTCTGGTCCGTTTGCCAGAAAAAGCGAGCGTCATTGAAGCGCGCGCGCAGGACCCGCTCATGTCCATGGCGGATGACGCCGGCGGGGTCGCCGTCCGTGTTCAGCACTGCCAGAAAATGAGGCGAGAGGCTTCCGCGCGAGTCCTCGACGGCAAAATATTTTTGATGGTCGCGCATCACTGTAACCAGAACTTCTTCGGGCAGCTCCAAAAACTCGGGATCGAAAGAGCCGAGGATCGCCGAAGGCCATTCGGTCAGATTGACGACGGTATCGAGCAGCGATTTATCTTCGCGCCAGCGCGCGCCTGGAATGGTGCGCGTAACGGTGTCGAGAGTTTTGCGAATCTGCGCTTCTCTTTGCTCCCGGCCGAGGACCTTGGCCCGCTCCAGCGATTCCACGTAGGCCGCGCCAGCCCGCGGGATTGAGACGGACCCATCGGCCAGAATTCGGTGGCCGCGCGATTGCTTCCCGGCGCATACTCCGTCAAACTCCAGCGGGATGACCTCCGCGTCCAGCATCGCTACCAGCCACCGCACCGGCCGCACAAAGCGCTCACTCGGCTGGCGCCAGTACATATTCTTGGGCCAGTAGATGGAGGCGATTTCTTTTGGAAGAGCCTCACACAAAATCTCCGCGGCCGCCCTTCCCTTCTTGCTAACCTTCGCCGACAAATATTCACCCTTCGGCGTCGTGGTCCGCTGCAACTGGGAAACATCCACGCCGGCTTTCTTCGCAAAGGCGTGCGCCGCCGGAGTGGGCTGCCCATCTTTGAAAGCAATTGCGACCGATGGACCAGTCTGTTCCTCGACGACATCCGGCTGCGCGGACGGAATGTTTGCCGCCAGGACCGCCAGCCGGCGAGGCGTGTCGAGATAGGTCAGAGCGGTGGCGGGCGATAGCCGTTCGCGATCGAGCAGTTTATGCACGCGATCACGCAGTTCGAGCGATGCCGCGTCCAGCATCCGCGCCGGGATCTCTTCGCAACCGATCTCGAGTAGAAAATCTGGCATCACTTCAATTCCTGTCATCCTGAGCACAGTCAGTTCGCTCGCTTGCGAGTGAACTGGCGGAGTCGAAGGACCCCTAGCAATCTGCAATCGTGCGGGTTATAGGGGTCCTTCGACTGCGCGAAAACTTCGCTACGCGAAGTTCTCGCTCCGCTCAGGATGACAAATGCTCACGAATTTTGTGAGCTCTTGTTCTTTACTTCTTTGCCCCAACTAGTTCCTGCTCCGGATCCGCCGGCGACTCTGCGCGCTGCTGATCCACAAAAGCTTTTGCCATTCCGACGGCCAGCGCGCGTACGCGCGCGATCACACCAACACGCTCCGTCACCGAGATCGCGCCTCGCGCGTCCAGAATGTTAAACAGGTGTGAGCACTTCAGGCAAAGATCGTAGGCACCAAGCAGCGGAAACCTTTTCCTGGCGCTCTCGACCCCGTCGTTCTTGTCGTTCGCTAGCGCCGAATATTTCTCCAGCAGAGTCTTGCACTCTTCCTCACACAACTCAAAATGCTGCCAAGCTTTTTGCACGTCGGCAAATTCGAAGTTGTACACGGAGAATTGAAGCTCGTCTGCCAGTCGCACGTCACCGTACGTTGTTACTCCACCAGTTCCCGGATCGCGGGCCCAGACAATGTCGTAGATCGAGTCTTTATCCTGCAGAAACGATGCGATACGCTCCAGGCCATAGGTCAACTCGGCTGAAATCGGGTCCAGATCAACCCCGCCGCACTGCTGGAAGTAGGTGAACTGCGTGATTTCCAGGCCATCGAGCATCACCTGCCAGCCGATCCCCCATGCGCCGAGGGTGGGCGACTCCCAGTTGTCTTCTTCAAACTTGATGTCGTGCTGGCGCAGCTCAATGCCCATGGCGCCCAGGGATTCCAGATAAAGTTCCTGCACATTTTCCGGCGGCGGCTTCAGGATGACCTGCAGCTGCATGTGTTTGAACAGACGATTGGGATTTTCTCCGTAGCGTCCGTCGGCGGGGCGCCGCGACGGCTGCACATACGCGACTTTGTAGGGTTGCGGCCCCAGCACGCGCAGAAAAGTTTCCGGCGCCATGGTGCCCGCTCCGACCTCTACGTCATAAGGTTGTTGCAGGACGCATCCGCGCTCCGCCCAGAAAGTCTGCAGGCGAAGGATCAGTTCCTGGAAGGTGAGCGGATTGGGTTTGGGGCTTGGCATGCGAGTGTTCGAAAATCTGTGGTTCTTAGTTGCTGGTTCTCAGTTCTCAGCGGAAACTACGCTGTGATTTTCTCCAGCATTCCCGCGGTCACCAGTTTCTTTTCAATGTGCCTCTGCAGCGTTTGAGTCAGAAACTTGCGTAGGTCACTGCCCTGCTTTTTGGGCCAGGGCGTTCCGGCAAAACTCTCCACTGGCGAGCGAAACATCCGGGCCGCCAGCGTCCGCGACTCTCCGGATATCTCCGAGGAGGCCAGCCGTTTGTCGTCGGCACACATCAAGCCGTCGGTCAGTGCGTGAAAGAAAGCGCGGCTGCCGTTCAAGGTGCGTCCGCAAACCATGCACTCACCCAGGTCCGGCAGATACCCCATCAGCCGAGTCATCCACAGCTCAAAATACGTCACCGGCATCCAGACCTCGGGGCCGCGCAATCCCGCGATCACCGAAAGCGCCAGCCGGAACGCTGCGTCATTGACTTCGCGGTCGGGCAGCAACTCGTCGAGCAACTCGGCCACATGCGCCAGCGCAACCGCCCGCGGATAACTCACTTCCGTGGCCAGCGGAGACTCCAGCACCTCGCAGGAATCCAGACGGGCCAACTCCTGGCGTTCGCGATCCTCGTAAAAAGCTTTGACGTAGGTGAGCGGCTCGAGCGCGCCGCCAAACCGCCGCTTCGATTTTTTGGCTGAGCGCGCCACGCCGCGAACTTTCCCTTCGGCTCGCGTAAACAGCGTGACCAGCAGATCGGCCTCGCGCAAAGGATACGTGCGCAGGACGATCGCTTCCGACTCCTTCAGTGCCATGGAAGCCCAGCAGGGTGACGCTTGATTGTAATGGAGCAGCGGGGAGATGGAAAGTAAAGCAGCTCTTAGCCTTTAGCCATTAGCTCTTAAGTCCCAGTCCGCGACACGGCATACAAAAACTTCAGCTACCCAGGAGCGTTCTAGCTAAAAGCCAAGAGCTAAGAGCTTGTTTTTACCGTCCGAAATATTTCGCGTTCCGCTCAGTGAATGACGCCCACTTTTCCGGCAGGTCGTCGAGCGCGAAGATGGCCGACACCGGGCAAACCGGCACGCAAGCGCCGCAGTCGATACACTCTACGGGATCGATATACAGCATCTCTTCCTCCGCGTACGCCGGAGAATCTTTCTTAGGATGAATGCAGTCCACCGGGCAAGCGTCCACGCAAGCGGTGTCTTTTGTTCCGATGCACGGTTCTGCGATCACGTAGGTCATTGTTCTTATCTCCCTGGCGAGCCGAGCTGTACTGAACTGGTTATATTAGCAAGAATGGCGGCTGTAGGTACAAATTTTGGGCGAATTTGGAGTTGTATGAGGATGTGTAGTCGCGGGCGGCTCGCCCTCACTGCGCTGGCCCGAGAAGCGCGGGCGAGCCGCCCGCGACCACACACCCATCCTGCATTCAACCCAAACTTGCTAATACCGCTAAATTCTGCGAAAATAATGGTTTGTCTCAGCCTGCCTGAAGCAAATAGGAAAGGAACCTAAGCTCTGTGTTAATGATTCGTCTGTCGCGCACGGGTGCGCGCAAACAACCGCAGTATCGTGTGGTGGTCATCGAGAAGGAACGCGCGCGCAATGGCCGTCCGGTCGAGGTCGTGGGAACTTATAATCCTCGCACCAGTCCCGCCAGTATCGAACTCAAGCGCGAACGCATCGACTACTGGGTGTCTAAGGGCGCCAAGATGTCGGACCGGGTCACCAAGATCGTGTCCAGGCCGGCGCCGGTCGCCACTTCGGTTGCCTGATCTTCCGGTGCTCATCACGGTAAATTCCACCGCAACATAATTAAGGACCCGGCCCTGAGGGTAAGCCAGGCAGGGTGAGTTAGTCATTTGAGTCGAAGATGAGCGAACCAACTGGGGACATGCGCGTCCTGATCGAGCAGATTGCTAAGGCTCTGGTCGATGATCCCGGGCAAGTCTCGGTCAATCAGGTCGAGGAGGGCGGAGAGTCCGTCCTTGAGCTCACCGTTGGCCCGAATGATATGGGCCGGGTGATTGGCAAGCAGGGACGCACCGCCCGCGCCATGCGCAACCTGCTGGGCGCAGCCGGGCTGAAGTTTAACAAGCGTTTCGTGCTGGAGATCCTGGAATAGCCGACGAGTTCATTACGCTGGCACGCGTCCTCAAGACACAAGGACGCCGCGGCGAGGTTGCAACCGAACTGCACAGCGACGTCCCGGACCGGTTTCGGCAAGGTATGCGGCTCTGGGCTTTGCCAAAGGATCAAACTGGACCGCGGCGCGAGTTAAAGATCGAGGAACTCTGGCCGCACAAGAGCTACCTGGTCCTGAAGTTTGAAGGCGTCGGTTCGATGACCGAGGCTGAGACATTGATTGGATGCGAGTTGCAGGTTCCGGCCCGCGAGCGATCAAAGCTGGAGCCCGGCTGGGTTTACGTCAGTGATCTTGTGGGATGTGTGGTCCTCGACGGCGATCACGAGATTGGTTTGGTTCAGGACGTACAGTTTGGAGCCGGCGAAGCACCACTACTGATCGTCAAGGCGGGATCGAAGGAGTACGAGATTCCTTACGCGGAAGCGTACTTGAAGAAGACGGACCTTGAGCAGAAGAAGATCTGCATGATTCTGCCGGACGGGATGCTGGAGCTGAATGCTCCGCTGACGGCAGACGAGAAAGAGCAGCAGAAAAACAGCAGAAAGCTGTCATCCTGAGCGTAGCAGTCGAAGGACCCCTACCCTGTGACGGGAATTCTCCAGGGCACGGGTTAGAGCTTGGCGGGCGAGTCGCCCGCACCACACGGTCGCTCGCCAGGACAGGCATTTAGGTTCCGCGATGAAGATCGACATTTTAACGATCTTTCCCGACTTTTTTCGCGGACCACTGGATTACGGCATTGTTCGCCGGGCCCGGGAAGCGGGTTTGGCGGCGATCGAAGTCCACGACTTGCGGGCTTTTGCGCACGACCGGCACCGCACCGTTGATGACCGCCCGTTCGGCGGCGGCGAAGGCATGGTGCTGAAGCCGGAACCGATCTTTGAATGTATTGAGGGACTGGATATCCAAAGCCGGGCGAAGCGGCTTGCAGCGGGTGCGAAGCAGAGCGTGGTGCTGCTTTCGGCCCAGGGCAGGCGCTTCGACCAGAGCATCGCGGAAGAACTCGCGACCCTGGAACGGATCGTCCTGATCTGCGGCCGCTACGAAGGCGTGGATGAGCGCGTAGGACAGCATCTCGCCGATCGTGAACTATCGATCGGCGACTACGTGCTGAGCGGCGGCGAGTTGGGCGCGGCCGTCATTCTCGATACCGTCACGCGATTGATTCCCGGCGCGGTGGGAAACGAGGCCTCGACACGGCAGGAGTCTTTTACGGCGACTCCAACCATGGAAGCGGGTGGCGCCAATTCCACGTGCGCTTCGGGCGGATTGCTGGATTATCCGCACTACACGCGGCCGGCGGACTTTCGCGGATTGCAGGTACCGGAAGTACTGGTTTCCGGTAATCATGAAGAAATACGCCGATGGCGCCGGCGGACGGCTTTAGAGAAAACACTGCGCAACCGGCCCGATCTGTTAGAGGGCGCCGCGCTCGGCGAAGAAGATAAAAAGTTGCTGTCCCGCATTGCGGGCGAGCGAGCTGAAACAAGTTCGAAGATTTCTGTCACAGGGGGACAAGATCGTGACTAACCTGATCATCGAAAAACTTCTGGCTAAGACCAAGCGTACTGACATTCCTGAGTTCGTGCCGGGCGACAGTGTCCGCGTGCATGTGAAGATCAAGGAAGGCGACAAGGAACGCCTGCAGGCGTTTGAGGGCGTCGTGATTGCGCGCAGCCGTGGACCACAGGCCAGCTTCACCGTGCGCAAGATCAGCTTCGGCCACGGCGTGGAGCGCATCTTTCCGCTCCA
This sequence comes from Terriglobia bacterium, assembly GCA_963813645.1. Lineage (GTDB taxonomy): Bacteria > Acidobacteriota > Terriglobia > Terriglobales > Acidobacteriaceae > JAIQFF01. The sequence continues at coordinate 18,605 of CAWEZS010000021.1, forward strand.
CTCCAAGGTGGTGGACAGAGTGGAGCTGCTGCGCTCTTCCAAGGTTCGCCGCGCCAAGCTGTACTATCTGCGCGCCCTTAAGGGCAAAGCGGCCCGCCTGAAGGATGTTGACCGCGAACAGGCGGTAGCTGAAGTCGCCGCGAAATAGCCAGTCAGGCATCAGACTTCGGACCTTCGGACCTCGGACCTCAAACCTCGGCAAATCCCAAGTTTGTCTGGCTGACGTCAGAGGACCGGCGTCTGAAGTCTGCTTTTCTATTTGTGGATTTCAAACTGCAAGGTGTCTTCGAAGTGCTTCTCGGATAGTTTGCGGATCAGGAATTGCAGGATCTGGCGCTCGCCTTTGCGGATCTTGTGAAATTCGATTCCGAGTCCCACGTGCGGGTCCGCGTGCCTGACTTGACCCTTCAGGGTTAGATGTTGATCGTCGACGTGGAGCGTCACTTGCAACTCAGTGCCGGCCGGCACAGTGTCCTTGGTCAGTACCAGACAGCCAATTTCTGACATATTCTTCAGGGCTGCGGTGCTGGCTTTTGAATTTTTGGCGCCCGCTTCAACCAGTTCCGCTGTTCCTTCCAGACTGAAACGCTCGCGGCGCCGGCGACGTTCATGGGCGGCGAACGTACGAGGCCGTTTTGCGTCGGCGTCCGGCATCACCGGCTCGTAGGTCTCGACCATGTCGCGCAGTTCGGCCTCCCACAAGACCCGGTCCGATTCGACGCACTGCAGGCCGATTTGACCCTGCAGCTCTGAATTGGCTTCTCCGACCCAGACCACGCGGCAGAAGGCTTTGCTTTTGCCCCGCTCGATGGCGATGACTTCTCCGGCTTCTTTCACGTTGCGCAGGCCCGTCACCCGGGCGCCGTGCTCAGAGATGTCGTAGGTGCAGGCAATCTCGAGACAAGGTTTTTGGGCGTCGTCCCAATAGGTAACTCGAATGGGAAGCGCGACATGCAGGCGCTTGTTCTGGCGCTCCGATGCTTTGGGGTGTTCTTTCAAGTGGCTCGCCCAGGTAAACAGTTCTCTTCAATGAAGCTAGCAGCGGGGGGTGGGTCAGTCAATTTACCGCGGTAATGGCACGTAATGTTACCTTCGGGCGAGTTCATGGCTCATGGAGGATGGGCGTCCCCGCGTGCCTGTCATCCTGAGCGGAGCGGAAAGTTCGCGGAGTCGAAGGACCCCTATAGCCGCCCCTGACGCTGAACATCTAGCAATCAAATCAGAATCTTCAAGCTCCCGCGCGACCGCTAAGCCCATAGGGGTCCTTCGACTCCAAAACTGCTTCGCTTTGCGAAGCAGTTTCTCCGCTCAGGATGACAGCCACCCCATCTTTGCTACAAACCGATTTTTCCACATTGCGCCACAAGCTTGAACTGGGCGAAGATGATCCAGATTCGTGTCTCCAAAACTCAAATCCGCGCCGGGGAAACCGCTCTCCGCATCCGCAGCCAAGCTGCGTCTGCTCAAGAGGCTGCATTGTACGTTGAAGTTTGAAAAGAAGATGTGGCAGCGGGGCGCGCGCCTGATCGCCGGGGTGGATGAAGTCGGACGCGGATCACTGTTCGGACCTGTAGTCGCTGCGGCTGTGATCCTCGATCCCGCGTACCGCATTCGTGGCCTGCGCGATTCCAAATTGCTGCCTGCCGAGCGGCGTGAAATTCTGGCGGAACGAATTCGCGAGCACGCCGTCGCCTGGGCGGTTGCCGCGGTCGATGCTGCCCGCATCGACCAGATCAATATTTACCAGGCCTCGCGTGTGGCCATGCGCGAAGCGGTGTTGGGTCTCGACCCCGGTGCCGACCACCTGCTGGTGGATGCATTGCGCCTGGACTGCGATCTTCCGCAGCAACCTATCATTCACGGCGATGCCCTCTCGGCCTCTATCGCCGCTGCTTCGATTCTGGCCAAAGTCGAACGCGACCGTATGATTGTCCAGTGGGACCCGGTCTTCCCCGTCTACGGACTGGCGTCGAATAAAGGCTACAGCACACCTCGTCACCTGGCGGCCTTGCGCGAGCACGGGCCTTCTCCGCTGCATCGCCAATCGTTTGCTCCGGTATGGAATGCGCCGGTCCCGCAAGACGTGCTGGCCTTCATGCTCGAGGATGACGGAGAATTTGGTAGCGCCGGCCTGCGGCCGGCCTGATGGGTGGGCGAGACGCCTACCGGACAGCCGGCGGGACGGTGGCGCTACGTCGAAGATACAATCCCTGCATGCGGCGCATGATGGTCGTAACTGCGCATCCCGATGACGAGGCCAGCAGCTTCGGCGGATCCCTGCGTCTTTACCACGATCGTGGGGTGGAAACCTGCATCATCTGCCTGACGCTGGGACAAGCTGCGACGCATCGTGGGAACGCTCGCAGCGATCGAGAGCTTGGCGAGCTGCGGCGCAAGGAATTCGCCGCCGCCTGCGAGATACTGAAAGTGTCGCGCGGGATCGCGCTCGACTATCCCGATGGCCAGCTGCACCGCCTGGACATGCAGCGCGTGGTTTCCGATCTCACGCTGCGCATCCGGGAATTTCGTCCCCAGGTCCTGCTCACGTTCGATGCAGCGGGCAGCGTCACCGGTCACACCGATCACACAATGGCGTCCGTCTTTGCCACGCTGGCTTTCCATTGGGCGGGACGAAGCAATCGCTTTCCTGACCAACTGGACGGCGCGATCACGCCTCACCGAATCCAGAAGTTGTACCACACCGCCGCTGACTTCACTCTTCCCGGACGTCAGCCCATCACGCTGCCGCCGATCACAACCACCATCGAAATCGGCAACTACCTGGAAACCAAGCTCGAGGCGTTCCGCGCGCACATCACCCAGCAGCCCCTCTGGTCGATCTTCGAAGAGCACGCGCGGAAGCGCGGCGGGCGAGAGCTATTTCATCTGGCGGCAGGGCAGAGCACGGGCCCCGTCGTGCAGGAAAGTGATCTGTTCGCCGGAGTGCAGTAGTCGTCAGTCGTCAGTCGTCGGTCGTCAGAAACCCCACTGCCCCCGAAATGAACCCGCCTTCCTGAAGACTGACGAGTGGTTAGTGGGGCTTGATGATGTCGCTCAGCAGGTCGGGTTTGGTTTCGTCCCGCACCAGGTGGGGGAATTTTTCTCCATCGTGATAATCCAGCTTGTAAGTCTTGTAGTACTCCGTGTTCTCGACCAGTAGCTCGAGCGGCGCTGAGCTGTTCTTGCCTGCGCGCAACGCATCGCCCAACACTTCCTTCGAAAACTTTCTTCCATTGACGGCAACCAGCTTCATCCCGGGCCCGATTCCCGCCCGGGCTGCCAGCATTCCTTCCACGGTATCGGTGACGAGTCCGTCCGCTTTCAGCCACAACCCGATGGAAAATGCGGCATTGACGGAGCCCCTATCGCCCTCCTCCGCTTGCATGACTGGCGAACGTGTTTCGTCATAGACCAGCTTCCAGCCGCTGCCCGCGATGCCGCCCAGTGGCGCTCCCGGCCCGTGGTTGGTCAGCCGCTCGGTCCAGAACCCGCGCCAGTCGTAAGGCGCAACCTGGTTCAGGGTGCTGACGATGTCATCGAAAGTGTAAGTTTTCACCTGCGGCGGCCCGCTCGGAGGCCCGTGGAAAATCCGGCAGAAGTCGTCCAGGGATTTCTGGCCGTGCGTCTGCTGGCGAATGATTGTGTCCGCCCAAAGCCAGGTCAGTTCATCTTCGTCGTAATAGTCGAGCGCTCGCCGCCACGACTCCCACTGGTGGGGTGCGTCCTGCATCGCGGGAACGCCGTCGGCGGTGTCCTGCAAATTGCGCCAGGCGCGTCCGGGCGTATGGTCCAGATAGGCAGCGGTATTGGCGAGGAAGTCGCGGAATTCCTCCGGCGTTCGCTCTCCCATGCGGCTGGTGAGAATCTCGCCCAAATATTGAGTGAGACCTTCGTAGACCCAAAGCAGATCGGTCTGCATGGGCTTTTCATAGTCAGAAGTCGCGAGGTCGTAGGGACGCCGGTACTTCCCGTTCCAGGAGTGCACGAATTCGTGCGACAGCAATCCGGAACCCAGAAGTCGCTTGGTCGGATCAACCAGGGCCCGTTCGCCCAGGCGGCTGTCGTTGGATTCGTGATGCTCCAGGCCGAAATGCGCCACGTGGTCGCTCAGGCTGTAGAGAAAGTGGTAGTCGCGGTAGTGTTGCGCCCCAAACAGCGCGTTGGTCTGTGCCACCAGGTTCTTGTAGTGTTCCCAGACCTCGGCGGGAGCGTCAAGCGCGGCCGCACTGTCGGCGGCGATGTCCATCTCGACCGGAGGAGTCTGTCCCGGATTGAGCGGAACAACTTTCAGATATTCGCCGGTGATGACGGGGCCATCAACCAGCATGGTCAGGGAAACCGGAGCGAATGTGATCTCTCCGCCAGCCTGCGAGGCCACCGCCAGTGAGGTGCCGAATTTCCAGTTGGCCGGCAAACGCAGGCTGGCGGTGTAAGTCAGGTCGTCCGAGGTCGCAGCCCGCGGGATACAGCACCATGGCGTTCCAGTTGACCACTGCCAACCGGTCGGTGGCCGTGGCGCCGCCAGTGTAAATGCCTTCCTCTGATCCGGCGGGAGAGATGAAGTCGAGCGAGGCCTCGACCCTTGACACGCCGGCAGGCACTTCGACGTGGAACGTCCAGCCGTCGAGAAGGTCTCGCCGCCAGACAAGAGATTTGCCATCTGCACTGAATTTCAGTCCGGCAAGGTCTTGAACAGGACCGGTGGGGCCGTGCTCGCCGGGAATCCATTTGGGATAGTAAAGAGTGAGCGTGCCCGGCTTAGCTGGAATCGCCAACCGAACATGAAATATCTTTCGCGGCGCTTCGGTGGCATCTACGGAAACGCTTACATGTGGGGCATCTGCGCCGGCGGCAAACATTGGCGAGACAAGAACTATTAATAGAGACACACGGCGAAAAATCTTCCCGGGGAAAGTAATCAAGAACACGCTCCTTGGGCCTTTACGAAATCGTTTTAAGACAGATGAATATAACAGCCACTGACAGGTCAGGTCACCTTTAGTCGTGTGGGGCGGGCGTCCTCGCCCGCCGCCTTTGACTTTGGGTCAGGTGAAGAAATTGGGGATAGCAACTTCAAGAACAACATCAACTGCGAAAGCGGCGGGCGAGGGCGCCCGCCCCACACCAGTTTCAGTTATGATTTCCGCTGTGTCCTCGCACTCCCACCGCGGCCGCTTCATCACCTTCGAAGGACTCGACGGCTGCGGCAAGAGCACGCAACTCGAAAAGCTGGCACGCGTATTCCGCGCGCAAGGCTTGTCTGTGGTGGTGACTCGCGAGCCCGGGGGTACTGCCACGGGAGAGAAGATTCGCCGCCTCCTGCTCGATACCGCCACTGCCGGCCTGTCGCCCATGGCGGAACTAGCCTTGATGTTTGCTTCGCGCGCCCAGCACATCACGGAGGTGATCCAGCCCGCGCTGGCGGAAGGCCGGATTGTGCTGTGCGACCGCTTCACCGACTCCACCGAAGCGTACCAGGGTGGCGGCCGCAAGCTGGGCAGCGAACCGGTGCTGGCGCTTCATCGCATCCTGTGTCACGGCTTGCAGCCTGACCTCACCATCCTCATGGATTCCGATGTGGCCGCGAGCGTGGAGCGTGCGCGCCGCCGCAACAAAGCTAATACCGCCAAAAGTGGCCGCGGCAAGCACGATGAGAACCGCTTCGAACAGGAGAGTCGTGCGTTCTTCGGCAGAGTTCGCAGCGCCTATCTGGCAATTGCAGCTCGCGAGCCGCAGAGAGTTGTGCTGGTCGACGCACGCGGAACAGCGGCAGAGACGCACAGGCGAATTGTTGAGATTGTGCGGCGGAGAGTGAAGTTGGCAGCGAAGACGGCGTGAATCAGCTGTCAGCCGTCAGTTCTCAGTTGTCAGTAAAAGGCAATTGGCAAGGGCAATTCAGCTCGCCCCAATCTGCTAGACTCAGCAAATCCCGTCCTGACCAAATGCCAATTGCTAATTGCCAATTGCTTGGCTGAAAGCTGACAGCGTTGTTCACTGACTTTCACGGCAACTCCGACGTGGTCCACCGCCTGCGGGAGATGCTGGCGCGCGACCACTTTCCTCAGGCTGTGATTCTGGCAGGGCCTGCCGGTTCGGGGAAATACACGCTGGCGCTCATGCTGGCGAAGACGTTGAATTGTCTTTCGCCGATCACCACCGACGGCTTACCTGACTTCTGCGGTGGGTGTTCCAACTGCGTTCGCATCGCCCAATCAGAAGATCTGGATGCCCGCTTGGAGGAGGCCGTCGAAGCCCGCGAGAATTTGCGCGAGACGGACAAGAAGGAGACGCGCCTGTTTGTTCAGACCCATCCTGATGTGCTGGTGATCCCGCCCGATCCGCCGCAGATGATGATTAAGGTGGACCAGGTACGGCGCGTGATTCAGACCATTTATTACCAGCCCGGCGAAGCCCGGGAGCGGGTTTACATCTTCACCGAGTCTTCTTTCATGAAGGAGGCGGCAAACTCGCTGTTGAAGGTGTTGGAGGAGCCGCCGAAATTTGCCACCATCTTTCTGCTGACCGAGAACCCGGGCGAACTGCTGCCCACAGTCCGCTCGCGTTCCATGGTCATCACGCTGGCCGCCTTGCCGGCCGAGGAAATCGAGCAAGATCTGGCCAAGCGTCGTCCGGAGTGGACGCCCAAGCAGCGCGCCCTGGCGGCGCGCCTGGCCAATGGCGCCATTGGCGCAGCGCGAAGTTTTGATCTCGCGGGATACACCGCAGCTCGTAGCCAGGCCCTGACCATCCTCAATACCGCGCTGCGCGGCACGGAGCACAGCGATCTGTTCAAGATGACTGAAACCTACCGTGCCGGCGCCGATGGACGCGACAAACTGGAAAAGCTGTTGCGCACGCTTTACAGCCTGCTGCAAGACCTGACTTTCCTGAATTCGAGTACTCCGGAACTGGTTCGCAACACCGATATCCAGACCGAACTGAAGAAGCTATCGGAAGCCGCGGACTTCGGCTGGATCGCCTTCGCCGCCGAACGGCTCAATGACGTAGAACGCGGCATGCGGCGCAACCTGTTGCGCTCATTGTCGCTGGATGCGTTTGCGACAGCGCTGGAAAGAAGCAATTAGCAATTGGCACTTGGCACTTAGCTTCGATCCCCTAGCGGACGTATTGTGGCAGGAGCCCGGATATCTAGAGATAATTGCTAATTGCCAAGTGCCAATTGCTAAGTGCTGATTTGCTAAGTGCTTTCTCGCCCACTACTTGCCCATTGTCATAGCCGAGCCTGCTGTGCTAGGTTATCAACAACTCACGCCTTCATCCCACACACAGCAGCGCGTGTTGTGGCCCGCAAAAAGCGTGTCTAACGGTGGTGCCATGAAAGATGCAGTCGATTCACTCCCAGCCGATCGGCCTGTGGAAGCAGAGGGCTTTGCCAATCGTAAGCTGATCCGCCCTTCGCTGAACCGCACCGATCATAATCATGCGCAGGCATCCATGAGCGAACCTAGAGAGCGGACCGATCGGCCCGAGCGCAGCGATAGAGACCGCACCGACCGGCCGGGCGGAAGCGGCAGGAAGCCCGCTCCACCTGAGCAGACCAACGCCGAGAACTTTTACTACCAGAAGCAGATGCAGTCGAAAACCCCTATGGTGATCGTGCTGCGCGACGGCGAGGAAATTCACGGCATGATCGAGTGGTACGACAAGAGCTGCCTGAAGGTAACCCGCAACAGCCAATCCAACCTGCTGATCTACAAGCCGGCGATCAAGTACATGTTTAAAGAAGGGGAGAACAGCAAGAAATAGCTATCAGCTCTCAGCCATCAGCTTTCAGTAAGCCTTGATCCATTCGTGGCTTCCTAAAATGCTCAGTGCCTTCTCGTACATTTCCTGCGTCCGGACCTTGATATCCAGGAAAGAATCGTGGCTGACGAACAGAAAATAGTCGAGATATCCGTATGCCGATTGCGGAACATAGTAGGCATCCCAGCCGACAATCATTGGAGTTAGCAAGCAGCAAACTGACTCCGTAAACTCATCGTCCCTAAGCGATGGCCCGGAGCTGACTCCAGCGAGCGATTTTCTCCGTAGCTGCGCCGAAACTGTTCTAGGGTTTTAAACCCGATTGCCTCTACTCGTGGATCCCAAACTCCCCAAGTGGTAAGCCATAGGTGAGCACCTATGAAATCGAGTTCTTCGTATCCTAGATGCGCGACTAACCGCGCGAGGTAAATGAGTTGGTGAGGTTCCTTGACTCTCGGGTCGACCCTAATTGTCTTCGCGCCAGGTTCGGCGAAGGACAATCTGCGGCCCTCGCATCGCAGCTCGTTAAATGCGGCTAGCGAACTCACCATTTCGTCATTGGTGGTGGCAAGCATCTTGATGAACCGCTGAAAGCTGACGGCTGATAGCTGATAGCCCCCTACAGCTTAGGCAGCACGATTCCCTTCTGCGATTGATACTTGCCCTTGCGGTCGGCGTAGCTGACTTCGCAGACTTCGTCTCCGGTGAAGAAAAGGATCTGGCAGAGGCCTTCGTTAGCGTAGATCTTCGCGGGCAGCGGAGTGGTGTTGGAGATTTCGAGGGTGACGAAGCCTTCCCACTCCGGCTCGAAAGGCGTCACGTTCACGATGATGCCGCAGCGGGCGTATGTGGACTTGCCCACGCAGATGGTCAACACCTCGCGGGGAATCTTGAAATACTCGACGGAGCGCGCCAGGGCAAATGAGTTAGGCGGGACGATGGCACAGTCCGAACTTATCGTGACAAACGATCGCTCATCAAAATTCTTCGGATCCACCACAGTGCAGTTGACGTTGGTGAAAATCTTGAACTCATCGGCCACACGCAAGTCATAGCCATAAGAAGACAGACCGTAGGAGATCACGCCCTCCCGCACCTGCTTCTCGGAAAAGGGGTTAATCATGTCCTTCTCTATGGCCATCTTGCGGATCCAGCGGTCGCTCTTAAGCATGCAGCTCCTTAAATGATTGAGTAATTGGGGAATTTTGTAATTGAGCAATTGGAAAAACGTTGCCTCGGGTCTTGGTTTCAAATTACCAAATTCCCCGATTTCCCAATTACTCAATGCTGTCAGGCTGGGTGCCGTCATCTTACGGGAGACACGCTGCCGTTGACAATCTCTCATATGTCCCTTAGCATCAAGCACTTGGTAGGTTATTCTCAGTCCTACGACGGGAGCCGCCAGTGATCAAGCTCGACATTATCAACGAAGTAGTGAATAAGACCGGGATTACCAAGACCAAAGCCGAGTTGGCTGTCGAAACCGTTTTCGAGAGCATGCGGCGCTCGCTCACCAAGGGCGATCGTATTGAATTGCGGGGCTTTGGCGTGTTTAACGTGCGGCCACGCAAGACCGGAATCGGACGCAACCCGCGCACCGGTGCTGAGGTGTCGATTCCTCCTGGCAAGGCGGTTCGGTTCAAGCCCGGCAAGGAGTTGCAGTCGATCGAATAGGTTAGGAGTTTCCCTCCTGGACACTCCCGGCCGAGCCGTCGGCGCGATCCGCACGGCAACAGTCCTCGTCTCCACGTATCATCTTAGCCTGAGTTTTCATGTCCGACTTTACTCCCTCACTTCCCGCCCCGCCGCCTGAGTACCTGCCCGCAGAAGTGTACGTGGTCCGGCCGCCCAATCCCAGGTATTGGCTGCACATCCTGCTGTTTGTAGCGACGGTTTTCACCACGCTGGTGGTGGGCGCAAAAATGGAATTCGATTTCCTGCACAATGCACCACCGTTTGTTCATGGAGACGAAACTCTGCCGCTGTTTCCCCTCGGCTGGGCGCTTCGCGAACCGTCCCGGCTGCTGCTCGGAATTCCCTTCTCGGCCACGCTGCTGCTGATTCTTCTGGCGCACGAAATGGGGCATTATCTGTACTGCCGCTACTACGGGGTGTACGCCACGCTTCCCTTCTTCATTCCCGCGCCTACGCTGATTGGCACGCTGGGCGCGGTCATTCGGATACGATCTCCCATCCGTTCCCGATGCGCGTTGTTCGACATTGGAATCGCCGGGCCGATTGCCGGGTTTGTGGTCGCGCTGACCGTGCTGGTGATCTCGATGTCCCATTCCCGCGTGGTGCCGGGGGTGATGGCGAATTCGGATGTTGAAATGGGATATCCGTTGATCTTCCATCTGTTGTGGACGATGCTTCCGCTGGCTGACGTACACGGAGGATCGTCCGCGTTGCAGGATATCTATTTTCATCCCACCGCAATCGCAGCCTGGGTGGGGATGTTTGCGACCGCCCTGAATCTCCTGCCCGGGGGACAGCTGGACGGTGGACACATTGTTTTCGCGCTCAATCCGCGGGCGCATCGAATCGTGTCGCGGCTGACGATTCTGGCGCTGATTCCAATGGCGTTTTATTTTTGGGCAGGATGGTTGCTGTGGGCAATCCTGCTACGCATCAGCGGTATGCGACATCCGATGGTGGAAGATTGGCCCGGGGTGACGCCCGGCCGGCGCTGGCTGGCGGCTTTCGCATTGCTGATGATGGTGGTGACACTGACGCCGGCGCCCTTCGCACACAGTTCGCTGCGTCAGGTGGTGCACGCCATACGCGGGCAGTAGATTTCGTAGCGCCGGCGTCCCGCGGCTGTCGTGCGGGCGTCCCGCCCGCACCGTCGGGCCGGCAGGCTGCCGGCGCTACAAAAAGCTCACGATTCTCCGCTTCTTCGCGATGGTAGGGGTCCTTCGACTCCGCAACCCCTTCGCTTCGCGAAGCGGTTGCTGCGCTCAGGATGACACGGTAATTAGTTGTCTTCCACTACTCTCGCCGTCATCTCAACCGATGGCTCGCCGCCCGCGACGTCCTGGGCCAGGATCAACTGGCGGGCCTCGACTCGAATCTTGGGCAGGTGGAAGAAGAAGAAAACCGCGGCGCCGATGCACGCTACCGCGCCAACGGCGACTGTGAAGGTAGCTCCCAGGTGATCTGCCGAGGCTCCGGCGAAGAGAGATCCAAACGGCGCCATTCCCATGAACATCATGGTGTACATCGCCATCACCCGCCCGCGCAGATGGTCAGGGGTCATCGCCTGAATCAGTGTGTTCGAAGACGACATTCCCAGCATCATGCAAAATCCCACCGGAAGCAGCAAGGCGGCCGACAACCAGAAATGGTGCGATAAGGAAAACATCACCAGAAAGAGTCCGAAGCCGCCGCACGACAATGCGACCCAGCGTCCCAGTCCAAGCACTCCGGAGCGCGTGGCCAGCGTCAGCGCTCCCAACATCGCGCCCACGCCCGTCGCTCCCATGAGGATTCCCAGGCCGCGGGCGCCGCCGTGCAGGATCTGGTCCGCGAAGACGGGCATGAGAACTGTGTAGGGCATCGCTACCAAACTCACCAGTCCTAGCAGAAGCAGCAGGGAGCGAATGGGCGCGGTATGGCGGGCAAAACAATAGCCTTCGATCAAGTGAGCGAGCGCCGGGCCGTGCGACGCGAGGCGCGCCGGTTTGGTTACTCGCATCATGAACAGGCCGCTGATGACCGCGATATAGCTGAGACCGTTAGCGAGAAAACACCAGCCTTCGCCGATTCTGGCGACCAGGATTCCGGCAATCGCGGGACCGATAATCCGTGCGCCGTTGAACATGGTCGAGTTCAGCGCGATGGCGTTCATCAGATCTTCCTTGCCCACCATGTCCACCAGGAAGGATTGCCGCGCGGGAATGTCGAAAGCATTCACCACCCCGAGCAGCGCCGCCAGCACAAAGATGTGCCAAACCCGAATGACTCCAGTGAGGGTGAGGGTCGCAAAGACCAGCGCCAGAATCATGGACGAAATCTGGGTGCCGATTACGATTCGCTGCCGATTGAACCGATCCGCCACGATGCCGCCCAGCGGCGCTACCAGGAATACGGGAATCTGGCTGGCGAATCCGGTTGCGCCCAGCAACAGAGCCGAACCGGTCAAGCGATAAACCAGCCACGACTCTGCAATGTTTTGCATCCAGGTGCCGATCAGGGAGACGAGCTGTCCGCCGAAGAAAAGCTGGAAGTTACGGTGGCGTAAGGCCCGGAGGATGGACGGGAGCCACCCCGTTTTCTGCATCGCTTGTCCGGAGTTCACCAGTTATTACCCGATTATTACCCGATAGATCCGTCGGAAGTACCCGAATCGGTAGGTTCCAGTCTCTCTGTTTTGAATGCTGCCCGCAACTTTTTGGCAGCAACTGCCGCCGGCATGTCCGAAGCTAGGAATTTAGCAGGTTGTAAGAACTTCCAGCTTCCGCACCGCTTCGCCGTGGAGTAGAGTATTCGATGTTCGACGTCGGCTTGTCCCGGAGTTTCCAACTGATCTGGTTAGCATAAGGGCTGGGCACTGATTGACTCTGGAATTTCCTGCGATGCGCAGATAATCTCCTTCGATGTCAGCTCTGTGAAGCAGCCCGTTGTTGGAACGCCGGGTATCGGAGAAATCATGAGCACCGATCAGGTTCACCTTGAGCGCCGCGCGTCGCAGCGCTTCGACTTCCAGCTCCCGGTCGGAATTCGGTTGGCAGGAACCGAACGCGAGGGCTGCGGCTTTACCCAGGATCTGAGCGGACGCGGAGCGTTCTTCTACACTGATTTTCGGGTGACGGAAGGCGATGCGGTCGAACTGACCTTCATGATGCCTGCGGAAATCACCCTGACCGAGAATATGCGGGTGCGCTGCCGCGGCCGGGTCACACGCGTTCTGGCGGCACAAAGCAAGTTTGGCGTGGCCGTCCATCTGCAGGGATACGAATATCTGTCTGCGGCAGAGGGCGCAGCGAAAGTTTCAACCACGTTTCCCCGGGTATCGGGTGCGCATGACGCAAGTCAGACTGGGAAAAATTCCCCAGCGCCAGCTGCTCCCACCCTCGCGGTGGAAAGCTAGGAAAGCGCCGCGGGAGAAGGTTTTCCCGTGTGCGGGGCCGCCAGGGCGGGTTTTTCCACGGTTTTTACTCCTTCCCAATCCGCTGTTTTTTGCTTAAGATGTAGTTACAGATGGAAGAGTGGCTTCGGATTTCTCCTCGCACTTGTCCCCCAGCGATAGTTGAAGACTCGCTACCAGTGTGGCTGCGGTAAGGGAAAATTCGAATCTTCCCCGGCGGTACAGGCAGGTTACAGAAGTCACTTGGCGTAACCCTTATATCTCAATAACATACTGATTCAAGAACCAGAGTGAAGCCATGCAGGGTGTAGCGGTAACTCTTCTGACTGAAGACCGGGAGCGGCTGTCGGTACTCCAGCACCGTCTGGAAGGAACCGGAATGGGCCGGAATGTCTTCAGCCATGTGGGATTCCCGACCAGCCCCACCGACCCGGTGCTGCGCCAGATCCAGGACGTACGGACGGAAGTTGTCATCCTCGATATTGATACGCAGAATGCGCAGCGGGCCATCAGCACTATCGAACTGATCGCAGCGAACACCACGGACATTGCGATTTTTGCGGTCGGCGAGATGAGTCATCCGCCCACCATCGTGGCAGCGATGCGCGCTGGTGCGGGCGAATTTTTGGAACGCGGCTCAACCTCCGAAGCCCTGATCGAAGCCTTGACACGTTTTACCGCTACCCGAAGCAAAGGCCGAACTTCTTCCGGCCGGGCGCGAATCTTCACCGTGATGAATTCCAAGGGCGGAGCCGGCGGCACCAGCGTCGCCGTCAACACCGCGATTGCGCTGCAGGAGACCCAGGGTGGAGTTTTGCTGGTGGATTTTGCTCCCTTGGGGCACTGCGCACTTCATCTCAACGTGCGGCCCACTTTCGGAGTGGTAGACGCGCTGCAAAATTTGCACCGGCTGGATGCTTCCCTGCTGGAAGGTTTGATGACCCAGTGCAAGAGCGGACTGCAGCTGCTGGCGGGCCCGCAACAGCCCCAGCCATTGACGCCGACTGCGGCGGAACTGGCGCGGTTGTTTGATCTGCTGGTGGCCCACTTCCGCTATGTGGTTGTTGATTGCTCGGGCCGCGTGGACCAGACGGCACGCTTGCTGTGTGATCATTCGAACGCGATCCTGCTGGTCGCCCAGGCGGACGTGGTTTCGCTGTGGAGCGCCAGCCGCATACGCGCATATCTGGAAGAAGGCGCCACCCGGGACCGGGTGCGCATCGTACTCAATCGCTACAAAAAAATTCCCGGCTTCACCGACGAGGATGTTGAGAAAGCCACCAGCTGCAAGCTGCTCTGGAAGATTCCCAACAACTACCAGTCGATTGCGCCCGCCATCGACAAGGGAGTTCCAGTGGCATTGCACGAGAACACCGACATAGGCCGTTCTTTCCGTTCGCTGGCGACAGCTCTGGCGCAGGCATCCCCAACCGCCGAAGGTTCGCTGGAGTTGTCTTACCGGGATGAGAAGGCCGATCCCAAGAAAGCCGCCGGCAGGTTATTGATTTCGCCTTTACGCGCAGGGCAATAGTCTGCTTCCGCCGTCATCTCTTTGATCCCCGAGTCTGGTGTCCATCTCGAATAGATTCGAAGGTACGGCGCGTCCTTGCGGGTTTGGGCGAGGTCGAGGGCTTCCTGCGGATCGCTGACGCGGTCATTTTCCTGTGTCAGATCGAGGGGCGTCGTCACAGTAAAAGTAAAAAAGGCAGGCTCCACAGCCTGCCTTTTTTCGTGGGGTGAATCCTCAAAAACCGCAGCCGGGGAAGGCCGCGGGGGTCAAAAAGCGTTGCACCAAAGTAACTCTCGGGGTCAGCCGGCGCAATACTGTGAAAATACTAGAAGCCTGGCAAGGCTGTGATGCCCTTTGATTCCACGCATTCGTAGGCGCGACCGGCAGGGAGGTTCTTGTGTTCTTCTGTTCCGCCGTTGGGCCAGTCGATCACCAGGCGATCAATCTTGTCTCGCCTTCCTAAACCGAACGTCAAAGGAAGTTCGGACTGCGACAGGTAACTCGATCCGCCTTTCACCATGCGCATCTGGCTGGTGTCGCCATGGAAAATACGGACTCGGGCTCCGATGGCATCACGATTTGATTTCGTGCCGGCCAGTTTGACGCGAACGCTCCTGTTTCCACTCAGCTGATCGTTGCGGTAGAGGTAGGCGGGACCGTTGTTGGTTGTGAGCAGCAGATCGAGGTCGCCATCGCGATCAAAATCGGCGTAAGCCAGACCGCGCCCGACCTTGGGTTGCGCGAAACCGCCGCCAACTTCGGCGGCCGCGTCGTGAAATCTTCCCTGACCATCGTTGAGAAACAACTGCGGTGGCTGCGCGTATCCGACTCCACGAACGTTGCGCACGGTGTCGTCAATGTGTCCGTTGACCACGGCCAGGTCGAGTGCGCCATCGAGGTCGGCGTCGAGGAAAGCGCAACCGAATCCCAGTTTGTCCTTAGAGGCGAGCCCAACGCCGCTCTGGGCCGCGACGTCGATATAATTTCCCCCGCCGGAGGTGCGGTAGAGGCCGATCATTTCGTTGTCGAAGTTTGTGATGGCCACGCCGGGAGTTCCCGAATTGTTGAAGTCAGCGACATCAACGCCCATGCCGGCGCGGGCTTTGCCCTCGGCGCTGAAAGCGATTCCAGCATCCACGGCAACATCTTTGAACGTTCCGTTACGCTGGTTGCGGTAGAGCTTGTTGGGTTGCGTATCGTTGGCAACAAGCAGATCCGGCCAGCCGTCCTGATCGTAGTCGAGCAGCGCCACGCCGAGTGATTTTGAACTGCTGTCGAAAACGCCGCTGGTTGGCGTGACGTCTTCAAATTTTCCGTTGCCTAAATTGTGAAACAGCCAGCAGGTTTCGCCTCGGTACGCCTCGGGAGTGCAGTAGGATTTGTTTTTTCCGTCGAGACTGCAAAACACATCGTGCTCGGGAGACCACTTCACGTAATTGCAGACAAACAAATCCAAGAGCCCGTCGCGATCGAAATCAAACCAGATCGCGGACATGCTGAACGCCTGCCGACCGCCCAGTCCGCTGGCTTTTGTCACGTCGCGGAACGTCCCCTTCCCCGTGTTCTTGAACAAAACATTCTGCCCGACGCAGGTGACCAGAATGTCGGGATAGCCGTCGTTGTCATAGTCTCCGACTGCGACCCCCATTCCGTACATTTCGACATCGAGGCCGGCGGCGCGCGTCACATCGGAGAATGTTCCGTTACGGTTGTTGCGATAGAGTTTCAGCGTGCTGCGTTCGCGCTTGTGGCCGGGCCAGTCCGTACCGTTGATCAGGAGAATGTCCTGCCAGCCGTCGCCGTCGTAGTCCAGAAAAGCGCAGCCCGCGCCCAGAGTTTCAGGCAGAAGTTTGCCGCCATAGGCGGCGCTGTTGTGACGGAATTGCACGCCCGCGCCGGCAGTCACATCCACCAGGCGGAAGCTGGGAACTGGCGGTGGCGCGCCGAACGCGTCCAGCAATAAACCCGAAGTCGAGGCCAGGCCGGCCACGCCCCACAGAAAGTCGCGCCGGTTCACGGAAGATTTACCAGGCCATTGCGAATCGCGTAGACCACCAGTTCGGCCGTCTTGTGAATGCCGAGCGCATCCATGATGTTGGCGCGGTGTACGGCGACGGTGTTGGCACTCAGTTCGAGCACCGTGGCAATCTCTTTATTGGATTTTCCCTCAACGATCATTTGCAGGATTTCGAGTTCGCGCCGAGTGAGGTGCTCGTCGCGGTCACCTTTCAGCGCAGCTGGACGGCTGAGCTGCGAATCCAGAACGGTTTCTCCGGCCACTACTCGGCGGATGGCCGCTCCCAATTCCAAATCCACAGCATTTTTCAGAACGTATCCGCGGGCGCCAGCGTCCAGGGCCTGGCGCACCAGGGTTTCCTCAGGGTGCATACTCAACATCAGCACCAGGGTTTCCGGCTTCTCCTCGATAATTTTGCGAGTGGCTTGCAGACCGTTCATGTTCGGCATGGCGCAGTCCATCACGACCACGTTGGGCTGAAGCTCTTTGGCGAGGCGCACGGCTTCCGCGCCGTCGCCGGCTTCACCCGTGACCTCGATGTCAGGCTCATCTTCCAGAATGCGGCGGAATCCGCGACGTACCAGGCTGTGGTCATCCACTAGCAAAACAGAAATTTTATTGGGCATGCGACTCCAGACTCTCTCCTGATTTTTCTCCCATTTTTTCCCGGGGCACGGTCAATCGGACCAGAGTGCCGCTCGGAATCGGCCGGGAAAATTCGATCGCTCCGCCCAGCAGTTCCGCGCGCTCCCGCATCGCCACCAACCCAATCCCCTGCCTGGCGGATTGCGTCACAAATCCGCTGCCGTGATCTTCCACTTCCAGCTCGAGCGACTTGGGCAAATATCGCAAACGCACCCAGGCTTCTCCGGCTCCGGAATGCCGCGTGACATTGTTCAGCGCTTCCTGCACCACGCGATATACATGAATAGCAGCATTTCCATCCACGGGATAGGCCGTACCCGATTTCTCATAGGATATGTGAATGCCCGCCTGCCGTTCCAGCACCGGCAAATACCAGTCGAGCGTGCTCTCGAGACCAGTCTCGTCGAGCATGACGGGATGCAACGCCTGCGAGAGACTGCGCACTTTATCGAGCGTGGTCTGCGCGATCTCGGCTACCTCGCGCAGATCGGCACGCAACGGCGAGCCTTCCGGGACCTGATTCCCGGCGCGGGACAGCATGCGCGCCCACCGCGGTCAAGATTTGACCGAACTCGTCGTGCAGCTCGCGGGAGATGTGGCGCAGGGTGGATTCCTGGGTCGAAATCAGTTTCTGCGCCAGCTCGCTGCGTTGTGCGGAGAGCGCGGCCAATTGCGCAAATAACTGGCGGTTGGATCGGATCGAATACAGGCCGGTAAGCAGGATCGCGACCAGCGTGAGGGTGAGAAAGAGATAGACCTGCAGCTGCACCCGATCATATATCTGGGCGATGCGCAGGGCCGCCTGCTCTTCGCTCTCATTGTTCTGCACCAGCAGGCGGGCAACTGCCGTGCTCAATGCGGCCTGCCGTGCCTGCAACGAAAGCTGGATCTGGGTACGCGCCTCGTCGGGCTTGCCGCTCGCGGCCACGGCAAAGGTTCGATCGACGGCGTCCCAGAACTGGGCCATGGAATTTTTTAAGTACTGGCGCTGTTCGGGGGTGCGGTCGGCAACCGCAACCTGCTCCTCCCGACGCAGCGCGTCATTCAGGTCATCCCGCACTCGCTGGAATTGCGCCGACCACGCGGTCAGGGGATAGGGGCCGTTGTTGTCCAGCATATCGCGCATGGCCAGCGCCAGGGTGTTGAGGTCGTTTTGAATGCGAAGCAGCTGTAGGGAGTCTTTGCGGTTGCGGTCCACCAGGTTGTTCTGCAGTTCCCGCAGGCCGGAGATCTGCCGCGTGACATAGACGGAGCAGGCCACCACAGCGGCCAGAGTAATGATGAGTCCCAAGAAGAGTCCCGGAGTCGGCGACCGATGAGGCGCAGGTGGACGCGGCACGCACCGAGGATACAATGCGCTGGCTTCAAGTGCCACTGCTAGCAATTAGCAATTAGCGATTAGCAATTGGCAATTGGCCAAATCTATGGGCACCGGCTTATTGCTAATTGCTAATTGCTATTGGAGGGCGCATCCAAGTCCTGCGGGAACGACTTGAAGCTTACATCGCGCGATTTTGAAGTAGTCTTCTTGTCAGCGTCGGTATTGTTTTGCGTAAGCGTGCCCTTCAGCAGGTAATAGGCCTCGTCGCCGGGATTCTTTCCCGGTCCGCGTTCGATGGTGCCCTTAAAGTCGTACCACACACCGTGCACGGTCTGGGTGGTGAACGTCAGGTCCTTGCCATCGAGCTTGCCGGATTTGAAGAACAGGTCGAGAAATTCGCCACGATCGCTTTCCAGGTCACCGTAGCGCGAGATAAATCCGGTGACGTTGCCTTTGCCTTCAACCGTAAGTTGCACAAACTCGCCGTCCTGCAGAAAGGAGTACATGCCGGAGTAATCGTTGGTTGGCTTTGGGGCGGGGGGATTTGGCGCAGGAGCCTGTCCGCTCGAGAGCATGCAAGTCAGCAGCAGAGCGGTGACGATGAACCGCGGTCTGACCATGTCGTATTAAAGCATGGAAATCAAGTTCGATGTGGGCGCGGGCGTCCACGCCCGTGCTGGCAGCGGGACGGGGCGTGTATGCCCGTCCTCCAGCTACGTCCCAAATTGGGACGATGGAGTAATCGGGCCGGGAACGCAGTTATAATTAGAACTGCGCGTGCCCCCGGTCTACTGAATGAAGCTAGCCTCGGCGCTCCTGGAATCCACGTCCGAATCAGAGTTAAGCGCCAGGTCCGCGCCGGCATTTCTGGTGAATCTGGAGCCCTGGCACAGGGTTTTCTTTCGCAATCTGGCTGATCTGTTTCGCCCCCGCAAGCAAACGCCTTTTCTGATTTCCTCGAGGCCAGGATCTTTTTGGCCTGATGTTTTCGTCGCTTCCCGTCTTCCCTGGAACCGGTTTGCGCAGTCTGCGGTCTGTCACGTCGCGGTGATCGTGGCATTGTGGGGATCGGTGCGTTTTTGGCCGCAACCGCCACAGGTCCTGAATCGTCCAGTCTCTAATCGCGACGACGTGATCTACTACGCTCCATCTGAGTATCTGCCGCCGCTCGATACCGGGGGCCCGCGCCGACCGCTGCCGCGCAAGGGCGAACCGGAACATGCCGCGCAGCCCATCATTTCAGTGCCCGCCGAGGCCGACAATCAGACCCAAACGATTGTTACGCCCTCTGGCATCAAGATTAATCACGATGTGCCTCTGCCGAATATCGTGGCCTGGTCGCAGAAGGCCCAACCCGCAGTGCCGCTGGCATCGACGGCAGATGCGGCCAAGCTGAGGCTGCCCGCGCTTCCCGTGGCCGCTGTTGCTCCCGCTCCGGAAACGATGCCGGCCAATGGCCAGCGGTCTCCAATGCTTTCGCAGAGCGTGGTAGCACCCGTGCCGGAGCTGAACAATGAATCTTCGCGGACCCTGCGGGGACCGCAAGCTTCGGTCGTCCAACCTCCGCCCAGCGTGGACGCCGCGTCGCAGCGCAGCTTGGGGGACATCAACATCGGACACTCGGCGGTGGTCGGGCCCGCTCCGGAGCTGCCCGTCGCTGAGCAATATGCAGCATCCGGCAGGTCGCCGGCGACGCTTGGCGGCGCGGGCTCGGCGGCGGTGGCGCCGCCACCTTCGATTCCGGGCAGTGGCGGTTCGAGTGCCAGTGGCCGGATCATCTCTCTCGGCATTCACCCCGCGGCCATGAGCCCAGCAGAGGTGCCGGCGGGAAATCGCCGTGGAACCTTTGCCGCAACTCCTGCAGGAAAGACAGGCGCGCCCGGCACTCCTGACATTGCCGCGAGCGCAAACCAGGGCAGCGGTTCTGGGGCCGGCAAGAACAGCGACGGCATCCCTTCGGGACTGACTGTTGGCGCAGGGCCTAACGATCAGAACCGCTCAGCGGTGGCGGGAAAAGGAAACGGAAGTGGCAGCGGCACAGCGCCGGGCAACAATGGTTCCGACAACTCCCGCCTGGTCGCTGATGCTACGCCGCCGCGGGTCTCGGCGACGCCGCCTCATTCACTTTCGGAGGTTGCCAAAGATCGCGCTACGGATGTTGATCGCTGGATCTTCGGCGACAAGAAGTTTTATGCCATGACCCTGAATATGCCGAACCTGAATTCTGCAGGGGGGAGTTGGGTCATTCGTTTTGCCGAACTCAATCCGAATGAATCGAAGGGGGATCTCACGGCTCCGGAAGCTACGCAGAAAGTCGATCCGGCTTATCCGTTGGAGTTGATGCGCCGCAATGTGCAGGGCACGGTCACGCTTTATGCCGTCATTCGAAATGATGGCTCGGTAAGTAATGTACGCGTCCTGCGTAGCGTGGACGACCAACTCGACCAGTACGCCCGCGCCGCCCTGGCCCGCTGGCGCTTTCGGCCGGCCACCAAGAACGGCGCGGCAGTGGATCTGGAGGCAGTGGTGACAATTCCGTTCAAGCCGGTGCGGTTGAAATCGAGCTTTTAGCCTTTAGCTTTTAGCTTCTTTTGCTCGTTGCCCTTACAAAAGAACAAGCACTCCGAAGATTTCCAGAGTGCTTTCCAGGTCTTCACTCCACAACCTAGTGATGGTCGTCGTGGTCCCAATGGCCTTCGTGCAACTGCCAGCCTCGCCGGCTGTGGTCATAGTGCGGGTGGTTCCAGTGCGCGCCCTCGTATGGCGGTTGATTCCAGCGCCCGGCGACCCACCGGTAGTGACGTCCGTTGGGCTGCCAGTAGCCGTCCACCCAGGCGTAACCCGGGCCAGGAGCGTTCCCCCGTCTCTCATAGCGAACTGGAGGCGGCGCGCTTCCGATGTAGAGGGAAACTTGCGCGAAGGCGGGGACCGTGAAAGCCGCCGTCAATAACAGTCCGCATAACCACTTCATTTTCATGTTTATCTCCTTTAAGCCTCAAATACTGAAAACGCAAAATGCATTCGTGTGACCGGCACTTCGGCCTAGGGAGCCGAATCCTTCTGGCGAGTAGCTTTCACTCCCGTCAGCACTCCTACTCCCACCAACACAATGCCGCCAACGACAATCCAGTGCCCGGGTACATGCGCCAGCACCGCGCCGTAGACCAGCCCGACGGTCAGGATGACAAAGCCGGTGATGTAGATGGCAATGACACTTACCCTAGCTATCGGCGGAATCGCCGACTTCATTAGCCTTGATCTGGTAGAGATTTTGGCAGCAGGTCGGATTCGGTTCCCAATCATCCTCTGAAGCGTAAGGCTGTCATCCTGAGCGCAGCCTTTCGTCCCGCGAAGCGGGATGAAAGCAAGCGAAGGACCTGTGCACTTCCCGCCACTCTCACATGCAGTTTCGGCTCGAACCCAGGGTGAAAGGGTACCGCCAGATCTGGCGGAGTTTTGGCGCTGCCATCGTCCCGCAATACACAGGTCCTTCGTCGGGAGCCCTTCGCTTTGCG
Source organism: Terriglobia bacterium (assembly GCA_963813645.1). Taxonomy (GTDB): domain Bacteria; phylum Acidobacteriota; class Terriglobia; order Terriglobales; family Acidobacteriaceae; genus JAIQFF01. The sequence continues at coordinate 40,463 of CAWEZS010000021.1, forward strand.
AAGGACCCCGCTTCCTCAGGATGACAGGGTGTGAAACAGAAGGCCAGCACCTAGGAACTGCCTTTTGCTGCTTTCCCTTCCAGCATGGCGTAGATCGCGGGATTCGAACACACCTCGTAGTAACGGCGCTCCGTCCAGTGCTCCAAGGAAAACTTGTGGGGATCAACCTGAGGAATCCGGCTGGAGCGCACCAGGATCTTCTTGAAAATCTCGTTGCCGACCGGCACCAGGCCGCTTTGCAGCTGGAACTCCTCACTGCCCCACAATTTGGGCAGGTCAAGCTGGCACCGCTCGAGAGAAATTTCCTGCTGCAGCCGTTGGTAGGCGGCTTCGCTCAGGCGAATTCCATTCAAATTGTATTTCAGGATGAAATCTTCCGGGCTCTCTCCCGCGTCGGCGTCCTTTACCGTCTGAAAAGCGTAGACGTTGAATGGTCCCTCGACCCCGGCAATCGCCTTGCGCACACGTTTGTTGCAGGAGGAAAGGCGGTCGCTTTCGTTTAGCGCGTCGGAAATCATGATCTGCTGGTCGCCATCCATGAGGTACATGGGCGCCGCATCCTGAAACGAAATCCCTGTTCCCAATTCCAACGCCGGCAGGCCGGCCCGCTCGAGGAGATGGTTGTAGCCGCGCACAATGTCGATAATTTCCCGCGCCAGCACGCACGCCCGGCTGACCGCCAAGGGCGCTTCGCCTTCGTGTTCCAGCAGCGCCACAATGATGGCATCGCCTTCGACAAATACTTTGCGGGCACCATACTTGGCCAGCAATTTGTTGACGGGATCGTAAAAATTCAGACTGAAGTAAGAAGCCGGATTCATGCCCTGTTCCAGCAGCGACCGGGTCAGGCGGGAGGAGTCCCGGATATCGGCTTTTAGAATCACATGGCGCAGGACTTTATCTTCGGACGGCTTCTGCTCCTCGGGCAGCAGGAACTCGTACAACGTGCCATTCATGGCAGAGAGTTCCCGAATCTTCCAGTTGCCAATCAGATTTCCGCTGTCCATGGTTGAGTTCAGCGCTTCCAGGCGCCGCAGATCGCGGTGATAACGCAGAAAATCACGCAGAAAGCGCGCCGCCATCCTGGCCCGCTCGGCTCCGCGGCAGGCTGCGACCCGCACCATCGCGGCGTACAGGCTCTGGGCCGAGAGTTTGCTGTGTTCCTCGATCAGCTTCTCAACCCGGTCGCGTTCTTCCCGCGATATCAAGCCATTCTTCAATTGCTGGGCGTTGATGCGCGGCGAGTACTCCGCCAGCAGCGGCACGACCTCGTAGGACGCGATCACGTGGTCCATGAGTTTTTCGCGCTCCAACAGTTCGACCCAGGCCTGCAATCGCGCCTTCTGGCTCCGCCCTTCATGGGTGCCTTCGTCAGGCTGGCCTGCACCCACGAGTTCATGAGCGTTTTCCGGGACGTTGAGCCAGCCATCAATCACCGCTTCATCTTCGGCCTTGGAATCCAGATTCAGGGAAAGCAGGAATTCACGTGTGATCCGCCGTACGTTGGAGAAGCGGTCGGGATCGCGATCGAAGTTGCCCAGCATCACGTAATGCTCGGCGTTGAGGTAGGTGTCACAGCCGTCTTCGGTAAAGACCAGCGGGTTCTGGAACAGTGTGTACTCCGCCTCGCTGTGATTGCCGAAGAGCGAACGACGCATGCGGGCCAGCGTTTCTTTCTCGATCTCGCGCAGGATGCGAAACAGTTCCTGTCCGGTCTTGCGCAGAATGATTTTTTTGGCCACCTGAAAACTGGCCACGCGCTCGCGATATTCCAGGGCTTTCTGCTGGCGTACGCCCTCGTAACTCTTGAGCATCATGCGGCCGCGCTCGAGTACCTGCGCGAATTGCGAGTTCAACTCGATGCGCAGAAATTTGATAATGGCGGCCCGCGCCAGCACATCAACGGAAAGATTTTCGGCAACCTTGGCGCGATTGAGCACCGCAACATGCAGGTCGGCAAGCAGAGGCTTGAGTTCGGATCCCCCGGCTTTCGCAGGTTGCGCTTTCGCAGCCGGAGTTCCTCCGATGAAGTGATTGCCGCCCAGCCGCTCGGTTTTCTCGGCCGCCAACAGGCCTTCCATATCGCCGTGGCGCATGATGAGGCGCGCGATCTGCAACCGCGTCTGTTCCACGAAGCGGGGGCTCAGGTGCACGTCATGGCGCAGGTTATCGACGCCCAGTTGCAACCCTTCGAGCGTGAGCTTGGGCGTGTAACTGCCGAGTTGAGGAGGCAGCAGATCTTCTGCGGATCGTCCGAGTCTGAAGATGGGTATTCGCGGCATCGTCGGCAGTCTGGTCTCTGTTCGTTACGGATCGCGCAGTGGATCGATCAGGCGGGGCGCGGACGGATGCGAGACTGATTCGACACCGGTCCATCGCGAGCGCGCACACGCGTGCCCCGCCTGCGACTTCCACTCCCTGCAAACTGCTGATTTTTCTACCTGTACCGGAGCGTAGCATGCGTGCCGGGCGCGGCCAACGTTACCCAAGTTACGTCTTCGGATGGGCCCGATTGGGCTGTGTCTATTGGGGTTGAGTATCCAGGGGATGGGCAGCCTTTTGGAAGAATTCGTTCTGCAGCTTGAGGCTTTCCTGGTCGGCCTTCACCGCGCGCGTAGCCTTCACGATTCCGGCGATCCAGGCATCCATTCTGAATTGACCGAATTCGCGGGTGGCCAGCGAACCGTCCCCGGAGTAGTGATTGGGAAAGCGGGCATACCACCAGATTCCGGTATAGACATTCTCCGGCAGTCTTTGCCGACCGAGATCAGCTCCGGACTCACTCTTCGCCCGATCCTGGTGCACCAGTTCGGGATGCGCGATCAGCATGGTGGAAGTTTCAGCCTCACCCGCGTGCCAGTCCGGCCCCGTACTCCTCGCCTTCGGTCCGCCCGGCGGGGTCTCAACTCCCGCCAGAACGTACACCACGTAATCGTGGGGTTTCTCCAACTGGCTCTGGGCGAAAAATGGGAGCAGGTGTTCATTTCCGCCGTGACCATTCACGATGATTACCTTCTTGCAGCCGTTGCGGGCCATCTCGTCGGTGGTTTCCTGCAACAGCTGTAACTGGAGCTGCCGGCTGTAGGCGACGGTACCGGGTTCGTGCCGGGCTTCAAAGATCTGGCCGAAGTAGTACTCGGGAAATACCACGGCATATTCCTGCTCAGCTGCGTGCAAAGCCGCGTGACGCACGTCTAGAAGGTCGGTTCCGAGCGGCAGGTGAGGACCGTGTTTCTCCAGAATGCCGAAGGGCAACAGGCAGGTGCCCTGGGACTGCCGGATGGCAGAGCGGAAGTCATCGGCTGTGAGTTCTTCCCAGCGTACGGACAGCTTTGCCTGGGACCAGCCCGATTGGGCGAGGAGTGCAAGCAATCCCATCGCGGCTATGCCATTCCGAACCATTCCGCTGCGCAACATGCTCTTGCGAATCACGGTCTTACGCATGAGGACCTCCAAGGCTGCGCATTCTACCATCGCTGGGGTCACGTGACTTCGGTCACCGTGCGCAGGTATGGGGGTCAAGGTATGATTTCTCGACCGTGACCTCAATGAAGAAACTAAAATTCCTGGTTTCGCTGACTACCAACGACAACGATTATCAGATCGAGCAAGCCGCGGCAGCGGAGGAAGCAGCGCGACGTCTGGGCGTGGACCTCCAGATCATCTACGCGGAAAACGATTCGATCACGCAGAGTCAGCAGATTTTGAGTGCCATTCAGTCCCGGTCCGACGCGCATCCGGACGGAATCATCTTCGAGCCCGTAGGTGGGACCGCTCTGCCGCAGGTGGCCCGGGCCGCGGTCGGCGCCGGCATCAGCTGGGTGGTGCTGAACCGGAATGTTGACTACATCGCGGAGATCCGCAGGAACCATCGCGTCCCGATTTTTGGCGTCAGCTCCGACCACGAAGAAATCGGCCGCATCCAGGGACATCAGTTTGGCGCGTTTCTGCCCAAGGGTGGAACGGTGTTACACATTCAGGGCCCATCCGAAAGCCTGGCCGCCAAACAACGCACCACCGGCATGTACGAGACCAAGCCGGCCGACGTGCAGGTGAAAGTGATGCGCGCACAGTGGACGGAAATCAGCTCCTATCGCGCGGTAAGCTCCTGGTTGCGGCTCTCCACCTCGCACCAGACACGCATTGACCTGATCGCGGCCCAGGATGACGGCATGGCGTTGGGCGCACGGAAAGCTTTCCAGGAGCTGCCCGATACCGCAGCCCGGCAACGCTGGCTGAGCTTGCCCTTTATCGGATGCGACGGCCTGCCGAAGACCGGTCAGGCCTGGGTCAAGCGCGGATTGCTGGCCGCGACCATCTTCGCCGGGCCTAACACGGGTGAAGCAATTGAGATGCTGATCAAAGCGCTTCAGACGGGCACGTTGCCGCCGGAAAATACTTTTACCACGCCGGTGTCAATTCCGGCGCTCGATGTGCTGGCCGCTGGGCAGGCGGAGAAGGCGCGGTTGATGTCGGTGTAGTCAGTTTCTAGTTTCCTGTTTCCTGTTTCCTGTTTGAAGTTTCTGTTTCTTGCTGCCGATCTTTTGGTAGTGGCACCCCTACCACCGGCGTCATCCTGAACGACTTTAGTCGTGAAGGATCTTGCGCGTACCACACCATCAGCCCGCCAGCCTGCATATCCGCTTCGCGCTAGATCCTTCGCAAGCCTCAGGATGACCCCTCCTATTTAAGATAGAAATCCAAACTTAGCCACTGCCGATCTTCTCTACGGGCTCGCGCCTTCCACGCTTCTCTTGATAGATTGGTTGATACTTCATACCTAAGGAGAAGCAATGCCCACTCTGGTCGCTCAGCCTACGCGCATCCGCGCCGCCGGCACCAAGCCCAAACTGATTGACGAATTCATCGGCCGCGTCAACACCAGGACTTCAGGAGTAAGCGTCGCCCACATGCGCAGTCCGCAGGGTTGGGAAGAGCCGGGACAGACACCAGAGTTTGACGAATTCACGATCGTGCTGAAAGGTACCCTGCATGTGAAACACAACAGCGGCGAGCTGGACGTGGTAGCCGGCCAGGCAGTCATCGCCCACAGCGGCGAATGGGTGCAATACTCCACACCCGCCGAAGGCGGCGCCGAATACATTGCGGTATGCCTGCCGGCTTTCGCGATGGAAACTGTCCACCGCGACAATTAAGTTCTGTCATCCTGGACGCATCTCAAAATCTGTCAGCATGGGTCAGTTTGAATCTCCCCTCTCATGATGGGGTCATCCTGAGCTTGCGAAGGATCTAGCGCGCATCGCATATGAACCCGCACCACGATCGTGGCAGTTCGCGCGAGATCCTTCGGGACTGAAGTCCCTCAGGATGACGCCTGTGCATGTGGATTCTTCCAAACTGACCCCGTTACCCAGAATGACAGCACCTTGGTGCTACCGCCGGACAGCCGCTTTCTCCAGCAACGCCTTCACCACATCAAATCTGACCTGCCTCGGATTCTCGCCAGAGACTGCCATATTCAGATAACCGCCCTCGATCAGGAAACACGATGTCGTAAGCAAAGGTCTAGCCAACGGTTTGCCATCGAATCCCTTCGTCATCTTGAGGTTCATGCACCCAACTTTTCCAAAGTCTTTGGTTTTGGTCCCGGTTGATTGCCGGGCTACACCTAACATCATGCGTGCCCCTACGAGCCCCTGCCGGATCGAGGTCGGAAGTCCGGCTGTGCCCGGCGCTGCGCTCTGCAACTTGATCGCGAGCCCGCCGATATTCACGGTGCAAACGGAAGAGTCGCCGTCGAATCCGTGCGGGTTGGTGACCTTTCCGCCGTACGCTGCTTCCAGTTCGGGTGTCGGTATGAGCTGGCACGCCCTCGCATCTGCGCCAGAAGTTGGGGATGATTGTGCGGCCAGGAAATCTGGGCCAGCGACGAAGGCAAGGGTGGCCACGAGAATCGTGATGATTGCTGTCTTTTGCAGTCCTGTCATTGTAAGTGATTTCGTCCGGCTCGGCTTCCCTGCTCGGCGAAGTATATTCGCGACGCGTCGCGGCCCGGGGCGGCGCAACTGCGGGCGGGACGCCCGCAGGACAGCCGACGGGACGCCGGCTCCACCAAGTGCTAGGCCGGATTGGGATTTTCAATCCAAAGTTAGCTCCGCGATGGGTGATAATGCTGGCCAACTCTGCCTCGCCAACCAGGCTGTCGTGGCGAAAGAGATCGGGAAACCCCTCCCATGCTCATACGTCTGGGATATGACATTCAGTTCGAGATTCCGGAAGCCGTGGCCATGGTCGGGATGCTGCATGTGCATCCCACGCGTGTTCCGGACCTGCGCGAACCGGATGAAGTGAGCATCAGTCCCGAGGTAAAGGTTGAGAGCTATATCGACAGCTACGGCAATCGCTGTGCCCGATGGCTGGCGCCGGCTGGACCACTGCGGCTGAGCGGATCTACTCTCATCGAGGACCCGGGCACGCCCGACGAGGGTGATCCCGATGCGCAGGAGCATCCGGTAAACGAATTGCCTCCGGAGTTGCTGCGCTATCTGCTGAACAGCCGATACTGCGAAGTGGACCGTTTGTCGAATATCGCGGTGGAATTGTTCGGCCATCTGAAACCGGGATGGAGCCGCGTGCAAGCGATTTGCGGCTGGGTGAACTGGAAGGTGGCGTTCGGATATCAGCACGCGCGCTCTTCAAAAACCGCTCTGGACGTTTTTACCGAGCGCACCGGAGTCTGCCGCGATTTTCAGCACCTGGCAGTCACCTTCTGCCGCGCCCTGAACATTCCAGCCCGTTATGCCACAGGATACCTGGGCGACATCGGTGTACCCAAAGAGTCCACGCCCATGGATTTCAGCGCCTGGTTCGAAGTTTATTTGCAGAACCGCTGGTGGACGTTTGATGCCCGCCATGTTAATCCGCGGATTGGGCGGGTGTTGATGGCTACCGGGCGGGATGCTTCTGATGTTGCGATTACCACATCGTTTGGGATTGCGAACCTGACTGGGTTTTCCGTGGTGACGGAAGAAGTGCCGACGTGAAGCCCGGTCTTTCAGGTGTGGGGCGGACACTCCTGTCCGCTGGCTTTGAAGTTGTCCGGCTTGTCAACTCTTGCTCGTGTATCTGACTGCTCAAAGTCAAAAGCGGCGGGCAGGAGTCCTCACCCCACACTAGAACCTAGCCGAGCCCTGCTCGGCCTTGGACGGGTCCCTTCGACTTCGCTCAGGGCAGGCTCCGCCTGTCCTACACAGGCGTTGCAGATTCGCTAAGGTCCGAGGTCCGACGTCCGCTTTTACGGCGCTTCGATCAACTCCATCTTGCCGTCTCGGGTGCGGTGCAGGACCATCAGTTTGCCTTTGGGATCGCGGAAGACGAACACGTCGCGGTCGCGGAAGTGCACTTCTTTGATGGCCTCCTCGAGTGTCATGGGGCGCATAGCGACGGCATCCTCGGAGCGCACCAGGTGCACTTCGGTGGATTTGGCTACGGCCGGGAATTTGTGCACGACCACGGAAATCTCGGCGGTTTCGGCGAGTCCGATCGCAGTTGGCAGACTTTCCTGTTGTGCTTCCTTGCCATTCCATTTCTTGAGGTCGTGACGCTTCTTGCTGCGCCAGCGGGTTTTGTATTTGACCGCCTGCTTTTCCAGATGATCGAGCGCCTCGTTCACCGCGGACTTCATGTCCCCGGCTTGCGCTTCGCCCACCAAAGGTCCGTTGCGCGGGCTGATGGTGATTTCCGCCTTGTGGCGGCGCTTTTCGATCGCAAGGATGACCTTGGTATCGAACTTGTCGCCCAGAATTTTGCGGATTTTCGTCAGGCCGGTTTCGACTGACTTGCGGATGGTGGGAGTAATTTCGTACTGTCTGCCGGTGAACTCTACGTTCATGAGCGCCCCTTCTCTCTTACAGGCACATTTGAACTCTGTTCGTCTCAGAGGCGATAAACCAGTGTCATCCTGAGCGCAGCCGAGTCATTCGCTTGTGAATGGATCGGCGGAGTCGAAGGACCCCTATAAGCTTTACTGCAGCCGAAAAGCCAGAGGGTTGAAAGCGAACCACGAAGAGCGTGCCGCTCATAGGGGTCCTTCGACTGTGTGGCTGCTTCGCGTCGCGAAGCAGCCACTCCGCTCAGGATGACAACTTGCAAGTCTACCGCCAGTACTCCAGCCGTGCCCTCCCGCTTACTTTTTAACTCTGCGTTGGTGAGTGCTGGGGATGCGCATGTCTTCGCGATACTTCGCAACCGTACGGCGCGTGACCTGGATGCCTTGTGACTGCAGAATCCTGGTGATCTGCTCGTCAGTCAACGGGCGGCTCGGGTCTTCTTCTTCGATTAGCTTTTTGACTCGGCGCTTGAGGATCAGCAACGAAGTGTTGCCGCCCTGGGGGCCGTTCACGCTCTCGCTGAAGAAATAGCGCAATTCGAATACGCCCTGGGGGGTGTGGGCATATTTACTGGCGACCGCCCGGCTGACCGTCGAAGGATGGACGCCGATTTCTTCCGCGACTTCTTTAATCATCATCGGCTTGAGCTGGTCTATGCCCTTCTCCAGAAAATCCTGTTGCCGGGTGACGATGGCATAGCAGACCTTGGTGATGGTCTGTTTGCGCTGTTCGATGTTCTTGATGAGCTGGATGGCGCTCTTGTAGCGCTCTTTGACGTAGTTGCGCGTGTCTTTGTCGTTTGTCTCGCGGGTCAGCAGGCGCTTGTACGCGGGATTCAGGCGCAACACAGGAACGTCGTCTTCGTTCATCATCACCAGCCACTCATCGCCATGTTTGATGAATGCGACGTCGGGCTCGATCAGGCGCGGCTGGCTCTTGTTGTATTGCAGACCGGGGCGGGGATCGAGTGTCCGGATATAGTCCAGTGCTTCCTGCACCGCTTCCGGCGTACGGTTCATGGCGCGGGCGATTTCCTTGTACTGCTTGTTCTGCAGGGCGCGCAGATGCTGGTCCACGATCGCGACCGCGTCGGACAGAAGTTGCGCCGTGGCCTCGCCGTGGCCGTTCTTATGCGAAGAGAGCTGCGCCTGGTGATAGCGCAATTGGTAGAGCAGGCAATCGCGCAGGTCGCGGCAAGCGACTCCGGGCGGGTCCATCTGGCGCACCAGATCGAGGGCCTCGTGCATATCCTCCAGGTTGAAGCTGGGCTGAAACACGGGTTGCGCCGTCTTCCGCGGAGCCGCAGGCTCTGGCGTTGGTGCAGGCGGTGGAACTGGTGCAGCAACCGCTTCCGGCGCAGGGGCGAGCGCAGTTCCATCGACGCCAGCCGAAACTGGAAGACTGGGAGCGTCCGGGTCGTCCCATTCGGAAGGCAGAGCCGCTTCAGTCTCGTCCAGCAAAGCCTCAGGATCATCCACGTCCGTGGCCAGTCCGAGGGCGGCTGCCTCTTTGACCACGTTTTCCGCCATGGTCGCGTCAACTTCCGGAGGAGCAGGTGGAGCGATGCCCAGCAGTTCCTCGTCGCTGGCGATCAGGTAGCCATCTTCACTCAGGTTGCCGATGATGACTTCGGCGGCCTCGCGTACTTCCGGACGGACGGACAAAGCTCCAAGCTGCCAGGCCAAATGGTCGGAGAGCGTGGTAGGTTTAGAGAGAAAATTCTCGAACGAAGGTCGCTCGATTTCTTCCATCTCACTCCGGCTGCGATAGCCGGGATCGAGATATTCCTGAAAGAACGAGCCGAAATCTATTTCTTCAAAAGGATCTTTCTTCTCCTCCGCTGCGACCGTATTGGCTTCGGGCGCGAGTCGTTCGCGATCTTCTTCCTGCCGAGCCGCATCATCCAGCAGAGGAACTGTGTCTTCCAACTCCTCCAGCACCGGATTCTCCACCATTTCGGCAGTGATCATGTCGCGTAGCTCGAGCTTGTTCAGCGCAAGCACGCTGACCATCTGCACGAGGCCGGGCGTAAGGATCTGCCTCTGCGACAGTCTCAAATGCAGCTTGGGTTGAAGCAAAACCATAAGTCAGTCGTCAGTCGTCGGTCGTCAGTCGTCAGCAAAACCTTGCCCGCCCTCGGTCAATCGGCCGACAGCTGGCAGGCTGAAGACCGACGACTGAAGACTGAAGACTGACGACTGCTTTATACCAGCGAGAAACTCTCGCCCAAATACACCTTCCGGACCTGCGGATCGCTGGCCAGCTGTTCAGGCATGCCCGAGGCCAAAATCCGTCCGCCATCAATGATGTATGCCCGGTCCGTTACCGCCAGCGTCTCGCGGACGTTGTGGTCGGTAATCAGGACGCCGATTCCGCTGGTCTTTAGATCGCTGATGATCTTCTGCAGATCTAGCACGGCGATCGGGTCGATCCCGGAAAACGGTTCGTCGAGCAAAATAAATGTGGGGTTGATGCACAAGGCGCGGGCGATTTCCACGCGCCGCCGCTCTCCCCCGGACAGAGCGTATCCCCGATTTTGGCGGATATGCTCCAATCCCAGCTGATCAATCAGTTCTTCCATTTTCTCCCGGCGCTCGTGCCAGGAGATGGGCTGGGCTTCCAGCACGGCGAGGATGTTTTCCTCAACCGTAAGCTTGCGGAACACCGAAGCTTCCTGAGGGAGGTAGCTTATGCCGTACTGGCGTGCCCTTAAGTACATCGGCACGTCCGTTATTTCCTCGTCGTCGATCAGAACCCGTCCCGTATCGGGAGGGATCAGTCCGACGATGGAGTAGAAGGTTGTAGTCTTGCCGGCGCCGTTAGGTCCAAGCAAACCAACAACTTCGCCTTGCCCTACGCGAATGCTGACCCCGTTTACAACCCGTCGACCACGGTAAGATTTGCCGATTTCGTCTGTGGCCAGGGTACGCATTTAACGTGCCACTCGGGTCTGCGTGACCGTAGGGGAAGTATTGTTGCCTTCGACCACGACCCTACCATCGTGTCTGAACAAAGTCAACGAAACCCCGGTAATCTTGCCCTGTTCGGCATCAAAAATGCTAGGCGGTCCGCCGGTGAGCACAAACTTGTCGTCAGACGTGGTGTAAACCAACTGATCGCCGGTCGCTCGCCGACCAGGTTGGACGATGGCAACCTGCCCGCTGGCGACGATGTGATCGATCTTTCCCGTCCCTGCGCCAGTTCCTGTAATCGACTGATTCGAGATAGTTTGATCTCGAGACTGCAGGAACACATCCATCGCTTTCGACGTGATAGTCAGATCCGCTCCTTTGGCTTGGACCGCCTCCTCAAAGTGCGCCTTGCGTTCATTGTCGGTATAGGTCAGGCGGTCGGATGTGATCATGACCGGAGTGACTTTTCCACTCTTTTCGACCTGGACCAGCACTGTGGATACGGGTTGGGTAGGCGTTCCCTGGGCGACAACCGACCGGTGGTTACGATCGAACTGGAGTGAAGGCGCTTGGATGACGTTGGCGTTCTGCCAGAGCCGAGCATCTCCGCTATAGAGAGCGACGCTCGGGCCGCTGTGGGCCGTCATGGTGAGCGCAGTTACGTGAATGGGGTCGGAGGCAGCGAGAAGAGCGCCATTGGGTTGCGCCTTCAAGTCGCTGTAGGTGCTTTTGACGTCGCCGTCTGCGAGAGCATCTCCTGTCGCCCGGTTCATACGCATGGTCCGGCTGGTAGTGGTCATGCCTCCGTCAATCACCCGCGGAGATCCGGTCAGCACGAGCATCTGATCGGCAGGAGTGTAAGTGGCATGTTCGCCCCAGGCTTTGCGGTCACCGTCGCTATAGGCAACACTTCCCTGTTGCACGATCGAATTTATGCCGCTGCCTGGATTAAAAGACGCGTCAAGGGTATTGCTGGTGCTGACGCGATCCGGCTGGCCCGGGATTTGCGACACAATGCGTGCGCTTGGCGAACCATGCAGAGAAACCAGTTGTCCTAAATCGTCGAACCCCGCCTGAAACTTGCCCGCCGTCACCAGCGTCTGCTGCCCTGTGCCTGAGACCGGCCGAAGAGCGATTTGGGCCGCACCGGATGTGTTGGCGCGTTGCAGACGCCGGCCATCGGCGACCACGAAGTCTATAGCCGACGCCGTTACTTCGACATCCTGCGCGCCGGTGGAGGCTGATGCCGGCTTCTGATGCTGCAGCAGCCTGACATTATCCTGGCTATGCACGGTGCGGAGCACATTGTTCCCGGTGAAATTCATGACGACCTGCCCCGCGCTCCCCTGCACGGGTTGCGGTCCTGAATTTTCTACCTTGACGGCTCCCGAAAAAGTGGCGGAACGGACCGTGTCCTGCTTCTCGGCCATGAGAAGCTCCATCTGATCCGACTGCATTTTCTCCGACGCAGCGTCCTCGGATTCGACCCGAACGTTGCCGCTGGCGAGAATGCGCTCGACCGTGTTATCAGAGCGCAGGTAGAGCGTACCCTTGTCCGCGGTGGCTCGCCGCGCTCCGTTCTGCATCCGCGGCAGGTCGAGTTCTACCACTCGCGGGTCTTTGGCAATCGTGCCATGAATCGCAGTCAGCCGGGCTGGAGTCGTACCGTGGAAGGCGACATCTACCTGCGACTGCAAAGTGAGCACAGTTGTATTGGCCACATAGCTCAGGCCGACGGCGGACCCGCTGGCTTGGGGGAGGCTGAACTCCACTTTTTCATGAGTGATCGCATTCCCCGTCTTCTGGTTAAAGAGCAGGTTCGTGGTGACCAGGTGGACCGGATTTTTCAGTTCCTTAGGCGTCGCCTGGTCGGGATGGATCAGGCCTTCGGGGTTGGCTTCAAGATCCATCTGGACTTGACCCTTGCCTACCACATCGCCGGAGCGCGGATCATATTCAAAATCCGCGCCGTAGATCTGATCGAAGCGGCTGGAATCGCGCCCGTACAACGTGATGGTGACGTCGTGCAGCTCGACCCGTCCGGCTTCCTTGTATTGCACCGACTTGCTGGCTTGAATCTTGAATATGGTGTGGCTGCCCTCGGAATGGGAGTAAGTGAACCCCTGCGCGCTTTGCTGGATTTCAACTCCGATTTTCGCGGGCACTTCCTTGAGGGCATTCTCCACTCGTTTGCGGGCGTAGAAGTACACGCCTGCAACTACCAGCAGGACGCCAATCGTGGCCGCCGCAAACCAGCGACGGAGCTGGGAGACTTGGAGAACCATCTGAAGATAAGTCTACTTGAAGCGCCACAGACCACGTGGGGACAGCCGCCTTCGGTTGTCCGGCGGAACGAAGCTCCGCGTGGTTCGGGATTCTGGCCTTGCTTTTGGGTGGAGCAGCGCTTCAGCGCTGCATTGCAGGCAGTGCGCGAGGGCGGCTTCAGCCGCGCTGAGGTACTGCAGGGGGCAGAAACCCAACGCACGACAGCACCTTGTTGCAGGCCTGAAGGCCTGCTCCACCCTACCTACGCTGGCGGGCGATGACATAGACCACGTGGGGAGAGCATCGGCTAAACTCACAACATCATGAACCGGCAAGAGCCTGCTCTCTTGGATTTGCAAAATATCTCGGTAATGCGCGGCGAGAAGATTGTCCTCGAAGATTTCAGCCTGGTGATCCGCAGCGACGAACACGTGGCCATTCTGGGGCCGAACGGTTGCGGGAAGTCCACGCTGATCAAGACCATCACCCGCGAATGCTATCCCGTGGTCCAGGAGGGTTCGTCGATGACCATCCTGGGGCAGGACCGTTGGGATGTCTTCGAACTGCGTTCGATGCTCGGCATCGTTGCCAATGATCTGCTGTCCCGAAGCTCCGGTAATGCCAGCGGACGCGATGTAGTCTTGTCCGGCTTCTTCAGCAGCGCTCGCATCTTTCCACATCATGTGATTGATCCCAAACACATGATGCTCGCTGACGACGCGCTGGCGCAGCTGGAAATATCGCACCTGGCGCAACGTCCGGTCTGCGAAATGTCTTCCGGTGAAGCGCGCCGGGTGCTGATCGCCCGTGCACTGGTACATAGGCCACGGGCTTTGCTGTTCGACGAACCCAGCAACTCCCTCGACGTCTTCGCCCGGCATAGCCTGCGGCAGAGCATGAGTTCGCTGGCCAAAGCCGGCATCGGAATTATCCTGGTCACACACGATCTGTCCGACCTGATTCCGGAGATCGAGCGCGTGCTGCTGATGTCAAAGGGAAGGATCATCGCGGACGGCCCCAAGGATCAGATGCTTCAGCCGGGGTGCCTGGAAGGTGTGTTCAAGACCAAGGTGGAGGTGGATCAGCGGAATGGTTACTACCATATGTGGTGAAGCAATATGGCTGGTCGAAGCTGCGTGATTGATTGAAACCAGTTCTCAGATCTCAGCCAGACAAGTTGTCAGTTTTGTTCGCTTCAGAGTCCCGCAGCAATTGTCTTTTGTTCTGCTGTTGGAGACTCACCGGTGTTCGCGGGCCTGATAAAGTCCCGCAGTGATAGTTCGAGTCCGCCGTATTCGGGGTGATCGTTGTTCTCGATGCTGAAGGCGATATCGAGAGTATCGCCGGGAAGCAAGCCTGCCTGCTGACAACGCTCCGCCAGGTGCCAGCCCAGGGCATCGAAGGTAATAGCTTTACGCCACTTGCTGTCCGTCTCTCGCCGGTTCTCAGTTGCCTCGCGCACCTCGATTCGGCGCAGAGAAGATGAGTCGGGATCGCAGCGAGGTGTCGTCAGGATGGCAACATCCGGGCCGTCGAGGCTGGCGCGCGACAGCGATCCAATCGCCGGTGCGAGTTTAAGCTTGATGTGTTTCTCTTTCATGATGCGCGGAGACGCCATGAGGCGGACGGAGCGGGCGGTAAAAACCGGCTGGGGGTTGCCCACGCCGAAAGGTTCCAGTCTCTGTAGAAGGTAGAAGAAATCGGGCGTGATCTGGTCGAGCGCCAACTCGGCATCGAAGTTCAGTGCCGGCTCGAAGTCGGCGAGGGTCAGGCTGGCCCGCGCGTATTCGTCCAGACGCGTACGCAGTTCAGGCAGATTCGCGGCCGGCAGAGAGAAGCCGACGGCGTGGGCGTGTCCACCGAAGCGGGTGAACAGGCCGGCGCAGGATTCGAGCGCATTCAGCAGGTGAAACGCGCGGATGGACCGGCCCGAGCCGTGGGCCTCCTCGCCATTCCGCGAAATCACCAGCGCTGGACGTCCGTAACGCTCTACCACACGTGTGGCTGTAATGCCGATCACACCGCGGTGCCAACCCTCGCCATCAATCACGATGCAGAAAGCGTTGCGCAGCGCGGGCTGTTCCTCGAAATTCGCCGTGATGGATTGCAGGATGCGGCGCTCTTCTTCCTGCCGATCGCCGTTGAGCTGATCAAGCTTGTTGGCAATCTCCCGGGCGCGGGCGGGATCTTTCACGCTGAACAGTTCGATGACGTCGCGCGCCACATCCATACGCCCGGCGGCGTTGATACGCGGGGCGATGCGGAAGGCAACTTCGCCGGACGTGAGTATCCGGCCATGATTGAGTTGCGCAACTTCGAGCAGCGCTTTGAGTCCGGCATTCACGGGCGAGCGCAGGCCCTCCAGTCCCAACTTGGCGAAGACCCGGTTCTCTCCGGTAAGCGGCACGGCATCGGCGATAGTCGCGATCGCCACCACTTTCATAAACGAATTCAGAATGCGAGTGCGGTGGCCGCTTTCCGGAATCCTTCTCTCGATCAGGCCCTGGGCCAATTTGAAGGCGACACCCGCGCCGCAGAGCGCCTTGCACGGATACTCACATCCCGACTGATTGGGATTAACCACAGCCAGCGCCGTCGGGACGCCCTGCGGGCCGGGCAGATGATGATCGCTGACAATCAAGTCCACGCCTAACCGCCGCGCGGTCTCGGCAGGGGCGAAGGCGCGGATGCCCATGTCCACGCTGATGATGAGCTTGATGCCCGCAGCGGCAGCGCGCTCGATGACGTCGTCGCGCATGTCGTAGCCATCGCGAATGCGATGGGGAACATGAAAATCGGCCGTCCCGCCGCACAATTCAATCGCTGTCTTGAGGACAACGATTGCGGTGGTGCCGTCCACGTCGTAGTCGCCGTAAATCAGGATCGATTCTTTGTTCTCGATTGCGGCTTCGATTCGATCCACGGCTGTCTTCATGCCGGCCATCAGGTAGGGCGAATGCAGATGCGAGAGTTCGGGAGAGAGGAAACGTCCGGCGGCCTCGGCTTCGGTTATGCCCCGCATGACCAGGAGACGGGCGAGGGTAGAGGCGATTTGCGGATCTTTGAGGCGAAGAGATGGTTGCGAACTCAGTTTCGCCGCGAGATTTTCAACAGCAAATGGGTCGGCGGTTTTTAGGTCCCAGCGCATGAGCGAAGAGATTTATCTGGTGAAGACTGATTATAGCGGTGCGGTTTGTTGGGTCAGTTTTCTTCGTCCTGGTCGGGTTCGTCTATGGGGATGCCGCCGAAGTCTTCGGAAAGCTCCAACAGTCGCTGGTAGTGGTCGTACCACTCGGTGGAAGCCTCGTAGACCATCATGATCCCCTGGTGGGCGAAGCCGAGCTGCACGAAGCCGGTCTTTCCGACGTAGGTCTTCAGCCAGCGGGCCTCGTCCACGTCTTCATCGTTGGTGAACTCCGCCTGGCTCAAGCGTTCGATCATCTGGTCGAGTTCCTCGCGCCGCAGCATCCAGGAATCCATGGTCAGGAAGGGAGCTGCAGCGGCCTTGGCCAACTCGACAAAGTCCTTCCAGCTGTCGGGATTGTCTTCGGTCTTCCAGACCACGCTCTGCACTTCTTCATAGTCCACGTAGCCGTGAAAGCGGCGCATGCCGTGGCCTTCGATGAAGGCGATCATGTCGTCTTTGAGGCCTGCTAGGTTGTCGGGCGCGGAAGACATTTATTTCTGCATTGTATGCCTGAATAGGGGGAGAAATCAGCACTTGGCAATGAGCAATTGGCAATGAGCCAAATGCCAAACGCTCTTTGCCAATTGCCGATTGCGAAGGTCCAAGTGGTGCATGCTTCCTGTGCTACACTACGTGTTTCACAAACCAAAACCGATCCGCCGCTATGCTTCTTTCCAAAGAGTATGTGGGCTATCTGGCCCGCGAAGTCACCAAAAAGCTGATTGCAGGCGGGCATATCGAGACCAAGGCCGTGCCAGCGGTCACCGAGAAGGTGCATGCAGCCATGCTCGAAGAGTTGTCGCTCGAGGACCGCATCAATGACGAGGTGCGTGTCATTCTGGAAGCCTATTCCGAAGAGATGCGGCGGACCGGGGCCAACTATCAGGAGATGTTTCGCAAGGTGAAGAGTGAATTGACCCGCAAGTATAAGGCGGTGTTGTGAGAATCAGCCGGGACAAAGTCAATAAAGTGGCGCACGTGGTCGCGGACGCGCTGGCTGAAGTCGACGCGGTGGATTTCGTGGAAGATCGCAACACGATTCGGCTCGAAATTCGCAAGATTCTCGAAGACCTGTTGAATCAGGAAGCGAAGATCGACCAGACGGCCCGCCTCAAGATCGAAAGCCAGAAGCGCACCATTCTCGAGGGCAGCCAGGAGTGGGACATCCTATACCGCAAGTATTACAACGAAGAAGTGAAGAAGCTGGGAATCTAGTTGTTGGTCCTTGGTCGTTGGTCTTTCACCCCCTCCTGCGCGCATATCATTTCTAAATTGCCTCTGGGAGGGTTCGTGACTTAACATCTCCCCGCCACCTAAGGACGGCTGTAAATACGCCATTCGATACACTACAACCGCGATCCCACATATGAACCGGCGCAATTTTCTAAAAGCGGGAGCAGCAGCAACAGTCGGTGCGTTGGCCTCTTCCCGCCTGGCATTCGCGGCAGATGCCGAGATTGTGTTGTCACCTGGGGAGTCCGGTGTTGTCATCAGCCCGCACCTCTATGGACACTTCATCGAGCACCTGGGCGGCGTCATCTACGATGGCGTGTGGGTGGGGCGGAACTCTTCCATTCCCAACGTGGAGGGAATCCGCAAACAATTTGTGGACGACATGAAGCGGATCGGCGCCCCGAATCTGCGCTGGCCGGGCGGCTGCTTTGCCGACGGATATCACTGGCGCGATGGAATCGGCAAGGCCTCCGGACGTCCGCGCACTTACAACCTCTGGCAGCGTCGTATGCCCGCCGGAACGGACGCCACCGAGACCAACCAATTTGGGGTCCACGAATTCATGCACCTCTGTCGCCTGATCGGTGCCGAACCGTACGTGGCCGCTAACGTTGGTTCCGGCACGCCCAGCGAGTTTCACGATTGGGTGTCCTACTGCAATGCGCCGACGGGAACTCTCAGCCTCGCGGAGGAACGCGCCGCCAACGGCGACCCGCAACCATTCGGGATCAAGTACTGGGGCGTCGGCAACGAATCCTGGGGTTGCGGCGGCTCGATGCGGCCCGAAGAATATGCGACTAAATACCGGCAATTCGTGACCCAGTTCCCCAACTACACAGAGCCCTTCCTGGTGGCGACCGGCCCGCGCGGGCATTCGGCGGACGGAGATATTGGGTGGACGACGGGCTTTTTCGAGTCCATGCGCGGCTTCGAGCTTCCTAAAGGTTTCTCGCTGCATTTTTATACCGACTTGCGTCCCACCCCGCTGAAGGCTGCGGATTTCAAAGCGCCGGAATGGTACGAAGTCCTGCTCCGCGGCGTGCGCCTGGACAAACTGATCGACGATCATTGGAAAGAGATGGGTAAGATCGACGCCTCCCATCGCACTAAGCTGGTGATCGACGAGTGGGGGGTGTGGTACGCGCCCGGCTCGGAGATTACTCCCGCTTACATCCTGAGCGAGACCATTACGCTTCGTGACGCCGTGCACACCGGCATGACGTTCGACATCTTCAACCGCCATGCCGGAAAGATTGCGATGGCGAATGTGGCGCAGTCGGTCAATTGCATTCATTCGCTGTTTCTGGCGCAAGGCGACAAATTCGTACGCACTCCCGTGTACTACGTCTTCGACATGTACCGCGCCCACATGGGATCCCAGCAGGTGCAGGTGAGCAATCCGGTGGCGGAGATGAATGTTCCGGTCCTGGCCGGTCAGGCGCGTTTACCGGGATTGTCTGCTTCCGCGTCGATCCGCGACCGGCGCCTGACCGTGACCTTGACCAACCCGTCGCTGGACTCGGCCTTGTCGCTGCGGATTCGACTGGCCGGCGGGGCACGTGCGACGGAAGCACGAGCCTCGATACTCACACACCCAGACATGCGCGCCACGAACACCTTCGCGGATCCTGACGAAATCAAGCCGGCGCAGCATCCGGTGAGAGTCGTCGGGGACGCGCTGGAGTTAGGCGTGCCGAAACAATCCATCCTCCTGATTGAGTGCGCCATAGCTTGACAGCTGGCGCGCTACTAGTCGTTTGGTAAAAAGGCGGAAGACTACCTGGGTTGGTCGACGCCTCGTTCCAGTTGGCGTTGGTATTCTGCGCTGTCGAAGTGGCCTTGCGACTCGGCGATGAGTCCATCGGTGCCGATGCGCCACTCCTCGAAACCGCTAATGCGCACGCGTTTTCCCGTCCCCTCCGGGCCGGTGTTGGTGCCTGCCAGCGTCCAACGATAGACGAAACGGTCACCCTGTTCGGACAGGCCATCCATGAATAACTTCATGTCGGGGAAGGCGGTCATGAATCCCTGCGCGACTTTGGTGATGGCATCCCGGCCAACCGCCGGAGCGTCAGCGTTGACGCGGAGCGATCCGTGAGGCGAGTAGAAGGCAGCCACCGTGGCGGCCCGTTGACTGCTCCACGCTGCGGTGTAGCGCTCGGCGAGATTGCGCAACTGAGTTGTTACAGGCATTCGCAAATGGGGCGGGCGGTGCGACTCTGAGTGACTCATTTGCCAGAAGGCACGACTCGCCAGATCATCCGCACCGGATGTTGTTGTTGCCGATCACCTCGAACACCGACAAAAGATGGGTAACGCCCAGCAGTTGCCGAATTGGTTTCCCAATGTTGAAGAGTTGCAAAGAGCAGCCTGCCGACCTCGCGGTGACGTACAGCCGAACCAGCGTGCCCAGGCCCGTGCTGTCCATGTGGGTCAGATCGGTCAAGTCCAGCAGGATTCGTCTGGAGCTTGGAATCAGTTGGCCGATCTCGAGGTAAAGGAGATCATTCACACCCGCCACCAGCCGGCCACTGCATCGCACTTCGGCGCAGTCATCGGTCCGGTCAACGGCAAAAGTCAGGAGGCTTGCGGCTGCGTGTTCAGGCATCAGAGCATTCCTCTGGAAACGAATCGGGCGGAGTGAAATCGCCGTCGCGAGATTGTACACACTGAGGCCGGGCATGGAACAGCGGATCGGACGCGCAAATGCCGAGTGGTCCATGGTGTAAGGGTGGACTCAGCCTGGCGGCATCACCGCGTGCACAATAGGTCACCGAGGTATAGAATCGGTCGACTCTCACGGAGGACTCTTACAGTGACAAGAACAACGGCTATCGCTGTCCTAACCATATTCTGTTGTCTTACTTTCTCCATCAACCTTCACGCCCAGGGTGACGGCAATGTCGCCCAGCAGATCAAACAACTGCAGCAGGACTCCAGAAATGCGCAAATGAAGAACGATGTGTCGTGGGCGCAGCAGCATTTGGCTGACGGATTCACCGCAGGGAACAGTTGGGGGGCCTGGGAGACGAAGGACGATTTCATCAAGGACCTGCAGAACAAGACGAACAAGTGGAAGAGCGGCGACATCAGCGACGTGCAGGTGGCAACCTTCGGTCCGAACACCGCCGTTTCACATTACACGTTCACCTACGACGCTGAACTTAACGGTACGCATCGGGCGCGAACCGTCATCTGCAGCGATACCTGGGTGAATGATTCCGGTACGTGGAAAACAGCCTCGACCCACTGCTCAATGGTGAAGGGCAAATAACGGTTTGCAGGGTTCAAGTACGCTCAACGATCGAGAATAGGCGTTTATGCCAATTACGACCCCGGAGAGTCTGCCCCAAGGCAGCTTGCTCCGGGGTTGTGAGTGTAATCGCGAGTGGCTGTTGAAAAACTCACACTCTCGAAGTTCGCAGAAATTTCATCGCGCTAGGATGCCCTATAAACGACGTTCTCGATTTTGGTGGACATTTTCTACCCCTCGGCTGGTGCAGTCTTTTCAAAAGAAGGGGTTTTTCAACAGCCACGCGATATTTCACCAACTATCCCTTCGACCAACTCTCGGGTCTTCATTGACTTGCCCACTTCCCGGACTTAAGATTCCGCGCCAGTGATTGGCCAGACCATTTCGCACTACCGCATCCTCGAGAAGCTGGGTGGGGGCGGTATGGGTGTGGTCTACAAAGCTGAGGACGTGAAGCTCAGTCGGTTTGTCGCTGTGAAGTTTCTTCCGGATCAACTCGCCCGCGATCGCCAAGCCCTTAGCCGCTTCCAGCGGGAGGCGAAGGCGGCCTCCTCCTTGAACCATCCGAACATCTGCACTATTCACGAAATCGACGAGGCCGATGGGCGAACCTTCATCGTCATGGAACTGCTGGAGGGACAGACGCTGCGACACAGGATCAGCAGCAAGCCGTTGAAGGTCGAAACGGTGCTTGATCTGGGAACTCAGATTGCTGATGCGTTGGATGCCGCACACTCGAAAGGGATCGTCCACCGGGACATCAAGCCAGCGAACATCTTCGTGACGAATCGAGGTCAGGCCAAGATTCTGGACTTTGGCCTCGCCAAGATGGCACCCGTGCTCAGCGACGCGGGACTTACCAATGTGCCGGTAGATTCTACGGTGACCTTCGAAGAGCATGTGACAAGTCCGGGAAGTGTGCTGGGAACGATTTCGTATATGTCGCCAGAACAAGTGCGCGCCGAGCACCTGGATGCTCGAAGCGATCTGTTCTCCTTCGGGGCGGTGCTGTATGAGATGACGACCGGGACTGTGGCTTTCCGGGGCGAAAGTACCGGCGTGATCTTCGACGGCATTATGAACCGCACGCCTCCACCAATCGTGCGGTTGACCCCCGGGCTCCCCATCGAACTGGGACTGATCATCGATAAGTGTCTGGAGAAAGATCGAGACTTGCGCTACCAGCACGCCTCCGACATCCGGGCCGATCTTCAAAGGCTGAAGCGCGGCACTGAAACGGAGCGGGCGAAAATCAGTGCGCCGGTCACTCCCACCATCAGCACAGGAAAACGTTGGAAGATATTCGTTCCGGCTCTTTTTCTGATTCTCGCGTTGTCAGTCGCTAGCTACTTGCATTTTCGCCATGGTCCCAAGCTGACCGACAAGGACACCATTGTCCTAGCGGACTTTACCAACGCCACGGGAGATCCGGTGTTTGACGACACGCTGCGACAAGGTATGGCTGTGCAGCTCGCCCAATCGCCTTTCCTGAGCCTGATCTCGGAGGAGCGAATCCAGCAGACGCTAGGGCTAATGGGGCATCCGGCGGATGCGCGCCTCACTCCCGATGTCGCCCGGGAAATATGCGAGCGAACCGACAGTGCCGCGGTCCTCGACGGATCGATCGCAAGGCTTGGCAGTCAGTATGTTCTCGGGTTGCGTGCCCGGGACTGCCGCAGCGGACAGGTGCTCGCCGAGGAGCAGGTTCAAGCCGCGAGAGAAGAAGATGTGCTGAATGCTCTGGGCCAAATTGCGAGCAGGTTCAGAACTCGGGTCGGTGAATCACTAACCACGGTAGAGAAACACAACACTCCGCTAGCGGAGGCGACCACATCGTCTCTCGAAGCCTTGCGCGCCCTGACTACCGCTTACAAGGTTGCTGGCTCATCTGGTTCGGCAGCTGCGGTGTCCTTTTTCAAGCGGGCCATCGCGATTGATCCCAACTTCGCCACAGCCTATGCAGCACTAGGGCGCATGTATGGCGACATTGGAGAACCAGTCCTCGCTGCCGAGAGCACCACCCAGGCTTTTGCGCTGCGCGATCGCGCTAGCGATAACGAGAAGTTCTTCATTACTGCTTCCTACGAGATGCAGGTTACGGGAAACATGGAAAAGGCACGAGAGACCTGCGAACTATGGGCACAAACTTACCCACGTGAATTCGCCCCTCACGGGTTTCTCTCCGGCATCATCTACCCCACATTCGCAAACTATGAAAAGGCCATCGAGGAAGCCGAAGCATCTGTCGCGCTCGCTCGGGGCTTTACCTTCGGCTATCTCAATCTCTCTCTCGGCCATCAAGACCTTGGCCACTTTCCGGAGGCGGAGAACGCCTTGCAGCGCGCCGCCAAGCTCAAACTGGAAAACCCAGCGTTCTCGATTCAGGGCTACGATCTCGCTTTCCTAAAGGGTGACCAGGCGGCTATGGACCGGGAAGTGTCTCGGGCCAAGGGCAAAGCGGGGGCTGAGCAAGAGATTGATAACCACCAAGCCTTTGTACTGGGATATTTCGGTCATTTGCAGCAGGCCAGGAGAATGTCGCAGCGGGCGTCGGAGTTGGCTCAGCGGTCGGCCCGGTCGGAAAGTGTCGCTCAGTACGAAATCGCTGCGGCGCTCCGAGAAGCCTTTTTCGGGAACGTGCCTGCCGCACGGCAAGGTTCGATGGCCGCCCTTCAACTGTCCAAAGATCGCGGAGTGGAATACGGCGCTGCCTTTGCCCTCGCCGTCGCTGGGGATTCTTCACAAGCGCAGGATCTCGCGAATGATCTGGAAAGGCGTTTCCCGAAGGACACATCCGTCCGATTCAATTACCTGCCAGCGGTTCGCGCACTTCTCGCTCTTAACCGCAGCGAATCTTTCAAGGCAATCGAAGTGCTCGAAGTCGCAGCTCCGTACGATCTGGCATCGCCCCCCAGCAGTTTTCATGGTTTCTTTGGATCCCTCTATCCGGTCTACGTGCGTGGCCAAGCCTACCTGGCCGCACACCGGGGCACCGAAGCCGCCGCGGAATTCCAGAAAATCCTCGACCATCGAGGGATTATTGTCAGTGATCCCGTAGGCGTGGCAGCGCGTCTGCAATCAGGCCGAGCCTTCGCTTTGTCTGGAGATACCGCGAAGGCCAGGGCCGCCTATCAGGACTTCCTCGCCCTTTGGAAGGACGCCGACCCCGACATCCCAATTCTGAAGCTGGCCAAAGCGGAATACGCGAAGCTGCAGTAGCTGAAGAGGTTCTGGCCTGCAACTCGCTATTTAATGGTTGTTGTAACCGCATTATAAGAGGGCGCCCCTTTTGGAGTATTCACTACGTGGGTGGGCAAGTGCGGCGACGCAAAAAACAGGCGACGATTCGCGGCTTGAACCAAGATTACAACCATGATCTGAAAGGCCTGTTTAAAGGCGCTGCTACCCGAGCCAGCGTGCAGCCCGGACCGTTCCAGGAGTTTTACCAGCGCTCGCTCGCCAAAGGCATCAAGCCCACCATGGTGCGCCTCACCCTGGCACGCAAGATTGCAGCCATTACGCTGACACTGTGGAAGAAGGGAGAAGACTTCGATATCGACAAACTGAACTCGCAAGCCACTTGAGCGTCTCGGGGAAGAGCCCTTTCCATCTCCGATGACTCTTGTTCGGTAGTGCTGCATCGGTTCTTGAGACGCTCGGTTTCGAGAGTGAGTATCCTTAACGCCTGTAGGCATGAAGTGCCACTGAGCACTTAGCCTCCGTGTAACCCCTATACCCTCTCGGACAACCCAAGAAAGCACTAGGCCACGAGCCTCAGATAGACCTATGTGTTGCCAACCAAGCAACCGCCACGGCTTGCCAGCTCCAGAAACCGATCAACGTCCTCGCTACTCAATGGATGCAACCGAGATGGAACCATGCAAGATCCGCGGCACGACCCAACGCCTCGTCTCACGCACAGGGGCTGGAAGGCAAGGAAATATCTCTCCTTCCGGTCGAGGGAGAAAAATGTCCTTGACTTCTCCTCTTATAGACCAGGCGACACCAACTATCCAGTCTACGGCAGACCGGCATCCTACCTCGTCGCATGAACCCTTGGTCGTAGCATGAACTAAGACAGAACACCCAACGCGGTTGAGATCGTCTCTGCTCAGCAAAATATTCTTGACATATTCTTATATAGGAATATATTAACAGAATGGCA
Organism: Terriglobia bacterium; assembly: GCA_963813645.1. Classification (GTDB taxonomy): domain Bacteria; phylum Acidobacteriota; class Terriglobia; order Terriglobales; family Acidobacteriaceae; genus JAIQFF01. The sequence continues at coordinate 65,328 of CAWEZS010000021.1, forward strand.
AGAGCGGCAACCACGACGGACGTATTCAACGCAATCGCGGAACCCCGGCGGCGCCAGGTGATCGGGGTGCTGGCAGATGGCAGGGAGTACGCGGTGGGGGAAGTAGTGGCGCGAATGCGGATGTCGCAGCCGGCTGTTTCCAAGCACCTGGGGGTGTTGCGCAAGGTTGGAGTGGTGTCGGTGATCAAGCGCGGACAACACCGGATGTACCGATTGAATGCGGCCAAGCTGAAGCCAGTGCATGAGTGGGTGAAGACCTTCGAGCGGTACTGGACGCATCAGCTCGGCCAGATCAAGGAGCGGGCGGAGCGCAAGGCTCTGGAGCGGATGATTGCAAGTGACATCATCAAGAAGGAGGACTAATGGCAGCGAATATTCAGGAACCGGCGACGCAGGCGGTACAGACATTCGAGATCGTGAAGCAGGAAGAGATTGCGGCGCCAATCGGAATCGTGTTCGAGACGATCCTGGAGCAGATGGGACCCTTGAACTCGACACCCGAGAAACCGATGCCAATGAAGTTGGAGGCATGGCCGGGCGGGCGTTGGTTTCGCGATCTGGGAAACAACACGGGGCACTTCTGGGGCGTGGTGCAGGCGATCAAGCCTCCGTCGCTGCTGGAGATAAGCGGGCCGCTGTTTATGTCGACGCCGGCGCTCTCAAATCTTCAGTACCGGCTGACAGAGGAGAACGGATTGACTCGGCTCCGTTTTGTGCATCGGGCGATGGGGTGGATCGGCGAATCGGACCGCGGAGTGGACGCCGGCTGGACCGACCTGATGACCCGGATTCGCACGGCGGCATCAAAGCGTGGCAGCAAGCATTGAACGAACAAGCATGGATCGGAAAGGAGAACCTATGTGTCCTGCGTGTATTGCAACCGTGGCGTGGATCGCCGCAGGCACCGCCTCTACGGGCGGCATCTCCGCGCTGGCCGTGAGCGGCTTTCGCGGAAAGAAGCCTTGCGGAAAAAAACAGGATCCGACAACCAATAAAAACAACCTCGAGAGAGGAGAGGGGCATGGCCAGCAAGAAGGAAACGAAAGTGAATATTAAGACACCCCCGATCGTGTCGCTGCAGGAGTGGGAGGCAGCGCGCCAGAAGCTGCTGGTGAAGGAGAAAGAGTTGACCCGCGCCCGTGACGCGATGGCCGCCGAGCGCCGGCAGATGCCGTGGACGCCCGTGGAGAAGAAGTACGAGTTCGAAGGACCCAAGGGCAAGGTAAGCCTGCTCGACTTGTTCGAAGGCCGCCCTCAGTTGATCGTCTACCGCGCTTTCTTCGAGCCCGGCGTGTTCGGATGGCCTGAGCATGCGTGCCGTGGCTGCTCGCTGGGGGCCGACCAGGTGGCGCATCTCGCCCATCTGAACGCCCGCGATACTACTCTCGCGTACGCCTCGCGCGCGCCGCAGAACGACATCGCTCGTCTGAAAGCGCGAATGGAATGGGACATGCCGTGGTACACCATCACCGACAGCTTCGACAAGGACTTTGGCGTCGATGAATGGCACGGCCACAACGTGTTCTTCCGCGACGGCGACCGAGTGTTTCGCACCTACTTCATCAACAACCGCGGCGACGAAGCCATGGGCAGCCTCTGGAGCTACCTCGACCTCACGCCGCTTGGCCGTCAGGAGACTTGGGAAGACTCCCCCGAGGGGTACCCCCAAAGCGCGCCGTATAAGTGGTGGAACTGGCACGACAACTACGACGCGGAGGCCTCGCCTAACCCGAAGTGGGTCCAGATTTCCGACGCTGGAGAAGCCGCCTTCCGAAAGCAAGGCGCGGAGGAGAAAGCGAGCTAAGGAGAAGGCAGGGCGACCATTCGCCCGCCTTCGAGTAGTCCGGTGAAGTACGCGATCGCTTATGTCGGAGGGCGGCGTGACACCTCCACGCCGAAGGGGTACGAATAAGGAATGCCTTTATGGCCGGGTAGTCTAGCAGAGAGTCGCCTCGGGAAAGTAATTTCAAGCGGCGGATGATTGCGCCGTAACTACCAGGCGCTTGTCCCAACTGAGCTTCTCCAGCAGAAGATTGCAAGCGGCACAAGAGAATGATTCCTCGTGCCGCTTCGCGGGATCAGACTCCAAGGGTTTGTTATTTCCCGAAGACCTTTGACGCGGCCGCTGCCGCCTCGGCATCCTCGACCACCGGATGTACGTCGATTTCAATGACGTTTGCCCACTCCGCGACGTGCTCGGATACAGCGGTCAGATCATCTCCCTCGAGAAGATGCCAGCCCAGAGTCGAGCCCGGAACATGCCAGCGGCCCACGGTCTTAAGCCCCTTGGGCGGTTTGCCTCCCGTTTTGAGAAACTGCTGAACTGCCGTCGTGTACAACCCGGGATGACATTTCCATGTAACCATGAATTTCATTGGGTCTCTCCTTTTCCGGTCTGAAAGCGCAAATATTTTACGCTCAATTGCATGCACGTTATTACCGGGACGATCTTCATCCAGGACAGGGTGTCTAACCACCGGCTGAATATCGCGAAGTAAAACAAGCGCCACACCAACTACCCTCAACCACTATTTATGCGATAGCCTGATAGCTTCCGGGAGATCAAGTCGGATTTCAGGATGATGCAAAGCCGCCACATTGCGAACTTGGTAAAAGAAGCTGCGCACGAGGCCGGCTTCGAGCTGGCCGGGATTGCGCCGGTCCACGAGTTCGACGAATTGGACCGCTTTCGAGAGTGGATTGACGCCGGGCGAGCCGGAGAGATGCACTACATGGAGGCCCGCAATGAGTCGGGTTCTCTCAAGCGGGTGTCGCTCCACGCGACCCTGCCGTGGGTACGAAGCGTCGTTGTCTGTGCGATCAACTACAACACGGATCATCCTTACTCGACCGAGGCGGGCAACTTGCAGCGGGGATGGATCGCGCGGTACGCCTGGGGCCAGCAGGACTATCACGACGCTGTTTTGCACCGGCTTCGGACTGTGGAAAGCAAGCTGCGCGATGCCGTCAGCGAATCGCAATTGCAGACCCGCTGTTATGTAGACACCGGTCCGCTGGTCGAACGCGTCTACGCCAAGTACGCAGGACTAGGATGGATCGGGAAGAACACCTGCATCATCAATCAGAAACTAGGGTCGTGGTTGTTTCTGGGCGTCATCCTGACCTCGCTTGAACTTTCGCCGGACTTGCCCGCGCCCGACCGCTGCGGCAGCTGCACGCGCTGCATCGACGCCTGCCCGACCGATGCGCTGGTCGCGCCTTACCAGTTGGATTCGAATCGCTGCATCTCGTACCTGACCATCGAGAAACGGGGCTCGATCGCTGAGGAACTGCGGGCAGGCATGGGGCACGAGGTTTTTGGCTGCGACATCTGCCAGGATGTGTGTCCCTGGAACCGCAAAGCTCCAGCGACCACCGCGGCCGAATTTCAGCCGCGGGAGGGGTTGGTCAATCCCGCGCTTGAGTGGTTAGCTGAAATGACGGAGGAAGAGTTCCGGGAAAAATTTCGCGGATCGGCGGTACGGCGGGCCAAGCGCAGTGGCTTGCGCCGCAACGCAGTGATCGCGATGGGCAACAGCGGCGACGAGAGCTTCGGGCCCGTGCTGGAGAGATTGAAAGCCGACGAGGATCCGGTCGTTGCCGAGAGCGCAGAGTGGGCGGCTAAGAGGCTCTCCGGAGAGTCCCTTTGTGGGGCGGATGGGGCGGACACTCTTGTCCGCCGCCTTTGACTTGCTTCAAGCACTCAACATGACCGGCTGCTGAGGTCACAAGCCACGACGACTTCAACAGCGGCGACAAGAGTATCCGCCCTACACACCGCGTGGTAGCATCCTTTACACGCGGTCGAACATGCCTAGTCTTTGCTTCCACCCGAGATGGATTCTTTCCGCCGTCTTCTTCTTCGCGTTCACCAGTCCTTCGTTCGGCTCTGCCCGAGACTCGAAACCCAAGTGGATCCGGATCAGCTCGGCCCACTTCTCCATCCTCACGGACGCGAACGAAAAGAAGGGCCGCGAAACCAGCTTGCGGCTGGAACAGATGAGGAACATGTTTTCCCAGCTCTTCCTGAAATCCAAACTGCAAATGCCGGAACCTCTGGATGTGATCGCCCTGCAATCGGACGAGGAATACATCCGCGTGGCGCCGTTACGGCAGGGTCAACCCATTTCTGCCCCGGGATTTTTTTTGCCAGGAGATGACCGCAACTATGTCGTCCTCGATCTGACGGCCGAGGACAGTTGGCGAGCGGTGTCCCACGATTTCGCTCGCCTGCTTTTAAATTTCAACTACCCGCCCACGCAGGAATGGTTCGACGAAGGCTTTGCCCAATATTTTTCCAGCCTGCGGCTCAGCGACACCCAGGCACAGGTTGGCGACGACCCAACCCAGAGCCGGCCATGGAACCATGCGCTCCCTGGCCAATCGTTTATGGAATTGCTGGGCCGTCCCTGGCTGCCCATACCGGAGTTGTTCACGATGCGTCCGGGCCCTTCGGGCTATCCGCCCATTTTCTACGCGCAGTCGTGGATCGTGATGCATTACCTGCTCCACCAGGACAAGCTATCGGATGCCGGAGCATATTTCGGACTGGTACAGATACGAAAAGTTCCGGTCGAGCAAGCTGTCCAGCAGGCGTTTGGTATGAGCGCGGCCCAATTCGAACAGGCGGTGAGAGATTACTTTCACTCTCTTCCGCCATCGTCACCGGGTCAACCTAAGCCTGGAGCGGCGAGTCCAGGCGGCAAGTCGAGCCAACTCCCTCCACCACTCGGACCGCTGGATGTCGCTGCCAGCGCACAGGACGTCGTGGATGCCCAGGCAGAAGCGCTGGTGGCGGAGATGGCGCTGCGTCTGCCGGAACATCGCGACCAGGGTGTGAAAAATCTCGAGGCCGTCATGGCCGATCCCAAGGCGGACAACGTGGTCGCGCATCGCGCAATGGCCTGGGTGCACATGGAGAGAACGGAATTCGATCAGGCCGACGAGGAACTGGCCAGGGCGCGGGAACTCGACGGCAAGGATACCTGGACTCATTACTATCTGGCGCTGGGGAAATTTCGCGCCTCGCAGACCAGTCAAAAGCCGATCGAAGGCGTTTCCAACATGATCCAAGACCTCGTGCTTGTGGTCGACAAAGAACCGGACTTCGCCGAGGCCCACAACATGCTCGCGCTGGCGCGGCTTCAAGGAGGTGGCGTTCATTCCGCCGCCGAGGCGATCAAAGTGGCCATCCAGCTCAGTCCGCGTAGTGAGCAGTATCTTCTGAACCTGACGCAGATTGATCTCGCGGGAAAGAAATGGGATGACGCTACGCCCCTGCTCGAGCGTCTCAAGGACAGCTCGAACCCGAAAATTGCCCAGACCGCGCGGAAGAATCTGGAAGATCTGCCTACCTTAAGAAAGTATGGCGTGCTACCGCAGAAGAATGAGTCGCAAACCGGCCCGGCCACAGCGGTGTCGAGTGTTTCGGAACACGACGCCGACGACGCGAACTCTACTCAAAGTGAAGCGGCGCCGGCGGAGCCTGTGCCGGATCGGCGCAAGGTTCAATTCGTCAGAGGCAGGCTAATAAAAGTGGATTGCAGTCTGAATCCGGGGGCGATCTTGACTGTGCGGACAAGCTCCCGCACGCTCAAATTACGAACCGACAACTACAAGTCATTGCTGCTGGTTGGCGCGGACGAGTTCTCCTGCGATTGGACAGACCGTGCAGTCATTGCGAACTATAAGGCCGGCGGGAAAGCAGATGGTGACCTGGTGTCGGTGGAAGTTCAGTAGCAATCTGAATCCGGGTAATGGCTCTAGATTCCCCTTCGTGGGGATCGGCAGGAATTGCGAAGAGCCTGCCTGCAGTGGAAGCTGATCACACCCGAGTCACTGTCATCCTGAGCGAAGTGGAAAGTTCGCTTCGCGAACCCTCCACGGAATCGAAGGACCCCTATAGCCGTACCGCACGTTGAAAGTCCTGGACTTTCAGCTTCAATCGTTAGAAAAATCCGACGCTCTCTCGCCTCCGTTAAGCTCATAGGGGTCCTTCGACTGCACAACTGCTTCGCTTCGCGAAGCAGTTTCTCCGCTCAGGATGACAACGTTGTTGTACTTAATGAATCCGTCCCATTTGTGGGATTCCCGCAAATGACAAACCCTCCCAGGGGAAGCTGAGAGGGCTCGCAGTGGTTGAACCTGGGACCGTTTTATTGCACCCGGACCACATTACCTGCCTGAAAGCCCTTCGGCCCCTTTAGCAGATCGAATTCCACCGTCTCGCCTTCGTTCAGCGTGCGATAGCCATTCTCCTGGATCGCGGAGAAATGAACGAAAACGTCCTCCCCGGTGGAGCGCTGGATGAACCCGTATCCCTTGGCCCCGTTGAACCACTTTACTGTGCCCTTCTCTCTCACAAAGAACTCCTTTCGCCTCTACTCGGTGATTTAACTTTCGTCTCCTCCGTGAAGCGCATGCTCCTGTACTAACCCCCTTCAAAGAAAACGAAAGCACAGCCGACTGCAGTCACTGAAAATCACGCTCACAAAAAAACCCCGTCACCTTTGGGCCGTGGTCGAAACCACGACACAAACATGCCGGAGCATTCAGGCTGGCGCGACTTGTGACTACAGGACACTGAAGATCTACCCCAAGCAACATCTCGATGCACCTGTTTCCGGGCAGCGAGCACAAGATAATATTCAGGAACTCCATTCCTGGCAAGCAAAGAAATCTGAAGTATTAAACGATTAAACAAAGGGGGTTGCGAGGAGGCGGACCTTCCGGCTCAGGCAGAGCACAACGCACTGTCCTTCCGTGACATCAGATGAATTGCAACTCTCTGATAGGATTGGGGAAAATGCTCAATGACCAGCAGTCAAGTTCAGCGACCCAACCGCCCCGGGCAACCCGTTCAGAACCCACTCCGCCACCCGACGAAGCCCACTCCGGGTTAGTCGGTTCGACGGTGAAATATCTGTTACGCACCGAGGTACATACGTTTGCCTTTTCCGTGGCGGCCAACGCGATTCTGTCGTTTTTTCCTTTTGTGCTGCTGCTCATGACCGTCATCCGGCGGGTATTTCACTCTCCGGTGATGTATGACGTGGTGGTGCAACTTCTGCGCGACTCTCTGCCGGCGGGGCAGGACTTTGTCATTCGCAATCTGAATGCCCTGGTGGACGCCCGCAATCGTGCGCAGGTCGCGTCACTGGTCATTCTGCTGTTTACCTCCACCGGAATCTTCATGCCGCTCGAAGTGGCGTTGAACCGCATCTGGCGATTTCCCAACAACCGCTCATATTTCGGAAATCAGCTCATATCGCTGGCTCTGGCGTTCACCTGCGGAGTGCTGGCTTTGCTCTCCGTTGCCTTGACCGCCGGCAATATCGGATTTCTAGAGAGTTCGTTGCGCAGCCACGGACCGTTCGTAGTCCGGATGGGCGGCTTTCTGATGATGAAGGCATTCGCCGTTTCCGCCAGCATTGCAATTTTCTTCCTTATCTACTGGGTATTGCCCAACGGCAAAGTGCCCGCCCGCGCCGTGCTCTCGACGGCCGTAATCATGGGACTGATGTCGGAAGCATTAAAGTACGCGTACATCATGGCGCTGCCCCGGCTGAATTTTCAGGAAGTCTATGGCCCGTTCGCCCTGTCGGTCAGCCTGATGTTCTGGGCATTCCTCTCCGGACTGTTGATGCTGACAGGAGCACATCTGTCGGCCCGAGGCTACAGCCGCCGCGATCCCATGTAGGGGCGAGCGCACTCGCTCGGGCGGCAGCGCCACGAACCACGTGGGGATCTATTCATCGTTTCCCGGCAACTCGTCGCAACTTCTGGCATCTAACCATGAGAAGAAAACTGCAGCTCTCCTGTGTTCGGCCCCCTGAGCGGAGAGGGACGGACACGGGGGAAGCCGCGGTGACGTGTGCAGCTTTCCCGGTCAGGTTTAGCTACACTATCTCTCTATGAAATCGATGCTGCGTGTTGGAGTGGCGTCAGCCGTCCTCTTTGTTTCTGCCTTTACCTTCCTATCATCGCCCCGTGTCCTCGCCCAGGAGGGAGCCCTCGATCCCGCCCCGCCCAAAGGCGTCACGACGGATGAGATTATTCGGCATTTCGCCGCCAAAGAGAAAGAATTTCAAGGGGCGCGAGACCAGTACACCTATCGCCAGGACGTCCGGGTGATAACGCCTGATGACAGTGGCGAGTATCACGAAATCTTCGACGTGCTTTTTGACGACCAGGGCAAGCGTCTGGAGAACGTGGTTTTTGCGCCGCAATCTTCGTTAGCCATGATTTCGATGTCGCCGGAAGACGTTGACGACATCCGGCATCGGCTGCCTTTCGTGCTTACCAGCGACGAAATCCCCGAGTACCAGATTCTTTACGTGGGGCAGCAACAGCAGGACGAACTGCACTGTTACGTCTTCGATCTTGCACCTAAAGAAATCGTCGGCAAGAAACGCTATTTCCAAGGCCGGATCTGGGTCGACGACCGCGATTTTCAGATCGTGAAGACATACGGCAAGACCGTCCCGGACATTCGCAAGAAGAAAGGCCAGGAAAATCTCTTCCCGAAATTCACTACCTGGCGCGAGCAGATTGACGGCAAGTACTGGTTCCCTACGTACACCAAAGCAGATGACACCTTGCACTTTTCGAGCGGCGACGTCCACATCCGCGAAATCGTGAAATACAGCGACTACAAGCGCTTCGGATCGAATGTGAAGATCACATTTGAAGGCCAGGAAGTGCAGAAGGCGCCGGGCGCGAAGGATCAGACCCAGCCACCACCGCCGCCGAAGTAGTTTCGGGTTTCTGGTTTCTAGAAACTAGAAAACGGGAACTCGAAAACTAATAGAAGAGATACTTTCGCCACTTGTCATCCGAGCGTCCCATGAGGCGCATGATGTGGCGGCTGGTGTGCAGATTGAAGGCTCGCGGCTCGCGCATCAGTTTCATCTCTGCTTCGATGGGAAACTGATTGCCCTTTTGCCGGTTGCAGTTGTGGCAGCAGGCCACCAGATTTTCCCAGGTGGAGGCTCCGCCTCGCGAACGCGGGACCACGTGGTCGAGGGTCAGTTCACTCGAAGGCAGCACTTCCCCACAATATTGGCAGGTGTTGCGGTCGCGCAGCAGGATGTTCTTGCGCGAAAGCGCACGCGTCTGATGCGGAATTCGACGGTACTCCAGCAGACGAATCACCGAGGGTACGCGGATCGCCAGGCGGGCAGCGTGCAGGAAGTGTCCGTTTTCTTCTTCCGTCATGGCCACGCCCTTGAGCACGAGCACAATGGCCCGGCGGGCGGCGCAAACATTGATCGGTTCGTAGGATGCGTTCAACACCAGCACGGGCGCGTGCAGCGCATGGCCGTTGCCCTCGCGGTGCGTCCCTTCGCGGTGCATTCCGACTACTGCCGGGACAGGCCCGTGGCTCCTCAGCATCGAGCCGTTCATCGAATTGTTCCACTTCCCCGCCATACATTCGTTATCGAAAGTAAGCTCTAGATTTAGCTCTTAGCTTTAGCCAAGAGCTAAGGGTTAACAGCTAAAAGCTGCCTTCCCACCGCGCTTATCCTGTCACCGCCAGCTTCGTCAAGCGTCTGCGACAGATCAAGGCCCTTCACCTCGTCCTTCAGCGTACGGGCCACCGTGGCTACAAATATCTTAGATGCACCCGCCCGTCGCAAAACGCGGGCGCATTCCGACACCGTGGTGCCCGTGGTAAACACATCGTCAACCAGCAGGATTTCGCGGCCCTTGATTTCCTCCGGCCGGGAGACGGCAAACGCGCCCCGAAGATTCTCACGGCGTTGATGCCGTGTGAGTCCGATCTGCGATTGAGTTTCGCGACGCCGCTCCAGCACACGAGAGTGCAGAACCAGCCCGCCACTTCCCGCTCGGACTTTCACAGCATGCTGAGCGATCAACTCGGACTGGTTGAAGCCGCGCTGACGCAACTTCCGCGCATGCAGCGGCACCGGGACAACCGCCAGAGGAGTCCAACCGGATTCCACCCCGCTGACCGCTTCCGCCAGCATCCGGCCGAGCACGACAGCCGCAGGTCTGACCTGTTCGTATTTCAGCAGGTGGATCAACTCGCGCAGGCCCCCGTCATAACTGCCGTAGGCAACCGCTTGGGCAAAGGGTTGTTTCAGCCGGCGGCACAGGCCACAGCGAGTCTCGGCCGTGCTGAGAGCATGCGGAGTGAAAACCCGCTCTCCGCAGACCGAGCATACGTTGCCCGTGATGCGGCGAAGCTCCGAAAGGCAAGCCCGGCAGACCGGCAGGCGGGAAATGTTGATCAGAGGGAGACCACAGAGACGACAATCGGATGGGAAGAGAGTAGCGAAGAGACTTTCTGCAACACCGCTCACTGACGAGACCAGCATGGACACTAGCGAACTGTCCCGCGTCAAAACCTGGGTCCCGGTAGCCCGGATTGGGTCCTCACTACTGCTGAAGACGAGCCTCCCGCGTTCGCCCGGGTACCTCCAAGGACGTCACGGGCAAACTTCTTTCTCAGTATAGCGGGCTGCAATGCTGCAAGCAACGACTCAACGATCAGGCAATCGCGTTCTGTGTCTTCTTGGGTTCCCGCCTTGGGCGAACCTTCACGAATATGGATTGGTACGACCGCCTGAAGCAGTCGCCACAGCGGGTCGCGCGTCGAAGAAATAGGGGCAGGAGAAACCTCTCGGTGAGATTCTTCGGGCGTGAGCGGTAACCAGTAAAACCGCCACAGTCCTTGCATTCATAGAGCCTGGGGAACATGACAGTAAAACCTCAGGGAGCCGGATCAAACAGCCGCGTTATAATATCAGACTTGGCCACCACAGCGGCATTTCACGGAATTTCGACCCGCGCCTCAAAGCCGCAAAGTTTTTCCCCTTCCGAAGAACGGAAGGTGAGGCCCTTGTAAAACGGGGAACCCACATGTTAACGTGCGCCGTCTTGTTTATCACCTAAGATCTGAACGTCTAAGGTCTTTATTATCAAACCGCCAGCCGCGATTACACTTCCGAGGATCCTTGCATGAGTACAGACGTCCCCGTGCCTGCCAGCCCGAACGAGAAGAAATTTCAACCCTACGTCCCGGAAAGTATGGAAATGCGCGAGTTTACCTGGCGCGCCATTCTGCTGGGGCTCGCCATGACAATCGTTCTGGGCGCAGCCAATGCTTACCTCGGCCTGCGGGCTGGAATCACCATCGCGGCCACTTATCCGGCAGCCGTTATTGCCATGGCAGCGATGCGGGCCTGGAAGGGATCGCTGCTGGAAGAGAACATCGCCCGAACTGCGGGTTCGATTGGCGAAGGCATCGCGGCCGGCGCGATCTTCACCATTCCCGCATTTCTGATTGCCAAGGCATGGCCTTCGTTTCGCCCGGGGGATGCGTATTGGAAATCCACCGCGCTGATCATGGTGGGCAGCATCCTCGGAGTGCTCTTCATTTCCCTGGTGCGCCGGGTCATGGTGGAAGACCCCGAGCTGCCCTTTCCTGAATCAGTCGCCGCTTCGGAGATTCACAAAGCCGGACAGCGCGGCGCCGAAGCTGCGAAATATCTTTTCTGGAATATCGGCGTTGGCGGCGTGGTTTACTTACTCGGAAAATTTGGGCTGTTTGCGGCCGATCGGGATTTCCCCTTTACCATCGGAAATCTGGGTCACAGCCAGGTTCGACTTGGAACCCTGGGCAGCACCAAGGTTGTGCCCACCGGCGGGACCAGTGTATTCGCAGCTCCCAGCGTGAGCCCCGCCTATCTCGGAGTGGGCTACATCATCGGACTCCGCCTGGCTTCGATTCAGTTCGCCGGCAGCGTGCTGGCCTGGGGTTTGCTGGTCCCCATGATGATTTATTTCCTGGGACCAGCGCTGCAGCAATACATTCCCGCGGGCACACCTAAAGACTGGGCCGATACCGCGGACGCGGTGTGGAGATACATCGTCCGGCCCATCGCGGTTGGCGGCATGCTCGTTGGGGCTGCTTACACCCTCTTCAAAATGCGCAACAGCCTGACCTCGGGATTTAGCAAGTTGCTCTCGGATATGCGACAGAGCTCCGACCAACGAGCCAAGCTGGGCCGTACCGAACGCTATATGAGTTTCAAAACAGTGCTCGGACTGATCGCGCTGATGTTTGTCCTGATGTGCGTACTCTACGTCCAGGTTTCCGGATTGTTTTGGCCTGCGATTCTGGCGGCTGTCGTTATGCTGATCGTAGGCTTCTTCTTCGCCACGGTTTCAGGCAACCTGGTGGGATTTATCGGCTCGTCCAACAATCCGGTTTCCGGCTTGACCCTCTCGACTTTGTTGATCGCGGCGCTGCTCATGGTGTCTCTCGGCGTTTCCGGCGGCAAGGGTGTGGCCATCGTCCTGGGTGTAGCCGCAGTGGTATGCGTTTCTTCATCGGTCGCAGGTGAATTGCTGCAGGACTTCAAAGTTGGATACATTCTCGGCGGCACCCCCCGAAACATCCAGATCGCGGAACTGATTGCCGTGGTCGTGGCTAGTCTGGTGATGTACTGGCCGTTAATGCTGCTTCACCAGGGCAGCATCAACTCCGGCGGCGTCGGGTTCGGCGGCCCGGACTTGCCGGCTCCACAAGCGGGGCTCATGGCCACACTGGCGCAGGGGATTGTGGGCGGAGACATGCCGTGGGCCCTGGTGGGAGTCGGCATCGTGTTCGGGATCGCCATGATCATGATGCAGGTAAAAAGCCCCATGCTGGTGGCGGTCGGCATGTACCTGCCGTTCGGCACCACGTTTGCGATTTTTGTGGGCGGTGTTTTTCGCTCGGTCGGAGACTGGGTAGCGGATCGGCGGGGCTACAACGCGGCGCAAAAAGCTCGAGTGGAGAATGCTGGCGTCCTGACGGCTTCGGGATTAATCGCCGGCGAAGCGTTAATGGGATTGGTTTGGGCTGGATTGCAGTTCGTGCCTCAGTGGAAAGCACCAAACCATCCGCCCCAGCTTTTCAGCCACCCGTCTTATGTCATAGGTGGTGTGATTGTGCTGGCCGCGCTCGCCGCCCTGCTCATCCGGCTTCCGATATCGGCTGCGGGTGACCCGAGCGAGCCGGCACCCCCGACCGCAATAATGTAAGCCTCCGATTTGGGCAGAGGCCATGTGGACGCGGGCGACTCGCCCGCGCATTTCGAGCGAACAGGCTTTCCGGCGCTTTTCATGATTTACTGACTTCCATGTCCATCGCCGAAAACGTCGCGGAAGTACGCCAGCGCATCAACGCCGCGGCTCACCGCGCCGGACGAGATAACAGGCAAATCACGCTGATGGGAGTGAGCAAGACGTTTCCTCCCGAGCGTATCCGCGAGGCCTACAACGCCGGGCTTCGGATTTTCGGCGAGAATCGCGTGCAGGAATTCACCGGGAAAGCCGCCGGGCTCCGTGACCTACACGATGCCGAATGGCACATGATCGGTCATCTGCAATCGAACAAAGCCGCGCCCGCGGCTGAAGCATTCGCAGCGATCGATTCGCTCGATTCTCTGAAGCTGGCTGAAAAACTGAATGCGTCGGCCGAAAAGCTCGGCAAGAAACTGACCGTGCTGATCGAAATAAATGTGGGCGGCGAGACCGCGAAGAGCGGATTGTCCCCGGACTCCGACGAACTGGAAGAGCTTCTCACCGCCGCTCCAAGACTGGAGCAACTCAAATTCTGCGGACTGATGACCATCCCTCCCTTTACCGACGATGCTCAGGAAGGGCGCCCATACTTTCGCAAGCTTCGGACGCTGCGTGACCAGATCGCCACAAGACACTTGCCCGCGATCTTCATGGACGTCTTGTCCATGGGCATGTCCCATGATTTCGAAGTCGCGATCGAGGAGGGTTCGACCTGCGTGCGCGTAGGAACGGCAATCTTTGGGCAAAGAGCAAAGCACTAACCGCGGATCGGCCTGCATGATCTCGATTCACAACACTACGGCTGGCACCACTTTCGCGGTCAAAATCCATCCTCGCGCCAGAAAAAACGCGATTACTGGCGAACTCGGAGACGCCATCAAGTTGTCTTTGACGGCTCCGCCCGTGGAAGGGCGCGCCAATGAGGCCTGCATCGCGTTTCTGGCAAATCTTTTGAAGGTACCGCATTCCTCCGTTACCATAGCGTCCGGCCAGAGCAGTCGCAGGAAACTGATTCGAGTAAGTGGAATGTCAGCCGACGAAGTGCACAAGCGACTGGGGATTTAGACGCCCACAATTTTTGCATGTACCCGCAGGAGCCGCGTTGAACTTTTCTGAACGTCTCGGTGAAATTCGCACTGGCTTCGAGCGGCCCTTCTGGGTCGCTAACATTACTGAGATTTTCGAGCGCCTTTCCTACTACGGCGCTTTCGCGTCTCTTGCATTGTATCTGCAGGAGAAGTTGAATTTCTCCACCCAACAGACTGGGACTCTGACCGGCATATTCGGCGGCATGGTTTGGTTTCTGGCCATCTTCGGCGGGGCCGCCGCCGACCGGTTAGGATTCCGGCGCGCGCTTTCGATCGCGTACCTGATCCTGGCTGCCGCCTACTTTCTGATTGGGTCGATCGGCGCATCCTGGCTGGCGCCGGTACGGAACGCCGTGCCGCTGGGACTGTTTGTAGGATTCATCCTGATCCTTCCGGCGCTCGGCATCTCGCTGGTGAAGCCCTGCGTGGTCGGCACTACTGCCCGCGCGTCCAAGGAGAACGTTCGTTCGATTGGTTATTCGATTTACTACACCATGGTCAACATTGGAGGCGCGGCCGGCCCTTATTTTGCCTCCTGGGCGCACCGCCATCTGGGCGTCGAGAATGTTTACCGCGTGGCGGCGCTCAGTGTTTTCGCGATGTTTTTTGTGGTCTTGTTTTTCTTCCGGGAACCGCGCCAGGCTGGCGATGCCCCGCCGCCTTCGATGGCAACCGTGGTACGGAATTTCTGCGTTGTAGTGGGCAACTACCGGCTGGTTTTGCCGGTGTTAGGGATTGCCCTGCTGCTGCGCATCCTGACATTCTGGTATCCGTTCGCCGTACCGTGGTGGATTTGGACCGGACTTCTGCTGCTTGTGCTGGCCGGAATCAGCCGCTTCATGTGGTTCCTGGTGCTGTTCACGGGCTACTGGGTGGTGTTCTGGCAACAGTACATCAGCCTGCCCGGGTACATCCACGGATACATCAACGCCAACGCCGACGTCGAAATCATTCTCGTGACCGACGGATTGAGCGTGATCACGCTTACGCTCCTGGTGAACTACCTGACGCGCAAGATTCCGGCGTTTCAAGCCATAATCCTGGGCACCGTCATTACCTCAGCTTCCTGGCTGATCCTCGCTTTCAAGCCGACGGTCTGGGGCGCGGTGCTCTCGCTGTTTGTTCTCGCACTGGGCGAGATCATCCAATCGCCGCGTTATTACGAATACATTTCGCGCCTGGCGCCGCCCGGCCAACAAGGGACGTACATGGGCTTCGCGTTTCTGCCCATCGGAATAGGCTCGCTGATTGGCGGCTGGTTCGGAGGAACGCTTGCCCATCACTTTGTGGAGGTCACACACCAACCTGAGCGAATGTGGTGGAGCGTGACCGCGGTAGGCGTGGCTACGGCGGGGCTGCTCTGGATCTATGACAGGAGCGTACGTCCGGCGACCACAACTTCGGTGACGTAGATGGTTACGAAAAAGACTACCCCTGCATGGGTCGCGAGTGAGATCCGCCGCGCCTTAAGGGCTGGCGGCTCCCCGGAGCGCTCGAGCAGCGTGCAGCGCTTCTTTAAGGAGGAGGTCGCATCGCGCGGATGGCGCACCGCCGATCTGCGCCGGGCAGCACTCCGCTGGCGGCGTGAGATTCTGCAGCAATCCGATCTCAGGTTTCTGCTTCAGGTAGCCGACCACTTATTCGCTGGCGAGATAAACGAAGACAAGAATGTTGCTGTATTCCTCCTGGAGAATATCACCGACAAGTTCAGTGATGAAGAATTCAGATTGCTCGAGTCATGGCTTCCTCGAATCAGCAACTGGTCCGACCACGATGCGCTGGTGCACTATCTGATCGCCCCGATGGTGGTGGCGAAGCCGGCGCGGGCCAGGCGGGTATTCCGCTGGGCGAAGTCGCGGAATCGTTGGTTTCGCCGGGCCGCCTGCGTTGCCTTGATTCAGGGCGCGCGGCGGAAGATGTTTTTTTCTGAAATCATCCGCTTGTCGGGGGCGCTATTGTCTGATGAAGATGACATGGTGCGGAAGGGCCTGGGTTGGCTGCTGCGTGAAACCGCGAAGGCGGATGCGCAGCGAACTGTACCTTACCTGATGAGTATTCGTGAAACGGCGCCGCGCCTGGTCTTGCGAACTGCGTGTGAGACTCTTCCGCGCGCGACGCGGAAGGCAGTCCTCAGCGTCCCTTGATTTTGTGGATCGGCTAGCAGCTTTCGCCGAGTTTCACTCGGCCGGACGGCCCGTGCGGCTGTCCCCACGTGGCCTGTTTTAGACTCCTCAATTCGCTCAAATCGCTGTCGTTGTTTAGAATAGTTCCTTGCTCATGGATCTTTCCGCCATACAAGCCGCGCTTCGTGAGCGCAATATTGATGCCTGGCTTTTTTACGATCACCATCATCGCGATCCCATTGCTTACCGGGTGCTGGGATTGCCTGCAGGGCAGATGGTCACGCGGCGCTGGTTCTATCTGATTCCCGCAACTGGCGATCCGGTGAAACTGGTCCACAAGATTGAGCCCGGCCATCTCGACTCGCTGCCGGGCAGTAAGCGGCAGTATGCCGGGTGGCAGGAGTTGTTCGAGCAGCTGAAGGTGATACTCGCCGATCACCGCGATATTGCGATGCAGTATTCACCCAATAATCTGGTGTTCACTATTTCACTGGTGGATGCGGGCACAGTTGATCTAATACGAAGCCTGGGCAAGAACGTGGTCAGCTCCTGCGACCTGGTGGCGCAGTTTGAAGCTACCTTGACGGACGAACAGATCAAGTCTCACTTTGCCGCGCGCGATGCGATTGACGCCATCACCACTGCCGCATTTCAGGAGATCGGCCGGCGTGTGCGCAGCGGGGGGACCCACGAATACGAGATGCAACAGTGGTTCATGGAAGCCTTCAAGCGCGAAAATCTCGTGACCGACGATCCGCCCCTGGTTGCGGTCAATGCTAATAGCGGCGACCCGCACTACGCGCTGCGGCCCGAGACTTCAAAACCAATTCGTGAAGGCGATTTTGTGCTGCTCGATGTCTGGGCGAAAAAAAATACGCCGGGGGCCGTATACTACGACATCACCTGGACGGGTTTTGTGGGGAAGTCTCCTTCCGGCCGCATGCGGGAGATCTTCAATGTGGTCCGCCAAGCGCGAGACGTTGGAGTGAAAACCGTGGTCGAAGGCGTGAGCGCGGGAAAGCCGATCGCTGGATGGGAAGTTGATCATGCGGTGCGTGCCTATATCAAGGAAGCAGGCTTCGAGCAATACTTCATCCATCGTACCGGGCATTCCATCGGCACCGAAGTTCATGCCAACGGCGCGAACATGGATGACCTGGAAATCCATGATGAGCGCCGCATTTTGCCCAATTCATGCTTTTCGATCGAGCCCGGCATCTATCTCCCGGAATTCGGGGTACGCAGCGAAGTAAACATGCTGATCAGGCCCAATGCAGCGCAAGTAACAGGTAGAATTCAAAGTGAACTCGTAATCATCTGAATGGCAAATTCTTCCAAGAGCACTCCCGTAGAGGCGCAAAATGCAGCGCTGCAGGCGTCACCCAGCATGTCGGTCATCGCGCCGGCTATTGGTTGGCTTATCCCGGGTGCGGGGCACCTCATCCAGAAGCGCTGGATTCGTGGTCTACTGATCATGGCTTCGATCACCCTGATGTTCATCCTCGGCCTGCTCATGCAAGGGCGCGTCTACCAGCCCAATGGCGGCGATATTCTGGACATTCTCGGATTCGTAGGCGACGTGGGCGCGGGCGGGCTTTACATCGTGACCCGGGTGCAGGGCTGGGGACACGGCGCGATTGCCCATGCCACAGCCGACTACGGCACCAAGTTTCTGATTGTCGCCGGACTGCTGAATTTCATTTGCGCCGCTGACGCCTACCACATCGCCATCGGAAAGAAGCCGTGATCGGAAAAACCGAATGACCCTGGAACTCTCCCACTTCACCGCCGCCGTGCTGTTTTCAGTCTTCGCTTCGGTGGTTTTCGGCATTACCCAACGCAACACCTCGCGCGAACAGATCCGCTACGGGCTGTACTGCTTCATCCTGTTCGTCGGTGGAGTGTTCGTGGCGGGATGGGTGATGTGGGTGTTGCGACACTAAGTCAGCTGTCAGCTCTCAGCTGTCAGCTCATCCTCAACAACACTAGAAAGTTTTCCACCTTCAAGACCGCGTGAGGGGCCGGCACGGCAGTTTGAGGATAAGGTTGTGTGCGGACGGCTGAAAGCTGAGGGCTGACAGCTTCTACCCTTCCCACACAAACGCATCAAACACCCTTTTGATATCAAATCCCAGGCGCTGATAGAGCGTTACGGCGCGTGCATTGGCTTCGGTCACGGTGAGCGACAGGAGCGAAAAGTTTCTCTGGCGCAGGTTCCCTGCACTGGCGGCGATCAGTAATTCTCCCAGGCCGCGGGAGCGGTATTCCGGGAGCACGCAGACCTGGGTAACGTGCCCAACATCGTGGCGCACCCGGGAACACAGGATCAGCCCTACCAGGCTTCGCGCCCGCTTGTGCACTGCTACATACGAGCCTTCCGGATCGAATGTGCCGCAACCGGGAAAACGGACAATGTTGTTCAGGAAACGCAGCGACCCGCTGAGAGTTCGATATTGATCGTTGATCTCGGAGTCCACGTGACCGCGGTATGCGCTAGTGATCAGGGCGGCAGCTGGCTGGTAATCGTGTTCTGTCCAGCGCCGGATTTCAACTTCGGCATCCATCGGAGGCGGCGTTTTGGGCACATCGCTCAGCGGCAGCACCATGAAAAGCCGCGGGTGGCGCTGGAACCCCTGTTCGACAAAGGGGCGGGCAACCACGCCGGCCTCATGCACCAGCAATTGGGCTTCGACGCGATGGATTCCCGGCGACTGCTGCAGGGTCTCAATCACATGCAGCAGCAGTCGCGATTCCACTTCATGAGGATCGGGCAGGCGGCCTCCATTAGCGACGAACAGGTCTCCAATCACACCCTTGCTGCCTTCGTAGACGAAGAAAGCATAGCCAACGATACGACCACGCTCGATGGCGGCATAGCCAGGAAGGATCTTGGCGTCCACGTAGCGCAGGATCATTTCCGCCGAACCGCTGTAGTCCCAGGAGAGCAGGCGCGCCCATTCGCGGACCTCGTCCTCCAGCAGCGGACGCAGGTCGACAGAAGAAAAATGTCTGAGGTCGAGAATCTCCACCTGGAGGCTCCTGGAGGGTTCCGGCTTGCTAAGCGCGCTCATGGCGGGCTGCGAACAGCGAGTGTAGTGCTTTCGTCCGGCGGGAGGCAAACGGGGGGACAATAATGGTAATCGAGAACTAGCAATTAGCAATTGGCATTTGGCCACCGCTCCACTGCACATGCTGGGGGATAACGCTAAGTGCTAATTGCCAATTGCTAATTACTGCCTTTCCCCGCTACCCAGTAATAATCCATCCCTTGCTCCGCGAAGCTCCCTATGTAAGTCACTCGCCTGGCGGGCGTCCACTTTGGGAGGTTCTTTTGCCACCCTTCCGGAGTGATTAACAGGTGTTCCCCAGCCGGAACGCCATCAGCTTCATAACGAACAATTTTCTGATCGCGATAGAAGTGGAGGCCATACTCGGTCTCGCGTGAAAGACGAAGAATCGCCAGGGGGAGGGACCGGTTGTCCACACGGTCGATCTGCTGAGCAAGTGGCCGCGCGGAGAGGGTCGCATCCAGGGAAGGCGCTCCCAGCCGCAGCACTGCCGCCACCGCCAGTATCACGGGCACCAACGTCACGAAGCGCAATACGCGAAGACCTAGCGGGCGCCGCAAGGTCAGCACAATTCCAACCGCCAGCGCGGCCGCAAAGCCGGCGGAGATCGCGGTCGCGCGATTCCAAGGCAGGATGTGATGAAAAACGATGTACTGCAGCATGAGCGCGGCAACGACCGGAATTGCCGCAACCACAGAATGTAAAACGATCAGCAGCAGGCTGGGACGGTCATCATCCATTACATGGCGGCGCACATATTCCGCCAGTAGCAGCATGCCGGCCGGGAGGGCCGGCAAAATGTAGCCCGGCAGCTTCGACGAGGAAAAAGAAAAGAACACGATGGGGACGAAGAGCCAGATCACGAGAAATGCAGGCAAGGCATCCTCGGACTGGAACAATTCTCTTTTCTCTTTCCACCAGACACGGACCGTTTCTATGAGGGCCGTGCCGACAAACATCGTCCAAGGCACAAGGGCGAGCAGGATAACCGGCAGGTAGTACCAGAAGGGCTGAGTGTGGTGATAGAGGTCCTTCCCGAATCGCGCCAGATTGTGCTCGAGGATGAATACACGAAAGAACTGGGGATTTCTCAACTGCACCGCGACGTACCAGGGAAGCGCCGTCAGCAGCAATAGCGCGACGCCTGGAATCCACATGGTTCGCGTCACGAGCCGGTAGTCACCCTTGGCGGCCGCAAAAATTAAGAGAATGGCCGCCGCTAAAAATGGCGCCACCGGTCCCTTGGCCAACATCGCCAGTCCCAGGCAGACGTATGACAGCGCCAGGTAGGGCTTGCTTGCACTCTCGTACCATGCATACCAGGCCAGCATGACGATGGTGAAAGAGGCGGCTAGGGGCATGTCCATTGACGCGGCCCGGGCGAAGCCGATCACTCCGCTTGCGGAGGCCACTATCAGCGCGCCATCCAGCTGAAATCCGAAACGAAAGCGCCGCAGAAAAAGATAGACGGCGACCACCATCAGCGTGGCATCGACCGCGGAGGGAATACGCGCGGCCCAGTCGCTGACGCCGAAAACGCGGTAGGCCAGCATGGCTTGCCAGTAATAAAGAGCCGGCTTCTCGAGCCAGGGCTTGCCGCCAAGGGTGGGCGTGATCCAGTCGTGACGCGCCAGCATCTCGCGCGCTACTTGTGCATAGCGCGGCTCGTCGGCTCCGAGCAGGCCGAAGTATGCCAAGCCGAAGAAGAACAAGAACCCGCAGAATCCGGCGAGAAGCAGCCAGTCCATGACCGGCCTCGGGCCAGCGCTCGACGTGGCGGGATTCGATGTCGAGTTGGCGGGCTGCGAAGTCACAATCCGGAATCTAAAATGAGATTTATTGTATGGAGGAACCGAGCCGCAACTCCGCGAGAATGCACCCAGTGGCGGCCGACAGTGGCCCATCCACCGCGCAACCGCTGGCGCATTGATGTCCTCCGCCCCCGAGACGTTCGGCGACGGCAGCAACGTCTACGTGGCCTTTGCTGCGCAGGCTTACACGGAAGCGGCCGTCGGGAAGTTCCCGAAAGAATAAAGCCACCTCCACGCCTTGCATCGAAAGCGCGTAGTTCACCAACCCTTCGCAGTCTTCTTCCCTGGCATGGCAGAGCTGCATCTGTTCCTGGCTCACAGAGATCCACGCCAGGAAGCCTTCCCGGTGCAGATTGGAGAGTGCCGCACCCAACAAACGCATTTTGGCGGTGGAGTGTCCAAAATAAATATTGCGCGCGCAGTGTGCCGGGTCCGCACCTGCCAGCACCAGCTCCCGCGCCAGCTCGAACGTGTGTTCGTTCGTTCCTTCGAACATGAACGACCCGGTATCGGTGAGAACGGCGGTGTAAAGACAGGTCGCGATCTCGGGAGAAATCTTGACTCCGGCTTCACGCGCCAACCGGTACACCATTTCCGCCGTGGCTACGGCTTTCGGATCAATCCAGTTCACATGGGCAAAAGGGCGCCCACTCTGGTGATGATCAATGTTGATCAGAAATTTGTTCTCGAGTCCGTGAAGACGGGTGCGCTGAATGCTGTCACACTCGAGAATAATCGCAGCTTCGTAGTCGCCATTGACGTTCTCCGACTGGACAACTTCGCGAGCGAACGGAAGAGGCTGGTAGATACGAGGCACACCATCGCGCAGAACCACGTCAGCTTGTTTGCCCATCGCGCGCAGGATCTGGCGGCAGGCCAGCGCCGAACCGATCGCGTCCCCGTCCGGCCTGGCGTGCGAGGTAAGCACAAACCGGTTGCGCTGTTCGATGTGCTTCAGAACTTCCTTCAACATAGAAACAGTCGTCGGTCGTCAGTCTTCAGTCGTCAGCCAGTATTTCAACCGTCCGATTTTTGCTGACGGCTGACGACTTACGACTTACTTCTTCCTCTTCTTTGTCCGTCCCAGCAATTGGTCAATTCTTGCGCCGTACTGATCTGAGCGGTCTAGATGAAAATACAATTCCGGGGGACGGCGAAGGTGCAAGTTTTCCGCGACCTCGCGCCGGATGAATCCGACCGCCGCGGTCAAGCCTTCCAAGGAGCGGTCGGCCTCGGCGTCATCTCCATCCATGGTGACGAAAACCTGCGCCGATCGCGAATCCTCCGCCAATACCACGCTGGTAACGTTAACCAGCCCGATGCGCGGATCGCCCAGTTCGCCTTCGACGATGGTTTCAATTTCTTCCCGCAGGGCCTCGCCCAGGCGCTCCCGATGATACTTGGCGCCGCGCTTCTCCACAGCCACCTCTTGAGTAAAACGAATGAGAATATCAGAAAAACCATCCCAGCGGGACCGGACCACTACCGAGCGACCTTCGTAGCGCCGGCGTCTCGGCGGCTGTCGAGGCGGCGTCTCGCCGCCTCAGTAAGTTGCACCAATTCCAGCTTGCTCACGACGTATCTGCCTATGCTCACGCGGCGGGCGGGACGCCCGCCGGACAGCCGGCGGGACGCCGGCGCTACATGAATTCCACGAACGAGTCCGCAATATCAGCGCCGCCATTGTTGGCGATACGAGTCGCCTGACGCTCAACATTCTTCATCAGGCCGTCAAGATAGTCCCGCGAATCCGAGATACCGACCACACCCACCGTAGCCCGGTTCCACAATCCGCTGGGACCGAGTTCGGCCACAGCCACGTTGAAGTGCGCTCGCAGCCGGTCTTTCAGGCTACGAACCACCTGCCGCTTGTCTTTGAGAGACTGTGCCGCTTCGATGTGCAGTTCGAGGGTGAGAAAAGCGATCAAGGCGGTCGTTGGTCCTTGGCCAATGACTGTCTTCAAGCTATGGCTTCCGCTGCGACTTTCTCGGTCACGAAGGCTTCGATCACATCGCCGGCCTTGATATCGCCGTAGTTGGAGATCGAGATGCCGCACTCCATGCCGTTTCGCACCTCGCTGGCATCGTCCTTGAAGCGGCGAAGTGAGCCGACTTTGCCGGTGAATACGACATTGTTGTCGCGCAGCAGTCGCACTTCCGAGTCGCGCTTGATGAGGCCGTCGGTGACGGAACATCCCGCGATGGTGCCGACCTTCGGAATGCGGAACGTCTCCTTGACCAGAGCCCGGCCCTGATAGGTTTCCTTGATGGTGGGCTCGAGCAGGCCGGTCATGGCGCGTTTGATCTCGTCCTGCAACTCGTAAATGATGGAGTGCAGCCGGATGTCGACCTTTTCCTGCTCTGCCAACTCCTGCGCTTTGCGCTCTGGGCGCACGTTGAAGCCGATGATGATGGCATTTGAAGCCGAAGCCAGCAGCACGTCGGACTCGGTGATGGCGCCTACGCCGGAGCGCAGCACTTTCAAGCGCACCTTGTCGTTCGAAAGCTTGGTCAGCAGGTCGGTGAGAACTTCGACCGAGCCGCCAACGTCTGCTTTGAGGATGATGTTCAGTTCCTTGGTGCCGGCGGTCTTGAGCTGTTCCGCCAGGCCTTCCAGAGAAACGCGGGAACTCTTGGCCAGCGTGGCTTCGCGGGCTTTCTGTTCGCGGTATTCGGAAACGCCACGCGCTTTGTCGCGGTCGGCGACGACGACGAATTGATCGCCGGCTTGCGGCAGGCCTTCCATACCCAGGATTTCAACCGGAGTGGAGGGCGGCGCGGATTCAAGCTGATTGCCACGATCGTCAAACATGGCACGCACTTTGCCGTAGACATTGCCGACTACAAAGTTGTCGCCGGTTTTCAAAGTGCCGTTCTGTACCAGCAGCGTCGCTACTGGTCCACGGCCACGATCCAACTTGGCTTCGAGGACTACGCCGGTCGCAGGACGATCAGGCGTCGCCTTGAGCTCTTGCAGATCTGCTACCAGGCAAATCATTTCCATCAGCAGATTCAGGTTCGTCTTCTGCTTGGCCGAGACGTCCACGAACACCGTGGTTCCGCCCCAGTCTTCCGGCATCAGGCCGCGATCGGCCAGCTGCTTCTTCACCCGGTCCGGCAGAGCGTCAGGCTTGTCGATCTTGTTCACCGCGACGATGATCGGCACTTCGGCAGCGTGCGCGTGGTCAATGGCTTCGAGCGTCTGCGGCATGACGCCATCATCGGCAGCCACCACCAGCACGACGATGTCAGTGGCCTTTGCTCCGCGGGCGCGCATGCGGGTGAAGGCTTCGTGGCCCGGCGTATCCAGAAATACGATCTGACGGCCATAGGCAGGGGAATTTTTGTCCACAATGGTGACTTTGTACGCACCAATGTGCTGCGTGATGCCGCCGGCTTCGCCGCCCGCCACGTTGGTCAGGCGAATGGAATCGAGCAGGGTAGTTTTGCCGTGATCCACGTGACCCATGATGGTGACCACTGGCGGACGCGTCACCCCTTCCGCGGGGACGCCTTCCTCACCCACGGCAGCCTCGGAAACTTCTTTGGCAGCCTGTTCTTCGAAGGTGATCACGTTGGTGTCGGCTCCGAAGAAGCGCGCCATCTCGCTGGCCAGTTCCGTGTCGAGCGTCTGATTGATGGTGGCGAACACACCGCGGGTCAGCAGACGCGCGATCAGGTCCTTGGCGCGGAGCCCAAGCAATTCCGCCAGATCTTTGACGCTGATGCCTTCCGTGATCGTGATGCTGCGGGTGATCGGTTGGGGCTCATTCGAGAGCGACAGCCGCGGTGGCGGCGTGTAGCCCTTCATTGGGCCTTCCTTCACGCCACGAGGCACGTAGCGCTGTCCCGGCCGGCGTGACGGTGCGCCCGGCCTGCTTCCCGGCCTGGGTGTCGGTCCCCCGGAAGGCAGCGCTCCAGGCCCTACTCCCAGCGGACGCGAGCCTGTGGGGGACTGCCGCGTGGGATGCATTGGCCTACGCTCGCCCGGCCGCAAAGGCGGACGATTCGTGGCCGGCGCGCCCGGACGCGGGCGCTGAAAAATCGGTTGGCCTGGCACCGGACGTCCCGGAGCCGGACGCATGGTGGCTCCCGTGGGCGCGCCGGGCGAAGCTGCAGCGCCTGCAGGCGGAGCCGGCCGCAAGGGCGCCTTATAAACCGGGCGCGGCCCCGTTTGCGGAACGATCATTCGTGGCGGAGGTGCGACAGGCGGAGGTGGTGCACTTGGGGCGACCGGTCTCGCGGCCATCGTCGGCGCTTGCGGAGCGGGCGCTGCGGGCCGCACGTTCGGTGCAACGGGCGCAGTGGGACCAGCCACCGGCCGCGGCGGCGCAACCGGCGGAGCGGCGGGTCGCGGCGCCGTTGGAGCCACGGGAGCCGCCGCCTGAGGCGGCGCGGGCGCTGCCGGGGCTGTAAACGTCGGCCTCGGGCTCGTAGCTGGAACGACAAATTTCGGCGGAGCGGGCGGCGCAACTGCGGGCGCTTTCGGCGCAGGAACAGTCGCGGCTGGCGGTGCGGGCGTGACCGCGGTCTTGGTCTCGACGGGCGGCGCTGCAGGCGGTGCGTCCGCAACCGCCGGTCCCTGTTGTTTGCTGATGATGGCCTTAAGAGCGTCGCCGGGCTTGGAAATATGCGAGAGGTCTATCTTGGTCTTGATTTCGTCGCCGTCCGGGCGAGTGGGCCGGGAGGACCGGCTCGAACTCGGTGCCGTACTGGCGGCGCGGAGGCGGGCACGCACTCTATCCGCTTCATGGTCTTCGAGAGAACTGGAATGGCTCTTCTTCTCGGTGACTCCCACTTCCGGAAGTACATCAAGAATGGATTTGCTCTTGACTTCCAGCTCTCTTGCCAGATCGTTGATTCGAATCTTGCTCATCCGCCCTTTCGCCCTCCGGACTGTTCCGCTAAGTCTTCATATCAACCTCGCGTCAGTTTTCAGGTTCGCGCATCCGCTTCGGTCTGCGCGAAAGAACCGCACCTACTGCTTCTCCTCGGAAGGAGCAGGCTCCTCCGTGGATTCAGCTGTTTCTTCGTGACTGATATTTTCTTCGACGACGACGTCGGCAGGGGCCGCGGCTTCCGCCGTTTCGGGAGCGGCCTCTGTCACCGCTTCTAACTCGGCTGTCGAGTCGTCAGTCGCGGCAGCCTCTTCGGCTGCCGGCTCCACAGCCGCTTCACCTTCCACGGCGACTGCGCCCGCTTCTCCGCCTTCCAGGCTGGAGAAATAATTATTGACCGCCAGGCTGATTTTTTCCACCGTCTTGGGACCGATACCCTCGATGGCCTCGAGTTGCTCCGGCGTCATGTCGGCCAGGGCTTCCACCGTGCTTACACCGGCAGCGCTCAGCTTTTCGATGAGGCCTTCACCCAGGCCGGGTACATTCTCCAGCGGAGTGGTGGCGTTGCCCACCAGCGCGGACATCTGCAACTCCACTTCCTGCCGCTTCTCTTCTTCGCTCTTGATATCAATCTTCCAGCCCAACAGCTTGGCAGCCAGGCGAACGTTTTGTCCCTTCTTGCCAATGGCGAGCGAAAGCTGGCTGTCGTCCACCACAACTTCGAGATGCTTGTCCGCCGAATCAACCACGGTCACGCGGCTTACTTTAGCCGGCTGCAACGCCTTCTCAGCGAACGTCACCGCATCTTCGTGGTATTCGATGATGTCAATCTTCTCGCCGCGCAGTTCGCGGATGATGGATTGCACCCGCATGCCCTTCATGCCGACACAGGCGCCTACCGCGTCCACGTCCTTGTCCTTCGACATGACTGCGATCTTGGTGCGCTCTCCTGCCTCGCGTGCAATCGCGCGGATTACAACCGTGCCGTCATAGATTTCCGGAACTTCAGTCTGGAACAAGTGCTGCACCAGTTCGGGCGCAGCGCGCGAAACCACGACGGCCGGGCCTTTCGAAGCGCGCTCCACTCTCGCGATCACCGCCCGGACGCGCTCTCCCATAGCGAATGATTCCAGACGCGACTGCTCCTTGCGCGGCATTCGCGCTTCCGCCTTGCCGATGTCGAAAATCACATCGGGACCTTCGATCCGCTTCACCGTCGCGTTCACGATTTCGCCGACGCGGCCGATGTACTCGTTGTAAACCGTGTCGCGCTCAGCTTCGCGCACTTTCTGGAAGATGACCTGCTTCGCCAGTTGCGCCGCAATGCGTCCGAGAATGCCTTCCGTCTGCTTGTTGATCTGAAGTTCGCCGCCCAACTCGACGTTGGGATTGATCTTGCGCGCATCATCCAGCGTGACTTGAAGGACGGGGTCTTCTACCTGCTCCGGAGTCTCAACAATCGTCTTCACCGCAAATGCACGGATCTTGCCAGTTTCCTTGTCCAGTTCGGCCCGCAGGTTTTCCTGCGTCTTGTAATACTTGCGCGTAGCGACAACAATGGCATCTTCCACCGCGCTCACGACAATTTGCGGATCAATGCCCTTTTCCCGGCTCAGCGCGTCAATCGTGTTATAGAGCTCACTTGCCATAAGGAATACCGACCTCTAGAACCAGACCTCAGACCTCGGACTTCTGACCTCGGACAAACCCCAAAATGCGGAAACCGCTGGTAGTGGCTGACGCCTGAGGTCCGACGTCCGACGTCCGCTTTTAGATTTCCGGAACCAGGTTCGCCTTCTCGACGTTCTTTAATTCGATTTCCAGCTTCGGTGCGACGCCTTCTTCCGGACGGCGCTTTTTCCTGGCGGCGTTCAGGTCCAGCGTCAAGCGGCCCTGGGCAAAACTCTCCAGCCGTCCCTCAAAGTGGCGATTGCCGTTGACCGGTTGCTGCGTGGTCAACTTGATCCGGCTTCCGGTGAAGCGTTCGTAATCCGCCGGACGAATTAGTTTCCTATCCAGTCCCGGGGAAGAAACTTCCAACGTGTACGAACCGGAAATTGCGTCCTCGACATCGAGGATCGTGCCCACCTCGCGGCTTACATTCGCACAATCTTCGTGCGTGACCCCGGCGAGTTTGTCGATGACAATGCGCAGCATGCGAGCCTTGCCTCCACCGCGCAGCTCGACTTCTACAACCTCGAGCCCGCTGGAGGCGGCTACCCGCTCGGCAATTTCGCGAACCTTGTCAATCTCAAGTGCCATGAAACCAATAGCTTACGGCCAATTTTACGGTTCCAAAATAGGCCTAAACTAAAAAGTGGGCTTGCGCCCACTGGTGTGTCTCGCCACGTGCTGGTAACTACACAACAGTTCCAGCTACCAATATACGCCGCAGGGAACCAAAAGACAAACCTGCCCACGCCCAGTTTTGGAGCACAGCGGCACCCGTTTTCGGTCCGCGCTTTGAAAACTGCAAGGCGTCATGCTGAGCTTGCGTAGCATCTGGCGCGGAGCGTATCTGACGTCGGCAGCGTTGTGCCGATGCGCGCCAGATCCTTCGGGACTATAAGTCCCTCAGGATGACTCCGAGTGTGGGGCGACGGTGCAAGCCACCCCCTCGCCGACGACGCCTGCGATTTGCCTGAACTTCAAACCGTCTCTAAAATGGAAACCTAACCTTCACGTCCGAGAAAACTTATGATTCATTTTCCTGTCCCCGAGGCTCTCACCTTCGACGACGTGTTGCTGTTGCCGGCGCGTTCCGATGTCGTTCCCGCGTTGGCCAACACTCAGACCCAGCTCACCCGCAATATCCGGCTGAACATCCCCATCGTCAGCGCGGCCATGGACACGGTCACGGAATCGCACATGGCGATTGCGCTGGCCCAGCAGGGCGGCATCGGGATCATCCATCGCAACCTGACTCCGGAGCAACAGGCCAACGAAGTCGACAAGGTAAAGCGATCAGAAAGCGGCATGATCGTAGATCCAGTCACCATGTCGCCGGATGCGAAAGTTTCCGATGCTCTTGAGATGATGCGTAAGTACAAAATTTCCGGCGTCCCCATCACCAAGAACGGAAAATTGGTGGGCATTCTCACCAATCGCGACCTGCGCTTTGAGACCCGCTTCGATATTCCCATCAGCAAAGTGATGACCAAGGAGAATCTCATCACCGTGCCCGTGGGAACCACGCTCGAAGATGCCGAGAACATCCTGCACGAACATCGTGTGGAAAAGCTTCTGGTGGTTGATGACAACTACAACCTCAAGGGCCTGATCACGGTCAAAGACATCCAGAAAAAGTTGAAATATCCCAATGCGGCCAAAGACTCCCAGGGCAGGCTGCGAGTGGGTGCGGCCATCGGCGCTACCGGCGACTTCCTCGAACGCGCGCAGGAGATGGTGAAGTGCAAAGTTGATTTGCTGGCCATTGACAGCGCCCACGGACATTCCAGCCGCGTGCTCGAAGCCATAAAAATGGTGAAGTCAAAGCTGCCCGAGGTTGACCTGATCGCGGGCAACGTCGGAACCTTCGACGGGGCCTGCGAACTGGCGCGAGCGGGCGCGGACGCAATTAAAGTCGGCATTGGTCCGGGTTCAATCTGCACTACGCGGGTCGTGACCGGCGCGGGAATGCCCCAGATGACGGCCATCGCGGAAGCCTACCGCGCCACCAAGGACTCCGGCGTTCCGATTGTCGCCGACGGCGGCATCAAGTATTCAGGCGACATTACCAAAGCCCTGGCCGCCGGTGCTTCCGGCGTCATGATCGGTTCGCTTTTTGCTGGGACCGACGAGAGTCCAGGCGAATTGATTCTCTATCAAGGGCGCTCATTTAAATCTTATCGCGGCATGGGCTCACTGGGCGCCATGGCGTCGGGTTCGAGCGAGCGCTATTTTCAGAACACCGATGGAGACGCGTCGAGCGCGATGTCCGGTGGCCCGGATGATGCCAATCGTCTGGGGAAACTGGTACCCGAGGGCATTGAAGGACGCGTTCCCTACCGTGGTTCGGTCGCCATGATCGTGCACCAGATGGTCGGAGGTCTGAAATCGGGTATGGGGTACTGTGGCTGCGCGACTATTCCGGACCTGTTGCAGAAGACGCGATTTGTGCGCATCAGCGGGGCCGGCCTGCGCGAGAGTCACGTGCACGATGTGATGATCACTCGCGAGGCGCCGAACTATGCGGTGGAGTAAAGGCCGCGAAAGCTGCGCTTGAACCCAGCCCAAAAGCACCTGCTCAAAACGTGGATCGCAGCGATCCTATGGCTTGGCCTCATCGTAGGTGAATCCACGAACTTCGCCTCGGCCGAAAATACCGCGCGCATTTTGTACGTGCCCCTGCACTTCCTGTTCGGAGTGGACCGCGCCCACTTCCCCATGTGGCACTTCTTCATTCGTAAGACCGGCCACTTCGTCGGCTACTTCACGCTCAGCTGGCTTCTGTTCCGTGCCTGGCGGGATACTTTCCCATTCCCTGGCAGCGGATGGTCGATGCAGTGGGCAAGAATTTCCTTTTTCATGACTGCCCTGGTCGCGTGCCTGGACGAATGGCACCAAAGCTATCTTCCCAGCCGGACGGGGAATCTCCACGACGTGCTCCTGGACAGCACGGCTGCACTGATCGCGCAGGTAATTCTTTTCTTGCTTCTGCGTCGACACGGACTACGGTCCAATCCGCAGCTCACAATCTCCTGACAAGCCGGGTTGCTGATCAGCACTCTTTGCGAACTCTGCGGCGTTTCTTTGCGTCCTTTGCGGTTAAGATTTGTTGATTGATCCCGGCAGAAGCAAAACAATCTTTACCGCAAAGGACGCAAAGAGAGGCCGCAAAGTTCGCAAAGGAAAACAGACCGACTGACGACTGACGACTGAAGACCGGCGACTGTTCCTCAATACATGGAATCGTATTTGGTTACGACCCATTCGCCGTCTTTCCTCTCCAGTGTCACTGAGAACAACTCTTTGTACGTCCCCTTCTGGCCGGGAGCGTTGCGGCGCTTGCCGCGGTAGTGAAGGATGCGCAAAGGCGGCGTGTCTTCCCAGTCCGCGACCTCCCATGAGATCAGCGGGTGCTGGGCCTCGGAGTCGCAGATAAACGCGGCGTACTTCTTGCGATAGTCCTTGGCCCAATCCGCCAGTTCCTGCTTGCAGTTCCCGTCACGCATGCTGCGGATGAACTTCGCAGCCTCGCGCTCTGAAGTGCGGTCACGCAGCGGATTCAGCGAGATGGAATTGGGTATTCCCGACAGGGGATCGCGGTCCAGCGAGCGGTCGAGCACCGGACCTTGGCCGTTCAGATGAACCAGGTAGCCAAAGAAAACGATCAGCAGAAGAACCCCTGCTCCTGCCGCGATGCCGATTTGATTGCGTGAAAACTCCATGGGCCTCAACCCAGTCTAGCGTGAGGACGCACGAGAGCAAGATTACGGCGGATAGACTCCAGGGGACATGTACGAGTGGGGGAAACCGGCGGGAGGGATTGCGGGGCGGGCCGTCAACCACGCCCCACATCCATGTTTTCGTGACTTACTCTTTGTCGTCTTTCGTCTTGTCGGCGCCTTCGGCGTGGTCAGCGGGATGTTCGACTCCCTGCTGTGCCTCGGCTTCCTCCATGGCTCGCTTGGCTTCATCGGCGCGCTTGGAACGAGCTACTGCTCGCTTCTCGCGCTTTTCCTCCTGCAGCTTTTCGCTGCCGAGGAGCTCGACGAACGCAGTGTCAGCGCCGTCGCCCTTCCGCCAGCCGGCGCGAACGATGCGGAGGTAGCCACCCTCGCGGTCTCCGAAACGGGGAGCAACGGTGTCGAATAGCTTGTCCACAGCGGCGCTCGTCATGAGGTAGGCGATGGCTTGGCGGCGGGCAGAGAGGTCGCCGCGCTTGCCCAGCGTGATCATCTTCTCAACCAGCGGACGCATGGCCTTGGCCTTGGGCACAGTGGTTTCGATTCGTTCTTCAAGGATGAGCGAAGTCACCAGGTTCCGCAGCAACGAGCGGCGATGGCTGGTATTTCGTCCCAGTTTCCATCCTGCTACTTTGTGACGCATCGTGATTCCTTCAGTTTCTGGTTTCTAGTTTCTGGTTTCCAGTTCTGGTTTCAAGCGCCCCGAAAAATGAATATCGTCAGGGAAAACTGGAAACCAGAAACCAGAAACTGGGTGGCGCAGCGCGCCACCCCGAAACTGTTTATAGGTCGTTGTCCGGACCGTACGCCGATGCCGGAAGGACCTGGTTCGAAGTCGGGCCGGGCACGGCATTGCCGTGCTCGTCAATCTTCATACCCAGGCTCAAGCCCATCGACGACAGAATTTCCTTGATCTCGTTCAGCGACTTGCGGCCGAAGTTCTTGGTCTTCAGCATTTCGGCTTCAGTCTTCTGCACCAGTTCACCGATGGTCTGGATGTTGGCGTTCTTCAAGCAGTTGTAGCTGCGCACCGAAAGCTCCAACTCCTCGACCGAACGGTTCAGGTTCTCGTTCTTGATTTCCGGCTTGCGGTCGTCGGGTGAAGTCGAAGTCTCGATGTCCTCTTCAAAGTTGATGAAAATGTTCATGTGGTCTTTCAGCAGCTTCGCCGCCAGGCCGATGGAATCAGCCGGGGTGATGGAGCCGTTGGTCCACACCTCAATCGTCAGTTTGTCGTAATCGGTGATCTGTCCCAGACGGGCGGCTTCGACCGTGTAGTTGCACTTGCGCACGGGAGAATGCACGGAGTCGATGGGAATGAAACCGATGCCGAGATCTTCGTCGAAGTTCTTGTCTGCCGAAACGTAGCCGCGGCCGCGCTTGAGACGCATTTCCATGTCGAGCTTGCCACCCTCGCTGACGGTCGCGATGTAGACGTCCTTGTCGAGCACTTCGACGTCGGCATCCGCTTCGATCATGCCGGAAGTGACGACGCCCGGCTGGTCGCTGCGCAGGTAGATGGCCTTGGGAGCATCACCCGCCAGCTTGAACGGAATCTGCTTCAGGTTGAGGATGATGTCGGTCGCGTCTTCCACCACACCAGGAATCGACTGGAACTCGTGCAGCACGCCTTCAATCTTCACAGCGGTGACCGCAGCTCCTTCGATGGAAGAAAGCATGACGCGGCGCAAGCCGTTGCCGATGGTGGTGCCGAAGCCGCGTTCAAACGGCTGGGCCCAGAAGATGCCGTACTTGTCGGTTAGGGTTGAAGTGTCTACTGCGAGGCGCTTGGGTTTTTGAAATCCCTTCCAAAGCATTACGTTGTTCTCCTTCGGCCGTTTGGCTCAGTCCTGACATCCCTGAACAGGTCCGCGTTTCATTCAGGTCAAGCGTCAGAGACAGGCTGATCTGGCTCGAATTAAAGGACCAGAAACTCAGTTGCGGTCTAGTTTCTGGGAAAAGAAACCGACGGCTATTTGCTGTACAACTCAACAATCAACTGCTCGTTCACCGGCAGGTTGATATCTTCGCGCTTGGGCAAGGCCAAAACTTTGCCCTTGTAATTGTCGCGATCGATTTCCAGCCAGTTCGGCGCATTCTGGTGGCTGGCAAATTCCTTTGCCGGCTCCAGAATGGGCAGCTTTTTGCTGGATTCGCGAATCGCAATCTCTTCGCCCACACT
Source organism: Terriglobia bacterium (assembly GCA_963813645.1). GTDB lineage: Bacteria > Acidobacteriota > Terriglobia > Terriglobales > Acidobacteriaceae > JAIQFF01. The sequence goes on from CAWEZS010000021.1 coordinate 98,941, forward strand.
TACCTGGTACGAAGGAATGTTCACTTTATGCCCATTCACGTGAACGTGGCCGTGCCGCACCAACTGGCGCGCCTGGCGGCGGGACATTCCGAAGCCGAGGCGGTAGACCACGTTGTCCAGGCGGCGCTCCAGTTGTTGCAAAAGCATCTCGCCGGTGACTCCGCGAGTGCGTGCCGCTTTCTCGAAGTAGTTGCGGAACTGGCTTTCCTGGGTGAAATAGATGCGCTTGGCTTTTTGCTTTTCGCGCAACTGCAGGCCGTAGCCAACAATCTTGGCTTTACGGTCCTTGCCGTGCTGTCCAGGAGCGAAGTTACGCTTCTCGATGGGACATTTATCGCTGAAACATTTTGTGCCTTTGAGGAACAGCTTCATGCCCTCGCGGCGGCAGAGACGGCAGACGGGATCAGTGTAACGGGCCAAGTTATTTCTCCTTGTTAGATGACCGGTTTACAGGTTTGGCTTCACCCTTCGTCCCGGACAAAATCAGCATTTAGCTCTTAGCCGTTGGCCTTTAGCTAAAGGCTAAAAGCTAAGGGCTAAAGGCTCGTTTTTATACTCTTCTCCGCTTCGGCGGACGGCAACCGTTATGCGGAATCGGAGTAGCGTCTTTGATGTTGCGAACTTCAATGCCAGCCGCAGCCAATGCGCGAATCGCGGATTCGCGCCCCGAACCAGGACCGCTGACCCGAACTTCAACGCTGCGCACACCATGATCGCGTGCCATGCTGGCGGCGTTCTGGGCGGCCTGTTGGGCAGCGAACGGAGTGCCTTTACGCGATCCGCGGAAACCCAGCGAACCGGAACTCTTCCAAGCCAGGACATTTCCAGCCTGATCGGCGATGGTCACAATGGTGTTATTGAACGACGCCTGAATGTGGGCAATACCGTGCGGAACATGCTTCCGCTCCTTCTTCTTGAAGGTTTTCTTTTTGCCCTTTTTATCCGGCGCCGCTGCGCCGGTTCCCGGTGCCGCTGCTGGTGCTGCTGGTTTCGCCATAGTTAGCCCTTAGCCTTTAGCTCTTAGCCTTTAGCTTTCAAACCATAGCGTAGTTGCTTGGCTAATGGCTAAGAGCTAAAGGCTAAGAGCTGATTTTACGTTTTGGCCGCCGATTTCTTTTTAGCCGCCACAGTGCCTTTGCGCGGACCCTTCCGGGTACGAGCGTTGGTGTGGGTCCGTTGTCCCCGGACCGGCAGGTTCCGGCGATGACGGTAGCCGCGATAGGAACCGATTTCGATGAGCCGCTTGATGTTCATCGAAACTTCCTTGCGCAGATCGCCCTCGACCAACCCCTCGCCTTCGATTACCTGGCGGATTCTATTGACTTCGTCCTCGCCGAGGTCCTGGATCTTTTTCATCGGGTCAACATTGGCCGCGTCCAGAATGCGGGCCGAGCGCGAGTTGCCGATGCCATAGATGTAGGTGAGCGCGATATTCGTTCGCTTATTGCGCGGAAGATCGACGCCTGCAATGCGTGCCATAGTGCTCCTCTAGTCCTTAACCCTGACGCTGCTTGTGCTTGGAGACAACGCAAATCACCCGCACAACGCCCTTGCGGTGGATGACCTTGCACTTGTCGCAGATTTTCTTTACCGACGCTCGTACTTTCATAAACCAGCCTTCAGCCGTCAGCCCTCAGCAAAATCTTGAAGGCGAAGAGGCGGCGATCATTTATAGCGATAGACGATGCGCCCGCGATTCAGGTCGTAGGGCGAAAGCTCAACCGCGACCTTGTCGCCAGGCAGGATGCGGATGAAGTTTTTGCGCATCTTTCCCGAGACATGCGCCAGCACCTGGTGCTTGTTCTCCAGTTCAACCTTGAACATGGCATTGGGCAACGGTTCTACGACCGTCGCCATCACTTCAATCGCGTCCTCTTTGCTCATCGACTCCTTAAAATCAGCTCTTAGCTCTTGGCTCTTAGCTAAAAGCCAAGAGCTAAAGGCTAATTGCTGTTTTACTGCGTCAAAATCATCGGGCCATCTTTGGTGACCGCGACACAATGTTCAAAGTGTGCGCTGTAGCTGCCGTCGGCGGTTACGGCGGTCCACTTGTCGTCGAGGACCCGGGTTCCGGGACTGCCGGAGTTCACCATGGGCTCGATCGCCAGCACCATGCCTTCGCGCAAGCGCGCTCCGTGACCGCGAGTACCGTAGTTCGGAACCTGTGGTTCTTCGTGCAGGCGGGTTCCGATACCGTGTCCGACAAATTCCCGGACCACGCTGAATCCGTTGGCCTCAACAAATTCCTGCACCGAAGCCCCCACGTCTCCCACTGCGTTCCCGATTCGCGCCGCTTCGATGCCCCGGTACAACGACGCTTCGGTGACTTCCAGCAACTTCGCCAGCTCCGGCGTGATCGACCCGTCCACCGGAACGGTGATAGCGGCGTCGCCGTAGTAGCCGTCGAGCACTACGCCGCAGTCAATCGAAACAATGTCACCGGCCTTCAACACCCTTTTCTCTGACGGGATGCCGTGGACAATCTCTTCGTTGATCGAAGTGCAAAGCACACAGGGATAGTCGAAATATCCCTTGAACGCAGGTTTCACGTTCAGGTCCTTGATCTTCTGCTCGGCCGCGCGTTCCAGGTCCATCGTGGTCGCGCCCGGCACTACCAGGGTGCGGACATGGTTCAACACCTCGCGCACGATGCCGCCGCTGCGCCGCATCTTCTCAATCTCAGCCGCCGATTTGCAGACAATCGCCATGTGTTACTGGTCGTAATTACTTCTCGTATCTACTTATCACCGGCCGGCACACCGCGCTGGCTCTCGATCACTTTGAAAATCTGGTCGGTGACCTCGTTAACTGGCAAGTCGCCATTCACCGAAACCAGCCGCCCTTTGCGCGCGTAATATTCGGCTACGGGCTTGGTCTGGAGTTCGTAGGCCGCCAGTCGCTCCCGGATGACGTCTTCGCGATCATCCTCACGGGTCACCAGCGTAGAACCATCAACATCGCAGCGATCAGCGACACGGGGTGGCTGGGAGTAGACGTTATAGATCCGTCCACAGACGGGACAAGAACGGCGTCCAGTGATCCGACGTAACAACTTATTATAATCCACGTTAATTCGGATCACAATGGGCAGGCACTGCTCCCGCTGCCCTTTTTCAAAGAACTCGTGCTCCAGAAACGCATCCAACCATCCGGCCTGGGCCGGATTCCGGGGAAAACCATCAAGAATGAAGCCTCGCTCGCAGTCCGCGTTTCTCAGGCGCTGCGCCACCATGTCATACATCAGGTCGTCGGGGACAAGTTCGCCCCGCGCCATCACGTCCTTGGCCGCCAAACCCAGGGGAGTACCGCGCTGCACATTCTCCCGCAACAGGTCTCCCGTAGAAATCTGCGGGATGCGATAACGCTCCACAATCTGCTTGGCCTGCGTACCCTTGCCCGCGCCCGGAGAGCCGAGCAGAATCACAGGTCCGATGCCGCGCGAGGTCGCCTCCGCCATCGAACTGGTCCTCCCGCCTCCCGATTGCAATTTCACTTCAACCAGCTCGAAGGCTGTTGAATCAGTTTCCGGTTTCCCGTTTCTTGTTTCAAAACCAGAACTGGAAACTGGAAATTTGCGGCCACATTACGACCATGTGCGGCGGCCGCGGATGCGTCCACTGCGCGGCGTGAAGCCATCATAGTGGCGCATCACCAGCTGGGCTTCAATCTGCGTGACCGTGTCCATGGCGACGCCGACTACGATCAGCAGCGAGGTTCCGCCGAAATAGAAATTCACTCCTAGGCCATTGGTCACCCACGTGGGCAGCTTTTCGAAAAATGTTCCAATCGGCCCGTACAGGTGGTTCAGGTGAATGCCGGTGATCATCCATTCCGGAATGAACGAGATGATGATCAGATACAGGGCTCCGACCAGGGTGATCCGGGTCAGAATCTCATTGATGTGGTCCGCGGTACGCTTGCCGGGACGGATGCCGGGAATAAACCCGCCATACTTCCGCATGTTGTCGGCAACCTCGTTGGGGTTGAAGACAATCGAGACATAGAAATAGGCGAAGAAGATAATGCCCACGGCATAAAGAAATGTGTACAACGGTTCGCCCCATCCCAGATTGCGGATCAGCTCTCCAAAATAACGATTGTTGCGCAGGCTGTATCCCACGGTCTGCGGAAGAGTGAGGATGGACGACGCGAAAATGACAGGCATGACGCCGCCGGAGTTCACCCGCAAAGGCAGGTGCGTAGACTGCCCGCCCATCACCTTGCGGCCAACCACGCGCTTGGCGTATTGCACCGGAATCCGGCGCTCGCAGCGCTCCACATAGACGATGAAAGCCACCACCAGGACCATGACGCCGATCAGTAGGATGGTCGCGGGCGCGGTAAATACGCCCCAGGCGTCGGTACGAACCTTGTCGAAGAGGTCAATGATCCCGCGCGGCAGTCCGACCACAATGCCGGCAAAGATCAGCAGCGACATGCCGTTGCCCACGCCGCGCTCGGTAATCTGCTCGCCCAGCCACATGATGAAAGCGCTGCCCGTGGTCAGAGTCAGCAAGGTCATCAGGATGAATGCGGGGCCGGGATGGACAACAAAATCTCCGCTTCGCTGCAGCTGCCAGGCGATACCGAACGACTGGACCGAGGCCAGAATAACGGTCAGATAGCGGGTCCACTGCGTAATCTTCTTGCGGCCGAGTTCGCCTTCCTTCTGCAACTTGGCCAGCGGCTCATAGACCACGGTCAGCAACTGCAGGATGATCGACGCCGTGATGTAGGGCATGATGCCCAGAGCGAAAATCGTCAGGCGGCGGAGCTGTCCGCCGGAAAAAAGGTCCACGAAACCCAGCAGACTGCCTTTGTTCTGCTCGAAGAATTGCTGCAGCTTGTCGGCATTCACACCCGGAGTGGGAATGTGTCCGCCCAGGCGGTACACCGCCAGCAAACCAAGCGTGAACAGAATGCGCTTGCGCAGGTCCGGGATACGAAAGACGTTTGCCAGTTTCTCCAGCATGGGCTACAGAACCTCGAACTTACCGCCAGCCTTGGTGATTTTTTCCTGGGCCGACTTGGAAAATTTGTGGGCGTGCACGGTGATTGCGACCGTCAATTCGCCGTCGCCAAGCACTTTCAACTTATTCTTGCTCTTGATCACGCCCGCTTTTCGCAGCACGTCGGGCGTGATGGTGGTCTCGCCCAGTTCCGCCAGCTTCTCCAGATTCACGATGTTGAATTCCTGGCGGAAGATGTTGGTAAATCCGCGTTTCGGCATGCGGCGATGCAAAGGCATCTGGCCGCCTTCAAAGCCGCGCATCATGCGCGAACCACTGCGCGAGCGCTGGCCTTTGTGTCCGCGGGTAGAGGTCTTGCCCATACCCGATCCCATGCCGCGGCCCACGCGCTTCTTGTTGGCCGTCGCCTTCTTTGGTGCGCGAATGTTTGAAAGGTTCATATAAGTAAGCTCTCAGCTATCAGCTGTCAGCTCTCAGCTTTGACTGAGAACTGAGAACTGGCGACTTACGACTGAATTATCTCCACCAGGTGCGGGACCTTCGCCACCATGCCGCGTATGGCAGGATTGTCCGGCCGCTCAATCACCTGATTCAATCTTGTGAAACCCAGACCCTTGACGACCAGCTTCTGCTGGACCGGGGCGCAAATGGCGGAACGCACCCATTTCAATTGGATCATCGTTCCGCTGCCCGCATACGATTTCTTTGCCAGTTTGTTCGGCATGGTTACAGTTCCTCGACCGACTTGCCGCGCATGGCAGCCACGTCGCTCTTGTTCTTCAAATGCTTCAACGCATCAAACGTCGCCTTGATGACGTTGTGCGGATTGGTGGTGCCAATCGATTTCGTCAGCACATTCTGGATGCCCGCCGAAGTCATGACTGCGCGGACCGCGCCACCGGCAATGACTCCCGTACCTTCAGGAGCGGGCTTCAGCAATACCCGGCCTGAGCCGTAGCGTCCCAGCACCAGGTGCGGAATGGTGGTTTGCGTGAGGTTGACCCGCATCAGGTTCTTCTTGGCGGACTCGATCCCCTTGCGAATGGCCTGGGGAACTTCCTTTGCTTTCCCCGAGCCATAACCGACGACCGCAGCGCTCGGATCTCCCACCACGACCAGGGCTGCGAAGGACAAATTCTTTCCGCCCTTGACCACTTTGGTCACGCGGTTGATCGAGACTACCTGGTCTTTCAGTTGGTAGGTATTCGCATCAAGCTTCTTAATCACAGTTGGCATTGATTCTCATTTCAAAAATTTGGTAATTGAGTAATTTCGTAATTGAGTAATTTGAAAACCACTCGCTTTTCAATTACCCGATTTCTCAATTCCGCAATTACTCAATTTGTTAAAACTGCAGTCCGGCTTCGCGGGCGGAATCGGCCAGGGCCTTGACCCGTCCGTGATAAATGTAGCCGCCGCGGTCGAACACGACTTTCTCGATCCCTTTCGCTTTGGCGCGTTCGGCAATGCTTTTGCCCACGCTCTTCGCCGCGGCCACGTTGCCACCGGTGCCTTTTTTGCCTTCGGCAGAGTTCGCGGAAACCAGGGTCGCGCCCTTGTGGTCGTCAATCAACTGGACGTAAATATGGTTCAACGAGCGATACACATTCAGGCGCGGCCGCTCGGCCGTGCCGAGAACCTTCTTGCGGATGCGCTTGTGCACATGCCGCCGATTCGTGTTTTTCGATGTTCGCGTAAGCATTTTTTCTAGTCCTTGGTCGTTGGTCGTTGGTCGTTGCCAAAAGCAAGCGACCACGACTCTCAAATATTGCCGATGGGATCACCCATCCCTCGCCGTTTCGGAGTTGGCCAACGACCAAGGGCCAACGACCCACGACGGGTTACTTCGCCCCTGTCTTACCAACCTTCTTTTTCAACCGCTCGCCGGCATAGCGAACGCCCTTGTTCTTGTACGGATCGGGCGGCCGCAGGCTGCGCATTTCGGCAGCGACTTGCCCGACTTTTTGGCGGTCAATGCCGGTGACGCTCAGCTTGGTCTGCTTGGGGTCAACCGCGGCCTCAATGCCGACCGGCAACGGATATTCGATCGGGTGCGAGTATCCCAGGCTGAAGACCACAGTGTTCTTGCCCTTAAGCTCGGCGCGATATCCGATGCCGACAATTTCCAACTCGCGAGTCCAGCCCTTGGTAACGCCTTCGACTGCGTTATTGACCAGGGCGCGGGCCAGCCCATGGACCGCGGCCTGCGAATCGTCCTCGCGGATCGCCACCAGGTTGCCATCCTGCTGCTGCATGGTGATGCCGCGCGGCAGCTGCGTATCCAGCTTGCCCTTGGGACCCTGCACATTCACCACGTCGCCTTCAATTTTGACCGCAACCCCCTTGGGGAGCGGAATCGGCTTTCTTCCAATTCTTGACATAAGATCAGCTCTTAGCCTTTAGCTGTTAGCTCTTAGCTTGTTACCCATCGCTCCGTACCTCTCGGCCTTTGGCTAAAAGCTAAAGGCTAAGAGCTGGTTTTCAACTACCAGATCTCGCACAACACTTCGCCGCCTACGCCTTGCTTGCGCGCCTGGCGTCCGGTCATGACTCCGCGCGGGGTGGTCAGGATGTTGATCCCGAGACCGCCCAGCACACGCGGGATTTCGCTGCGCCGCACATAGACCCGGCAACCCGGCCGGGAGACGCGCTCCACGTTCGAGATCGCGGCTTCGTTGTTGTTGCCGTACTTCAAATAGATGCGCAGGACCTTGTGGCCTTCCTCCTCCGCCGGCTTGAAATTGGAGATGTAGCCCTCCTCTTTGAGGATGCGGGCAATCTCCAGCTTCAGCTTGGAGGCAGGAACATCAACTTTCTGGTGGCGGGCGCGTATCGCGTTGCGAATGCGCGTCAGCATGTCTGCGACCGGATCGGTCAAATTCATCGTTTGCTTCTCCTCCGCCGCCCGTTTGCTTCGGCCAAACCTGCACTGCACCGAAGAACCCGCGGCGACGCTTCCATCCCAACATGGTTACCCGAGATTCGAATATCGGACCCGGGTGCCCCACTCTCGCGCGTTCCTTGCGCAGGGTGGGATATCCATTACTCACTCCCTACCAGGACGACTTCGCAACCCCAGGAATCTCTCCGCGTAAGGCCAAGCCGCGGAAACACAGCCGGCAAATCCCGAACTTGCGCAGATAGGCGCGAGGACGTCCACACAGCTTGCAGCGGTTATGACGGCGCGAGGAAAACTTCAACTTCGGTTCCTTGCCTCGTGCTTTATCAAACTTCGCTTCGATTTTTGCGTCTTTTACTCTTTTTGCTGTAGTCAATTTACTTTTAGCTCCTGCTTCTGGCTTCAGCTCTCTGCTGTCAGCCATCAGCTCTCAGTTAAGACTTATGACTCCCATCACTACGGACGGAACGGCATTCCCAGGTGCTTCAGCATCACGCGCGCCTGGTCGTCGCTGGCCGCCGTAGTCACAATGGTGACGTTCATTCCCTTGGTCTTGTCCACCCGGGAATAATCAATCTCGGGAAAAATCAGCTGGTCGTGCAGGCCCAGCGTGTAGTTGCCGCGCCCATCGAACGACTTGGTCGAAACTCCCTTGAAGTCGCGCACCCGGGGGAGCGCCACATTCAACAGCCGGTCCAGAAATTCCCACATGCGGTCGCCGCGCAGGGTCACCATGGCGCCGATGGCCTGTCCTTCACGAACTTTGAAGGCGGCAATCGATTTCTTGGCCTTGGTCGTAACCGGCTTCTGGCCGGTGATCTGGCTCAGTTCGTTGACCGCGGGATCGAGAATCTTGGCGTTCTGCGTCGCTTCGCCTACGCCCATGTTGACCACAATCTTGTTGATGTGGGGAACCGCCATGGGATTCTTCAGATCGAATTCCTTCATCAGCGCGGGCGCAACTTCAGCCTTGAAGCGGCTCTTGAGCCGCGGCGTCTCTTTGGCGGCATGATGTGCCTGCGCCGGCTTCGCTTCCTGCTGCTGCTTTTCGCCTTGCTTGTCTCGTTTTTCTTTTGCCATTTGCTTGCGTTGCCTTCTCTCACGGTTTCGGATTGTCGGATTCAGCTTTTAGCTATTAGCTCTTAGCCTTTAGCTCTTAAATTCCAACGTTTACCGATGCGTGAGTTCTTCCAAAATTGTGAACACTGTGGGCCCTGGCTAAAAGCCAAGAGCTAACAGCTAAAACGCTACTTATCCAGCGTCGCCCCGCACTTGCGGCAGACCCGAACTTTGCGTTCGCCCTGGAACTCGTGTCCGATGCGTACTGGACGCTTGCAGCTGGGACACATCAGCCCGACGTTTGAAATTGCAATCCGGCTTTCCTGCTCGGCGATTCCGCCTTTTACATTGCGCTGCGGATTGGGACGCACGTGCTTTTTCACCAGCATCACATGCTCGACCAGGATCTTGGCGTCGTTGGGGAAAATACGCAGCACGCGGCCTTCTTTTCCCTTGTCGCGCCCGGTGATCACTCGCACCGTATCGTTGCGGCGCAGGTCAACTCGTTTGTTCGCTCTTTCGACAGTCTTCATAAGAACCCTTCACCAAATTTTGTAATCGGGTAATTGGGTAATTTTGTAATTGAAAACCCGCTCCAACTATCGCGCCGGTTTAAAATCACTCAATTGCACAATTGCCCAATTACTCAATGCCCTTGCCTCACAAAACTTCCGGCGCCAGCGAAACAATTTTCAGAAACTTGCGCTCGCGCAGCTCCCTGGCCACCGGACCGAAGACGCGGGTCCCGACCGGCTCGCCGGCATCGTTAATGAGAACAGCGGCGTTGCTGTCAAAGCGAATGTAAGTACCGTCGCGGCGCCGATGTTCTTTGCGGGTGCGCACGATGACCGCTTTCACCACTTTGCCCTTCTGCACCTGGCCTTCCGGGGCCGCCTCTTTCACGCTGGCGGTGATGACATCACCCAGCCCAGCATTCAACCCGGTCGAACCTCCGAGCGGCAGAATCATCTGCAGCTTGCGGGCGCCGGAGTTGTCGGCGACCTCGAGCATGGATCTCATCATCACTGCCATAATCGAATCTCCTCTGCGCCTTCCGCCTAGCTGACTTCAGGAAGCGTGGCCTCCGGCAGCAATGCGGCCTGCCGTACGACTTCCTTCAGGCGCCAGCGCTTCAATTTCGACAGCGGACGCGTCTCTTCGAGGCGTACTACATCACCCACGTGGGCGACGTTTTTTTCGTCGTGCGCGTAAAACTTCTTGGCTTTCGAGACCACCCGGCCGTAGAAGGGATGCGCCTTCTTGCGCACCACCTGCACCACGATGGTCTTGTGCATACGGTTCGACACCACTTCGCCGACTACGATCTTGCGCCGTCCCGCGTCCGGCGGCTGGGTTGCCGGTGGTGCCGCGGATTGTGCCTTGGTTTCAGCCATGCTACTTTTTCTCCGTTCCGCCGGCGGCCGCCAGCTCGCGCTCGCGCGCGATGGTCTTCACCCGGGCAATGTCCCGGCGCAGGCCGCGAATCTTCTTCAGGCTCTCGGTCTGTCCCATGTTGAGCTGGAACTTCAACTTGAAGAGCTGGTCGCTGAGCTCGCGCTCCTGCGATACCAGTTCGTCAGCGGTCAAGTTCCGTACTTTTTCCGATTTCATATCAGTTCTCAGTTCTTTGTTTCGAGTGCGGTTTCTAGTGCGCGCCTTCGCGCTTCACGAACACGGTGCGCAACGGCAGCTTGTGCGAAGCCAGACGCATGGCTTCGGTTGCGTCCTGCTGCGTGACCCCTTCCATCTCAAACAGGATCTTGCCTGGCCGCACCACAGCCACCCAGTGATCGGGCGCGCCTTTGCCTTTGCCCATGCGGGTTTCAGCCGGCTTCTTGGTGACCGGCTTGTCCGGAAACAGACGGATCTGGATCTTGCCGCCGCGCTTGATGAACCGGGTCATGGCCACGCGAGCCGCCTCGATCTGGCGGTCGGTAATCCAGCCTGGTTCAAGCACTTTCAGGCCAAAGTCTCCGAAAGCCAGCTGGCTGCCGCGCCAGGCTTTTCCGGTCATACGTCCGCGCTGCTGCTTGCGGTACTTTACTTTCTTTGGCATCAACATAAGATCAGCTCTTAGCCCTTAGCTTTTAGCTCTTAGCCAAAACCTCTTAGAACGCCCCTGCCTGCTGCGGTTCGCGCTTCTTGGCCGGCAAAATTTCGCCCTTGTAGACCCAGCACTTCACTCCGATAACGCCGTAGGTGGTGCGGGCTTCGGTAAAACCGTAATCAATGTCGGCGCGCAGCGTGTGCAGCGGCAGACGGCCCTGCAGATACCACTCCGAACGTGCGATTTCATTGCCGTTCAGGCGTCCGCTCACCCGGACCTTGATACCCTTGCAACCGAATCGCAGCGCCGAATCTACCGCCTTGCGCATGGCCCGGCGGAAGCCGACGCGCTTTTCCAGTTGCAACGCGATCGATTCCGATACCAACTGGGCATCGAGCTCCGGCTTGTGGACTTCCTGGATATCGATGTAGACCTCGCGCCCGGTGCGTTTCTGCACGTCGCCCTTAAGCTTGTCGATCTCGGCGCCCTTGCGCCCGATGATGATGCCGGGCCGCGCCGTCTTGATGATCACCCGCAGCTTATTGCCGGGACGCTCGATTTCAATCGAGCTCACGCCCGCCGACTTGAGCTTGTCTTTCAGCTCATTGCGCAGCTTGACGTCTTCGAGCAGCAGCTTGTCGTAATCGCGCTCCACGAACCAGCGCGACTTCCATGGCTTGGTGTAGCCCAGCCGAAAACCGTAGGGATGAACTTTTTGTCCCATTTATCTGGCTCCTACTTTCTTCTTGCCCGTGGGCGCTTTGCGTTTGGCACCGGCCTTGGCTTTTCCTCGAACCGGAGTCTTCGCGGCTGCGTTTTCCTCGCCGACCACTGTCGCCAGCCCTTCGCCGCTCGTGCCCCGCTCCGCCAGCACGATTTCGATATGTGCGATGCGCCGCACGTAACGGAAAGCCCGGCCCATCGGCGCCGGTCGGATGCGCTTCATGCGCGGCCCGTCGTTGGCAACCGCATCTTTCACGTAAAGCTTGTCCACATCAACGTCAATGCCCTTTTCGCTGCTCAGATAATTGGCATTTTCGAGGGCCGAGCGCAGCAGCTTTTCCACGGTCGCCGCGACGCGCTTCTTGGTGAAGATGAGCGTATTGAGCGCATCTTCCACCCTCTTGCCCTTGATCAAATTCAGCACCAGGCGCGCCTTTTGCGGCGAGACCCGGGTAAATCGGACTTGAGCTCGAAATTCCATGAAGTGCTTCTCCTTACGCCTTAGGCGCGGGCGCTGCCGGAGCCGCACCCGCCGCCGGGGTAATCGCTCCCGGACCGCCAGGCACGCCCGCCGGCCGGGCCGCAGTTTCGGTCGCCGCCCGCATCGAGTGACCTTTGAACTGGCGAGTGAAACTGAATTCACCCAGCTTGTGGCCCACCATGTTCTCCGTGATGTAGACCGGAATAAACTTTTTGCCGTTATGCACCGCGATGGTGTGGCCTACCATCTCCGGGATAATGGTCGAGCGCCGCGACCAGGTGCGCAGCACCTTCTTCTCGTTACGCGAGTTCATGCCGTCCACCCGCGCCTGCAGGTAGCCATCCACGAACGGACCCTTCTTGGTTGAACGTGCCATAAAGTCAGCTTCTAGCTGTTAGCTCCTAGCTTTTAGCTAAATCCAAAACCTCTAACTATTCCCTTGTCATTCCGAACCGCGCTAGCGGTGAGGAATCTGCTTTTGACCAACGACCAACGATCGATGGCCAACGACGCACTCCTATTTCTTGCCTCTCCGGTTCACGATGAAGGCGTCGGTACGCTTGTTATTGCGCGTCTTGTAGCCGCGCGTCGGCTGGCCCCAGGGCGTAACCGGATGTCGTCCACCTGAAGTCTTGCCTTCACCGCCGCCGTGCGGATGGTCAACCGGGTTCATCGAGACACCGCGGTTCACCGGACGCCGCCCCAGCCAGCGCATACGTCCTGCCTTGCCGATGGTGATGTTCTCGTGATCGAGATTACCGACCTGGCCAATCGTGGCCATGCAATCCTGCGAAACTTTGCGGGTTTCACCGGAAGGCAGCTTGACCAGCGCATACTCGCCTTCTTTGGCCACCAACTGCGCCGAACCGCCGGCTGAGCGCACCATCTGTGCGCCTTTGCCGGGCTTCAACTCAACGTTATGGATGGTGGTGCCGGGTGGAATATTCTTCAAAGGTAAAGCATTCCCTACGAGAATATCCGCTTCCGGCCCGCTGACCACTTTCTGTCCGACCTTCAGCCCATCGGGCTGCAGGATGTAGCGCTTCTCGCCGTCCGCGTAAGCCAACAACGCGATGCGCGCGGAGCGATTTGGATCGTATTCGATCGAAGCCACCGTCGCCGGAATCCCGCTCTTGTCGCGCTTGAAGTCGATCAGGCGCAGCTTGCGCTTGTGACCGCCTCCACGATGCCACATGGTGGTATCGCCGCTGTTGCGGCGTCCGCCGCTGCGCTGCTTGGGTTCAACCAGCGGCTTGTGCGGATGCCGGGTTGTAATGTCGTCGTTGACCAGCGTGGTCCGGTAGCGCAACGTCTGCGTAGTCGGTCGGTATGTCTTGATTGGCATAAAAATCAGCTCTTAGCTTCTAGCTGTTAGCTTCTAGCTTTTTCCTGCCGCTGCATTCGTCCGAGGTGGCCAACGACCAACGACGAACGACCAACGACGAATTAAAGATTCTGCGCGTACTCCGGCATCTTTTCGCCCGACTTCAATCTCACGTACGCTTTCTTCCAGTCCGGACGATAGCCGGCGAACTTTCCCCGGCGGCGTTCTTTTCCCGGATAGGTGGCGGTACGCACGGACAACACTTTCACCTTAAAAATCGACTGCACCGCCTGCCGGATCTCGGTCTTGGTCGCGGCCGGAGCTACCTGGAAGACCAGCGTGTTCTGGTTTTCCTTGATGGCCAGGCCTTTTTCCGTAATCACCGGACGGCGAATGATCTGATATGCCGATTTCATCAGGCGACCTCCGCCGCTTTTTCATGACGCGCCCGCCGCCGCGGAGCGCGGGTGGCTTTCTTGCTGCCTTCCTCGGGCCTGTCTTTCTGCTGGCGCTTCGAAGTCGAATTTTTCAGCGAAACTTGCAGCGCTTCAATCGCCGGCTGCGAAAAAATCGCGCGGTCGTAACGCAGCAAATGATACGGATGAACCGCCGTGCTGTTGACCAGTTCGACGCCGTCAAGATTGCGCGAGCTCAGCGTCAGGTTGCGGTTGCTGTCCCGCCCCGCTTCAACCAGCAATGCGGTGCTCTCGACCTTCAGCGTGTCCAGGGCTGCGCGAAACAGCTTGCTCTTCGGTTCCTTCACATCGAACGCGTTGACAACGATTAATTTACCGTCGGCGAACTTCGAAGCCAGCGCCGAGCGCAGCGCTCCCATCAACTTCTTGCGCGGAAACGCGTAGTCGTAAGAACGCGGTTGCGGTCCATGCACCGTGCCGCCATGCCGCCACAGCGGCGAACGGATAGAGCCGACGCGGGCGCGTCCCGTGCCCTTCTGCTTCCACAGTTTTTTGCCGGCGCCCGAGACCAGCTTCTTGTTCTTCGTAGCGTGAGTGCCGGCGCGCTGCGCGGCGCGGTAATGCTTTACCGCTTCCCACAGCAGGTCTTCATTGATCGCGCCGAAAACTTCTTCAGCAAGATCAAGCGTGCCGACCTTTTCCCCGCTCAGATTATGAATATCGATAGTTGCCATATGTCTGTTCCGTGCGCACCCGCGGTCGCGCTGAAGACTGACGACCGACGGCTGCAGACTGTCGTTAAGCTTTCTTCGCCGCCCGCTTCGCTGCCTTCAACGGATCCACCGTGGCCGCGCCACCGAATCCGCGACGCTCTCTGGGTGGCTTCTTGGCTTTCGTAATCACCAGGTATCCACCGTTCGGTCCGGGCACGCTACCCTCTACCACGAGCAAGTTCTCGTCTTTATCCACGCCCAACACGCGCAGGTTGCGCTGGGTCACACGATCGACGCCCATGTGTCCCGACATGCGCATGCCCTTGAACACGCGCGACGGAAATGCCGACGAACCAATCGAACCGGTGATTTGGAACATCGAACCGTGCGACTTGGGGCCGCCGGCAAAGTGATGGCGCCGGACCACACCCGCAAAACCGCGGCCTTTACTGATGCCGACGATGTCCACAAACTTCTCGCCTTCAAAAATATCGACCAGCACCCGGTCTCCGGCCTTGACCGCGATGGCTTCTTCCGCCTTTTCGACTTCAATCGGCACTTCGCGCAGGAATTTCACCGGCGGCAGGTTGTTCTTTCCCAGATGACCTTTCATCGGTTTGGTCAGGCGCGATTCCTTCATGAACTCGACCAAGCCGATCTGCGCCGCGTCATATCCGTCGCGGGTCTGGGTCTTGTGCTGCGTAATCACGCACGGGCCCGCCTGTAGAACGGTCGCCGGATGTACGTCACCCTTGTCGTCGAAGAGCTGCGTCATTCCGACTTTCTTGCCCAGAATTCCGGTTACTTTCGCCATTTCAATTCTTCTCCGCGAGCTAATCAGCTCAAGCTGACAGCTGAACGCCGACGGCTATTTGTGTTCCTTGCCAAAGGCCTTAATTTCTACATCCACTCCGGCGGGCAAATCGAGCTTCATCAAAGCGTCCACAGTCTGCTGCGTGGGCTCGAGAATATCGAGCAGGCGCTTGTGGGTACGGATCTCAAACTGCTCGCGCGATTTCTTGTCCACGTGCGGAGAACGCAGCACGCAGTACTTGTTTTTCATCGTGGGCAATGGAATCGGGCCCGCGATCTGCGCTCCAGTTCGACGCGCCGTGTCGACAATCTCGCCTGTGGACTGATCCAGAATGCGGTAGTCGTACGCCTTCAACCGGATGCGAATTCTCTCTTTTCCAACCATGTTTCACTCTTTCACTCTCCCGGCTCACCGGGAGAAAAGAACTGGCGGCATGTTGCAAGCCGCTGAAATGCAGCTTCTAGCTTCTAGCTATTAGCTTCTAGCTCTCTGAGAACTGAGAACCAGAAACTGATCACTGGTTTTAATTCCTCAGTTCGGTTCCACCACGCTACTGAATAATCTCGCTGATCGTTCCCGCACCGACCGTATGGCCACCTTCGCGGATCGCAAAACGCAAGCCCTTTTCCATCGCCACTGGCGTGATCAACTCAATCACCAGCTGCACGTTGTCGCCCGGCATCACCATCTCGGTCGCTGCCGGCAACTCCGCCACTCCCGTCACATCCGTCGTCCGCAAGTAGAACTGCGGCCGGTAGCCTTTGAAGAAAGGTGTGTGCCGTCCGCCTTCTTCCTTGGTCAGGATGTAGACTTCCGCCTTGAACTTGGTGTGCGGCGTGATCGATCCGCCCTTGGCCAGCACCATGCCGCGCTCCACATCTTCTTTCGCAATGCCACGCAGCAAGAGGCCAGCATTGTCGCCCGCCAGTCCTTCATCCAACTGCTTCTTGAACATTTCGACGCCGGTCACGACCGTCTTGCGGGTTTCGCGGAAGCCGACGATTTCTACTTCTTCGCCCACCTTCACTTTGCCGCGCTCGATTCGCCCGGTCACCACCGTGCCGCGGCCCGAGATCGAGAAGATATCTTCAATTGGCATCAGGAACGGCTTGTCCAGTTCGCGCGCCGGTTGCGGCACGCTCTTGTCGACAGCCGCCATCAGTTCGTCAATCTGCTTCTCCCACTTGGCTTCCCCGTTCAGCGCGCCCAGCGCCGACAGCCGTACCACCGGCACATCATCGCCCGGGAACTGATACGTCTTCAGCAACTCGCGTACTTCGAGTTCGACCAGGTCGAGCAGCTCGGGATCATCCACCGCATCACACTTGTTTAATGCCACCACGATGTAAGGCACACCCACCTGCCGCGCCAACAGAACGTGCTCGCGCGTCTGCGGCATCGGACCATCGGTTGCAGCCACCACGAGAATCGCGCCGTCCATCTGGGCCGCGCCCGTGATCATGTTCTTGATGTAGTCGGCGTGGCCGGGGCAATCGACGTGCGCGTAGTGCCGGTTCGCCGTCTCGTACTCCACGTGCGCCGTAGCAATGGTGATGCCGCGCGCCTTTTCTTCCGGCGCGTTATCGATCGAGTCAAACGACCGGAATACGATCTTCGGGTTGTGCTTCTGCAACACCTTGGTGATGGCCGCCGTCAACGTGGTCTTGCCATGGTCGATGTGACCAATTGTCCCGACGTTGCAGTGCGGCTTATTGCGTTCGAATTTCTCTTTCGCCATTTCCTAAGCTCCGTCTTGTGTAGGCGGACACCCTTGTCCGCCGCTTTCGTCCCTACGGGACTCGCTCTTTAGTTTTGCCTATCCAGGGCTTCCGCCCTGGACTTTAATATTTCGCCCCTTCGGGGCTGACCCGTGCCAATGCTTACCGTTTGGTGTTGCCCTGCGCCTTGCCGATGATTTCATCCGCCGCGCTGCGCGGCACTTCTTCGTAACGCGCGAAGTGCATCGAATATTCGGCGCGGCCTTGTGTGCTCGAGCGCATATGCGTGGCGTAGCCAAACATCTCGGCCAGCGGCACAATCGCTTTGATCACCTGCGAACCCGCACGATGCTCCATGCCTTCGATGCGTCCGCGGCGGGAACTCAGGTCGCCCATGATGGTGCCGGCGTAATCTTCCGGCGTGACCACTTCCACCGCCATCACCGGCTCCAGCAACACCGGCGAGGCTTTGCGGGCGGCTTCCTTGAACGCCATCGAGCCCGCGATCTTGAATGCCATTTCGTTCGAATCGACATCGTGATAGCTGCCGTCGTAGAGCGTAGCCTTCACATCCACCATGGGATAGCCGGCCAGAATTCCGCCTTCGAGCGCTTCCTGGATGCCCTGATCGATAGGCTTGATGTATTCCTTTGGCACCGAACCACCGACGATGTCGTTGACGAACTCGTAGCCCGTTCCGGCCGGTTGAGGATCGAGCTTTATCTTGGCGTGGCCGTACTGACCGCGGCCGCCGGTCTGGCGGATGTACTTGCCCTCGGCTTCGGCATGTTTGCGGATGGTCTCGCGGTACGCCACCTGCGGCTTGCCCACGTTGGCTTCGACTTTGTACTCGCGCATCATGCGGTCAACGATGATTTCGAGGTGCAACTCGCCCATGCCGCTGATGATGGTCTGTCCGCTGTCGGGGTCGGTGTGAACCTTGAAGGTAGGATCTTCCTGGGCCAGCTTGGAAAGCGCCATGCCCATCTTTTCCTGATCGGCTTTGGTTTTAGGCTCGACCGCGACCGAAATCACGGGAACCGCGAAGGTAATGGATTCAAGCGCGATAGGATGCTTTTCGTCGCAGATGGTGTCGCCGGTTGAAACGTTCTTCAGGCCAACTGCAGCGCAAATATCGCCCGCCAGGATCTCGTTGATGTCTTCGCGCTTGTTGGCGTGCATCTTCAACAGACGGCCAATGCGCTCACTACGTCCGCGGCCGGCGTTCAGCACCGAGTCTCCGGACTTCAGTTGACCCGAGTAGACACGAATAAAAGTCAATTGGCCGACAAATGGATCAGCCATGATCTTGAAGGCCAGCGCGGAGAAGGGCTCGTTGTCAGCCGGCTTGCGCGTGATGACTTCGCCATTTTCCGGGTTCACGCCTTTGACTTCTCCTGCGTCGAGGGGCGACGGCAGGAAATCCACGACCGCATCAAGCAAAGGCTGGACACCCTTGTTCTTGAACGCGGTGCCGACCACGACGGGAAACACTTTCAAAGCGATGGTTGACTTGCGCAATGATCCCCGCAATTCGGCGGGAGAAATGGTTTCGCCTTCGAGGAACTTGTGCAGCATCTCGTCGTCATTTTCGGCAACGGTTTCGACCAGCGCGGTGTGGAAGGCTTCGGCTTTTTTCTGCAACTCGGCGGGAATTTCGCCGGTGATGTACTCGGCGCCGATGGTGTCGTCCTGCCAGACGATCGACTTCATCTCGATGAGATCGACAACCCCTCTGAACTTGTCTTCTTGTCCGATTGGAATCTGGATCGCGACGGGCTTGGCATTGAGACGCTTGCGGAGGGTATCAACGGCGTGCTCGAAATCGGCACCCATCTTGTCAATCTTGTTGATAAAACAAATTCTCGGGACGCCGTACTTATCGGCTTGACGCCAGACTTTTTCCGATTGCGGCTGCACGCCATGGACTGCGTCAAACACCGCCACGGCGCCGTCCAGAACGCGGAGAGACCGCTCCACTTCGGCGGTAAAATCCACGTGTCCGGGCGTATCAATAATGTTGATGCGAATGTCGCGCCAGGTGCAGGTGGTGGCGGCGGAGGTAATGGTGATGCCGCGCTCCTGCTCCTGCTCCATCCAGTCCATGGTGGCAGTGCCTTCGTGGACCTCTCCGATGCGGTGCGTCTTTCCCGTATAAAACAGGATGCGCTCGGTCGTAGTGGTCTTGCCGGCATCAATGTGGGCCATGATGCCAATGTTTCTGCACCGTTCTAATGGGACTGTTCTGGACACAGCTTTCTTCTTCTCTTCCTTGCGAGACTCTTGTTCGCCGGCGATGTTGGTACCAGTACTCATTAAATTCAGCTTTTAGCTCTTAGCCATTAGCTTTTAGCTTGAACCCTTTCGCTTGGCTCAAGGCTAAGAGCTAACGGCTAGAAGCTGCTTCTACCACCGATAGTGAGCAAACGCCTTGTTCGCTTCCGCCATGCGGTGCACGTCTTCCTTCTTCTTGATAGCCGCGCCGCGGTTATTGCTGGCATCGAGCAATTCGTTGCTCAGTTTGTCGATCATGCCCTTTTCGGCGCGTCCTCGAGAATAAGTAATGAGCCAGCGGATCGCGAGCGATGTGCGACGGTCAGCATTCACTTCGACCGGAACCTGATAGTTGGCGCCGCCCACGCGGCGGCTCTTCACTTCGAGCAGTGGCTTGGCGTTCTCGACCGCTTTCTTGAACAACTTCAAAGGCTCGTCGCCGCCCTTTTCCTGAAGCTTGGTCAGGGCTTCATAAAAGATGCCCTCCGCCGTGCTCTTCTTGCCTTGCCACATCATGGAGTTGACGAACTTCGTCACCAGATCAGATCCGTAGACCGGATCGGGTTCCACTTTCCGCTTGGCGATATATCCTTTTCGAGGCATTTTTAGCTTTTAGCTCCTGGCTTCTAGCTGTCAGCTCTCAGCTGTCAGCTCTCAGCCCAATTTTTCTACTGACCCCTTCAAACCTTGTCACTCGAACCGCGCCAGCGCTGAGGAATTCGCATTGGCCAACGGCCGATCACCAACGACGGTCTTACGCTTTTGGCCGCTTGGCTCCGTACTTCGAACGGCTCTGTTTGCGGCCGGCCACGCCCACCGCATCCAGGGTGCCGCGAATCACGTGATAGCGGACGCCCGGCAAGTCCTTCACACGGCCGCCGCGAATCAGGACAATCGAGTGCTCCTGCAGGTTGTGACCGACGCCGGGAATATAGGTCGTAACTTCGATTCCGTTGGTCAACCGGACGCGGGCGACCTTGCGCAGAGCGGAATTCGGCTTCTTGGGGGTCTGGGTGTAGACGCGGGTGCAGACACCACGCTTTTGCGGACACCCCTGCAAGGCCGGGCTCGCCGTCTTGTACCGCGGCCGCTTACGGCCGCTTCGCACCAATTGATTGAATGTAGGCATACTGTTCCTGGTGCTCCTGTTCCTAACGTTCTTCGCACACGCGCCTCTCGGGCCAGCGGCCCGTACAGGCACACGCTCGCGAAATGGCGCCGCTTCTGCTTTTTCCCTGATTTCAGGGGCTGGGTGACGGACTCGCCAACCATGCTTCCTGCCAGCGCAAAGCGCTGCCGGAAAATTTGGTATCCCGTTCAGACTAAAGCCGCCGACGGTGGCACCAAGCCCTAAACTGCCGGGAGCTGCTCCGTTTCGTCAGCACCGTCCCACATAGCCTTTCAACGGGTGAAAGGTGATCGCAGAACGTTTTCAGCGAGGGCGTCTACGGTTTTACGTTACCGGAAACGTTTATTGCTAAAGCTCAGCTGCATCTTTCAGGGCTTTCCACACCCGCGCATACGCAGCGCGAAAAAACCCACTGCCTACAGGCAAGCCAGACATAACTCGCGGAACCCTACAAATATAGCAATTCCATTCACACATCGTCAATGGCGGTTGGGTGCATCAGACGGGAATAGTGGATTTATCTTGAAGGCGCGGGAGACTTGAGGGATTTGTCGGATTTTGAGTTGAATGATTGGCGGAAATCGGTTCGCGCAAAGACGCGGCAGAGCGGGTTCCCACAGATCCTTCACTTCGTTCAGGATTTCGCCTGCGGGCTCGGACGCCCGCAAAGCGGCTCAACTTGCCGAAAGAAACTCCAACCTCTACACTTGGGGTTTTCCAGAAAGCTTCCAGACAAGCTCGCCCCGCGGATTCACGGGGCGGGGAGGGTGCATGGGTAGGTTGTCCGCGGTTGTCCGGTTGGCACTCATTTCCATCGTGCTTGGTTTACTCGCGGCCCTGGCCAGCTGCAGTACCTCCAGTCCAACCACCAACGCCGCTTTCCCGGTGCCGGCCAATATCACTCTCGCGCCCGCCAATAGCATTTCCCTCGACGTGGGCAGCGCCACTCAGGTCTTCACCGCCAGCCCCAAGGACAGCACGAACACCGCCATTACAACACCGGTTGCGTTCCTTTCCAGCAACACTGCGGTCTTGACCATCGCCAACAATGGACTGGCCTGCGCCGGCACCTGGGATTCGGTCACCGCCCCGCAAATCTGCACCCCCGGCCCGGTTGGCGTGGCCCAGGTTACGGCGACTTCGCAAGGCGTCAGCAGTCCGCCCACCACGGTTTACGTACATCAGCATATCGACAAAATCGTGATCAATGCGGTTCCCGGGCAAACCCCTCCCAACGGTAACTGCTTTTCGAAGGGGCAGGTTTTCAACTATCAGGCTGCCGCCACTAGTGGCCTACTCGACATCACGGCTACCGTGGGCCCCTTCGCCTGGCAGTCCGTCAACCCCGCCGTCGCCACACTCGACGTGCCTACCAACAGCACGCCCGTACCCGGCCTGGTGGTGGGACAGGTTCAGGTCGTCGCCAATGTGCCGGGACTGACTTCTCTGTTTGTCAGCAACAGCAATGTCACCAGTTTGCCTCTCGATTTTTTCACTTGCCCGGTTCAATCAATTGCGCTGGAAGTCGACGGAGGCGGTTCCAATAACATCAACGTGACCTCGGGCACGGCAAAGACGTTAACCGCCACCGTCTTGGATACGCAGGGCAATACCATCACGGGCGTGCCCTTGACCTGGAGTTCGTCGAATCCGCTTACGGTGGGGGTGAGCGCCAGCGGAGGGGTGTCGACTCCGAAAGCGGGGGGTGGGAGTGTGGTCGCTTCCTGCACGCCTCCGACCTGCAATATCGGCCTGAAGCCGCTGCTACCGATTTATCCCGAGGGCGCAGTCAATGTGATCGTCGCTCCCACCACATCCACCACAACCAGCACCACCACGCCCACCGTCTACGTATCGAGCACTGGAGTTTCTTCTTTACCTGCGAACAATTGCGCCACGGCGACCGGATGCACCAGCCTTCTGATTTCTATTGATTCGCCGAACGACACCGTGAGCAGCCCGGTCGGACTGCCGGCCACACCGAACTCGCTGGTCTTCGACCGGCAAGGCGCGAAGGCGTATATGGGGACAGATTTCTCTTTCTTCGGAAGCCGGGGGTTGATGGTAGTAACCGTGGCATCTCCACCCACGGTGGCTCAGTTCAAGTCCGTGACCGGGAAAGTATTGACCGTGTCTCCTGACGGCAAAAAGGTGATTCTTTCAGGGGCTGACCCGAATGCGGTGGCGGTCCCGGGGAGCAACACCCCGCCGCCTCCAACCCAGGTCATCGTGTTCGACACTGCCGGCGGCATCGGAACAACGCTGCCGATTGCGGGCGCCACCGCGGCCGACTTTTCCCCGGATAGTCTGAAAGCCTTTATCGCTGCCGGCTCCAGTCTGTACGTCTACTCGACACAGGACACATTGAAGAAGATTCCGCTCACTGCTCCCGCCACGGCAGTATCGTTTTCGCCGGAAGGGGCCTTCGCGTTCGTGGCCGGCGGATCCACAACATCTGCTGTCACGGCATGGAGCACCTGCGGTCTTACTTCGGGGCTGACCACCAATGTGATCCTGCCTGCACCGCCTTCGTTTCTGCAGGCGCTCGGCCGCGATACGTCTAATCTGGCCAACCCGCCAACTTTTAACACCGCCACCACGACTACCACCGTCCTGGCGGTTGATTCACCGGGGATTGACCTTTTCCGGGTATCGCGGGCGCCGCAAGGCTGTTCGTCGACCGCAACCAGCGGTGCGGCTACATCCTTTAATCTCGGACAGGGCAGCTTTGTTCCCACCCAGTTGATCGTGTCGCAAGACGGCACCAGCGCGTTCGTGATTGTCAGCGACCGCGCCGCTGTACTGGTGTTCAATATCTTCAACCAGACGTCTTCGGCGATTCCTATGTCCGGTGATGCCATTCCGGTCCGGGCCTCGCTAACGCCCGATGGAAGCCGACTCTATGTCGCCGCCACAGACGGCCAGGTGCATATCCTGGACACACAGAACGGCAGCGACATTCAGCAACTTTCCTTCCCTACCGATGCCACGAGTCTCCTGTCAGGCTTCTGCAGTGGCGTACCCTTCACCTGCAATCCGGATCTGATCGCGGTCAAACCGTAAAGCAGTCGTCAGTCGTCGGCCCTGCAATGTGGGCGCGAGCGCCCCCGCTCGTGCCATTCGGGACGATGTAAGTTCGAGCGGTTGGGTGGCTGACGACCGAAGACTGAAGACTGACGACTGACTAACGCCCGCTTTCCAATTCCTTGCCCACACTGTCCAGCACGCCATTGATGAACTGCACGGACTCCGGAGTGGAAAACTTGCGCGCAATTTCCAGAGCTTCGTTGATAACCACGGCGCGCGGAGTATCAGGAAAGCCCACGAGCTCCGCCACCGCCGCCCGCATCAGGTTGCGGTCAACGGCGGCCATGCGCTCCATTCGCCAGTGCTGCGCATGACCCTCAATCAGACCGTCAATCTCGGTGGCTCGATTGGTGGCGACCCGGAACAGATCGTCAGCAAAGCCCTGGACGTCTGCGCCCACGTCTCCGCACTCGCGCCAGAAACTCTGGCGCACCTGCTCCGGCGTCTGCTTTCCCATATCAGCCTGGAAGAGCATTTGCAGCGTTAGCTCGCGAGATTTGCGGCGGGTTCCCAAAGCGGACCTCGGACGTCAGGCGTCGGACCTCAGACGTCACGAACTTCAGTCTACAAGAATTGTTCGGCTCCGAATCTGCAAACAGATATTCAGGACTTGCGTTTCTTGGCAGGTGTATTTCGTTTTCGACTCTTGTTTTTGCCGAGGTCCGAAGTCCGAGGTCCGAGGTCCGCTCTCAGGTTTGCCATCTCCACCGCCGCCAGTGCCGCTTCGAATCCCTTATTGCCCATCTTCAAGCCGGCGCGATCGATGGCTTGCTCCAGGGTTTCGCAGGTAAGGACGCCGAAGGCATGCGGCACACCGGTTTCCTGAGCAGACTGCCCAATCCCGCGTGCCACCTCATTGACGATGACATCGTAGTGCGCGGTGTCGCCGCGCAACAGGCAGCCGATACAAATGATGGCGTCGTATTTTTTGGTTTCGGCAAGAGTGCGGGCTGCGGACGGGATTTCGAATGCGCCGGGGACGCGGACAATCTTGATGCTTTTCGTTTTGGCTCCGCACTGTACCAACCCGTCGAATGCGCTTTGTAGCAACCGATCCGTGATAAAGGCGTTGAAGCGGGAAACCACGATTGCGAAGCTCTTCCTGGCGGCATTGAGTCTGCCTTCGACCGCTTTAAGCCGACGCTTAGAGTGAACTTCCAAATTCGACCCCTGTCTAAATCGCTTGTCATCCTGAGCGCAGCGAAAGACCTACTGCGTTTCGATGGCGGCGGCCAAATGCATGGGTCCTTCGCTGCGCTCAGGATGACCACTAAAAAAAGAAAAATCCGTGTTGATCCGCGAGAACCCGTGGCCACGAAGTTAAAGCTTATTCGGCTTCGGATTCGCCGGGTCCGAATAATCGTAGAACCCTTTGCCCGACTTGCGCCCGTACCATCCAGCCATCACCATTCGCTTCAGAAGCGGCGGCGAAGCAAAGCGGCGCTCCTTGAACTCGTCGTACATCACGTGGGTGATGTAGTACGTCGTGTCCAGGCCTACGAAATCGAGCAGTGTGAACGGGCCCATGGGATAGCCGCAACCGAGTTTCATAGCGTTGTCAATGTCGTCGATCGAACCAACGCCCTCTTCGTAAGCGCGGATAGCGTCGAGCAGATAGGGTACCAGCAGCCGGTTGACGATGAATCCGGTTTTGTCACTGGTGCGGACAGGAACTTTTTCCAGCTTCTTCGCAAACTCGTAGGCCGTATCGTACACGTCGCCGGCGGTGGCAATGGTGCGCACCACTTCCACCAGCTTCATCAGCGGCACCGGATTGAAAAAATGAAGTCCAATGAAGCGCTCGGGGCGTTTCGTAGCAGTTAAGAGTTCGGTAATCGAAATGGAAGAAGTGTTGGATGCGAAGATCGCGTCTTTTTTCACGATGCCGTCGAGCGCGGCGTACATCTTTTTCTTCTCGACAGCGTTTTCGATCACGGCCTCGATGATGATGTCGCAGCCGGCCAGGTCATGCATGTTCGTCGTGCCCTTGAGCCAGGCGCGGATGGCCTGCGGCGTTTCCTTGAGCAAACCTTTCTCAGCGAACTTGGCCAGCGACTTTTCGATGCCGGCAAAACCTTTATCGAGATACTTCTGGTCAACCTCGAGCACAGTGACATCAAACCCGGCTGTGGCCGCGACTTGCGCGATACCAGAGCCCATCAGTCCGCAACCGAGAACGCCAACTTTTTTGATTTCCATACGGTTCTTCAATTCACCACAGAGGCACAGAGTCACAGAGAAAATCAGAGCACTTTAGAATTCCTCTGTGACTCTGTGCCTCTGTGGTGAAGGTCCTAGTGCATGCTCTCCACCACCATCGCGATCCCCTGCCCGCCCCCGATGCACGCCGTTGCCAGACCGTACTTCTTCTTCCTGCGGCGCAGCTCGTATAGCAGCGTGATCACAAGGCGCGTGCCGGTCGCTCCGAGCGGATGTCCCAACGCAATCGCGCCGCCGTTGACATTTACTTTCTCACGATCGAGGCCGAGTTCCTTTTCGACTGCGAGGTACTGCGCGGCGAAGGCCTCGTTCACTTCGATGAGGTCAATGTAATCGAGAGTCAATCCCGCCTTCTGCAACGCGATCTTGGTTGCGGGCACGGGCCCGCGGCCCATCACTTTGGGATCCACTCCGGCAATGCCCCAGCTCACCACGCGCCCCAGGGGCCGGATGCTGCGTTTGCCCGCTTCATCGAGCGACATGACGACCACGGCGGCGCCGCCATCCACAATTCCGCTCGCATTGCCGGCTGTCACCGTACCCGTTTTCCCAAACGCGGGCCTTAGCTTGGCCAGGCCCTCGAGAGTGGTCTGGGGACGACGGTGATCGTCTTCGGTCAGCGATTCACCGGTCGCTTCGCCCTTGGAATTTTTCAATGCCACCGGAACCAACTCTTCCTGCAAGCGTCCTTCTTTGTAAGCCGCATCCGCGCGCTGTTGGGAGCGTAAAGCAAACTCATCCTGCATCTCGCGGGTGATGCCTTGCTGCGAACCATAGAGTTCCGCCGTGTTCGCCATGTACAGTCCGCAATAACTGTCGAGCAGCGCGACCATCAGCGAGTCTTCCAGCCTGCCGCCGGGCGCGAGATTGAAGCCGTCGCGGCCGCGAATGGTGAATGGGGCCTGAGACATCGATTCCATACCGCCGGCGAGAACCAGATTGGCCTCGCCCAGCTGCACCATCTGAGCCGCATTGACGATGGCCTGGATGCCGCTTCCGCAAAGCCGGTTCACGGTGAGGGCGGGCGTCTCAATAGGCAGACCTGCGCGCAAGGCCACATGGCGCGCACCATAGATGGCATCCCCTGAAGTTTGCTGCGCGTTACCGAAAACCGCGTGATCGAATTCCTTGGGATCAAGCCCTGCGCGCTCGATGGCGGCTTTGCCGGCGATGGCGCCCAATTCCTGGGCAGTAAAGTCCTTCAGCTTGCCGCAATAGCGCCCAAATGGCGTACGGGCTCCACTCACGATGGCAATGTCGCCAGGTTTCAGCATGTGTATTTCCTGATGCTCCTTGAAATCAGACGGGTTCTGCGTGCAGTGATCAAGCTGGTTAGTTTATCAGCGCAAGTAGAATCTCTGCCACGTGTGTGGGCGGACACTCCTGTCCGCCGCTTTTGACTTTAGGGTTTGGCGGCAAGGTGCCAGCGTCGTTGGCTATTGGCCGTTGGTCGTTGGCCGTCGCCCACTAGGGATTAGGATTTTTTTCTTGATTCTTTGGTTGCTACGGTTTGGTTTGGCCAACCAGTGGCCAACGTCCTCTGCCGCTGTTCGGGAAGCCTTTACACCTAACATCAACTTCAAAGGCGGCGGACAAGAGTGTCCGCCCCACACCCGCTACGCCACTGCCGCCGCGGCCACAGATGCTGCCAGGCTGACGATGCGGCCCATACCCTGAGCCACAGCCGAATCGAGCGCCTTGTCGGCGCGGTTGATGACCTCGGTGACGATATCCACGGGATCGAACTGCTGGCGCACGACGGCTTCGGCCAGGCCTGCGCTGAAGGGGACAATCTCGTCAGAGAGCTTCACTTCGGAAAGAAGCTTGCGCAGCTTTTCTATCGCCATCAGCGCTTCCTTCTCCCCGGTTTCCCCGAGAACCAGCGCGATCGTGGTCTTCTCGTAGCGGAAGGCCAGATCATTCTGCCGGATGTTGGCCGCAAAGAGCTGTCCGATCTGCTGCATGGCGGCTTCGACGGCTTTTTCTCCGTGCTCTTTTAACATGGCCGAGCTTTTGCCGAATTGCATTAACGTCACCGTGACCGGAGTGCTTTGCTGGACGGCGCGCCGCGTCTCCGCCATCAGCAGATCGAGGTAAGACGCCCGCTTGAGCAATCCCGACTGCTCGTCGGTCACTGACAGGCTCTTGACCAGGCGGCGCAGCCCGGCATTGGTCAGGGCAATTACGATCTGTTCGCTGATGGTCTTGAGCACGACCACATCGGCCGAGTGCCAGCCCCGGGCGGAGTTCTGCGCCAGTATCAGCACGCCCACCTGGTCCTGACCATCGCTGAGCGGGAGCGCCAAGAGTGACGTGATCCCCAATTCCACCAGAACTTCGTGAATCTCCTGCAGTTCGGGAGCGGCGGTTGCGTCGGCGAGAGTCAGCGTGCCCTGGCTCATGGCGGCATCCTGAACCGCGGTGACCAGCCTGCTCAACGCCTGCGCCTCTCCGGCTTTGACGCCGTCGCCGAGGTGCTCCTTGACGGCGCTGGGCACCATCCCCGGCTTGCGGGTGGCCACGATGCAGCGGCTGATCTTCCATTGCGCCCCTATTTCGGCGACCGCGGTGGACATAACAGCATCGGCATTGGTCTGCCGGTAGAGCTTGCGCGTGATGTCCGCCACTTTGGTGAAGCTGTTGACATCGGCGGATTCCGCCGGAGCGGCAGGGCGCGAGGGCGACGGCGCGGCTGCCGGAGCCGCTTTCACTGCGGAACTCGCAGGCGGATGGGGCGCTGAATTCGCGTGAGACGGCGTCATGCCCGCCGCCAGGTACAACTGCTGCAGATCCTGGTTGCGCTCTTCTTCGCGCGGGAAGAGTTCCTGAATGCGTTGCAGGCGCTCAATCGCTTTGGTGCGCATTCCGTACTGCACCAGGATTTCAGCCTGCAACATCAGGTCCTGCAGGGCGGCTGCGCCCAGCGTCGGCCCTTCGGTCTTGGCCGGTTCAGACGCGGTCTTGGCCATGCTGGTAAAGCGCGAGGCGATGACCTTGAAGCGGTTCTCGTCAATCTTGCCGCGCAGCATTTCCAGGCGCTTCTGGTGGCCGGGCTCGTAGGCATCCACGTCAGCGGCGCGATCCAGACATTCGGCGGCCTTGGCGTAGTTACCCATACCGCAGTGCAGATCGAAGAGCTTAAGCAGGGTCTGACAGTAGTCGCCTTCTCGGTTGGAAGCGTTGAACAGCTCGCTCATGAACTCCAGCAGGTCGGGCGAGCCCCGATGCTTGGAGACCACGTCCTGCAACATCGCGACAAAGGCGCGGCGATCTCCCTTATTACGCTGAAACTGCTCGAGCTTGCGCGCCAGGGCGACTGCCTCAGCATCCTGCTGCGCATCGACTAGCAGTCCGATAAGGTCAACCACCTCCTGCTGGCGGGACGGGTTCTGCTGAAATAGTTGCCAGACCAGCGGCTCGGCGTCAGTCAGGCGATTCGCGGACAGCAGCGCGCTTACGTAGCTCTCACGAATTTCGAGGCTCGCGTCCTGCGCCTTGGCCAGCGGTTCGAGCACAAATATCGCGGCCCCGACCTGCCCCTGCGCCACCAGGCTCTTGCCATAGCCCAGAGCTATCTTCGGATCAGTGGGATCTTCTGTATAGGCGCGTTCAAACCACTGCGCCGCGTTGGCGCCGGAGGCTTCCGTCAGCTCGGCCAACTTCAGGAAGGCCGCTGACGCCCCCGCTTTGTCTCCAGTTTGCGAACTGAGTTCTGCCAGGCGAAGGAAGGTTCCTTCCGCCGGTTCGAGTGCCACCAGGCGCTTTAGCACCATGAGGCAATCCTGCTGGCGGCCGTTCTTGGTCAGGTCTTCCAGGGCGCTCTCGTACGTCTCGACCGCGAGTTTCCGGTTCGAGGTCTCCAGGATCTGCCCGAAGTGGATTCTTTGAATGCTGGTCGGAACCGTGTAACGTGCCAGTTTCTTGTAGGTCAGGCTGGCGCGGGTGTTTTCTCCGGCCGCGATCTGGCGCTCAAACAAATCGCCCAGCAGCTTCACCGCTTCCGCAGTACGTTGCAACGAAAGGCAGATATCGGCTGCCATCTGCCGCACATTGTCATTTTGCGGATCGTCGGCCAGCACCTGCATGTACTCGTCGAGGGCCTCGCCAGTCTTGCCCTTTTGCAAGAGCTTTTCGGCGCGCTCCACGCGGCGCGCGATCTCGGCTCGGTCCATTCGCTTGGTCGGATCTGGCATGAGAGACACGGGTAACGTACGTAGTAACCCAAGTGAGATTTTAGGTGTCGCTACCCGCAGCAGCAACGAAGTCGGGGCGGCAGAGATTACGAAAGTCATGCGAATATTTCTTTGGCAGAAAAAGTGTTTCCGGTATAAGTGCCGGGTGCCAGCAGAACCGATGTCAGCGGAAGCTGAGGAGCGCGGACTTCGACACCAGCTCAGCGCCGGCCAGATGGCCATGGTCGCCGTGGGCGGGTCCATTGGGACTGGATTGCTGCTGGGCTCGGCAGCCGCTCTCGAAATCGCCGGGCCGGGGGTCATCCTGAGTTTCATCCTGGCGGCATTTATCACTTTGACCGTGACCCTGGCTCTGGGTGAACTCTCCAGCATGCATCCCGCAGCCGGTTCGTTCGGGGTTTATGGTGATCTTTACCTGAACCAGTGGGCGGGATTTATCGCTCGAGCCGGATACTGGGCGGCCATCTCGATTTCCATCGGCGCGGAGCTCGTTGCCTCCGCCACCTACCTTACTTATTGGTTCCCGTCCGTCCCGGCGCTGTTTTGGGTACTGCTTTTCTCTGTCTTGCTGGTGCTGATCAACCTGCGCAGCGTGGGAAACTACGCCCGTTTCGAATATTGGTTTGCCATGATCAAAGTCGCAACCATCGCCGCTTTCGTCCTGCTCGGAGCGGGGTTGTTGCTGAGCGGCCGGGTGACGCCGCAATACACGACGCATGGCGGATTTCTCCCGCGAGGGGCGTTGGCTCCGCTACTCGCCATGGGCTTCGCACTCTACACATTTGGAGGAATTGAGTTTGTCGCCATCACCACCGGCGAATCTCGCTCGGCGCAGGAAATTCCGCGCGCCATCAAGATGACCTTCGCGGTGCTGGCTTCCGTCTACCTGGGAGCGATCATCATCCTCGTCGGCGTGATGCCGTGGAACCGTGCGGGGATGACCGAGAGCCCATTCGTCACCGTGTTCCGCCACGCCCACATCCCGGCGGCCTCGCACATCATGACTTTCGTGATCCTTACGGCCGCGCTATCGGGAGCGAACGGGGCGCTGTATGCGGCTTCTCGTGTCCTGTTTTCGCTGGCGCGCACCGGATGGGCGCCTGCGGTTCTCGGACGGCTCAGTGCCTCGGGATCACCCAGGCCAGCGCTGCTGGCTTCGTCCTACGGGATCGTGGTCGCGCTGGTGCTGGAGAAGTGGGCGCCGAAGAGCGCGTTCGTTTCGATTCTGGGCGCGGCGCTGGTAGGGATGCTGCTGGCCTGGTTGGTCTCTCTGGCGGCACACGTCAGCTTCCGCAGGCAGGTTTCCCCAAGCCACCTCGCCATGTTGCCCATGCGCTCCCCGCTCGGAGCCTGGGGCTCGGCGCTGGGCTTCGTGCTTATCATCGTGGCACTTCTCGAGACGGGATGGGCTTCTCACCTGACGCTGATCAGCGGGGCGGTCTACATGATCGTGTTGACCGCCGCTTATTTCCTGCTTAAGAAGAATCCCCGCCCAATGTAGGCGCGAGCGCCTCGCTCGTGCTCCTGCGCCACAGACGCTGCTGCACGAGCGGTGCGCTCGCGCCTACATTAGACCCCGGACGTACAATATCCGCATGGCCGATGAACTTCTCCGCTATCGTTCCCAGTTTCCTATTCTGGAGCGCACTACGTATCTGATCAGCAACTCGCTGGGGGCGATGCCGCGAGGCGTTTACGACGCTATGAAAGACTACGCCGACATCTGGGCCACACGCGGCGTGCGGGCCTGGGAAGAACGCTGGTGGATGCTGGCAGGGCAAGTGGGCGACGAAATTGGTGCGCTGATGAACGCCCCTCAAGGTTCAGTTTCGACCCATCAGAACGTCACCACTTGCCAGGCGGTCGTGGCTTCGTGTTGCGATTTCTCCGGCAGACGCAACAAGGTGGTCTACAGCGACCTGAACTTTCCCTCCGTTATGTATTTCTGGGAGGCGCAACAGGCATACGGCGCCCGCGTGCACATGGTCAAGACCGACGATGGGATCACAGTTCCCATCGAGCGCCTGCTGGACGCGATTGACGAACAGACGTTACTGGTCCCGGTATCGCACGTGATCTTTCGCAGCGCGTACATTCAGGATGCAAAGGCGCTCATCGAGAAGGCTCACAAAGTCGGGGCCCAGGTTGTGCTCGATACTTTTCAGTCGCTGGGCACGGTGCCGGTTGACGTGCAAGCGCTCGATGTCGACTTTGCCTGTGGCGGCGTTTTGAAGTGGCTGTGCGGTGGCCCGGGCGTGGGCTATCTGTATGTCCGTCCGGACCTGGGCCGAAAGCTGCAGCCAAAATTCACCGGCTGGTTTGCGCATCAGAATCCCTTTGGCTTCGAAGTCGGACCCACGCGGTACAGTGATCCGCCGTTTCGCTTCATGAACGGCACCTCTCACATTCCCGCTCTGGAGGCGGCGCGGCCGGGCCTGAAGATTATTACCGAGGTTGGCGTTGATCGCATCCGGGAGAAGTCGAAGCGGCAGACTTCTCGATTGATCGAACTGGCCTCGGGACGCGGGTGGCGGGTGAATTCCCCTCGCGACGCAGAACATCGCGGCGGAACAGTTTCGATTGACATGCCCGATGCCGAGGCTGTCTGCGGCGAACTGCTCAAGCGGGACATCCTGGTGGACTATCGCCCCAAGGCCGGCGTCCGCATGTCGCCGCACTTCTACAGCAAAGATGAAGAACTGGAAACGGCAATCGCGGCGGTAGAAGAAATCCTGAGAGAGAGATCGGTCGCTGCAAAATAAGAACCTGTCGAGCTTCGCTCGACCTGGACAGCCGAGGGCGGCTGTCCCCACGTGGTTCGTGCCCAGGTCTGACGTCCGAAGTCTGACGCTCATCTCGCGAGTGCACCAGCCTTCTCACCTCCCGAACCCCGCACTCCCGAACTTCTCCACTAAAATAGCTAAGTGAGCGATCCCGTCCGCATAGGAATTCTCGGCGATTACGATCCCCAGTC
Source organism: Terriglobia bacterium (assembly GCA_963813645.1). Classification (GTDB taxonomy): domain Bacteria; phylum Acidobacteriota; class Terriglobia; order Terriglobales; family Acidobacteriaceae; genus JAIQFF01. The sequence continues at coordinate 131,982 of CAWEZS010000021.1, forward strand.
TCCGACCCTTCCCGCCGTAGAGAAATCGCTCCAGCACGCCGGCGCGCAACTGAATCTGCCGGTCGAAGGCGAGTGGCTCCCCACCCCTAGCCTCCTCGATTCCGCCACAGAAAAGAAACTGGAGAGCTTTGACGGAATCTGGGCGGCGCCTGGCAGTCCCTACAAGAGTTTTGACGGCATGCTGAAAGGCATCGAATTCGCCCGCCGGCGCGACTGGCCGTTCCTCGGCACTTGCGGCGGATTCCAATATGCCCTGATCGAATGTGTCCGCAACGTGCTCGGAATCAAAGATGCGGACACTGCCGAGAACAATTCCGGTTCTAAAAACATCATTATTTATCCAGTGGCCTGCGCCGTTCCCGACCGCGCCAAGGGCGCGCCCAAGCTTTCAGGACCGATACCGGAAATCCGCCTGCGTCCGGGCTCCTATCTGCAGTCGTACTATTCCCAGGACACGGTCGTGGAGGAATTTTTCTGTAACTTCGAAGTCAATCCCGACTATGAGTGGGCGGCCATGGAAGCCGGGTTCCCAGTGGTGGCGCGTGGCCCGCAAGGCGAGATCCGCGCGATAGAATCCCCCACCCACCGCTTCTACATCGCAACGCTATTCCAGCCGCAACTCTCATCTAAACCCGACAAGCCCCACCCCCTGGTGCAAGCCTTCGTGCAAGCCGCCGCCGACTGGGGCAGAAAAAAGCTGGACGATAGTGTGCTGGAATAGCAGACCTCTGACCTCGGACGTCAGACCTCGGCAAGAACTGTGTGGGGACGGGTCTTAGACCCGTCCAGCTCGAGCGAAGCTCGACTAGCCTAGCTTTTATCACCGCGTAATCAATTCAAACGCGGGATAGCTCTGCACCAGTTCCCGAAAAGCCTCCACCGACGACCCGGCAGGCACCGGAAAATACCTCTGAACTTCCCGCCTGAACTGATCCAGATAGGCCTTCAGAATATCCGGCTTCTCCTGATCCGAAAGAGCACGAAGCCCGAACTTCTCCCGCTTGCTTCCCTTCTTGAGCGTCACCTCTCCAGCTGCCTCCGCGTTGCGCACCCATTGCGTGTGGCCACGAGGCGCCACCAAATAGCGGGTGCCGCCGAGTTCCAGCAGATCAATCGGCGTGGAATAAATCTTCCCGCTCTTGCGTCCGCGGACTTGAAGAAGATAGTTGTAGGAAAAACCCAGACCGAGACCCACCAGAAATCCAAAGATCCGGTTGAAGACGCGCTCGCCCGCACTGGGAGCGCGAAATGCAGGAAGCGGTGCATTCATACTCAAAACTCTACCCTAAAACTGTCATCCCGAGCGCAGCATTTGTCGCGCCTGGCGCGACAAAGCAAGTCGAGCGACCTTGTGTTGAAGGGCCGGCGCAGACCTAAGTGGCTGATCAACTCGGAGTATCCGCCACACCGGCGTCATCCTGAGGGATTTCAGAAGGTGTACATCCGCTGCGCGCTGGATCCTTCGCAAGCTCAGGATGACGCAATCACGAGAGGAGAAATTGAAACTGCGTTACTACGCTAGATTACATTTGCTTCACAAACTTCAAGGAAGCCGAGTTCATGCAATAGCGAAGCCCGGTAGGCTGCGGCCCGTCATCGAACACATGCCCCAGATGTGCATCGCAAAGAGTACAAGCCACCGCGCTCCGCAGCATGCCGTAACTCGTATCGTTGATGGTGCGCACATTCTCCGCCGCAATGGGCTGCCAGAAGCTGGGCCAGCCTGTGCCGGATTCAAATTTCGTCTCCGAACTGAACAGCGCATTGTCGCAGCAGATGCAGCGGTAGAGACCCTTGTCGTGCAGGTTCCAGTACTTTCCGCTGAAGGCAATTTCGGTGTCCGCATGGCGCGTGATATCGAACTCCCCCGGCGACAGTTGCTTGCGCCACTCGTCGTCGCTCTTGACCACCTTCGGAACACGAGCCTTTTGCAGCCGCTTGCCGGCATCGGAGAACTGCACAATCGTGACCTCGCCCGGATCGCCCTTTGGCATCGCGGCTTCGATCACTCGCGGTCTGTGCAGCGACCATAGCGCAGCGCCGGCAATCGCCGAGACTGAAAATCCCAGAAACGCGCGCCGCCGCACGTTGACTGAAGCAGCGTCCTTATCGAGTTCGGAATCGAACATAAATCACTCCTCTGACACGAACAAGAGCGTCATTACTTTCCGGTATAGAGTTCAGGAAACTCCTGCTTCAGATGCGCGACTTTTGGCGCGTCGTTAAAGAAAATATACGGCTGGTTCGGATGAAGCGTCGCATAGTTCTGGTGATAATCCTCCGCCGGATAAAACGCCTTCAGCGGCACAACCTGGGTCACAATCGGACGCGGAAACGCTTTGGCTTTGTCGAGCTGCGCGATGTAGGCTTCCGCGATTTTCTTCTGTTCGTCGTTGCCGTAGAAAATCACCGAGCGATACTGCGTTCCGTCATCCGGACCCTGGCGGTTCAACTCTGTGGGATCATGGGCCACCGAAAAGAACACTCGCAGCAACTCGCCATAGGTGACCTGCGCCGGATCGTAGGTAATCTTCACCGACTCGGCATGCCCGGTCTCGCCGGTGCTCACGATTTCATATTGCGCGGTCTTGGCCTCGCCCCCCGAATATCCCGAAATCGCGCTCCTTACTCCTTTTACGTGCTGGAAGACGGCTTGGATTCCCCAGAAACATCCTCCCGCCACTACCGCGGTTTGCTCACCCGACTTCGGTGCCTTCGCGGCGTCTACGGCTGGACCGGGAAGGGCAACGCCGGCTGCATTTCCCGCGGTACAGGCCACCGTGCCCGCGATCGTTACTAAGAACAACAAGAAAGCATAAGCAGAAAACTTGAACATTGCAGACACTCCTGCGGCTGGTTTCTCAGCCGTCATTTATTAGAGCCCTAAGACCGACAAAAGTTTCGCCGGGCCGAAGAGCTGCTATCTCACTCACTTGATTGTTGCTTCCGCTCGTAACCGGGACAGGACAGGACGGGCAGCCGGGGATACTTCTTGAAACGGGAGTCGGTCAAAGCTAGCTGACAGAGGAAGAACACCGATCCGCGGTCGGACTCGATCCGCCGCGCGTGGAGGCAATCGGCGCAGAGTCCGGGCATCGTCGGGGACACCGCGTTTTCCGGAGGAGCGCTCACGGGTTCAGAATAGCAGCGAAGTTTCGCTCCGGCATTGAGTGACGCGGAGTACGGGACGCCCTCCGGACAGCCGGCGGGACGCCGGCGCTTACGCCTGTCATCCTGAGCGGAGCCGCGGCTTCGCGAAGCGAAGCGGCGGCGGAGTCGAAGGAGCGCTATGACCGGATCTGCAGCGCGCGGCAGAGGCCCTTTGTGTCAACTGAATATGTCCGAAGTCCTTCCTTCGCCTGAACAAAGACTAGTGCTGCTGATAGGGATCCTTCGGCTCCATCAGGCCATTCGCGAGCGAATGGGCCTGCTTCCGCTCAGGATGACAGATCTTGACTTTTGTTTTCTTGACATTTCGCCTTCCCTTCGCCCAAAATTGCGCTATGGCAATCACTCGACGGCAACGACAGGTGTACGACTTCATCTCCGAGTTCGTCCAGAAGAACGGATACTCGCCCTCCTTCGAAGAGATTGGCCAGGGTCTGGAACTCAGTTCTCTGGCGACGGTGCACAAGCACATATCCAATCTGGAGAAGAAGGGACTGCTCACGCGCGACTACAACCGCAGCCGTTCGATCGACCTGCTGCCGCCCAAGGGACGCCTCAAGCAGGCCATGGCGGTCAATACCACAATGGTGCTGCCGCTGTTAGGCCGCATCGCCGCCGGCCAACCCATCGAGGCGGTGCAGAACAACGAGACCATTTCCCTGGCCGACTTCGTGCGCTCGAAGGAAGTTTTTGTGCTCGAAGTGCGCGGCGATTCCATGCAGGACGAGGCCATTCTCAATGGCGATTACGTGATGGTGGAGAAAAGCAGGACGGCGCACAACGGAGACATCGTAGTCGCTCTGGTCGAAGGAACTGACGCCACGCTCAAACGCTTTTACCGCGACGGCGAAAATATCCGGCTTCAGCCTTCGAATGCCAGCATGCAACCCATCATCGTGCCCGCCGCTTCGGTTGAGGTGCAGGGGAGAGTGATTGGAGTGTTGCGGAAGTACTGAAGGAAGCTTCTAGCTCCTAGCTTTTAGCTCCTAGCTAGTACCCACGGATTACACCATCCCCAAAGACAATAACGCCCGGGTTATAAGCCCGGGCGTTTTGATCTTGTGCTCTTGATCCTTGGCTGAAGACCGACGACTGAAGCGTCACGACTGCTTACCCAACGTGCTTATCAATCGCTTTCTGAATCGTCTCTTTGGGCACGTAGCCTACGATCTGTTCCTTCACCTGGCCGCCCTTGAACACGAGCAGCGTAGGGATGCCGCGGACTCCGTAGCGCATCGGCGTAGCGCTGTTGCTGTCGACATCCATTTTGCCGACTTTAATCTTGCCGTGGTAGTCCTTCGCCAATTCATCGACGATGGGAGCGAGGGCGCGGCATGGTCCGCACCAGGCTGCCCAGAAGTCCACCAAAACCGGCTGATCTGACTTCAGAACATCCTGGTCAAAGTTTGCGTCCGTCACTTCCAAAATTCCGTTGCTTGCCATTTCTCCTCCGGGAGTGCCGTTCACCGCGAAGGGAACGGTCGGTCAGCCAACGCTGGCTGCGCTTATCGTAACACTGTATTTGATGCATCGTAAGCGCAGAAGTCGCAAAGGCTCCAAACACCAGTTTCCGGTTTCCAGTTTCCAGTTTCTGGTTTCCGGTTTGTGGTTCCCGAGTCCCGGCATCCGGTTGAAAGGCCTACATCAGCGCACAAAAAAAGCGTCCTGAACTTTTCAGTTCAGGACGCCTTCGGCAGCCCTCCCCCAGAACTGCCAAACCACGGAGTGGATATTAGGCGCGCCTCCGGCTGGTGTAAACGTCACTTTGGTAACTCGTGAAAAAGTACGGTCAGCGGAAACTGTACGAGAACAGAACTCTGCGGAAAGCCTGTCAGTATTTTTGCCACGTCTCGCCCGCGGTGCTGGTGACCCAGATTTCGTGCGTGCTGGTGGTTAGTTTGCCGTGTTGGGCGTCGCTGAATTCAACGGTAGCAATATCTGCGGTCAGGGGCTGGCCATCCGCTGCGGGATAGACGCGAAGCCAGTGTTGGCCGGCATCGGACGAATGGTAGAGTGCGCCGGCTGCGCCTCCCACCCAGATATCGGAATCGTTCGCCGCCAGCGCGCGGATGACGAGGTTGCTCGCCGCCGCAATCGTCTGCCAGGTTTTACCGGAATCGAAAGAGCGCTGCAGGACGCCCTCGGCAGAAAGCGTCCAGCGGGGCGCGCTGTGGGCAGTCTGCGACCGCTTTACATGCTTGCCGGAAGCGGATAGTTCCACTGTGGTTGCGAGCGAGTCTGTCTTCCGGCCTCCCACTGCTGCCGCTCCCGCTGCTACTTGAGCGGCTTGAACTTCTTTGCGCGCTTCGTTGCGGGTTGCTTCGTCTTTCGCCTTTCGCGCGGGAGTTTGCTCCGTCGCAAGCACCGAAGTGGTTGCTCCCTCCACCGTCACTGTTTCCGCCATGGCACTGGGCGGGGCGTTCACGTTGTCGTTCCGGGCCTCGGCCGCGGGTGCTGCCTGAGCCGCTTTGGCCGACGGCACAGGCGCCGGAGCCGCCGCCATCATCCCCGCAGACGCGGCTGGCTTGTCTGCCGATTTATCTGCGCTGGCATCTGCCAGGCGGTTGGTGCTCAGCTCGCGGGCTTTTTTGTCTTGATCAAGACCGAACCCTCCTGTCCGCGCAACGGCTGTGGTGGAATCCATTTTCCTCTGTTGTTGCTTGGCCAACTTGCTGGCTACCCCGAGATCCCGATCCGACCGGAGGAGTTCCGGCGGCCCAGTCTTTGCCGCCAGTTTTGTACCCGGTCGTTGCGGGGCATTGACCTCGGCACTACTCGCCGGCGTTGCAGGAGTCTTTTCGGCAACGTATGTCTCCAAAGCTTGCCGTCTCTGATAGTGAAGCGTGACCGCCGCGCTGACCACCACCACACAAGCTGCCAATGTCCCCCAACGAAGTACGGGCCAACTCAGCCAATTCGATTTCTGCAGGACCGGCGAGGGTGGCGAAACAATCTCGGGCATGGCGAGCCCCATAACATCCCGGCAGTCGGCGCAGTCCGCCAGGTGTTGTAAGACTTGGGAACGTTCGCGATCGTTCAATGACTTCTCGACGAACGCGGCTAGCAAGTCGGGATCAGGATGCACCCCAGGCTTCGCAGTCGCCTGCAAACGTTGCTGCACGATTTTTGGAAGCTGCTCCATTTTTCTTCCGCCCCTAAAGGGGGCTCTGTCTTCGCGCTTGCCTACCCAGGGCTTGCGCCCTGGGCTACATTCTTGCGCCGCTTCGCGGCTGTTTCGCCGCCAGCCAGCGGCCTGGGGTCTGCCCAACGTCCGAGGTCCAAGGTCCGACGTCTGAGGTCCGACGCCTGCACTTAGCCCGAAGGCCGAGGGCCGACGTCCGGCGCCTGCACTTCACCCTTCTTATCAGAGAACGGCGGCGGACCGGTTTCTTGCGCCACCCGCTTCCGAATATTCAATCTAAGGTCACGCACATCCACCTCCATCGCCTCCTCGGCCTGGCGGCGGCTCAGGCCCTTGCGTTCCAGCGCGGTGAGGATTTGTTTGCGAAGCGACTTGGCCAGTTTATCGAGCTTGCGGCTGATGGTGGATTCGTGCACCGCGAGCGTGCGCGCGATCTCGGCCAGAGTGCGGCCGTCCAGGTAATAAGATGCCAGAATAAAGCGATCTTCTGCCGCTGTTCGGGACAATACTTCATCGGTGGCCGCTTCAACGCGAGGATCGACCACCGCGGCAGGCGTGGAATCAGTCGCGGCAAACTGCGCGCCGTCTTCACTCTCTTCATCCAGGCTGACCAGGCGGCGCTGGCGGCGGAAGCGGTTCACAAACTCCTGTGCCATCACCGTGCGCAGCCAGCCTTCCAAAGAGCCGCGCCCGGTATAAGACGCGAGTTTCGAGATGCGCTGACCGTCGCGAGTCGTGGTTCCGTATAGATCGGCGTAGAGGGAGTCTGCAAGTTCCCGCGCCGCCGAAGTTTCCCTGGCGATGTGCGCCGCAATGTCGTAGAGCTTCTCGCGGTAGCGAGCCATGAAAATTTCCCAGGCTCTCTCCTGACCGGCGGCGCAAGCCCGCGCCAGCGCCAGTTCTTCCACTCGCAAGCTGGCGTAGAGTTCGGCAGTCTCGCGGGCCGACGCGTCCGCCGGCAAGTACTTGGCGGCTACCTGGTTAAGGATGACGGTGAATTGCTCGTGACTAAGCCCCGAATTCCCGCTCTTTTCGTAGAGTTCCGTGATCATCGATTCCAAACCCATGGATTCCAACCCCGCGGAAGCTTCCATTAAGGGTTGGACACCGTGATTGGTCACACTGGGCTTGGACATGGCGGGTAGACATCCGGATGCTATCAACATTTGTGCTGCAAGAAGCTGAATTTTTGCCGTTCCTCGTGTAAGCGCGGGCACTGCCGGCGCGGCGGGCGTGAAGCCCACCGGACGGCCGACGAGACGCCGGCGCTACACAGGAGGAACACCATGAACCCAAAGATTTTGTTCGTTCTACCGGCACTTGCACTTGCCGGAATCGCTCTATTCTGGCCCTGCCACGCCCCTGCCGGGGGATTGCCGCCGACGTCGGGCTACACCGTGCTCTCGCCCATCCGACATGGGAACCTGACCGTATTCCCGGTCGTTGCCGCTCGCTCCTACGACACTGAAGAATTCCTTACCTTGGACGAGGGACTGCGCTCCGGAGAGGTGATCGTGACCGAGTCTGGGGGCGCGCAGCCATTGATGCGGCGGCGCCTGCCACCAACGCCATCCGGCGCGCAGGTCAACCAGTTGGTGTTGGTCAACAACTCAAAGCGGCCCTTGATTCTGTTGGCCGGCGAGATCGTGACCGGAGGGAAACAGGACCGGGTCATCGGCAAAGATCGGATTGTTCCGGGAGAGAGCGATCCACTTAATCTCGGCGTCTTCTGCGTCGAACCGGGCCGCTGGACGGGCAGCAGTGACAGATTTGGAGTAGGAGCGGGAGGAACAGCCGCAGGCGCGATGCCGGCGCCAATGGCAGCCCCCAACGTACGCGCCAAAGCCATGGCCGACAAAGACCAGCAGCAGGTGTGGTCGGAGGTGGCAAGAACCCGGTCAGCCATGGCGGAAACTGTGACCGTCGAGGCTGCAGCGGAAGCAATCAACAGCACCAGTTCCTACGCGCGGGTGATGGACAACCGTGAGGTAAAGCAGAGAGTCGACTCGGTAGCGGAACCCATTCAGCGAAACTACCAGAGCCTGATCCAACAGCTGCGCGAACAGCACGCGGTGGGCGTGGTGGTGGCGGTGAACGGCCGGATGATCTGGGCCGATATCTTCGCCAGCACCAATCTCCTGGAAAAATATTGGCCCAAGCTGGTGCGGTCCTACGCGGCCGAAGCGGTCGTGACCCGAATCAAAGACCACGAAGCCGACAGCAAGCAGGCTCAGGAGTTTCTCAACCACCTGGATGGACGTCATGAGACCGTCGACAGCGAACCCGGCCTCTACCGCCACACCGAAATCGCAGGAGACGGCTACAGAGCGTTCGAGCTGACGTCGTTGTTACCCAAAACCGGATTCGATTTGCACGTGGCAAAAATGGCTGAATAGCAGAAGGCAGTTTCGAGTTTCCGGTTCCTGGTTTCTAGCTTTGGCGGTCCGCAACCTGCACGAGACGAAGGCGGCGCGAACCGGAAACTAGAAACTGGAAACCGGAAACTGCTCTAGCGGTTTGTCTCGTACCAGCTTTTCCACGATGAGGAGTCGTTGGGCAAAGTCTGGCCCGTGATGTCGCGCAGGGCCTGGTAAACCCAGCCGTGAGTCTGGGCGTCCAGCGCGGCGTCGTCTGCGTATTCCAGCAATTGCGGAATCACGCTGCGGCGCTGTTCTTGAGTGAGCATGCCAGATTGCGCCAGGCTGCAGGCCGCGCGCTCTCGCACCATGGCCGAAGTGTCATCGTGAAACGTCTTCAGTAGAGGCGCAATCGTCTCATTGGTCCCGAGGTAAGCCAGGCCTTCGACTGCCCAGTGACGGACTTCCGGGTCCGGATCTTGCAGCTGACTGACCAATATCTCGTTCACGCGTTGCGGCTCGACTCCGCGGTTGCCGAGCAATCCTAGTTCCCAAAGCGCCCAAACCCTTTGCGAACTCGGGCCGTTTTCTGCGTGCTGCGCTAAACGCTCTACCGTCGCCGGCGACTTGATCGCTCCCATGGCCGCCAGGTCCAACTCGATTGCCGCTGCCCGCACCCGCAGGTCGTTGGAGTTGAGCGCGGTGGTGATCAGCGCATTGAACTGGGGAGTGAACTTCAGCTTTCCCCACCAACCCTCGACGCGCGTCGCGATCTGACTATTGGCGCCTTCGTAGTGGTTGACGGCGCGTTCCAGCAGGACCTCCGCCTGTCGCTGCGGAGTCTGTTTTTCCAGGTTCTCGATCTCGTGTTCAGACAGCACTGCTGGCGAAGCAGGTTCCGGCTTGCCTTGAAGTGTGAGAAACCGGGCAATTTGATCAAATGCCGCCCGCGCATTTCCCGTGGCAAAGAATCCCGCCAGCATAACCCCCACCGCCACGGCAAATAGAACGCGCCAGCTTCCTGAATGCGGATCGATCGACTGATCCAGCTTCAGGCTCGAGCTCGATTGGATCGTGCCGTACTCCGGCACCGGCTCGGGACGCGGATCTCCTTCCCAGGAATGCATGAAAGCAGTCTAGGAGCGTTTCGATACAGGGTAAAGTTACGGTCGAGTACTTCCGTCATTACCTTTACGTCACGGGCGAGGCAAATAAACCGCTTGAAGCGATTTGGCGTTCTGAGGGCCAGTGCCACTCCGGTCACAATGGTGCTGGTTACGTCCGGATTGAGGCACGAGCTACATCACTGCCGGGACGCTGATGCCCATAACCGCCAGCACCCGCGCCAATTCCCGGCGGACAACCGCCACGGTGGCCAACAGAAATTTCTTACGACCCTCGTCCGCCTCGCTCAGGATGGGATGGCGATGGTAGAAGGTATTGAAAAGCTGGGCCAGCTGGAACGCGTGCTTGGCAAGGTACGCAGGCTCAGTGGTCGTGATCGATTGATCAATGATGTAGGAAGTCTTCGCCGCGGCCAGCCACAGTTCCCATATTTCGTTCGCCGTTTCACCGGCCAGGTATTTCGCCAGATCTGCAGTCGAAGGACGGGACGTCGGGTTCCGGTCGAATTCCTCGGGATCGAAACCGCCCTTGCGGAAGATGTTGGCTGCGCGCACCACGGCATACTGCGCGTAAGGACCAGTCTCGCCTTCGAAGCTCAATGCTTCCTTGAAATCAAACGCAATCACCGACGACTTGGTGAACTTCAGCATGAAATAGCGCAGGGCCCCGACCGCAATCTGGGTGGCGATTGTGATGCGCTCGGCTTCCGTTAGCTGAGGGTGCCGACTGTCTACCTCGTTCTTCGCCGAGACGATCAGCCGGTCAAGCAGATCGTCGGCCTTCACTCCGAACCCCTTGCGGCCAGAGACCTCAATATAAGGGCGGCCCTTGTCTTCGTCAGAAAGCTGATAGCCCAGTTCGGCGGCGCAGCGAGGCGTGAGCGCGACCATCTCGTAGGAGAAGTGGGTGTAGTGGTCGGCCTGTTCGTTATATCCCAGACCGCGCAGAGCTTCGATGACCGTGTTTTGGGCCTCCGACTGGCGGGCGTCAATCACATTGTAGATTTCCGCGACGCCGCCGAAGTGGGGATGGTCCAGCGCGCCCACCGCTGTCGAAAGCCAGCAGTCATGCCCGTTGGGATAGCGGTAGAACTTGCGATAACCGAAGTCGCGTCCCAGCAGGCCGAACTTCCACAAGTGATAGGCGATGTCTTTGCCGACGTAGCCAACTGTCCCGTTGGAACGCACGATGACCTTCTGGTCTTCTTCGGCCACCTGATCTTTGTCTGCGTCCTCGGTGGAACCCTCGACGCCCTCTGACTTTGAGGTTCCCGCCCGCCGCATCACCCAGCAACCTTTATTCTTGCCTTCCGTTTCGAAGAAGAGCACGCTGCCTTCCTTCAGCTTGGTAAACGCGGCGTCCCAGAAGTGAAGGTGGAGGATCTCGCTCTCACGCGGCAGGAAGTCGTACTCGATATCTAGACGATCCATGGTCTCGAGATGACGGCGCAGGACCGCAATTGAAATCACGTCGGCGACGGCGGCGCTCTCATTGTTACCTTGTTCGATGGCGTGCAACGCCTCCTGGCGGGCCCGCAGGTTTTCTTTGTTTTCGGCGTACCAATGCGAAACGCTGGCGTACAGGTCCCAGCAGTAGTAATCGAAGCGCGACTGGCGCGCCAGCAGTTCGATCTCGGCGCGCGATTTCTTCTCGATGTTCAGAAATCCCACGACTACGTCGGCGACCTGCACGCCTGTGTTGTCGATGTAGTTCTGAACGTCCACTTCCCTACCGGCAAACCGCAGCAGGCGAACGAAGGTGTCGCCGAGAATGGCGTTGCGCAGATGTCCGACGTGGGCGGCTTTGTTGGGATTTATGCTGGAGTGTTCCACCAAGATCTTGCCGGCAGGGACCTCCGCGCGCGGCTTGTCGTCGGCGATCAGAGTGGCGGCGAACTCTTCGCGCCTCAGCCGCGCGTTGATGTAACCCGCGCCCGCTAGCTCCAGTTTCTCAAAACCCGGGATGGGGCCGATTCCGCTGACGATCTCCTCCGCAATCTTGCGCGGAGGTTTGCGTAATTTCTTGGCCAGTTCAAAAGCCAGCGGCAAGGCGTACTCGCCCAGCTCTACCTTGGGTGGCTGTTCGATGACAATTTTGGCCAGATCCAGGTCGTAAGTACGGCGCAGAAATTCGCGCACGTGTTGGGCGAGCCGTCGTTCGAGATGGCGATACAAGAATTCCCCTAAGCTGTTGAAGAAAGAGAAATTGTAGCAAACCGCGCAGGGCGGCGAGGTTTGACGCAGGTTGCGCGCTTCCCTATGATGAAAACGTCCTTGGCCGTTGGTTGTTGGCCGTCGGCCTTTCGCTGTCAGCGCCTCCGTACAACCAGGGTTTTGCTAACGACCAAAGGCCAACGACCAACGACGGTTTTTCCCTCAGGTTTCCCCATGCGCATAGCCTATCTCGACTGTTTTTCCGGCATGAGCGGCGACATGTTCCTCGGCGCACTGATCGACGGGGGAGTGCCGGCCAAGCTCTTCGAGGATACGGTTGCGGCTCTGAGCATCGGAGCCCGCCTGGAAGTGTCACGGGTCAGTCGCAGCGGTATTACCGCGACCAAGGTGGATGTATTTGTGCACGGGGAAAAAGAGTTGCCGCGCGAAGTGTTTGCCGAACAGCGGAGTCGCGCGCATAAACACGAACATGATCAGGAACATGAACACGGTCACAAGCATGGACCTGAACACGGCGAACTTCGTGAACACAACTACGTTCAGTCTGGACATGAGGGCACGCGGGCGGAGGCGCCCGCGCCACACGAGCATGAACATGGACGTGGCCTGAAACAGATACTCGATATTATTCGGAAAGCAAACATCGGTGATGGAGCAAAGGCGACCGCGATCGCTATGTTCAATGCGCTGGGGGCGGCGGAAGCCAAGATTCACAACGATGATATAGAGAAGGTGCACTTCCACGAAGTAGGTGCGGTGGATGCGATGGTGGATATCATCTGCTCCGCGGTAGGAGCTGAGGCGCTGGGAGTGGATGAGATTGTGTGCTCCCCGTTGAACGTCGGCGGGGGCTCGGTGAAATGCGCGCATGGAGTTTTACCTGTGCCCGTCCCGGCCACAGTGGAGTTGTTGCAGGGCGCGCCGGTTTATTCCTCCGGCATCCAGGTGGAACTGGTCACTCCGACGGGAGCGGCGATCGTCAAGACGCTGGTCACGCGGTTCGCGCCGTTTCCGGCGATGACCATCGAGAAATCCGGATATGGCGCCGGCAGCCGCGACTTTCCTGGCCATGCCAACGTGGTTCGCCTGACCGTTGGCGAGTCGCAGGCCGCATTTGCCCAGAACACTTCGCAGGAAACGATCAGCGTCCTCGAAGCCAACCTCGACGACTTGAATCCGCAGGTGTTCGGTTACGTGGTCGAGCGATTGCTCGAAGCAGGGGCGCTCGATACTTTTGCGGTGCCGGTGCAGATGAAGAAGAATCGTCCCGGAATGCTGCTGACCGTGCTGTCGAAACCGGAGGACGCACCCAAGCTGACCCAGATTATTTTCACTGAAACGAGTACGCTGGGCGTGCGGCGGCGCGAAGAGCAACGCCAGACATTAGCGAGAAAGTGGGTCAACGTAGTGACCCGCTGGGGAGACGTACGATTGAAGATTGCTAGCTTGAATGGCAGCGTGACTAATTACGCGCCGGAGTACGAAGATTGCAAAAAAATCGCGACCGCGCACCACGTCCCGCTGAAGAGCGTGATGAATGAAGCCATGGAAGCCTATTTGAAGGTCATTAAGAGCTAGGAACGCACACTCCGGAAGTCCATGCAAGAAGCCCAAATGAGCAAGAAGTTTTACATCACGACACCGATTTACTACGTGAACGCCCGACCGCACATCGGACATGCGTACACCACCATTGCCTGCGACACCATTGCCCGGCGTCAGCGCTTGATGGGCTTCGATACTTATTTTCTCACCGGCACCGACGAACACGGGCAAAAGATCGAGCGCGCCGCGCAAGCCGTGGGGAAAACTCCGCAACAGCTCACCAATGAAGTCTCCGCCGAATTCCGCGCGCTCTGGGACCGGATGGGCCTGACCTACGACGACTTCATCCGCACCACGTCCGACAAACACAAGCAGGGCGTGCAGGCCCTGTGGCGTCGTATCCGCGACAACGGCTACATCTACAAGGGTAACTATACGGGGCAGTACTGCGTGTTCGACGAACTTTATGTTGATGTTGTCGGAGAAGGCGCGCCTTGTCCCGAGTGTGGACGTCCCACCGAGACCGTGAAAGAAGAGAATTATTTCTTCAAGCTGTCCGCGTTCCAGGACAAACTGCTGGAGCTGTACAACAGCCAGCCTGATTTCATCCGTCCCGAAACGCGACGCAATGAGGTGATGTCATTTGTGCGCTCCGGCCTGCGCGATCTATCTATCAGCCGCAGTACATTTTCCTGGGGCATTCCGGTGCCGGACGATCCCAAGCATGTGATCTATGTCTGGCTGGATGCACTGGCGAACTACATCACAGCTCTGGGCTACGGATCGAATGACACCGCCAAATACGACAAGTACTGGCCGGCCGATGTGCAGATGATCGGCAAGGAGATCGTGCGCTTCCACTGCGTCTATTGGCCTGCCTTTCTGATGGCCGCGGGACTGCCCGCACCGCAGAGGATCATGGCGCATGGCTGGCTGCTGTTCGAAGAAAGCAAGATGTCGAAGTCACGCGGGAATATCGTGCGCACGGAGACCATTCTCGAGGTGCTCGGCTCCGACGCGTTGCGGTACTTCTTGTTACGCGAAATCGTTTTCGGGCAGGACGGGTCGTTCTCCTTCGACGCCCTGGTGCAACGTTACAACGCCGATCTGGCCAATGGTTTGGGCAACCTCGCCAGCCGTACGCTCACCATGATCACGCGTTATTTCAAAGGCGAGGTGCCGTATCCCTCGCGCGCAACTCTCACCGCCGAAGAGAATGCCATGGCCGACACCGCGCGACAGACGATCGCGGAATTTAACACGCTATTTGACCAGCGCCAGTTTTCACGCGCCTTGGAAGTGGCGTGGAGCCTGGTGGGAGCAGTCGACAAGTACATCGTCGAGAGTCAGCCCTGGGCGCTGGGCGAAAAGCAGGACGATGAAAGCCGCTCGCGCCTGGCCACCATTCTCTATACCAGCGCGGAGGCCCTGCGCATCGTGACTGCGCTCGCTCATCCCGTAATTCCCGAAGCCACTGGAAAAATCTGGGCACAAATGGGACTCGGCGATATCAGAACATTTTCGCTGTCGGATTTGCAGTGGGGGCAGCTTAAGCTCGGAACGAAGCTCGGCGATGTGCAGCCCGTCTTTCCCCGCGCCGACAAAAGCGCGATTGAAAGGATGCAGCAAATGGAGGAGCTGGGACGCGGTGCTACCGCTGCGGTTGAAGAAGAGAAGATTCAGAAGAAAAGCGAGAACGCAGGGGGGGCTCCCGTGCCACCGGCGAGCACGCCCGCACCGAAACCCGCCGCGCCCTCGCCTGAAGGCAAGATCAGCATTGAAGATTTTGCCAAAGTTGAACTGCGTGTGGGCCAGGTGAAAGTCGCTGAGAAAGTTAAGGGCGCTGACAAGTTACTGCGCCTGGAAGTTGATCTCGGGACTGAAATTCGTCAGGTCGTCGCCGGAATCGCCGAGGCCTATTCGCCAGAGACGCTGGTGGGCCGCAAAGTTGTTATCGTCGTGAATCTGGCCCCGCGGAAATTGCGTGGACTGGAATCGAATGGGATGATCGTCGCCGCATCGCCCGAAGGCGGGAAGCCGGTTTTGGCTGCATTTCTGGAAGATGTGCCTGTGGGAACGAGACTGAAGTAATGCGACCTCGGACATCGGGCGTCAGAACTTCGGCAAACACGGGCTCGAATTTAAGCCTGTGCGTCCGGAATCTGGATTTGCAAACGCTTGCTGTCTGAAGTCCGAGGTCGGACGCCTGAGGTCCGCAGTGCCGTGTTCATAGACTCTCACGCTCATCTCGAAATGGCACAGTTCGATGCCGACCGCGAGCTGATGATCGCGCGTGCGCGGGACGGCGGCATTGAAAAAATCGTCGCCATTGGCAGCGGAACGGGGCCCGGCTCGCTGGATTGCGGCATTCAACTAGCCGAGCGGCATGAATTTATCCTCGCCACTATCGGGATCCATCCGCATGAGGCCAAGCTGGCCACTGACGCCGACTTTCAGGAACTTGCGCAGTTGGCCCGACGCCCGAAGGTCATCGCCTGGGGTGAGATCGGGCTGGACTACTTTTACGATCATTCGCCGCGCGAGCTACAGCAGCAAGTATTCTTGCGGCAGATGGAGCTGGCCCGGGCGGCCAAGCTGCCGATCGTGATTCATTGCCGACCCTCCGCCGGCAGCGACAACGCCTGGGACGATTGCCTCAATCTTCTCGAACAGCACTGGAAAGCCAGTGGACTGGCAGGAATTCTGCATTGCTTCACCGGGACTTGGCCCCACGCTAAACGCGCTCTCGACCTGGGGTTCATGATTTCATTCGCCGGCAACGTGACCTTCCCCAAGGCGCAGCCGATCCGCGATGCTGCCAAGGAAGTGCCGTTGGAACGCATGCTCATCGAGACCGATTCGCCATTTTTGGCACCGGTGCCGCATCGCGGCAAGCGCAACGAGCCGGCCTTTGTGAAGGAAGTGGCCCGGCAACTGGGCGAGCTCCGCGGACTTTCAACGGAAGATGTTGGCCGACAAACGGCCGCCAATTTCTACACCTTTTTCAAAGTGGCTGAATCGGACCAAAGCGGAAGCTAGCGATCTAAATAAGAATCCTGCCGTCATTCCTGATGTCATGCTGAGCTTGCGAAGCATCTGGCGTGAAGCATATGTGCCCACTGTGCAGGCAATGAGCAGGTGCGCGCCCGATCCTTCACGGCCTGAAGGCCTTTCAGGATGACGCCAGAGGTAGGGATTGTTCAGACCAACGCATCGCCCACTACAAAGAACTGCGGCCTTGAAACCGCTTCTTCTGGTAACCTCAGAGGTTACATTTTCATAGATTTCAGAAGGCGCTACGAACATGCCCGAAAACACTTTTGACATCGTGAGCAAGATCGATCTGGAAGAGGTTTCCAACGCCATCCAGCAGGCGTCGAAAGAAGTGCACACCCGCTTCGATTTGAAGGACTCCAAGTCCAAAATCGAGCTCGAGAAAGACGTCATCGTGCTGCACTCGATGGACGAATATAAATTGAAGTCGGTCAGTGACATCCTGCAGCAGAAACTGGCGAAGCGCGGGGTGCCATTGAAGGGCCTCACTCATGGTGTTATTGAATCTGCGCTGGGGGGAACCGCCAAGCAGAAGATCACCCTGCAACAGGGCATCCCGATGGAGAAGGCCAAAGAAATTGTGCAGTTGATCAAGAGTTCGAAAAACAAGGTGCAGGCCTCGATTCAGGGAGACCTCATTCGGGTAAGTGGCAAGGACCGGGACACGCTACAGGCGGTCATTGCGCTGCTGAAGCAGAAGGACTTTGGCATTGACATGCAGTTCACGAATTACCGGACAAATTAGAATTCACCACGGAGACACAGCGAACACCTTTTCAAAGAAAGACCAGGTAACTGGGATACAAGAAATTTCTCCGTGTCTCTGCGCCTCGGTGGTTAAGATCCGTGGTTAAGAAAACGATATGAGCATGCCGGCGGCCATCAACGGAAAAGAAATCTTCGAACTTCTGCGCGAAGACCTGGCGGCCATTGAGCGCGAGTTTGGGCGGGACACGGTCTCGGGCGTCGAAGCCATCACCGAGATTGGCGAATATCTGCGGGGTGGCGGCGGCAAGCGTCTCCGTCCCGCGCTCTTGCTTCTTTCGGCAAAATTGTTCGACTACCAGGGGCGCGGCGCCATTCGGCTGGGCGCAGTGGTCGAGATCATTCACACCGCGACGCTGGTCCACGACGACATTATTGACGAGGCCCAGACCCGGCGCGGCCGGCCCGCTGCCAACACGCAGTGGGGAAACTCCAAGTGTGTGCTGGCGGGCGACTGGCTCTACATGCAAGCCTTCAAGGTCGCGGTGCAGGAGCGCAACTTCCGCATCCTCGACACTCTGATTGACCTGACCCAGCAAATGGTCGAAGGCGAACTTCTGCAGATGGAGAAACTGGGCAAGCTGATTTCGCTCGACGAGTATTTTGACCTGATCTTCCGCAAGACGGCCTGCCTTTTTTCTGTCTGCATGCGCATGGGCGCAATTCTAGGCGGCGCTACCCCCGAGCAGGAGGCTAGCCTGGGACAGTACGGGCGCGATCTGGGGATGGCCTTCCAGATCGTGGACGATGTGCTCGACCTCACCGCATCCGAAAGCGTCCTGGGGAAGCCGGTGGCCAGTGACTTGCGAGAAGGCAAGGCCACCATGGCGGTGATCCACGCTCTGGAGCGCTGTTCCCCCACGAACGTGAATTGATCGAGGCCGTGGTAGAAGATCGGGCCTTCGAGCGAGTCACACATCGTGACATTATCGGAATTCTCGAGCGTTACGGATCGCTCGAGGCGGCCACGGCGCGCGCCCTTCAGTACGCTACTCTGGCGCGAAACGCGATATGCAGTTTTCCCGACAACGAGTTCAAGCGGGCGTTGTTGTGGGCCCCCGATTTCGTCGTCGCCCGGGAGAAATAAGTTGACCGATCCTTCGCCCAAAACTACCACCGCCCAGGTAGGGGCGGGTGCCCCGCTGGCCCAGCCGAGCACATCTCGGCCAACGCATCCAGCACCAAGGCCCGACGCCCCCAGAGGCGAGCTTCGCTCGCCCACCCAGACGAGGCGTCCGGGTCTACGCGGGATCGTACGGTCTACGCAGGATCGGGCGCCCTTCAATCCATTTCTTTCCCACGACCGTACATCCCTCGGGCAGTTGATCAACATCCAAAACCCAAACCTCCAAGGAGACCAAATTATGAAAAAACTGTTGATTCTCGTAGTGGCTCTTTCTGTCACGTTCACCGTGGCGGCCTTCGCACAGGACATGTCGAAAGACAGTGGAATGGCCAAAACCGCACCGGCACCGCTGAAGAACATCAAGGGCACGGTAAAAGCGGACGGCGACAAGCTGACTTTCGTGTCCGACAAGGACCAGAAGTCATGGGATGTGGTCAATCCCGAAGCCCTGAAGGGACATGAAGGCCATCACGTGGAAGTCAGCGCGCACGTGTATGCCGACAAGGGCCAGATCCACGTCATGAGCGTGAAGATGCTCAAGGCAAACTAGATCGGCGATATGGATATATCGAAGTAGCAGTTCTCGAACTGCAGTACCTGAGGGGCGGCAGAGGCCGCCCTTTTTCTTTATACTAGCGCAGGCAACCCAGCCCGCGGATGCAACCGTTACTCTCACTCATCGCCCACCACGGATATCTGTTGGTGTTCTTCATTGTCCTTGCTGAAGCACTAGGAATGCCGGTTCCTGCCGCCATCGCACTGGTGGCAGGTGGTGCGGCCGCTGCGGCCGGAGTCTTGAGTCTTGCCCGGCTTCTGTTGCTGGCCTTGCTGGCCATGCTGCTGGGCGATATTTTGCTCTTCGTCGCCGGGCGTTACATGGGATGGAGCCTGCTCGGCTTTCTCTGCAAACTATCGGTTAACCCCGAAACCTGCATCCTGCGGTCCGCTGAATCCTTCTACAAGCGCGGTAAGGCCACACTGCTGTTCGCCAAATTTGTTCCCGGGATCAACACCATGGCACCGCCGCTGGCGGGAAGCATGAGGATGCCTCTGGACACCTTCCTGCGGCTCGATCTCATGGGGGCAGCGCTCTACGCCAGTGTCTATATTGTGGCTGGCTTCTTGTTCCGGGATTTCCTGGTTTCCTTGATACACGGGTTCCAAGCCGCGGGTCGCGCGGTTGAAGCTGTGACCATCCTGGCCATCATCGGCTACATGCTTTACCGGGTCTGGCTGTATCGTAAGCATGCCGTCTACCGGGTTGTGCCGCGGATACAAGTCGAAGAAGTGACGCGCCGTCTGGCTTCCGAGGACAAGGATAAGGTTCTCCTCATGGACGTCCGCAGCCATGGCTACTACGATGCAGCCACAGCGCGGATCAAGGGATCCATCCGCCTGGAGCCGAACAACCTCAAGGAAGAACTCAAGAACATACCCAAGGACAAAGACATTTATGTCTACTGTACTTGAGCACGCGAAGCGACCAGCGCCCGGGTGGCGCATATGCTGCGGGAAGAAGGATTCAACGCGTTCGTAATCGTGGGCGGACTGACCGCCTGGCGCAAGGCGGGCAATCCGCTGGAACCCGTGCCACGCGATGATCTGGTGAAGCTGCCAACTTTTTCGTGACGACACAAACCACGGAGGGACAGATGTCCTCATCTGTCCGGTCGAGCGCAGCTCGACGCCGTTTTTCCGGAACTGAAAGGAGCGGAGCTTCGCTCCGCCGGACAGCCGAGGGCGGCTGTCCCCACGTGGCTCGTGCTGAGGTCCGAAGTCCGAGGTCCGACGCCTGTTTATGCCTAACGAAACTGAAATCAAATTCCGAGTGGAAGATGCCCTCGAACTTACACGACGCTTGCGAGCGGCGAAGTTTCGTCAGGTAACGCGGCGCACCCACGAAAGCAACACTCTTTATGATCTGCCCGGACAGCCTCTGCGAAAACGCGGCGAACTGCTGCGCCTGCGTAAGTATGGAAACGCTTGGCTACTGACCCACAAGGCCAAAAGCATAGTGGCCCGGCACAAGACCCGGGTCGAGACCCAGACCGGAATTGAGGATGGCGAACAGTTCGAAAAAATATTGCTGGCACTCGGTTACGTCCCGTCCTTCCGTTACGAAAAATTTCGCGCGGAGTGGAGCGACGGCCGGGGCCACGTCGTCCTGGACGAAACCCCGATCGGCTTCTTTGGCGAGATCGAAGGGCCAGCGCGCTGGATTGACCAGACCGCCGGTCGTCTGGGAATCAACCGCCAGTCATACATCACAGAGAGCTACGCCGAACTCTTCTTCGCCTGGAAGCGGCGAACGCGAAGTCCAGCCAACGAGATGACATTCCGCGCGGTGCGCGGTCCGAAACAACCAGACTAACTTCACAACGTTTTACATTCTGAACGGTTCGCCCGCATGACTTTGCGCGCTCGCCTGCGTCTAAGACAGCGATACTCCAACCGTCACAAGGAGACACGGGCTTGCGTTGGATGGGAGCAACACTGTGCGGTGCAGCTATCGTCATGGCCTTGCCTGGCCTGCTTGGTGCCGCCCCGCCACCGACCTTTGGTCAAGTCAATATCCGGAGGGTCAGCAGTCCTCCGCAATTGGAGGACTTCCTGCAGATGAAGCCCAGCCCGGCATGGGAAGGCAAGCTGGCGAAAGTGGACCGCTTTATTCAGCGCACTCCCAGTGACGGTGAACCGGCCACGCACCGCACCGAGGCCTACCTGGGCTATGACGACAAGAACCTGTACGTGATCTTTATTTGCTTCGATCATGAGCCGCAGAAAGTGCGAGCCCGGCTTTCGCACCGCGAAGACGTGTTTGACGATGACGAAGTTGAGGTAATGCTGGATACCTTCCACGATCATCGGCGGGCTTACGCTTTTCTCTCCAATGCTTTGGGGGTCCAGGCCGATGCCCTCTGGACCGAAGGCCAGGGTTTCGATCTTTCGTTCGACACGGTCTACAGCACCGAGGCGAAGCTAACGCCGGAGGGTTTCGTGGTCAGGTTCGCCATTCCCTTCCGCAGCCTGCGTTTTGCCTCGAATGATCCCCAGACCTGGGGCATCCTGCTGAACCGGGACACCAAGCGCAACAATGAAGAAGCATACTGGCCGCAGTATTCCAGCCGCATCACCGGTCGCCTCAATCAGGAAGGCGACGCTACCGGCCTGGAAAATATTTCTCCCGGCCACAATTTCCAGCTGATCCCGTATGGAATTTTCCGATCCTTCCGTCAGTTGGACCTGCGCGACCTGGACCATCCTACATTCAGTCAGCGCGACGCCTATGGGCAGATCGGCCTCGACGCCAAAGCCGTCGTGAAAGACAAGTTCGTGCTGGATGCGACCGCGAATCCCGATTTCAGCCAAATCGAATCCGATGATCCCCAGGTCACGGTAAACCAGCGTTTCGAAGTGCAGTTCCCGGAGAAGCGTCCTTTCTTTCTGGAGAACTCCTACTACTTCCAGACGCCGATCCCGTTGCTTTTCACGCGCCGCATCGTGGATCCCCAGTGGGGAGCGCGTCTGACGGGCAAAGACGGGCCATGGGCCGTCGGCATGCTGGTGGCCGATGACGCGTCTCCGGGCGACCGAGGTCGCTCCCGGTAACCCGCTATTCGGACAGCATGCCTACTTTGCCGTCGGCCGCGTCAGCCGCGACCTGGGCAACCAGTCCTCGCTGGGCGTTATGTTTACCGATCGCGAAGAGGGCCCGTACTTCAACCGGGTGGGCGGAATTGATGGCCGCTTCAATCTGAATTCGAACTGGGTTGCCGCGTTCCAGGGAGTGGTGAGTTCCACGCTGTGCAGCGACACACGGAACGATGTTTGTACGTTTGGCACGTATCTCGCCGGCCCCGCGGCCGAAGTCACGCTGCAGCGGGACGGGCGAAAACTTAATTACTTCATGGACTACTCCGACCGCAGTGACGGGTTTCGCACCTTAACCGGCTTCGATCCCCAGCCTGACATTCACAATATCTATCAGCGGGTGCAATACAGCTTCCGTCCGGAAGGCAAGCACCTGATTTCCTGGGGGCCGCAGCTGGAGGCCTTCCACAACTTCGATCACGAGGGGAATTACCTGAACTGGGGCTACTTCCCCGCCCTGAAAACGGAGTTCGTAGGCCAGACCTTTCTAAACATCTACTACGCGAAAGAGATGGAATTGCTTCGGCCGAAGGACTTCAGCGTCCTGACGTCGAACCAGAAGTATGTTCGCCATACCACTGAAGTTGAGTTCAAGACCAGCCTGTACCGTCCCATCTCTTTTCAGCTGGACTATCGCTTTGGCACCAGGGTCAACTACGACGCGCCCGACGGCGTGGCGCCATTCATCGCAGGACGCACCAGCGTCAACGCCACCTTGACGGTGCGCCCGAGCCGGGCGCTGCGGATCGACAACACTTACCTACTCTTCCGGCTGCACAACCGGCTGGGAGCACCCGGCAGCCTGAACAATCACATTATCCGTTCCAAGTGGAACTATCAGTACACCAAGCGGCTGTCGTTTCGTTTTATCGGAGAGTACAACTCGGTGCTGGCCAACCCGGCCTTCACTTTTCTCGAGACCACCAAGAATTTCAACGCCGACTTTCTGGTCACATACCTGGTGCATCCCAGCACCGCGATCTACGTCGGCTACAACAGCAACCTGGAAAATGTGCTGCTGCCTTTAAGGAATGACGTGGATGGCGACCTTCTGCACGGCGGCCGCATGAGGAATGACGGACGAGGCCTGTTCGTAAAAGCCTCGTATCTGATTCGCTTCTAGCACGAACCACGTAGGCCCAGATGTCCTCATCTGGGCGGGCGAGCAAAGCTCGCCTAGGGTTTAAACCGTCGCGGAGCTTCGCTCCGCCGGGCAGGTGGAACACCTGCCCCTACGTGGTACGTGTTGCTATGTAATTGTTAGGCGACTACAACGGGTTTGACGCAGAATTTATCGAAGACCCTTTTCAGCTCGGTGGCGATATCCACAGCCTCGCGGTGTTCAATGTCGCTGCGATGCATCATGTGGACCACTTTGCCGTCCCGCAATAGCGCGATCGACGGAGAGGATGGCGGATATCCCGCAAAATAGGAACGCGCGCGTTCAGTGGCATCTTTGTCCTGGCCGGCAAAGACACTGAAGAGTTTCTCCGGACGAGTGGAGTGTTGCAACGCTGCACGGACTGCGGGACGCATGCGGCCGGCGGCACATCCGCAAATAGAGTTCACTACAACCATGGTCGTGCCGGGTTGATTGGGTATGACGCGATCGACATCAGCGGCGGTGCGGAGCTCCTCAATGCCGAGTCGGGTCAACTCCTCGCGCATCGGAACCACCATCAGTTCTGGAAACATTTCTTCTCC
Source organism: Terriglobia bacterium (assembly GCA_963813645.1). Taxonomy (GTDB): domain Bacteria; phylum Acidobacteriota; class Terriglobia; order Terriglobales; family Acidobacteriaceae; genus JAIQFF01. The sequence goes on from CAWEZS010000021.1 coordinate 155,793, forward strand.
TCAAGGTCATTTTGATACGACGCGAAGTCCCGGCTCGAGCGGCGCAAGTCACTGCGGGATGTGTCCTGACGTACCGCGCCGACGCTGCCGCTAGTGCCTGTTCCCGTCGTATATAGTGAAGCCATCATACCATCATGACGGTTCTGGAAAACGTATACTTGGCGCCTCTCACAACCCTCAAAGTGGGAGGGCCGGCGCGCTATTTCACTGAGCCGAAATCGGCCGCCGAGGTGGCAGAAGCCGTCAACTTTGCGCGCTCGAAAGACCTATCCCTATTTGTGTTAGGCGGCGGTAGCAATCTGGTGGTTTCTGACGCAGGTTGGCCGGGCCTGGTCCTGAAACTTGCCGTTCGGGGAATCGACGAGCGCACGGAAAATGGCAAGGCACTCTTCGAGGTGGGTGCAGGCGAAGAGTGGGACAGGTTCGTGACTCGCGCCGTCGCCAGAAACTGTGCCGGGGTTGAGTGCCTGAGCGGCATTCCGGGGAGCGTCGGCGGAACTCCAGTTCAAAATGTAGGAGCCTACGGCCAGGAAGTCTCCGAAACCATCGAGTCGGTCCTTGTGTTCGATATTAACGACGGACAGGTTCGCGAGCTCTGCGCCGAAGCTTGCGGATTCCAATATCGCACCAGCATCTTCAATACCAGCGAACGCGGACGCTTCATCATCCTCCGCGTCACCTACGCTCTGACGCCGGGCGGCAAACCTCGCATCGAATACGCCGACCTGAAAAAGCATTTTGCCGGATTTCAAAACAGTCCTTCATTGACCAGCACCCGAGAAGCCGTGCGCCGCATCCGCGCCGCCAAAGCCATGCTCATCACTCCCGGGGACGAGGACTGCCGTAGTGCCGGTTCGTTCTTCAAAAATCCCGTGCTCTCGGCTGATCAATACGACGAACTCAAGAGGCGCGCGACTGCCAAGGGATTGCAGGTCCCCAGCTATCCCGCCCTGGATGCGCAGAGAAAAGTTTCCGCCGCCTGGCTGGTCGAGCACTCCGGCTTCAGCAAGGGTTACAGCAGCGGACGAGTCGGCATCTCGCGGAAACATGCATTAGCCATCGTGAACCGTGGAGAGGCCACCGCCGCTGACATCCTGGGATTGAAAGAGCACATCCAGCAGCGCGTGGACGAACTCTGGAACATTCATCTCGAGCCCGAGCCCGTTTTCGTCGGCTTCTGAACCCCCGACTATGTAGGGCGGACACTCTTGTCCGCCGCCGTTGCGATTGGTTTTGGCCTTTGAAGGCTAAGTCAAAGGCGGACACGAGTATCCACCCCACACCTTCATCACAGAAATACCTAACCCAAACATAATCCTAGCTCTACCAAGGCTGCGAACAATCATATTGACAAGTAGTGTTATAGTTACGTATAACACTAAGTTATCTAGGGCCTCGGTTAGCGCTGATCGAACGTCCCTGGGTACGAAATGCCCGGAAAGTTCAAAGACTGAGGAGAATGAAAATGAAATCCCTTCGAATTACGTTGCCCGTCGTTCTGCTATCGCTCTCGACCGTTATGGCTTTCGCCCAATCGGACCCGCACGCGTCCTCCATTGCTCCGGTGCCGTCCGAGGCGCAGAAGTCCTTCGCAACCATGAAAAGCCTAGCGGGAGAGTGGGAAGGCCCCGTCGCCGTGCCGGAGATGCCGGCGATGTCAAACGGCAAGCCGCTCCACGTCTCGATGCGCGTAACCTCTCGCGGGAACGCGCTGGTACACGAGTTGCAGGAAGCAGGAACGCCGTTGGATGCGACTAAGTACGACCATCCGGTCACGATGCTTTACGTGGACGCAGACCAACTCACGCTGGTTCACTATTGCGATGCGGGGAACCGGCCGCGCATGACCGGCAAGATGTCGCCCGACGGCAAGACGATCGAGTTCGAGTTCAAGGACATCAGCGGGAGCACGGAGTACCACATGCATCATTCGGTGTTCACTCTCCTCGACGCCAACCATCACACCGAGGATTGGACGTTCATGATGAAGGACAAGCCGATCCACGCGCACTTCGACCTGCACCGAACGAACTGATGTAGGTGGGTATCTCTGGTAAGGTCTGGTAAGGGCTCTCTGGAAAAACCTGATGGACCGTGAGTGGAACGACAGTCAACCGATCTACCGCCAGCTTCGCGACCGCGTGGTCGCGATGATACTCGACGGTATTCTCAAGGAGGGCGATCCGCTGCCCTCGGTGAGAAATGTCGCGGCGGAATACCGGGTCAATCCCCTCACGGTTCTGAAGGGTTATCAGGAACTGGTGGACGAGGGATTGGTCGAGAGCCGGCGAGGCCGCGGCATGTTCATCAATGCCGGCGCACGTAGTCTGTTGCTAAAGGGCGAACGGCAGAAATTCCTTGACAAAGAATGGCCGCGTGTCCACGCCACCATTCAGCGGCTCGGCCTGAGGGCGGCAGAACTCCTGAACGGAGGAGCCCGCCCGTCGTCTTCGGATCCCACGCCGTCGAAAACCGTAAAGTCAAATCCCCCCGAGGAGGAAAGATGACGCCATGGCCTGCATAGAAGCCCGCAGCCTTCGTAAGACCTTCGGCACAACCGTCGCGCTGGACGGCATCAACTTGCGCGTTGAAGAGGGCCGCATCCTCGGAGTCATCGGTCCCAACGGCGCCGGCAAGACTACCGCTCTCAACGCGATTCTCGGCCTCACCCCCTACCAGGGAGAACTGCGGGTGCTCGGCCGCAACCCCTGGACCGAACGCGACCGGCTTATGCAGGATGTCTGCTTCATCTCCGACATCGCCGTCCTGCCGCGCTGGATAAGGGTTTCACAAGCTCTGGACTACGTCGCCGGTGTGCATCCCAGATTCGATCGTGCCAAAGCCGAAAGCTTTCTGGCAAAAACCACGATCAACCGCGCCAGCAAGGTCAGAGAATTGTCGAAGGGCATGATCACGCAACTGCACCTCGCTCTCGTGATGGCCATCGACGCCAGACTGCTGGTGCTGGATGAGCCAACGCTCGGCCTCGACATCCTGTACCGCAAGCAGTTCTACGATTCCCTGCTGAACGACTATTTCGATCGCAGTCGCACCATCGTGGTGACGACACATCAGGTGGAGGAGATTGAACACGTCCTCACTGACGTCATGTTCATCAACCGCGGCCGCATCGTATTCGATTGCTGCATGGAAGAAGTGGAGTCGCGCTACCTGGAAGTGCTGGTGCATCCCGAGCAGGTCCCTGCAGCACGGGCGCTCAAGCCGATGCACGAGCGCCAGGGGTTCGGTCGCAGCATTCTGCTGTTCGATCTCAGGCTCGCTCACGTCGAGCGCAAGCAATTGACCGCCTTTGGCGAGGTACACACGCCCAGCATCGCCGACTTGTTCGTTGCAGTGTTGGGAGAAAGATCGGGCAGTCCGGCCGGCCAGGCCTCGGTTAAATATGAAGGAGCGCCGCGATGAATACTCAATCGAACGCCATGCCCGAATCTCATCTCGAATCGCAGGCAGTCGCGCCGGTAGTCATCTCCGGGACTCGCCGCATGTACTGGTCGCTACGGCGCGAGTTGTGGGAGTATCGCTCCATCTATATCGCGCCCCTGGCTGCGGCCGCCGTATTTCTCTTTGGATTTCTGATCAGCACGATTCACCTGCCGGCCAAGATGCGCAGCCTGTCGGCGCTCGACCCTACTCAACAACACGAGGCGATCCTCGCACCGTACGACATGGCGGCGGGTCTGATGATGCTAACTGCGCTGATAGTCGGGGTGTTCTACTCTCTCGACGCGCTGCACGGCGAACGGCGCGATCGCAGCATCCTGTTCTGGAAGTCACTACCGGTCTCCGATCTCACTACCGTGCTCTCGAAGGCAAGCATTCCCGTCCTCGTTCTTCCACTGCTGGCCTTTACCCTCACCGTTGCCTTGCAGTTCATCATGCTGCTGCTGAGCAGCGTGGTGCTGCTGGGAAGCGGCCTGAACGTCGCGACGCTCTGGACACAGTTGTCGTTTGTGCAGATGTCGCTGCTGCTGCTCTACCACCTTCTGACCGTGCATTCGCTCTGGTATGCACCATTCTTCGGCTGGTTACTGCTGGTCTCAGGCTGGGCGCGGCGCGCTGCGTTTCTGTGGGCAGTTTTACCGTTGCTCGTGATTGCCATCGTAGAAAAAATTGCGTTCCACACTTCGTTTTTCGCTGCCATGCTGCAGCACCGGCTGGGTGGCGCCGCGGAAGCCGTCGTAGCCCCGGGTACCCTACCCATGGATCCGATGACGCACGTCACTCCGGGTCATTTCTTGAGCAACCTTGGTCTGTGGCTCGGCCTGGCAATCTTCGCCGCATTCCTCGCCGCGGCCGTCCGGCTGCGCCGCTATCAAGGACCGATCTGAGTCGAGCTCGGTTCGTTGGAGGTTTGAGGCCCGTCATTCTTTCCCAAACAAATTTATGAACAATCCAGCTCGCAAGGCGGTCTTCATATTTGAGGACCCGAGAGTGGCGACCGGACCGGTGACCATGCTCGAAGCGGTGGCGCTGAGGCAGATGCAAGAAGACCAACTTGATCTTGCCGTCCGCGAACATGCTCGGCTGGTGTACCGCATCGCTTTCTCCGTGCTGCGAAACCATCATGATGCGGAGGATGCGACGCAGGAAACTTTCATGCGGGTGCTCCGCTATGGCAGAAAGATGACCGGCGTACGGGACCAGCGCACATGGCTGGCACGGATTGCATGGCGGGTAGCCGTCGAACGTCGAAAAAAGACGCCGGAAGTGCAACTGGAAGACGCCGGCGAAACTGTCACTCGTCTTCGCTCCCAAACGCCTGGCGCGGACGAGGCCATGCTGGATGCTGAGAAGATTGGATCTCTGCACCGGCTTATTGCGACTCTTCCCCCGAAATTGCGCGACCCGCTGACGCTTTCGACCATCGAGGAAATGTCGCCGAAGGACATCTCCCAGGTTTTGGGCACTGGTGAAGCAGCGGTACGCTCCCGCTTATTCCGCGCTCGCCAGATTCTGCGGGAGAAGTTGACAACTTTGCAGTAATAGAACACATGAGAACTGAAGACAACGACAATTCCGACGTGAGATGGCTCGACACCGCACTGAAGCAGTACGGCAAAGCCGAACCCCGCCCGGGCCTGGAGAACCGGATCCTCTCCAACTTGCATGCGGAGCGGGCGCGACAGAGCTTGCGGCCATGGTGGTGGCGCCCGGCCGCAGCAGTAGTTGCAGCCGCTGTCTTTGCCGCCGCATGGTTGTTGCCGAGGCGCAATCCTGAAGTCACGGGAAAGGCTGCGACTCCAAGACAAGCAACTATCTCGATCGAGAACAAAGGGCCGCAGCGGCCGGCTGGATCTACAGTCATGACGCGTACTGCACCGAGATCGCCAGTTCGTTCGCGGATCAGAAGGCAAATCGCGCAACCGTTTTCAGTGCCTCACCTGGACCAATTTCCTGCTCCCTCGGCACTGAGCGAGCAGGAAGAGATGCTGGTTCGATATGTTCGTGAGCACCGGCTGGAAGCAACCATGGTGGCGCGAGCTCGGTCGGAACTCCTGAAGCAGGAACTCGAACAGTTCATGCCATCGCCTTCGGACAGGCCAACAGATTTGGAGCAATAGGCAAAGTAAAGGAGAAATCTCATGCAAAAAGCGTTTCTGGCATTCGCTCTTGGAGCGATTCTTTGTGGCGGAGCAGTAAGGGTGTGGAGTCAGGATTCCGGTGCCAAGCAGCCCCCCGAAAAGCAGGTGAACGCTTATCGTGTGGACTTTTCCATCAACGAATTGGATGACGGGAAGAAAATCAATACACGCCACTACTCCATGAATATGACCGATGACGACTCGTCCAGGGTGCTCAATATCGGTACCCGCGTTCCCATGGAAGCTGAACAGGGAAAATTTCAATATCTCGACGTGGGGACGAAAATCTGGTGCCGCATGATGGTGCGACCAAACTCCCTTTCCCTTCAGGTAAACGCGGAAATCAGCAATTTTGCCGTACCCGACCAGGCAACGCGCGGAGGTGGACAACCGCTCATACGACAAATGTCGATCAGCGGCGGCACGTTGGTCATTTCGGACAGACCGGTCATCATTGGCAGCGTCGACGATCCCAACTCCAAACGACAGTATCAACTCGAGGTCACGGTGACGAAGCTTCGGTAGTCCGGAATCGCTACTTCTTGGGTAGCTTGCGAAACGGGTGTTCGAAACTCAGATAAAGGAATAGAGCCCTTTCGCCCGCGCTGGGCCCGACTCCCAGCGGCACACCGATTCCGGGAACGATCTGCAAACCATTTTTGAAGTTATAGGACCAGCGGATACCGGGACTGAGAAAGAGTGAGTTCGTCCATTCAGTGCGGTCGCTGGCCACGACGGCCTGCGACCGGACAAACACAGTTTCCAGCATGACATTGAATCGAGAGTGGACCAGCCAGATAAGGCTCTGACCTAGATTGTAGGCGGCCGATGAGGCGCGGTCACCCGAAACATCCTGGGCGTGGGGGAAGTATGTGGCGCCCACATTCCAGTGGCTGACCAGTTTCTTGTTGAGAACAACGCTCAAGGGCAGACTGGTCTGCACTCCGAAACTGCCGGCGCCCCGACCTTGTGTCGAATCGCCCGTCGGAAGGATCAAGCTGAGGCGAGGAGAGAAGGCGACACGCGTGTCTCCACTTCCCACCAACTGGTACCGGTAATTCAGGAAGACGTCGCCGATTCCGACTCCGGAACCAGGAGACCCCGGAGTGCAAAGCCACCAGCGTGTAACTGAGCTGGTGACGTTCATCGCCGGGGACCGGCCATTCCTGGGTGAAGCTGTAGTTCCAGTCTTTGCTGTCCCAGAAGCGGGTGAAACTGGAAATGTGCTGCACTACTCCGAAATTCTGGTTGTAGGCTTCTTCCACCAGGAAGCTGTTGTCCTGGATGCCGGGTTCGACCGCGGGCACCGCGTTCTGCTGGCCCAGGGAGTTGACGCCGAGCAGCAGAATTGCCGCCAGAATGAAGAGGCGGGGATGGCTACTCTCGCGAATCCGACCCCATAGATTAACCATAGTTAAGTAAATCACATAATCATCGGTTAACTCAACCCCTGCTTTTAGAGGCAATTGGGTGGCCGGACAGGCGTGCCGCCTCTGCGAAAATATTCGCGAACATTTGGCGGGTAAGTTTACCGGTCTGGGTATTTTGGTTTGAAGGATGGTACGACGCCAGCAAAATCTTGCCATCGGGCATCTTGTAGCTGGCGCCGTGCTGGAACGGATAGGGATTCTTGCTCGGGACCATTCCTCGGCGCTTCAGGTGGTTGAGGTACGCTTCGAATCCGATCCTGCCCAGCGCCACAACTACCCGCACGCGCTTGAGCCCATCCATTTCGCGGTCAAGATAGGGCGCGCAATTGGCCAGTTCCTCGGGCAGAGGCTTGTTATCGGGCGGCGCGCAGCGGACCGCGGCAGTGATGTAGAGGTTTTTCAGTTCGAGTCCGTCGTTGCGATCGCTGGCATTGGGCTGATTGGCGAATCCCGCTTCGTACAAAACGGGATACATGAATTTGCCCGAGGCGTCACCAGTGAAAGGGCGACCGGTGCGGTTTGAGCCATGCGCCCCCGGCGCAAGTCCGAGCACCAGGACACGCGCGTCTGGATCGCCAAAGCCTGGAACCGGTTTTCCCCAGTATTCCCAATCGAGGTAGGCGCGGCGCTTTTCGCGCGCGATTCGCTGGCGATATTCGACCAGGCGCGGACAGAGGGTGCAGGAGATTACTTCGCGATTCAGTTGAATAAGCCAGGCGGGCATTCGAATCATTGTATGCGGAACCGCAATGCTAAACTTTTAGCCGAGGTCAGAATTGCTGACACGGAGAAGATTTTTCGGCCGTTTTCTGATCGGCGCTTCGGCAGTCGCCGCTATCGGAAGCGCCGAGGGACTTTTCCTGGAACCCCGGAACCTGGTTGCCGAGCATATCGATATACGGCTGGCGCGATTGCCTCAGGAGTTTCATGGATTTCGAATTGCGCAGATCAGCGACATACACTTCGGCCCCTACATGGGAAAAGCGGGACTGGAGCGAGCACTGCAGTTGGCACGGTCTTTCCGACCGGATTTGCTGGCACTGACCGGAGACTTTGTTTCTCATCCCTTCGGCGGATCCAATGGCCCCATTGGGGCGCACTATGCCGAACCCTGCGCCGATGTCTTGGCGGCGGTCACTGGAATTCCGGTGCTAGCGATCCTCGGCAATCACGATCATTGGAACAACGCGGCGATAGTCGAAGGTGCGCTCCAGGATCGTGGGATCCCAGTCTTGCGCAACCGCTCAATTCCGCTGGAGCGTGGACACAACCGGATCTGGGTTGCCGGAATCGATGATGCGCTGGTTGAAGCGGCAGACCTAGACAAGGCCTTGCACGATGCCTTCCGAAACCACTTGTTGCTGGCCCACGAGCCCGATTTTGCCGACTACGCTGCGCGCTTCCCCGTCGACTTGCAACTCTCAGGGCATTCCCACGGAGGCCAAGTCAGATTGCCTGGAATCGGAGCGCTCATACTTCCAACTCTGGCGAGAAAATATCCGATTGGCTTAAACCGCGTAGGCTCTTTGCAGGTGTACACCAATCGCGGTTTGGGCGTTATCAACCCGCCAGTGCGTTTCTACTGTCCACCCGAGGTTACGTTTGTCACCTTGTTTTCATCCCAGCCAGTTTGACGCTTCTCTCCTCTAGTCTTTACACTCAGATTTACAGCCTGTGCCGTTCGACTCATCCGAAAATGGAACCGTCCGAGCGGTCAAAGCCTGAAAGGCAAATGTGAGCCCCACTGAAACTAGTAGCAGCACCCGGCGAGAAATTGCGGTTGAAATTCCTGTCGAAGAAGTAAACCGCGAGACTGCATCCCTGATCCAGAAGTATCAGAAGCTGGCGCGTATCCCCGGTTTCCGCCGCGGACATGTGCCCGCGTCCATCATCCGCCAGCGTTTTTCCGAGGACCTAAAGAGTGACGTTGTAGAAGCCCTGGTCCCGCGCTATTTCCGCAAAGAAGCCGACAAGCAGGGCCTGATCCCGGTATCGCAGCCGCAAGTCACCGATCTTCACTTGAAAGACAACGAACCGCTGCGCTTCAAAGCCAGCTTCGAGGTCATGCCCGAGATCAAAGTCGAGGGCTACAAAGAGCTGCGCGCCGACAAGCCTGAGATCACCGTGACTGATGAAGAAGTCCAGCAGTCGCTTGAAGGTGTACGCGAGCAGCATGCCACCTTCACGTCCGTTGAAGGCCGGGCCCTGGCGGACGGAGACTATGCCCAGGTGTCGCTCGACGGCAAGCCCAAGGACGGAGAAGACAAGCCCGTCCACATGGATGAAGTGCTGGTCGAAATTGCGGGCAAGAACACCATGCCCGAGTTCACCGAAAATCTGCGCGGCGCCTCACCGGGTGACGAGCGGGTATTCGAAGTGACGTACGCCGCGGATGCTCAAGAGCAGCGCCTCGCGGGAAAAACTTTCACTTACACCGTCAAGGTGCAGTCCATCAAGCAGAAGAGCTTGCCCGAGCTTGACGACCAGTTTGCCACGCAACTGGGAGAGTTCAAGACGCTGGATGAAGTTCGCCAGCGCATTCGAGAAGGCATGGAATCGGAACGCAAGCATGCCGCCGAACACGAAGCCAAAGACAAGCTGGTGGCAGAACTGGTGAAGCGCACCGAATTCGAAGTCCCGGAGGCCCTGGTGGACCGCCAGATTGATGTCCGCCTGGAGCGCGGCCTGCGCGCCCTGGCGGCACAGGGAATGAAAGCCGAAGACATCAAGAAGATGGATTTGAACCGGCTGCGAGTCGGACAGCGGGAGCAGGCGCTGCAGGAAGTGAAGGCTTCGCTGGTGCTGGACAAGATCGCGGAGGAGGAGAAGATCGAGGTCAGCAATGAGGAGATCGATCGGGAGATTGACGCGCTCGCTACACAGTCAAAACAGACGCCGGAGGCGATCCGGGCTCGTTTGACACGCGATGGTGCGCTCGATAGAATCCGAAATAGAATCCGCAGCGAAAAGACCCTCGATTTTCTATATCGCCAGTCCGCCTGACGCGGACGCTTTCAATCCTCCCCGGTAGAACTAGTGGTCAGAAACAGGAGTGTGGACGGTGAATGTGAACGATCCCAAAATGATGCTGGTCCCCATGGTCATCGAGCAGACTGGCCGGGGCGAGCGCGCCTATGACATCTACTCCCGGCTGCTGCGGGACAACATCATTTTCATCGGCACGCCGATTGACGACAACATCGCCAACCTGGTGATTGCGCAAATGCTGTTCTTGGCGCAGGAAGACCCGGAGAAAGACATCCAGCTTTACGTCAACTCGCCGGGCGGATCCATCACTGCCGGTATGGCGATTTACGACACCATGCAGTACGTAAAGAACGATGTCACCACGATTTGCATTGGCCAGGCGGCCAGCATGGCGGCCCTGTTGCTCGCTGCAGGCGAGCCCAAAAAGAGACTGGCTTTGCCGAATTCACGCATCCTGATCCACCAACCGTCCATGGGTGGACTGTCGGGTCAGGCCACGGACATTGACATCCATGCGCGCGAAATTCTTCGTATGAGAGAGATTACTAACCAGTTAATGAGCAAGCACACCGCTCAGAAGCTGGAAAAGGTCGAGAAGGACGTAGAGCGCGACTTCATTATGAACGCGCAACAGGCTAAGGAATACGGAATCATAGACGATATCATCTATAAGACGAGATAAAGGTATGATCGGGATTCGCCCGATCAGTCTCGGCGCGAAACAGTCTGCCCCGCCAACCCGGCAGGAGGGTGCATGAGAGCGGGGGACAGAAGGTTAACCAAGGAGTAAAGCCGAGTGAAAAACAGGACTGGCACCGAGGAGATGTTGCGCTGTTCGTTCTGCCACAAGTCGCAGGACGCAGTGGCCAAGCTTATTTCATCCCCCAGCGATTATCCCAGGGCCTACATTTGCGACGAGTGCGTCGCGGTCTGCAATTCCATCCTGGAAGACGACCGCACGGCTACACCTCCCACCACCACCCCCAATCAACTGCCCAAGCCGCAGGAAGTAAAGAGCTTCCTCGACGAGTACGTCATCGGCCAGGAGCAGACCAAGAAGAAGCTGGCGGTGGCGGTCTACAACCACTACAAGCGCATTTACATGAATCGCCAGCGCGCCGGTGACGGCGTCGAACTGGCGAAGTCGAACATCATGCTGATCGGCCCTACCGGGACCGGCAAAACACTGCTGGCCCAGACCCTGGCCCGCATGCTCGATGTTCCCTTCGCCATCGTGGATGCCACCACGCTGACCGAAGCCGGCTACGTCGGCGAGGACGTTGAAAACATCATTCTCAAGCTGCTGCAAGCGGCGGACGGCGATGTCGGACGCGCTCAGACCGGCATCATCTACATCGACGAAGTGGACAAGATCGGACGGAAAGACGAGAACCCGTCCATCACCCGCGATGTTTCGGGCGAAGGCGTGCAGCAGGCCCTGCTAAAGATCCTCGAAGGCACGATCGCCAATGTGCCTCCCCAAGGCGGCCGCAAGCATCCTCACCAGGAATTCACTCCCGTAGACACCACCAACATCCTGTTCATCTGCGGTGGAGCTTTCGTAGGCTTGGACAAGATCATCGCCCGCCGCGTGGGCAAGAAGTCGCTGGGCTTCAAGGTTGGAGCCGAAGAGACTACCGAGGTGGAAGAGAATCCAGCGCTCACCCGCAAACGCAATTTTGAGCTGATCAGCGACATCCAGCCTGAAGACTTGATCAAGTTCGGCCTGATTCCCGAGTTCGTCGGACGCTTGCCCGTGGTGGGAGTGCTCGAAGACTTGGACGAGTTCGCCCTGATTGAGATTCTGACTCGTCCCAAGAACGCGATCATCAAGCAGTACCAGCGCCTGTTCGAGTTCGAGAATGTGCGCCTGAAATTCAGCGACGACGCCTTGAAGGCGATCTCGCGACAGGCCATGGCGCGGAAGGTCGGGGCTCGCGGGTTGCGCATGATTCTAGAGGAGTTAATGCTCGATCTCATGTACCATCTCCCCAGCCAGAAGAAGGTCAAGGAGTTCGAAGTGACCCGGGAGATGGTGGAGAAACGCAACGTAACTCTCGCAATGATGGATAAGGCGGGGTAAACTAGGGCTCGCCGGGCGGGACTTATAGAGGCGAGAAGCCAGTAGCTGGAAGCGTTACACTGCGAACGCATTTTGGGTGTTCGGGAGAATAAGTGACGATCGTCAAGGAAAAATTCGAGACCAAAAAACTACCCATGATGCCCATACGCGACGTGGTCATCTTCCCTTACATGATGACACCGTTTGTTGTAGGACGGGAATCGAGCGTTCGCGCCCTCGAAGAGGCGCTGGCTGCCGACAAGAAAATCTTCCTCGCCACCCAGCACGATGCCAGTATTGATGAGCCCAAGCCCAACGAGATCTACCAGGTAGGCACCATCGTAAATATTGTCCAGAGCCTCAAATTGCCCGACGGCAACATCAAAGTCCTCGTCGAGGGCATCGAGCGCGGTAAAGTTCTCCAAATCAGCGAAAGCGAAGGCTACATGCAGGTTTCGGTTCGCGTGGCCCGTTATGCTACCGAAACCAACCCCCAGATCGAAACCGGCATGCAGCGGGTCACCGCCCTGTTCGAGCAGTACGTGAAACTCTGCCAGTCGCTGAATTATGAAACGATGATCGCGGCCGTGCGCATGGAAGACCCGGCCAAGCTGACCGACACCATCGCCGCCAACCTGCAGCTTTCCATTGAAGAAAAACAGGAACTGCTGGAAATCTTCGATCCCGGCGAGCGCCTGACCCGAATCGGCGACGTCCTCGACATCGAAATCGAAAAGTTGAACATGGACCGCACCATCCAGTCGCGGGTGAAGCGGCAGATGGAACGCGCCCAGAAAGAGTACTACCTCAACGAAAAGATCAAGGCCATCCAGAAGGAACTGGGCCGGGGCGAAAAGAGCGAGTTCGACGAGCTCAAGAAAAAGATCGAAGCCGCTGGGATGCCCAAGGAAGTGCGCGACAAGGCGGTGCAGGAGCTGAAGAAGCTCGAAGCCATGCCGCCCATGTCGGCCGAATCCACAGTCTCACGCAATTACCTGGATTGGCTGCTGGCGGTTCCATGGAAGAAGCGGTCCAAGGAAATTCGCAACATCAGCCGCGCGGAAAAGGTCCTGAACGAAGATCATTACGGTCTCGAAAAGATCAAAGATCGCATCCTCGAATTCCTCGCGGTACGGCAACTAGTAAAGAATCCCAAAGGCTCGATCCTGTGCTTCGTCGGACCTCCGGGAGTAGGGAAAACTTCGCTGGGGATGTCGATCGCCAAGGCGACCGGCCGCAAATTCGTCCGCATGTCGCTGGGCGGCGTGCGCGACGAAGCTGAAGTCCGTGGGCACCGCCGCACTTACATCGGCGCTCTTCCCGGACAGATCATCCAGATGATGAAGAAAGCCGGCACCAAGAATCCGGTCTTCATGCTGGATGAAGTGGACAAGATGTCGATGGATTTCCGCGGTGATCCGTCAGCCGCTCTGCTCGAAGTGCTCGATCCCGAGCAGAATTTCATGTTCGTGGACCACTACCTCGACGTCGAATACGACCTCTCGCAAGTCTTCTTCATCGCCACCGCCAACGTGATGCACACCATTCCGCCGGCGCTGCAAGACCGGATGGAAGTGTTGCGGCTACACGGTTACACCGAGCAGGAGAAGGTCGAAATCGCCAAGCAATTTCTGGTTAAAAAGCAGTTGCAGCAGGCTGGATTGACCGACAAGAACCTGAAATTCAGCGATGACTCCATTACCTCGCTCATTCGCTCCTACACCCGCGAAGCCGGGGTGCGCAACCTGGAGCGCGAAATCGGCAACGTCTGCCGCAAGGTCGCGCGCAAGGTGGTTAAGGAAGGCGAGGGCTTCAATGCCGCCATCACCCAGGAGAATGTCAACGACTTCCTGGGCGTGATCAAGTTCCGCGACACGCTGGCCCACGAAAAGAGCGAAGTCGGCCTGGTAACCGGCCTGGCCTGGACCGAAGTCGGCGGCTCGATTCTGAGCACCGAAGCAACGGTGGTGGACGGCAAGGGCAAGCTGACGCTGACCGGCAAGCTGGGCGACGTCATGCAGGAGTCGGCGCAGGCGGCCATGTCGTACATCCGGTCGCGGGCGCATCGCCTGGGACTGCAACGCGACTTTTACCGCTCGCTCGATATCCACGTACACGTTCCCGAAGGCGCGATTCCCAAGGACGGCCCGTCCGCGGGCATCACGATTGCCACCGCAATCGCCAGCGCCCTGAGCAAGATTCCGGTGCGCCGCGATCTGGCCATGACCGGTGAGATTACGCTGCGCGGCAAGGTATTGCCGATCGGCGGGCTGAAAGAGAAATTGCTGGCCGCCCACCGCGCCGGACTCTTCGAAGTGATTCTGCCGCAGGACAACGAGAAAGACGTCGCAGAAGTGCCGGAAAATCTGCGCACCGCGATGAAGATGCATTTCGTCGAGACCATGGATCAGGTGCTCACCGTGGCGCTGGAACGGCCCCTGCCGGAGATCAGCGAAGAAGTGGCACAGCCGATTGCGCCCATCGTGCCTCCACCCGAGAGCCCGGCGGCACATCAATAAATCAGCAACAACTTCCCAAGCAAAGGCCCGCGGACGCGGGCCTTTTTTGCTGTGCGGAAGAATTTCCTTTGCGAACTTTGCGGTCCATCTTTGCGCCCTTTGCGGTAAGAGCTCTTAACCGCAAAGAGCGCAAAGGAAGACGCAAAGGACGCAAAGAAAATCTCCCGAGTGGCGTCTTGTCCATCTTCAGATAAAATGCAGGCAGGGTATTCGTGTGGAACGGAATCCTGAGCCCGAAGCCCCCCGAAACCCGCTGCGTGGGGGAACAAGCCTCATCATCGCGGCGGTGCTGGTCTTCATCCTGCTCATCTGGCTTCCCGCCTATCGCTGGTTCTTTCTCGGTAGCATCGGTATCGGCTTGCTCGTAGCCGCCATTCTGTATTTCTGGAACCGTTACAAGCCGGTCAAACCGGAAGATGTCGAAAACAAGCGGCCGCTCGGGCTCGGGTAAGTAGCGCTCAAAGAGCGGCAAACGAGGGTTGATAAGCGACCTCGCCGGGAAAGTGTGTTTCTTCCCATCTCTTTTTTGCGGCTTGTCCGCTTGCAACTTCCCAGGCGAAACTGCAAACTGATTTATGCGCGTTCTAGCTCGATTCATGCTGTCGGTGAGCGATCCCAGCCAATTCCCTGCTCCAGTGTTGCCCGAGGTGGCCTTCCTGGGCCGGTCGAATGTGGGCAAGTCCAGTGTGATCAACTCGCTTCTCGGCTCGAAAGTAGCCAAGACCAGTTCCACGCCCGGGCGCACTCGCTCGATTAATTTCTTCGAAATTCGCTGGCCGGGAAAACCGGAGCCGGAATTGATCTTTACCGACCTGCCGGGCTACGGCTATGCCAAGATCTCGAGAGAGATCTCGCAGCAGTGGCCGAGTTTCATCGATCCCTACTTGAAAGACCGACCCAACCTGGCCCTCTGTGTAGTCCTGATTGACGTGAACGTGCCGCCGCAGCCGGGGGACCGGCAGTTGCTGGACTTTCTCTGCGGAATCGGGCGCCAGGCCGTGATCGTAGCCACCAAGAGCGACCGGCGATCGGGGAACCAGTTGCGGAATTCTCTGCAGTCGATGGCACAGGAATATCCTTGGGCGCAGGTAATCCGGTATTCCGCCAAAACAGGAGAAGGGCGCGAAGAGCTTTGGCGGCAGATCCGGGGCGGAGTGGAGGCCCATTCGCGCCGTTCCGTTCTGGACTCTTTCCCGCTTGAGGAACCCGCCGACCTTCCGTAAGGCAGCTCCCCCTCCGTAAACGCCGCGTAACCACCAAACCTCCGTAGAATCGTGGCAGAACCCCAGCGCTCCTTTCCCCTAGAAGCGGGCTGGAATCAGGAGACGGGTTCTCTGAAAGGAAAGGCCTGAACACCGAGCCAGTATCATGTCCACAAGCAACTCGGTCTTTCTGCCGACCATGAAGGAAGAGGGCACGACCGCCGCGGTCGCGGGCCGATCGCACCTGCCTGCGCCGGGGGCAACCCCAATCCAACGATCAGAGCTATCTCAAGCCTCTGAGAAGCGCGGAGAGCCGCGCTACAAATGCGAAGGCAGCGCCGAGTTTCGCACGGAAGGCTTCGAAGTCCGCACCTGGGCCCGAGTCACGGACCTGAACCGCAGCGGATGCTACATAGAGATGCAGGCGACCGCACCCTTGAACCCTGCGGTCAACCTGATGATCGAAGTGAACGGGCTGCGGTTGCATGTCAAAGGGACAGTGAAGACTTCTTACCCCATGCAGGGGATGGGCGTAGCCTTCACCGAAATTCCGGACACCGATCTGCCGCAGCTGGATGAAATCATCCGCCAGCTGGCCAGGGGACAGTCAGACACGCAGGAGGCAAGGCCGTCGGGAGGCCCGGATCTATTGATGATTGTTGACGCGAATGCCGTCTTGCATGCGGTGGGCAACTTCTTTCAGACCCATCGCATGCTGACTCGAGAAGAGTTCAAGGAACTGGTGGGGACGAGCCAGAATGGCAACGGAGAACACGATCGCTGACCCCTGGCGTGCCGTCCAGCGCACGCGCTGCCCCCACGACCCGCCCCCGGGTGTAAACTTTCTTAGTCTTCATCGGCGGTGACCCCTGAAACGCCCCCTGTCAGCCCTTCTCGCAGTCTGCCTGGTTCTGGTCAGTGCGGGATGCGGGAATGTCTTCATCCAGGGCGCCCTTCCCGGCGGGATTTCCAGCGTCAGTGGTTTGGTGAGCTTTATACAACTCACCGCGATCATCGGCGAAAATGGAACGACCGTAGATGTCACGTTTGTAACGTTCCAGCAAGACGGTGCATCGTCCACGGTTGGTTTCTGCGGCGATCAGCGCAACCGCTTCTCCATGCGGGAAACCGTCCGCACCAACTTCACTCCAGGACAAAGCTGCGCCAGCATCGTCACGATTGTTATCACCTAAAACCGGCGTCGGACCTCGGACCTCAGCTTTTTCAAAACTAAATCTCAGGTCGGAAGTCCGTAGTCTGAGGTCCGAGGTCCGACGTCCGACACCCGCTTCATTACCTTGGTGATCTAGGGACTGGTTTCGCCCCCGGCTACAGTTGCCTCATGACACTTTCCTCTATGGTGCTCTCGCGCGATTTTCAGGAGATCAGCGTTCTCGAATGCATCCTCGGTGGCCTGCACATCGGAGTCGACGTGGAGTCGGAACCGGACCGGGCCCGGACCAAGCTGGCCAAGTCGAAGATTGACGCCCTCATCATTGATTGCGATCTGTGCGGAGCTTCCAGTTTTCTGCAGGGGTTGCAGGACGGCACCATTCGCAACGCCGTACCGCTTATCATCGTGAGCGGCTCTACGGGCCGAAAGCACCTGGAGTCCAAAGGCGCTTCATTCGTCTTCGAAAAACCCATCTCCGTGGAGCAAGCCGTCCACACCCTGTCCGCCGCGCGCAATATGATCCTGGATGAGCGACTGCGCTATCATCGCGCCACACTAGATGTTCCCGTATCTCTTACCGGCGCAACCAAGAATCGCCAACGCGCCCATCTTCAAAATCTGAGCCAGGGCGGCATCGGCGTGCGTTTGCAAAAGCCTCAAGAGGCCACGGGCAAAGTGAACGTGAACTTTACCCTGCCCGGAACCAGGTTGGCCATGAAGTTTCAGGGAGAAGTGGCGTGGAAGGACAAGCAAGGCAACGCCGGCATCCGCTTCCTGGATGCCGCCCCAGGCATGAAGCGGGAACTGCAACTCTGGCTGGAGCGGCAGTACTTCATGAACTAGATTCGGGCGTCGGGCGTCAGACCTCGGACCTCACCTAGTGTCATCCTGAGCGGAGTGGAAAGTTAGCTTCGCGAACTTTCTGCGGAGTCGAAGGACCCCTAAAAGCGATACAACTGCTTGCTGAACTGATCGCGCCCAAGGAAAATCCCACCACGACAACGTCCGTAGAGCCGGTAGGGTTCCTTCGACTGCGCGACTGCTTCGCGAAGCGAAGCAGTGGCTCCGCTCTGGATGACATGTTCGTAAGGGGTCTGAGGTCTGACGTCCGCCGCCTGAACTCAGCGAAATCGGGGCCGATCATCGACTGGAACTTCGTGCCGATCGCATGCCTCGGTGAGTCCGGCGAGCCAATTGCCGGGCGTGCCGCCCATCCAGAATAAAAACAGAAACCGGTACAACACAGCGAATACCGCGGCCACTCCGATTCCCATCACCAATGCCAGTGGCCACGCCGGGACGACACCGGCCATGCCCATGCAGATCAGTGCAAAAAGCAAAACGGCCGAAAGTAAGATTAGTCCATCCACCAGAAGCGAGAGGGCAGGCGCTGAAATCGCAAAGGGAAACCACGGCAGATGCACGGCACGGTGCTGTTTGTCGGCTTCGCTTAGCCGCGCGGTAGCCTCTCCTGGTTCCAGCCGGATCGCCGGCCGCGCCCTCGACGAAAATAACAGCTCGGCGGCTTCCTGACTGCTCGTGCCGTAGAGCAGTGCCGAATCGCTGGCGGAGTGTTGGGCCGACGCCATGAGCTGGACAAAAATCCATTCCTTCAACAGCCGCCCGGAACGCTGCGAAAGGGTGAGGAATTCCATGCCTGCCTGTCCCATGGGATCAACCCACGCCACGCGTCCCGTGGCTTCGACCCGCACGCGGGGGTTGGTCAGCTCGAAGCGCAGAAAAACTTGCTGATTTACGAGGAGGGGAGCGACGGCTTGGATCGCGATGCCCGAGTCGCCCAAGTTGCGGATGATGCCGCCGTTGCCCTGATCCAGATTGACATAGGCCAGGCTTTGAACCTGATGGCGATAGTGCCGCCGCCGCCCGAGCGGTGAAAGACCACTTGCGTTCGGTGAGATCGCCACGCGAAAATCCATGGCGAAATTCTAGCCAAGGGGACGGAGGCGTCTTAGTACCGACGTTGGTTCAAAGAATATTGCTGGATGTTCAGGAAGCGGGACGTTCTTCTTGGGGATAAACTTCTCCCTGGTGGGCGCGGTCCCATGCGATCAGACCATTGATGTCATAACGGTAGGGCCCATAGGCGCAGAACGCCTTTTCGTCGAAAAGACGTTTGATCCCACAACCCATGCAAACCTGGTAAGAGTATCCGTGGGCACGAACGGGCCAGCTCATCTTGTTGTGCCAGCATCCCCGTAAAAGCACGACAGCAGCGCCGGTCAATCCCGTGGCGGTTACGCCCAAAGGCCAAAGCCAGCGCGACTTCTTCTTCCTTGATTGATCTACCACAGCCTGTAAACTCCTCTATTTAAGAAGGATACGCTTACATCAGCGCCGAGTGCAAGAGTCTGCGGTCGGGCCGACCCAACCTGCACACCCACCGGCCCGGACCTTGCGTGCACGGTCAATATTGCGATCAGGACAAATCCACTGTAACTTAAAAGCTGTCAGGTCGGCGATCCCCCAATGGCCGTACCAGATCTGTGGACGTGTAAGTCCTGATTCGAGAAGCATTTCTCTCGCGCCGCCGTTGCGGCTGAGGAAAAGTAATCCACAGGAAATCCTATTGTGCGGCTGAGGAAAAATAATCCACAGGAAATCCGGTTGCGTAGATGAGCGCTAATCCACACAACCCGAATCGCGGGCTACGGGAAGATGATCTCCGGAACGACGATCTGCGGGACAATAACTTGTCGGGCAACGAATCGCTGGATTCCGGTCGAATGGGCGAAAACGTAATCGCCGTCCAAACTTCTGCGGCGGTCGACCACGTGCCCGGACACGAAGCGCTGCAAGCTCTTCTGGCGTTTTCCAGCCTGCATGAGCAGCTCCGCCAGCGACGTGCTCTCGAAAAGAGTGGCGTTCCGCTCGACGCCGACGTTTGGCAGCTTGAGCAATTCGTCCTGGACGAGGTGTTGCAGTTGGTCGCAGAGCGGGCCCGCACCCTCACGGGTGCCGACGGCATCGCTATTGCGATGGCCGAAGACGATGCGATTGTTTGCCGGGCCACGGCCGGAACGATCTCTCCCGAACCCGGAGCGCGCCTCGATCCGAAATCAGGGTTTTCTGGAGCCTGCCTGCGTACCGGCGGAATCGTGCGCTGCGATGATTCCGAGAACGATCCGCGAGTAAACGTGCAAGTGTGCCGTCGTCTGGGCACGCGCTCTATCGTCGCTGTGCCGATCGCATCCGCGCGCGGCACCGTCGGACTGCTGGAAGCTTTTTCGGCTGAGCCGCACGGCTTCAATGACAGCGACGTTCGTAGCTTGAAACTGCTCGCCGAACTGATTCTGTCGGCCATGAAGCCGGAAGAAGAAAACCGGCTGGCCGAAATTTCACAGCGGTTGGTGGCCGGGGAAACAACCGAAGCTCCATTCCCCAATGTGCAGAATCTGGAACCCCCTGCGCTCGCAGAGTTCCCCAGCGCCAACGAAAAGACCGGGCCCGCGCAACCGCAGAGTGGTCCGGAGATTTTTCAGGAGTACGGGAAGAAAAAGAATTTCACCGCCGTCCTGGCAGTGATTGTTCTCCTGGTTGCGCTGGTCCTGGCTTTGGGAGCAGGAGTGTGGTGGAAGTTCCGCCACTCCCCCACGATGAAACCGCAGGCCCCCGCAACGGTTGCTGCACCTTCTGCAGCGCCTCCTCAAACCGTGGAGAAGCAGCCCGAACCGGCGCCGCCTGTACCATCAGCCGAGGACGAAGCGCCATCCGGTACAGACGAAAAACATTCTGGACCGACCCTGGTCACGGGCATATGGCATGTCTCGTCAAAGAACTCCAATGACCATACGAGTACCATCATCATCGAGATGCAGGGCGAAGTTCAATACGAAGCCCACCGTCTCAGTTCTCCAGAACGAATTTACTTTGATCTCCACGACACCACGCTGGCTCCGGGCATGTTCGGCAAGACCATTGAGATCGGAGACGCGCACTTGGCGCGAGTTCGGATCGCGCAGCCGGCCAAGGGCATCAGCCGAGTAGTACTGGAAACCACAGGAGCTTCCGATTTTTCGGTCAGCCTGAAATCGAATCCTTTCCGGCTGGTTGTGGAAATCCGGGAAGCTGGCCACCCGGAGCGCCCCGGAGCACTTGCTAACTTGCCCAGGAAAACTGCCGCGGTGTCGCAACCCGCGCTGGTCCCTGCGCCCACGGCCAAGGCCGAGAAGCTAGCTGGCCAGGTGCGGTCACGAGCCCCAAAGTTCCGCCTGGTACTCGATGCCGGACACGGAGGCTGGGACCTGGGAACGGTAGGACGCAAGGGCTTGATGGAGAAAGACCTGGTCCTCGATGTCGTGCACCGCCTGGGAAAGTTGGTCGAAGACCGTCTGGGTGCAGAGGTCATTTACACCCGCCAGGATGACACGTACCTTCCTCTGGAAAAGCGTACCGAGATTGCCAACCTAGCCCAGGCGGACCTTTTCATCTCAGTCCACGCCAACTACAGCGATGATTCCGCCGCACGCGGCGCGGAGACTTACTACACCAACACCTACTCTTCGGTGAAAGCGCGCACTCCCGGAGCCGAAGCGGAAGGCGCTGCCAGCGAAAACGTCAACTGGACCAATGTCGATATTCGGGAAAAGGTACAGAAGTCTCGCCGCTTTGCGACCGCAGTCCAGCAGGCTCTTTTCGGTGCACTGGCGAGCCAGATTCCGGACATGCGCAACCGCGGCGTGAAAAAGGCTTCTTACGTGGTGCTTACCGGCAGTTCAATGCCGGCCATTCTCGCGGAAGTATCCTTCGTCAGCAGCCCGCAGGATGAAGAGAAATTGAAGAGTTCAAGCTATCGCGACAAGATCGCCCAGGGATTGTTCAAAGGAATCGCGCGGTTCACCGCGACCTCTGGCAGCGTGAATGTCGCCAGCGCGGCCAGTAAGCATTCGGGACTGTAAATGTAGCGCCGGCATCCTGCCGGCTGGCTCGGGGGCATCCTGTCCCCGCCCCTGAGGGCGGGACGCCTTCAGGACAGTCGCCGGGACGGAGGCGCCACTTTGAGAGAGCGCGCTTAGGGAACTGGTTCTGCGTTTTTTAACGCCTCATTTAACCCCTGGCTGCTGCGCAGAGAACCACCCTCAATGACGCGCCAGCCGTCATCGTAATGCGCGAACCCAACCGTCGAATTGTATTCGGTCCCCTTGGCGTACAGGGCCGCGCCCACTTCGTTGACGGGTGCCCATCTCCACTGAAAATCAACATCTGCGAAATTCCCGTTCTTGCGGATTCCGCTTAGCCCCAACAACTCTCGCTGTGCCACGGGCACGCTGATGTACTGCGAACTGGCGGCGGTCGCGGCCACCCAGTCGCGCAGCGCGTCAACCCCCAGCGGCGTGATTACGACGTCCCAGCATGGCGCTGCGCCCAAGTCAGGCGTACAGGCTGCAGTCGAGCCCGTAATCCATCCATTGCGGCGCAGCACCAGGTACTCCGGAGAAGTGTAGTCCTTGTTGGAGATGACCCCGGTGCGCAGCCAGAACAGCTGCGTCGTCTTGAAGGTTTCGGAGCCCGCGATCAGGTCGGTCGCCAGCCGCCGCGTGAGGAAGTCGCGGGGCGAGCAGGCAACCGTAAGACACAGCAGCGCGAAAATGAAGGCCGTCCGCCGAGATCGCATCCTAGCTGGGAATTGTAACCAAACCCGAGCTTCTACGCGGCAAGAAAGGGCGATCGGCGATCTGCCCTGAAAATCTGGCCGCCCAGCGGCCCGGAACCGCCGTCTGGCAGGACGGACACTTTCCCTCTGGAGTTACGCGATAGTCCTGCACAAGATATCCGTCCCGCTTGATTAGGGTATCGCCGCACTGATGACAGCGCGTGTCTTCAAACTCGCCGACCCTGCCGGGCAGGTTTCCGGCATAAACATAGCGCAGACCCGCTCTCCTGCCGATCTCGGCCGCGCGCCGCAGGTCCGCCGGGGTGGTGTTTGCCGGGTCATCCATTTTGTAGTCTTTGTGAAACGCGGTCACATGCCAGGGGATATCGGGAGATATGCCGGCCAGAAAATTAGTCAGCCCTTTCAGTTCGTCTTCTCCGTCATTGAAGCCAGGGATCAGCAGGGTCACGATCTCGAGCCATACTCCCATCTTGTGCAAGCTCCGAATCGTCTCGAGAATTGGCCCGATCCGTCCACCGAGCTCGTGGTAATGGCGATCGTCGAAGCTCTTGAGATCCACTTTGTAAAGATCAACCCACGGCCGGATGTATTCCAGCACCTGCGGCGTGCCGTTTCCATTGGACACAAAACCAGTGACAAGTCCGGCAGCCCGCGCTTGCTTGAATATTTCGACCGCCCATTCCGCCGTGATGAGAGGCTCGTTGTAAGTGCTGACCAGGACCTTTGCACCCTGGCGTAGAGCATCCTGCACCAGGGCCTGCGGCGAGGCCTGTAGCGGCTGCGACACCGCATCCGGATCACGCAGAGCCTGCGAGGTCACCCAGTTCTGGCAATAAGCGCAGTGCAAATCGCAGCCCAGCATTCCGAAACTGTAAGCCAGTGAGCCCGGGTAAGCATGGAAGAAAGGCTTCTTCTCGATGGGATCGCACTGCACTCCGCCCACGTATCCCCAGGGCACGTAGAGCGTGCCACCCTGGTTGTAGCGTACCCTGCAAACTCCGGGTTGACCATCAGGAATGGGACAGCAGTGACCGCAGGCATAACAGCGCACCCGGTTGCGATCAAGTTTCTCGTACAGTTCGCCCTCACGCACGTTCTGATAAACGATGTCGCGAAGGGTGGGCACACGAAGCCTCTGGGTTTATTGTAGACCGATTTCAAACACGAAGAAGGCCGCTGGCAGTTAGTGTCAGGAGCAAGCACGAACCCTCAACTCGTGCATTACTCGGGTTATCATCCTGAACGCAGTCTTTCGTCAGTCGAAGCGGGACGAAAGCAAGGGAAGGACCTCTGAATTCCGCGCCACCCTCCTCGGCAGCATCGGCTCAAATCCAGAGTGGAAGCGGATCAGCAAGTCCTCCCGAGAGTTTGGGTACCGCATCGCCCGCAATGCATGGGTCCTTCGTCGGGAGCCCTTCGCGCAGCGAAGGACTCCGCTTCCTCAGGATGACAGCGGGGCAGAACTAACTCACTACCGGGAGCCTACGGGGTCGCAGGAGGATGGCTGGCGAAATTACTGAGCCAGTCGTTGGCTTGTTGTTGCGCCGCCAGCACCTGGCTTCGGCTCATGCGCGAGGCGAGAACGGCAACCCGGTATTTGCTGGCCTGATCTCCGCCCGCCTGCGCGAGGACCGACCAGTAGTAGGCTTTGGTCAAATCCTGCGGCACTCCCCGGCCAGCCCAGTAATACGCGCCCAAGGTCGCCTGGGCCAGGATGTGTCCCTGCTCCGCCGCCTTGGTGAACCAGCGCACGGCTTCGGTGTAGTCCTGTTTGACCTGTTCGCCGGTAGCGTAGCGCGCGCCTAAAGAGAACTGCGCCGCCGGATCACCCTCTTCCGCCACCTTCCGCAGGCTGGCCAGGTCGGTCACGTTAGCAGGCAGCCCATTGGCAGGCAAAGCGGGAGATTTGGGAGCTGCCGGTGCTGCCTGTGCATGAGAAGGGGCTCGCCCGGAAGAGCGCATCGCCCTCGACACCCAGGGCGCGATCAGCCATAGCAGCGCAAAAACAAAAGTGCCGATGGCGGCCACAAAAAGAGCTTTGGCGACACTGGGCTGGGTTGACCTGACCGGGGCTGACCGGGGCTCGGCTGCTTTGGCCTGAGTCGCAGCCGGCTTGATCAAAGCGGGCTCACTCGAAGGCTTGGCCGGAGTGACCGGCCGTTCCGTCTCTACAGCCGCGGCCTGGGCCGCGGGCCGTTTCTCGGTGCGCGGCGACGGCACTGGCGGTGGCGACGGCACCTGCTTCGGGGACGAGACATGTGTCTTGGCAGGCTGGGCCTTCTCGGGTTGGACCGTCGTAAGAATGTTTCCGGTCAATTGCTGGAGAGCGCCGATATCATCGGCGTTGAAGGCGTAGGGTTGAGGCGAAAACACTTCCAGGAGCCCGGTGACTTTGTTGCCCTGCCGAATCGGCACTGCAACCAGCGAGCGAATCCCCAGAGACTTGCAGCCTGCCCGATCTACACGATCGTCGGTCTCAGAGTCATCGCAGCGCAAGGAGCGGCCGGTCCGCACGCATTCACCCGAAAAGCCTGAACCGACCTGAAGCCGGGACCTGACCGGCGGAGCGTCCTCTCCCGCGCTAGCCACGCAGATCATCTCGCGGTCGGTGTCCGCGGACAGGGCGATGGCAGCCCCGGTTGCCCGGGTGAGCGTCAGCGCCCGCTCGGCAATCGACTGTAGCTCGGCTTCGGGATCGAACCGCTTCGGCTCCAATTCGCTTTCTCTTTCTGTCGCTCTTTCCCTGGCGTACCCATCTCTGGCCGCATCGAAGCTCAATGCACCGCTGGTTGCGGCTTCCGGCTGCGTCGCACTGCGGTCATTCGCGGCAATCAGGTGAGTTCCAGAAGTAAACTCGCCCTTCGGAATAGTATGCGATAGAGGCAGCACCTTGGAAGCATAGTTCCACCTATCCTCATTGGCCGGGTTGGCCTCAGCATGATCGAAAGCGGTGAGGACATTCACGAAGAGCCACTCCTTCAGCCGGTCCAGAGACTGTTCCGAAAGCCTGGCAAAACGAATTCCAGCCCGTCCCGAAGACTCCGACCAGACCACCTGGCCGGTAGTAACGATCGACGCGCTGGTTTCCGAAAGATCCAGACACAGGCTCAGAGTGCGTTCGACCTCCAACGGCGATGAAGTCTGAACAGACATTCCGTCTTCGCTGATATCGAGGATCTCGCTGAGGTCGGTGGCTTCTGCCTGTGCCGCGTTCAAGCGCGCGTACGCGGGACTGTGCGCCCTGTGGCGCATGGTTTGCCGGCGCTCAGTTGCAGGTCGGGATTGCCGGGGATTTCCGGCAGGGTTTGACGCGGAAGGCTCCATACCAGGTTCTTAACATATTAACCCAGACCGGCAGGCCCGGACGGGAGCCGTCCCGCTCAAAAGTGCCGGGCATCAATTTCTTTGTGCTTTGGTGTTTATGCACTCTGGCGAAGAGGCGAGAGACGGGAAAGGGCGGCCACCATCACGCTCGAAAGCAGCTGCATGGTCGCGACATCGCGCTCGGCGAAGGCATGCGGGGCGCCGGAGAAAACTTCGAAGACCCCAAGAGTCCTGCGGAAGTGGCGCAACGGCGCAGCCAGGATGGAGCGGACTCCAAGGCGTTGGCAGACCGCGACGTCAACATGAGGATCGTCCTGCGCATCATGGCAGAGTACGACCTGTCCGGTGCGCACGCAATCGGCAGAAATGCCGGAATCAGACTGCAGCCGAACGCCCAGGTCCGGTGCAGTGCGCCCGGCACGGGCCCGGCAGACCATTTCATCGCCCTTGCGCAGCGCGATCGCCGCGCCGCTGGCGCCGGTGAGAGATTTCGCCCGCTCGGCAATCAGGCTGATGGCAGGCTCCAGGTCAACGTCCGCAGGAAAGGCTACCGGCGCCGCAGCTGCCGGCAGAATTGTAGCCTGATTTGATCGCCTGACATGGCTCCGGCCGGGAGCCAGTGACGCGAATGATACCGGCAGGTGATCGTCCATGACCGGCACCGAAGTGACGGGCACGGTGCGAATCAGTTCGTGGACCAGGCGATCGAGTTCGGCGTCCGCAATCAGATGAGCTGTCTGTTGGCCGCGCAGCGATCCACCCAACACGCGAGACAGGCTGATCACGGCCTGGCTTCCGCATGCCAGGCAGTGGGGAGTATTGTTTTCGCTGATCAATTCACAGGCCACGCAGAACACCGCAGTTTGCAGGCCAATAAAATGAGCGTCGCGCGCCTTGAACCAATCCATCTTGCTGTCGTTCTCCCGCTCTGAAGCGAAGTACGAAGCTAAACGGAGCAGCGATCTGCAAGAAGTGACGCAATTGGTTCATCCTGTGGATAACGCGGATGTACAGAACGCGCGGCTCGACAGCGATTTTTTGCCAGGAGAAAAGCCAGGAGAAAAATTAGCCGAGCTGGGCTCGGCCCGACCGGGTCTGAGACCCGGTCCCACATGGCTCGTTTCACAGTCACGCTTAGTGTTTCGTTTCTCCAGCGCCCGCGACCTGCGTCGGCAAATCGCCAAAGCCCAAGCGGCGATGAAAAAAATCAAACACCAAACCGTAGAGCTGATAAGCCAGCTCTGGGTCGTAGCGAATGCCCTCATCGCGCATGAAGGCGTGAGCGCCATTCACCTCGTGCCAGCTGAACTTCGCATTCACCTCGTTCAACCGCGCCAGCACTGTCATGCGGCCTTCCAGAGGAATATGCGGATCCTGCCGGCCCCATATCATCAACAACTCGCCCTTGATGTCTTTGGCGCGCAGCAGCGAATCGTCCTTCATTCCCTTGCCCAGGCTGCCTTTATGAATATCGGTCGCATAAAAGCACGCGGTTCCCAAGACATCGGGATTCATGGCCGCGCGGAACGCGAGATGGCCACCGATGCAGATTCCCATCGCTCCAAGTTGACCGGTACAGTCCGGGCGCGATTTCAGATGATCGAGCACGGCGCGGGCGTCGGCGTCGAAGCTCGCGAGCTCTTTGGTCGTCTTTAATACATTGCCCCGATCAGCTCCGGCCTGGTCGTAGGCCAGCACCGTCCCCGCGGCTTCAAACTCGTGATAGATCTCGGGGACCGCGACGACGTAGCCATGTCCCGCCAGCATCGCCGCGGTTCTCCGAATCGGCCCCGTGACCTGGAATATCTCGGTGTAAAAAACAATTCCAGGATACTTGCCCGGCGCCGCCGGCCGGACAATATGCGTCTGCATCGGTCCGTACGCGGTCGAAAGCTCGACTCGTTCATTGTCAAGCACGATCATTGTGGCTTGCTCCCTTTGATTCGTTTTATGGCCGAGCCTCAAAGATCATGTTGAATGGCGTCTGGGTCGCCCGCCGAAAATGCTTCAAGCCACCCGCGGTGACCACATCCCGCAGCCGCTTTTCTCCCGCTTGCGCACCCAGCGCCAGACCCACTTCCTGGAACAGTGAAGCAGGAGTGCAGAGCAGCGTGGATGCTCCGTAGAAGGCCCGGCCCACGGGATGAAGATTCTCTTCGATCTTGTCTCCGGCGAAGGGCTCGACGATCATCCAGGTTCCATCGCTTTTCATTGTGCTGCGAACGTGAAGCAGTTACACAGCGATTTCGTACGCGGCTCGATCCGGCCGTAGACACCGGCGGCGGCTTTGCAATATAGCGGATTCGCCCATCCTTGTCTTCGCAATTCAACTACGGTCGGAAAGCGCGGCAGGACTTCGAAGGCGCATAGGCGGGTAGCGGGGCGTTAGCGAGTCTTTAACCAAATGCTGGAGGGGAAATGTCCGGTGGGATTGGCGGAGACCGCCAGCCCGCGAAAGCCATCTGCTGCCACATAGTCGGAAAGAAGTTGCTTGAGCTGTACGGGGCGGTCGTAATGCAAGGCGGAAAGGCAACTCAATACCTGCAGCCGGGGATTGTTGATCAGAAGAGCGAGCAACAGCGCCGTCTCCTGCCAGCCGAATGGCTTGAACAGCGCATCGCGCGGATACAAGTAAGGCAGGCAGACATCGTGAATATGGATAATCACGCCGGGCGCCAGGTGGGGGATGATGTCCAGATAGATTCGAATCACGTCTGAACCGAGTTTCACGGCGTGGCTGGAGTCGACAAAAAGAAAATCGCCGGCAGAGAGGCCGGCAAACACCGAAGCGGAAACGGTCTGGCAGAGTTCGGGGATCAGGCGGATATTATTCGTGCGCTGGCGCAGCGCCGCCGAGGGGTACGGTTCGATGCAGATGATCTCCGGCACTTTGCCGCCGGCCGCAGAGTTCATTTCGACAGCGTGCAACATGCACATGGTCGAGACGCCGCTGCCGATCTCAACTATCCGCCGAGGCCTCCACTTTCGAATAAAACAATGCAGAATCTGTGACTCGATGGGACCGTAGCCCAAACCCCATCCTTCCTGAGTCAAACCGTGAAAGAATTCCAACCCCTCGACCTCGGCGTAGTACTCGCCACAGGCTTCGCGAAGCCATTGGAACTGCGCGTCCAAGCTCCAATCGAGGCCGGGCAACGGGTTCGGTGCCGTCCACACTTCCTGGTGGGCGCGCAGCCAGGCATAGTCCGACACCGGACTGTAGAAGTGCTTGGGAAGAAGATGCACGCCCACTCGGTCGAGCAGAAGAAAGGCGCGAAATAACTGCTGTTTGATCTGACGGCGCACGTCGACAATTCCTCAGTTTCCGGGAATTTTGACTCAAACCGGCCCGGATCGTCTACACAGACTGTAAAAGGAATAACACACTGAGTGAAACTGGAAGGAACAGCAAGCGGGAAAGGTATCTGGAAGTCGGATTAGTCGGGAGGCAGCTTGTAGGTGGCCAATCCGGAAAACTGCAGAAAGAGTCTCCACAGAAAGCGGGAGTTGTTCACGAGGTATCGTTTCCAGAGTCGTGACGGCTCTTGGCAGAGACGATGCATCCACTGCAGCCCGGCGTTCTTGACCCAGTCGGGCGCATCTTTCAAGCGGCCTGTGTGAATATCAAAAGCAGCTCCCACCCCGACCATCACGCCAAAGGGCAATCGGGAGACGAAGTCAGACATGAAACGCTCCTGTTTGGGCGTGCTTAGGCCCACCCAGATAATGTCGGGCCTGACCCGGGCCATGAGGTCCTCCACTTCCGCCAGTTCGTTAGGCGCGAGCGGACGGAAAGGCGGCGTAAACGTGCCCACGATCTGAATATTCGGGAACCATTGCTCGAGATTGCTCTTCAACTCTTCGGCAACTCCCGGCTTTCCTCCATAAAGGAAGTGACTAAAATTTTTTTCTACCGAGCGGCGGCACACCTCTTCCATTAGATCGGGACCGAAGACCCGGCTGATCTGCTCCAGTCCCTGCGCCCTTCCCACCCAGACGGTAGGCATACCGTCGGGAACGACCAATAAAGCGCGGTCCAATATCTCCCGAAATTCAGGATCGCGATGGGCCTCCATGACCCCGTGAACCCCGGTCACGCAAACGTAACCCCTCTGTCTTTCGAACAGGGCAGATTCAATGCGATCGGCGGCGCGCGCCAGGTCAACGGCGTGCACTCCGACGCCCAGAACATTGGCGCGCGCTTCCTTAGTCGGCGCTGTGAGTAGCGTACTTGAGAGGGACACGGCCAGCTTTCTTAAGCTCGTTCTCGATCCACTTGTAAGTGGTTTGCAGACCCGCTTCTAGCGAAATAGACGGCTCCCATCCCAGCACTTTCGCCAGGCGCGTGTTGTCGCTGTTACGCCCACGCACACCCTGAGGTTTGCTTAGATCATGTCGCTTGACCAGGCGTTTGCCGGCAATTTCTCCGACCAGACCCACCAAGGCGTTGATCGAAATCAGCCGGTCAGTACCGAGATTGAGCGGTTCCCGATAATCGGAGGCCATCAGGCGCTGCATGCCCTCCACGCAATCGTCCACATACATGAAAGAACGAGTCTGTTCGCCGTCACCCCAGACCTCAATCTCGCCGCCGTCCCTGGCCAACGCAACCTTGCGCGAGACCGCTGCCGGGACTTTTTCCTTGCCGCCTTCGTAAGTCCCTAGCGGTCCGTAGACATTATGAAAGCGCACAATGCGGGTTTCAAACTGGTAATCATGCCAGTAGTAGCGGCACAGTTCTTCGCTGAACAATTTTTCCCAGCCGTAGCCCGGTTCAGGATCGGCGGGGTAAGCATCTTCTTCGCGCAGCGGAGTCACGGCAGCGGACTTCTGCTTGCCGCCCGCATACACGCAGGCGGAAGAGGAAAACAGAAACCGCCCCACGCCGTTCAGGCGGCTGGCCTCAAGCATTTGGGAATTGATCAAGACGTTGTTACGCGCGATATCGGCGAGAGAAGCGGTGATGTAACCGATGCCTCCCATGTCCGCCGCGAGATTGAACACCCGATCGATACTGCCCCGAGTAGCCTGCAGACAATTGTCGTACTTGCGCAGATCGAGAAGCTCGAATTCATCGGCGACGCTGGCTTCGTACTCTGGCGATTTCATGTCCGCTCCGCGGACCCAGTGGCCCTCAGCTTTTAGGCGCTTCACGAGGTGATGGCCTATAAACCCCCCCGCGCCGGTAACCAATATGCGAGTCGTCACATTGCTCCTTAACGATAGTGATAGTAATACTGATCAGATGCCAATAGCTCGTGCCGGGTTCCCGTAACCTAACGTTCACTGCATTTCAAAGGCCCGTGTATCCCGAGCCGACAACCCGTTCTAGGCGGGCGCCAACACACAGACAATCACCATGGTGTTTCGCAGCCGCCGGGGCAGAAAAAGGCGAACCCCCTTCCACGCCAGGGAGAAAGACTTATACCAAAACGAGTCAGTCGCTTCCGGTTTTAGATCATCCACGAAAGACAGGTGCGTAACCGCAAATCCACACCTCGCCAAGAGGACTCGGATGGTTTGCGGGCAGAACCAAACAGCATGGTCCGGATTAAAAGCGTTATCCCCATTTTTCAGATACGCCAGGAACAACAAGGGGGTGAAAACGTTGGGTGTCGACAACACCAACCGGCCTCCCGGTTTGAGAGCGGCCGCGCAGTTGGTCAGAAACAAGCCGGGATTCTGCAGGTGTTCGAGCAATTCGCCGGCGACAATCGTGTCAAACTCCTGGCGGTAGGGCAGGTCATGCGCATCACCCTGTACGACGTCAAATCCCATTCTATCCAGTTGCGCAATGGCCTGAGCCTCGATGTCCAATCCCACAACATGACAATCGGCGAAACGCCGGCACAGTTGATAGTGGAGGTAGTGGCGCGCCTCCGCCGGACTTTCGGGCAGGCGATGATTGACACAGCCGATATGAAGGATTTCGCGTCCGCGGACCTCGGCCAGAATCGCCAACAGACGCTCGTTGTTGGCCTGGGGCAGTTCCCCGGCCGGATCTGTCGGCGAGACTAACGCCGCCAATTCGTACTGCACCTGCCGTGACGCGCTCATCCCAGCACCTTCGCCTTAAGACTCGACAAGAGAGTGATTTCTTCCGGAAGAAATCCATCGATACACAGCAGAAATATTGCGTAGGTCACGGTGATGCCGAATCCCATGGCCAGCAGCGAGAACCAGTGTTCCACCGGCGCATACTTGCGCACCAGAAGACAGAGGACTGCGGAGGCCAGAAATCCAATCCATTGATAAGCGTCCTGACGGTTGCGGAAAATATGAATTCCCAAGCCAGCAACGCTTCCCCAGTAGGCCAGCGCGACCAGACCATCGGTGACCAGAAGAGTGAAGGCAGCACCCTGCACTCCAAAATAGCGCATCATCACCACGCCGAGCACGATATTGACCGCGGTTGCAAGCAACGCCAGTTTCATAACCAGGATCTGCCGATTGACGGCTGTCATTAAATAGTAGCTCATGGTCACGATTACATTCAGCAAGTAAAACGGAGTGAGGATGCGCAGGGCTGACGCCGCTGGTTCGTAGGCTGCGCCGAAAATCAGTCGAATCAGGGGTTGGGCAAAAAACAAAGTAAGCACGCTGCAGGGCAACAGTACGTGCCAAAGCATGCGGACGCCGTAGCGATAAAGCCTGGCGGCTTGCCCATCGCTGCTGACGGCCGCGCTCATGGCGGGAAAAATCCCCGCGCCCACCACGCCGTTGATCAGCATGGGAAATACGACAATCTTGCTGGCCGCCTGGAAAAGCCCGACTGCGGCCTCGCCCGCGGTATAGGCCAGAACGATGGACGGAAGATACAACTTGATCCGGTCGGCGACAGACAGCGTAGCCAGCGGCAAAGACTCCCGAATCAACTCACCCGTAATTTTAGGATGCAGCGTGAGATGCACTGGACCGATCCGCGCATAGAACAACCATGCCGCCAAAGTCAGCGCGGCCGCCCGCACCGCGATGAAGGCAGTGCCCACACCCATGGCCCCATGTCCGGAGCGCAGCAGCAGCCAGCAACTGATCAGCAGGGTCAGCCTCTCAGTTCCGATAATCACCGGCTCCCAGACCATAGTTTGAAAGCCGCGCAACACGGCGCAATACGAGAGCGTAATCGAACGCAGCAACTCCGAGCTCGCAACCATAAAAATCAGCAAGGCGTTCGACCGCAGGTATCCTTGAACCAAAAGCGGCAGCGCTCCCAGAACAATCAAGCTTCCCGTCATGAATACCCGGATGGAGATGCCTCCACTGATCCAGGGGTTGGAAATGACCGGGTTGCGGGCCACGAATTTTGTCAGGATCAGCTGAAAGCCCGGATCCAGCGCGGAAAGAATGAGACCGTAAGACAGAGCAAAAGAAAACTTGCCGAATCCAGCCAGGCCCAGATAGCGCGCTAGCAGCAGATTCAACAGGAACAGCATGCCGGCATCGATGGCATAGTAGGACGCCAGAATGGCCGAGTTACCGAGAGCCTTGCGGCTGGACATCGCAGCCGGCGCCAAACTGACCGTCGCGACCTGGCTGTCACCGTTCATCACGGCGGTCAAATTCTCTCTCGCGCTTTTATTTTCTGCTTGCATCCTAATTCAGCACAAGCGCAGCCAGGTGGCGGCGGATCAAGGGCACGAGTTCCGGGTCCTTCAGGGCAAAATGTAGTATGACCTGGAGGTATCCACTCTTCTCTCCCGCATCATAGTGCGTACCTTCAAAGCACAAGGCGTGGAGCGGAGCGCGCCTGCAATACTTCGACAGAGCGTCGGTCAATTGGACTTCGCCCCTGGCATCTGTCGCCGTCGAATCGAGAAAATCGAAGATCTCCGGGCGCAGGAGATAACGCCCGAAAACACCGTAGGGTGATGGAGCCTCTCCACTCCGGGGCTTCTCCACCAGAGACGAAACTCGAAACAGTGTTCCGGGAAAGGAATCGTCCTCGATGGACGCGACCGCCAGCATGCCGAACCTGGAGATATCCGACGGAGGTACAGGCTGGGTCGCGACTATGCAACCAGGGTAGCGATCGTAAGCGGCCATAAGTTGTGCCAGGGCCGGCTTGCGGGCGTCGATAACCGCGTCGGGCAAGATCACGGCAAAAGTCTCATTTCCTACCGCGGACCGAGCGCAGCGCAACGCATCTCCCAAGCCACGCGGTGATGGCTGCTGCACTGTGGAAATACGCACGAGAGACGAAAGCCGACGTAGGGCCCGGAGTTCACCATCCAGGCCCTGTTGTTGCAGGAACTGCTCCAGATCCGGAGAAGGGCGGAAATAACTCTCCAACACCGACTTGCCGCTCCGCGTGATCAAGATAACATCCTCGATACCGCTCGCCGCTGCTTCCTCGACGGCATACTGAATGATCGGCTTGTTGCATATCGGCATCATTTCCTTTGGCAAACCCTTGGTGACGGGGAGCATGCGGGTACCAAAACCGGCCACAGGAATTACAGCCTTGCGAATTGCTTTGGGTGCGGGTTGGGCCATCAAGTCCGATCGCAGAAAAAAGGGTGGAGCGCGGCAGTCGTCATCGCATCGACTCCCACTTCATATCTGAAATCTTCAGCCGGGGATGGGAAGCCAGCAGATGCCATACCAGGGCTTGAAAGGCTTCGGTGTGCGGCGTCACGGTTTCGGGGTTCGGGACCCTAATGAGGACACAGGCGTCGGCGACTTGGTTTGTGAAACCACCATCGCGACCCACGACTCCGCAAATTGATGCCCCGACCTGCCGGCTGTACTGAAGCGCCCGCACCAGATTTGCGCTGACATTGCGTTCAGCATCTCCACCCCCAACCGAGAAAACGAAGACAGCGTCCGCAGATCCGAGGCGGCTCCCGCGGAGCCAGTTGGCATAGGCGGTTTCCCATCCATCATCGTTGATGCGGGCGGTGAGTTCCGAGACATTGTCGGTGGGAGCATACGCCTCGATGTCGCAGATCTTGCGGAAATCGCAAACAGCGTGCGAAGCATGGCCAGCGCCACCCCCCACACCGAGGAGGAACAAACGGCCTTTGCGCTCGCGAACACTGGCCAGCAACTCCACGGTGCGCTCAATGCTGGCGACGTCCAACCCTTGAAGGATCGCTATGGCCTCACCGACATACTGCGCCGAGTAAGTCATCGCATCCCGCCAATTCCGGCCGTTCCGCCCGGCGATGCTGAGATTGGCCGGTCTCTGCCTTCAATGTCGCGGATGAGTTGCACCGCTTCGAGCAGTCCACTCGCCCAATAATTTGGGTTCGCTCCCTGCCGTGACAGTTCATCGCACACGTAATTCTTGCGCGGAGAAATAAGTATGGTAGTGGTTCCAGCGGCCTGTCCGGCGAGAATGTCCACGATACCATCGCCCACCATGTAAGACTTTTTCAGCTCAAGTCTCCAGTCAGCAGCGCCCTGAAGAAGCATGCCGGGAGCAGGTTTGCGACAATCGCACGTCATGCGATATTCAACCAGCGAGGCCTGAGGGTGGTGTAGACAATAATAAACTCCATCGATCTTGCCACCACTCGCGCGCACCAGGTCTTCCATTTTTCTAGTCATGCCGTCGAGCAGTGCCTTCGAGAATCTGCCTTTCGCAATTCCGGGCTGGTTCGAGACCACGATGACCAAAAATCCCAGATGGTTCAACTGTTTGATCGCTTCACCCACGCCCGGCAGAAGAGTGAACTCCTGGGGGTTGGCGGGAGAATCCACGGTTCCGAATTCTGAGTTGTAGACGTAAGGGTTGATCACACCGTCGCGGTCGAGGAACACCCCTCGTCTGGACACTTTAATCTCTGTCATTGTTTGCGCACAGCAACGCATCCACCATAGTCCGGAAGCTCAATGATCCGTTCGGGCTTGCCCGGGAAAAATTCTGCCACGGCTTTCTTCACCCCAGGCTCATCCGGATTATTGAAATCGTGCAAGAAGATGTACCCCCCCGACACCACCCGGGGATAGAAGAACTCCAGTCCGTCGATGGTGGATTGGTACAAATCCATGTCCAGCATGACAAAAGCAAATCGTTCATGCTCAAGGCCGGCGGCGGTCTGCGGAAAATATCCCGGGCGCAACTCGACATTGGTAAGGTCGCCGATGTTCTTCTTAACCAGTTCTACGCTCGTATTGGTGAAACGCGTATCCTTAGCCTCTAGATTCTCCTCAGGAAAGCCTCTGAAGGTGTCGAACAAATAAAATCTTCGCGAAGGAGCCGTCGCGTGCACAAACGAACTGAGGTGTCCCTGCCAGACTCCACATTCAGCCATCGCGCCTTCAATCCCTTCTTCATCGAGCCGGCAAAGGGCCATCCCGACGGCCGCATATCTCACCGCGTCGCCACTACGAATGACCCTTCTGGAGACCGTGTCGGGATAGGACGGATGCTTAATGATAGAGAGACCCGCACGGACACGGCTGTAAACAGGTCCAATAATAGGCAGCGAGCAAACCGGTCTGCGGACGAACATCATTCCCCCGGGTACGACCGAAGACACTGGCACCAGACCGCGGTTGTGCTCTGGCTCTCATAGAGTTTGCCGGAATGGGGCAAACGGATACATCCCAGACTTGACGGCTCAGTCTGCGGAACGAGAGAAATCAGGCAAGGGATGTGCATTACCTGCCCGCGACTCCCGAAAGAGCGGCTTGCCCGGATTCCTCCTGGCGAAAGAGGTGAGCCAGCCTGCCATCGCGAGATACCACATCAAATACGACCTTGCTGCCCTCGAACTCAAAGCGGAAGTTCAGCTCTCGCAGTCCCGCCGTCCGCATGGCTTCCCGGAGGGCAGCCTTGTCGTGTTCGCAATAAAGCATCAGGAATCCGCCGCCGCCTGCCCCCGAGATTTTGCCCCCAACAGCGCCGTTGCGTTTGGCCAGTTCGTACCAGGCATCGATCCGCGGGTTGCTGATGCCCTGTGCCAGACTTTTCTTCGATTGCCAATGCCGATCCATGAGTTCACCAAAGCGGTGCAGGTTGCCCTTCTGAATGGAGTCGGCGACCTCATGTCCGATTTCGAGGATCTCCGCCAAACTTTCCACTACCTTCGCGTCTTTTCTCTTCGAGGCGGCATCCTGCTGGCTCAGAATGGCAGTAGCATCACGGATTTCGCCCGTGTAAAAAAGCAGGATGTTGCTCTCGAGCGCTTCCAGAACCTCACGGCCTACCCGCAGCCGATTCACTTTGACCGAGCCGTCGCGGGCGATATCTAGCGTCGTAAGGCCACCGAAAGCAGCCATGTACTGGTCCTGCTTGCCGATGGGCTTTTTCAGGATCTCAAGCTCGATATGGCAGGCTTGCTCGGCCAGGTCCTGAGGCCCCACGGAGGAATCGGTAAGGGCGTGCAAACCCCTCAAGAGTCCTACCAGATAGCAGCTCGAAGACCCCAGACCCGTGCCGGAGGGGATGTCCGCGATCGAGACAATCTCGATTCCACTCTGGATGTGAAAAGCGCGCAGAGCTTCGCGAGCCAAGGTATGTTCGACTTGGTCGACATGTTCCACCAGCTCGGCCTTGCTGTAACGCACTCGCACCAGGTCGTCGATGATCGGCGTGTTGACATTCAGGAACATGTATTTGTCGATGGCCACGGCAAGAATAAATCCACCGTGCTCGCGGTAGAATGAAGGAAGGTCGGTTCCGCCCCCACCGAGAGTGAGCCGAAAGGGTGTTCGCGTAATAATCATCGCTCTCCAGTTCCCTAAGTATAGAGTTTCGCGAAATCAAAATTCCGCTAGATCCACCCAACGCCGCTGGTCCGAGCTGAGATATGCAGCTTCTACCAGTTGCTGTGCGCGCAAACCGTCGTGAACACTGCCTGAAAGTTCGCGCGGGTCGCGGACTGCCGCCACAAAATCGTCCCACTCGTCCTGCCAGCAGTCTCCTGCAGGATATTCGAATATCTGTTCCTGGGGGCGGCTGTGATCAGTATTCCGCTTACCCCAGACTAGCCGGGGTGGACCGTAGTGGCCGTCACGACCCTCGATGCGAATATATCCCTGCGAGCCGAATATCTCCATTTCGAGGATGTTCTTCCACTGGGTCCAACTGACATGGATCTGTGCGGTTTGTCCCTGTGCGGTTTCGAGCAAACAGAAACAATTGTCCTCGACGCCGGGTATATCCCAGAAGAAGGTGTGCGAACTACCCAGGACCTTGCTGGGTTCACCCAGCAGATGGCGAACCAGGTCTAGCAAGTGAATTCCCTGCTCCAGCAGGACACCGCCTCCTGAAAGCTCCCGATTCGTGTGCCACTCTTTCTCGTAACCAGGACGGCCACCGTGCCCGAATCGCGAACGGATCAGATATGGAGTACCGAGTTCGCCGTTGGCGATTAGTTCTTTCGCTTTCCGGACGTGAGGCATATGGCGATAGTTGAACCCGGTTTTCAACAACTTTTTGCCTCGCTGCGCGGCCGCAAGCATGCGCAATGCCTCTTCTACATTCCGCGCGAGCGGCTTTTCACAGAGGACGTGCTTGCCCGCTTCGAGCGCGGCGATCGCGGCTTCTGCGTGAAACTTCGTGGGCGTAGCCAGTACCACGACATCAATTTCTGGCATGGCCATCACTGCATGCCAACCCGCGAACACCAGCGCCCCCGCTGGGCCGGCAATCTCGCCCGCCCGAACCGTGTCAGGGTCGGCTACTGCCGCCAGTTTAGCCACCCCCGATTTGGCTAGAACGCCAGCCCGGATACGCCCCATCCGTCCCGCGCCCACCAAGGCGACTGAAAGCATGCTCAACTCAGCTGCACCCGGCGCAGGGTCCAAGCCTCGGATTGCAGCAGCTTGGGAAGATCGCGCTCCAGATGTTCCCAATCATCATGCACGGCACTGATGAGGCGCCCGCTGATTTCCTTCGAACGGTCCGAGGCCAGGAAGACCGCGAGCGCGGCCGCACGCTCCGGTCCAACCCCACCCCGGGCGTCCATTTCTTCCAGTTCCTTCATGGCGCGCGAGCCAGCAGCGGCTCCGGCTTTCCTGAGCTCCTCCCACATGCGACTCTTCACTGCCCCCGGCGCAATGGCGTTGAGGCGAACCTTGCTCTCGGATACTTCCGCCGCTACGCTCTCGGTGAAACGGACCAGCGCGGCCTTGGAGGCGCCATAAGCCGTGAAATAAGGTCGTCCATAAGCTGCGCCCCCGCCCGAAAAATTGATGATGCTGCCGCTGCATTGCGCCATCATCCCCGGGAGAACCGCGTGTACCAGGTGGAAGGCGCCCACGAGATTGGTCTGAATCGCATCCACCCATGCTTCCGCGTCCACGGTGTGGGTCGGGCCAATGGGGCCGTAGGTTCCAGTGCAATTTACGACAACGTCGATGCGCCCGAACTGGGCCTGAACGGCTGCGACGACCTGCTCCACTTCCTGCCGTCGCGATACGTTGAGAGCAAAACTCGGAATGGAGGTCGGGCTGGAGGCTGCCAATCTTTTCAGCAAGTCCGCCGGCGGCCGCGAGTGATATGTAATGGCCAAGCTTGCTCCCCCGCGGGCAAAAGCTTGTGCCACTGCGCTTCCGAGGGCGCCGGATGCGCCGGCGATCAAGCAGACCTTGGACTCGAGTTCCATGTTCATGGCTGGATTGATCGCCGGCATCACGCCACCGTTGGCTCAAGAGGAACCAGGGAAGGGGCGCCAGGTTGCCGCAGCACGGCGTTGTATATCTGCATCAGCATCTCGTAGTTTCGTTCTGCACTGTATCTTGCTTCGTACACGGCGCGGGTACGCTGGCGAAGGGTGTGCCATTCCCCAGGATGCTCAAGCATCCAATCAACCTGGCGGACCAGGTCCTGGGCATCCCCCGGAGCAAAATGCAAGCCGGACTGCTGCGGCTCGACCACACTTTCCATCGACCCGATCCGCGATGCGATCACCGGCGTCCCGGTGGCAAAGGATTCCAGAATAGTGCGCGGAATACCCTCGTACCACAACGAAGGGAAGATGAGCGCCCGCGCATTCTTCATCAACTGGGTGACTTCTGGCCTGGATTGGTAGCCCAGGTACTCCACTCCCGGCAGCACCGCTTGCTGTTGGCGGACATGGTCGGCGAGCGGGCCCGCGCCGGCAATGCGCAGAGCAATCCGCGCGCCCAGCGTTTCCCAAGCTTTCAAGAGTACTTCGATTCCTTTTTCCTGGGATAGGCGGCCCACAAAAAGAACGTAGTCTCCACGCCCCTGCCCTTGCCCCGGATCGACGTCGACAAAGCTCGACTTGACCACGAGTTTATGCGCCGGAAATCCTCCCTCAACCAACTTGCGGCGAGCAAACTCGGTGAGCGCGATCACCACCTGCACCCGTCGTTCGTAAGTGTTCAAGACCCGGTGCACCGAGGCCATCATGGCGACAGCAGCCGTTCCCAGATGGCTTCCCTGATAGCAGCCATGAAGCACGCCCGGCCAGGCAAAGACTTTGGACAAACAATCCTCGCAGACCCGGCCATCGCGAAACAGAATGCTGCTGGGACAGATCAGGCGATAGTTGTGTAGAGTCTGCACTACCGGAACGCCGGCTTCGTTGCAGGCGTAATAGATCGAAGGGAGAGAGCACGGGGAAAAAATTGTGCACAT
>CAWEZS010000022.1:0-11900 GCA_963813645.1 Terriglobia bacterium
CAATTTTTTCCACCTTGCCGGTCTGTGCGCTGCAGACGGCCCCAAGAATGCCGATGAAAGCGATCGAAGATGATCGCGCCGCGAACTTACCCACGCTGAGGCTCCGGTGTCAGATTATTGGGCAAATGCACCCACGAAGGCGCTGCGTTTGCCGTGAAGTTTCCACGATACTCCCAGACCGGGCCCACTGTAAGCGTCCGTGAGAGCCACGGCGGGCATGGAATGCGTCAACTCGGTCAGTGGCGGGTAGTAGGTGACTTCGTTGCCGCACAGGTGGTCGTTTTCACCAATCGAGCGCGTCTGTACCATGGCAAACTCGCCTGCGCGAAACATGGCGGCGCCATGATGCTCGGCGTTGACAGCCAACTCCATCTCCACTGGAATCATTTGCGCGACGTTCTTCAGCAACTCACCCCCCATATGCTGAGCGAAGCTGGCGAGGGCAGCGCGTTGCTGCGCGTTGGCCTGATTGTCCACCAACAGTACGGCATTGGCGGGATAAGGATTCTCGTAGGGATCGCCCAGGGTACCCTTGGCGCGGACCGCGGCGGCGACGGTGAGCCCCTGCAGCGGGACCCCGTTCCAGCTGCCGCTCCGGATGTGCCAAGCCAGGATGGCCTCATTGCCGACTAGATTTACCTCGCCATTGGCGAAACACTGACCCGTGTAGACGTCGGCAGAGCGGGTCTCGAGATAGTCGCCGCGAATCTGCTGGGCGGCGGAAACTGAAACCGTTGCAACGACCAGAACCAAAGCGACTGGCAGGTGATAACGCATGACGAGACTCCTTCGTTCCAGTTTCTCCTGATTGTCCTACACGAACCGGCAAAGAGGAAAGAGCGCTAGGCGCATTTTCCCGTCCCGTGGCAGCCGCGGGTCTTGGAGCAGCAGTTGCCGGGCTCGGCCAGCTCGCCGTCGGGGCCGATGCAAGTCTGCGTGTGCAGGCACCAGAACAGGCCGTCGTTACACGCGGGCACAGTGGGATCGGCCTCGGCCAGGATGAATTGACCCTTCCAACGTAATGCTGAACAGAGGTTCGGGCGATTCGTGTTAAAGCGATCGGATTCGCTGATCACGCGACACCTCCGTGTGCGGCTTTCAGGATGGCGCGCTTTAGCGCCACACGGGCAAGCTGCACCTTGTATCCATTGTTGCTCAGCGGCGTGGCGCGCTGCAGAGCAGCGTCGGCAGCCCTCTGCGCGGTTTCCTCGGTCACCGGCTGTCCTTGCAGGGCCTGCTCGGCTTCCGGTGAAGGCCAGGGGACGGGCGCGACGTATCCCAACACAACCCGGGCCGTCTGCACATTGGAGCCGTTCATCTTCAGCGTGACGGCTGCGAGTGCGAGCGGCCAGTCGAACACTTCCTTCTGGCGCACTTCGTAATGCGCAGCCTTGACACCCGCTGCCGGCGGAATCACTACTTCGGTGAGGACTTCGTTCGGTCGCAGATCGTGCTCGCGTTCGCCTTCGGCTTTGGGGACCACAAAAAACTTCTCTAGTGGCAGCTCGCGTTTCCCATTCGGACCCTCGATCCGAACCATAGCGCCGTAGGCAATCAACATCGGAACCACGGTGGAGGGACTGACGAACTTGGCGGGACCGTCGTTGCCGAGAATAGCGTGATAACGATTCTCGCCGGTCGCCACCAGTTCCTTACCGGTCTCGTTCGTGGGCAGCAGACCGAGGCCATTGCGGAAATACCAGCAGCGCGGGCGCTGGCAGAGATTGCCGCCCAGCGTGGCCAGGTTACGAATCTGAGGGCTGGCAGCTTCGATCAGGGCATCGGCCAACGCGGGATAGTTCTTCTTCACATTCCCATCGTCGGCGAGATCACCCAGAGTGGTAAGAGCCCCGATGCGGAGTCCCTGCGCGCTCGAGGAGACGCCGCTGAGGTCCTTAATCTCCTTGATGTTGATAAGCCGCTTGGGGGCGACTACGTCATCCTTCATCAGGGCAAGCAGGTCAGTTCCGCCCGCGAGAATTTCCGTGTTGCCCCACGCCGTACCGAGCAAACTGACGGCCTGCGCTCTACTGCTGGGACTCACATATTCAAAGGGCCGCATCAGGCACCTGCCTTCTGTCCCAGAGCCGCCAGGACACGGTCCGGTGTGAATGGAAGGAACGGAACGCGTACACCGATGGCATTGGCGACCGCGTTGGAAATCGCGGCGCCGGGCGAAATCACGGGCGGCTCGCCCAGCCCGATCACTCCGCGCTCGTCGTAGCCTTTGCCGGTCATCATTTTCACTACCAGCTCGGGGATGTCGCTCAGGCCCGCGAGACGGTAGAACTGCATGTCGGGATTGAGCATGCGACCGGTGCCCGGGTCCATGACTTTTTCTTCGAACAGGGAGTAGCTGATCCCCATGATCAGCGCGCCATAGCACTGGCTTTCGGCGGTCTTGAGATCAATGATTAGGCCGCAGTCCTGTACCGCGACCATCTTTGTGACTTTCACGATGCCGGTTTCGGTATCAACTTCAACCTCGGCCATCTGTACGCCGCCAACACCGCTGTTGGTGAGGTCGGGAGGTTTGCTCTTGTCGGGGTTCTTGCCGCGAACAGTTAGCGGCATCGCTCCCAGCTTGGCGCAGGCTTCCTTCCAGCTGAGCGAACGGCTGGAATCTCCCTTGACGCCGACTCTTCCGTTCACGCATTCGAGCTGTTCGGGTTGCGCATTCAACGCCGGAGCGACGTGCACAAACAGCGCGTCGCGGGCATCCACGGCGGCACGGCGGGTGGAGGAACTTACTCCGCCGATGGTAGTTGAGCCCCCGGAGCCGCCCGAAGGCGGATAAATCGTATCGCCAATCTGAAGCTGGATGGCGTCGATCGGCAGGCCCAGCGTGTCGGCGGCGACAATCAGAATGCAGGTGCGAGTTCCAGTCCCGAGATCCTGCGACCCCAGCTTCAGCTCCACAGAGCCATCCGGATGGATGGTCAGGTCGCAGTCGCTGCCGTGGCCGCGTCCTCCCCAGGTGTGAAACGAGACACCAACGCCGCGCACCAGCCCTGACTGGTTCTGGCGGCGGGGATGCCACTTCTGCTTCCAGCCCATCAGGTCTGCGGCGACGCCGAGTTCTTCGCGGTAGATATCCTGGCGGGGTTTGGCAATGTCCAGATTCTTGCCGAAAAATTCCACCGGATCCATGTTCAATTTGGCGGCCAGGTCATCCAGAGCGCACATGGTGAGCACCGCAGCCTGTGGGTGGTTGGGTGCACGCCAGGCACGGGCGGGACCGATGTTATTGCGGATGGCAGTGTGTTCTTTTCGCTGGTTGGGCACGGCGAATACATAAGGAATGGGTGGCATCCCTCCGCCACCGGGGCCGCCGGTGCCCCAGGACTGAGACTGCCAGGCGACGACGGTGCCGTCTTTCTTCGCGCCCACTTTCACCCGGGCGTAGGCGGACGGCCGCGCTCCGGCGACCTTGAGTTCGTCCGCGCGCTCCAGCATGATGCGTACAGGTTTGCCGTCGGCTTTCTTGGAGATCTGCGCGGTAAAAATTCCCCAGCGATCCGGCGAGAACTTGCTGCCAAAACCTCCGCCCACGTTGTCCTGGTGAACGCGGATGTTACTGGCCGGAGTTTTCAGTGGTTCCGCCATCTGCCCGGCGATTCCGGAAACATTCTGAGTCGAGATGTGTGTAAACAGATGATCGGCGTCGGTCCACTCGGAGATGGAACCATGGCTTTCCAGGCAGCAATGTGTAATTACCGGAATGCCGTAGAGGCCTTCAGAAACCACTTCGGCTTCAGCGAAAGCCTTGTCGGGATCGCCCAGAGTCTGCGCTGCGGCCTTCTGATAGTTCGATTTCGGCCTGCTTTCGGCTTCGGGATGGACCGTCGCGGCCCGAATGGCGTCCAGCACCGCGTCGGTTGCGCCATCGGCTTTCAGCCCCTTAAGCGCGTCTTCACTGGGCTTTGCGGTGATCCCGTATTGCTGAATTTGGTTGACCATCTGCTGGCTGGGCACCTGATTGTCGAGCATGTCATCGATATCGTCCATGCTCAACGGGCCTTGGCCCTCTGCAGATCCCTGTGGAGGCTCGGTATCGGTGACCAGGTAGGGAAGCTGCTGATATTCCACTTTGATGGCGCGGACCGCATCTTCCGCAGTGGGCTCGTCTACTGCTGCCACCGCCACGATCTCATCACCCTCCCAATGAATCGTTGAACCCGGTCCCT
Organism: Terriglobia bacterium; assembly: GCA_963813645.1. Classification (GTDB taxonomy): domain Bacteria; phylum Acidobacteriota; class Terriglobia; order Terriglobales; family Acidobacteriaceae; genus JAIQFF01. The sequence continues at coordinate 4,188 of CAWEZS010000022.1, forward strand.
GTACGACATGGACGGCCTTCACGCCGGGCATCTTCTCCGCGGCGCTGGTATCGACGCTGACAAGCTTGGCATGTGCGTAGGGCGAGCGCAGCACTTTCCCGTAAAGCATGCCGGGGCGATGGACGTCGTAGGTGTACTTCGCTTGTCCTGAAACCTTGGCGGGAGAATCGACGCGGCTGATCCGCTTGCCGATCAGCGTCCGGTGTTCTGCATCGGGCCATGCGTAGTCCGGCATGTCTTAGGCTCCCTTCTGCGCGACCTGCGCGATGGCTTTGCGGATCCCGTCATAAGTGCCACAGCGGCAAAGATTCCCGCTCAAACCGTGGCGAATGTCTTCCGCGGTCGGGTGCGGGTGGCGGCCGAAAAATGCTTTGCAGGCAACGATGAACCCCGGAGTGCAGAAACCGCACTGCGAAGCGTCATTGTCCACAAACGCCTGTTGCACGGGGTGCAGCTTCCCACCTTGCATCAGGGACTCAACGGTGATGATTGGTTTGCGCTGGGCCTCGATGGCCAGAACCGAGCACGAGTAAACCGGTTTATTGTCGAGTAACACGGTACACGCGCCACATTCGCCACGATCACACACCCGCTTCGCACCGGTAAGCGCAAATTGGTCCCGCAGTGCGTCCAGCAACGTGACTCTCGGTTCGAGATCTGCTTTTAGCCGCCGACCATTGATGGAGAATTCCATTGGAACTTTGCCCGGGCCATGGACCTCGACTCGCTGGCCCGCAGCCATGGCCATTTTAGGGTCGGCTACCAGGGGCAGAGTGATGGACAGCCCTGAAATCTTGAGGAAGTCGCGCCGGGAAACGCCGGGGACATCGGGCTTGGCTTCAGGATCTTTCAGATTCGGGTCATCATCATCGCGCATTTATTGACCTCCAAGGAACTGGAGACGTCCGGAGTTGCAACGGCAAGCGACGAAAACACCAGCTAGCTGGTTAGACGCAAGCTTCGGGGACTCGACACTCTGCCAAACGCTTTCGAGTTCGAGCAGCTTTCGAAACACAAGGAGCTTCCCGCGCACAATCGTATTCGTCGACCGGTGGTTCCGCAAGCTGCTCACGGCGTCCCGCACGATCTGCGCCACGTCCAACTATAGGAAAAGCAAAAACCGGATTCTGCGGGCAGTGCTCCAAATGTGCTTTTCTGCGCTGGCCCCAACCAATCGAGCCGCCTGTAAAGACCGAAAGCTCCCTCTCCCGCCACGTCGGAGGGCATTACATTCATCAAGAGCAACGTGACTTCCCGGCCACTAAGGATGGCAATCTAGGAGATCGGCACATTCTTAGGGGAGCAGGCCCATTTTTTCGGGCTAGAGTTCTTACCGGAATCTGGTCTGAAAGCACACAATCACCGAATAGATCCCAACTTTCCAAAGGTGTTGACTTATGAAAGACGCTTACGAAATTCTCAGGCTGAAAGGAATCGAGTTGTCGAGGGTGAAAGCAGAGGTCGAAGCCCTGGGCATAGTAGCCCCGCTTCTTTCGATGAAGGAGACCTCGGCGCTGACAGTGACGGCGACCTCGACCCGTTGGACTAAGCAATTTACTGGCATTGCACTTTACCATCCTTTCTTTCTCTCGGCGGCCGAGTACAAAGCAGACCGATCCCGCGCCAACCCTAAACTATTTCGCCTGCAACCTCATCAAAATTCATCGAATGTTCGAGACCTACAGCGTTGAATGAATCAAGGCGTGGGGGAGATATCGGCCCCGGCCCATCGCGTCTTCGATTTCGGGGGCAAAGGCCCGCATATGCACGCTAACACATCCTACGCGACGGCCTTTCTCTTTGTAGCCGTCGTCTGCCCCTTTGCGCTCGGCTTGGCCAGGAACTTCAGCAAAGCCTCGTTGACCTCCTCCGCGTGTGTCCAGGCGACGTTGTGCGGGCCGTCTTTGATGACAACCAACTCAGCGCCGTTGATTAGCTTGGCTGTGCGGCTGCCTGCAGCGGAGAAGGGCACGATGCGATCCGAATCGCCGTGAACGACCAGGGTCGGAACGTCAATCTTTGCCACGTCTTCGCGGAAGTCTTCATGCCACGTGGGCACGCAGGCCAGGCTGGCCGTGGCGGAAGCGATGGCAGCGGTATTCCAGCTAGCCTGAATCGCCTGCTCGCTCACGCGCTTCCCGAGATGAACGTCAGTGTTGTAGAAATTCTTGAAAAACTCGGTGAAGAACGCATAGCGGTCGGCGGCGACGGCTTTCTTGATACCCTCGAATACGCTGGCGTCGACGCCTTCGGGATTGTCAGCGGTTTTCAGTAGATACGGCGGAACACCGCCGATGATGACCGTCTTGCTTACGTCCTTCGATCCGTACCTTCCAAGGTAGCGCGCGACCTCACCGCCACCCATCGAGAAGCCGACGAGAGTGAAATCCTTGAGCTTCAAATGGGTCACCAGCTTGCGTAGATCTTCGGCAAACGTGTCGTAGTTATAGCCGGTTGTGGGCTGGCTGGACTTTCCGAATCCGCGGCGATCGTACGCAATCACGCGATACCCCGCAGCGAGCAGGGCCGGGACCTGTTTTTCCCACGACGCGCTGCTGAGGGGATATCCGTGGATTAGGATGACAGGGTGGCCTGAGCCGTGATCCTCATAGTAGAGATGGATGGAAGTGGAGTTTTCTTTTCCGACATCAACGTAGGACATGGAGTGCCTCCTTAACTGAAGAGATGTTTGGTTGGTCAAAGTTGAACTGTGTTGTCGGATAGATGGTACACCCAGCGGCAAGCATGCGAAATCTCCATCCACACTAGGCTTATTCCAACTCTGTTCTTCGTAAGCCGAACCGCCACAGGGTCGGAGCGAGAAAAAGCGAGTCACTGTTGCAAAATCCCCGATTGCACTCACCACATGGGTTCATAGCGCCTCATACTGCACCTTCTTTGTTCACGGGGTAGCTGTTGAGCTGACAGAGCAGGGCGTTGCGGTCTTTCTCAGCCCAGTCGGCGAGGTGAACGACGAAAGCTTCAACTCGCTCGCGGGTCGCTTCGCGCAGGGACTTGGTTCCGCAGAAATCGACGGCGTAGGACTTGACGCGGTTGGCATCGAGCTGGTGCTGGCGGATCACCTGGCAGAGGCGGTCGCGGACCTTGGGGCCACCGTAATTTCCGTTCTTGCGGTCGGAATCGTCTCCGTGCTTTCGAACTTTACGCCCAGCGCGGAATGGCTGAAGGCCACGCAGTCCATGACTGGCTAACGGCGGAGGCCGACCTTCTACCTGCCTCCTCTACGACTGAGTCGGGCTTGCACCGAGAGAAAAATCGCTGATGCAAAGGTTGCAACCCTACTCACACAGAAAGATCTGAGCTGTCGAGCGCGGAAACGCCGCCGCGGCCTATCCAGATTCCCAAGGGAGCCAAGACCGATCCCCAACCGGACACGCTCCGGAGTGGAAGACGAGAACCGTGGGTCTCCCATAACTGCTCGGGACGTACTACCTGCCGCAGATTCTCGCGGTCGATGAAGACCGTGGCTGCTCTTGTGAACTTGTTCGTTTGCGTCGGTGCGAGGCGATCCAAGTCTTCCGAACTCTCGTCGGCCCCGATCGGGCTTTACCGTAACGTGGACGACCTCATATGCATGCCGGATATACTTCTCAACGCGGAAAAGATGATAGGGCCTCGGATTGCATGAAAAGGCCCCGCGCGGGGCGGGGCCATGGTTGCTTTGGGCACAGGTAGTATTAGGCGGCGATGGAGCGGACCTTCTCTCCCGTGAGTTCTGTTTCTGCACGGAGCCAGTCATCGAGATCGTGACCGTCTTCCCGGCCGTGTGACTCATACAGTTCGTAGGCGCGTAAGCGAATCTGCACTTCGAGCTCCTGCGGTTTTTTGGTCACGCTCGCTGGCGATTTCTTCGGGGGATTTGGATTCATGGGGAGACTCCTTTGGGATGGAACATATGCCCGGTGAAGGAAGGGAGTCAATTACCTTATCCACTCCGCCATCGGGTTAGAGAAAAGAGAAAAGCTGCGGCATGGTTACGCTCTAGCCATCGGCTCTTGCGAGAGAGCCGACAACATGGACGCGTGCACCGCCGCAGCCCCTGATGTAATCACCGCTTTTGCGGTTCCAAACCCCGGCTGCTCCTCACAGAGTCAGTCGGTTTTTTCGGGTTTGGTGGCTCGGCGAGTTACCCCACCAAGCGGATCACCCGGCCTACTTCAGATCGGTGAATGTTATTTGCACCAACCTTTTCAGCCGTCGACGATGTAAGACTATTCCTGCCGAAGGGGGGATGCAGTGACGGGGATCACAATCCGCATATTTTTTTGTATTAGTCTGTGGAAAACTTGAAAGAGTTGCGACTCGCGGTGGTGCGGTGCGGATAGATTTGGATGGGTGAGGCTTCAGGGCCTCGACCGCTGAACATAGATCAGGATCGGGAATTGCAACTGACGCGAATGTGCAATTGTTGCGAACCCAATCTCGCAGCGGCGTTCCGGCAACAATCCCGTGAATTTTATTTACGCTTCTGCGAAACGTGCTAGTCGACATCTTCTCGTTCCCGCTGCGGTGGTGGTCACATATGCGTCGCTTGAGATTCTTACCCTTGCCGACGTACATGATGTCCTTGTCTTTATCGTGATGTCGATTCCGCGGTCGGGACCGGACGGACTCACCTTGGTCTTGTAGCCCATGAGACTGAGAAGGTGTACGACGAATTCGGCAAGGCCGGGGCCTTTGAGCTTCTGGTGGATCTGCTTCACGCTAAGATTTTGTCCTCTGTCTTCCCTCTAGCTTCTTATCGCCGCAACCTCGGCTGGTTGGTCCTGTTTGTCGACCTCCCGCGCCGCGCGATCAAGCAATTCGTTGACTTCCTGATCCGGGACTTGCGAGAAATCACGGTAGAACTGGCCGACGCCATAAAATGGATCCGGCGTTGCCAAGCAGATAAGATCGTCCACCTCGCCCCTGAGGTGATCGCAGGTGGAAGCCGGCGCCACCGGTACCGCTATTACAATCTGAGCCGGCTTCATCTGGCGCAAAGCGTCAACTGCGGCACGCATGCCGGATCCTGTCGCAATCCCGTCATCCACGAGTATTACGGTACGTCCCTTTACCTTTAACGCCGGACGGCGGCCCCGATATGCCTGTTCTCGCCGTTTCAGCTCTTTCGCTTCACGGTCTGTTACGAGTTCGATGTCCCATGGCGAAATTCGCAACGCCTCGACAATTTCTGGATTGAGGGCTCGAATTCCTCCACTGGCGATGGCTCCAAACCCAAGTTCTTCGTGCCCCGGTACACCTAATTTGCGTAGCACAAGAACGTCCAGCGGAGCCTTAAGCATTCGGGCTACCTCGAAAGCAACCGGGACGCCACCGCGCGGGATGCCCAGGACGATAACGTCTTTCCGGCTTGCATATTCGCGCAGGAGCAGTGCCAGCCGGCGCCCAGCTTCTGTTCGAGTGGGGAAAATCATATTGCACCTCGAATAATTCTGCCTAATCCACGATGACAACCGCTGCGGATTAAAGCGTCGATGGATAGGTCTCAGGAACTTCGCCAGCTTTCCAAACGGTGGTGCGATCCAGAGGTTCGACAGCCCGAGTTTTATCGAAGTGGAGGATCGCGTCGAACTGGTCCGGGAGCTGGGCGTGAAAGTAATGGCTCTGACGTTCGGATCGGGGGCTAAATCACCCCAATCGCTCGCTCGAGGCGTGGTTCGCTCAAGAGTGACCTGGCTTCGTCGTGTTCCGTGTCGTACTGACTAAGGAGCAGCAAGAACTTCGGTATACCGGTGCTATGAAAGAGCGCTTCGTAACTTCCAGGCAAGGCGGGCCGGACGTGCTTGCGTTCTGCTGGAGCATCCCACTCGGACGCTGCCGTTACCGTTCCGGTATAAGTACTGAAACCAATTGAAACTGATTGTTTGCCGTAGCGTTGGCGCACAAGTTGTCCCAGGTTCAGTTCACCGTGCTGTCCCATCTCCGTGGCACGGGCGTCGCCGAGATGAGAGTTGTGTGCCCAGACCACGACCTTCGTATAAGTCCCGCCCAGGTGCTCAACCAGCGAGTCCAGTGTCTCTGCCATATGGCTGTCGCGCAGATTCCAGGACGAGACTCGTTCCCGAAACATGGAGCGGTAATACTCCTCAGCATTCTTTACGAGGCCGGGCATTCTGTTCAGCGAAAAAGAATTCATCGGGGAAGGCGTGGCCATCGCGGCGGGCTAGGTCGGCAGCGCGCTGGCGCATCTCCATCCATTGGCTGATGACCTCGTCTTCGCAACTCTTGCTCAGTCCAAAACTGGCGGCGTATCCGTAAGCCTGGGTATCCTCGCCAAAATCCTCGAAGCAGGCATAGCGATAGCGCGCGCGGCGGGCAGCTTCGGGATCGACCTTATCTAGAAAATCGAGCACTGCGCGAATGGAAGAGTGCAAGCTGTAAAGATCCAGTCCGTAAAAGCCAACACGCCGCGAGGCATGGGAAAGCTCATTATGATTCCGCAGCCAGCCGACAAAATCGAGGACATCGGCATTGCGCCACATCCACGCGGGAAACCTCTGGAAGCCCGCAAGGGAATCGATGGCATCTTGGTCTTTGCCCTGAAAACGGACAAATTGATTGATACGGAACGCATCCGGCCAATCTGCTTCGACCGCGACGGCATTAAATCCTTTTTCCGCGATCAAGCGTTTCGTGATCTCTGCGCGCAATCGATAAAACTCGTGCGTGCCATGTGAAGCCTCTCCAATCAGAACGAAGCGCGCATCGCCGATCATGTTGAGTAGAGGATCGAGTCGCTGGATTCACCCTGTGAGTGGGTTTGCCGCCCGGCGGACTGCGTTAACGATGTGGAACTCGCTCTGAGTTCGCATTTGTGGCCTCCTCCGATTCTTCCATAGGTCGAGCCCAGGCAGCTGAAGCATGACAAAGCGATTGTGATCAAGATGTGCTTGCGGTCACGGCACCGAGTGAGTCCCGTCACGGAGGGGACGTCAAGGTGCGTGTAGCGTGGGGATGCCGTTGGAGGCCTTATGAAAAAGGAAGGCTTAGGTTGGACATTTTTTGGCGCGTTTGGTGCTGGCGCTTTGATCATGTATTTCGCTGATCCGAATCGCGGCAGATGCCGACGGGCGACTCTAAGAGACGCATTTGTGCATTCTCGTCATGAGGTAGAGAGATTCGCCCAGCGCTTTGGTCGCGATGTCGAGCATCGTGCTGAAGGCGTAGTTGCTGAAACTCGCCACCTGTTCGAGGGTGACGACGACGCATCTGACAGCGTCCTAGAACAGCGCATTCGAACAGCCGTAGGTCGGGCCGTCTCCCATCCCCATGCCGTTGAAGTTAATTGCACCGGGGGATCGGTGTTCTTGGGAGGCTGGGTCTTAGCCGACGAGGTCGCCGAGTTGACCAATGCGGTGAGGGCGGTCCGGGGCGTGAAAGAAACTCTCTCCACGTTCCTCAATACCACCGATCATCCCGAGCACATTTCGGATTTGCAGGGAGGGGACCGGCGAAGACGTTTACCGGAGTTTCTGCAGCAGAGTTGGTCGCCCACGACTCGTGTCCTCGCTGGCTGTGCCGGCGCTGGGCTGATCGTCTATGGCGCCACGCACCGTAAGCTGATCGGAAAGACGCTTGGCGTCAATGGTGCGATCCTGCTGGCCCGTGCGGTACTGAATGCTCCGCTCAAAAGCATCATCGGCGCTGATGAAACCACAGGCGTCCGCATCCAGAAAACCGCCTATGTCG
>CAWEZS010000023.1:0-98637 GCA_963813645.1 Terriglobia bacterium
GTTGGCTTAAGTGCCAACCATGATCCTATGTGTCGAGTAGGGCCTGCAGCCCGCGAAAGCTCATGAAAATTACTCCGAGTCGGATGCAAAATAGGAAAGGCTCGGAGCGGCGAGATTGAAGCCTCAGTGGAGAAGTTGACGCTGTCTATGTGTCTGATCCGGAGCGTGCGTGGTTGAGCGAATAATTGGGCGTTGTCTCTCCCCTCTTGGGAGCGGCGATAGCCTGTGACCCTGCTTAAGGATGTCGCAGCACGCTCTCCGCTCCCGCCAGGAGGAGACGTTATGTCTTACAGGATAGCGGGAATCGACGTTCACAAAAAGATGCTAGCTGTGGTCGTGGCCGACGTTGAAGTTCAAGGGGAGTACCAGTTTGAACGGATCCGATACGGTAGCAATCCTGAGCAGCTGCGATTGTTGGTCGCATGGCTGATCGAGCACGGGGTCGAGGAAGTCGTGATGGAATCGACGGCACAATATTGGAAACCCGTCTGGGGAGCACTGGAACGGTACTGGAAACCGAGCTGCCAAAAGCGAGAAGGCGCAGGCCCGATGTCGGGAACGCTCCATCTGGCGCAAGCACGATCGAATCGTGGACGGCGCGGACGCAAGAAGGATTTCCCCGACGCCGAACGTTTGGTAAAGCGGCTGGTGGCCGACGAGCTGATCTTAAGTTTTGTGCCCGATGACGAACAGCGGCTATGGCGGACGGTCACACGCCGAAAGTACCAGCTGACACGCAACAAAGTGCGGTTGCAAAACCAACTGGAGGCTCTACTGGAGGAAGCCCACATTAAGTTGTCTAGCTTGGTCTCGGATCTTCTGGGCGTCAGTGCACGACGCATGCTGAAGGCGGTCGCCGATGGAGCAACTGATCCGGCGGCCCTGGCCGCTTTGGCCGATAAGAAGTTGCGTGCCACCCAGGCACAGTTATGCGACGCGCTGGGCGCGTGCGCGGAGCTCCAACCCGTCTACCGGCGACTGCTCAAGATGTTCCTGGAGGAGTTGCAACTGATCGAGCAGCAAATCGGCCAACTGGACCAAGAGATGGCGACTCTGCTCAGCCAACATCAGGAGGCGGTCAAGCGGCTGGCGGAAATACCCGGCCTGGGTGTGGATTCGGCGCAGCAGATCATTGCCGAGGTGGGTGCTACAGCAGCGACATTTCCTTCCGGCAAGCACCTCTCTTCCTGGGTGGGAGCATGCCCCGGAGACGAAGAAAGCGCGGAAGTATCCCAGAGCCACCGCTCCCCGAAGGGTAACCGCCACATGCGGCGCATTCTCAATCAAGCTGCCAACGCCGCGGTCAAGGCGAAAGGAACCATTTTCGAGATCGTCTATCGCCGACTGGTGACACGCCTGGGACACAATCAAACCATCGGGGCCATCGCCCATCGGCTCTGTCGCCTGATCTGGATCATTCTGCACCGGGGAGTTCGTTACCAAGAAAGCGGTCCCTCGGTGACTACCAACGCAAGACGACAGCGCACTTCTAGAATGATCCGGGAACTTCGCAACCTCGGCTACCGGGTCGAACCGGTGGGCACTGCGGCATGAACGCGGTGGATTTTCGACCCTGAGGCTCGAGGCCTACAGCTTTTTTCGGTTATCCGAGGGGGCATAGGATTGACCCGGAGACTCGGTGCTGGACTACAGCACACAGAGTGCCTGAATGAGTGTATGGATACTCTCCCTCGAACCGGAGCATCGCAAGAACCGATTGGCTACCACCGAGGCATGAAAACCTTGGGAGATCACCTGGGTTCTATTCGATGCTCAAGCTGCTTGCGTCTTCAGTTGTTCTGCGTCGAAACGTTCCTCCTTCTTCCAAAGTGTCAACGTAATGGCCGCGATCTTGCGCGCCAGCGTCAGACGCGCCATCTCCGGCTTCATTCCCTTGGCCAGCAAACCCGCATAGAAATCGTGGAACGGTCCTCTGCCACAGCTGGCCCTGGTGGCCGCACTCTTGAAGATCTCTTTCATCTCATGATTGTGATTTCGATTCAGACCACGAATCTGCTGGGGTTTTTTGGAGCGTTGCAGTTGTCCGCTCACAAAGCGGAATTGCGCACTGTCGTGGGTCTCAATGCCCAGGCCACTGTAGGTCCAGAGTTGCCGCTTGCTGCGGAACCGGTGCGGGGTTTGCATCAGCGCGATCAAGCGGGCGGCTCGAATCGGACCGATGCAGGGAATCTGGCGCAGCAGTTTCGCGGCTTTATGTTTCCGGCTCTCGGCCAAAAACTCGGGTCGGACGTTTCGTCGCAAGTCCTGCAATCCGTCCAGCTGTTGATAGAGCAGCTCCGCCCGTCGCCGAACGCCGGCTTGCGGAATCTTGCTTAACCATTCCTCTCGACAGCGCGCAGCATAAACCTGGGTGCCGGCACAAGCAATGCCCCAACCGCGATACAGCGCCTTCAGTCGATTCATCACGCGCGTCAAATCTTTGCTGATGGTCTGATAACTGCGCCCCAACTCGCGTAGCGTCCGTAGTCCATTTTCCCCGTGGTACACCGGTCGCAGCATCCCGGTGCGTAACAAGTCGGCCAGCTTGTGCGCATCCACCTTGTCGCTCTTGCTGCCCTCCTTTAATAAGGCATTGCGGCGCGGATTGCAGACCACAATGTGCTGCACCTGCGGCTGCAGCAGATCATAGAGCCAGGCGGCCCAGGTGCCTTCTTCCCAGGTCACATGCAGCTCGCCCCGTAGACCGTGGAGGAACTGCAGAATGCTGCTGGCTCTGGTTTCGATGACAGACTCGATCACCAGCTTTCCGCTCTCATTCAGGACGGCGATCACAATGGCTTCCTTGTGCACGTCCATTCCGATATATTTGACGTCGTAACTCATTTGAGTTGCCTCCTTGGGGGGAAAGTATTCCTGCTAACGGTTATCTTTCCCCTCAAGGTCAAAATGCCATTCTCTAGCCCGACTTGCCTATGTCCTTCTGCGGTTCCTTCGCACCCCATTCACCAGCGCAGTTACTCCCTAGCGCCGCCGTAGCGGAGCGAAGCCCCTGCACAGCGCAGCGGAGCGGAGGCGGCGCCCATCACAGCTTCGACCTTCTGATGCGGGGTGCTTTTTCATAATGCATTGGCATTCGGGGAGCCAAAGGGTGGCCCAGGTCATCAAATCCTGGCAGGAGGGTGATCAAAAATGATTCACGTGCGTCAAGAGAACCTGCCCCTTGTTGGTAGTTCGCACGAGTTTGTCGGAGCTGAGCAGGGCAACACTGGTGTTTCGGTGTTCCTGTTCCATGGGAAACCCGGATCGGGGCCGGGGCCGCACCGGCATCCCTATGACGAGATCCAATTCATCCGTGAAGGCCGGGGAGTGTGGACAGTAAGCGGCAAAACCTTCGAGGGCAGCGCAGGAGACATCTTTGTCATCAAAGCTGGCGAGATCCACAGCTTCAAGGCGGTGGGTGATTCAACCCTGGTACAACTCGACATTCACCTCAGTCCCCGCTTCATCCAAGAGAACCTTTAGTCCGCTTCTCAGTAAAAATGGTAGTACAAACGGAACCACGGACTATTGCGATGTTCCCAATCATGCTTCCGGTTGGTCTCTAGCAGGATCGCTTGCTCCGTCTTTTCCCACAGAGTGGTAGCCTCCGCGGGGGAGATCGGGGAAAAATCTACGCCTGACAGGCGTTCTACGACGTCCTTGTGCGCCCGTTTGAATGCCCGAATTAACGGCGACGGTTCTTGTGCTTCCATAGTATTAGCTAGTGATCCTAGCCTAAATCCACGTAGGGGGGCCCGCATTCCCCCCGAAATGCGGGAAAACCGGATTATAGCGAATCGGCCGGGCAGCGCGGATGACCTAAGGTAATCCCAGCACGTTATTAAGCCGTGATCGTGATCAGCGGCCTGGCCTTTGCCAGGACCTCGCCAATTTCCACGGCGGGTACTCCGCCGGCTTGGAGGTTGCGGAGAAGTTCCGGCGCATGGTCGGATGCCACCGCGATCAACAGGCCGCCGGCGGTTTGCGGGTCGAACAGCATGGTCTTGAGGTCCTCGGCAATTCCCTCTTCGTAGCCCACCACGCATTCGGCAAATTCCCGGTTGTTCTTTAATCCGCCCGGGATGTTACCCGCGCGGATGCAATCCACAGCGCCTTCCAGCAGGGGAATCTGATGGAGGTGGAAACGTAGCGAGACGTTTGACGCCAGGGCCATTTCGCGGGCGTGGCCGATGAGGCCGAAGCCGGTGACGTCGGTGAGAGAGTGGACGGGACAGCCTGCCGAGCTGCGCTCGGCCGGACGGCCGAGGGCGGCCGTCCCCACATGGCCGGTGGGGGCCTCCGTCTGATCGAAACAGAACTTAACGACGATCTCGCTGGCCGTCTTGTTGAGCGTCGTCATCGAGCGGGTGGCCGCGTCGATCCACGATTGCTTTGCCGTGCCTTGCTTGATCGCGGTGGAGATGACCCCGGTGCCCAGCGCCTTGGTGAATAGCAACCGGTCGCCGGGCTGGGCGCCGCCGTTGGTGAAGACCCGGGCGGGATCGATCAGCCCAGTGACGGAGTATCCGAATTTGGTTTCCTCGTCACGGATACTGTGGCCGCCCACGACCGTGCAATTCGCTTCCATCATCTTCGAAAGGCCGCCGGCGAGGATCTGTTCCAGAACCTCCAGGTCGCCGCTGGCCGGGAAACAGACGTGAGCCAGCGCGGTGATGGGACGTCCGCCCATGGCGTAGACGTCGCTTAGCGCGTTGGTGGCGGCGATCTGGCCGAAAGTGTAAGGGTCGTCCACGATGGGCGTGAAAAAATCCACGGTCTGCACCAGCGCGAGGTCGGGGGTGATTTTGTAGACGCCGGCGTCATCGGCGTGGTCGAAGCCGACCAGGACGTTGGGGTCCTGCTGGCGCGGCAACTTGCTCAGCACTTTATCAAGGACGGCGGGGCTGAGTTTCGAGGCACAGCCACCAGCCTTAACGGTTTCTGTCAGCCGAATGGTTTTGACTTCGGGCATGAATACATTTTACGCAGGTGGAGGATGGGCGTCTCGCCCGTCCAGCCGGGCGGGACGCCGGCCTCCATTTCTTAGTTCCTACTTGACTGCCACGTCGGTTACACGCAGTTCGGGATACTCATGGTTCCAGTCAGCAGTGACGTGCTCGAAGGTGAGGCGGAACGGTTTGCTCTGGTTTGGAGCTAAGGGTGCAACCGCCAGGTCTACCGCCTCGGGATACGGTCCGCTGGTCTGCAGAATGCGCAGCGGCACGTCATCAGCCTGAACGATCTGGCCCAGTGAATCTTTGAAGCTGACGCGCACCAGCGCCCGGGTAACAGTCTGGTCTGCGCTGTTCGTGGCCGTGCCGTCGAGATAGGTGACGGTCGAACCCACAAAGTTTTCTGCCGCGCTCATCTTCAAATCGGAAAACTTGATGTTGGCGGCATAAGGATGCGGCGGGTTCGCGATCTTGGCATCAGTGCGTAACAGCAGCGACCCGATCACCGCCACAATCACTACCAGCCCAACGCCGAACACGATTGCGAGCCAATTGGAGTTGCGGTCGTCGCCCGTCGTGGCGGGAGATGGCTGGAGCAGACTTCCCATGGGTCGATTGTACTCTTGAGAGTAAGGCGAGGATTTCAGCGTGACTGGCGTCATTCTGAAGGACTTTAAGTCCCGAAGAGCCTGCGCTGAGCGAAGTCGAAGGGATCTTGCGTGCAGCGTCTGGGCACTCGCCCAGCGGCATATCCGCTTCGCGCCAGATCCTTCACCCGGCTAAAGCCGGGGTTCAGGATGACGCATTACAAACGATGACGCATTGCAAATTGTCGCCACTACTCGCCGCCGACGATCAAGCCGTCAATGCGGATGGTAGGAGACGCCATAGCGCCTCGGAATTCCAGGTCGCTCGCGATTTCGGAAATATTGAAGAACATTTCTCTCAGATTTCCCGCGACTGTGATCTCTTCGACCGGATAGGTCAACTCGCCACCCGAAATCCACAGACCAGAAGCTCCTCGGGAGTAGTCGCCGGTGACCAGGTTGGCGCCGTGGCCGAGAAATTCGGTGACGTAGAGTCCTTCGGGAATGTCCGCAATGATTTCCTTCGCAGTCTTCTTTCCCGGCTCGAGGAAATAATTTCCCGGCCCGATTCCCGGAGTGCCGGCGAGTCCACGAGAGGCGTTGCCCGTAGTTTGCAGGCCAAGTTTCTTCGCGGTGTAGGTGTTGAGCAGATAAGACTTCAGTATGCCCTTCTCGATGACGACCGTACGCCGCGTCGGGATGCCCTCTCCATCGAATGGCGCGGTGCCGAAGCCTCCCACCATGGTGCCGTCGTCAATAACCGTGACGTGCTCGCCCGCGATCTTTTCGCCCAGTTTGCCCGCCAGGAATGACGCACCGCGATAGACGGAATCTCCGTTGATGCCTTCGAAAATATGGCCCAGGATTGAAGTCGCCACCATGGGATCGAGCACGACCGGAACCCTGGCCGTTTTCACTTTGCGCCCGCCCAGGCGCCGCAAGGTGCGCTGGGCCGCGATCTTTCCTACTTCTTCCGGCGAATCCAGGCGGCCGAGATTGCGCGCGACTGAGAACCAGTAGTCGCGTTGCATGGCGCCGTTTTCCGACTGTGCGATGGGCACGGCCGCAACCGAACAGTAAGACCGGCGGTACTCGCCGACGAATCCGTGAGAATTGGCCAGGACTTTGTGGCCGGTAGCTGCGTCGAACGATCCGCCTTCCGAATTCTTGATGCGAGGGTCGTAATCGAGCGCAGCTTTTTCGGCGCGGCGGGCGTAGTTGATGCGCTCTTCGCCAGGCAGCGAGTAGACGTCCGCGGAATAGAGATCGAGATCGCCCGCAAGCGAGCCGAGTTGCGAAGCCTCTGGGATGCCGCTGAAGGGATCTTCCGATGTGATCTTGGCGAGCTCCAGCGCGGACTTCAACATGCGATCGAGAGCTTCGCGCGAAAAGTCGCTGGAATACGTGCTGGCGGAACGCTTGCCATGAAAAACCCGTACGCCAATGGAGCGCGAGCCGGCTTCCTTGAGCGTTTCAACCTGGCCAAGACGAACAAGCGTTGAGAATTCGTCGCCCTCGCGGACTACGCACTCTGCGGCGGTAGCGCCTCCAGACATGGCTCGGCGGACAGTGTCTTCAGCGACCTCTCGAAGATCAGTTTCCAGTTTCTGGTTCCCAGTTGTCAGTTCAGTTTGAGGCATGATGATTTCGGTTACTGCATGAATCCGCCGGGATCTTTCTTCTGCGTGCCGCCGACGGTGAGACGGTCAACTTTCAGTGTAGGTATGCCGACTCCGACGGGGACGGCCTGTCCATCTTTGCCACAGGTGCCGACGCCTTCGTCGAGTTTCAGATCGTTGCCGACCATGGAGACGCGAGTGAGGACATCCGGCCCGTTGCCGATCAGCGTCGCGCCCTTGATGGGGGCGGTAACGTGGCCGTCTTCGATGAGATAAGCCTCGGAGGCGGAGAAAACAAATTTCCCGCTTGTAATGTCCACTTGCCCGCCACCGAAGTTCACGGCGTAGACGCCGTTCTTGACTGAACGAATGATGTCTTCGGGATCGTCCTGTCCGGCGAGCATGTAGGTATTGGTCATGCGCGGCATGGGGATGTGCTCGTAGCTCTCGCGGCGGCCGTTACCGGTGTCGGCCATGCCCATCAGGCGGGATGACAGCTTGTCGCTCAGGTATCCCTTCAGAATTCCGTTTTCGATCAGGACGGTGTTCTGGGTGGGCTGACCCTCATCGTCAACATTGAGCGAGCCGCGACGCCAGGGCATGGTTCCGTTGTCAACCACGGTGCATTTCTCGCTGGCCACACGCTTACCGATAAGGCCGGCGAAAGCCGAGGTCTGCTTGCGGTTGAAATCGGCTTCGAGTCCGTGGCCGACAGCTTCGTGCAGCAGCACGCCGGGCCATCCCGGGCCGAGGACTACTTCCATTTCGCCGGCCGGCGCTTCGCGAGCGTCGAGTTGGAGGATGGCCTGCCGGGAAGACTCCTTGGCGAAGTATTCGGGAGTCTTTTCTCCGAAGAAGAAGTCGAGAGCAACGCGCCCGCCGCCACCGGAGCTGCCGCGAGCCGAAGTTGTTTCGGTCTTGGCGATACAGAAAACGTTCATGCGGGCCAGCGGCTGCGAGTCTTCGGCGAAGGTTCCGTCGGAACCTACCACCAGGATGTTGCGCAACTCGTCGGAATAGCTGGCACGAACTTCCTTGATCCGCGGATCATAGGCGCGGGCCGAGGCGTCGGCGCGCATCACCAATTCGACTTTGGCGGTAATCTCAGCGTCCACCGAAGGCAGCGTCACCGGGTAGAGGCTGCGCGCCGGTTTCTCCTGGAATCCCATCACCGGGGTCTTGGAAGGTCCGCTCGCGATCAAGGCCGCAGTGCGGGCGGCGTGCAGGATGCGTTCTGACGAGAGATCGTCGGTGTAGGCGTAGCCGGTGCGTTCGCCGACTACCACGCGCACGCCGCATCCCGCTGAAATTCCCTGGGAAGCCGACTTCACCATGGACTCATCCACCATCAGTGATGTAGACGAGAGATATTCGAAATAAAGGTCGGCGTATTCTCCGCCGGCTGAGAGGGCTGCCGCCAGGTAGCGCTCCAGATCATGTTCCGTGAGGCCGTAGTGCTGAAAAAAGAACCGATTCTTGTCCACGGTAATTAGATGTCCTTGGACTGGGAAAGACTCCCAGGGTTCACTCATTATCCCACACGGTTTGTGTGAGGCCATCACAGTCCACGGGAGTGTGGGGCGGACACTCTTGTCCGCTGCCTTTGAAGTTGTTTTTGGGGTTAAGAACATGGCTCCCGGAGCACAGCTAGAAGCTTCCCCAATGCAAAGTCCAAGTCAAGAGCGGCGGACAGGAGTGTCCGCCCCACACTACTACGTGTTCCCGTGTGGACGGTGGTGATGGTCATCCGTCACAGACAGCAGGCCGGGAAGATGAAAGCATTCTAACTATGACTCCCGAGGCCCTGGCTCGAACGGTAGAAGATTTTCTCGCGGGAGCACGAGATGCCATCGTGCTCGATGACGGCGCTGCAGTATTTGACCTGGCGCAGGCGAAGTATTCGATTTCAGGCGAGCACAACAAGTGCCTGCTCCATCTTTGGTCGGCGGAGCGGAACCTCGTCCGGCGCGTACTCGATGTCGAAATCAAACATGAAGTACTGCGGCTGGCAGTGCAGCGGCTGGGGCAAACCCGCCCGGGGAAACTCGAGATCTGCCGGCAGCGCGACCGGCGCACTCCGACCGCGAAACGGGCTGCGCGAGTTGCCTACCAGCGCAGCTTGCAGCGCATCCTGGAGCGGCGCTTCCCCACCTACGTTGCTTCGCGCCTCATTACGTCCGCTGATCTGGAGCGATCGTTTGGCCCGATCTACGCCCGCGGACTTCTGCGGCGCGGACAGTCCGGCTTCGCTGTCCTGGGCGTGAATCCGCAGGAGACCCAGTCTTCGATCGACGCTGCCTTGACCTTCGGCATCCTGTGGCTCGACGCCTGCCGGGTGGCGCAAGCGGGAAAGACGGTGGTCGAAGGTCTGAAACTTTTCCTGCCTGTGGGAACGTCGGCATTGACCCGGGAGCGCATCGCGCACTTGCATCAGGACGCAGCCAAGTGGCAGTTGTACGAACTGGAGAATCGCGAAGACCAACTCAAGGACATCGAAGTCTCAGACGGCGGCAACATAAGAACCCGGCTGGTGCACTGGACCGACGAGGCCGCGGCCGCGGAGCGGTTCGCGGAAGCGATCGGGAGGGTTCGGGAGCTCATGCCGGAGGCCGAAATGACGATGATCTCGCCGGCCGAGATCTCTTTTCGCTGCCACGGACTGGAATTCGCCCGGGCACGCCTGGAGCATCATCTGGGCTCCCTGCGCAGCACACCCGAAATCGTGTTTGGCGTGGGCGCCGACGAGCGCGTGCTGAGCGAACAGAACGCGGACGCTTTCCGCCGCCTGGTGTACAGCATCGGAGAAGTGCGCCATGCCGAAGGTCCGCGAGATCATGCGTTGTGGCGCATGCATCCTGAACGCTGGCTGGAATCGCTGGTAGTGCAGGACGTATCCGAGGTGGACGAGCGTCTCAATGCCTCCAGTCGCTATTCCCAGGTACCCGCATTCTCCGCCGCGGACCGCGCCATGATTGACGTGCTGACGGTCACGCGCGAAGGGCGGCTGGCGGTGCTGGAGCTGAAGGCCGACGAAGACATCCACCTGCCGCTGCAAGGTCTGGACTACTGGTCGCGCGTGGCCTGGCACCATGCGCGGGGGGAGTTCCAGCGCTTCCGGTATTTTCCCGGGCGGGAGTTGTCGCCGGAACGTCCGTTGTTATTTCTGGTAGCTCCGGCACTGCACGTGCATCCTGCAACCGACATCTTGTTGCACTACATCTCGCCCGAAATCGAATGGGTGGTTGTGGGTATCGATGAGCGCTGGCGAGATGGAGTCAGGACGGTGTTTCGAAAGCGGCCTCGAGATATGGAGCTGAAGCGTGATCCTCGATCGAGGGATTGCGCTTGAGTAGCGCCGGCGTCCCGCCGGCTGTCGGGTGGGCGCTACTCTATTTCTCCGGCCAGGCTCCGAGCAAGCGGCGGACGTCTACTAACTGGGCGATGTGATAGGCGTTGTGATCGGCAACCAGTAAAGCTTCGCGCAGCACGGTCTGACCATCTCCCCATGGAATGCGGGTGTGCAGGTCGGTTTTCGGATTGGCCACCAGGTCCTGCATGGCCTTCAGATCGTGGCGAAATTTCTTGCTGCTTGTGTTCCAGGCCGCGATGCTCGGCGGAGCCTCGCCGCGCGGCCAGAAGCCCCTGGGCCAGTCGGGGGAAACGTGCTTCCGGTTGCGGCTGAATTCGAGAATGTCCCATTGTGCGATTCGCATGTGCTCCAGCAGCATCCACGGGGAGTGGGGCAGGCCGGCGGGTATCTGTCCCCGCAATTTCGCGGGAATGCCTGCGATGGCTTCTTCAAACCTGGCATGCGCGCTTCCACCCTTGAGCAATTCAATCAGGTGCCGGCGAAGGGAGCTATCGAGATCGGTTGCCATGGTTCCTGTCCTCCAGTTCGAATAGTTCCTTACCTGGCGTCATCCTGAGGGACTTCAGTCCCGAAGGATCTGGCGCGTAGCGGCACGATTGCCGGACGTCCTTCGCGGCCTGAAGGCCGTTCAGGATGACGCATGCAATGTAGAAATCCTGAAAGCAATATCCGGTTTTTGCAGAAAATTGACAAGCCCCTCGTAGACAGGGGTCATCGTCACGCGCTAACCTAGCGGACCGAGGAGTTTTCCTATGCGTCTATGGATGGTTTTGCTTGTAACTGTCGTTATGGGAGTCGGTCTGCACTCTGCGTTTGCCGCAATGCCCGCGGTGGGCTCTGCTGCTCCCGACTTCACTCTTCCGTCGCAGGATGGCACGCAAGTCAGCCTGAAAGATTTGCGGGGAAAGTGGGTGGTGCTTTATTTCTATCCCAAGGACGGAACGCCGGGATGCACCATCGAGGCGCACAACTTTCAGCGCGATCAGCCGCAATACGCGCAACGCAAGGCGGTGGTAGTCGGCGTCAGCGTGGACACGACCGACTCTCACAAAGAGTTCTGCTCTAAGGAAGGCCTGAACTTCAAGCTGCTGGCCGACACCGAGCACAAAGTGGTGAAGCAGTACGAGTCCACGATGAACTACAAGGGCGTAGAAATCGCTGCGCGCAACACTTTCATTATTGATCCGCAGGGTACGATCCAACGCGCCTATACCGGCGTGGATCCAAACAAACACAGCCAGGAAGTGTTGACTGCGCTCGACGAATTGCAGAAGGGCGCGTCCGGATCAAAGTAGTTTCTCCGTTATGGAGGGCTGGCGTCCCCTGTCATACACAGTCCTTGCCCAACGGGCGGGACGCCCGTCCTCCACTAAACTGTAAGCATGAACCTCCGCCCCGAGCAGCTCCCCCACAACGAGTTTTATCGAATACTCATCAGCACCGTCGCTCCCCGGCCGATCGCCTGGGTCTCCACTCTCAATCACGGTCACCTGAACCTCGCGCCATTTTCATTCTTCAACGTGGTATCGGCGAAGCCGCCGATGCTGGGATTGTCTCCCTCCCTCCGCCAGGTGGAAGGCAAGCCTGCCCCCAAAGACACGCTCCGCAACATCCGCGAGACCGGCGAATTTGTGGTGAATGTCGTGACCTTCGCCGTAGCCGAAGCCATGAACCTGACCAGCGGCGAGTACGACAGCTCCGTGGACGAATTCGCGCTGGCCAAGTTAACGACCCGGCCTTCGCAGCTGGTGCGCCCGCCCCAGGTGGCGGAGTCCCCCGCCAGCTTCGAATGCAAGCTGAACCGGATTATCGATTTCGGAACCGACCCGGGAAGCTCAAGCCTGGTGATCGGGGAGATTGTCTGCGTTCACTTTGAGGACAGCGTCCTCAAAGAAGGACGCCTCGATCCCGACTCACTCGACCTGGTAGGACGGATGGGCGGAACTCAGTACTCGCGCACGACAGGACGCTTCGATATGAAGCGGCCTTAGTTTAAGACATGCGCTGTCCGCTTACCGGATGGAATCCCGCAACTCGATGAGAGCATTGTCCGCCGCGGTCAGCCGGATCAGGCCGAAGCGAGGATAGTCGAGGTCAATCACGGTGAAGATGGTGATCGAAATCACCATGGCATAGAGCAGCCCGTGGAACCAGCTGCGACTCTTCCGCCTGGCCATGTCGTAGCCCGCGATCAACCCGCTCAACAGGGCGACACAAATCGACAGGCCAAAGATCAGCGGTGGCAGGTGAGTGTGCAGGGCGATGGTGCGCGACGTGGTGACATCAATCATCTCATTCAATGCCGGCAGCAGGAGCCGCGCCACATTCTGGGTGGGATCGTCGCGGCTGCCCGCGATGGCATGCGACCAGATTTCCTGCTGGAGTTTCGCGGCGCGTTGCAGGTATTCATCAGTGGCTGCTAGGTTGGGCAACTTCTCGTAAACGTCCAACCGGGTGTCGAGGTATTGGCGAAACAGCTGACGCATCTCCTGCTGCTGGCTGGCAGGCAGCAAATCCAGGCGGAGATAGGCAGTGCCGATCGCGTTAGATTCCTGAACGATCAGCAACCGCCTCTGGTCGAGATGAGAGATGCCATTGGCAAAAGTAAATCCCAGGAGCAAGCCCAGGAGGGCGAAGACCGCGGCTTGAATCGTGGAAGTGCCTTCGTGGGCAGCTTCGGTCCTTTTCGCGACATAGCAACCCATGCGATAGCCCACTTCGAGGCAGATCGCCATCCCGAAAAATAGACAGATAGAAATTGCAACCGCCAGCTGTCCGGGGTTTATAGAAGGCCCAACAGTCTACCGAAATTTGGGCTGGAGCGTGATTCAGAAATTTCGACCACGAACCACTTGGGGATAGCCGCCCTCGGCTGTCCGGCGGAGCGGAGCTCCGCTATGTCGCTTCCGGCTAAAGCCGGGTCGAGCTGCGCTCAACGGGACAGCCGAGGGCGCTGTCCCCACGTGGTTCGGGGCGCCTGGCTAGTTGAAGTCGATCTTTTCGAAGCCTAGGCCCTGCAACAGGCTGGTGATGGTCTGAGTCCCATTTTGTTGGGCGGTGCGCAGGATGCCGTCGGCCAGAGCCGCCTCGCTCAGTTGGCGCTCCGCCTCCTGGCGTACCTGCGATTCGAGATTGGGATCGGTGGGCACGAGCAGCCCGGTCTGGCGGGAGTACACTCGCGTCTTTGCACTGTCCAGCCGGATGCTGAAGACCTGTGCCGCGGGAAGGTGTAGATGAACCTGCTTGCCTTCCAACCGGACATCGCCAGGCTTCAGGCTGGAGAAGTCAATCCCCGCAACAACCTCGCCGTGAACCAGGAGCAGAATGCGATCTCCAGCCAGAAAATCCGGGAAGATGGGGTTTTCCTTGGCGCCGCTAACTATTTTGTCCATGGTGTAGACCACGGTTTCCAGGCGCTGCAGCCGCTGAATGCGATCGACGACCGTGGGCTGGCTAACGTCAATGCTGAGGGCACGGCCCGTCACCGCCGACCACACGCGGCTCAACAAAGCCGGACCAGAACTACGCGACAGCAGCACGAACGCAAGGAGGCCGAGCAAGGATGCGCCGAGCAGCAGTCCGATGACCAGGGCGACCACCACGGATGCAGATGATCGAGAAGCTTTCGGAGGGTCAGGCACAAGGCAAGGTTAGCATCAACCTTAGGTGGTTAGGTGGAACGAAAGTCTTTTACGGTCATTATTTTATGGGCACATGCCACGTGGGGATAGCCGCCCCGGCTGAACGCTGATGGCGGCCGTCCGTTCTAGCCGCGAAGCGGCGCAAGAATGTAGCCCACGGCGTAAGCCGTGGGTCGAAGCCGGGCTACCAGCGAGCCCACGGGGCGAAAGGGGTGTCGCGCGCGCGACAGCTCGTGGCGCATGCCTCGTCCGTTTCTTCCGCCCCTTCGGGGCTGGTTATTCTCCTAACGCTTACCCACGGCTAACACCGTGGGCTACATTCTTTGCCCCGCTTCGTGGCTCCCCTGCGTGGATCGTGGCGGACACTTATTTTTCAACAGGACTGGCCGGAGATGCTTGGTGCAACGAAATGGTTGCATTTTTACGTCGCACCAAGGTAAGATGCACATTGAACGCAGCAGTAAGCGTTTAACTCGTCGCTGTACGCCCTTTCTTCCATCGGTTCAAAAATGTGGCCCAATAGTATGCGTGGGGTGACCCTATCTCGCCTCGCAACAGGTTCGGAGAGACCTTATGGCGTGGTACGCGTATTGCATCACTGAACAACAGACCCTAGCCAACGGAACCCGTTCTCGTCGTCCTTCCTTACTGGAAGGGGTTCAAGGCGTGAACGGCGCTACCGTTCTGACCTATCCCAGTGGTGAATTCAACATAGTCGTCAGCGAATACGAGCGCGATAACGTGCAATTCGGGGAGAAAAACGTTCTCGAACATGCCCGTGTCGTGAGCGTGTGCTTCCGCAGCGGAACCGTCCTACCGTTCCGTTTCGGGACGATTTTCGACACCGACGACGCCCTCCGGCACGCCGTAAGGTCCAATCGCCGGGCTTTCGGACAGAGCGTTGCCCGCCTGCGCGGCAAGGCTGAGATGCACTTAAAGCTGCGGGTCAAGGATGGCTCGCTGCGCGAAGCCATGGCGGAAATCGTATTGCCCGACACCGTTGGCGGCGATTATTTGATCAAGCTGCGGGAGAAGGCTTCCCAGGATCGCGAACGCCGGACCAAAGCTCGGGCCCTCTCGGTACAGGTCCACAAGTTGTTCAATCCGTTGGAGGAAGAGATCAGTTGTAAGCGAGTGGATTCCGACGGAATGTTGATTGACATTGCCCACCTGATTGACTCCAAATCCATCGAAAAATATCAGAACCGCTACAGCAGCGCCGCCAAGCAGTTGAAGAACTGCGAACTGGCAATCAGCGGACCCTGGCCGCCTTATCACTTCCTGCCGGGCAAGCTACGGATGGTCGCGGGTAACTCCTAAGAACGGACGTCAGGCGTCAGACCTTGGACCTCGGACCTCGGCTTTTTGGCCGAGGTCTGACGACCGGAGCTGACCTCCGTCTGACTCCAATCGAGGACGGGCGCTCCGCCCGTCGCGCACAGGCTATTGCCTGACGGGCGAGGACGCCCGTTCTCCATATTCTTGGTACCAGGTCCTACAGTATGCAGCGAATGTGCAGGATTCTGCAGTTCAGCCTCACTCCACCTCCCTTGATTTCCTCCCTCAAGTCTTTTAAAGATTGGATAAGTACATACTTTGTAATAGTTTGCCGATGGGCCGGCATTCGGCGGTTGACCCAGCGGCTTTGGTTGCGCAAATGCACTTGACCAGATAACCAAAAGAGGCCGCTAAACAATGACCTTCACTCTCTGTTTTTCGCGACATCTCTCTTGTTGCCGATCCGGCCGCCGGACCGGCTCACCGCATCGCCATTCCTGACTCAGACCTTCCACCTTGCCTCTTTTACTAGTGGCCCCAGCAATGGGGCCATTTTTTGGCTCGGACAAGTAGGGAGATGGGCGGGACGCCCCGTCCTCCATTTCGTTTGAGGTCCGACGCCCGAGGTCTGACGTTCGACGTCCGGTATCTTGACGCCAGGAAGTTATTACCGAGGAACTCCGGGTTGGTTAGACTTGTCTACTTTCCTATGAAGACTCTCCTGCGCGGCCTGATTGTGGGCCTGGTTTTGGTGGTCTGCTCTTCCTCCGCCGTGGGAGGTACCAACCGCACTCCGGCGCAGGGTTCCGGCGATGTCCTTCTGGCTACCATGCAGCGCGAGTTGCAGCGTGCCCAAAGCAAGCTGGGGCAGCTAACTCCCGCGCCCTACTTCACCAGCTACTCGGTATATGACGAGGAAGGAACCGTCGTAGTCGGCGGCCTGGGTAGCTTGCTGAATTCCACGCAGTTCCACCGGCGCATGGGCGAAGTCACCATGCGCGTGGGAAGCTCCGCGCTCGACAACACTCATCAGGAGAGCCGTCCTTCCGGAATGAGTTCCGGGCTGGTTCCCCTGCAGGACGATCCTGACGCGGTGGCGAGAGTCTTGTGGCAGCTTACCTATCAGGAGTACCGCCAGGCCGCGCAGACTTACTTGAACGTCAAGACCGCGGCTGCGGTCCGTACACAGGAGGAAGACACTTCGTCTGACTTTGCCGATGCCAAACCCGAGGTACATCTCGATTACACGATGCCGGCGTTCCGTCTCGATCGGAAAGACTGGGAAGACCGGGTTCGCCGCTACTCCAGCAACTTCCGCAAGTATCCCGAGATTTATTCGTCGGCGGTGATGGTGATTGCGCAGAAGACGCAGGTGCGTTTTGTCTCGACCGCCGGCGCACAACTGGCCACGCCGGGCGCGATCATCCGCCTGATGATTGAGGCCGAAACCCGGGCCGACGATGGGATGGAGTTGCTGCGGGTGGAGACTTTTCAGGCCGACACGCCCGACGGCCTCCCGGGCGAAGCTGAGATTGCGGCCAAGATCGACAAGATGGCTTCCGACTTGAAGGCTCTGCGAGCCGCGCCCACGGCTGAGCCTTTCGATGGGCCGGCGTTGCTCTCTGGCAGGGCGGCCGCGGTCTTCTTTCACGAGGTGCTGGGCCATCGACTGGAGGGCCACCGCCAGCGCGGCGATCAGGAAGGGCAGACTTTCACGAAGAAGATCAACCAACAGGTCCTGCCTCAGTTTCTTAGTGTGATTGACGACCCCACGCAGCGCACCCTTAATGGGATGGACCTGGGGGGCTGGTATCGCTTCGACGACGAGGGTGTCCCGGCGCAGCGTGTGGATGTGATCAAGGACGGTATCCTCCGAAATTTCTTGATGTCTCGTATGCCCATCAAGGGCTTCTCCCAATCGAACGGTCACGGTCGCGCACAAGCCGGATTGATGGCGACCGGCCGCCAGGGCAATCTGATTGTCAGTTCGACCCACACCGCCAAAGACTCCGAGATGCGGCAGAAGCTGATTGACGAAGTCAAGAAGCAGGGCAAACCCTACGGCCTGTACTTTGAAGACATCGAAGGCGGCTTCACTCTGACCATGCGCTCGCTGCCGCAGTCGTTCCAGATATTGCCGGTGCTGGTGTGGAAGGTCTATCCCGACGGCCGTGCGGATGAACTGGTACGGGGCGTAGACATCGTGGGCACACCGCTGGCCGCGCTCAACCGGATTGAGATCACTGGAGAGAAGACGGAAGTGTTCAATGGTGTGTGCGGAGCAGAATCGGGGAGCGTGCCGGTTTCAGCGGCCGCGCCGGCGATGCTGTTTTCCGAGATGGAAGTGCAGAAGCGAGCGCACTCGCGGACGCGGCCGCCGATTCTGCCGCCGCCGGTATGGGAGAAAACCGGCGTCGCGCGTCAGACCTCGGACGTCGGACCTTCGGACTCTGGCTCCGGCATTGGAGGGCAGCAATGATTCGCTCCCTTTATCGGTTGGCGATTCTCGCTGCGTGGCTACTCGTGATTGCAAGTGCAGTCGCAGCCCAGACTCCAGCTTCCCCCGACGGATTTGATGGAGGGCGGGCGTCTCGCCCGTCTGGCCGGGCGGAGACGCCCGGCCTCCACGAGCAGAATGATCCGGTGCTGCGCGCCATGCTGGCGGAGATGCAGCGCTCCAAGAGCCAGCTCAAGCTGGCAGACGTGCAGGCGCCCTACTACGTCGACTACCGGTTGACGGACCTTGATCAGTACATGGCCGAGGCGGCGTTCGGCGCGTTGCGGACCGCGCTCGCGAACCCGCGTCCGCATGCTGCGCATCGTGGTGCGGGTGGGCGACTACAAGCAGGACAGCTACTACGGCCCGGGCGAGGGCGTGGTTGACGTTGGTCCTCTCGACGATGACGAAACCGGGCTGCGGCACCAACTTTGGCTGGGCACCGACCGGGCGTACAAGGCGGCTTCCGAGGCGCTGACCGCTAAACAGGCGGAACTGAAGAAATATTCGGTGGACCAGCAGGTGGACGACTTTGCCCACGCTTCTCCGGTCCAGCTGGTTGCGCCGATTGCCAAACTCGATTTTTCTCCCGAACCCTGGCTGGCCATACTGGAAGAGGCGTCTGGACTCTACAAGAGCGATCCCCAGATCCAGTCGCTGAATGCTTCGCTGCGCTTCACGGTCACCAACCGATATTTCGTCAGCTCGGAAGGGGCGGTGGTGCGCACCGCCGACAGCTTCTACCAGGTGTTCGTCGGCGCGTACACCCAGGCCGCCGACGGCATGCGCCTCGACCGCTCGCACGGCTACCAGGTCCGGCAGATAAAGGACCTGCCGACGAAAGCAGAGGTGCTGACCCGCACCCAAGGATTGCTGACGAGCCTGAAGCAGTTGCGCGATGCGCCGGTTAGCGAAGAGGAATATCGCGGCCCGGTTTTGCTCTCGGCCGACGCAGCCGCGGGTGTGATGTCGGAACTGGTTGGACCGAACCTGCTGGGCAACCGGCCGCAACTGGGCCAGAACGCCCGCACCACCGGAAACTGGGCCAACAATTACAAGAGCCGAGTCCTGCCTGATTTTCTTTCTGTCGTGGACGATCCCACGCTGACCACGTTCGAGGGGCACGCTCTGCTGGGCAATTATGAAGTGGACGACGAAGGCGTGAAGGCCAGCCGGGTCTCGCTGGTCGAGAAGGGACAGCTGGTGAGTTATCTCGTGAGCCGCGAACCCATTCGGGATTTTCCCAACTCCAACGGTCACGGGCGGGCATCGGTGACGGGTCCTCCGACGTCAAGCCTGGGAAACCTGATCGTTCAATCTTCCGACCCGCTCAGTACCGATGAACTCAAAAGGAAATTGATCGAGGCCTGCAAGCAGCGCAACCTGCCTTACGGATATTTCGTAGGAACACTGGGGCCGCGCCTGACTCCGCGATTGCTCTATCGCGTCTCAACCAAGGACGGACACGAAGAACTGGTTCGTGGGGCGGTCTTCGGCGACCTGGACACGCGCTCATTGCGCAACGATATCGTGGCCGCAGGCAAGGAGTTCGACTCGGAAGACCGGCTTGATCCCATCCCGCAGAGTGTGATGAGCCCGGCTTTGCTCTTCGACGAACTGGAAGTGAAGCGCGGCGATGTCGCGAAACAGAAGCTGCCGGAATATCCGCCGCCCGCCGGGAGCGAGTAAAGTTTAAATGTGGGCGCGAGCGTCACGCTCGTGCGGCGGCGAGCCGGGCGGTGGCTTGACTATCACGGCGTCATCCTGAAGAGCTTTAAGAGTGGGCGTGAGAACCAGAGATTTTGCCGACGCGGTAGAACAAACTTGCCAGTCTTAGCCGCGAAGCGGCGCAACATTAAAGCCCACGGCGTAAGGCGTGGGAAACGACCAAGCCCCGAAGGGGCGAAAGAATAGTTCTCACGCACACGTTTTGAGCCCGGAAGGATCTGGCGTGTACCGCCACAGCTGCCGCGTGGGTGCATATCCGCTCCGCGCCAGATCCTTCGCAAGCTCAGGATGACGCCATGTGAGGGGGAAGAGTCAGACTGAGCCGCGAGAACAATCTGCTGTGAATTCTGTAAATATTGTACTGAGGTGTTGCTTGACCCACGCAAGAAGTCTGACCTGCCTGCTTATGCTGTCAACACTAACGGCGCCGGTTCTCGCCCAGAAAAGGCCACGCGCCGATTCCGATTACGAACGTCCTCAGGCCGCAGCCGCTGCCTCTTTGCCGGCGCCGCTGTTGCAGGAACTCGCCGCCATCCGCGACGCGGCTCTTACCGACGACTACGCTTACCAACAGGTTGCGCACCTTACAGAGAATATCGGGCCGCGCCCGGTGGGTTCTCCGCAAGCTCAGGCCGCCATCGAATATGTTGCCGCAGAAATGCGAAGGCTCGGCCTGGAGGTGCGCCTGGAGCCAGTGCAGGGCCGACACTGGATTCGCGGGGCCGAATCGGCCGAACTGGTGGAGTATCCCGGACAAGTTCCGGGAAGCACGCAGAAAATTGTGCTGACCGCGCTGGGTGGAAATCATCCCACGCCGACCGAGGGAATTACGGCCGACGTGGTCGTGGTCAATAGTTTTGCCGATCTGGACCGTGTAGGACGACGGAATGTCGCCGGGAAAATCGTCCTCTTCAACGTGTCCTTCGACAAAAGGAAAGCAGACAACGGCTATGCCGGCGAAGCTTACGATGAGGCGGTGGTCTACCGCGCGCTGGGAGCTAGACGCGCAGCCGAGCTGGGCGCTGTGGGTTCGTTGGTCAGATCAGTGGGAGGGGCCGACTACCGACTGCCGCATACCGGAGGAAGCCGCGCCGCCGACATTCCGGCAGGAGCCGTGACCAGTGAAGACGCCGACTTGATCGCTCACCTTGCTTCTCAAGGAAGGGTCCGCATGCACGTTGTCCTGGCCTCGCAAACCGCGGAAGAAGTCAGCACCTTCAATGTAGTGGGGGACTTGAAAGGCTCCGAACATCCGGAGCAAGTGGTAATCGTCTCCGGGCATCTCGACTCTTGGGATCTGGGAACGGGCGCGATTGACGACGCGGCCGGCGTGGCCGTAGCCATGGAAACCGCGCAGTTGATGCAGCAACTGCATCTGCATCCCAAACGGACTCTGCGGGTGATTGCGTGGATTGACGAAGAGAACCTGGGACGCGGCCACATGGATTACGCCAAGGCGCATGCGGCGGAAATCAGCCAACTTGTAGCTGCGATGGAAAGTGACCTTGGAGCTTCGCATCCTCTGGGATTCAAGGCAAAGATTACTGCGGATGCTGCGGCCCGCCTGCAGCCGGTTCTGGAAGTACTTCGACCTTCGGGAGCAAACCTGCTCCTGCTGAGCGCCGACAGCCCGGAAGCTGATATTGATCCCTTCGCCAAACAGGGAGTGCCCGCTTTCGGCCTGTTGCAGGATGGCCGGACGTACTTCAACTACCACCACACCGCCGCCGACACGCTGGATAAGATCGTCCCCCTGGAGTTGCGGGAGAACGCGACTGCCATGGCGGTCATGGGGTACGCGCTCGCGGCGATGCCTGACCCGCTGCCGCGTTGAAGCGCCACGGACCATGTGGGGACGGGCGCCCTCGCCCGTCCTGGTCGAGCGCAGCTCGACAGGTTTGTAAGCAGAAGCCATCAGATTTGTGAACAAAAGCTGTCGCGGAGCTTCGCTCCGCCGGACGGGCGAGGCCCGTCCCCACACGGTCTGGGGTGGCCCCGTGCATCTATTTCCCCGGCAAACCATCTAATAACACTGAGCACAAAGTTATGGGGAACACATTTAAAACCGCGTTTCTTCTTACTGCGTTGACGCTGTTGCTGATGGCCGTGGGCCGCGCTCTGGGCGGACCGAACGGAATGCTGCTGGCGCTGGGCATTGCCGTGGTGACGAATTTCGTCGCCTACTTCTTTTCCGACAAGATTGCGCTCAGGACGTACCGCGCTCAGGCAGTTACGCGAGAACAGTTGCCGCGCGTCTACTCCGTCGTGGAGCGGCTGACGCAAAAAATCGGCTTGCCGATGCCGAAAATTTACGTTATCCCTACGGATTCGCCGAACGCCTTTGCCACCGGACGCAACCCCAAGCATGCTTCGGTCGCGGTCACCGAGGGCATCCTGAACCTCCTCAATGATGAGGAGCTCGAAGGCGTGCTGGCCCACGAACTGGGGCATGTGAACAACCGCGACATCCTGATCAGTTCCGTCGCCGCCACCATCGCCGGCGCGATTACCTGGCTGCGCTACGGAGCATACTTCGGCGGGATGGGGGACCGCGACGATCGCCGGGGAGGGGCCATGGGCGGCCTGCTCATGCTGATCCTCGCGCCAATTGCAGCCATGATGATCCAGATGGCGGTTTCACGCTCGCGAGAATACGCGGCGGACGAAACCGGCGCACACTTTACCGGCAATCCTTACGCCCTGGCCAGCGCATTGGCCAAACTCGATGCCTACTCGCGTCGCGTCCCCATGATGGGAACACCGTCCACAGCGCATCTGTTTATCATTCAGCCGCTGCTGGGCATGAATTTTGGCAACCTGTTTTCGACCCATCCGCCGATCGCCAAGCGCATCGAGCGTTTGACGGGAAGGCCGGCAGAGTTTATGCAATAAGCGACGTCGGACCTCGGACGTCAGACCTCGGGAAGTCAAACCCTGTTTGGGAGGTAGGATGGGTCGCCAAGGTCCGAGGTCTGAGGTCCGACGCCGCCTTGTGACGTTCGTAACCCTTTCCGCCCGACTCAACCGCCGCAGTCGCATAGTAAAATTTCTCGATGTCGCGTGAAACCGCTATTGCCGTGTCGCATCGCGCAACGCAACTGGAAAACGCCCTGCGCAAGGTGATCCGCGGGAAAGACGACGTGATCCGGCTGGCCTTGGTCTCGGTGCTGGCTCGCGGACACCTGTTGATCGAAGGCGTCCCTGGGGTGGGCAAGACGACGCTCGGCCAGGCATTGGCGCGGGCCATAGACTGCGGTTTTCAGCGAGTGCAATTTACCAGCGACATGCTGCCGGCGGACGTTCTTGGCATCTCGATCTACTCCGCCATCGAGCAGCAGTTTGAGTTCAAGCGCGGACCGATTTTCACCAACGTGCTGCTGGCCGACGAAATCAATCGCACCACCCCCAAGACCCAATCTGCGCTGCTCGAGGCCATGAACGAAGGCCAGGTCACGGTAGATTCGCATTCTTATCCGCTGCCACAGCCTTTCCTGGTGATCGCCACCCAAAACCCGATCGAGCATCACGGGACCTATCCTTTGCCCGAATCGCAACTGGATCGCTTCCTGATGAGGCTGCGGATGGGGTATCCCGATGGCGAGTCGGAGCGCGAGATTCTGCGCTCCGAGGCTGGCACGGCCCAGTTGGATATTCTTGAGCCGGTGCTGACCGGTGCCGATGTACTGGAAATGCAGCAGGCCGTCACCCAGGTGAAAGTGGATGAATCGCTGGTGGGATATGTGCTTGCGATTGTCCGGGCCACACGTGAGTCGGAACAGTTCTCATTGGGAGTGTCGCCGCGTGGGTCCCAGATGCTTTACCGCGCGGGGCAGGCGATGGCATTTCTTGATGGCCGGAATTTTTGCGTTCCGGAAGATTTCAAACCGCTGGTGGTTGCCGTGTTTGCTCACCGCGTGGCTGTGAATGGCCGCTACTCATCTACTCTGAAGAAATCCGAACAGGCCGAGCAGTTGATGCGGGAAATCGTGGACGGCATACGCGTGCCGGTTTAGGCAATTGCCAGTCTGCGAGTAGAACATAACTGGGCAAACCAGTTCTTAGTTTCGCGTTCTCGGTTCTCAGTTTTCTGGCTTTCCTGCTCTTCTCCCGTCATAATGATCACCCGTTATGTCACTTCTTCGTTTTCTGATGTTGTTGTCTTTGATCGTGTGGTTAGGCGGGTTGATATTTTTCCCGGTGCTTGCACAGACGGCTTTTTCGGTGCTGCCGACTCATCAACTGGCGGGGTCGGTGGTAGGAAGATCGTTGGGTATTCTGCACTGGATGGGGATGGGGTCTGCCGTAGTCTTTCTGGTCAGTTCACTGCTGCTCAGCCGGCTGAGCACCGGCGAAGCCCACCTGTTCGCGCCACAGAATGTTCTTATCTGCCTGATGCTGCTGCTTACGTTGATTTCGCAATTTGGCATTATTCCGCGCATGGACGCTCTGAGGGCTTCAATCGGACAGATTGATGCGGCGCCCGCTGACCTTCCCGCCCGCGTTCAATTCGATGCACTGCATCATTGGTCCACGCGAATCGAGAGTGGAGTGATACTGCTCGGCCTGGTCGCAGCTTACCTGGTGGCGCGGTCGTTACCCTGATCTGACTGTTATCATGATTTCTCCCTATGAAGACTGGCATCATCGGCCTGCCGCAGGTGGGCAAGACTTCTCTATTTCGCATTCTCACCAAGGCGCATCTCTCCGACCAGGCGTACGCCAACCCGCGTGAGGCCCACATCGGCGTGGCCAAGGTGCCGGACGAGCGTCTCGATCGCCTTGCGGCGCTTTACAATCCGAAGAAGCTTACCCACGCATCGGTCGAATATGTGGATGTTGGCGCTATTGGCCAGGAAGCCCTTAAGGAAAGCGCCTACGTTGGGCACCTTCGCAACGTGGACGCATTGGCCCACGTGGTTCGCGCCTTTGAGGATCCTTCCATTCCGCATGTCGGGACTGTTGATCCGCTCCGCGACATCAAGAATGTTGATTTCGATCTGATGGTCAGCGACCTGGGGCAAATTGAAAAACGGCTGGAGCGCCTGGAAAAAGATCTTAAGAAGATGCGCACGCCCGAACTGGAAAAAGAGAACGACCTCCTGAAACGGGCCAACACTCACCTGGGGACGGAGCGTCCGCTTCGCGAAATGGAAATGACGCCAGAGGACAAGAAGCGCCTGCGCGGATTCATGTTCCTCAGTGAGAAGCCGATTCTGTACGTCCTCAATGTGGGCGAGAGTACGGAGTTGGGGAACGATCTCGAAAACGCAATTGGCAAATACAACTTGACGGAGGTGGCTTCGCGCCCCAACGCTTCAGCCTCTGCGATCTGCGGAAAAGTTGAAGCGGAACTCGCCGAGATGAGTGACGCCGATGCGGCCGAGTTCCTCGGCAGCTACGGCTTGAGAGAAAGCGGGCTGGTCCGCCTGATTCGCACGACCTACTCCCTACTTGGACTGATTTCTTTCTTTACCGCCGGAGAAGACGAATGCCGCGCCTGGACAATTCCCGTCCGCACCCGTGCCGTCGAAGCCGCCGGAGCGATTCATTCCGACCTGGAGAAACACTTCATTCGCGCTGAAACCATCCGCTGGGACCAGCTGCTCGAAGCTGGCTCCGAGGCAAATGCCCGCGCCAAAGGCACACTACGCCTCGAAGGCAAAGACTACATCGTGCAGGATGGCGATGTGATGCACATCCGGCACAGCGGTTAGTCCCGTTTTGAAACTGAGAACCGAGAACTAAGAACTGATAACAAATCAGTTCTCGGATCTCAGTTTTTTGTTCTCAGTGTTCATACGTCACATCTTTTGAAATGGCAGGTAGGCATGATTGTTCCTGGGAGGATTACTTTATGGGGCAGTCATACCGCGACCTGATCGCATGGCAGAAGGCCATGGATTTTGTTATGGACGTTTACCGCACCAGCAAAGCATTCCCGCGAGATGAACTATATGGACTGGCGAGTCAAGTCCGGAGAGCAGCGGTTGGGATTCCGACCAACATTGCCGAAGGGCAAGCCCGTTTCTCGGCGGGTGAATTCCACTGTTTCCTGGCGCGAGCGCGAGGATCGCTGGTCGAAGTTGAAACGCAACTGATGATTGCTCAGAAGCTTGACTACTTCTCTCAGGAGCACGGGAAGGATCTGCTGCACAAGTCGGCCGAACTGGGGAAGATACTGAACGGCCTGATCGGTGCGATTCGTCCCGCGGCATAGCTGAGAAGCGGAAGCTGTTATCATCGCCCGCGTACATGCACCCCATCCTCCTCAGCATTCTGCTCGGACTCACGGCGGCGGCGGCCAACGTTTTTGGTGGCGCCATCATAATCCAGAAAAACTGGGATCGTTCTTATCTCAAGTACTTCGTGGCGCTGGGGGCGGGATTCATGCTGGCGACCGCGATTGTAGAAATTTTACCGGCCAGCCTGGAGCTTCGCGGCAAGAGTGCCCCCATCCTCGTTCTGGCCGGATATTTTCTGGTTCACTTGTTCGAACATACGGTCACGCCTCACTTCCACTTTGGCGAGGAAACTCACAAAGATGCATTCGTCCACGGGCACCGGGGATACTCGGTGCTTATGGGGCTGGTCATCCATACTTTTTTTGACGGCATCGCCATTGCTTCCGGCTTTATCGTTTCGAATTGGCTGGGATGGGTGATTTTTCTTGCCATCTTCCTGCACAAGATTCCGGAAGGATTCACGATTGCGTCGGTCATGCTGGCGAGCGGACAGAGCCGGGGTATTGCCTGGGGTGCGTCGGTATTGCTCGGGGCTTCAACCCTGGCGGGAGTGCTGACCATGGCGTTGTTCCGCCATGAAGTCAGTTACGGATTGCCGCTGTCTGCTGGCGTGACGATCTACGTGGCCGCTTCGGATTTGATGCCCGAGGTCAATCGGGAGCCGGGAGGGAAAATGGCGCTGGTCGTCTTTCTGGGAGCGGGTATGCTCTTTCTGCTCGATGCGATTGCCCACGTGCACTAGCTGGTGTATTTACCTGAAAATATATGTCAAAAGCGGCGGGCAACGCCGCCCGCCCTACACGGCTATTCCACGGTGTGTTTTGCGGTGTAACCTTCCCGCGCGACGACGTTGTACTTCACGTCTTTCCCTTTCTGGTCTTTCACTTTTAACTGGCCGCCGTCGGGAGCGACCACTTCCACTTTTAATTTGCGGTAAGTGCCGTCCAGTTTGGGATTAGTGGGGTGATAGGCCAGGTTGTACTGGTTACGAATGTCGCCGATCACATCGTGAAAGATCTCCGGCAGTTCCGCCTGAAATCGTGGGAAGTAGGCGCGGCCGCCGGTCAGGCGAGCGAACGTATTCATTTCGTTGTCGCCCTGCAAATAATCCATTTCGCCGACCGGGATGCCCATGCCGTGGGTGTAGCCGCAGCGATGAGTCTCGCAGTAGTTGCGCACCGCGAATCCCACGCTTATAGGGAAGATGCTGACGTCATGCGTGGACTTGATTTTCTTGGTGATCTGATCGAGGGTGAGCTTGCTGAACGTGTCAATGCCGGTGGTTA
Source organism: Terriglobia bacterium (assembly GCA_963813645.1). Taxonomy (GTDB): domain Bacteria; phylum Acidobacteriota; class Terriglobia; order Terriglobales; family Acidobacteriaceae; genus JAIQFF01. Next base: position 27,201 of record CAWEZS010000023.1, read on the forward strand.
CCAGAATGATGTACTTGCGCCCTTCGATCTGATCCACCCGGTCCAGCGTGTCGTACAGCGCGTCGAACAGATTGGTCTCGGCGAATCCTGGGATTCGCAACTGGTTCAGCGCGCCGTTGACGGCCTGCTTGTCCTGGGTAAAGTCCGCCAGGATGTGTGGCTTCATGTCATAAGAAATCACTGCCACCCAATCATTCTTCTTCAGGGCGTTGGCGAAGGAGTAGCTGGCGTTCAATGCCTCCACCATGAAGTAATAGTTGGTCGAAGCAAATTCAACCAGCAGCACCGCCGTGATCGGCGCCTGCGAAATGTCGAAGTCAACCACCGACTGCTGAACCCCATCCTCCATCACCCGGAAGTTGTCTTTCTTGAGGCCGGGGATGAATTGTCCATCCTTGGTCGTGACCAGAACATCCACGTTGACCAGCGAGACGTCGGACTTGATGGAGTAGTCCGGCATGCCCTCCACCTTTTTCGGCTTTGCCGGAGGAGGCGGTGGAGGCGGCTCTTCCCTCTTCTTCGGAATCGCATAGGGCCCAACGTCGTTCTGGGGCCCGCCCGCTTCTGGAGGTGCGTCTTGCTTCTGCCCGCTGGCGGCAGGCTGGGACTGGTCTTTATCTTGATCCTGGGCTAAAAGTCCGGGCGTGCTCAAAGTTAGAAACAACAAAGCCAGCAGCGTCAGTGGGATACTGAGAAATCGGCGGCCTAGAGATTTCAAATTTCGACTCGGGTCAATCGAAAACATGGAATTCCTCGAAAAAACCTTGTGCTAGTATAGACGCAGGGCTTCGCGATTGGGATGTTTTGCACGGCCTTGGCCGTCGCTTTTTCGGCTCCTCTCCCACCGGCAAAACCACACACAAACCGCGAAGTGTAGCTTTTGGATGGGCGGAGCATCGTAGCTCCAGGTCAAAATTCATGAGACGTGTACTCTTTTTCAGCGTCATAGCCGTCCTGCTTTCCGCCGCAATCCAGGCCCAAAATTCCAAGCCATTTGAAACCATTCCCGTGATTGAAATCCATGCCGGGATGAAGGGCGTTGCCTTCACCGTGTTTCAAGGCACCAAGCCCGAGTCCATGGGAGTGGAAGTGCTGGGAATTCTGAAGAACGCCAACGGCCCCAAGGGGGACATCATCCTGGTTCGTCTGTCCGGCGAGAAAGCGGAATATGCGGGCGTTGTCGCGGGCATGAGCGGCAGCCCGGTGTATCTGAACGGCAAGCTGGCCGGGGCGCTGGCCTTCCGCATTGGCGAATTCTCCAAGGAACCGATTGCCGGCGTGACACCAATCGCGGAGATGCTCGAGATCAACGCCATGGATCGCAGTCCCGGCAGCAGCACGAGGAATGCCGGCGCGGCCGTTCAAATGCCCACGCCAACGTCAGGCCCCGGCGGGGAAAATTCGCAAATCAAGAACTATGCCAACTACCTGAAGCCGATTGAAGCGCCGCTGGTGTTCAGCGGATTCTCGCAGGAAACCCTGCAGCGCTTCGGCCCTCAATTCGCCAGGGAGGGGGTTGTGCCGGTCATGGGCGTGGGCTCGGTCAGCGAAAGCAAGCAGCCCGAACCTTTAGAGCCGGGATCAGCCATCAGCGCGATTCTGGTGCGGGGCGACATGAACATCGCGGCCACCTGCACGGTCACTTACATAGATGTGCAGCGTCTGTTGGCCTGCGGCCATCCCCTGCTGCAGTTTGGCATGGTGGATTTGCCCATGACCAAGGCGGAGGTCCTGGCCACACTGCCGTCACCGCTTAATGCCTTCAAGATCGTAAATGCCACCGAGCCCGTCGGCGCCTTCGTGCAAGACCGCCACACCGGGATCATGGGAGAGTTCGGCAGGCAGCCCGAGATGATTCCAGTGACGCTGAACATTCACAGCGGGGCGGCGAGCAAACAGTTTCACTACGAAGTACTGAACAACGCCAACCTGAGCCCGGTTGCCATGATGGCTACGGTATTCAATGCGCTGCACGGGGTGAACGAGTACGGCGAAGACACCACCTACCGCATGAATGGCCGGATCAGGGTAAACGGGTATCCCGACGTGACGGTGCAGAACATGTTTGCGCCGTCAGATGGCGGTCAGCCGGCCGCGGTCATGGCGGCGCTGTCGCTGGGAGAACGCTTCAGCGGCATTTACGACAACCCGTATAACGTGCCGGGCATTCGCGGCGTGCAGCTTGATTTCGACCTGATCCGCGAACGCCGCTGGGCACGTCTCGAGGGCGCTCGCACCGATCTGATCGAAGCCCGGCCGGGAGACGAGATCACCATTGAAACCGTACTGCGTCCTTATCGGGGCGACGTGGTTCTGCAGCAGATTCCGATTCATATTCCGACTTCCACCTCCAAGGGCCCGCTGCGCATTCTGGTCAGCGATGGCGACACGCTTGACCGCATTCGCCGCACCAGTCCGCTGCTCGGCCGCAAGATGGACCTGGCCTCAACCATCGCACTGCTGAACAAGCAGCACGTCAACAATCGGGTTTATGTGTCGCTGCTCGAGGCCGACCCGGAGGCCATGGTCGCCGACAAGGTCATGCCTACCTTGCCGCTTTCCATCATGAACGTGATGGACAGCATGCGCGGAACTCAGGAGATGATCGTGCAGGGCGAGTCTTCGGTAAACGAAGCTGCCACCGGACCGCTGGACTACGTGGTCGCGGGCGCGCAGGTACTGACGATTACGATCAAGTAAGGTGTGGCCATGTGGTCGCGGGCGACCCGCCCGCGGCTTTTGATCTTCAATCAATCGCGGGCGAGGTCGCCCGCGACCACACAAAAACGACACCTGAGCACTCTCCATTTGTGATCAGTAGGCAGCACTGCCGTGGCGCATCGCTGCAGGCCTACGTGATAGTCTGAGTTCTTCCGCTCTACATCGGCGATGAGGTTACAAATTGGCAATCTTTCTCCGTAAGCAATTCTTCCTGATTTTCATTTCCCTACTAGCTACAGCCCGCTTCGCTTCCGGCGAAGGCACGCGTACCTGGGAGCAATCGAAGTTTGAAGACCTGAACAAGGGAACTGCCGTCGGCGTGGCCATTCGCAGCATGGGCGGACTCGAACTCGCTCCCGCTTTCAAGGCGATCTCAACTACTCCATCCACCTACATCTGGTCGATCGCAGCCGACCTGAGCGGAAATCTGTATGCCGCTACTGGCTCGCCAGCTCGTGTGTATCGCATCACTCCGCAGGGGCAATCGTCCAGCATCTTCGAGCCCAAAGAATTGCAGGTTCAGGCCCTGGCGCTCGACAAGAACGGCGTTCTCTATGCCGCTACCAATCCTGACGGCAAGGTTTACCGGATTGAGCGTCAGGCGGGCGCGGCGGGCGACAAGACTAAACCGGCCGGCGAATTTTCCTCTTCCGTCTATTTCGATCCTGGCACGAAATACATATGGGACCTGGTCTTCGACGGCTCCGGCAATCTGTATGTCGCAACTGGCGATCACGGCGAGATCTTTCGCGTCACTCCCAAGGGTGAGCATTCCGTATTTTTCAAAAGCGACGAAGCTCACATTCGCGTCTTGTCGATGGATGCCAAAGGCAATCTGATCGCCGGCTCTGACGGCAGTGGACTGGTCTACCAGATCAAGCCGAATGGCGAGGGTTTCGTGCTTTACAGCGCTCCTAAAAAAGAAATCACGGCGCTGGCGATTGATAAGTCGGGAAACATTTACGCCGCCGGCGTCGGAGAGAAGCGCCCTGGTGCCAGTCCGCCGATTTTCCCGGCACCCATAACGACGCCTAACCCTGCGCCCGCGGGCGGGGCGGCGCAGCCCGGCATGGTGGTCCTGAATGTGAATCCTTCCCCGTCGGCGCTGGTCAGCGGTATTCCGCTGCCCGGTTCTGGAGCGAGCGGCGGTTCAGAAATTTACCGCATCGCTCTCGACGGATCTCCCAGCCGGATTTGGACGTCGCGTGAGGACCTGGTATACGCCCTGGCATTCGACCCTGCAGGACGTCTGCTCGCCGGAACAGGAAACCGCGGCCACATTTTTGCCATCACCAGCGAAGATCGTTTTGTGGATTTACTCAAGGCCAGCGCCACCCAAGTCACCGCCTTTGCGGAGGCGCCAGGAGGCGGGCTTTACGTTTCGACCAGCAATCTCGGCAAAGTGTTTCTGCTGGGCGGATCGCCGGAATCCGAAGGCAGCTACGAGAGCGATGTGTTCGACGGCAAAGTCTTTTCCCGCTGGGGACGCGCCGAATTGCGCAGAGCAGGCAAGGTGGAGCTTTTTGCGCGCAGCGGGAATGTGGACAATCCCGACCGCAACTGGAGTCCGTGGACTCCGGTGGATCTGCAGAAAGATCCGGTATTGAATGTCCCGCCCGCGCGTTTCATTCAATGGAAGGCTGTGCTGCATGCGGGCAATACCGCGCCCAGCGTGGATAGCGTGCTGCTGAACTATTTGCCCAAGAACGTCGCGCCGGACTTCGACGACGTCAGTGTGCAGGTGGGCGTGCGCTACCAGCCGCTGCCCAAGCCAGTTGGCATCCCTGACGCCAGTGGGGGATCGGGCACTCCACCGATACGATTCGATGCGCCGCCTCCCAGCACTCGCGACGCCGATTCTATCGGCGTGAAGTGGACCGTCCATGACGACAACGACGATCAGATGGTCTACTCGGTCTTTTATCGCGGCGACGGCGAAACCCGTTGGTTGCTGCTGAAGGAAGGTTTGACGGACAAGTTTTATTCCTTCGATGCCTCACTGCTTCCGGATGGAGGCTACACGGTCGAAGTTCTGGCGTCGGATGCGCCGTCGCACTCCCCGGGGCAGGCGCTCACCTCGACCCGGGACAGCGCCCGCTTCGAAGTAGACACCACGCCGCCGCGAATTGAGGACCTCAAGGCATCGGTCGAAGCCGCGCAGATCCATGTGAGCTTCCGCGCCGCGGATGGATTCTCAAACATCAAGCGCGCCGAGTATTCCGTGGACGCGGCGGATTGGCAATATGTAGAACCGGTAGGTCAGCTGGCCGATTCGAAATCTGCGAGTTATGACTTTCAGGTGACGATGCCTGCGGCGGGAAAAATGTCCTCCGAGCATGTTGTCGTAGTAAGGATCTACGACCGCTTTGACAACATGAGCTCGGCGAAGACGGTGATTCGGGGCAAATAATTGAAGCATCCACAGTCCTTCTCGAAACTGAGAACCGAGAACTGATTTTTGATCCCTGTTCCCGGTTCTTAGTTTCCCGTTCTCAGTTGATTTGGTCGGCATTGCGTAGTTCGGGGAAGGCCCAGGCCCAGATTCCAATTACTACCAGCGTTCCGAGTCCTCCCAAAACAACCGCGGGCACGGTTCCGAACCAGTGCGCTGTTAAACCCGACTCAAACTGTCCCAATTCGTTCGATACTCCGATAAAAATCATGTCCACCGCATTCACCCGGCCGCGCATTTCATCCGGCGTCGCCAGCTGAACCAGGATGGAACGGATGATCACGCTGATCATGTCCGAGGCTCCGAGCAGGAACAATGCCACCAACGAGAGTGCCAGGCTGCGTGAGAGCCCGAAGATAATTGTGCAGACGCCGAATCCGCCGACGCACCACAGCATGGTAAGGCCAGCGCGGCGTCGCAAAGGACGATGCGCTACCAGGATCGCCATGACAGTCGCACCGATGCCGGGGGCACTGCGCAGCAGGCCCAAGCCCCACGGCCCGGTCTTGAGAATTTCGCTGGCATAGATCGGAAGCAATGCCACGGCGCCTCCCAGCAGCACCGCAAACATGTCGAGCGAAATCGAGCCCAACACCAGCTTGTGGCTCCAGATATAGTGGAAGCCGGCCAAAACCGTGTTCCAGGTGACCGGTTCGCGCGAGCGCGCCTGGGTCTGAAGCCTGATGCGAAGAGTGGAGAACACGGCTGCGAGGCTGGTGATCACGGCGGTCGCGTACACCACCGACGGCCCGCCGGAGAGAGCGTACAGAAACCCGCCGGCCGACGGTCCCAGGATGGTGGCGGCCTGAAAGATGCTGGCGTTCCAGGCTACGGCATTGGGAAAATGCTCTTCCGGGACGAGTTGCGGCAGGAGCGCCCGGCTCACCGGCGCATTAAAGGCGCGCACCACACCCACCAGCACAACCGCGGCATAGATCAGATTGACGGAACGACTGCCGCGCCACGCGATCGCCCAGAGCAGGCCTGAAGACACCGCGAAGCCGACATAGCACAACGTGACCACTTTGCGCCGATCGAAGCGGTCGGCAACGTGTCCCGAGATCAGGAACAAAAGCATGCCCGGCAGGAACTGGGCGAGGCCAATCAGGCCGAGATCGAGTGGCCGACGGGTGATCTCATACATCTGCCAACCTACGGCGACTGACTGCATCTCCAGCGCCGCGACGATGAAGAACCGCGCCGCCTGGTAGATGGTGAAGTCGGGGTACGCGAATGCGATTCGGCCAGCCGGGAGTTTGGATGCCGAAACCTCTTGTTCAGCAAGCTTCGTGTCGGCAGGATTCGGGTCGAGGGATTCGGCCATCTTCATATCTACTTTGCCATAAAAACAGCATGGGATGTGCCTCTAGTAGGTCATTCTGAATCTCTGTCATCCTGAGGAAGCGGAGTCCTTCGCTGCGCGAATGGCTCCCGACGAAGGACCTATGTATTCCGGACGATAGCGGAGGCAGAAACCTGCCGGATCGGTTGATGCGCTCTGGCGCTGGGATATTGCACTTGAAGGTGGCGAGAAATACAGAGGTCCTTCGCTTGCTTTCGTCCGGCTTCGCCGAACGAAAGACTGCGCTCAGGATGACAAACTCGGGCGGGCTGAATCCGGCCCTATAATCGAATCAGCTGAGAGCTGACGGCTGAAAGCTGATAGCTTCTTCTATGCGCTTTGAACTATTTATTGCGACTCGTTATCTGCGCGCTAAACGCCGTCAGGCCGTGATCGGCGTGATTACGGGAATCTCCATCGCTGGAGTCGCGGCGGGTGTGGCTTCGCTCGTTGTAGCCCTCGCCATCAATAACGGGTTCCGTCAGGATCTACAAAACCGGCTACTGGGATCGACTTCGCATATCAATCTCTTGCGAGTGGAGAGTGACGGGATCAAAGACTGGCGTCCCCTGATGGAGCGATTGTCGAAGCAGCCTCATGTGGTTGGCACGGCGCCGGCGATTTACGAACAGGTGTTGATCTCACGGGGCCCGCGGGCTCGGGGCGCGGTGTTGAAAGGGATGATCCCAGCGTATGAGCGCAAGGTCAGTGACCTCCTGGGTACGGTGAAGATTGGTTCGATGGACCCGCTCGAGGAGAACACCGGAGTTGCGAACGCCACAGGTGTCGGGGAGCCGGGTCTTCGACCCGGCCTGGGCGGGTCCTCTCGACTTCGCTCAGGGCAGGCTCCGACCCGCCCCCACACAGCCTCGGGAGCTTCCGGCGCTAATGCTTCGAGCACTGAGAAATCTCCCGATGATCTGGGCTCCGTGCGCGAGCGGGTGGCCTCCATGCCGCCGATTGTTCTCGGCAAGGACATCGCGGAAGACCTTGCGGCCACTTTGAACTCGGTGGTGCTGGTGACCAGTCCGCAGGGCGAACTTACTCCGTTCGGACTGGTGCCGAAGTACAGCCGGTTTCGCGTGGCGGGGATTTTCAACTCCGGCTTTTTCGACTACGACAGTTCCTGGGCCTTTGCCCGCCTGGCGGACACGCAGAGTCTGGAAGGACTGGGCGACCAAATTACGGTACTCGAGTTCAAGATTGATGACATCTATCAGGCCGGGGAAATTTCCCAGCAGTTGGAACAGGCTGCCGGCAAGGGTTTCATGTCCACCAATTGGATGGAGCAGAACAAAGCTCTCTTCCGCGCCCTCCGGCTGGAGAGGCTGGTGACGTTCATTACCATCGGCTTGATCGTGTTCGTTGCTGCCCTGAATATCCTGATCTCGCTCACCATGATGGTGATGGAGAAGACCCGCGACATCGCCGTGCTCATGTCCATGGGTACGCGGAAATCGCAAGTGCGCCGTTTGTTCATCACCCAGGGATTGCTGATTGGCGTGATCGGCACGGCGATTGGTTTGACGCTCGGCTACGCGCTCTCCTGGGCGGGAGGGTACTACCATTTGCTGTCGCTCGCTCCCGAAGTCTATTCAATTGACTACGTACCCTTTGCCCCGCGAGCCATAGATGGCGTGCTGGTGGCTGTGGTTGCCATCGGGATTTCCCTGATCGCCACGTTGTATCCCTCCTGGTCGGCCGCACGGATTCTTCCGGCGGAAGCTCTCCGCTACGAGTGACCCACGGCCAGGTTTGTGACCATCGTCACGTCGTATTTCTCTAAGATTGGGCTTAAGGTTCCCTTGATAGGCGCTCCCCAAAACGGGGAGCAGAAGGTTTTCGCCCCGGCATTCATGTTTTAATGAGCGTGCAGGTTTGCCGATAGCTGAGAGCTGACGGCTGACAGCTGCTTGAGCCGAGGAGCCGATCTTTTGCATCTAAGTCAACAGGAAGCGATCCTGCGCGTCGAAGGATTGAAGAAGGTTTTTCGCTCCGGCGAATCGGATCTGGTGCTCTTTGAAAATTTGTCCTTCCAGGTAGCCAGGGGAGAAATGCTGGCGATCGTCGGAGAGTCGGGATCGGGCAAGAGTACCTTGTTGCACATCCTCGGCGCTCTTGATCGTGCTTCTGCGGGTGACGTATACTGCGCCCACTTGCGATTGAGTTCGCTTTCAGAAGACGACGCGGCCGGGTTCCGAAATCATGAACTCGGTTTCGTCTGGCAGTTCCACTACCTGCTGCCGGAATTTACGGCACTGGAAAACGTGGCCATGCCGCTTTTGCTGAGGGGTTTTCCCAAGGCGAAGGCGGAGGGAGAAGCTCTGCGATGGCTGCACGAGGTGGGCCTGGAGCAACGTTCGCATCATCGGGCGGGAGAACTTTCCGGCGGTGAACAGCAGCGTGTGGCTCTGGCCCGGGCGCTTATCACTCAGCCTAAGCTTTTGCTGGCGGATGAGCCCACCGGAGACCTCGACAGCCGCACAGCGGACTCGGTTTTTGAATTGATTGCCCGGCTCCATCGCGAATACCAGCTTACCTCTCTCATCGCCACTCACAATTTCGCCTTTGCGCGCCGCTGCCATCGGGTGCTGCGTCTGCAGCGCGGGCAAATGGAAGAAGTCGCGCCGGCGACACTTTCTGGCTAGGGGTTGACGCGAATTGACGGTTGCCCGATAAGTACCGAAACGGTAAAGTGGCGAAGAGTTTGTAATGCGTTGCAAATGTTCAGGGAGAAGTGGGCCGGGGTCTCTTCGGTAACGTACCGGATGTTCTACCGGCGCTTATGGGCCATAGACGAGCTGGCAGATTGATTGCAATAATGAATGAGGGCCGTTGGTTTCCCAAGGTACGGGTTCACCAGCGGAAAGCTCGGTCCTCAGTAGAGCCAAGGGGGTAGGGCTTTATGTTTGAACGGTATACGGAAAAAGCGAGGCGCGTCATCTTCTTTGCGCGCTACGAAGCCAGCCAGTTCGGCTCTCCTTACATTGAGACCGAACATCTGCTACTGGGACTTCTACGCGAAGACAAAGCCCTGACCAACCGATTCCTGCGTTCGCACGCTTCGGTCGAATCCATTCGTAAACAGATTGAAGGACACACCACGATCCGGGAAAAGGTCTCGACCTCGGTTGACCTTCCATTAAGTAATGAGTGCAAGCGGGTGCTGGCTTATGCCGCGGAAGAGGCGGAGCGGCTTTCGCACAAGCACATCGGAACCGAACACTTGCTTTTGGGTTTACTCAGGGAAGAAAAGTGCTTCGCGGCTGAGATTCTGCACGAACGTGGTCTCAGGCTTTCTACGATCCGCGAAGAGCTGGCGCGCAGCAGCCAGGAAAAATCGGCGCCGCAGCGTCAGCGCGAGTCTTCACTGCTTAGCGAGTTTTCCCGCGACCTGACCCAGGCTGCCATGGACAACCAGCTCGATCCGCTGGTCGGGCGCGACGGCGAACTCGAACGCGTCATTCAGATTCTGTGCCGCCGCACCAAGAACAATCCGGTGTTGATCGGGGAGCCGGGCGTAGGCAAGACCGCCATCGTCGAAGGACTGGCGCAGCGCATCGCGGACGGCGAAGTTCCTTCGTTTCTGGCCGACAAGCGCATCCTTGGACTGGATCTTTCTCTTATCGTCGCCGGCACCAAGTATCGCGGCCAGTTCGAAGAGCGCCTGAAGACCATCATGAAGGAACTGATGGAGTCACAGAACTCCATTATCTTCATTGACGAGTTGCACACGCTGGTAGGCGCTGGTTCAGCGGAAGGATCGCTCGACGCCGCCAACATCTTGAAGCCAGCGCTATCGCGGGGCGAAATTCAGTGCATCGGCGCCACCACGCCGGGCGAGTATCGCAAGTCCATCGAAAAAGATCGCTCGTTGGAGCGCCGCTTCCAGGCGGTAAAAGTTCCCCCGCCGGATGAGGCCAACGCCACCAAGATCTTGTTCGGAATCAAAGACCGGTACGAAAAGTTCCATGCCGTCACTTACACCGACGAGTCCATCAACTTCGCCGTATCCCATTCGAATCGCTACATTCCGGACCGCTTTCTGCCGGACAAGGCCATTGACCTGATCGACGAGGCCGGAGCACGGGTCAAGCTGCGCCAGACTTCGCTGCCCGAGGACATTACCGAAGTCCAGAAGCGCATCAAGTTCATCGTCCACCGTATGGAGAACGCCATCGCGAACCATGAGTTCGAGAAGGCGCGCTTCTACTCGGACGAGGAACGCAAGGAGCGCGAGAACCTGCGCGCCCTTCGCGAAAAATACCACCTCGATGAGTCCTCCACCGGCGTTGTCGGTCGGGAGGACATCGAGGACGTGGTATCGCGCTGGACCGGCGTGCCCATCACCTCGATCAAGGAAGAAGAGTCGGCCAAGCTGCTGCGCATTGAAGAAGAACTGCACAAGCGGATTATTTCGCAGGACAAAGCCATCGTGGCTTTGGCCCGCGCTATCCGCCGCAGCCGCGCTGGACTCAAGAGCCCGAACCGGCCCATCGGTTCGTTCCTGTTCCTGGGCCCCACGGGCGTGGGCAAAACCGAAGTCGCACGCACCCTGGCGCAATTCATGTTCGGCAGCGAGAAGTCGCTGGTCCGCTTCGATATGTCCGAGTTCATGGAGAAGCACTCGGTCTCGAAGCTGATTGGTTCGCCTCCGGGATATGTTGGCTACGAAGAAGGCGGGCAGCTCACCGAGCGAGTGAAGCGTGCCCCCTATTCCGTCGTCCTGCTGGACGAAGTAGAAAAGGCGCATCCGGACGTCTTCAACATCCTGTTGCAGGTATTTGAAGATGGTCAGTTGACCGACGGCCTCGGCAACACTGTCGACTTCAAGAACACCATCATCATCATGACCTCGAACATTGGCGCCCGGCACCTGCAGAAGCGCGAGGGCCTAGGTTTCCAGTCAAGCAACGAGGACATGATTTCGGGCAAGATCGAAGATCTCGTAAAGGGCGAAGTCAAACGCACCTTCAATCCGGAATTCCTCAACCGCCTGGATGAAATCATTCTGTTCACCGCGCTTAGCGAGCAAGACCTGATCCAGATTCTCGAACTGATGGTCAGCCTGCTGAACCAGAACCTGGCGCAGAAGTCGATCACGGTTACGGTGACCGACGAAGCCAAAAAGTGGATCCTGAGCCAGACGCTGGGCGATCGCAGCTACGGGGCGCGTCCCCTGCGGCGGGCTTTGCAGAAGTACATCGAAGATCCGCTCTCCGAGGCGCTCATCCAGGGTACGATCACCACCCGCCCGGCGTTCATCGAAGTCTTCCTGGACGGCCAGAAGCTGTACTACCGTCCAGTAGATTCGGAGAAGGCCGAAGGCGTTTTGTTGTATGAGAATTAGGTAGGAGCTTTCAGCTGTGGGCCGTCAGCCTGTGCTGGCGGCTTTTCTTTGCGAACTTTGCGGAGTCCTTGGCGCTTTGCGGTCAAAGGCTTCACCGCAAAGACGCTGAGAAAACCCGCAAAGGACGCAAAGAAATGCCGATGGAAGTCGTCGTCTACTCCGCTCCCTGGTGCCCAGACTGCCGTGTTGCCAAGCGCTTTCTGCAGGGTCACAACATCCCATTCAAAGATGTTGATATCGGATCTACGCCTGGCGCTGCCGACGAGGTGGTCGCGCGCACCGGGAAACGGGCCATTCCGCAATTCGTCATCGATGGCGAATGGATCCAACCGTACCGTCAAGGCGAGGGGTTTCTGTACGAAGAGATGTCCCAACGCCTTGGAATCAAAGAGCCGTAAGTCCACCCGTACATAACCTTCCGTACCCTAGAAGACCCCAGCCTCAGGCTGCAGAATAGTAGGTCAAAGGTCTACCCGGCGGACACGCATTTCCCTCCCCTAATTTTGACTGCCGCAAGCGGTTCGTCCTCATGGTCGAGAACCATCATTCATCGGAAGAAGAGCCGGTCTGTACCACCTGGGCCCGGTTGGTCGAGGTCGTACTGGGGGTGTTCTTGCTCGTCGGGACGGGCGTGATGGCGCATTACTATGCGCCTCCGGAGCCTCTTCCCATCACCGCATCGGTCAGACCGGCATTCACCAACGAGCATCAGGAAGAACTCAACCAGCTGACCCGCGATGTGGATGAACTGAAGCAGGAGCAGGCCATGCCGGCCCTGGTCCTGAACCGGTACCGCAATTCGATCTGCTACATCTACGGGGTGTATCACGTCTCCATGCCGGGACACCGGCCGGTGCTTCGCGCCCGCATTTCCGGAACCGGCTTCGTTGTGGCGGAAGGCCTGCTGGCCACCAATCGTCATGTCGCCGAACCCTGGTACGGAGACGCAGAGTCCGACATCCTGATCAGCAAAGGCGCCAAGCCGGAGCTGGAAAAACTGGTGGCGTTCTTCCCAGGATTCCCGTTGCCGGTTGATATCACGCCGCTGGTGCTTTCGGCGCACGGGGATCTGGCCGTTCTCAAGGTTGAAAATTCACAAGCCATCAGCCGGCTGCGGCCCCTGCCGCTGGCGGAAAGAGCTTCGAATCCGGGAGAATTGGTGGCTGTCGTGGGTTATCCCATGGGCGTGCTGGGGATGGTCGCGAAATCGCCATCGGCTGTGTACGAGCGCCTGGCTTACCGCCACGATGACATCGGCGCCGCCAACGAACTGGCCGCGCTGTCCCTAATCCGTCCATCGGCCACTTGTGGCCATCTGGGAGACGTCGTCGGAGATAAGCTGATCTATGACGCCCCCACGGCCCACGGCGGCAGCGGCGGTCCGGTATTCAGCTCGCAGGGGCAGGTCATTGGTATCAACGAAGCCTATATTGACGGCTTCTCCGGCGGGACTCTCGGGGTTTCCGTGCAAGCCCTCCGGCCGCTGATCACGGCGGCACAGAAGAGAGTTATCGCGACATCCCCGCCACCGGCAAAAGACAAGGAGTAATCCCCTCTCCATTGGGCGTCATCCTGAACCTGGCTTTAGCCGGGTGAAGGATCTGGCGTGCAGCGGGACGGGTCTCGTATTCCTCGGGAGCCTTCAGCCGGCCAGCGTTCCTGCCGATCCGCGCGAGATCCTTCACGGCCTGAAGGCCGTTCAGGATGACGCCATCAAAAGTGGAAAGGCCAAGCTACACCGGCCTAACTACCAAAACTGGCGTCATCCTGAACCCCGGCTTTAGCCGGGTGAAGGATCTGGCGCGCAGCGTCAGAGACTTCCGGGTGACCTCAGCCTCACCGGAACTTGCCTACCCAGCCTGGCTCGCGCACGTGTTCGTCATCCAGGCGGCGCAGCCGTGCGGCCATGATCCCTGGCCTTCCCAGATAACCCACTACACGCCGAGGATCTTTACGATCAACTACCGGCAAGCGGCCGATATTATTGCGCAACATCTTGGCTGCGGCATCATGCAGGGTTTCGTCCGAATAGGTCACGATCACTTTGCGGCTTCCCGCTTCAAGCAGATTCATGGCACCGGAAGGATCCTCTTCAAGCGCACGCAGGATATCTGCACGCGTAATGATTCCGGCCAGCCTGCCTTCCGCGTCCAGAAGCAACATGCCTTGATGGCGACTTGTCTTCCGGTTCGTGACGGGTAATGAGCTCGGCCAATTCGCGGACAGGCATCTCAGCGGAAACCGTGGGGGCTTCACGGTCCATGGTTTCCGAAACCACCATCTGTTGCAGTACGTCGGCTTCGTAGTCCTGGTGGATCCGCAGTCCACGGCGGATCAGTTTCTCCGTCATGATGGAGGCTTTCGGCATGAGCAGGATGGCGACGCCGTCGGCGATGACCGTGACCAGCATCAAGGGTAGTACCGAGTTGTAATCGCGGGTAATTTCGAAAGCGAACACGATGAAAGAGAACGCAGCCCGCGAAGCTGCTCCAAACACCGCGCCCATAGCCACCAAGGCAAACGCGCCGGCAGAGAGGTGGGCGGAGGGCACGATCTCATTCATTCCTATCGCAAACACTCCGCCCAGCGCGGCACTGGACATGAACATCGGCGCCAGCAACCCGCCCGATGTTCCAGAACCCAACGAAATCACCAGCGCCACTGCCTTGGCCAGCATCACTACGACCAGCACCTTCAACGCAAGGTTTGCATTCAGAATGTCGCTGATGGTGTCGTAGCCGACACCCAACACCCTGGGGACGAAATAGCCGATCACGCCCAGCCCCAGAGCCCCTATGGCCGGCCACCAGAGTTGGTCAATGGGCAGCTTTTCGAACTGATCTTCGGTCCAATACAGCAGCTTGGTGAATCCGACTGCCGCCAAACCGCAAATCACTCCCAGCAGCAGATAGAACGGCAAAGCTCGCGGGATACCGAAGTCCATGGCGGTCACCGTGAACATCGGGCCGGCGCCCAGCAATTGCATGTGGACCGCAGTCGCCAGAGTGCTGGCGACGACGAGGGGAATGAACGACCGTGCTTTGAACTCAAAGAGCAGCAACTCAATGGCAAGAATCACTCCGGCAATCGGCGTATTGAAAGTTGCCGACATCCCTGCCGCCGCTCCGCAGGCCAGCAGAACTTTGCGCTCCGAGGCCGTGGTATGAAAGATCTGTCCCACCAGCGATCCGACTGCGCCGCCAGTCTGAATAATGGGACCTTCAGCGCCGAATGGACCGCCAGTGCCAATGGCAATGGCCGCCGAGATTGGCTTCAGGATCGCCACCCGGGGCTGAATCCGGCTGCGATTGAAAAGCACCGCCTCCATGGCCTCGGGTATGCCGTGTCCCTTGATCTTCGACGAGCCGTACTTGGCCATGACTCCGACGATGAGTCCGCCAATGACCGGAATCGGGATGACCCACAATCCAAGATGATTGTGGCGAGCGCTGGTAAAGTCGGATACGAAGCGGCCGTAAAAGGATATGTTGGTAAGCAGGCCTATGAGTTTGTACAGCAGAAAGGCGATGCCCCCGGCGATCAATCCAATCGCCGCCGCCAGGAATGAGACCAGCACCATGCGGAATTGGGCGGGTACGGCCAGGGCGGTATCGTCGACCTGAGGATCGGTGGCTCCGATTCCGTGGTCAATTGACTCTGTCACGCCTGGCCTGCCCGTCCGGATCGTCCCCCAACGACGTGGGGTTGGGGTGATCCGCGGGAATTCTTCAAGGGGTGCATCACCTGTTCCAGAGCTGCAACCAGGGCCGGCCCTTGACTGCGCAGCTCGGCCTTGTGCCCCACCGATAGCTCTCGCAGGACTTTCTCGCCCATGGGAGTCAGATCCAACAAAACTTGACGCCGATCTTCACCAGCCCGGCTTCGTCGCACCAGGCCCCGGGAGGACAGACGGTTCACAAGTTCGACCGTGCTGTGGTGCTGGATCTGCATGCGTTCAGCAAGTGTCCCGATCGTTGGGTGCAGACCTGGAGGCAGCCCTTTAATCGCCAGCATGAGCTGGTGCTGTTGCGGTTCCAGGCCCAATTTCCGGGCAGCCTCTTCGCTGAAACGAAGAAACAAGCGCACCTGATAGCGCAGCTCTGCCAAGGCTCGATAGTCAGAGAGGGCCAGAGTTTTTTGCATGCGGTGTTCACTCCCAGTATATCGTAACACGATATATTAGAGGCGGACTGAGTTCTTGCCGATCCGCGCCGGATCCTTCACGGCCTAAAGGCCGCTCAGGATGACGCCATCGAATAGTGGGACTACGAATAGTCGGGGCTACGGAGACACCCCACACGCCGACACGCCCCCGCAGGCGTCATCCTGAACCCGGCTTCAGCCGGGTGAAGGATCTGGCGCGGATCTTGAAGGGTCTACTGCGGGAAACGGCGCGATTACGCTTTGACGACTTTGCCGCTACGCAGGCAGGAGGTGCAGACGCGAATCCGTTTGGTCGTGGCGCCCACTCTGGCGTGCACCGGGCGCAGATTCACGTTCCATCGCCGCTTGGTCACGTTATGGGCGTGGCTGATGTTGTTTCCGAATTGCGGCCCCTTGCCGCAGAGCTCACATACTTGTGCCATGGACTACTCCAGGTAAGTTCAGTACTTGATCTGTAAACACCTTATTTTAGCTGAATTTCCATCGATTGGCCAGAGCCTGTGTGGGGCGGACATTCTTGTCCGCCGCTTTGAATTTGATTCTGCTCGCCAGGTCACGAAATCAAAGTCAACAGCGGCGGACAGGAGTGTCCGCCCCACACCAGCCTGACGCCGCGCTGTAGCCTTGTCGACCCGCGGACATAGGGCGCAGTTGAGAGTGTGCGATACTAAAAAAAGTGACTGGCCCTGATCCGAAATCGGTCAAAGTGAACCTCACGAGCGGCTCAGGCCTGGACATCGAGTGGAAGGATGGCCACCGCTCCCACTATCCATTCCCCTTCCTGCGCGATGCCTGCCCCTGTGCCCTTTGTGACGACGAACGTGGCAAGTCTGGCCGTCGGCCCGGTGAGCGGCCTAAACTCGCGCCCGGCGCCCTCCCCATGTTCAAGGAGGCAGCCAAACCCTTGTCGGCCGAGGGCGTGGGTAAATACGCGATCAAGTTCCACTGGAATGACGGCCACGAGCTGGGCATCTATTCCTGGCAGTTTCTGCGCGAGGTATGCCCTTGTGAAGAATGCAACGCCCAGCGTACCGCCGCGAAGACCGGATAGTTTCCGTTAACGCAGGGAAGATTCAGCCGGACCGCCTACAAGGTTTGGTTGGTGTGAGGCGGACACTCTTGTCCGCCGCCTTTGAATTTGATTTGGCTTGAAAACCGGCACAGGGGTCGGCTGGAAATCCTTGGAGTACGAAAACCAAATTCAAAGCGGCGGACAAGAGTGTCCGCCTCACACCAAGCTCGCGTAAAATCGAGCTAGGGAACCTCGGAGCCACTCCAGATTTGTCTTTTCTCGACCAACTCAATCCGCAGCAACGAGCCGCCGTTGAAACCACGGAGGGGCCAGTCCTGATTCTCGCGGGCGCGGGCAGTGGCAAGACCCGGGTCATTACCTTTCGCATTGCTTACCTCATCGAAAATATGGGCGTGATGCCGGAAGCCATCCTGGCCATGACGTTCACCAACAAGGCCGCCCAGGAGATGGTCGAGCGCGTGGACAAGCTGGTGGGCGGCCTTTCCATCGCCAAGCCGACCATTGCAACCTTTCATTCTTTCTGTGTGCGGGTACTGCGGCGGGATATCGAACAGCTGCGCATTCCATCGGCTGTGCCCGGGCAACCGCCGATCGGGTTGACGAAAAGCTTTGTGATCTACGACGAGTCCGATCAGCAGCAACTGGTCAAGGCGGCGATGCGCCGGCTTGGCATTGACGACAAGCAGACTACGCCGCGCTCCGTGCTCTCGCATATTTCGTGGGCCAAGAACCACATGCTCGATCCGCAGGAGGTTTACCTGCAGTCGGGTGACCCCAAGACGGAGGTGGTGGCCCACATTTACGAAGAGTATCGCAAGGAACTTCGCAAAGCCAATGCCCTTGATTTCGACGACCTGCTGCTCGAAACCGTGCGCCTGCTGAAAGCCGCTCCTGCGGTACGCGACTATTACAACCGCCGCTATCAGTACGTGATGATTGACGAGTACCAGGACACCAACCGTCCGCAGTATGAGTTGATGCGGCTTCTGGCCGGCAGCCATCACAACATTTGCGCCGTGGGCGACGAGGACCAGTCCATTTATTCCTGGCGTGGTGCTGACATTCGCAACATTCTGGAATTTGAAAAAGACTTTCCCGAGGCGAAAATCATCCGCCTGGAGCAGAACTACCGTTCGACACAGAACATCCTGCAGGCCGCGTCGGCGGTGGTAGCGCACAACATCAAGCGCAAAGGCAAGAACCTGTGGACCTCGCGGCAGGGCGGCGCCAAAGTCGGCTACTACGAAGCGCCGGACGGAGAAAACGAAGCGCTCTTCGCCGCCGACTACATTTCGAAATACCTGCGCGAAGCCGTCGAACACGGCGAGAACGCCCGGGCGGCAGTCCTCTATCGCACCAACTCGCAGTCGCGGCTCTATGAAGAAGCCATGCGTCGCTACGGGTTGAAGTATCACGTGGTCGGGGGCTTTTCGTTCTACGAGCGCGCCGAGATCAAAGACATGATTTCGTACCTCAAAGTCATCCATAACCCGGATGACTCGATTTCGCTGCTGCGCGTGATCAACACCCCAGTCCGTGGAATCGGCAAAACCACTATTGAAACGGTGGAGCAGGTGGCACTTGAAACCGGGCTTTCCCTGTGGGGTGCGATTGCGGAAGTGATCAAGCGCCAGCTGCTGCCGGCAAGGGCGCTGGCCGCTCTCAAGATTTTCACTGACATCATCGAAGACGGGCGCGCGATTCTTGCGGGAAATTACGCCGAGCACCTGGCAGAAACTGCGAGCGCTGAGAAGAAGGACAAGCCCGTGTGGCCGCGGGCGACTCGCCCGCGCGATGCGGACGACGAAGAGCTGGATGTTTCCGATGTTGCCGACGACACTGATTTTAGTCCGGATAATTTTTCTTTCGACTTTGGGGGCGACCTTGGATCGGATGAAGATAGCTTAGAGCTGGCGCCGCTGGTGGCAACTCCGAATGGCTTGCCTACTCAAGAGGTGGAGGCGGGACGCCTCCACGACAGCCGGCAGGATGCCGGCGCTACTACCCCATCTCCGAGCACTGCCGACATACTGAAATTTCTTATTGATCGGACTGGTTACATCAAGCTGCTCGAGGAAGAGGACACGCCGGAAGCTTACTCGCGGGTTGAGAATCTTCGCGAACTGGTAAACGCCGCCATGGATTCCCGCGACCGCGGCGAAACACTGGACCAGTTTCTCGACCACGCTGCCCTGGTCAGCGACGCCGACGCCTACGACGAGCGTGCCCAGATCACGCTCATGACTCTGCACGCGGCCAAGGGTCTCGAGTTTCCGCTGATATTCCTTGGCGGTCTGGAAGAAGGCCTGTTTCCCCACTCGCGAACTTTCTTGCAGCCTGACGACATCGAAGAGGAGCGCCGGCTCTGCTACGTGGGCATGACCCGCGCCATGGACACCCTGATTCTGACTCGCGCCGTCTACCGCCGCCGCTACGGTACCGATCTGCCCGAGGCCAGTATCCCGTCGCGGTTCCTTGACGAGATCCCAGTGGAACTGGTGGACGATCTGGGGTCATCAAGGAGAAGCCGTGGGGGGCGTGGAGGTTATGTGGTCGCGGGCGACTCGCCCGCGTCTGGGTATGCGCGGGCGAGTCGCCCGCGGCCACACAATCAGCCGCATGACCAGCCGCATGAGCAGGAATCCACCCACTACGCCTACGAAGATGAAGACCAGAGTGCGGTCTGGAGCGGCCAGCAGAATGCACGGACTCCGGCGGCATCCTATTCCGGCAAGTCCTACAACTCGATCGAGAACATTGCCGACTTTTTTGCTTCGCGCGGCAAGAAATTCAGCGTCCCTAAACTGCCGGTTGAGCAGCCGAAAGGGAAAAAAGGTTTCCGTCCGGGACAGAAGGTTCGCCATCCGAAATATGGCGAAGGCACCGTCTACCAGCGCGAAGGAGAAGGTGAAGATGCCAAGATTACGGTACAATTCCCTCGCTTCGGTTTGAAGAAGCTGGTGGAGAAGTATGCGCAGCTGGAGGGGGTTAGCCAGTAGCTCTTAGCTTTTAGCCAGATCCGGAATCGAAACTTTGTGGCTAAAGGCTAAAAGCTAAGGGCTAAAAGCTCAGTTTTCAACACATTCTAAGGAGAACCAAACAGCACTCATGGCAAACACAAGCGCACTGACTAAGGAAGAACGTAAGAAGACCAAGCGCGCCGCGCGCAAGAAGCGCAAGACGGAAAATCCGCTGAAGCCCCGGGAATATGCGCGCGGCTCGGCCAAGCGCAAAGTGAAGAAGCTGGCACGCGGTACGGCGAAGCGCTAAAGGGCATCTGGCATGCAGCACTTGGTATTTGGCCGTTGCACCGGCTGAATACCAGGTGCCATTGCCAAAGCGCTTCCCCAGGAGACCAAACCCTTTGGCACAAACACCAACGGCTTATACCTCTGACCACCAGCTGCTCTGCTGCAAGTCCATCGACAAGCTGATTGCGGAGGCCGACGAGCCCGGCCATCGTCTCAAGAAATCCCTGGGGCCGTGGTCGCTGACCGCGCTGGGCATCGGCGCGATCATCGGTTCGGGGATATTCGTCCTAACGGGTACAGCGGCCGCGGGAGAGCACTTCTCGGCGCCTTCGATTTTGCATGCGCAGGTATTGGACCTGATCTCCAACTTCCTGCGCACCGGGAGCACTGCGGGCGCGCTGATGCACGGACGTCCGCCGGCCGGTCCATCGATTGCCATTTCGTTTCTACTGGTGGCTGTCGCCTGCAGCTTCGCCGGTTTGTGCTATGCCGAGCTGGCGTCAATGATCCCGATCGCGGGCAGCGCTTACACCTATTCCTATGCAACTCTGGGCGAAATTTTTGCCTGGATTATCGGCTGGGACCTGATCCTGGAATATGTGGTCAGCAACGTGGCGGTCGCCGTCGGGTTCAGCGGATATGCGAAAGCACAACTGGCGGCTTTCGGGATAAATTTGCCAAACGAGTGGGCGAGTCCGGTGTGGGCCTCGGGACACTGGACCGGCGCGTATTTCAACATGCCCGGATTTCTGATCGTTTTTATTCTGACGTTGTTGCTGGTGCGCGGCGTGAAAGAATCGGCCGGCGCCAACAATGTCATGGTAATGATCAAGATCGGCGCGATTCTCACCTTCCTGGTCGTGGGCGGCATGCTGGTCAACAAAGCCAACTGGACGCCCTTTGCGCCGTCAGGATTCGCCGGAATCGTCACCGGCGGCGCCATCGTTTTCTTTACCTACATTGGCTTCGATTCCGTCTCCACTGCGGCGGAAGAATGCAAGACTCCGCAGCGCGATCTCCCGTTCGGCATCATCGCCTCGCTGATCATCTGCACCATCCTCTACGTTGGGGTTGCCATTGTTCTGCTGGGCATGATGAAGTACACGACTTTCGTTTCCGGTGAAGCCGCTGAAGCGCCTGTGGCCTACGCGCTCAAATACCTGGGCGCGCACCCGTTTTTCCGCTCCGTGATCGTGGTGGGCGCTCTCACCGGGATGATTTCATCGCTGCTGGTGTTTCAGTATGGCCAGGCGCGCATCTGGTATGCCATGTCCCGTGACGGTCTGCTGCCCAAGCTTTTTTCAGTGGTCCATCCCAAGTACAAAACTCCCTACTGGTCTACGTGGATAGCGTGCTTTGCGGTGGGAATTCCCGCTGGACTGGTGGACATTGGCGATGCTGCTGATCTTTCGAATATCGGCACGTTGTTTGCCTTTGTGCTGGTGTCGCTCGGCGTAATCTTTTTGCGACGCCGGCAGCCGGATCGTCCGCGTGCCTTCCGCGTGCCGTTTGTTCCGTGGTTCCCGTTAATCTCGGTGGTGCTGTGTGGCGGGTTGATGACCGGACTTACGGTGATCACGTGGCTGCGCTTCTTCATTTGGCTGGCGCTTGGTCTGGCCATCTACATTTTTTACAGCCGGCATCACAGTGAGTTTTGCAGAGCGCAGAAGTAAGATTCGGATTGCAGATTGAAGAAGCCAGATTGAAGATTTGGCTCGAAGGTCTTTCTTTCGCTACCCCGGAGCTCTTTCGTTTCCGCTTCTACCCCCAAGGGCTTACGCCCTGGGCTACATTCTTTGCGCCGCTTCGCGGCTCGGCTTACAGCCCTGGTTTGAGATCCCATTCTGCAATCTAAAATCTCAAGTCTTTCGTCTGCAATTGATTCCCCTGCAAATCCTGGCACTTCAATCTACAATCTAGCTATGGCGTCGCAGCCTAGTTCGTTCATCGTGACCCTGCCGAAGGCTGAGTTGCATCTTCATCTTGAAGGTGCGATTGACCCCACGACCTTGCTTGAACTGCGGCAGCGTCGCGGCAAAAGCAGTACGCTGGCTGAGATCGAGCAGCTTTACAGCTACCAGGACTTCAATGGTTTCCTAATGGCCTTCAAGGCTGTGACCGAAGACCTGCAGAGTGCCGACGACTACGAACTCATCACTTACCGGCTGATGGAAAGGCTCAGAGCGCAGAATGTGCTGCACGCCGAAGTGTACGTGTCGGTTGGAGTTTGCCTGTGGCGCAAGCAGAACTTTGATGCTCTCTTTGAAGGCATGGAGCGCGGCCGCGAGAAGGGCGAGCGTGATTTTGGCGTCTCCCTGTTATGGATCTTTGACGCGGTGCGCCAGTTCGGCGCGGTCGCCGCGCGCGAGGTCTTTGAAGTCGCGGTGCGCTACCGGGAGCGCAAGGTCGTTGCCATCGGCATGGGCGGCGACGAGCAGAAGGGGCCGCCGGAGTTGTTTCGCGAGGCCTACGCCTATGCCACAGACAACGGATTGCATCTGACGGCGCATGCGGGGGAGAATGCCGGCCCCGAATCCATCTGGGGCGCGCTCAATCTCCGCGCCGAACGTATTGGACACGGACTTAACGCCGCGCAGGATCCGGAACTGGTGGAAGAGCTGGCCACCCGCCAGGTCCCGGTGGAGATCTGTATCACCAGCAATCTGCGCACCGGCGCTTGCCCATCGTTGGATGTGCACCCGGTCCGCCAGTATTTTGATCAGGGGATCATGATCACGCTCAACACTGACGACCCGGCCATGTTTCGTACGTCGCTGGCACGCGAATACCAGTTGGCCCAGCAGTCTTTCGGCTTCAACGAGGAACATTTGCGCGAGCTGGCGCGGAATTCCTTCGAGGCCTCGTTTCTTCCGGCGGAAAAGAAGCTGACCTTCCTGAATTTATTTGACGCCGCGGCGGCCCACACATAGCCTTTCCTCACTGGCTATCTGCGGAGCTCTGGGGCATGAAAGCATCTCTAACCGTCTGGGTGTGCCTGACCACCTTCCTGTGGGCGGGATCCAAGCCAAAGACCGCGACAACGGATATTTTAATATTTACCAATGTCAATGTAGTAAACGTGCGGGACGGCACGATCGCTCAGGATATGACCGTGGTGATCAGGAAGGGTCAGATCAGCGGCGTGGCGAAAGTGGGCCTGGTCGACCAGGGACGCGGAGTTCAGATCGTCAACGCTAACGGAAAATACATGATCCCCGGCCTGTGGGACATGCATGTGCACAGCGCTTTCGTTTCTCCGGCGTGGGATGAGAAGGTAATTTACCCGCTTTACATTGCCAACGGCATCACCGGCGTTCGCGACATGGGTGGCGATCCAGACGCGCTCGAGACCCGCCACCGGCGGATCGAGAGTGGAGAACTGCTGGGCCCGCGGATGATTCTGGGTGGTCCATTTCTCGCGGGAGGCAAGAGCGACCGGCAGACCATCGCTGTCAGCACGCCAGAAGACGCACGCCAGGCGGTGGACACGGTGAAGAAGCAGGGTCTGGATTTCGTCAAAATACTTTCCAATGTCCCGCGCGAGTCCTACTTTGCGATTGCCGATGAATCCTCGAAACAAGACATTCCCTTCGCTGGCCATGTTCCATATTCGGTAAGCGCTCGCGAAGCCTCCACCGCGGGGCAACGAAGCATTGAGCATCTGACGGGAATGCTGCTGGCGTGCTCCTCTCAGGAGGACGGACTTCGCGCCCAGCAGCTCGCCGCGCTGGCAAAGCGCGACTTTGCGGCGTACGGGAAACTCGGCCCGCAGATCATATCCACATTCGATCCGGCGAAGGCCAGTTCCTTGTTTCTGCAACTGGTCAAGAGCAGCACCTGGCAGGTGCCAACGCTGGTACGGACGCAGGCCAACAGCCACATTGATGATCCCGGGTTGGAATCTGATCCGCGGCTGAAATATGTGCCCGCTTCAGTGCGCACGCAATGGAACCCGGCCAAGCTCCGCAAGGATATCTCGCCCGAAGAACTAGTTTTGCTGAAGGCCGAAGCTGCCCGCGACGTCGAGCTGGTCAAGGCGATGCACGAGGCTGGAGTGCCGTTCATGGCGGGCAGCGACGGTCCCGACCCTTACGTGTTTCCAGGTTTCAGTCTGCACGATGAGCTGGAGTGGCTGGTGAAAAGCGGTTTCACTCCATGGCAGGCCTTGAAGTCTGCAACATTTGACCCGGCGCTGTTTATCGGCAAAATCGAAACGCGCGGACTGGTCGAGCCTAAGCACGAGGCCGATCTGGTGCTGCTGGACGCGAACCCGCTCGAGGACATCCGCAACACCCGCAAGATTTTTGGGGTGGTGGCAAACGGTAAATATTATTCGCGCAAACACCTGGACATGATATTGCAGCAGGTCGAGAAGCTGGCCGCTCAGGAGTAAATTACAAAGAGATTCCATGACCCAGCACATCGGCATTGTCGCATGCAGCGCGGAGGGGGCGGCACTCTGCTACCGCACTATTGCTCTCGAAGGTGCTCATCTGCTCGGGACCCACGATCACCCCGAAGTTTCGCTGCATACGCATCCCCTGGCTCGATACATGGAATGCATTTACGCTGACGATTGGTCTGGAGTTGCCGACCTGATGCTCTTGTCGGCTGACAAGCTGGCGAAGGCGGGCGCGGATTTTCTGATCTGCCCGGACAATACAATCCATCAGGCCTTTGGACGGGTCGAGCAACGGTCTCCGCGCCCCTGGCTGCACATTGCACAGGAGGTTGCGAACGAGGCCCGCCGGAGCCACTTCAAACGGCTGGGCGTGCTCGGCACTCGATACCTGATGGAAGGTCCGGTCTATCCGGAGAAGTTGAAAGCGTCCGGTCTCGACTACCGCACACCCGACCAACCGGCGCGCGAACGAATCAACCAGATCATTTTTGACGAACTGGTAAACGCCCAGTTCACGGCGCGTTCGCTGGCATATTTTCAGGAAGTAATCCGGACGTTGGCGGAGCAAGGCTGTGACGCGGTCGTTCTGGGCTGCACCGAAATCCCGCTCCTGATCACGCCCGATTCCTCGCCACTGCCAACGCTCGACTCCACGCGCCTGCTGGCGAAAGCAGCGGTAAGGAAAGCAGTCAGTACCACCTGAGACCATGTAGGGACGGGTCTCAGATTCGTCCAAGGCCGAGCAAAGCTCGGCTCGGTTTTTCCGCTTGAGATCACTGGTCATGCACCTTAAATTCCGACGCCTGCCAATTACCTTCACAGTCTGCCGCTTGCCTTCGGATGCTCCAATGCCTAAATTGCCCTCAACCTCACCATTCATCTCCATCACGCGCACAGCCGAGGAACTCTCCATCGTGTGCCCTCTCAATCAAGCTCCGAAAAATGCAAAATGCGAATTGTCCTGGATCTGCCTCAAGCTGGAGGGTCCTTTCGCGTTTTCGCTGACTGGAGTCCTGGCTTCATTTCTCAGTCCTCTTGCGGAGCGGGGCGTCCCCATATTCGCTGTCTCGACGTTCGACACCGACTACGTCCTCGTCAAGGAAAAGGATGCGGCCACTGCGCTTGAGACTTTGACGGCTGCAGGCCACGAGTTGGTTTCGTGACTGTCGACGCTCTCGGAAACCCCTCAGAGTTTTGGACGCTCGAAGCGCTGCGGGATTGGAATACCAGTTTCCAGTTGGGAGTTCCCGGTTCTCAGTGACCTCTGACATTCTCCATTCACTCCGCAAATCGCCCCAAACGCTGCGGAATCGGTGCACTTTGCCCATCCCTATGCTCTAATAAAGGAGCAAGCATGCCATCAGCTGGAACCACAGTGGGCCGCCGTTTGAAGGCGCTTCACCGCAATTTGCGGGGGGCTCGCATGATCGCGGGCGCGTTCGCTTCGACCGAGCATCCGCTGTTAGCCCACATTATCCCGACGCGGCGCTGCAATCTGGCCTGCGAGTACTGCAACGAGTACGATGATTTCTCCAAACCTGTTCCGACCGAGGCCATGTTCCAGCGTGTGGACAAACTGGCCGCGCTGGGGACCTCGGTCATCACCATCAGCGGCGGCGAGCCCCTGCTTCATCCCGAACTCGACGAGATCATTCAGCGCATTCGCAAACGGGGCATGATTGCCGGGCTGATCACGAACGGGTATCTTCTGGTGGCAGAACGCATTCAACGCCTCAACCGGGCCGGGCTCGAATGGCTGCAGATCTCGATCGACAACGTTACGCCGGACGAGGTCTCGAAAAAGAGTCTGAAGGTGCTGGACAAGAAGCTGGAGCTGCTCGCCGAGCATGCCGACTTTCACGTGAATATCAATTCCGTGGTGGGCGGTGGCGTGAAGAATCCGCAAGACGCGCTCACCATCGGCAAGCGCGCTCTGGGCCTGGGTTTCAGCTCCACCATCGGCATCATCCACGACGGCTCCGGCCAGTTACAACCGCTGAATGACGACGAACGCCGCGTCTACAACGAGATGAAGGCGATGGAGAAAAGCAGCTTCACTCGCATCAACGGCTTCCAGGACAATATTGCCCAAGGGCGCCCCAATCAATGGCGCTGCCGTGCGGGTGCGCGCTATCTCTACATTTGCGAAGACGGCCTGGTTCATTATTGCTCCCAGCAGCGCGGCTACCCCGCAATCCCGCTGGAGAAATACACCGTCGAAGACATTCGCCGCGAATATCTTTCGGAAAAGAGCTGTGCTCCCAACTGTACCGTCTCCTGCGTCCATCAGGTGTCTGTCTTCGACTCGTGGCGTGCCCCGCAGTTTCCACCGGCCGCGGCCGCACCCAGAGCGAGCGACCTGATACAGATCGGCTGACAAACCAGCTTTGTCTGCTGGAATCTCTTGCTTTGCTCCCTCCAAGTCTCTATATATTGTTGCGATCCGATTGGGACAATATGAACAAGAGACAATTCCTGAAAACTTCTGGAGCCCTGGTCGCGGGCAGCCTGCTATCGCGCGTGGTCACGGGCCAGCAACCACCAGCGCCGCGGACGAATTGGGCTGGCAACTACCAGTACAGTACCGACCGGTTGTTGCTTCCCAAATCCGTCGAAGAAGTACAAAAGGCGGTGAAGAGCTGCAATAAAGTCAGGGCGCTCGGAGCCCGCCATTCGTTCAACGGGATCGCCGACAGCAAGGACAACCAGATTTCGGTGAAGCTTCTCGACCAGATGTCCCTGGATCCGAAGGCGCGTACGGTCACGGTGGGCGGCGGCGTCACCTATGGTCAACTGGCTCCGTACATTGATAGCCAGGGCTTTGCGGTGCATAACCTGGCATCGCTGCCGCATGTCTCGGTGGCTGGCGCCTGCGCCACTGCCACCCATGGCTCGGGCTGCAAGAACGGCAACCTGTCGACGGCTGTGTCCGCTTTGGAAATCGTTACGGCGGACGGTGAGGTCGTAACCTTGTCGCGGCAAAAAGATGGGGAACGGTTTGCCGGCGCGGGGGTAGCGCTGGGCGGACTGGGCGTAGTCACCAAGGTTACGCTGGATGTGCAGCCGACCTTCCAGGTAAGGCAAGTGGTGTACGAGAACCTGTCCCTGGCGCATCTCGAAAACCATCTCGATGACATTTTCTCGAGTGCCTATAGCGTCAGCCTGTTTACTGATTGGCAGAACCACCGGGCCACGCAAGTATGGATGAAGCGGCGGGTCGAGCCCGGGGAGTCGTTCGAATTCGCGCCTGAGTTTTATGGGGCGAAGCTGGCAACCCGGAAGCTTCATCCCCTGGCCGACCACTCGGCGGAAAATTGTACGGAGCAGATGGGCATCCCCGGCCCATGGTATGAACGGCTGCCGCATTTCCGTATGAACTTCACGCCCAGCAGCGGGGCGGAGCTGCAGGCCGAATATTTTGTTCCGCGTAACCGCGGATATGAAGCCATCCTGGCGGTCGAGAAACTTCGGGACAAGGTCGGGCCCCATCTCTTTATCTCGGAGTTGCGCACGATTGACGCGGACAGCCTTTGGATGAGTACTGCCTACCAGCGGCCGTCGCTCGCGATCCACTTTACCTGGAAGCCGGAATGGCCGGCGGTCAAACAGTTGTTGCCGGTGATTGAAGAGCAGTTGGCGCCCTTCGATGCCCGGCCGCACTGGGCCAAGCTTTTCACCATGCAACCTTCGCGCCTGAAGTCGCTCTATGCAAGGCTGCCGGACTATCAGGAACTGCTGAAACAATACGATCCGCGGGGAAAATTCCGCAATGACTTTCTGAATACCAATATCTACGGTGGATGAGAATTGTGAAAAACCGGGTGTCCCATTTCTCGCATCTTTTGCGAGAA
Source organism: Terriglobia bacterium (assembly GCA_963813645.1). Taxonomy (GTDB): domain Bacteria; phylum Acidobacteriota; class Terriglobia; order Terriglobales; family Acidobacteriaceae; genus JAIQFF01. The sequence continues at coordinate 55,767 of CAWEZS010000023.1, forward strand.
GTGGGGTTCAAACGTCGGATCGAAGCTTATGATTTTTTACGCAGAGCGAAAAAGATGTCTGTAAAAGATATTTGGGAAGAACTTGAGACCTGATCTTCGGGGCGCACCACCCCCTGCTAGTTTCAGTATTTGCTGCTTAGGTATTTGCCTACGTCGGACTGCAGCTGCCCGTAGTCGTCGTGGATAGTGGCCCGCAAAGCCGTTTCGGTGGAATTTCCTTCGGCCAGGCGTTGCAGGATGCGCTGCAGATCGCTTGCGCCCTGGGTGTCGATAATATATTGCACGGCTGCGAGCGACTCGTCGTAGGCCAGAACGGCTTCCATCGGCGAGAAGCGCATGAAGCTGCCTTCCAGCGCGTTGAACGGAATTTCATGTTGCGCCTTGAAGAGTTCGGCCAGACGGCGCCCGCGTGATGACAACGACTTCGGTTCCATCGCCTGGGCGATACCTTCGTTCAGCCACTGCGGACAGCGTCCACCTGCCAATTGGTTGATGAACGAATGCGCCAGTTCGTGCTTCAGGACGCGCGACAGCTCAGGCGTCACTGAGTTCATTCCATTGACCGGGATCCGTAGTTTGCCGTCATTGACAGCGCCTGCCCATGAGGGTGACTGGGTGACGTCGAAGAAGGCCTGGTCGGTGTAGAGAACCACAGCGATGCTGCCGCGTGGCGCCACGCCGAGATCCCGCACCAGGTCCCCATAGTGCGATTCCAGGGTGGAGATCAGATCGCGGCGCAATGATTCGGGCGTCTGCCTGCCCTCATATTTCAGAGTGAAGTGGCTGCTGGCGTTTTGCGTGTAGTCGGATTCCGCAGTCGCATCGCGCTCGGCCTTCTCCAGATATTTCTGCACCTGGGCATCAGGGCGAAGTTGCAACGATCGCTTCCAGCTGCGGATCGCGTCTTTGTTCCGGTCGTTGGCGTATTGGGCATAGCCCAAAACGGCCAGCGTGTCGGGGGAATCGGGCGCAGTTCGTACCGCGCGTTCCGCCAATGGCAGGGCATCGATCGCATTCCCGGTGCGCAACAGCAGGGCAACGTAATAGTTCAGAATGGTGGCGTTCTGGCCGTCCAAGCGCAACGCGGTCTCAAAATAGGTTCGCGCCTTGCTGAAATTCGTCTGCTCCATCTCGTGCTTGCCGGCTATGAAATACGCGGCAGCCGACGTCCGTGTATTGCCTTGATGTTCAATTGCCATCAGCGCATCGGGATCAACCTTGCCGTCGCGGATAATCTTGTCGCTGACTTCCGGCTCTCCCTTGAGCTCATCGGCGGGAGTGAATGAGGGGACATCCCTGGAATCTTTGCCTTCCCCAGTCGAAGCCCGCTCGGGACGAACTCCTCCGGCCTCGATCCGTTCCACCGATGATTTCGGAATTGCGTAAGAGTCTTCCCCGACTTCATACTCAATGTGAGAACCATTCTCGTGGACCTGGTCGGCATAGATGGTGCGACCATTTTTCAGGTGAATGACTTCCGCAGAAGCGCAGTCTGCTCCCAGGAATAGGCTCGACAATAAGAGAAAGATGACAGATGCCCGCACTATGGCGCATTCTAGCAACAGGGATGAAGCTCGAGCCTACGTGACCAAGGTAATCAGAATTATTTCCAATAAGGCGCTGTTCCTGCTTGCATTCGCATGGTTTGCGGCTCCGGTCTACGGCGCGCAGGCGGCGGCGGCTACACCTGCGCCGGCTTCCACCGCCACGATCTCAACTGCCACGCGCCCACTCCGCGGAAACGTTGTATTCGCAGCTGCAAAGTGTCGGGCTCGACAAGTCGCGGGTCTACAACATTCGCGAAGTGACTCTCGAGCGCGCCGCCTTCCATATCACGTTCGACGACGGCACCATCGCTTTCACCGAGGATGTCGCCGGTCACGTCACCGGAGCTTTTTTTGAGGGCGAAGGCGAAGTGCTGCTGATCCCCAACGACCAGGCGGAGCGGGCATCGATGATGCTGTTCACCGGCGCCGCCATTCTGGAAGAGAAATTCGTTACCGCATACTTCCGCTTCAACGACGATACCTTTACCGAATTGCAGCCCGCACTCCGGGCCACAGCCAATTCTCAGGAGTTCGCTTCGCAGTGGGACTCGACCGCCCGCAACCTGGCCCAGTTCGACGCCTTGCGGCTGCTTCTCAGCTTCAGCAATTCTCTGCCCACGTCGGGCCAGCAGGAGACGGCGAGTCCGGTATCCAATCGCCGCGCGGACGACGATCGCATGCTGCATGCCCGCCTCCAGGGGCGAAATCTCGGGACCTTTGATCTCTACTTCGATTCGCTCGCGTCGGAGCAAATCTGGGCGGGCCAGCAGAAGACGGTCGAAGCGGAAACTTACTACGACGTGTGGAGCGCCTTCACCCAGGGCAAACCCGGCGGCCGCTCCGGTGACGCTGCCGGAGTCATGGGAGAAGAGGCCAAGCCCGAAGCAGTCAGCGTTTCGCAGTACAAAATCCAGACGAAAGTGGCGCCGCCCACCCGGCTCGATGCCGAGGCGAGCCTCCGACTTGAAGTTCGGCAGGCGGGGCAAAGAGCTGTACTCTTCGAATTGTCCCGCTTCCTCCAGGTCAGTAAAGTTGAATCCGACGGCGTTCCGGTCGAATTTATCCACAACCAGTCGCTTGAAGGCACGCAACTGGCGCGCCGGGGCAACGATCTGATCGCTGTCGTCTTTCCCCAGCCGCTGCGCGCCGGTCAGCAAATTAATTTGCACTTCGTCTACGGAGGAGAAGTGCTCTCCGAAGCCGGGGCCGGGTTGCTTTATGTCGGCGCGCGCGGTACGTGGTATCCCAACCGTGGGCTGGAGATGGCGCGCTTCGATCTGCAATTTCGTTATCCCCCGGATTGGACGCTGCTCGCCACTGGCAAGCGCGTTGACGGTGCTCCCGCCGATTTGCCGGCGGGTGAACAATCCAGCCATTGGGTTTCGGATCGTCCCATGCCCATCGCCGGATTCAACTTGGGCCGGTATTTGCGGGTGGCCGCCCGGGCCGGCGACGTTACGGTCGAAGCCTATGCCAGTTCCGGCGTAGAACGCTCTTTTCCGCAAGGCTCGTCGCAGGCTTTGGCGCCATCCCCGACGCTTCCCTTTCCCATGCACCGGCATCCGGAGCAGATCACCGTACCCGCGCCGCCGCCTTCTCCCTCGCACAATGCGCAAGCTGTGGCAAATTCTTCCGCGCACGCGGTCGAGTTCTTCGCCCACCGCTTTGGGCCCTACCCTTACACCAGCCTGGCTTTGACCCAGATGCCCGGTGAGGTCAGTCAGGGCTGGCCATCGCTCATTTTTCTCTCCAGCTTTTCTTTTCTCACGCCCACTGAAAAATCCCTGTTGCATATGAGCGCAGTGGCCACAGTTCTGAGCGAAAACGTCATTGTCCATGAGACGGCCCACCAGTGGTGGGGTGATCTTTTGTCCTGGAAAAGCTACCGCGATCAATGGCTCTTCGAAGCCCTGGCGAATTACAGCGCCTTACTCCTGATGGAGTCTGAAAATCCGTCCCAGTTTCGCATGGTCATGGAGAAATACCGCCAGGACCTGCTGGCGAAGAACAAGGAGGGCTCGCCGCTCGCGGACGCTGGTCCGGTCACCTTCGGCACCCGGCTTAATTGTTCTCATTTCCCCGACGGATACAATGCCATCAGCTACGGCCGCGGCACCTGGCTGTTCCACATGCTGCGGACCATGCTGCGCGACGCCGAACGGAGCCGCGGCGGTCATGCCGCCAACCTGTCCGATGCCCAGGCGGATGAACCTTTCCTGCGCGCGTTGAGCAAGGCCCGGGAGCGCTTTCAGGAAAGAGCCATCAATAGCCGTGAGTTTCTCCAGGTCTTTGAAGAGGAACTGCCCCCCTCTCTTCGCTACGAGGGACGCAAATCGCTCGACTGGTTCTACGAAGGATGGGTGAACGGCACAGCTCTGCCCCATCTGGAATTGCAGTCGGTGAAATACGCAGCGAAAGCCGGCGGCTCGGCGGTCAGCGGCACGATCGTTCAAAAGGACGCGCCCCAGGAGTTGGTAACGGTCGTTCCGGTCTATGCCGTGTTGGCAGGAAAAAATGTTTTCCTGGGCCAGGTATTCGCCGACGGCCCGGAAACCACCTTCCGCTTCCCCGCGCCAGCCGGCACCCGAAAGGTCGTACTCGATCCCTATCGGACAATACTGACCCGACCCTGAAATGTAGGCGCGAGCGCCCACGCTCGTGCGGCGACCGTATCGAACGTTGTTTCCCGAAAACGCCCAAACCGTCCCGAAAACAACATCGCAGTTTCAAATCTGTGATCGAGAAAATCTCTCACAAGCATTCCCGATCGCGTAACTCCAAGCCTATCAGTCCACCACCGAGCACAGCACGCTCACCAGACCGTGGAAGCACACATGCACAATGCCCCAGCGGAGGTCAGACTTGCATCTGGCAAATCCATTCCACGACGCCCCGGGAGATCCGGCCTGCGCATCTCTCGCACCGGCATTCGATTCCCGAGTTTCAACCATCCTGCTGGTCGAAGACGAGGCTTTCGTTCGTAATGTGGCTTACGAAATCCTGTGCTCAGCCGGATACCGGGTGCTTGCGGCGCGAAACGCGGCCGACGCAGTGCGGGCTTTCCTCGCTGGTGGGAAAGACAGTGCAGCTATTGCTTACGGATGTTGTCTTGCCTGACCGTGATGGCTGCGATCTGGCCCTTGAACTGGAAAGAGCCGAAAACGGTTTGAAGGCCATATTCATCTCGGGTATCCGGAGAATTCCATCACCCGGAAAGGCACTTCAGCATCCCGGCTGGTTCTATTTGCCCAAACCGTTTTCTGCCGTGTCGTTACTGCGGAAAGTCAAAGAAGCCCTGAACGAGTTACCGATGCCATAGTTGTCGGTTTGCGAAGTCGTTAAACACAAAGGACACGAACGTAAGCGAAGGAAAACCTTGAGATTGTAGCCTTCGTGATACTTCGTGTCCTTCGTGGTTAAGGGACTTTCTGTCGTTCATTGCGCTCCGGCAGCGGCCCCTTTTGCGAGCTCGGGGCGGTTCTTCTCGCTCAACTCGGCAAGCCGGCTGCGCAGGCGGATTACCGCCATGGAGTGGATCTGCGACACTCGCGACTCGCCTAGCCCGAGAATCAGTCCCGCTTCCTTCATCGTAAGTTCCTCATAGTAATAAAGAGCCAGCACCTGACGCTCTCTCTCCGGCAAGTCGGCGATGGCCCGTGCCAGCAAGCGCGTCATCTCGGAGCGCAAACAGAGAAACAGCGGGGTCTCTTCGCTATCATCGGGTAGGCACTCGCACAAATCCTGTTCCCGGCCGTCGAGCGGCGATTCCACCCGCAGACTGCCCACTTCGAGGCCAGAGATTTCTCCCACCAGCAACTGCAGGCCTAGCAGGGTAATACCCAGTTCCGCCGCCAGTTCCGCTTCGCTGGGATCGCGTCCCAGGCTGGAGCGCAAGGTATTGTGCGCCTCTTCTAATCGTCGCGCCTTGCGCCGCAGATCGCGCGGGCTCCAATCCATTTCCCGCAAGCTGTCCAGAATTGCGCCGCGAATGCGGAACTTGGCATAGGAACCAAACTGCACATGTTTGCTGCCGTCAAATTTTTGCAGGGCATCGATAAGTCCGACCACGCCGGCATGGACCATATCTTCGAGCTGCACATGGCGGGGCAGCCGTTCGTGAATGCGGCGAGCTATGTAACGCACCTGCGGCAACTGCTCCACCAGCAACCGCTCGCGTTCGCCGTCATCCTGGCTGCTGGTGATGGCGCGCTTGCTCTGTTCGGTCATGGGTCCCTTCCCGCAACCGCGCCCGAGGCAGTGCTTCCCGGGCCGGAGGCTCACGCAATTCGGATATAGGCCGATTGAATGCCTGTGAGTTAAGAAGGAGATTAGTGGGAGATTAAAGATGCCTCTCAGGAAGGAACCTTTTCCGGTTTCAGGAGGAGTGTCGTGGTGGGAAATTCTTCGCGAGCATCGGAATCGAAGGTCCTCGTGCCAGAGGCCTACCACGGTCCATGCCTAGCGCCTAAATCTTCAATGTGTGCAATATTGAGCAGAACGCCAATAGATACGCCTGTATATAAGAATATTATGGCCAGCAACAGTACGCTATTGTGCATACATCGGGATCCGAGCCAGCTTACTCAATTAGAGCAAAGCGGATACGACCTGGTTACGGCGACCAACGGTCGCGATGGTCTGCGGCTCTTCATGTCGCATCCGGTGGATGCGATTGTGCTCGACTATCACCTTGGCCTATTGGACGGCGGCACAGTGGCAGCTGAGATCAAGAAGATCAAGCCGGAGATGCCTATCGTGATGCTGGCAGCCGGTCTGGAACTGCCAGTTAGCGCGTTGAACTGGGTGGATGCGCTCGTGCCCAAGGCCGATGGCCCTGACGTCCTCTTGGCGACGATCCGCTCCGTGCTGGATGCGAAACCGGCCCAGCCTCGTGCAGCAAATCCGGAGGATTCCGTCCCGGTACACACGCGACGACCGAACCGGCCGTGGGACGGCAGAGAACGCCGGCACGTCAACCCTTCGCAATCGAACATTTGAAGGTTGCGCCTACCGGGCGCAAGTTACCCAACAGCCCCCGACTGCCGTTCCTGCGATCGTTCTTTCGGCAATCGTTCTTTCAACGATCGTTCTTTCGACGATCGTTCCTCCTCCGGCCGTTCTTCCGATCGTTCCTCGGACCTCTCCTCCTTTCGCGCAATCCTTACCTGCACACTCAGACCCTCTACTCCTCTTTCCACGATCAGCGTGCCGCCCGCCGCCTCGAAGATGGCGCGCGCAATCCCCAGTCCCAGCCGTCGCGAGAGTTCTTGATCTGAATTCGCCGAAGGTAGTCCATCCGGCATGCCGACCCGCGAGACGGTCAGCTTCAGCACGGCTTCCGCCCCGCGCTCCGCCAGTTCGATCTGGACGCGGGAGCCGCCTGAACCGATCACGTACCCCATCAGGTGAAATAGCCCCTGGCGCAGTCGCGGGGCATCAAACCGAACCCGGCACGCGGGTCCGGGAGTACAGGCAACCTGCACTCCCGCCGACTCCGCTACCGGCAAAAGATACCCGGCATCCTCGACCGCCCGGCGCAGCTCCAGGAGCTCGCCCCCATACCCCGCCTGGCCCGCTTCAATCAGCTCCCGGATAGCGGTGGCCAGCGCGGACACCTTCTCCGCCTGGCCCAGGGCATGACCCACAACCTCGCTATATTGTTCAGCGCTGGGAGTCTGGAGCAAGGCCAGCTCGAGCGAGCAGCACAGGGTGGTCAGGGGCTGGCTCAGCTGGTGAAATAGATCGGAGACCAGCTGGCGGGATTCGCATTCCGCCGCCACTTTCGGATTCTTCATGGTGACCACTTTCATAGTTGCGCTCCCGCTGATGGGCCATCCTGCGGGCGGGAGCTCAGCTCATAACCCACTCCCCGGATGGTGTGAATAAGGTGCTTGCCGTAACCATCGTCTACCTTACGGCGCAGGTAGTTGACGTATACATCCACCACGTTGGTACAGGTATCAAACGACAGATTCCAGACATGTTCGATGATCATGGCCCGGGTGATGCGGCGTCCCGCGTTGCGCATGAGGTACTCCAGCAGGCAGAACTCCTTGGAGGTCAGCTCGATCCGGTGGCCGGCCCGTTCCACCCGCCGCTCCACCCGGTCCAGCTTCAGGTCATCCACCGCCAGCACCGACTCCACCGGCAGGTGGCTGCGCCGCATCAGGGCCCGGATGCGGGCCGACAATTCGGCAAAGGAGAAGGGCTTGCCCAGGTAGTCGTCCGCGCCCAGGTCGAGGCAAAGCACTCGGTCTTCGACCCGGGTACGCCCGGTCAGCACCAGAATCGGCATACTCGGTTTCCGGGTACGCAGAAAGCGTAGGATGGCGACGCCGTCCAGTCGCGGCAGATTGAGGTCGAGTACCACCAGGTCGAAATCCAGTTCCGCGGCCCATGGCGCGCGCCTGTTCCCCATCGGTTGAAACGTCCACCGCGTAATGCTCGGACTCCAACCCTTTTTTTACGAAACTGGCCAGCGCAGCGTCGTCTTCCGCGATTAGAATGCGCATAAGATCAAATCTAATTTGGACTAGTCTGATTCTTAGTCAGGACGAGGGTTGCTACAAGAGAATCAGCCCTGATCAAAGGTCTCGCCTTCCGCAAAGGGAACCGAGTGCAAGAACGGGAGATGGCAGCGAAGCCCTTCACGGAACTGATTTTTCCTGGAATCTGTTAGGTGACTGACGTGCAACTCCGACATCAGAGATAATGGAGCGAACCACTACAATCCGGAGTTCGCCGAAAGGATTCACCCGGAAGTGAATTTCTGGACCCCAAAAACGTTCAAGTCCCTGGTCCTGCCGGGTGCGCTTTTCCTGGTGGCCGCCTGCATAGTTTTCCAGGGCGCGTTTGGTTCCATTCCTTCGGCCGCGGTCCACTTCTATTTTTATTCCATCTTTGCCGCGGGAATCCTGCTGGCCTGGCGCTTCCACTCCAGCCGCATCCTGTTCGCGCTCGGCACCGTGTTTCTTGCCCAGCGTGCCCTGGAATTCTTTGCTTCGGGCAGAAGCACTTCCGCCGGGCCCGGGCGGATTGCCCTTGAAGCCGTGGCTTTTTTTCTCCCGCTGAACTTTATTGCCTTCTCGGTGTTTCGCGAACGCGGACTGGTTTTCCCCGCCATCCTTCCCCGCATGGCCCTTCTGTTTTTCGAATCCGTGTTTGTCGCCATCATCTGCCGGCCCGGGGAAGTCGTCGGCCCCGCGCTTCTCCACTCCCGCTTTCTCGGCCGCATGGCCTGGACGCCCTTGCCGGCCCTGGCTCTGCTGGCCTTCGTGGCGGCCCTGTCGGTCTTGTTTGTGCGCCTGGTGTTATATCGGAAGCCTACGGAGAGCGGATTGCTATGGGCGCTGCTGGCCACTTTCCTTGCCTTCCAGGTCGGAGCCGTGGGTCCGGCCGCTACGGCTTATATGGCGACGGCGGGCCTGATCCTGATCAGTTCCATCATCGAGAATTCCTACTTTCTGGCTTACCACGACGAACTGACGTCCCTTCCGGCGCGCCGCGCTTTCAATGACGCCCTGTTGCGCCTCGAAACACCCTACACCGTCGCCGTAGTGGACATCGATCACTTCAAGAAATTCAACGACACCTACGGCCATGACACCGGCGACCAGGTTTTGCGCCTGGTAGCGGGTAAACTGGCCGGGGTGACCGGCGGCGGCCGCGCTTACCGCGTGGGCGGGGAGGAATTCTCCATCCTGTTTCCCGGAAAATCAGCCAAGGACGTCATGCCCCATCTGGACTTGCTGCGCACCGTAATTGAAGTCGCCACTTTCCGCGTGCGGGGCGGCGAGGAGCGCCGGGGCACGGCTCGTGGCCAGAAGTCGCGGACTTCGGAATCCAGAGCCGGGGACTCCAGCGCTGGAGATTCCAGAAACGAGGGTTTCAAAAGCCAGGATTCCGGTAGTCAGGACGCCCAGACTCAGGAGTTCCGCAATCAAGAGCGGCGAAACGCCGAACGCCGCGCCCGGTCCCGCCGGCCTCCTTCACCGCGAAAGAAGCCTCGCCCGATTGCCGGCGAAACGGCTAATCAGCAAATCTCCGTTACGGTCAGCATAGGCGCAGCTGAACCGAACGGCAGGCTGCGCTCGGTCGAACAGGTGATTCAGGCCGCCGACCAAGCCTTGTACCGGGCAAAGCAGTCCGGACGCAACCGGGTAGAGCTTTCATCCCCGCCACGCCCCACCCGACTCAAGCGAAATATCGCTTAAATCGGCGGGCTCACGGACGCGCTGCCTGTGCGCCGATCCAGCTTTCAACCTGGGAATGCAGGACACCCAACGGCAGCGGGCCGCTGCCAACCACCTCGTCGTGGAATGCGCGCAGGTCGAATTTAGCGCCCAACTTCTGCCGCGCTTCATCGCGTAATCTCAAGATTTCCAACTGGCCCAGCTTGTACGCAAGAGCTTGTCCCGGCCAGGCAATGTAGCGGTCCACTTCGCTCTGCACATTGGGTTCATCCATCGCGGTATAGCGATGGAAATATTCCACCATCTTATCCCGCGACCAGTGTTTCTCGTGCACGCCGGTATCGATGACCAGCCGGATGTCTCGCCACATCTCGTTTTCCAGCCTTCCGTAATCGCTGTAAGGGTCCTCGTAAAAGCCAATCTCTTTGCCCAGCCGCTCCGAGTACAGCGCCCATCCTTCCACGAAGGCGGTGTATTCGCCGTTCTTGCGGAAGGCGGGCAAGTCTTTCAGCTCCTGCCCAATGGATATTTGCAGGTGATGGCCGGGTACGCCTTCGTGGTAGGCGATGGCCTCAATGTTCAAGGTCAGCCGATGCTCCGGGTCCCACTCATTCACGTTGATGTGTCCGGGGCGCGAACCGTCCTGCGCTCCGGCATTGTAGTCGGCCGGCACCGCATTCTTGGCGCGAAACGGATCCATGGGGATCACTTCGAGCTTGTTCTGCGGCAGGCGTCCAAACAACTTCGGCAGTTGTGCCTCCATCTGCCGGGTGTATTTGGCGTATAGCTCGAACACTTGCTGGCCCGACGTCGCATAGAACTTGCGGTCGTTCTTAATGTGTTCATTCAAGCTGGCCAGGTCTTTGAAGCCCAGCTTGTGGGCCAGCGCCAGCATCTCTGCTTCCGTTTCGGCAAGCTGCTTCAGCCCGATCTGGTGTATTTCTTCCGGGGTAAGGTCGGTCGTGGTCATGCGCCGGATTTGATAGCGATACCGTTCCGCGCCATCAGGCAGCGCCCAGACTCCGGGCTCGGTGCGTCCATGTGGAGCGTAGTCGTCACGCACAAACGCGGCAAAACGTTTGTAAGCGGGAAGAACTTCGCCATTGATTGCGGCCAGCACGGACGATCGCAGCCGCTTCTGATCGGCGTCCGAAATTCCGGCGGGAAATTTGCTCACGGGCTGGGCAAACGGGCTGGCGGCCGCGTCCGTACCAGCGATCTCCTGCGTCTGCGCCACGACTTTTTCCAGCAAGTAGCGCGGCTGCATCAGCCCGTCGTTCATTCCCTGCCGCATGTTGGCGGTCACCTGATCGAACATCCGGGGGACCTGATGCAGCCGCGACACGTAGTCTTCGTAGTCCTTCACAGTATTGAAAGGCGTCAGGCCCAGGGCCTCAAGCAATCCGAGGTGAGGACCATCCATCTGGTTCACCGGCATTTCCCACGGCTTGAAGCGGACTTCTTCAATATCCTGGCGCAGGTTGCGGATCATCAACTCCCGGCTGAGTGCATCCTGCGCGGAAAGGCCTGCGGGATTCAGCGCCTCGAAGCGCTCTAGAAACTTGCGTCTCACTTCCAGATCGGATTGATAAAACGCAGGCGAGCGGTCGCTGAGACGATCGTTGTAGCGAGAGTCCCCAATTGACGTAGACATCTCAGGGTTGGAGCGCAGCTCGTACTGCCATTCTTCGTCGAACAGCGCATGGAGCTGGGTTCTCCGGCTCTCGATATCCGCAGCCTGTCCAGCAGCCTGTGTTTTCTCCGCGGCCTGTGCCCTCGAAAACAAGCAGATCGTACTGGTTATCAGGACCGCAATACGAAAGGTGCGTGCAACGCCAACCTTCATCAAATTTCCCCTGAACTTTTTAAGAGTCGGCAGATTGTCTGGCTGGCAAACTTTCTTCGCAATTGGGTATTCTATACACTCGCGCACGATTGATGGCGGCCTTCCACTCCATCAGGTCGCGGGTCAGCTTGACGCAAACACCAACTCTCCATTGCAGGACTGTCATCCTGAGTGCAGTCTTTCGTCTCGCGAAGCGGGACGAAAGCAAGCGAAGGACCTCTGAATTCTGCGCCACCCTCCCGGGAGTGTCGGCTCCAATCCAGAGCGGAAGCACATCTGCAGATCTGGCGCGGGTTCGGTGCCGCTATCGTCTGAAATACATAGGTCCTTCGTCGGGGGCCCTTCGCGCAGCGAAGGACTCCGCTTCCTCAGGATGACAGCCGGTGAAAGTCAAGCTGACCCACTACCTTCCGCCGCGATCAAAACTCTGCGAGCCCGCAGCCGATATACTGTTACCTGCGGGCCGCGGTACATCAGGCACTTGGAGAAGAAGCATTGAAACTATCAGGACAATCAATCGTCGGATCCCGTCCCACAACGAACGCCGGAGCACCCTTTCGCGCCACGAATCCGCGCACCGGCGAGAGTCTGCCGCCGGACTTCTTCTCCGCCGGAGCTGACGAAGTAGATTTGGCGGCGAGGCTGGCGCACGAAGCGTTCGCAACCTACAGTCAGATTTCGGGTCGCGAAAAAGGAAAATTCCTGCGTACCATCGCCGCCAAGATTGACGCCGCTGTGGATGAACTGGTCGAGCGCGCTGAGCAAGAGACCGCTCTTCCGAAACCCCGCCTGCAGGGTGAAACAGCGCGTACCAGCGGCCAGCTTCGCCTCTTCGCGAAAGTGGTGGAAGAGGGTTCGTGGGTTATGGCGCGGATTGACCGGGCCGATGCCAACAGTAAGCCCCCGAAACCCGACCTGCGCTCGATGCTGCATGCGCTGGGCCCGGTGGTAGTTTTCGGTGCGAGCAATTTTCCCCTCGCGTTCTCGGTGGCGGGCGGAGACACCGCCTCTGCCTTGGCCGCGGGAAATCCGGTCATCGTCAAAACCCATCCTGCCCACCCAGGCACCAGTGAACTTGTGGGCCAGTTAGTGCGGGAGAGTGTTCAGGAATGCGGTTTGCCGGAAGGAGTCTTCTCTCTCCTGATGGATTCCGGCACCGCCGTGGGCGTCGCCCTGGTCAAGCATCCGCTGGTAAAAGCGGTAGGTTTTACGGGGTCCCACAAAGGTGGAAGGGCGATCATGGATGCGGCCGCCGCCCGTCACGAACCCATACCGGTCTTTGCCGAGATGGGCAGCACCAACCCGGTTTTCATTCTGCCGGGTGCGCTACGGGATAATGGCGGGAACATCTCATCCGGAATGTACAAATCTTTTACGCTGGGAGCCGGCCAGTTCTGTACGAAGCCAGGAATGGTGTTCCTGCCCGAAAATGACGATGCGGCAAATTTTGTCGACAGCCTGAAGAAGTCGGTCGTCGAATCGGGCCCATTCAACATGCTGACGTCCGGTATTCGATCGGCCTACCAATCTGCCACCACACGTCGCAAAACAGAAGCAGGGGTGAAGCTTCTCGCCGAGCCTGCCTCAAGCGGCAGCCAGGAGTTGGGTGTAGGCGCCGCACTCTTCGAGGCCGACGCGGAATCATTCCTGCAAAATCCGGAATTGGCCGCGGAGGTTTTCGGCCCTGCAACTCTTATCGTCCGCCACTCCACCCGCGCCCAGGTGCTCGAAATCGCACGCAATCTGGACGGCCATTTGACTGCGACCATTCATGGCACGGAATCCGACCTTCACGAGTTCAGCGACTTGATTGCGATTCTGAAGAATAAAGTCGGCAGGCTGGTGTTCAACGGTTTTCCCACTGGGGTTGAAGTTTCGCACGCCATGGTGCACGGCGGCCCCTATCCCGCGACCTCCGATGGACGCTCGACTTCCGTGGGCAGCGAGGCAATTTTCCGTTTTTCTCGGCCTGTGTGCTACCAGGGATTTCCCGAGTCCACTCTGCCCGACGAACTGCGCGATGGCAATCATTTGGGCATCTGGCGAATGGTGGATGGAGAAATGACCAGAACGCCGCTGACCACCTGATCAATGCAAGTGCCAAAGATCGTCTTGCCATAGCACCGACTCCATGGTGAGTCTGCCGATGGCAGCTGGCAAAAAGCACGCCATAGTCTAAACTGGCAACGGCGTCAGGAGAGATTCTGTCATGCGAATCATTCCTTTATCCCACCAGGAATGCAGTGAGCTCTTGCGGCGGGTATCGATCGGCAGGCTGGCTTGTTCGTTGAACGATCAACCGTATGTGGTGCCAGTTGCGTTTTCGTACGAGCCTGATTGCATCTACATTTTTTCGACCTTCGGCAAGAAGATTGAGTGGATGCGGAAAAATCCAAAAGTTTGTCTGCAAGCCGATGAAATCGCCGACCGGTCAAACTGGACTAGTGTGGTCGTGACCGGAACCTACTTGGAGCTGAATGTGCCGCAATACCACACCTCTCAGCGGGAACATGCGCGGGAACGGCTGGCGGCGCAGTGCTCCGAATGGTGGCGAATTCCTCTGTCGGGAGCACGCGACAGAGAGCTGGTTTCTTCGATGGAGACTGTGTTTTTTCGTATTGACATCAAGTCGATCAGCGGACTTCGCGCGATCCCGGAAGCCGAGAAACCCGTTCATCAGGAAGCTGGTCATTAAGGTGCTATTGGCGGTTACCGGTCAGTTTGAAAGAACCTCGCTTACAGCTACAACCAGCCCGCAACGAACAGGGTGCCCTTGGCATCTACCGCGGCGGGAGGAAAGCTCGACTTTGGCCTTTGCAACCGGGTGCCGGGTAAATCCACTGCGCCGGAGACGCCAGGTCGTACCACCACGAATGCGCGCAGCCGCGAAGCGGCGCCAGAATGTAGCCCCGGGCGCGGTTTCCCCGCTAACCTCGATCATCCGTTAGATAAGCGACGAAACATGAGCTGTAAGCCCCGAGTGCTGTAGAATGTCGCCGCATAGCGAAGCTCATCTGCAAGAGGAGTCCCGACATGACTGATTCACTGCCGAAAGAACTTACTCGCCGGGGATTCATCACAAAAATAGGTCAAGGCCTGGTAGCGGTCAATCTTGCCGGGACACTCCTGAAAAGCGCAGCCGCACTCCAGGTCCCTGATCCGCCGGGAAAGAAATTGGGCTGGGCCATTGTGGGCCTAGGCAGCCTCGCGATCAACCAGATCCTGCCCGCTTTCGCGAAATGTGAAAAGTCCAAGGTGGTGGCGCTGGTCAGCGGCCATCCCGACAAGGCGAACAAGCTGGCGCTGCGCTACGGCGTGAATCCGAAGAATATCTACAACTATCAGAACTACGACACGATTCGGGACAATCCGGAAGTAGACATCATCTATATTGTGCTGCCGAACGGCATGCACGCCGAATACACCGTGCGCGGATTCCAGGCCGGCAAGCATGTGCTCTCGGAAAAGCCCATGGCCAACACGCCGGCAGATTGTCAACAAATGATCGACGCCGGACGCAAGGCCAACCGAAAATTGATGGTGGGGTACCGCTGCCGGTACGAACCTTACAACCTGGAAGCCATCCGCATGGCGCGCCAACAGGAGTTGGGGCCGACCAGGGTCATTCTCGCCGATCACGGATTTAATATTGGCGATCCCACGCAATGGCGGCTTAACAAAGCGCTGGCTGGAGGCGGATCGCTGATGGATATCGGCATCTACTCGCTGAACGCATCGCGTTACCTTACCGGCGAGGAACCCACCGAGATCAACGCCATGATGTACACCACGCCGGGAGACGTACGCTTCAAAGAGGTGGAGGAGACGATCAACTTCCAGCTACGCTTCCCCAGCGGCATTCTGGCGAATTGCACGTCGAGCTACGGCTATTCCGGACAAAATCGTTACCGGGTAGTGACGACCAAAGGATGGTTCGAATTGGAACCGGCGACCAGCTACACCGGCCTGAGAATGTATGTGCACCACGACAACATCACCGAAGAGCGCATGCTTCCGGAGCGCGACCACTTCACGCTGGAGATGGATCACTTGTCCGGTTGCGTGATGGAGAACAAAGAGCCGCTCACTCCGGGCGAAGAAGGATTGCGCGATTTGACCATCATGATGGGTATCTACGAAGCGGCGAGGAGCGGGAAGACGGTCAAGCTGTAGCGGCGCATGCAGCAGATCAAGGTCCGATGGTCTTAAAACTCCCATCGAGATTGCGTCATCCTGAGGGACTTCAGTCCCGAAGGATCTCGCGTGTATCACCACGGGTTTGGCGCACGTCCATATTCGCTTCACGCCGGATTCATTTTTGCGGGGCTGATCGTTGGCGCAAGCAGCAGCATTGCCCTGAGGGTCACGACGGTAATCGTTAGGAACTTGGTCATTGGTTGTCTCCGCCTTAATGTGGAGGCCGGGCGTCCCGCCCGGCTGGACGGGCGGGACGCCCGTCCTCCAGACCACTAGCGACTTCCGTGAGAAGAGACCAACCGGCCTCCTACTTGGTCTCCGCGACACCCTTCCAATAGGCCTCGTGGCCGTGATAATCATCGTCCGCCACATTCGCAATGATCAGCCGCTTCAGTTGCAGCGGGTCCACGGTTCCCTGCCGTTTGTAAACAACTTCGCCGTCCGGCCGGATCAAGAGCGTGTAGGGAACCGCTGCGCTCCAGTCGGGGTCGAAGGCTGCCAGCTGGGGGTAGATGTCCGTCGAACTCAAGATGTGGTTAGTGCTGGTGGCGTGCTCCTCGGTGAGAACCTTGAGCACTCCGGCCTGTTCGTCGGGATAGTTAATGCTGACCGTCACCAGGTCGAACGCCCGTCTGCCATACATCCGGTACATGGTTTCGAATTGAGGCAGCTCGGCGCGGCAAGGGCCACACCATGTCGCCCAGAAATCTACCAGCAGTAATTTGCCGGTGGAGTTTTTTCGCAGCTCCTTGAGATCGGCCACGCTCACGGGCGATACGACAACCGGCTTCTTCGCGATGGTGTCCATCTCCTGACGCCGGCCTGCTTCTTTGTAAATCCACTTCGTCGAGCACCCTACGGAGGGAGTCTTCGCAACCGCAACCGGCTTTCCGGCCAGGAGCGCATCAAGGGCTTCGCGGGCGTCACGGCGTGTGACCAGGGGCTCGCGCATGTTGTTGTCCACGCGGCCTTCGTAACGAAGCTTGCGATCGGAATCGAAAATAAAAATGTGCGGGGTGGCGGTCGGCCCATAAGCGGTAGCAATCTTCTGGGTCTCTCCGTCATAGAGATAAGGAAAATTAAAGTGACGGAATTCCGCCCGGATCTTCATATCTTCGAGCGAATCTCCTACGTCGGTATAGGCCATTTCGTAGAGCAGAACCGCATCAGGATTGTTGGGCTCGATGGCCACTAGGGCGACGCCCTTGCCTTTGTAGTCTTCGGCAATCTGTTTGATCCGTGTCTCGTAGAGTTGCGCTGTAGGGCAGTGATTGCAGATGAATGCGATCACGAGAACCTTGCTGGCTGCGTATTCCTGGAGACAGTGCGTTTGACCATCTACGCCGGGCAAACAGAAATCCGGCGCCGCGGAACCGATGGCCAGCGTGGGATGCTCATTCTGATCGGGACCGGCAACGGCGGGCGCAGACAACAGCGTCCCCACCAAGAGAAACAAGATCGCGAGAAAACCAGAATATGTTGGATTCACGGCGATCACGTGAGAGTTTGCGGTGTGCGGTGAATGCATGGTCATCCTCCTCGGGACGAGAGCTCTATTTTGGCACTGGCTCCATTGACCAGATGGCTCCGGGTCTCATGTACATGCTGGCGCGGTACATGCCGTGCGCGTCGTAGGCTTCGGGGGTACGGAAGAAGTATCCGCGATCCTTCCATACGACGTTGTAAACGCCTCGCGCGGTGTGGAATGCCTGGTCGCGCATTCCCTCCGACAGCATGTGCGAAGCGATGGAAAAAGTCGTACCGGTCCAAACTTCTTCGACCTGCTCGTTTTCGTGCAGCGCCTGGCCATCGGCGCCCATGCCGTTGAGGGCGCCCATCTCTCCGTTCTGAAACTTCATCACGTTGTAGTCGTACACGCGCTGCAACGCAGACTTGCGCATTTGCGCGGGAATCAGATCTCCGAGTCCCGTGAGGTTGGCATACCACTGCCCGGCGAGTTGCTCCGCCATGATGTCGGTGTGATAAGTGCTGCCCTGGTCGTAATTGAAGTACGTGCCGTTCCACAAGTTCTTGATGTACGATGCCTGGGCCTTCTTGAAAAGGACGTCGTAGTCCGAGGCGGTTTGACTCTCGCCCAGTTTGCGAGCTATCTCTGCGGTAGCGCGCAGCGCGGCCAGATAAAGACTGCCGCTGTAGGCGCTCTCGCCGCGAGCAACCCAGTTGTCATAAGTCTGGTCGGGGAACCCGCCATTTTTGATCATACCGTCGCCGTCCGTGTCGTATTGGCGAAGATGTTCCATCGCCTGCTTAACCGCGCTCCACGTATAGCGCAGAAAATCATTGTCTCTGCCGCCGCTCCACACATAGTCGCGCCAGATCATGAGCACGTACTTGCTGTTCAGATCGCGCCAGTTGGAAACATCCTGATAGTTGTACTGGTTCACACCAACAAACGGATCTTCGGTAGGCGAACCGAGGTCGTGCGGGGCCGATCCCGCCACCTTGCGCTGCATGGTTTCGAATTTGCCGTGGTCAAGCTTCCATGACCACAAGTAGTGCTGCGGAATACTTTCCGGAATGGTGTCGGTGTACTCGCGCATTTCTTGCTTTTCGATTTCGGGCCAGAACCTGATAAGCGGGAAAGAGCCGTAGAAACGTACATCCGAGGTGCCGTAGTACGGGTAGTCGAAACATTCGAGATAGGCAAAACTGTCGGCATTTTTGGCGGACAAGTGTAGCGAGTTCGCCGGACCGTCCTGCTCGTGCGCCCAGAGCGTGCCTCCGTCCGCGACAATATAAAGCTCGTTGAACAGTTCGCCGCGGTACCACGCCGGCTTGGACTCGTCTTCGATGTAGGACTTCTGCCAGGCATCGATCTGGTTGCTCCAGTTCTGGTTGTTCTCGAGCGCGGTGCGGGCAATCTTCCACGCGTTGGTGCCGGAAGCATCGAAGAACCGCGTGTAATGCCGGATCCACTTCCGGCCTCCGCCGAACTGGACCACTGGAAGGTCCCAGGAAAGCGCCATCGGAATAATCTTCTTTTCCTTGGGCGCAAGAGTGAAGCGGACGGCGATGGCGCCCGCCATCTGTTCTCCAGCGCTAGCCACATCCGGCGACTGGTTCGGCAGGCGTCCCGTGGTCGAGAAGGGCTGCCAGACTTCAGCGCCGGAACGTTGCGGATCGAAGTCCGTGATGTAAGTGACCTCAACCCCCGCTGAGGCGAGGGTAGCTACGGCGAACTGGCCGTCCCACTCGTCGGCCACAGGTCCAGTGCGGATGCGATCGAAGACGATGCCCTGCATCTTCGCATCAGCAAGCGACTCCGAACGAAACGAATTTTTGTTCTGCGCGTTCAGGACAGCGTGAAAGTTGGCTGAGGTGTCACGAAACCAGCCCACCATGTTCGTCCACGAAAACAATAGCGAGACCGTCACCGGCTTGCTGGAAGGGTTCTCCGCGTACCAGTTGTAAATGGCCACCGGATAGCTGGTCTCTTTGTAATTGTCAGGCAGAATGGGAGAAAACTGTTCGACGGTCAGCGAGATTGGAAGCCGACGCGAGCGATACGCGAACCACGACTTGGGATAAAGCGCAGCGTATTCGCCTGTGCCCGCCGGATAGGACCAGTTCCAGGCGGAGAGCGCTGTGCCATCGGGCTTGCCGGTAGAAAGAACCTGCGCCACCGCCGCCCCACCTTCGGGCTCCACAAATACCGCGAACTGGTTGCCAGGAACGTTCTGATACTTGTGAACCCCGGCCTTAATATGCCAACGCTCGAAATTCCCGCGATAGGAACGGGAAAAAGTTCCCGCGCCGATACCGCCCACCGGAGCGCCCTGCCAAAAACCGTCGTCGATGTTGGTCAGTTCAGGCTTCCGGCCACCGGGATTTGTTGGCGGCTGCCCGATGGGAATACGCCACGCAGTGGCCGGAATCTGATCGCTGGCGGTGAGGAAAAGTGGGGCGGGCAGCACCAGGAAGATTAAGGACAGGATAAGGATGAAAGATTGTTGAGTTCGTGTCATGGGATCAGTAAACGCGGGCTAGTGGTGAAGAAACTCCGGCAGTCTGAAGCACCCAGCCCAGGATGTCAAGACTGAAGTAAACGATGATGCGCTGCGTAATTTGCGGAATCTTCCAGAGCTCAAGCAGAAGTTCGCGGCATTGACAATTGTTGCCGCGCATCCTAACTTCCCTCCGAAATCGCTTCTCACCGATAGGCGGGGGACTGCGTGAATCGAGAACAGACTTCGTCGCTGCTCTTGTTCTGTGCGCGTCCTGATTTTTCCGTGCCGGATGCGTTCGAGGCGCAGACCTCCCCACAAACGGTTGGGGTGTTCATGGAGACGTCGGTACGTCCGAAGCCAGCTCTATCGAACAGAAATCTGACTGCTGCCAGCAACGAAACGGCAGATCTTCACACGACAGTGCCGCGCTTCGGAATGACAATCCTTTGGGGATTGTCAAAATTAGGCCACTCCCGCTCGTACGACCGTTGGACTCGATCAGTCTTTCCATCTACAATCTCTATGCGCTAAATACCGGCACTTTCAAGTTATGGTTTTCAACGTCGGAGAGGTGGCAGAGTGGCCGAATGCGGCGGTTTGCTAAACCGTTGTACTGGCTAATACCGGTACCGAGGGTTCGAATCCCTCCCTCTCCGCCATCAATACGTTACGGACGATCACTGGATTTGCTCCGTATTCGATTGTGGCTTTTTTGTGGCTTTCTCCGCGTTGTACGCCTCTAGGCGTTCCATCGCAAAGATCTTGTGCTCCGGCGTTGGATGGCAGTACCGCTGTGTGATGGTGATCGAGGAGTGCCCCATGAGCTCCCGCAGCGTCATGAGGTCCACCCCCGCCATTGCCATCCGGGACCCGTAGGTGTGCCGGAAGTCATACAAGCGGAAACCGAACCCAAGGCGATTGCAGAGCTCCTTGTGGCGTCTCATGATCACTTGATGGATCGCCAGTCCATCGAAGATCTTTCCAGACTTCCAAAGCCTTTCCAGCACTCTGCACGCCCTTATGGTGAGCGGGATCGTCCGCCGAGCGAATCGAGTTTTCCCGGTGGGGACGAAAATGTACCGCTTATCCAGATTGACGTGTTCGCCGTGAACACCGAAGACCTCTCCAGGGCGCATGCCCGTTTCCACGATGATGGTGGAAACATCCCGTAAGAGGGGATCAGCGTGGCCCATGTATACGTGCTCCTCCTCGTAGGACACGATCCGCATGTTGCCTGGTCCCTCGGGAAGGAGTCGGACATGGAGCTGGCCGATGGGATAGCTCATCCTTACGCACCAGTTTCGGAACGTGCGGAGACAAGCCAGGTCACGATTGACTCCCGCTGAACTGCACTCACCGGCACGAATCGATTTGAAACCTTCCAGCGCTTGCGTATTCATACGTTCAATCCGTGTCGTTCCGAAATGAGTGATGAGGCGTTTGGCGGAAACTCGGTATCGCTGGTGCGTTCTTGGTTTGACGTGGCGACTTGCCCAGGACAGGAACCGGCAACGCAACGTCAAATCCCAGTTTTTCAGCAGGTCCGTTGGATTCTTCCGGGTTTCGGAAACATTCGATGCGCTTGGCTGCTTCCCGCCGCAATGCCTCAGCTTTATTGGTCGACTTGGTGCTTCCTCTATAACGCTTGCCGTTGATTTGGAATTGGTAGTGGTAAATACTGACCTCGTTTAACGATCATCTGCGCCTCCGGTCGGGAGGCACTTCAACCCTGCATCTCAGAATGTAGTGTTCCACATCCTTACGCAGATATCGTACCGCTTTTCCCAGCTTCACGTATGGAATGTGCAGACCTTGGGAACGCCATTGATTGAGCGTGTTTACGCTGACGCGCGTTAGTCCAGCGACCTGCCTCACTGTTAAAAGTTCCATCCGTATTCCTTGCAAATTGCGAGATATAGATCGTCAGGGTGGTGCCGATCGCATAAGGCAGAACTATTTTCGGACGGATGCAATGAAATATTGGTTTGGTCGAAAGAATCCGTATCTGATGGCTTGCAGTTCCTTCCAGAAGATCTCAAACTCCGGCTTCATTTTTCTCATCGCTGGCCCCCGTTCTTCTTGAAGCTCGCAAGCCACGTCTCCACTAATTCTGCGTTGCGATGAATTCCCACCGCCTTAAAAACAAGACGAAGCGCCGTTTCGCTTTCCTCAGGTCCGAGAACCCCGATGTACTCCATAACCTTTTCGAGCGATTTGGTAACTTGGTGTTCGGCGTGTCCCTCCGGAGCATTGTTCCAGCGGAGCACCTCCAGAAGCTCATCCACTCTGTATTCAATTGCTACGACGCCGTCCTGACGATGTTCTTCCAGCTGCCTAATCAGGTCGGTCAAAGTTGGGAGTCTTTCTCTCATTTAGCCTCCTTCAGCTGTGGAATTCTTTTCTCCATAAGCCGACTGAGAATCTCGAGCGTTTCGAGCGTGGCGCTTTCAATAAATTCCAATACGTCGGCGGACGTGATCGGCCTTACTTTTTTCGGTCTTGCCATGAATGCCCTCCTATACATAAGACGACGCACCACATTTGCTAAAACTGACATTTAACATTGAATTAATAACTGCCCTAAAATCCATAAACTCCGTTGGTAAAAGGGCAACCTTTTGCACCGCATAAGGACGATCTTTTAAATCAATATTTTTATGATTTCCTGCGGGATCGAAATTATGGGCGCCAAAGTTTATCCAGGCGTTTTGGCCTCTGAATTCCGTAGTCATGGCTTTTTGGGCCTCCGTGCTGAACATCTGGCAGTGTTTTATCCAGGCATTTTCTTCTCCTCGAGGTCCGAAACCATATCCTTCGGCTGCGTGGCCAAAGAGGTCGTGAATGGCGCGAAACTTATCATTCAAGCTTAAGCCGCTTGCGGAGTTCACTTGCCCAAAGAAGGGATGTGGATCGCCACCCTGGTAGAAATACAGATGGCGATTGTTTCGGACATCGGCGCACATCTCGGCCGAAATGGTGTTATAAGGCTGGCCCTCGTACGTCCATGGCTCAAACGTCATGCCCATGAAATCAATGGCGAAATCCCACTGCTGCTCAATCTCTACGGCAAGCTGCCGGTAGGCTCTGCGGACGGCTGGATTACCAGAATCGTCGATCGGTAAGGCGTCATAAGCGTCGGCGATTCTGCGAGCCCGGTTCGCATCAACCGGGACGTACAAGCTTTCGATGATCTTTCTGAAACCGTATTGTGCGTTATAGACCTGTGCCGCTTTCCGGACATATTCGTTCGGTTCTCGGCATGTGTTCGTGATTCGTCTGTCCATACTTGATCAGACGAACGCGAACATTTTTGTTTTCGGAGTTTTATAAACTGACTGTTTGTGGCGGGTGAGAACGTGCGGAATGTCAGATTATCGGGTGTCTTGTAGAGTGTCTTGCCGACAAGGCAGGCAAATGATCGCTCACTTCTTTATTTTCCGGAACATACGGTCAGCGCATCGGTGCCTTTTTTAGGAGTGAAATGTTCAAACGTGACTGGTTGTCTATGGATCGATGAGTTTTATGGACAGATCATGCACGACTCTTCGCCAAGGTGAGGGGTAGCCCGCAACGCAGGCATTTTTCATCCCTTTTACTCACCACTTTTCATCTTTGGTCCCTCCGTCTGTAAACACCCTGGAGCGGGAAGAAATCGAAATAGTCTTTCTCATCGAACCAGCCGCACTTGA
The DNA here is from genome assembly GCA_963813645.1 of Terriglobia bacterium. Classification (GTDB taxonomy): domain Bacteria; phylum Acidobacteriota; class Terriglobia; order Terriglobales; family Acidobacteriaceae; genus JAIQFF01. The sequence goes on from CAWEZS010000023.1 coordinate 79,206, forward strand.
AGAATTTCAGCGGCAGGTTGATTCTCCGGGCCAGGGCGAGCGCATAGATCGTTAGTTGCACGTGCGCGTGCGTTTCTTTGCGTGCATCCGGTTTGTAGTCAAGGATGTGGATGTGCCCGTTGCGGATCTGCAGGAAGTCGATGTGACCGGTGATAACGTCGCTCTCGAAATCTAGGTCGAATCCGCGGCTGCGGTAGTAGTAGGTGTCCTCCTGGGTGAGAAACGCCGGCACTTCTACCGATACCGTCACGGAATCGTTGATGAGCATGAACCGTTGCAGGGTTTCGTGCCGCTTCTTGTTGTTCGGCGAGGTAGGGACTACCAGGCCCGCGAGTCGCGTCGCGTGATTCTCTTTATGGGAGATCGCCGGGTGAAGTTGGGCGGGAAATGTTGAGGATCGCTCTGCCGTGTTCCAGAAGAGATGATGAGGGAAATCACGCTGAACGGCGGTTAGGTAGCCTCGTAACACCGAAAGATGGCGATGGATGGGCGATCGCAGCAAGAGCTCCAGCTTCGCGTTATGCACCTGGAAGCGGTACACCTGCCGGTGTTCGAAGAAACGGCTCACGATAATCGAACGCGGATCAAACAACTTTTTGCCGGTCGCACGTAGTCGCGCGTACGTGGCGACGCTCCTATGGGTGGTCAACCAGGAGTTGATGGTGCGGTCGGGAACATCCACGTGAAAGCGGCGACGTAGGATGGATCGAGTGTCGGTGATGGAGTAGCCGAGATTGAAGGTGGAGATGGCATCGAGGATGAGTTTGAGGGGATAGGTTCGATTCTTGCCGGGTTCACTGGTGAAGCGGTGCAGGCATTCCGGGCACTGAAAGAGCTGTAGTGTTCGTAAGCGATTTCGGCGCTTACCTCTTCGTGTAGTCGACTTGCAGTGGCACTTCGGACAGGGCGGATTTGGTTGTTGCGTTGAATTTGACATCTTGGGAGGGTTGTAGCCGGGCTGAGGGCGTGGACACGCAGGTTTGTTATTGAGTTAGTCGTAATGGATTCGAGCAGGGCTGTCAATGGACACCCCGAATGTTGCGAGTCGAGGCCCTGGATTTTTCATGAGGCGGGCGCCCCGGATTTTGCTTAGTTTTGAAGGGGAAAGGCGCGGAGCGGCGCCGTCTTTCCGTGAGTGGTTTTGAGTCCACGGGAGCTGTTTGTTCGGGGGAGGGAGATCTTGGTGACGGGTGACGGATAACGAGAACTTGACGTGGATGTTTTGGTGTCGGGGGTTAACGCTGGAGCGTTGGCGGGAGGAGTGTCGCTTGGTGGAGGAGAGGTTTTCGCTCTTTAGAGCTTTTGCGGAGCCTCCCTTTTTGGGATTTCGGGGTGTGGTGGCGAGATCCGGATGTGAATACCGGGTTTTGGTTGCGGCGGAGATAGAGTTTTATCCAAAGTACCGGCCTTGGGCATTTGTCACTCCCTGTATTGCTGGTGCGCGGGAGGATGGAAAGTTATTGATCGACCTGCCTTGGGATGGGGAAGAGTCGAGGTTTGTGGATGTGATTGGGGCGGTCATTCTATATATAGAGGGGGCGAATCAGCCGTGATGCGCGTTGACTTGCGCGTCCCCTACACCTACCATTTCAGCCGAGTGACGTATTTGGCAGGGAGGGCACTATGTGGTGGGAGCGGGCGCTGAAGGTTGTCTTGGTGTTGGTGGGATTGCTGTTTTTGGCTGGCGTTTATCCCATCGTGGATTCTTTACGGCACGAGATCAGGCCGGCATCGGTCCGATGATGCTTAGCCTCTACGTTACACTTGGGATTTTCTTGCTGCTGGCAACGCGTAACCCATCGGCGAATCGTAGTTTGATCGCCGTCACAGCATGGTCGAGCTTCGCTCACGCCGCTGTTATGTCGGTGCAGGCATTCCGTGATGTGAGCGAACGGGGACTTCTGCTAGGCGGCGTGGCTTTGTTTGGTGTCATCGGTGTGGCCATGATCGCGCTGGCTCCGGCGAAGCCGTTAGTCGAGCGGGTACCGGTCGCCGTGTTGTAAGACTGCGCCTGGATGATTCTCGGCAAATAAGAACGCGGTCGAGGTGAGTCGGCCGCGGATGAAGTGGCGTTGGTGTTGGAGGGGCTGTGAGGCTGGTTCACCGCGACGCCCCTCAGTATGCTTCCTTGACGGCAGGCATTCTCCGCCCGCAGAGAAGGGTAGGCAATGGCACGAAAGTGCCTTTTTTGGTGCAATGCAGCGCCGGACGGGGGTTTTGCGACATTGGGGGAGATCTGGGTGGCGGATAACGAGAACTTTGCGGGGTTGTATTGGTGTCGGGGGTTGACGCTGGACCGATGGCGCTCGGAGTGTCGGTTGGTGGAGGAACGGTTTTCGCTCTTCCGGTCTTTTGCTGAGCCTCCCTTTTTGGGATTTCGGGGTGTGGTGGCTAGCTCCGGATGTGAGTATCAGGTCATGGCTGCGGCGGAGATGGATTTGTATCCGCGTTACCTGCCTTGGGCATTTGTTACGGGTGCGCGGGAGGATGGGAAATTGTCGATTAACCTATCTTGGGATAGTGAGGCGTCGAGGTTTGCGGATGTGATTGAGGCGGTCGTTCTATATATAGAGGCGGCGATTCAGACGCCGCATAGTGAGGCTTTGTGGGATCTCCCTCCCATTCTTCGTTCTTCGTTGCGTTGCGAGTTATGGACTGCACGCACCGTAGTCTCGGGAAACGCGGTCCACCCGAAAGGTATGCCCGGAAGCGGCGGTGATTTTGTGGCCGCGCAGTGAAAAGCGTTCACCCGCCTTGAGCTGGCTCGGCGCATTCACCAACTGATAATTGGTGCCGTCCTTCACAGTCAAACTGAGAAGGCTATCGGTCTCGCGGACACAGCCGGTTAGCGAGGTGTGGCTACGGTGGATGAAGTAAATGCCCACGCCGATCCCGACCCCAACGCCAATGGCCGCTCCGATTACTCCCGCTTTGCAGCCAGGGCAATACGATTGTGCGGCAGCCGGGCGGGAGAAGGGCAGTAAAACCAGTGCAATGGAGCAGAAGATTCCGAGTCGGAAGCTGTGTAGGTTCATTGTCGCCCCCTTGAGTTTAGGGAAGTTCCCTGTGGCGGAGTATTGTAGCCTTAATTGCGTGGGACGATGAGTTTTGCGGGAGGAGTTGAAGGAGATGCTGAGGCTCGGTAGCTCTCTCCTCTATTGAGATGCGCGTTGACTTGCTCATAGCCTGGGCCTAGGATGCCTTTTCGGAAATGAGATGGGTCGAATCAATGTGCTTTCGGTGGATGGTGGTGGGATTCGGGGGATCATTCCCGCAACCATCCTCGCGGCGCTCGAACATGGCATCGGCCGGCCGCTGCATCAGGTGTTCGACCTCATTGCGGGGACCTCGACTGGAGGGATCATCGCGCTTGGCATCGGCACCACGGCGAACGCTGGTGGGCCCTATGCCCCGAAGAGACTCGTGGAGCTCTACATTGAGAACGGCCCCAACATATTTCGTAAGGACTTGCTTACGCCAATACGAGCATGGTTCCGACCAAAGTATACGGCGGATGCACTCGAGCAGGTCCTCGAGACGTTCTTTGGAAAGACTGAGTTCAGTTCGGCGCTGACACCCATACTTGTCTCCAGCTACGACCTTGAGGATCAAGTGCCGTACTTCTTTAAGAGCCACCGGATCGCGGCTCGACCGGAATATAACTGGAAGGCGAAGGAGATAGCGAGGGCGACCTCCGCGGCGCCGACGTTTTTCCCTCCGCTCCACTTGAACGATGGCGTGCGAGACCGCGCTCTCGTTGACGGCGGTATTTACGTCAATAACCCGGGCATGGCGGCATATGCTGAGGCGCGGAGTGCGTATCCGAAAGCGACCGACTTTCTCCTTGTTTCCGTTGGAACGGGTGACAGGCACGATGGGATCACGTACAAAGACGCGAAGAGTTGGGGACTTCTCCGCTGGGCAAAGCAGATCGCTCCCGTCATGATGGACAGCGTCTCCGAGGCGGTCGACTACGAACTTGATTGGGTCCTAGGGGATTCGACCGCAGGCCGCCATTTCAGACTACAGCCAACGCTCAAAGTCGCAGCTAACCAAATGGACGATGCGAGCCCGGAGAATATGCAGAACCTGAAGCAGGAAGCGGAGAACTTCCTGCGAGAAGAAAAGACGATGGCGGATGTGCAAACCATCTGTCAGTTGCTGCGTAGTGGGCGCGGGTCGGATATGCCGGGTGTAGGTCTGTCCGCGGAGGTTAGGTAAGCCGCGACAGGACTCTTGGGGAACGATCGGCGGAAAGCGCGGGCGGCACTGTCGCAGCGGACCAGGTCTCGATCGGTCTGCAATGTGCCGCCCGCGGCTCGCTTGCTTCAACCTTCCCTTTGGCCCGCAGCACCTTACTTGTGGTTCTCGACGCTGGCGAAGGCTTTTTCGAATTGGGTGACGAGCGGGGTTTCGCCCGAGGCGAGGTCAGATGGATCAGAGGGCGATGCGGATGAGAGTCAGGGATAGGAGTATATCGGCAGATTCGGTTGTTAGTTCTGGCCGAGTGGCAGGTCCTGCGGCCTACCACTCTTCAGAACGTTCCTGTCGTGTTTGTCGCGTGCCACCGTTTCCTAAAATACGCTTGTCACTGGGGTGTGTATGGTTATGCGTGTTGCGGTGACTACACCGATGATGTGGGCGAGAAGCTTATTGCCGTTTGCCGGCGTATCATATGCATCCAGCGTAAACATCCCGACATAGTGGTTTCCATCTCGACTCAAGATAATATCTTCAACGATCTGGGTGGGCCCACCCGGAGGCCCGATTGCGGTCGGGTTCGTGGGATCGATAACGTTCCCATTAGCGAAGTGATTAAGCTTGTATCTCGACCTTCCGGTCTTTTCCCAGACCCCGAGACAGATATTGCCATTTTGCGGAGGCCGTCCGGAGTTCATGATCTCCGTCCCATCGCTGTGCCACTGGACGAAGCCCGAGTCTATCGGCGTACCGTCCGGTGGGCCTTCCGTGTTGCCTTTGGCGGTGAACGTCACTTTCCAAAATCCCACGATCGAGACATCGTCGGAATCGTGCTCGGAAATCATGAGAAGCGACGCGGGCCGGAATGTTGCCCCGCTCCAGGATTGCGGAGAGACAACGACGCCGGCCTTGTGTTTCGGGAGATAAGACAAGCACTCGGCGCTTGCTGTTGCGGTAAGGATAGTTCCCACCAGGACCAGGCCCACGATTGTTATCATTTTCTTTAGCATTGTTTTCATGCGATCTCCTTTGAGTTAACTGGTTCTCAAGTTCCCGAAGGGTTCGTTCGGCCTTGGCGCGAGGATCGACATTCTTCTTGCGATTGGGCCTAGTAGGACGAAATGACACGATCGCAGACAAGCAGTTCAAGGGCAGCGATCAGAAGGTACGCCCGCCCACCTGCGATGTTGGGCGGATTCTCTGCCCAGAGCGCCCAAAAGTCAAGCGGGAAGCGGGTTTTGGGTCGGAGAATCGACCAAGACTGGCCAGAGTGACGGAGCGGAAGGTGCCAGGATTATGCGGCGCCGGTAAGGTCTGAAGTTACGGACATGTTCCAGGCTTTGAGCAACCATTCGGGGATGTAGCAATTGTTCCGGTTCTTTTCGCACCAGATGCGGAGCCGATCCGACAAGAAGTAGGTCTCTGGCGTCAGTTGTAATTGCCTCACCTGCATTTCGAACGCCGTAGCCGTCGCTGGAGCGAACGGACCTGACCGTCCCCAGTTGGGATTGCCGCGTTTGTTAGGCATGAAGGCTCGACCCGCCCCCAGATAATACTCTGCGGAACTCGAATCGGCGATTGAAATGATGGCAGGGTCTCGGGTTCGCATGAAAAAGGCCCCGGGGGTCGGGGCCAGCGTGCGTTGAGTAAGGGTAATGTTAGGCGGCGATGGGGCGGACCTTCTTTTCCGCGAGGTCTGTTTCTGCTTGGAGCCAGTCCTCTGTGTCGTGGCCGTCTCCACGGCCGCGGGCCTCGTAGAGTTCGTAGGCGCGGAGGCGAATCTGGTCTTCGAATTCGAGGTCTTGTTGATCGCTCGTCACGCTCGTAGGCGATTTCTTCGGGGGATTTGCATTCATGGGAGAACCTCCTGTGGGCCAACGTACGCCCGGTGTAAAGAATGAAGTCATCCACTCCGCCATCGGGGTTAGAGAAAAGAGAAAAAGCTGCGGCATGGTTACGCTCTAGCCATCGGCTCTTGCGAGAGAGTCGACAACGTGGATACGTACGCCGCCGCAGCCCCTGATGTAATCACCGCTTTTGCGGTTCCAAACCCCAGCTGCTCCTCACAGAGCTAGCCGGTTTTTTCGGGTTTGGTGGCTCGGCGAGTTACCTCGCCAAGCGGATCACCCGGCCTACTTCAGATCGATCCAATCTTACTTAGATCAACTTTTTCAGCCGTCGACACTTTGCAGACTATTCCTCCCGGATCGGGAATGCGGTGACTGGGATCACAGTTCGCATATTTTTTGGTATTAGTCTGTGGAAAACTTGAAACAGCGTGCCTGGTCAATTACCGAAGATTCGTGCAGGGAAATGCCCGCTTTCGGTGGAAGAAAAAAGCCTCCGCTCGTGGGCGGAGGCTTTTGACGTTCGGCGGAGCTTACTCGGGAATGGGGGTGTCGGGGTTGGCCTGCACCTGGGGCTCTGGTGCGGGCGGTTCTTGGACTTGCAATGGCTGAACGGGCGCGGCCTCTTTTTTGCGGACGCGGGTTACTGCTGCCTTTCTTGCAGCTCCCTGGCGCACGCGGGTTTTTGCGGCCTTCTTACCTGCGGCGCGCCCCTTGCGAGTTGATGCGGCTTTTTTCGCAGCTGCCTGGCGACGCGCGGCATTGCGTTTCCGAGTTGCGGCTACCTTCTTTCCTGCGGTCTTGCGCATGGGACTCATGTCTCCTCCGGCCAGTTCTTGTGGCACCGGATTAAACCTTAAATTCATCAGACATGCAAGCATGACGATATATGCAGGCGGCGTAGACTGTTACGGGCGACTGGACGTAGCGACGAGCCCATCGGGTCTCTCAAAGCATCCGTGAGCACGAGAAATGAAACATCAAGTTGTTCACACCCTCCAGAAATATGTGCTCAACCCGCCGATTAAGCTTTTGTTTGCTATCGGCGTGGCGCCGCCCGGATATGCGCTCCTCGAAACTACCGGTCGCACGACCGGAAAGGCGCGCCGCACTCCAGTGGGCGACGGCTGGATCGGCTATCAGTTCTGGCTTGTGGCAGAGCACGGCATGAAGGCGGGATATGTCCGCAATATTGCGGCGAACCCACGCGTACGGCTGAAATTGCGTCACGGGCTTCGCGCTCGCTGGCACACGGGAAAAGCGCAGGTGCTACCCGACGATGATCCGCGTGCACGGCAGCGCTGGCTCGCCGATCAGTTACCGAGCAGCAAAGTGAATGCGGCTGCCGTGCGCATGTTCGGGACGGAACTTCTTACGCTGCGGATTGATTTGGATGGGTGATTCTTACGTGGGTTCTGCCTAGAATACTCACATGTTCTATTATGTGGAGGAATGGATCATAGCTGCTTCTCTCGTAGGGCGGCCTCCTATTCGGTCTAGCAGCCGCCCTTTCGCCCGCCCGGCGGCTCAACTTGGCAGTATCGGCGGCGGTTCTGTTTCTCGTGTTGGGGTATGAGATTCGGATGGATCGATGGGAGAAGACGGTTAGGGCGCTAGATATGTTTGTGGAAATCCCGCTGATAATCCTCTGCCTGATGTTCGGCACCTGGCAGCTATTTTTGTGCAGCAAGAGAAAAGAACTTTAGCAGTTCATCCAACCCGTTAGATATTGGAATTTTAGATAGTTGTGGGAATAAAACCGAGCAGCGTGCGCTCCTGTGCTCACGGTGCGGATTGATTTGGATGGGTGTGGCCTCAACTTAAACAAGCCGGTGCGAGGTATTTGTTTCGAATGGAAGCAATTTCCAGACAGAGCTCATAAGTGGAGGTTTTTAGCTTGGGTTTTTAGCTTGGGTTTTTAGCTTGGGTTTTTAGCTTGGGTTTTTAGCTTGGGTTTTTAGCTTGGGTTTTTAGCTTGGGTTTTTAGCTTGGGTTTTTAGCTTGGGTTTTTAGCTTGGGTTTTTAGCTTGGGTTTTTAGCTTGGGTTTTTAGCTTGGGTTTTTAGCTTGGGTTTTTAGCTTGGGTTTTTAGCGCGTGGTTCGCTACCGTCAACAAGTTCGGAGACAACCGAACAGCTGCCTGGCGTCATTACCGCTGGATCTGTAGTATGGACGGGCTGTTATTCCAAACAACGTGAGGGGGAATACCATGGCGGATCTCGCCGGGGTGTTGAAGGAGCTAGAGCAGGAACGCGCTCGTCTGGACCAAGTCATCCAAGTAATTGGCAATTTAGTCGGGCGGAATGGCACGGGCATCCGAATTAAAACGAGGAGGTCAAAACGGACGCTGTCGGCGGCGGCACGCCGGAAAATTTCGCTTGCCCAAAAGGCGCGGTGGGCGAAGACAAGGCGGACGGTGGCACCGACGAGAGTGCACACGATGAGCCGAGTCGCGCGCAATAAGATTGCTGCCGCACAGCGGGCTCGCTGGGCGAAGGTGAAGCGGCAGAAGAAGGCAGCGTAACGGTCGTACCGTCCGAGCAAAAAGAAAGAGAGCGGGAGTTCTTCCCGCTCTCTGAAGCTCCGCGCTTGCGGCGATACTGTCAGCCTTCACATTGGCAAAGAATTCCTGGAAGCTCATGCCGGTCCGTTTCCGGAACTCGTTCCGCACGGTTCCCTTGGCGATGGTCGTCTTCTCTTCATCCGTGTAGTCGCCACCCCTGCCCTTGATGTCAGTTCTCTTGACCACGTACTTCTTCAGGTGTTCCACCTGCTCCTCTAGAACGCTCTCTTCGAATTCCTCGGCGCTCCGTGCTTCATCTGCCATGTCCGCCCAGTGGCCGAAGTCGCGGTAGTTGATTTTGCCTTCTTCCCCATGCAATGCGTTGTCGTGTTTCTTGCCACCCGCGCGAAAGACATTATTCATACGTGTGTTCTTTCTCCAGCGATTGTTTTTAGGTTGTGGCTCGTCCGCTGGCGACTCGCCACGCCGCAAGTGGAGCGAGTGGGGTTCCCCGCCGGGTCAAGGTGGAGCGCCGCAGGCAGAAACAAATAAGAAAGCCTGCCAGAGGCGGGCTTTTGGAAAAATATGGACCTTGAGCGGGTGGGGTGCTCGCTACACTGAGAAGAAGGCGAGGAGAAAAGTAAATCCGATTGAACCTCTTGTGCTCCGAGCAAAAAGAAAGAGAGCGGGACTTTGTCCCGCTCTCTGGTGCGCTAACGAGTCTCGGCGAGAAGCGCTTCGGCTTGACGTTCCAGGTCGGAGGTAAGCCACTCCTCCATTTCTTCGGGTGTCGGCTCGTCTTTGCCCTCGATCATTCCGTTGATGATTTCCTTCATTACGTAGGCCGGAATGTCCCGAAAGTAGTACTTCGGAAGACTGTGTGACATAGAGTTAATAAACCCAGCCTTAGTATTTAGCCGTGGGGTCGGGCTGGCGACTCGCCACGTCTCAAGTGGAGCGAGAGGGGTTCCCTGCCGGGTCAAGGTGGAGCGCCGGAGGCAGAAACCATTGGAGTTTTTAAAATATGGACCTTGACTGGGTGGGGTGCTCGCTACACTGAGAAGAAGGCGAGGAGAGAGGTCTCGAATTCTGCGTGGTCAGGTCTCGGATTTCTCGTGAGGCGCGGGTCGCGGATTTTGCATGACGTTGAAGCCAAAAGGCCCGACGGAGTCGGGCTTTTTGGCTCCAGTTGGTAGTTCGGCAATTCTTCATTGATCACATAAAGAATGGCCCATACTCTTTGTTGTGTGATACAGACACTATGCTATTCATTCCATATAATCGGACCGTAAACGATACCGAAATATTTTTCCAGGAAGGCACGATCGGGAAACCGGACCTTAAGCGAGTACAGATCGAATTTCGGCGAATAGAGGAAGTAGTCGTTTTCAGTCTTATAAAGAGAAATAGGGCTGCCATTCGCGTTGCCTGACTTGACGACGGCGTGTGCCACTTCCGAAACCAATTGCTCATTGGCGGTCGCCGAGGGGATCGGGTGGCGCTTCCGAAAATCTTGGGTACTCCAGTTGTACACCTCATTGAAGGTGATGGGCTGCCCGATATCGGCGGCTATGTAAAGCTCCTTTGCTGCTGATCTTCGCGAATAAAGTACTTGCACATACGTGCCGAGTCGAATCAGGCTGTCGACCAAGGGAGCAAAATCGAGATCGCCAGCTATCAGGCACGCGCGGGACATGTTCCCGCGGAAAGCGTGATCAAGCGCCTCGACGGCCGAAAAGAACGTCCACCTTCTTCTGACGCAGCTTCTTCCGCGACCCGGAAAGGCTCCCCAGGCGAACGTGGAATCCTTCAATGCCCTGTATTCTGTCGAAGAACGCCTGCTGAGCCAGCTACAGTGATCCGCATAATGCGGTCAACTCTTCGTGGAAGCGATGAAACTGGTAGAAGGGCTCGGTATTTGCTTCCGCAATATTCATATCCATCCATCATTTGCAACAGGCGTCGCGAGAAGTTGAGACCGTGCGGGTGGTCGAGGTTTGACCTCTATTGTCCTTGCGACTGAAGCAGACAATAAGGTCATCCTAGCTTTGACATAGTGGCGAGTTCCTCTCGAATCATTTCAACCCAGAAGTCGAGTACAGGATCTGTGCGCTGTTCTGGTAGCGCGATGTATGGTCGCATCTCCTGTTCATATCGTTGCTTCAGACCCTCGGGTGTGATGAATCCCTGTCGGGCTAGAAATTTCACGTCTGCGCGATCACGTTCGATGTTTCTTCCGAGCTTCATGAGGGCCAGATCGTGTGCTTCAGGCGCCAAGAGTCGAATATGCTTCAATTGCCCGGGGTACATCTCGGTAAGCCGCGCCTCATAGTCTTCGGGGTAGGCGTCGATCACAGTAACCAAGTCAAGATAAACATTGTATTTCCGACAAAGCTCGGAACCCCTCGCGCCCTTGTTTAGGAAATCCTGTCGCTGCGTGTTGGGCGTAATAGACAATACATCAACGTCGCTAGTGTCGCGCTGGAACCCATATTTCTTGGTGACGACGAAGCCACCGATACAGTGGAAATCCACCGGCTCGGTGGCGATTTCGTCGAGCTCACGAAGAAACGCACCCCACGGTTCGGGAATGAGATCTGTTTCAGACATGAGTCAAGTAAGCGGGCTCAAGATCAGAGAGTACGTGCCAGGCGGCTGCACCAGACGATCTCCTCGTTTGCAACCACTTGCGTTCCGACTGTGTCATGCCGTCATTACAATATGTGTCTTCTTTGGCAAGCAGTGACCCTCCCAAAGTTTTCTCTTGCTGTCCGAGTCGAGCTGCCACGTCCAACTGTTGCTTCTGGACCGCAAGTTTTTGGGCCAGTGAAAGTGTGAAACCAAGCCGATTCTGTAAATCAAGCAATTTTGCCTCGCACCGCACCCAGTCCCAATCCATCTCGGAGTAGCGCAGTACAAGCCATGGCAAAGCCTCAGCAACGCGCCGATCCAGATTATGCTCCGATAAAGCATTGACCAGCAGCTGTGCAGGGTTCCAATTTGGTTCACCACGTTGGAAATGTGCAAAGCCGGGATAGCCTAAATTCGATAGCTCTTGGGCGTAGTCCACCTTTGTTGAGTTCAGCTTGTCTAGCATCGGAAGCTCAGTCGGGTCCAGTTTCACTCCTAATTGTCGCAATTGGTTCAATCGCCTTGCGGGAAGCTTACGCTCGCCCTGCTCCCAGAGCGAAACCAAGGTTTGAGACACTCCAAGACGGAGTGCCATCTCCTGCTGATTCCACCCCCGTTGCTTGCGGACATTTCGGAGATTTACGCTTGTCACGATCTTCTCCTAGACTTCTTAAGATTCTTCTATATTACATGAATATGTAATAATAGACAACATTGAATTACAAGCCTTATTATTCAATGGTTTACGTAAACATTAGGCTCCACAACGAGGCGGCTTGAGGGGTCTCTATAAAACTGCGGTTCGGAGCCAGGTCGCTACCGCATTTGGGTCGAAGCGTACGCATGTGCCGATACGAAATGAAGGAATACGTCCTGCCTTCGCTTGTTTGAAGACAGTGATCTTCGAGACATTCAGTGTCTTAGACAATTCTTCTGCTGTCAGGGCGCATTCCCGCCGTTCGATTTGATCTGCCCGGGATAGTGGTTGCCCGATACCGTCGGGAGTATTCACGCCGCGAGAACGATCGTGAGCGGCCGCTTGGCGGAGCCCGTTTCCGGAGCAATGAAAAAAGCGGATTAATTGGGAGAAGTTACGCCTGCCAGTTTGATACTATTCGTGGCCAAGCGTTTGGGCTGGGATACGTCGTCCTGGCCGCATCCGGCTTTTTTCTGCGTGCATTCGCCTGGCTTGCGGCAGATCCAGATCATCCACTGACGACACCGCCAAGCACAATGATTAATGCAAGATTTCAAGAAAGAAAAATAAATTGGTACAAGAGGTTGCTGCATGAATCTACTCTCGCGCAGGAAGATGCTTAAGAACGCAGCCTTGCCAATCGCTGGGGCCTTTGCACTTCCTTCTCTGGCGGCGGCAGTCCAGGATGTAAGCACCCCGTACCAGCGACCCAAGCTGAAGATCACAGATGTCCGCACGGCGCAGGTTCGCGTGCATGGGTTGCAAACGCATATACGCGTTTACACGGATCAGGGGCTTTTTGGGCAAGGCGAATCAACCGACGCGGCTGTCGGCACGGTGTCGCTGGTGAATCAGTTTCGCCGGTTTTTGGTTGGACAGGACCCGCTGAATGTAGATGCCCTGTGGGAGAGAATCCGCGTCTCAGGAATCTTCGCGGGTGCGCAAGGGGGGCAATATGTCACGGCATTGACGGGCGTTGAGATCGCTTTGTGGGATTTGGCCGGAAAGGCCCTGGGCCTGCCCATCTATCAACTCTTGGGCGGGAAATTCCGCGATAAGGTGCGAATCTATTGTGACTCCGACATGGAGGACCCGCTGGGCCCGGAGTCTGACAAGAAGCTGCCGTGGATTAAGGATCAGGGCTTCACGGCCATGAAGATCGACCTGGACGATGCCACCGATCCACACCGGTTCGACCGAGTGAACTGGACCGCGAACAACGCCGAGGTTGACCGGATGGTGAGCTGGGTCAAACATGTGCGGGAATCCATTCCCAAGGAAATGGAACTCGCCTGCGACATGCATGGCCGGTACGACGCAGCAACCGCAAAGCGCGTGGCGAAAGAACTTGAACCGTTCCGCTTGCTCTGGCTGGAAGAAGTTGTGCCACCCGAAAATATCGATGCCATGGTGGACATCCACCATTCGACGTCAACACCGATTGCCGCCGGAGAGAACTTGTACATGCGATGGGGATATCGCGAGCTTTTGAGTAAGAACGCCGTGGACATTATCCAGCCAGACTTTCAAAAGACGGGCGGCCTGTCAGAGGGCCGGAAAATCGCCAACCTGGCGCAAACATATTACCTACCAGTGGCGCCGCATTGCGTGGTATCGCCGATCGGCACGATGTCCACGGCGCACCTTTGCGCTTCGATTCCCAATTTCCTGGTCTGCGAATGGCACTGGATCAACTTTCCCGATCTTTGGAAGAACTGGGTGAAGGAAGGTGAAATCATTCAGAAGGGATACGTCAGCGTAACGGACAAGCCAGGCCTTGGGGTCGAGATGAATGAAGAGGTGGCTCGAAAAGCACAAATCCCGGGAACAACCTGGTTTGAACCCAACAAAGAGTGACGAGAATATTGGAGCGAATGCGATCATGACCCGAAAACTGAGCCGGATTTCCTGTGCGATTTCGTCCCTGGTGCTGGTCGCGGCGCTTGTACCAAGTGCAAGTGCGCAACAGGGATTCTTTACGTCCGAGGACGTGATCAAGTACACGCCAGACTGGCACGGGGAACGCTTTGCGGATGGCCGTCCCAAAGTGCCGGACGATATTCTGGACCGCATGAAGCGGGTAACACTCGAAGAGGCGTGGGCGGTACTCCAGCAAAGCGGCTTCATGCATCAGTATGAGGATGGGTGGCTGTCTATCCATCCAGAAAGGGTGCTGGTTGGGCGGGCGCTCACGGCTGCGTGGATGCCCGGCCGGCCGGATGTGCAAAAGTTGCTGGAAGAAGAAGGCGCGAAGATGCACAGGCTCGGAGGAATGAACGCATGGCCGGTGGACATGCTGCAAAAGCGCGATGTCTATACCTGCGATCACTTCGGGCTGAAAGAGGCCGGGCCTTCGATCGGTGACAATGTCGGCAATGCGATCTACGCCAAGTCCGGAAACGGCATTGTCTATGACGGTGCTGTGCGCGACATCAATGGCCTGGATGAACTACCTGACTTCGTTGCTTTCGTTCGTTTCTACGATCCATCGCACCATTATGGCTCGCTAAAGACTGGCCGGCTGTTGAACTCCACCATGGTGAGCATCAATGCCCCGACCCGCATCGGTCACGTCATGGTCATGCCCGGAGATGTTGTGCTGGGACGCAACGGCGGAGTCATCTTCATCCCTCCGCAACTGGCTGAGGCAGTCGTTAAATCTTCAGAAGAAACGCATCTCCGGGATCTCTTCGGACATCAACGCCTGCAAGAAGGTAAGTACACAGCGGGCCAAATTGACACTCGCTGGACCGATCCCATCGAGCAGGACTACTACCAATGGCTGAAGCAGACTGAAGATCGCCTGCCATTCCCTAAGTCGCGAATTGAAGAGATTTTGAGGGAGCACAAATGATCAACCACAATGGAACGTACTTGAAAAAGGGGTTGGTTGAGACGCTGAGCTAAGCGAATGGATTGCATATTTTCGGCTATCCTGCGTCGGCGGGGCCGGTTTCGCTTGCCAAAAATTGCGCACCATTCAAGCCCTGAAGGGGAAAGATCCTGGCAATGCTTTGCGTATGCCGGTTCTGCCTGAATCCTGCATCGAACCTGAATGGCAGAAAAAGACTTGTGTTCCTGGGCTTCTGTGGTAGTGTTCAAAACCGATTTTGCCACGGGAGGTCCTGGTGAAACAGTTGTCAAGCGCTGCAGGCACAGCCGATACAGGCGGTCAGGCACTCGGCATCCGCATCGGTGGGTGTGATTTCGAAGGTCTTGCGAATTCTCGAAGTCCTGCAAGACTCATCGGTTGGTCTTGGTCTGAAAGCGATTTGCGACGAAACCGGAATCAATAAAAGTACGGCCCACCGATTTCTCAAACACCTCGAGCGTGAGGGTTATCTCCTGCGGACGGGCAGCGGTGCCTACCTCATTGGCCCGAGACTGACATATATTTCTGCCTGTGCGAACCGGAGCGCCACTCTTCAGGTTGTAGCGCGACCGATCCTGGGAGACCTGTGGAGAACAACTCAAGAGACTGTGAATTTGGGCGTGTTGGACCACGGGACCCTTCTGTATATCGATGTAATGGAAAGCCCGCATGAGTTTCGCCTGGTGTCGCGAATTGGCACTCGCCGGTCGCTTCATGTGGCAGCGTTAGGGAAGACGCTCACGGCCTTTTTGCCGGCCAGCGAGTATGAGCGAGTTCTCAATGGGATCGTTTTTCAGCGAGTGACGCCAAAGTCGATCGCGAACATAGTTCAGCTGCGCGCGGAGCTAGATAAAGTTCGTCGTCAGGGCTATGCGATCGACAACGAGGAAGCGCTGCTCGGTTGCCGCTGTGTCAGCGCGCCGATACTCAACAACGACAAGGTGGCGATTGGCGCGCTAAGTGTGGCAGGCCCGGCGATGCGGATCAGCCTGGCTCAAGTGCCGGCCCTAGCCAAGGTTGTTAAGACTGCCGCGAGTGCCGTCTCCACGGCGATGGGATTCTCTCCGGCAGGCGCACGTCCGGGAAATCCCAGGCTCGCGCCGCAAGGAGAATCGGCATAGTTTTGAGCTTTTTGCATCTGATAAGTTTTACTAGATGAAACTACCCTCCTTAACTTTCCCGAGATAAGCGGCTAACAGTTTTATTAGGTGAAACAGTAATCGCGCGTCAAATACCGAGTCCTATCTTTATATTCAATAAGATACATAGTTACCACGGAAATTCCCTTGACAATGAATTGGATTGCCGGATAAACCTTCGCGGGTCGTAAAGATGAGCAATCGATTTCTTGAGTCCCAGGGCGCGATCAATTTCTCCCTGTGACGTTCGACACCTTCAATCGTGCGACGAACTTGAGTGCCGTCCACTTCGGACGGTCGAAGGACAGCCTGCGAACCGTCGGCTATCGGGTCCGGCGGGAAGGTGGGGGCAAAGACTTCGGGCAGACATCAGGTCCGTCAACTTTACGGGGGCGAAGACATGAAATTGACGATATGCAGGTTGAAAATCGTACTCGTTGTCGCGATTGTAATGAGCCTTTCCGCGTGCCGCTTGTTCGCGCAAACGTTCGGTGAGATAACCGGACGTGTGACGGATGCTTCAGGTGCGGTGATGGTCAACGCGTCGGTTACCCTGACCAATACCAATACCAACGCGGTCCGCCAGACGGCAGCTACGGACGCCGGCGTCTACTCCTTTCCGTCGGTCGCGCCGGGATTCTACTCGGTGAAGACGGAAGTCAGGGGCTTCAAGACGTGGATCAGCCAACCGTTCGAGCTTCAGGTGCAACAAGTGGTTCGCCTCGATGTAGTTCTTCAAGTCGGCCAGACCAGCGAGGTGGTCGAAGTTTCCTCGCAAGCCGCCCTGTTGCAGGCCGAGACCGCAACCCTGGGCACGGTAATCGAAAACAAAGTCGTTACGGAATTACCCCTGAACGGCCGCCAATACCTGAACCTGGTCGCGCTTTCACCCAACGTGAACGTACTAGCTCCTGCGGCAGGCCAGGCCGGCGCCCGCCAGGGTGGCGACCGTTCCCAGCAAGCGATCTCCGCCGGGGGCCAACGCATCTTTTTCAACTATTACACCCTCGACGGCGTCAACAACATGGACGTGAACTTCAATTCCTACATCGCCTTCCCCTCGATTGACGCGATTCAGGAGTTCAAAGTTCAAAACGGCGTTTACCCGGCGGAGTATGGTCATGAAAGCACTCAGGTGAATGTGCTCACCAAGACGGGTGGCAACAAGTACCATGGCGCTCTCTTCGAGTTTCTGCGCAACGACGTTCTCGACGCTAAGCAGTACCAGTTCACTACCGCCAAACCGAAGAACCCATTCAAGTGGAACGACTATGGCTTCGAACTGGACGGGCCGGTGCGCATCCCGCACCTGTTCAATGGACGCGACAAATTGTTTTTTATGTCGAACTATGAGGCCTTTCGCCGTCGCCAGAGTGTTTTGAATACTTATACGGTGCCAACCTCCAGGATGTTTGCTGGCGACTTCAGCGAGATACTCCCCTCCACGATCATCTACGATCCGACGACGGGATTGCCCTTCCCCGGTAATGTGATTCCCACCGGCCGGCTGGATCCGGTCTCGTTGAAGTTCTTGAAGTACTACAACTCCGCCAGTGTGCTCGGAACAAACAATTTCGCACAAGACAGCTCCCAACCCATCAACCGTGACGGATTTGTCCTGAGACTGGATTACATCGAATCACCGAAGTCGCAGTGGATGGGTCGATACAACTGGGGGGACGAAAACCAGTTGACCCAGGCCCTGAATCTGGCGGGGACGAAAGTCCTGACCAATTACGAACAGTACACCGGGTCGAACACTCGGACTTTCACCCCTACCCTTGTGAATGAAGCCCGGTTCGGATACTCCCGTTTCTTTAACTCGCTGGGTACCCTGAGTGCCGGCACCCTGGATGTGGTTTCCGATATCGGCATCCCGAACCAAAACTCCGGCGCGCCGATCACCTGGGGAATTCCGAATGCAGCGTTTAACGGCGGCGGGTTCACCGGAATCGGCGACGCCAACGATGGTCCTTTTGCCAACAACAACAACACACTTCAATTCCTCGACAAGTTGTCGTGGGTCCATGGCAAGCACTCGTTCGCTTTCGGGTTTGAGTACAACCGGCAGAATTTCAATCAGGTGGGCAATCAATTCTCGCGCGGCGTGTTTACATTCCAGGCGAACACGACAAGAAACCCTGTCGACAATAGCGGTGGCTACGCCTTTGCTGAATTCCTGCTGGGGAATATTTTCCAATCCACGAATGCGGTCGCGATTGCCAATGCAAAGTTCCAGCGCAACGTCTACCACATGTTTGTGGACGACAATTGGAAGGTGCTACCCAAACTGGCCCTGTCGCTGGGCTTGCGCTATGAATTGACGCCGCCCTTCACCGATACGCTGGGCAACCTGTTCAACGTGAAGATACCGCAGTTCATCACCACTGCGAACGCTCCCCAGGCGGATTGGCCGTTTTTTGTCCGGCAGAGTGGCTGCACCGATCCGTATGAGGGCTTGAACATCCATTGGACCAGCACCCAGGCGGTTTGCGGCGGCGGTCTCAGTCATAACCTGTTGGAGACCAAGTACCATAACTTTGCTCCGCGGGTTGGAATTGCATACTCGCTCAACGACAAGACCGTGATCCGCAGCGGCTTCGGCATCTTTTTCATGCAAGATATCGGCAACTCAATGTATTTCGACATGGCCCGAAATATCGCGGCTCGCGTGGATTTCTTCTCGGATGCCGGAAGCCCGACGCTGACCTGGGGCAACTCAATTCCTGGCGGAGCCGGTGTCATCGCCCAGGTGCCGCCGCCGTTTGCGTTGTCTGCTTCCTACAACCATGCTACTTCTTACACTATGCAGTACCTCCTGAACGTGCAACGACAGTTGGGTACCAATTGGGTGATGGAAGTCGGATACTTGGGGTCACAGAGCCGGCATCTTTACGGCTTCCAAAACGTCAACCAGGCAGTACCTGGCACTACTGGCAATCCCACTACGCGCGTCCCGTTCCCCAACTTCGGGGTTATCTCGTATGTCGCGGATGGTTTCAACGCAGGGTACAACGCGGGCAGCGTGAAGCTTACGCGTCGCTTCAGCCAAGGTATCAGCTTGACGACGAATTACACTTTCTCGAAATCCATCGACAATGCCAGCGGCACCCGCACCCAGGGCTATGACACACTTTTTCCTCAAGACAGCAGATGTCTGGCATGCGAGCGCGGGTTGTCGTCCTTCGATGTGCGCCATCGCTGGGTGCTGGGCGGGGTATTTGACCTGCCGGTAGGAAGAGGCAGGCTCTTGGATATCAAGAATGGAGTCGCCAACGGCTTTGCCGGTGGCTGGCAGCTGAGCACCAACGTTACCATCCAGAGCGGTGTTCCGCAGACCCTCAACATCGGTAAAAATAACGCCGGTACCAACAACCCGCTGCCTGATCGGCCTAGCTACTCGGGCGCGGGCAACGGGTACCTTGCGCAACATACCCATGGGAGTCAAGGAATATCGTGGTACGACCCCGCCTCGTTCGTGGTGGCGCCTGCTGGAACTTTCGGCAACGTCGGACGAAGTTCAATGATTACGCCCGCATTTCAG
>CAWEZS010000024.1:0-116446 GCA_963813645.1 Terriglobia bacterium
ACGAATAAATCCCTCAGTAAATCTCTGCCAGATTGAGCCAACATGCCGTAGGACGCTCCGGAAGATTCATTGCCCCACATCTTGTGTCGACCATCGGTGCTCGATCCTGAAGACGATCGCAGATTTGCTGAATTGGAAGCACGGAACACTGAATTTGTTTCCCATTTGCGGTACAGTCAACCAGAGGTTCAGACAAAAGGTGTGCGTATGAATCGAGCCCGCATCGGGATCATGCTGATCATGTTAGTTGTGCTGGCCGGCACCCTGACAGGTGCGTTTCTGACTCGGGGGGTGATGGCCTATCTTCCGTTTTTGCAGGCTCGGAAAGGGGACTGGACGGGAGCTTACGTTCCACCAGGAGTTGTGGATCAACGGCCCTGGAAGACAGCGGCAACTTTGGCGGCCTTGGCACAGTCGGCGGAGGAGAAAGAACTCGCCCGGGAGGCCGAGCGTCTTTCGGATCATGAAGTCGACCAGGCGTTCTCGCAGTCGCTGAGGCAGGCCAGCCTTGAAAAACCTAATCTAAGCGCTAAAGCATTGGCACTGCAGCAACGGGTCGCCGAGCTTCAGGAAACCATCAAGAACGACGAGGCTCGGATCGCATCACTCAGCGCAAGCGCGGGCGCGAGACCCGCGGGTGCAGTTCCCAATGGCAGTGACTTGGAGATTGCGAAGGCACAACTTGGCCTCGACCAAAACGAGCTGGCCGATTCGATGGAGGACTTTGCCCGCGAAAGCGGAGCTCAGCGAGTCAAACTTCAGCAGGAGCTCGCGGCACGCCAAGCCGCCATGAAGGAGTACAGGGATAGTGCCTCCAAGGACGACGGGCAAACTGCTGTCGCCTCGGCCGAACAGTACAAGACGTTCGCACAGCAACTATCAACGTGGCGATCTCTCCGCAACCGGAAACAACTGATTGCGCAGGCTGAGCAGTTGGCCAGGGCTGATGTGGCGGCGCTGACAGCCGATCAGGCGAGACTGAAGACAGAAGGCGCTGGCCTTGCCGATAAAGCCGTTGGAGAATCGAACTCCGAACGAATCGACCGGCTGCGGCAGATAAGCGCTCAGCAAAACATCCAAAGCATCCTCAGCGATCGCCTGGGAGCGCATCAACAGCTTGTGGCACTCTACGGGCGATGGGGAGAGCAAGTCGAGATACAGCGAAAGATCGTAGTGCACCTGATGTTGCGGTCTCTGGCCTTGATTGCAGCGATCTGCGTGTTGGTGATCCTGGCGGGCTGGGCTCTCCAACTGGCATTGGAGAAGGTCGTTAGAGATCCTCGCCAAAAGCAGACATTGAAAACCGTTGTAAATCTGGGAACGCAACTAGTCGGCCTCTTACTAATCCTGCTGACGATTTTCGGTGTACCACAGCAGATGCCAACGATCCTCGGGTTAGCGACCGCAGGACTGACCGTGGTCTTTCAGGATTTCATCCTGGCTTTCTGCGGTTGGTTTGTTCTGATGGGACCAAACGGAGTTAGGGTCAGGGACTGGGTGGAGATCGATGGTGTCGGCGGCGAGGTGGTACAGCTCGGTCTGTTCCGCACCTGGCTGCTGGAGACCGGAAACTGGACTGCCAATGGCCATCCTACGGGAAGAAAGGTCTCGTTTCTAAACGGCTATGCCATACGCGGCAAGTATTTCAACTTCTCCACCGTAGGCCAGTGGATGTGGGATGAGATCAAGGTTAATGTTCCTGCCGGCACGGGCACCGATCCTCTGCTCAAGGGGATTTACAAAGCGACGGTGAAAGCGACGGAAGCGGATGCGAAAATGGCGGAAGCGGAATGGAAGAGGGTGACGCACGAAGAAGGGTCGCCTCAGTTTAGCGCCATGCCGTCGGTCAATCTCAGGCCGGCGGGAGCTGGTGTCGACATTCTGATTCGCTATATCACCCGTGCCGGAGTAAGAGTTGAGACCCGCAATCGCCTGTTTGCGATGATCGTTGGGCTCATGCAGGGTGGACCGAAAGAGGATAGCAATGTTGCTCCACTCTCCCCCGCATGAATTCCTGAAAGTGCGGAAGGCCAGCGTTTTGACGCCGCTCCAGAATTAGAGCTCTCCGGCAGCTCCTGGCCGAGGAGCTCGGCACAAATCAAGAGAACAGCCGCGATCGCGCTAACTCGCCTCATACTCACGTTCATGTTTGAAGCTCCCTCGCTGCAGGTAGTAGTGAATCGCTGGGGTGAAGATCAGGGATAACACCATCGAGCTGAGTAAACCTCCGACCACGGTAATCGCAAGGGGCTGAAGCATCTGCGAACCTGCCCCGAGGGCAAGAGCCAGCGGCAACATGCCGGCGACGGTGGCAAGAGCTGTCATTGCGATGGGACGGAGGCGCCGCCGCCCGGCTTGAATCATCGCGTCTTCCAGGGAAGCCCCAGACTGGCGAAAGTGATGTTCGGCGTCCAGAAGCAAAATGCCGTTCTTGGCGACGATACCGATGACCATGATCATGCCCATGAAGGATGCGACGTTGAAACTCGTCCGAGTGACCAGCAATGCGACCAAGCCTCCAAAGGTGGAAAGCAAAGCGGATGCGAGGATGGCGATCGGGGCGGAGAAGGTTCTGAAATTCGAAAGCCAGAATGGCGAACAGGAGCAGCACTGCCAATAGCAAAACCAGCAGCAAATCCTTGAACGAATTTTGCTGCTCCTCATAGAGCCCGCCATATTCCACTCGAATGGACGAAGGCAGATGCAGATCGTTGACTGCTTTCTTGACTGCCGCGATGCCGCTTCCCAAATCCACGCCCTCGAGTCGTCCCGTAACCTGCACCAGGCGCTGCAGATTTTCCCGGCGAATTTCGGTTTCTCCGGCCGAGGTTGCGACATTTGCCAATGATCCGAGCGTTGCGGTACGACCTGATGCGCTGACCAGCAGAGTGTTGCTCATGCGATCGAGGGTTGCCCGACTGTCATCGGGAAAGCGAACGCGAATGGTGTAGGCCCGGTCGTTGATCACCAGCGGGGTCGCGGCGGGTTCGCCTTCCAGAATGGCCGAAGCGTCGACTGCAACTTCTTCGCCGGTAAATCCGGCACGCGCCGCCACCATGGGATTCACCTGATATGTCATGGAAGGCCCGCTTATCGTGTTCTCCACGCCGTTGAGCACATCGACCACGCCGTTCACTTTTCCGATCGCTTCCGCTACTCGAGGGCCGGTATCGTTCAAGAGATTTCCATCTTGAGAAAATAGTTTGATCACGATCGGTTCGGGCTGGCTGGTCAGATCCCCGATCATGTCCTGCAGGAGCTGGACGAACTCGACCTTGGCGACGGGTTCCTGGCCTTCAATTTGTGAGCGGATGTCAGAAATGATTTCGTCAATTGCGCGCTTTCGATTTGCTCTTCAGCTTGACGGTGAAATCACCGCTGTTGGCTTCTGTGACTGCCGCGAGTCCGAGCTGCAGACCGGTGCGGCGCGAGGTGGTTTCCACTTCGGGCGTGGATCGCAAGATTTTTTCGATACGCAGAAGAATTCGGTTGGATTCGGCCAGAGAACTTCCGGGCGGAGTGAGGTAGTCCAGGATGAAACCGCCCTCATCCATTTGCCGGCAGCAGATCGCTGCCCAAAAGCTTATAACTCGCAAAGGACAAGACGACGATCGCCACGAAGCTTGCCGCCAGAATCCAGGGACGTGCCAGCACGGTTCGCATGGCGCGCTCATAAACTGCGATTACGCGACCAAAGAACCCAGTCGCTTGCGCATCTTCGGCGGCAAGCAGAGATGCCATTTCAAGATCTTCGCCAACACTTGTCTTGCCTCTCCCCTTGTCGTTTCGCCGCTTGCCGAATGACGCGTCACCGAAGGGTCGCTCACATCGATACCACCTGCCGAGTCCCGTCGCACCAGATATTGGCTCAGCATCGGGGTCCAGGTGAGCGCCAGCAGAAGGGAAGTGAGCAAAGCGACCGTGGTCGTCACGGCCAAAGCGCGGAAGAAGCTTCCGGTCACGCCGGTGATCGCGATCAGCGGCAGAAACACTGCGACGGGAGTGATGGTGGATCCGATCAATGGCACGGTCAGTTCACGCACCGCGCTTTGAATAGCCCGGAAGCGATCCTGTCCTGCATCGCGATGCAGAACAATGTTTTCCAGCACTACGATGGCGTCATCAATCACCAAACCCACGGCTGCCGCGAGCCCTCCCAGGGTCATCAGATTGAAACTTTGCCCGGTCATCTTCAGAACGACGAATGTGATCAGAAGAGTCACCGGTATGACCAGGCCTGCGACCAGCGACGTGCCCCAATCGCGTAGAAAAAGCACAAGTACGATGGAAGAAAGCACGATGCCGAGCAACACCGCGTCCCGCACGCTCGCAATCGAGTCATGCACGATGGTCGATTGATCGTAGAACGGTTCCAACCGGACGCCGGGCGGAAGGGTCGGCGTTATCGAGTGAATTAAAGTCATGTGCCTCATTCGCAACCTGCAAGGTGTTGCTGTCCGGCTGCCGGTTGATGTTAAGCAGCACCGCAGGCTTTCCGTTTGCGGTCACGATTGTGTAGGTCGGCGCGACCGAAGATGCGACGGTTGCGACATCTGAAATGCGAATCGGAACCCCGGCCGAAGAAGTCTTGACGACGATGTTTCCGATTTGTGCCGCGGTGTGTACCTGGCCACTGACCAGAGCCAGCACGAGATGATGGTCGCTCTCGATCAGGCCGGGCGAGTCGATCAGGTTCGTGCGTCGAACTGCATCGAGAATGTCGGCCACCGTCACTCCCGCCGCGGGCAGACGCGCAGGATCGGGTGTGATCTGAAATTCCGGCACGCGGCCGCCCTGCACCACGACCGTCGCCACGCCATCCAGCCGGTTAAGGCGAGGTTTGATTTCGTAGGTTGCAATTTCCCAAAGCTTCTCGGGCGGAACTGTGTCTGAGGTCAGGCTGTAGCCAAGGATCGGAAACGCCGCGAAGGTTAGCCGGTGAGCTTCCAGCTTTGCGGTCGGTGGAAGTTCCGCTTGCAGCTGGGCCACGACCGCATCCACTCGCTGCAGGGTTAACACCATGTCGGACTTCCAGTCGAAGAAAAGATCGACTTCGGCAGATCCGCGGCTGGTGATGGAGCGCACGCTCCGCAGCCCGGGAACACTGTTCACTGCTTCTTCAATCGGCTTCGTGACGGTGACCAGCATTTGGTCAATCGGCGCCACGCCGTTGTCTACGCCGATGACGATTCGCGGAAAATCTGTATTCGGGAAAACGGAAACTGGAATTGTGAACGCCGCGTAGGCACCCACCAGGGCGATCGCGATAATCAGAAAAATGGTTGGGCGCGAAAAACGCTGAAACCACAATTCTCCCGATTGATTCCCGGAGCCGCCTCGCATGGGACTGGTAGGGAGTTCCATGGCGGCAGTTACTCCTTGTCCGTTTTCGAATCGGGGTTCGAACCTGGGCTCGGTTTTTCAGCGGGAATGTCACCAGGGATGGTCTCTATCTTGATCTGAGTCTTGTCGGGCAGGGCGTAGCCACCGGAGGTGATGACGGGATCTCCGTCCTTGACGCCGTCGATGATCTGAACCAGTTCTGCATTGCGGATGCCGATGCCGGACGGTCTTGAAGTGCGCGTGGCCGTCAGCACCGGCAAGAACGACGTAGTCTGTCCCATCGTCATTCTTGAAGACGGCAGACGCCGGCACGACTACTGCGTTCTTGTCCGAACCGGCGGTAATCGAAAGCTGGACCGTCATGCCCGGTTTTAAAGCCTCATTGGGTTTCTTTGACTCCACCCACACCTCGATTGTTGTGCTGCCGGGATCGAGCGCGGGGCTGACCAGGCTGACTCTCCCCTCAATCGGTTCGCTCAATCCGGCCACTCGCAACTCGGCCGGATTGCCGACCTTCAAAGAAGCAGCTTCGGACTGAGCGATATGCGCTTTGGCGATCAGTCTGGACGTGTCCATCACGGTCAGCAGTGGTTGGTTCGCGGTGGCCAGCTCGCCTTCGTATTGCGGACGATCCGTCACCACACCGTCTATGGGACTGCGAATTTCCGAGTAGCTGAGTTGCGCACTGGCACCCAGGTACTTTCCATGCGCAGCGGAGAGCTGGCCAGAGGCAGACTTCAGGCTCTCTTTTTCTCCGATCCGCTTCAAATCGGCCAGTTGCTTTTGCGTCACCTCCGATTCGGTGCGTGCCTGGGCGAGAGCGACGTCGGCGCTGTCGAGATCGCGTCGCGGAAGCGCGCCTTGCTGGAACAACTCCTTGCGGCTGTCGTAGACCTTCTTCTGCGCATCGAACGCTGCTCTGGCCGCCGCTGCATCGAGCTCAGCTTTCTGTATTTGCTGTGGAATGCTGGCGCCGGTGGTTGTCGCGTAACCAGCCTGAGCCTGCTCCAGTTCTCCTTTGCTTTGCTCTGCCGCGGCCGATAGATCGGCATTCTCAAGGACGGCGAGCAGCTGACCCTTGTGAACACGACTGCCGCGCTGGACAAGGAACCTCTTGATCGTGGAGGTGATTTTGGGTATGAGTACCGCTTGCTGCCTGGGAGAAATGACCCCTTCGGCGGAAACTATCTCGTTGAGCGGTGAACGTTTCGCCGGTGTTACCTGCACCGAAACGATCGGTTCTTTCTCCTTCTCGGAGGAATTGCAGCCCGACCCCGCAATTATGATCGCGAGGACACCGCAAGCTCCCGAAAATATCCTCGGTAGATGCCCGTCTACGATTTGCGCGTTTATTCATGGAGTGGTGAGCACTCCCGTCAGCGTTTGCAGGTTGGCGAGGGCAACTCGATAGCGCACCGCACCATCCTGATAGGCCGTGTTTGCCAGGCTCGCCGAATTTTGCGCGTCTACAACTTCCAGTACGGTGGCTTCCCCGTCCCGGTAGCGCAGAGTGGTCAGGCGAAGGCTTTCTGCGGCCAGCTCCGTTGACCGGTTCAGACTGGCTAGCTCACTTGCAGCCGCCTCCGCTTCCGCGTAGAGCGATTGCAGTTCCGCAAGCAGTTTTCGTTGCGCTAAAGAAAGTTCCCGCTTGGCTTGGTCTCTCCGCAATTCTGCCTGCTTAACCCGGCTCTGGGTTGCGCCCCAGTTCCAGATCGGAATGTTCACGGTTGCGACCACCGAAGATCCTAGATTTGAAATCCCGTCTGTTCGGGTAGCGAAATGCGTGGCGTCGATTCCGTAAAAATAGTCAAAGCTGAGCGACGGAAGATATCCGGCGCGTGAAGCGGTCACTCCGTAACCGGCCTCCCTGGCAGTCTCTAGAGCGGCACGAATGTCGGGATTGTCGCGCGCGGCTAGTTGTTGAACCTCCGGCAGGGTAGGCAAAGCTGTTGTCGCATGAAGGTCCTCGACGATCTCGAAGTTGTCGGTTAAATCAGGAAAGATCAATACGGCAAGGTCAAGCCGGGCATTCAGAAAGGCCAGTTTGGCTTCCCGCAGTTGCCGAAGGCGGTCGTTTCCCTGCAAGTCGGCTTTGATGACGTCGGAATGGGCCACTTCGCCGCCGTGTTCGAGGTCCTGGGTCAGCTTCAGAAAGCGTTCACCCTCGTCCGCCGCTTTCTGGGCGACCTCCAATTTCAGCTGCGCCGCAGCCACGCCGTAATAAGTCTGCACGACCGTAACCACCAGCCCCCGGGCCGCGATCTCGGAGCGGGCACGGGCGGCTGCCGCCGCTGCACTGTTGCGTCGAAACTCCGCGAAGCCAGCCACGTCGATCGCTTCATGGACGTTGCCCTGACTGGCATATTCGTGGACAGCGTTATTTGCGATGAACTTGATGCCGCCATCAACCCCAGTACCTTCGGTATAGATTCCCGAAGTGTTGTAGGTTACGCTGGGCAGTAAGGCGGCACGAGCCTGATTCTTGTCCTCGTGCGCCACTCCGGCATCGGTGAGCGCCGCCTGATAGGTCACGCTGTTGCGGCGGGCCCGAGCGAGCGCGTCCTGCAGGGTCAGGCGCAACGGCGGCGCAGTCGACAGCGACGTGGTCTGCTGAGCTGCCGCGACGCAGATCAGAAGCAGACCGATAACCGCGCAAGTGCGCGCGTCTTTGCGAATCCTGCTGGAAAACGCATAAGTCAAATTCAGCCGAGCCCGCGAGAGGGTTGGCAGCTCCGCCCAACTAACCTATCGAGAAGAAGATAAACGCCGGATTAACAGTTAGATAGCAGTGGCGGGAAGAAGGACCGTGAATGTACTGCCGCCAGTGTCCGAACGGGTCAGTTCGAGTTGGCCGGCGTGCGCTTGTACAATCCATCGACTGATGGAAAGTCCGAGTCCGGCGCCACCGCCGTCGTTCTCCGAACGAGATCGGGCTTTGTCTACCCTGAAGAAGCGCTCGAAAATCCGCGACTGCAATTCACTGGGGATGCCCTGGCCCGTGTCGCTCACTGTTATTCGGTACTGAGAGTCCTGGACGTCCCAAGTCACGGACACGCTGCCGCCGGGCGGCGTGTATTTGATTGCGTTGTCCAGCAGATTCACGATCATGCGACGAAGCAGAGCTTCATCGGCGCGGATGGGCATCTCTTTCGAGGTGTCGCAGCAAAGCGTGATTTGCTTGGCAGCAGCCAGCGTTCGCACGCTCCGCGTGCACTCCGTGACCAGTTCATCGAGATAAAAATCAGTCAGGGTCAAGGGATACTGACCCGCATCGGCGCGTGCCAGAGTGAAAAGATCTTCCACAATATGCTTGAGCCGCTTGGCTTCTGCTCGAAGAATGTCGAGGGATTCCCGATAGTCCTCCGGCGAACGACTCGGCTGCGACAGGGCAACATCTGCCTCTCCGCAAAGTATGGCCACCGGAGTACGCAGCTCGTGAGATGCATCGGCCATAAATCGCCGCTGTTGCTCGAACGACTGATCCAGCCGGTCGAGCAGACTATTAAAGGTCTGGGCGAGATGGCCGAGTTCGTCCTGGGCATTGGCCACCTGGAGACGCTGGTGCAGGTTGTCCGCTCCAATGCGCCCGGCTTGCGTGCCCATCTCGACCACTGGCGACAGGCTCCTGCGCGCCAGAAAATAGCCGCCACCGCTCGCCAGCACGATCGACAGTGGAATGGCCAGCGCGAAAGCCGAGAGAACACTTCTCAGAAATTCCTCCTGGCGATGAAGCGATTGCAGAACAAGCAGCGTGCACTCGGCCCCTGCAATAGTGAAAGTGCGTACGAAACTTCTGTACGTCTGGTCGCGCAACCGGATCTTCCGAAATGGGCGAGCCTCGCGTGGTACTACGATCCAGGGCGTCTGCCAGAATTGCCGGCATTGTGCCCGGTTGGCCGGCCGGCACAATCTGACTATCGGAACCCGCGATGATCTTGCCTTCAGCATCAAGCACCACGAATATCGTGTCCCGGAACTTGTGTTCTGCAATAGCCTCCCGGACAGCTTCTTTCAAGCTGTCGGGACCGGGGGCGTTTTGCGTTTCCGCCCTTACGGTCGTAAGAAAGGAGTCCGCCATCTCAAGCAGGGCAGCGTCCGTCACACGAGCGGAGTCTCGCTGGAGTACAAAGTAGGTAGCCAAGGCCAGGGCCAGCAGTGCACAGGCCAGTACGGCGGTGTACCACAACGTGAGTCGTACCCGAACCGAACTAAACATCGCTCCGCTTCCGCCTCCTGCCCACTGCCGGCTGATTCACTTCATCATTTGCTGGAGAGCACATATCCCGCTCCACGACGCGTGCCTAAGAGGGGCATCGTCGAACCGGCATCGATTTTCCGGCGTACACGGTTCACGTAGACCTCGATCAAGTTGGAAAATGGGTCGAACTCTTCATCCCAAACGTGCTCAGCAATCTCCGCACGCCCCACCACCCGTCCCGCATTCCGCGCCAGGAACTCCAGCAAGGCGTACTCTTTCGCGGTCAGCGAAATCGCTCGACCGGCTCGCGACACATTCTGCCCGACCGTGTCCACGACCAGATCGGCGACTACTAATTTCGCCGGCAACAGTCCACCCGTTCGCCGCAACAACGCACGTAACCGCGCCAGCAGCTCGCGGAATTCGAACGGCTTCGTCAGGTAATCGTCGGCACCGTGATCGAGACCGGTAATGCGGTCTTCGACGCCGTCGCGAGCGGTCAGCATCAGGATGGGCATGCGCTGCCCGGACTTCCGCAATTCCTTGCAAACCGTGAAGCCATCGGGAGGCGGGATCATTACATCGAGAATCGCGAGGTCGTAACTATTGATCGCGGCCTGGTAAAGAGCTTCTTCTCCCGAACCAGCCACGTCGACTGCGTAGGACTGTTCCCGCAGTCCCTTTGCCACGAAGCGGGCGATTCTAGCGTCGTCCTCCACCAGCAACACTCGCATGGCAGCATCATACTGCGTTTCCAAAAATCGCAGCCACTCTGACTTGCACACGCAATTTCGGGATCGAATTTAGCCCCTGTTTATCTTCGACGCTGTAGAACTCCAGAATAAGGATCGCGATCGGCGAGGAGGTAGCAAATGTTCTGTTCAGTCCGGTTACTCATTTCACTCTGCGCGCTCATTCTTGCGCTTGATGGCGCTTCCGCTCCAGCAAACCGGGGCTGCTCCACCGAAAGAAGGGTCTTCGGGATACCACGTAGCCAAAACCATTGCCGTGGGAGGAGACGAGGGCTGGGATTACGTCGCGGTCGACAGCGATGCGCGGCGCATCTACGTGTCGCACGGGAGCCGCGTCGTGGTACTCGACGCCGACAGCGGTGCTGTGACCGGGGAGATCCCCGATACCCAAGGCGTGCATGGCGTTGCTGTCGCCTCTGAGCTCGGCCGCGGTTTCACCAGTAACGGGCGGGCGAACACCGTAACCATCTTCGACCTGAAAACCCTCAGTACCCTCGGCACCATCAAAGTAGGAACAAATCCCGACGCTATTGTCTACGATGCCGGTACCAAGCGCGTCTTTACCATGAACGGCCGGAGCCAGGATGCCACCGCTATCGATGCCGCCAGCGGCACGGTGACAGGCACGCTTGCATTGGGCGGCAAGCCGGAATTCGCTGTGGCTGACGGCAAGGGAAGCATCTTTGTGAACATCGAAGACAAATCCGAACTGGTGGAGTTCGATCCGCAGAAGCTTACCATTCTTCATCGCTGGCCATTGGCCCCTTGCCAGGAGCCTTCTGGGTTAGCCATGGACCGGAAGAATCGTCGTCTCTTTGCCGGTTGCGACAACAAGATGATGGCTGTCGTCGATGCGGACACAGGAAAGGTAATTGCAACGCCGGCGATCGGAGAAGGCGTCGATGCCAACGGGTTCGACCCTGCCACAAACTTCGCATTTGCGTCCAACGGGGAAGGCACTCTTACGGTCGTCCACGAAGACTCGGCCAACAAATTTACGATTGTGGATACCGTGGTTACCAAGCGTTCCGCGCGCACCATGGGCCTCGACCTGACAACTCACAACATCTATCTCCCCGCCGCGGAGTTCGACACGCCAGCACCCGGGGAACGACGCGGAAAGATGAAGCCTGGTTCCTTCGTGGTTCTCACCGTCGCGCGACAATGAAAACTGTCGTCGTTTCTGAGCCTAAAGCAGCTCTACAATCAATCAACGGGCGGTTACTCGAGGCAGTGCTGAATTGTGACGAAGCACGAACTTGAAAACCCTGATCTCGTTGTGGGTGAGATCCGCAAGCCGCCGGCGGCAGGAGAATTTCGATGTACTGCTACGTTTGGTCTTATGTGGTCCGCCCCGAATGTTTGCCGGCATTCCGCACCGCGTATGGGCCGGATGGCGACTGGGTCAGGCTCTTCCAGCGGGACCCCGAATACATCCGCACCAACTTTCTTGGCGATCTTGAGAACCCGGCGCGCTTTATGACGATTGATTTTTGGACCAGCCGTGAAGCCTGCCTGTCCTTCCGCGATCGATTCCGCAGCGAGTTCGAAGCTCTCGACAAAAGCTGCGACCGGCTCACCGTGCAAGAATCTCACTTGGGAGATTTTGAGGTTCTGGATAAACCTGATTCGCCTTGACCGTCGAAAAGTCGGAGTTAGGGCAAGGCAGGTCTCGCGTTATCGGAGTGCGTTTGCCGATTCGGAGTTGTGGACAGGCCCGCCTCATGCAGCAGCCCCGTGCTCGACGGGCGGGACGCCCGTCCTCCGTCAGTTGATGGTTTTTCCGAAGAAGCTAAGAAGTTCCGCCGCTACCACCTCTGGATTGTTCAGCGGAATAAAGTGTCCCGAGTCAACCATGACCACTCTGGACTGGGGAATGAGGGCACAGGCCCGTTGGGCAAACTGTTCGGGCACGGCTTTGTCGCGTGAACCCTGGAAAATCAGTGTCGGAACCTGAAGCTGCGGCAACATCGCGGGCATCGAAGCCAGAACTTCGGCGGGATTTCCCCAGCGCAGTATGGACATCATGCGCCACGCGCCGAACGGGCCGGAAAAGGGCGCATGGAAGTCCTCGACGGTATCGTTCAACTCCGAGCGCCTTGGTTCCAGGGCCTGCCGCATCGCAACTTTCCAGAAGATGGCGTTGACGGCGGGCGCGAGCAATTCCCCGATCACAGGGCTGCGGACAATCCGGAAGAGATGGAAAGGCTTCAGCTCGGGAAAGACGGCAGGCGAAAGCAGGGCCAGACGGTCAACGCGATCCTGAAAGCGGTGGGTGTAGTGCACCGCGATGGCAGAACCGGCGTCATGACCCACCACATGCCATTTCTCAATTTTATTTTCCACACGGATATGCTCGATCTTTTCGGCCAGGTTATCCAAGTGCCGGAGGCCATCGGAGGTCTTCGGAGTTTTTCCCAGCCCCGGAAGATCAACCGCCAGGCAGGTAAAGCGGTCCTGCATTTTTTGTACAACACCGCTCCAGAGCTGGCAGCTGGTGGGGATGCCGTGGATGAACAGTACCGGGTAACCGGATCCGCGAGAAAGTAGATACATGCATACCCCTTTCACAGCCGGACAAGTCAGCCCTGCATTGCGGTGGCTGGCGTCAACCGTTTGCAGAGTTGATAAAACGCCCAGGCACTGGCCCGGAATGCGCCCAGAAACAACCCGAGAAAAAACGTGGAAAATAATCCCTTGGGTTTCAGGCGCGCATACACCACGTTCATGCTCCAGGCCGGACTGGTGTAGACCGTCCCGGAACGTCCCACGCCGATGCGATTCCTCACTGGCGGTTCATAAACAATCTTTTCGATTCCACTGTTGAAAAACTTTGCCATCTGCATTACTCGACTGTTGTAGGAAATTCTCGCCCACAGCGGCAGCGTGCCCCGTTTGCGGTATTTCAGGATTAGCCGGGAGGCTTCCGCCGCGTGCCGCAGGGCGGCAGTCACTCCGTTGGCCGTTATGGGATCTACCATCGACGCAGCTTCTCCGGCGATGAGCCAGTTCGTCCCGGCGACTCCGCCGTAAGCGCGGGAGCGGAAAGAAGTGACGCTCGGTTCGTCAGGCGGGGCCTCGCGCAGCAACTGTTCGAAGCGCGGGAATTTTGTGAGTTGCTGCCGGAAGATGTTCTCGACGGAGAGTCCCTGCTCGCGCTTGAGCTTGGTCGCCGCGCCGGTCGTAACGTATCCGACGCTGACCACGTTGGGGCTGATTGGAATCTCCCAAATCCAGTCGAGGTATTCGGTACTGAGCGGCTCCATGTAGAGCGTGGTCCCCTCGATCGATTCAGGGACGGGGAAATACGTCCACATCGCTACCTTTGCCGGCCCGAAGTGAATGGCGGGAAGATTGAATTCCCGCGCCAGCAGGCATGTGGCAAAGCCCGACGCATCGATAAACCAGGGCGAGGAAAGCCGCGCGCCGCCCGCGGTCTGGACGGCAGAAATCTTCTTTCTATTTCGTTCCACCCGGACCACTTTGTCGCGAACCAGGTAGACGCCGGAATCAATCATCAACTGGAGGAGTTCCTGGTCCAGGCGCATGCGGTCCACGTGCAGAGTGCGCAACTCGATGTGGAAGGGCGGGCCGGCGAGCCACGGCGTCGGAACATAGTGCTCGGAACAGCCGTCGCGTGACTTCAGTGTGACGTGCCGCTTCCAGGTCGCCATCCTGGTGTTCACCAGGTCTTCCATGGGCAGCCCCAGCGCCTTCAACAAATCAGGCGCCGACCAATCCAGGGATTCGCCCACGGCCTGACGCACAGCTTCCGCTGGCTCGATGCAGGTGACCCTCAGGCCGGCTCTTGCAAGTTGCAAAGAAGCTGCCTTCCCCGCCAGGCCGCCGCCGATGACGACTACATCGCACGGCTTCTGTCCGGACAGATGCTCAGTGTCTGGCTGTACCTGGTTCATGGCTCAGGCCACATTCCCTGGACCGATAAGAAGGAGCCGTGAAGCCTTGGTCGGGCGCTTTGCCATGGCTGGGAAAAGTATCATCCTGGTGCGGCCGCACCAATAGTAGGAAATAACTAGTAACCACCAAAGTCTACGGGGGGAGCTTCGTAGCGCCGGCCCTTCGACTACGAAGCGCCGGCGCTACCCAATCAGAAGTTAAGTTTCAACGCGAACTGGATCAGCCGCGGGGGCTGGGCCTCCAGAATCTGGTTGAAACTTTGCGAGTTCATGTCGGGGTCGGGAATACGGAAGTTCGTATGGTTCAGGAGGTTGAAGAATTCCGCCCGGAACTGAACTTCCGCGGACTCCGCCACGTGGATGTTCTTGAACAATGAGAAGTCCCAATCCGTGTATCCCGGACCCTGCGCGATGTTGCGGCCCGCCGAACCGAATTGCTGCACCGGTGAGGTCGGGTCCTGGGTGATTCGCTGGAAGGCATTGGGGTTAAGCCATTCGCCGGATGTTTTCGGGCCGGCGTTAGGGTTCTGTCCGGCGACCACGTTTGGGCGGTTGGAGAAAAACCCGGTGACTTCCGGCGCTGAGCCCTGCACCGAAAAGTCGTTCCCGTCGTAAACCGTAAACGGAGTTCCCGTCATCGCGGTCACAATCCCGTTGACCTGCCAGTTGCCCAGGACCTGTTGATACCACCCCTTGGGCTGTCGCCACCACGGCAGACTCCATTGATAGCTCAATACGAAACGGTGACGGGAGTCGAACAGCGAGCGGCCTCGTTCCGCGTTCACGTCGAAGGGGTTCTGCGCCAGATCATTCTCCCCGGCCAGAGGTTTTGACGCCGAGCCACTCAGGTTGAACGTAGAAGAGTCGTCGATGGACTTGGAGTAGGTGTACGACGCCAGGAAAGAAATCCCGTGGCTGAAGCGCTTCTTCAGACTGGCTTCCAGGGCGTTGTAGGAAGAATTAGCAATGCCTGTGATCAGGCCCGTGGAAGAGAAGTCGCAGACGGTCGCCGGATCGAGCGTGCACCCAGAAAACTTGCGCCGCCGGTCAGCATTGTCGGACGTCGAGATGGGATCGCCGGCGGCGTCCACCCCCGGTATGTAGATGGCCGGGTTACCCTCGATGAAGCGCGGCAGCTTGGTTCCCTTGGTTCCCACGTACCCAATCTCGAAGAGCAGATCCGATCCGAAGGAACGCTGAACATTCAGGTCCCAGTCCTGCACATAGGGCAAGGGCAGGTTCGCCGCGAGCGTCAAGTTGGTCAGGGGTTTGGAAAACTCACCATCGATGGGAGGCTTGCCGTTAAATGGATCGGCAAAATTGGGCAGGCTCACCTGCGGGGTCTGCAGGAAAGGCGGAGCGCTGATCGGCGACTGCAAAGGCCCACCCTGGCCGGTGTAATAGGGCTCGTAGAAGATCCCGTACGCGGAAGTGACCAGCCATTTGGCGCTTCCGGTCGGATCCCAGGCGACGCCAACACGCGGAGCGAAGCCCTTCTTGAAAGTGGGGATCAATCCCGCGGGCACGCCTTTGTCGCCCGGGTAGAGCAAGCCATTCGGAGCACTTGGTACGACGGTGGACTGCCGGCCCGGAATCCAAAGCGTTTGCCGATTCTTGATCTCGGTATAAGGGAACGGCAGTTCATAGCGCACACCAAAGTTCAAAGTCAGGCGCGATGTGGCTTTGAACGTGTCCTGCACATAGGCATTCGCCGAGTTTCCCCGGATGCCGCGTTCAAAATCACCCAAGCCTTGCAGAAAGACAACCGGCTGGCCAAACAGGAAGCTGGCAAAGGCATCGGGCACGACGGGGAAACCCGCAAAAACGTAGAAACCATTGCTGGCAATGCCCTGCAGCGCATTGACCTGCAGACGCTGGTACCCGCCTCCAAATTTGAGCTCATGACGGCCATGCACCCAGCTCAGAGCTCCCGAGTAGTCAAAGGCATTCTCAAAGGTGTTGCGCGGCCCGGTGATGGGATTGCCGATGGTGGTGTAGCCCGCCACCTGGATCGACGGCGGACCCACGGCAGCTTCCAGGCTGGGCGTGTACTTGAAGCCGAGGCTGGCCGGAGTAGTGGGATTGATATGTAGGCCAAAGAGAAATTTATTTCTCAAGTAAGAGGCGCGGAAGACACCGATCAGGCTGGGAGAAAAGGTGTGGGTCTCCTGGACAACAAAATTTTGCGCCCTCTGGTCCTGGCCGACGGGAAAGCCCGGAACGCTCGCCCCAGAGGTTGCGATGGGACTGAATTGCGTTCCATCAATGATCGAGTAGCGAAAATTGAGGATGTCAGAAGGTGTCAGGTAGTGGTCTACCTTTACCCCTCCCTGGTTTGAGTCCTCGCGAAACACTTGGGTCGAGGTAAAGAGGTTCGTTCCATTGTTGGGCAGGGGGAAAAACTGCAAGAGGTTCTGCGAAAGGGGATTGGTTTGGGTATCCACGGGATACTGGTTGTTGATATAGGGCTGGTGGAGGAAGACATTGAAAAGCTGGTGATCGGGATTGTTGCAAAAGCCCGCGGTAAAGCCCTCAGGGCAAACGGACGAGAAATCACCCTGGCGCTCAGCCAGGGAAGGCACGGTTGAGGATTTCGTTTGTCCCTGGCGGTTGTGGAACCCTTCGTAATATGCGAAGAAAAAAGTCCTGTCTTTGCGGATCGGTCCACCAAACGTCCCGCCGAACTGGTTCTGTTTCAGGGGCTCCGTCTTCGCCGCGAAATAGTTCGTGGCGTCAAAAATATCGTTGCGGAAGAATTCCCAGAGCGCTCCGTGGAATCGGTTAGTACCGGAACGAGTGATGATATTGGTGGTTGAACCCAGAGCGTTTCCGAACTCGGCATTGGCATTGTGAGTAAGAATTCTGAACTCGGTGATGGCATCCACCGGCGGTTTGAGAACGAACCCTCCATCCACGCCATTGAAATTGTTCGCTCCATCGATCAGAAAATTGTTGGACTCGGGGCGCTGGCCATTCACGGCGTAGGATTGTCCTGCGCGCAATGATCCTCCCGCTTCGGATAAACCAGGAGTAAGCGGCACCACGCCTGGCTGCAGCAGTCCCAGCTGGGTAAAGTTGCGGCCGTTCAGAGGCAGGTCGAGGACCTCGCGCTCGGTGACCGTCTTGCCCAGGCTGGTCACCGTGCCCTGGATCAATAGCGCATCTGAATTCACCTCCAACACCTGACTCTCAGTGCCGACGGCGAGATGTACCGGGATGGTGGCAGTCTCGTTTACGTCCAGGATGATGCCCTGCTGAACGTACTTTCGGAAACCCTTGGCTTCGACCTGCAGTTCATAGTGGCCGACCGGCAATTCCACCAGGATATAGGCGCCATTGGGATTCGTGATCGCGGTACGCGTCAGGCCCGTTTCGGTTTGCCGGGCGCTCACCGACGCGCTCTGCACGAAGGCGCTGCTGGGATCCTGGACAGTTCCGCGAATGCTTCCTGTGATTTGCTGTGCCCCGGCGTGCACACCTGTAATGAGTATTGCCAGCAGACATACCAGGCTTTTGGAACGAACCATGGGTTGCTTCTCCTTCGCGAAACGTTTTCTCAAGATTGGGAGTACAAACTCGGGCCGCGGAAATCAGCAGCGCGAAGAAACTTATGCACAGAAAGTGCGGCGATTATAGGGAGTATGGCTGACGGGTCAATAGTGTGAAAGGAGTATGCGCTTCAGACGGGCGCGCGAAATCACGCAACCGCAGCCAGAACTAGCGGTTTGTATTATTGCGCTCCTGCATTCCTCCAACTAAGTTGGCGCTCTGGCAGTAGCTAAGCTTGAATGGGCGGGACGCCCGTCCTCCAGCGACTGGCAACTAGAAAGCGTATCGGGCCGGCTTCTCAGGCTGCCTCTACCGGCTTGTCCCAGTCCGGTTTCGCGTAGCCATCGTGAGCCATGGTCTTTCCCATTTCGCGATACATTTCCGGATCAGTCGGCTGCCAGGTTCCCAGGCCGTCCACATAGCGGTTGAACATGCAAAACGCTGCTGCGATCAGAACCGTGTCGTGGATTTCCTTGTCCGTAGCACCCTGCTGGCGGGCGCGGGCTACATCTTCCGTGGTGACTTGCTTGCCGCCCTTTTGCACTTTGCCGGCGATTCCGAGTAACGCCTTGAGTTTGTCTGAAATTTCTGCTCCGTTGTAGTCGAGCTTGATCCGGTCAATCAACTCGTAGTTCCCGTTCAGATGCTCGGCCGCCGCCGCGCCGTGCGAGAGTTGACAAAAACAGCAGTCATTGCGGGATGACACATAGGTCGCGATGATCTCGCGCTCCCCCGGAGTCAGCGAATTCGGGCCGCGAAGCAATACATCTGCCAGCACACGAAGAGCCTGCGTGCTCTCCGGGCTGATTGCCATCGGTCCGAGAATGCCCGGCAACCCCTCGGGGACTTTGATATGCGCCATCGTCGGTCTCCTCGACATCGCAAGATTGGGATCAGTGCAGTACGTTAGTTGTGCGTTTGAGATGGCGGCAATATTACAAAAACACTAGGTGGGCCGCGCGCTTTCCCCCCGGGACTCTGGAGCTGTGAGCGCACTGTCCCGCCGCCTCGCGGGGCGGCGCACGAGTGAATGGAGGCGAGGACTAGGATGAGCCGGGAAATGTGAGTTAAGATGCTATGTTCTAAACGCCCTGGTAGGCCATGGATAATCCCGCTTCACCGAAACAACTGGCAGGCCGCTACGAGGTCAGGCAGGTTCTCGGGCAGGGCGGGATGGGCCTCGTATACCGCGCCTACGATACCGTCGTGCGCCGCGAAGTAGCGGTGAAGACGATTCTCGACATCCCCGACCCGGCTTCGCTTCAGCTCTTCTATAAGGAGTGCGACGTACTCGCCTCCATGAGCCATCCCAATATCGTCGAGATCTTTGACATCGGAGAATTTGAAGAAGAGGGCAAAAAGAAACCGTATTTCGTGATGCCGCTGCTCCCCGGCGCCACGCTGGAACATTACATGCGCAATGCCAGCCATCGCCTGACGGTGGAGCGCACGATCGACATCATGTCCCAGACCTGCCGCGGACTACAGGCGGCGCACGAGCGCGGCCTGGTGCATCGCGACATAAAGCCGAGCAACATCTTCGTGATGGAAGACGACTCGGTAAAGATCATCGACTTTGGCGTCGCCCACATGAGCGATGCCCACACCACCCGGGCGCAAAAAGGGACGCTGCTCTATATGTCCCCGGAGCAGATCGAATTGAAGGCACTGTCGCCCGCGTCGGACATTTTCTCGCTCAGCGTCGTGTGCTACGAAGCAATGACGGGCCGCAACCCGTTCCAGCGCGCCCGTGCGGATGAAGTGGTTGACGCCATTCTCCGCCAGATTCCGCCGCTCGCGGCCGAACTGAATTCCAGCGTAAGCCAGCCCGTGAGCCGCGTGCTGCACAAAGGGATGGCCAAGCAGTCATGGCACCGCTTTGCCAGTGCCCGCGATTTCGGCGATACGCTTAACAAGGCGCTGCGCAACGAGCCCATCGAGTTTTTCGATCCCGAACGTACCCGGCCGCGGCTGCAACGCGCCACCAAGGCGCTGGAAGAAGGCGACTTTCAGTTCGCCGGCGAGATACTCGGCGAACTCGAAGCCGAGGGCCACATGGACAACTCCATCGGCTCTCTCCGCCGGCAGCTCGATGGTGCGGTCCGGCAAAAGACGCTTTCTCAATTGCTCGAAGCCGCGCGGGCGCGCTTTGACGAGGAAGAAGATCCGCTGGCGCTTCAGAAGCTGCAGGAGGCGCTGCAGATCGAACCTGACAACGCCGCGGCCTTAGCTCTGAAGAGCAGGATCGAAAACCGGCGCAGCGAACGCCAGATCGACAATTGGTATCGCCTGGCCCGGCAGCACATAGATAACCACGCCTATCCGTATGCCCGC
The DNA here is from genome assembly GCA_963813645.1 of Terriglobia bacterium. Classification (GTDB taxonomy): domain Bacteria; phylum Acidobacteriota; class Terriglobia; order Terriglobales; family Acidobacteriaceae; genus JAIQFF01. The sequence goes on from CAWEZS010000024.1 coordinate 20,094, forward strand.
GAGGCTTTGCAGAACGTTCTGCAACTGCGGCCCAACGAGGCCCGCGCGCTCCAGTTGCTGGCGGAGGTTGACCGCCAGGAACAGGAGTACAAGAAACTTCGCCAGGAAAAAGAGCAGTTGCACAGCGCCGCCATGTTTGCCTGGCAAAAAGGCGACGTGAGCAGTGCGCTCGCCAAGCTGGGAGTCGTACTCGAACTGGACCGGCGCGCGCCGGATTCCATCAACCGCGAAAGCGGCGCCAACTATCAGAGTTTTTACAACGAAGTGCGCTCCGAACACGACGCCATGAACGCGGCCTACGCCGAGGCGCGTCGAAATCTCACCGAGCACAACTTCACCAGGGCCATGGCTGCGTGCCAGGCGTACCTGGTCAAGTATCCGAACAACGCCATCTTTCAGGCCCTGAAATACGACATCGAGGAGCACCAGCGGCAGGAACTCTCGGCCTTCATCGCTTCGGTAGATCGCCAGGTCGAGGCCGAGCCCGACCTGGACAAGCGGGTAAACATTCTGCGCGAGGCGCTGGATCAGCATCCAGGAGAATCGCATTTCGAGGGCTCGCTGCGCCTGGTGCAGGACAAGCGTGACCTGGTCAACTCGATTGTCGCCCGGGCGCACCTTCACGAAGAACAGGCCGCATTCGGAGATGCCCTGAACGATTGGGAGATCCTGCGCACGATTTACAGCCAGTATCCGGGATTGACGTTTGAAGTTGAGCGCCTGCAGAAGCGGCGCGACCAGCAGGTCCGTATCGAATCCAAAGCGCGCCTGGTCGAACAGATTGACACCTGCCTGCATTCGAGTGACTACGCGCGCGCCCTCGATCTGTTGCAAAAAGCGGCTGCGGAATTTCCCAACGACGCGGAATTGACCGAGCTGGAAAAGCTGGCCCAGGACGGCCTGAAGCGAAAAACCGAAGCCCATCGCCTCATGACCGAGGGCCAGGAGTTGTGCGCCAAGCAGAAGCCCGCGGAAGGGATCAAATTGCTGCGGGAAGCCTATGAACTGGATGAAAACAATCCGCTGCCCCGCGCCGTTCTGGCCAATGCTCTGGTTGAGCGGGCGCGCACCGTCGTTGAGACCGATTGGCAGGAAGCGGAAAAGCTGTCACGGGATGCACTCGACTTGAATCCCGGGCACCCGATGGCCAAGACCATACGGACCGAAATTCTTCATCAGAAGCGGGAATCTTTTATCGAAGAATGTGTTTCACAGGCGCGCAAACTGCAGGCGTCCGGCGATCTGGCCGGGGCCTTGTCGCGGATCGAGGAGGGGTTGTCGACTTATCCGCGCGAGACCAGGTTGGTGCAGCTTCAGGACGTCGTGCAGGGCGACCTGCAGACGCAGCGCCGCCAATCGCGCCGCCGCGACCTGGAAGATCTGCGCAACCTGGAGAGTGAGATTGATACCGCCACGGATGCCGCCGCGAAGCAGTCCCTGGTGGATCGGGTGCGGGCGGTGGCGGCCAAGTATCCGGACGATTTCGAAGTCCTCACCATTGCGAATGGATTTCTGCGCCGGTTGGGCCTGCTCGAAGCGACCCGAAACACCGTAAACGAGCCGCGTGCGTACGATGCGCACGCGAGCGAAACCGCAACCCATACGTTCCACGGGGGGGCCATAGACCCAACCCAACCTTTAGAGACTCTGACGAGCGGTGTTCCCGTTGCTCCGCCCGCTGACGCAGTTGCCGCGCCGCCTGCACCGACAGTGCTGGCGCCGGCACCGCCGCCTGCGCCACCAGCGAAAGTTCCCGCTCCATCGCCGAAGCCGGCCGCAGCCAAACGTATATCTCCGATTTCCAATTTCAAGCCGCCTGCGAAATCGCAGAATTTCTATACAACGGCCATCCTCGCCTCGGCTGGCGCCATAGCGCTCGTGGCGGGATTCTTTCTGTTTGGGAAAAAGCACGCGGCGCCGCCCGCCGCCGCGCCTGCGGTAGCCCCCATCGCTTCGACAGCGGCGCCGGCGCCGCCGCTGCCCCCCGAACCGCCCGTGCCAATGCTGAAACTGATTTCCGACACTGGCACCGGAAAAGTCACGTTCGATGATCAGCCACCGGCTCAATTTCAGGACGGACAGTGGACTCTCGAGAAATTGCCCGCCGGTGAACACAAGCTCAAGGTTGTGAGCCCGCAAGGTGAAGTATCCTTCGCCTTCTCGAACGAGGATGGAGCGGCTCCGACCGTCAAGGGCGCCATCGCTTCACGTGGATTACTAGCGGTGGTGGTAAGCAGCCTGGCTGACAACCTGCATGTGTATTCGAGTGACCCTTCCATCAAGCTCAGTCTCGATGGCCAGGCGCCGGTCGGTGTGCCTCGCGACGGTGTGGAACTTCCTTCCCTCCCCGCCGGCCCGCACGAATTGGCGGTGACCCGCGGCAGCGATCAGTATCGCTACAAACTCGACCCTGGCGCGGGAGCGGTGCCCACGCTGAGTACCTTCCTGGAATCGGGACAGGACCTGGGTACGCTCGTCGTGGTTACCGGTCAGGACAAAGCGAAAGTCTTCCTCAACGGCGCGCTTCAACCGCGACTGACCCAGAGCGGCGGGCAGTTGCGTATTCCGAATCTTGAACTCAAAGAGTACGTGGTACGAGTCTCCAAAAGCGGATTCCAGGAAGTTCCAGATCAAAGAATCCGGATTCGCAAAGGCGAGCAGCTCAAACTGACCTTTAATCTGCAGCCCATCCAGCGCTTCGCTTCGCTGACCATCCAGGGCGGAGTTCCGGGAACCAGCGTCCTGATTGACCAGAGTGCAGTAGGAACGGTTCAGCCTGATGGAACGCTCACCGTCGCCACGGTCAGTCCGGGCGACCACATCGTCGAGCTGCGCAAAGACCGGTTCAAGCCCCGGCAGATCAAAAAATCCTTCGTTGTGGGGACGGCAGTGTCCCTCGCGGCGGCGGATGCGGCATTGGAGGTCGCGCCCGCAGAATTAAAAATCACCTTCACACCTGTCGATGCTCAGGTGACCCTGGGGAAAGCGGGCGAGACTCCGGCAAGGGTGAGCAGCGGAAGCACGATGAGCCTGGCAGCCGGTTCCTACACGCTCAGCGTGAAAACGGTGGATAACATCACGCGCTCGTCCACGTTGGAAGTCGTCGCCGGTCAGTCCAGAAGCCTGGATCTGTCGCTTGCTCCCATCGGCATGTCTAAATGGGATGATCCGGAAAGTTGGAAGCCGGAGAACGGGGCTTTTGTCCACAAGGGCGGAGACTTCGTGATGTACAACCTGTCTCCCACGTCTGGAACGTTTGTTTTTTCCGCCATGCTCGCCAAGGGCCGGCGCCTGCAGTGGATGCTGAACTGCGTTGACGCCAACAATTACGTCCTGTTCCAGATGGACGAGAATAACTTCTACCGCACCGTAATCCGAAACGGTGAAAAGGGCGATGAGATCAAGGTCCCGCACAAGGGTGACAAGAAGAGTTTCCGAACTCTGCAGATCCGCGTGGGGCCGAACGAAATCACGCACCTGATCAGGCAGGGAGAAAATTGGGTAGTTTTGGAGCGCTGGGCTCAGCCCGGAAGCAATCTAAGTCTTGGCAGATTTGGTTTCTACATTCCTGGCAATGACCAGGTCGTGCTCTCCAGCTTCGGTCACTATGTTGATTTGAACACTCGGTAGGGATTTTCAGCTTTGCTGAATGGATGTCGGCGGACCGTTCCGGTTGCAGAACCACACCCTGACGACAGACACGAGGTCAACCATGAAACTGATTCCGATTCTTGTTTCCTGCCTTTTCGATCTCTCTCGCCGGTGGCGCATTCTGCAACCCAGGCGCAGGTATTTCCTACGGCGGCTGGGCCGGTGACCATCACGCCGCTGAATCACGCCAGCACGCTGATCGAGGCCGGTGGAAAGACCATCTACCTGGATCCCGCTAAACCTGTGAAGTGGTCGGAGCGCCCGAAAGCAGATCTCATCGTGATCACCGATATTCACGGGGACCACATGGATCCCGATTCGATCAAGGAAATCAGCAAGGCTGGAACAGAAATTCTGGCGCCGTCAGCCGTGGTCCAAACCGTGACCAGCGCCAAGCCCCTCGCCAATGGAGAGAGCAAGACCTGGGGCGGCTGGACGATTGAGGCCGTCCCGGCTTACAACCTGAAGCGCGGCCCGGCTGCGGGAAAACTATTTCATGACAAAGGACGCGGCAATGGCTACGTTCTCACCTACGGCGGCAAGCGCTTCTATTTCTCGGGCGACACCGAAGGCGTGCCTGAAATGCGCGCGCTCAAAAACATTGATGTGGCCTTCGTGTGCATGAACCTGCCCTACACCATGCCGCCCGACGAGGCGGCCGATGCGGTCAAGGCGTTTCATCCCAAGGTCGTCATCCCCTATCACTATCGCGGTTCCGATCTCGCCGTGTTTCAAAAGGGATTGGAAGGGACCGGCATCGAAGTGCGCTTGCTCGACTGGTACCCGCAGTAGGGTTCGGTAGCGTACAGTCACGAGCCGGCGGTCAGCTTGGTTCAACGCGAGCGGCTGACTTCTGCCCGGATGACTTCCCGGGAGCAACCTGTGGAAAGCCGCCAGCATGTCGGATGCAGTTTCTTACATCCCGTAACTGCTGGACCGCTTTCCCGGGCCGTTCACCACGTCAAATGGCATGCCCAGCGCGGCATTCGGCCTAATGGATGTGCAAGAAATTGCATTGGATTGCAACCAGTCTTCATGGCCAAGATATACACCCGGTAAGAACGTAATTCCGTTGACAGGCGGGCGATTCGAGGGCAGAATTCTTTGCTGCGGCTGCCGGAGGTTCGAATCCGGGACTGCGGCTGCAAGGCCGGGTCTCGGCTCGCGCCATGGCTTTGCCGATCTCAGGCTCCCCCCGTCCTGATCCCAAGTTATTACTTACGCATCGTTTTGTTTTGAGCCCCAGGCGAAAATTCCCAGGAGGGGATGTGCCATGACCACAAATCTTCGAATCCTGACCAGAGACAAAGAAAAGAGACCTCCCATGAAAAGAATTCTCACGCCCGCCACCACGGTGGCTGCGGTTTTGATGTTGGTTCTGTTCGCGCCCGCAATTGCGTTTTCCCAGCAGCTACAAAGCGGGGCCCTGCTTACGATAACCGGCACCAGCCCGGTAGTAAACCGCGCCGTATACGACAGTCAAATTCACTCCGGCAACATGTCCAGATCAGCCCATGCGATGGGCCAGTTAGTCACTGACGCGTATGTGCTACAGGGTGGATCGCCGACGGGTTGCGATAACGGCGACACATTCGAAACTGCTCAATACCCCGGGCAACACGCCATGGTAACCGTTAGCGGACTGGATAACAGTTTCGTCAATGCAGCGTAGCACTCAATCGTACCTCATTAAACCAGCTATGAGATCCCGATGGCGTGAATTGCACCTCTTCTGGAGTAGTGCCAACATCTGCACCAGCCCAGACACGGGTTCTTCTGACCGTGAACGAACAATGGTCCGGATTTCACCGGGACCATACTCTTACCGGTACTTCGGGGCGTGTGGACCGGCATCCGACACCATCACCAACCTCGCTCAGCCTGGCTCAACCTGGCGTAGCTTGCGTTGTCTACTGAGAGCAGCAACTGCGGTGGGTGGACACAGTCCCAGACGCAGCCACTGACGACGGCAGGCGGCTCGGTCACATTCCCGTTCGGCCCCGACGAAGTCGGACCAGGTCTCACTTCCAGGCGCCGACTACATCCTTACAGGGATCAACAATTTGGGCGGAGAGACATTCACCTTTGACCTGGTGCCAGTCCTGCAAGTCGGTGACCAATTTGGGCACCACTTCAGCACAACACTTTTAGTCCCGGCCACCACCTTTCCTGGGTTTACCTGCGATCCGTACGGTGATCTTAGCGAAACTGGGAATCCCGTATGCGCCGAGGTCCACCTGGGTTGCTCCGTGGGAGAGGGACGAACGACTGCGCGACCTTCATTTACACCTTGACCGCGGATTACACCAACGGTGCGGGGGCCGGTAACGCTTTGCTGCAAGACCGACAATGCGACTAGTTGTGCGTCTAACAATTGGGACGCGAATATTTTCCTCTCCGTCACGGTGGACGAGATAAAAAAGAAGGGTGGCGGTGGCCCTGCCTCCGGGTGCTTTGTTGCGGCAAATGGTGTTAAAGCGGAGATCGGACAAACCTGCTCGACCTGGTTACAGCAGGGCCAGACCTTTGTGTCTTTTGAGGGACTTGAGTTTCCCTTTACTCTCAATCCTCCCAAGCTAAATCACGTTATTCCGGGATTGCTTGCGCCTCTCACCTTTGACGAGATCACGCCGAATCTGACCAACGCTACGTTTTCGGCGAAAGCGATTCCGATCGATTGTTCGACTGGAGTACCCATGGGCGCGCCGGTGGCCCCTATCGGGCAATTTGGTGAACCTCACCAAGTCGTTTCCAAAGCTGTTTCCGGTAGAGCGCGGTCTCACAGAGTACGTATTCAATTGGGTGCCTGCGAAAGGCTCGACGGGCTGTGTCAGCATCGAGTTTGCAGTCCAAAACGGCCCATTTATAGTCGTTGCCCAGCAGTTCAAGTATGGTCTCTGAGTCTTCGAGGGAGCAGGCTCGCGCAGCTCGGGCCTGCTCCTTTTTTTGACCGATGTAGCCCCCCTCGAACGCCACCACCCAAACTTCCGGTGCAAAAGTCTTACGCTGATTCTGACTTCAAAAGAAGGACGGGCATGGCCTGCAGGCTTGATTCTTAGTGTCCATCAGGAGCATACCGAGGACTCGATTTCAATTTCGACGAGACGTGGTACGTGGAGACTCCCGGGCACTTTCAGATTGATCTGGGGACGGTCTCGTTGTGTTAGTTTTTGGCGGCTTGTGACCAGCGGGTCGCTTCGTCGTACATCGTCTTGAGGTCTGCGCGCTGCAGGATTTTCTCGCCGCCCGGGTCTTTGCGCATTTCGTCGAGCAATTGAAGAGTGCTGCCATAGTGTTGCTGAGCTTCACCCTGTTGGCCGGACGAGCGAAGGACGGTGGCCAGCTGGTAGTGCGCCTGGACACTCAGCGGCTTGAGGCCGACTTTATCGACCCACGCGATAGCCCGCTCGAGTTCCTGCTGGGCGTGAGCGTTATCGTGCTTTTGTGCCATGGCTTCCGCCATCTCAATCGAGCACTGCACCGAAGTCTGCTTCAATCCGAGGTCGTCGGCTTGCTGCCGGAGCAGGCCCAGGCTGCTGATAGCCTGTTGCCCGTGTCCTTCCTGGATGGCGACCTTTGCGATATTGATCTTCGCAAATAGGATTCTGTCTGGCTCCTTGCTGCGAGTGGCGGCCTGCAGCGCCTGCTCGTACAAGGTACGGGCGGATTTTAAATCGCCACGGAAGTAAGCCGCGTCTCCCTGGAAGCCTAAGAGTCTGCGACACCAAGCCATCATTGTTCAGTTCGTGCGCCAAGGCGAGCGCATCATTCAAGTAAGTCTTCGCCTCTTCGCCGCGGCCGGCGAGACTCAACGACTGTCCATAGCCGCTCTGGATCTCGGCCATCCAGTAGGTTTTGTCTTTCAGGTCAGTAAAGGTCTTGAGTGCGTCCTGCTTGGAATTAATAGCGGCACCAAACCGACCTTGAGAAGCAAACATCTTCCCCAGGGCGTAGGACTCGATGGCCGCGTCACGAGTGTCATCCATAGCTGCGCCAAACTTCCAGCGCCTGCATGTACTGCGAAACAGCCGAATCCGGCTGGCCCATCCTTACCGAAGTCTCGGCCAGATTGTGAAGAAGATCGGCAATGTCTCGACGCGCCTTGGACTTTTCGTAGAATTGCAACGCCTGCTGGTAATAAGTGCGAGCGTCCTCGTATTGCGCCTTCTCGAAATAGACACCAGCGATGTTGTTCAAGCATGCTGCCTGTAAACTCTCATCGCCTATATCGCGCTGGATTTGCAGCGCTTCCTTGTACATCTTCAGCGCCTGGTCGTGGTCGCCGCGGTCATCGTAGAGATTGCCCAGGTCGATCAGGGTATCGCCAAGGCCTCGCTTGTCGCCGATATCGCGCCGAATCTGCAGCGCTTCCTGGAAGTTGGCGAAGGCATCCTTGTTCTTGCCCAGCAAAGCTTGCATCCTGGCCATCCCATTCAGGCTGTTCGCGATCCCTCTCTTCTGCCCGAGTTGGCGCAGGATGACCAGCGCATCCTGGTAGTTGCGCAGTGCCTCTTCGGGCTTGTTTAACATCCGATAGGCGCCTCCCATGTCCTGCAGGGCAGCAGCTTTCTGCTCTTGATTATCCAGTTGAACCGAGAGTGTCAGAGCGCGGTTCAGGGGATCGAGACTGCCCTGCGGGTCGCCGCTCTTGATGGCGACGCGTCCCAGTTCGATCGTGGCCGTGACGTCCTTCGGATTCGCCGTCAGCAGCTTCTGGTAGTATTCGCGGGCCTTGGTGAGGTCTCCGGAATCCTTGTACAGGCTGGCCAGCGTCGCTTGCACCTCGGAGTTGCCGGGCGAAGCCTTGGCCAGGTTTTCGTAGGCCTTGATCGCCTCGGGATAGTTCTTGGTCACCTGCGATCGCATGGCGGAGATCAAATACTTCTCCGCCTCCGGCAGGTCCTGGCTCAGGGTCACGGCTTTTTGGGCCGACTGCTCGGCTTTGTCGTCATATCCCAGACTGCTGTAAGTCTGTGCCAGCCGGGAAAAAGCCAGGGCGAACGAGGGATCTGCAGTGGTCGCCGCTTCGAACTGCTTCTGCGCTTCGAGGTTCTTGCCGTCTCTCTGCAACCCGATTCCCAGGTTGTAGGCGCGCAAGGCGTCCATCGACTGCGAAACCGGCTGGAAGGAACTGGCCTTCAATTCCTTGAGCACGTCTTCGGGAAGCGCAAGTTTCTGACGGATGGACTCGGCCAGCCGATCGATGGCTCCGGGAATTTCTTTTTCATTGGGGACATCGATCTTCAGCGGAACTGTGCGGTCGTTCTTGATGTCCTGCAGCGTGGCATCAATCCGGATCTGGTCGCCGAACCTGGCGTACTGTCCCCAAACCACGCGATCGGCGTTGCTGAAATCAGCGACCCGGCGAATGGCTGTCGGGTCGAGCACGGTGGCGGGTGCAACCCGCAGGTCAGTCAGAATCTGGTGCAGAACGTTGGGGCTGACCGTGCGCAGTTGCGCCGACTGCCCGACATCGGTACTCAGCATTTCAGCCACGCTCGGCCCCAGCCAGTCCAGGCTGGGATCGCCGGACGCGTTGCGAAACGGCAGAATGGCAAGAGAGACAATAGGTCCCGACGGGGTCCGCGCCGGCGAATTGAACAAGCTTGTCGCGATACAAGAAGCCGACGATCGCCAGCACCAGCGCCGCCACCGCTCCACCGATCCAGTGCCAGGGGATGGTTTGTCCCCAGGGCTTGGAACTGGCTGAGAAATTCAGGGTCGCGGCTGCGCGGCCGCCCTGCCAGGCGTCCAGATCGGCGAGAATTTGCGCCGTATTCTGGTAACGCGAGTTCAGGTCGGGCTCCATGCACTTGCCAACGATGTTGCTGAGCGGGCCCGGTATGGAGGCATCGTGGCTCGATACGGGGGCGGCCCTTTCCTGGGTGCGCTTGAGCAGGCTGGCCACAACGCTGTCGGCTTTGTACGGCATCTTGCCAGTCAGCAATTCGTAAAAGATCAGGCCCAGCGCGAAGACGTCGGAACGCTGGTCGAGATCTTTGCCCAGGGCCTGCTCCGGCGACATGTAGTCCATCGTGCCGACGAGGGCGCCGGTTTGGGTCATGCCGTCGCCTTCGAGGGTGCGGGCCAGGCCGAAATCCATCACCAGGACCCGGCCGGTCTTATCGCGCATGATGTTCTGCGGCTTCAGGTCGCGGTGGATGATGCCTGCGCTGTGCGCGGCCTCGAGCGCGCGGCAGGTCTGCTGCATGATTTCGACCGCTTCCTCGGGAGCAAGTTTGCCCTTCTTCTGCATCAGGCCGCGCAAGTCCTCACCCTCGACGAACTCCATGGTGATGAACTTCATGCCGTCGGCTTCGCTCAGGTCGTAGATCCGGATGACGTTCTTGTGGGTGACCTGGGTGGCCAGAAGCAGTTCCTGCTTGAAGCGGTCAATAATCGACTGGTTGGTGGCCAGATCGGGGCGGATAACTTTCAGCGCCACCATGCGATTCAGTTCGATGTCCCGGGCTTTATAGACCGCACCCATGCCACCTTCGCCCAGGATCTGCAGGACTTCGTAACGCTGCCCCAGCAGCTGACCCGGTTCCAGCATCGCCGGACTGGCCTGGGCTCGCGGCTTCCACGGCGCAGGTTTTCCGGGGAGGGGGCTGACGCCCTCGACCATGGTGGGAGAATCAGGGCCCGGAATGTCCACCATGGTGGGCGAGTCCGGCGAGTTGAGATCCGGAATATCCACCATCGTCGGAGAATCTGACGGGGGAACGCGGCGTGGAGCCGGGAATCTCGATCAGCGTGGGCGAATCCGACGGAGCAGTACCGGGAGAAGAGCTGTCACCCTTGGACGGCGTGCGCAGTGCCGCACCACCTTCACCAGCGTCTGAAGGCTTTCCATCCGGGCGGCCTCGGGAGGACTCTTCCATGGTGAACTCGGGTAATGACCTGGGGCCGCGACCGGGAATGGAAGCTCCAAAGGGCAACCCCGGGCTTGCACACACGAACCCTAGACGCGGTACCAGTGGGGGCAGAGGTCCGCGAGTTGACCAGTATATAACGTAGTTTCACCAGTGTCAGCCAGTTGTCACTGAGAAGTGAACATGCCGCAAGTAACTGTGGAAATGGACGGGCCCGGCGTCCCACCCGTCAGCACGGGTTGTGTTCGGCGGCCGAAAACGCCAGTCCTCCATCCACCGCCAAAGGCCGGAGGTGTATATCATGGGAAGCCACTGCCATGCGAAGCATCGCCGTCATCCCTGCCCGCCTCGCCTCCACCCGCCTGCCCCGAAAAGCGTTACGCGAGATTGCAGGAAAGCTCCTGATCGGCCGGGTGTACGAGGCGGTCAAGGGCTCTCGCGTGCTCGATGATGTCATCATTGCCACAGATTCCGAAGAAATCATGGAAGCCTGCCAGCGTCATGGCTGGAAGGCGCAGATGACCTCTTCCGCACACCGCAGCGGCACGGAGCGGGTACACGAAGTATCGCAATCTGTTGAGGCCGACATATACCTGAACGTCCAGGGCGATGAGCCCATGACGCGAAGGGAGCACATCGCCGGGCTGCTTGAGGTGATGCAAAATCAGGCAGTCCAGGTGGGAACGCTGATGACTCTGGCCGCGCCCGCCGACATTGACAATCCGAGCGCGGTCAAAGTGGTCACCGATTCCGCCGGACGAGCTCTCTATTTCTCCCGCGCAACCATCCCTTATGATCGCGACCGCGCCGGGTTGAAGTACTTCAAGCACCTTGGCTTCTACGCCTATCGCAAAGCAGCACTGGACCGCTTCGTCGCGCTTCCCGAGTCTCTCCTCGAACGCAGCGAGCGGCTCGAACAGCTGCGCTTCCTGGAGAACGGAATCCCGATTCACGTGGCCGAGACCCCATACGACACCATCGGCGTGGACACGGAAGAAGATTTGCGGCGGGTGGAAGAAACCCTCGCTTCAGCAATGTAGGCGCGAGCGCCCTCCCTCGTGCAGCAGCGCCACGGATCACTTAGGGATAGCCGCACTCGGCTGTCCCCACGGGGCCTGTGGTGATTCGAAAACCGCACGAGCGAAGGCGCTCGCGCCTACATTTTACGATTGAAAACTGCGGGCCGCTGCTACTCGCCGCGAAATTGACGGGTGCGAATGGAAGAACCATTCCACCCAGGGAGCGGGAGAACGTTCCGCCAAATTTTGCTCTGCAAGTTTGTTCATGGCAGTAATGAAAGGCTGAACCGTGGGAATGGAGCGGAACGCATAGCGATCGGCCTGGCGTTCGTTGAATCGTGAATAGGCATTAAGCATCGGCAGCACCAGGAACGAAAGCGTGGTGGCGACCAGCATCAATAATGGAAGATTGGCAAAGTCGGATAGGGTCTCAAATAAATGTTGCCGGTCCACCGCGTAGTGCAAGACCCAATTGGCCGCCCAGAATCCGACAAATGTGATCGCGGCCTGCACCAGGATGCTCTTGAAAATGTGCCGGTGCACATGGTGGCCGAGTTCATGCGCCAGTACGGCTTCGATTTCATCGGTTGAGTAGTTCGCCAGCAGCGTATCCGCGAGAATGATGCGGCGCGTATTGCCCAGCCCGGTAAGGGCTGCATTGGCCTTCTTGCTCTTTTCCGAAAGCTTCCACTGGTAGACGCCGCGCACCCGCGTTCCCGCACGCTCACCCAACTTCACCAGGCGCTCTTTAAGTTCCTCGTTTTCGAGCGGCGCGAATTTGTAGAAGATTGGAAACAGAACTACCGGAGCCAGTTGCGCCAACAGCACAAACAGTCCCAGGAACGCCACCCAGGCAATGAGCCACCAGTGCTGCGGAGCCTGGCGCATGATGAAGTACAGCAACTCGGCCACAATCGCGGCCAGGACGAGGCCTACCAGAAAGCCTTTGCTCTCATCCCAAATCCAGGCGCGCAGCCGCATATTGGAAAGCTGGTAGCGGTGTTCCAGACGAAAGCTGTAGTAGTCCAGGCCCAGCCCGAGAACCTTGGCCAGCACCATGAGCATGGTGACGTAAAGGAACAGCGCCAAACCGTAGTGCTGGAATGTAGCTTCGTAAGCGATGTCGCGAAGCGCGCCGCTCCATCCGGTGGTGAGCAGCACAACCATCAAGGCGAGTCCGAGAACAAAATCAGCAACGCCCAGCCAGCGCCGGATGCGGTTGTAACGGCGCGCCTGGGGCGAGTCGGCAGGAATCGGAACGGTGGCGGCGGCTGAGACCATTGTTGCCTGCCCAATTATCGTATCGCCGAAAACGAAATGCGAGACTCGGAAGGTCAATGGTTATGCGTGTCTTCCGCGTCTTTGGTGGTCGCCTTCTGGGACGATCCTCTCTTACGAACCAGTGCCTCTGACAAATGCCTCGGCGGTGGCGAGAATGTCGCCCACCAGCTCGGGCGACGCCGCTTCGGAATAAACACGCAGCAACGGCTCGGTCCCGGACATGCGAAACAGCACCCAGGGCACGGCTCCGTTGCCGTTGGTGGGGGCGTCCAGAAAGAACTTTATTCCGTCGAGCCCTTCCTTCTTTTTGATGGAATACCGCCCCAGATGGTTGGTCTGGTCAGACTTCGCCCGCTGAATCGCGCTTTGCTTCATCTCTTCCGTGATGTGCAGATCGCGGCGTCCGTAATAATGCGGACCGTATTCGCGCTGAAGATCGGCCACCAGTTGCCCCAGCGGCTTGCGTTCTTCTGCCATTACATTGGCCAGCAGCAGGCAGTTCAGAGTACCGTCGCGCTCCGGCAGATAACGGGAGTATCCAATTCCGCCGGATTCTTCGCCGCCCACCACGATTTCCTGTTCCATCATGAGGTCGGCAATGTACTTGAATCCGATAGGACACTCGATCAGCTTGCGGCCATGCTTAGCGGCAATGCGATCCACCATGCCGGTGGTGTTGAAGGCACGCACCACGTTTCCTGTCCACTTCTTCCGCTCCAGAATCCAGCGCAAGAGGACGGCGAAGCATTTGTGCGAATCCACGAAACTGCCGTCTTCCGCAATGGCACCGATGCGGTCGGCATCGCCGTCGACGGCCAATCCGGCATGGCACCGTTCCTTCAGCACCGTCTGTCGCAGCATTTCGATGTGCGGCTCGATCGGCTCTGGATTGATCCCGGGAAACAGCGGATTGATCTCCTGGCGAATGGCGACGTAATTGATGCCGCGCTTCTCGAAGATTCCGGTCAACACGCCGCGTCCGGAACCGTACATCGAATCCACTGCGAAGAGGAAGTTCGCTTTGGCAATAAGATCGAGGTCCGCAAACCGGCTGATGGCCTCTGTGTAGGCCGGCTTCAGGTCAACCTCTTTAATCTGAGCCGCGGTGCCTTTGGGCATGGAGCCGGCACTGACTTCTTCTTCAATCACCTTCATGATGGCAGGCGTCGCCGACCCGCCGAATTTCGCCTTGAACTTCACACCATTCCAATTCCATGGATTGTGACTGGAGGTGACAACCACTCCGCCGGCGGCACCCTGGCTCTTCACAGCAAACGAAATCGCCGGCGTCGGCGTGGAGTCTGAGGTGATCTGCACCGGGATGCCGGCCCCGGCGATGGTCTCAGCTGCGAGCCGGGCCATCTGTTGCGAGAGAAAACGCGTGTCATAGCCGACGACAACCCCGCGATCCGCCTCTTCGTGACCCAAAACGTAGGCGGCAATTCCGCCTGCCACCCGGCGCACGTTGTCAAAAGTAAAATCGTCGGCAATCAGGCCGCGCCAGCCATCGGTGCCAAATTTGATATTGGTCATTGGTCCTTGGTCGTTGGTCATTGGTCGTTGGTCGTTGGCTAGTCGCTCGCCTAAGGGGTTGGATATGGCCGACGACCAAGGGCCAACGACCAACGACGACTCTTCCGACTGCTACACCAGATTTCTCAGCTTCTTCTCGTCCAGATACTTCACTACTTTTCCGACATCCTGGGCCTGGTCTCGAGTGGTGATCAGTAAAGCATCTTCGGTTTCCACGACCACCAGATTGTTGACGCCTAGAGCCGCGACAAATTTGCCCGGCGCATGAATGTAATTTCCCTGCGCGTTGAGCGTGAACGACCCTTGCCCCGCAATCAGGTTGTCATCTATCGGCCTTTGCTTCGCCACGTGGTGTTCGTGGAGAGCGGTCCATGACCCAAGATCATTCCAGCCGAAGTCGGCGGGTAGGCAGATGATGTTGGAGTTCTGCTCGCCCTTACTCGAACGGGGCTCCAGCACGGCATAATCGATACTGATGTTTTCGCATTTCGGATATATCCGGGCGAACGTAGCGCTGAACTTGCGCGTACCGAACGCGGCCGCAATCTGTTGCAGCAACGCAGCCGTCTTGGGCAGATGTTCGTGCAGCGCATGGGCAAGGGTCCGCGCGCTCCACAGAAACATTCCGCTGTTCCAGAAATAGTTTCCCGCTTTCACAAATTCGGCGGCACGCGTAGCATCGGGCTTTTCGGTGAAGCGCCGCACGCGAAGCAAATCGCTCTCGAAAGACGCTCCGGCTTCGATATAGCCGTAGCCGGTCTCCGCGCGGGTGGGACGAATACCCAGCACGACAATATTTTCTCCGGTGGCGGCGATCTCAATCCCGCGCTTCAGCACATCGCGGTACCGTTGTTCGTCGCCGATAACGTGGTCGGAGGGAAACAGACCGATCACCGCATCAGGATCTGAATTCATCAGAATGAACGCCGCTAGACCGATGGCCGGCGCCGTGTTGCGCGCTGCCGGTTCGGCCAGAATCTGCTTTGGGTTGATCCGCGGAAGCTGGCTCGTGATCTCGCGCCGCAAATGTTCGTTCGTGATCACCCAGAATCGCGCCGGCGCAGCCAGCGGCGACAACCGCGCCACGGTCTGCTGGATCATGGTCTGCTTGCCGTCAAGCGCCAGCAATTGCTTGGCCCGACGCTGCCGGCTCATCGGCCAGAAGCGGGTGCCTCGGCCGCCGGCGAGAATCACGGGATGGAAATTTGTCTTGGCCACAGTTTACGAATTTAAGATTTCAGATTCTGGATTGCAGATTGAAAATCCCTGGTTCAATCTGCAACAAATCTCAAATCTGCAATTCTCTTTCTACATTCTTGTTTCGGGTTCCGGGACGGACGCGCCGGGTACCGTCGCCTTGAGAAACTCAACCGACCATTGTGGACGCACCTGAAACTCGCTCACTGCCGCAGGGACGACCACGGCGTCGCCTCTGGCCAGTGTAACCGGGTTTGCTCCGGAAGCTTCGACGATTCCGCAGCCTTCCACCGCAACCAGTATCTGGACCGAACGCTTTCCACTTTCGTCCTGGGTTTGGAAGGAATGTGGGTCCTTGAGTTCAAACATGTCTACCACGAAGTTGGGCGATGAAATCAGCGGCGCACGGCGATTTTCCCCGCCATTCAACTTCGAAGGCGCGGGACGAACCACTTTTCCGGCTACCGTCTTTTCCTTGATGACGGCCAATCCCTCTTTCAGATGCAACTCGCGCGGACGCCCGTAATCGTAGAGACGATAGGTCGTGTCCGACTGCTGCTGGGTTTCCAGCATGATCGATCCCGGACCCAGCGTGTGTACCGTCCCCCCAGTCACGTAAATCATTTCGCCCTGGTACACGTTGATCCAATTCAGCAGTTCTTCGGCGCGCTTTTCGATTATGGAACGCTCGAATTGCTCGCGGGTAACACCCGGCTTGAGGCCCAGCGCAATCTGCGCGCCGGGCCGGGCGTGCGCGACATACCAGCATTCGGTCTTTCCACAAGGCAGACCGGCGCGGCGGGCTGCGGCGTCATCCGGATGCACTTGCACGGAAAGTTTTTCGTGAGGAAAAAGAAATTTCAGGAGTAGCGGGAAACGGTTGGGATCCGCCGCCGCGTCTCCCACCAGCTCGCGGCCATACTTCACACTCAAATCAGCCAGGGACTGTCCTTTTAGAACGCCGTTGGCCACCTTGCCGGCGTCGCCGGTCAGCCAGGCCTCGCCGATTTTTTCTTCGAACTTGTGGTTGGGGTAGATCGGCGAAAGATCAAGCGTGCCCCAGGGCCGCGGGTCGAAGGCTGGCTGCATCGAAAATGGATAGAGAGCGCTCACGCGACATGCATGCGAAATCACAACTCAGGCATACGCCCGAGGATCTTCTGTGCAGCGATTGCCTTACAAAGCAGCCAGAAACTTCCGCATGCGCTCCAGTCCACGATCGAGTTCGGTTACCGTTGTGGCGTACGAAACCCGAATGTGTTCGCGAGTACCAAAGCCTTCACCGGGCACGGTCGCCACATGCGCTTCGCGCAGCAACCGGCCGGCAACATCCGAAGCGGATTTGATTCCGCCACGGCCGATGAACGACGAAATATTGGGGTAGGCATAAAACGCGCCCTCAGGCAGGGTGCATTGCACGCCCGGAATCGAGCGCAACCCTTTGACCACATGGTCGCGCAGCTTGATGTATTCGAGACGCATATCTTCAACACATTTCTGTGGTCCGTTCAAAGCCGCCACCGCCGCCTTCTGCACGATGGACGTCGGATTCGAAGTGGACTGGCTCTGCAGCTTCTGCATGGCCGCGATCACCGCCGCCGGTCCCAGCGCATAGCCCAGCCGCCATCCTGTCATGGCATAAGTCTTTGACAGCGAACCGATGATGAGCATGCGCTCACGAAAATCGCGCAGCGATCCCACCGAGAATTGTTCGCCAGTGTAGTTCAGATAAACGTAGCACTCATCCGAGAGCACCCAGATGCCGCGCTCCGCCGCCAGTTGCACGACTGCCTTCAGATCTTTCGGCGACATGACTGCGCCCGACGGATTTGACGGCGAATTCAAAATAATCATCTTGGTGCGCGGAGTCACCAGGCGCTCGATCATCTCCGCGGTCACCCGGAATCCCTGGCTCTCGTCGGATTGAAGCAGCACGCAATTGCCGCCCGCGTAGCGCACGATGTCCTTGAACGAAACCCAGTACGGCACCGGCAGAATGACTTCGTCGCCATGGTCGACCAGCACCTGAATCGCGTTGAACAAGGCATGCTTGCCCCCAACCGAAGCCATCGATTCTTCGCGGCGATAGTCGGACTTGAAGTCAGTCGCGTGGCGATGCACGATGGCATCGCGCAGCTCGAGCGTTCCGCCCACCGCCGTGTACTTCGAGAAATTATTCTGGATGGCGGCGATCGCGGCATCCTTCACGTGCTGGGGCGTGGAAAAATGCGGTTCGCCGGCGCCGAAGTCCACGACGTCTATGCCTTGTTGACGCAGCTTGTCAGCCTCGGCCACCACTGCCATGGTGGCAGAAGGTTCGATGCGGTTGATTCGTTCTGTAAGTTTGAGAGCTGGGGTCGCTTCCGTTACTGGAGTCATGCTCGTTTTCCTGTTTTCATTTTTCTTGCGTCCTGCAGCTTGATTGCCGGATCAAGTTTTTCCCGCAGCCGGCGTTCCACCATCTCCGGCACCAGGCCCTGGATCGATCCGCCAAGCTTTGCCACCTCTCGTACCAGCCGGGAACTCAGGTAAGAATACTGTTCCGCCGGCATCATGAAGACCGTTTCCAGGTCGGGCTGCAGCTTGCGGTTCATCATGGCCATCTGCAGCTCGTATTCATAATCGCTGAGCGCCCGAATTCCGCGCAACACCGCGCTGGCTTTGACCCGGGCCGCGTAATCCACCGTCAGGCCATCGAAGACATCCACCTGTACGTTCTTGAAGTCTGCGGTCAAAGCTTCCAGCATGGCCCGGCGCTCCCCCAGACTGAACAGCGGGTTCTTGTCCGGATTGCGCAGGATGGCCACAATCAGCTCGTCAAAAATCTTGCTGCCCCGTTCAATCAAATCCAGGTGCCCGTTGGTCGGCGGATCAAACGAGCCGGGATAGATGGCAATGACCTTCTTCAAGAGTCCTCAATTTTCCTGACGGACAAAAGGCAGGCAAGGGTTAAAGAAGATTCTATGCGGCAGGGCTGAGAGATGGCAATTCTTTTACCCAGCTCGTAGTGGGTGAGATTGGCAACATTCAGCCACTACCACCCAGTTGTCATCCCGAGCGCCGCGCGAGCCGCGCTTGCGCGGTGAGAGCAAGTCCGAGGGACCTTGTGTTTGTGCGAGTGGCTAGACCAGTGACAGCGCAGGCAATAACACAAGGTCCCTCGATAAACTTCCTCACGCTGCGCGCGAGGAAGTTTCCTCGGGATGACAGGTATTGTCTAGCGCCGTGCGGCCGGCACCTTGGCAGCTTCCGGCACCGCGCTGGGCATAGTGGTAACGCGAGCGCCGGTGGTGGCTCCCGGAGCGCCGGCGGCAACCGCGGCTTGCGCCGCAGCAGGAGGCTGGACGACGGCCGTGGTCAGGCCCAGATGTTTGCGCACTTCAGCTTCCAGCTTGGCAAAGGTCTCGGCATTTTCTTTCAGGAACTGGCGCGCATTCTCGCGGCCCTGCCCGATGCGCTCTCCCTTGTAGCTGTACCAGGCGCCGGATTTCTCCAGCAGGTTGTTGTTCACCGCCAGATCGAGCAGATCGCCTTCGCGCGAAATGCCCTCGCCGTACAGGATGTCGAACTCGGCTTCGCGGAAGGGCGCGGCCACCTTGTTCTTCACCACTTTGACCTTGGTGCGTGAGCCGATCATCACGTCACCCTCTTTGATCGCCGCGATGCGGCGAATATCCACGCGCACCGAGGAATAGAACTTCAGGGCACGGCCGCCGGTAGTGGTTTCCGGATTGCCGAACATCACTCCGATTTTTTCGCGAATCTGGTTGATGAAGATGAGACAAGTGCGCGACTTGGAAACGGTTCCGGTCAATTTACGCAGCGCCTGCGACATCAGCCGTGCCTGCAGGCCCATGTGGCTGTCGCCCATTTCGCCATCGAGCTCGGCTTTGGGGACAAGAGCGGCCACCGAATCGACGACCAGCACGTCAATTGCGCCGGAACGCACCAGCGCCTCGGTGATCTCGAGCGCCTGCTCTCCGTAGTCGGGCTGAGAGACCAGCAGGTTGTCCACATCCACACCGAGTTTCTTGGCATACGCGGGATCGAGCGCGTGCTCGGCGTCCACAAAGGCGGCCATGCCGCCGGTCTTTTGGGCCTGCGCCACGACTTGCAGCGCGATGGTGGTCTTGCCGGAAGACTCGGGTCCGAAGATTTCGACCACGCGGCCGCGCGGGAAGCCGCCTACGCCCAGCGCCGCGTCAAAAGAAATGGCGCCCGTGGGAATCACGGCGATGGGCACGATCTCCTTCGAGCCCAGGCGCATGATGGAGCCCTTGCCAAACTGCTTCTCGATTTGCGCGAAGGCCAAATCGATTGCTTTTCCCCGTTCGTCAGCCATAAAAGTGCGGCTCCTTTTCAGTGATAAGAAATTGTAGAAGGTGTCGAAGGGCGGATTATACACCGGGCTCGAAGCGAAGAAAAGGCGAATTTAGATAGATGTTCGTGGAAAAGTCCCGAAACAGAACCACAAGAGAGAACAGGGGATGACTACGCACGAGCGCGGTGCTCATTTTTAGGGCGCTACCCGTTTCCTGCAGGGTCACGTGGCTTCCTTCGAAGGACTTCGGTCTCAGGCAGGACGCCGCGCTCTCTCTTCCTTCGTGACGGCCATCACTTCGGCGGCCTTTCTTCGGGCAGCGCTTCGCGCCTGTGCCTCGCTTCGCACTGGATTTGCTGCGACGGGCAAGAAAACCGGCCGGTAGTGTCGGCGGTAGCAAACGTGACATCTGACCAGCCGCAGCAAGAACAGGAAATGCATCATCTGCCACAAATTGGTGCAAGACGAGGCATAAATTTTGGAACACCCGCAATACGGACAATCTCTTAAGCTGATTTTTCGCATTTTTCGTTTGGACGAATTGCGGAATTGCGGCGCTGGTATCGGCTTAGATGCTGTTGTCGTGCCCTGCGGTTTTCGGGTTGGTGTGGAATTAAGGGGATTATTCAGGATCTACGGAGTTCACTGTATTGCGATTCGGGGAAGCCCGTGCCAAAGTCGCACAATCGGGAGAACTTGCATGGCACACCTGACATTGCAGGAAGTTGTCGACCGAATTAACCAAATCTATTTTTCCGTGGAAAAGCGGCACGCCCAGGATGATCGGGCCGATTTTCGAGCAGCCGATTATCCAGCAAGAGACCCGAAGCATCGTCCCGAGTTCTACATCCCGCGCATTACCAGGCGTTTAGCCAGATTCATTCTCAGTACCTGAGCCGCACTCCTGGCGAAACAACGTGCCATCGCACACCGGCATCTCAATCGCGACGAGAACAGCAACTCCGGGGGGAGAGGCTGGTCCGACGGGCGCTCCGAACTTAACCGAGTTCGGGCGCTCGATTTGAATTCCATCCCATCGCCCCGCGCCGGGCAACCCTAAATTTTTCTGTGCCGGGCGCCAGCTAATCGTAGTAATATGCGCCGCATCAGGGCTGCTTCGGCAGCCCGGGCGCCGTGCCGCGTCCGGTCCACCTTGTCCGTGGAGGTTCCATGCAGAATCGAGTCCTAGGGAATTCGGCCACTACCAACTCACAAGTTGCCACCCCGCGCCACGAAGGGCGCCATGTTTGGGTACTGACCGCGTACGCGGTTTCGGGCCTGGCCCTGTTTGGCGTGCTGATCTACTACGTATCGGCCTACATCGCGCAATAGCTAACATAGGCCCCGCTTAGTTCAGCGGCAGTCGGCGTCGGGTGGTTACACCATCGCGCTTCGCGGGTAAGTTCTGTTCCCAGTTGTTTCATGTTTTTCATTCCCGAGTTTGCTTCACAGGGCTTCGTTCTCGAATCCGCCTTTTGGCCGACACTCCGATTTCCTCCACTGCGACCGTGCTACAATCGCGGCTTGCCCGGTGAGCGACACTTGGCAAATCCCCACTTAACTGAGACGTACTGACTCCCGTGGCCCATGATCCCCCGAAGACCGCCGTCACTTACGCCGACGCGGGTGTGGACATTGACCGGGCCAATCGCACCAAGAAACGGATCAAGTATCTCGCCCACAAGACTTTCACTCGCAGCGTTCTGAGCGAAATTGGCGGCTTTGGCGGCCTGTTCGCCGTGGACAAAGCTAAGTGGACAGACCCCATCCTGGTCTCCAGCGTGGACGGCGTGGGCACCAAGCTGAAAATCGCCTTCGAAATGGACGTGCACCACACCATCGGCGCCGACCTGGTCAATCATTGCGTGAACGACATTGCCGTGCAGGGCGCCACGCCGCTGTTTTTCATGGACTACCTGGCCACCGGCCGGATCGAGCCCGAAATTACCGAGAAGGTCATCGAAGGCCTTGCCGAAGCCTGCAAGCACAACGGCTGCGCCCTGATCGGTGGAGAGACCGCCGAGATGCCGGGCTTCTACCCGGACGGCGAATACGACCTCGCCGGATTCATCGTCGGCGCGGTCGAGCGCGAACGCATCATCACCGGCAAGACGGTCGAAGTCGGCGACGTGATCTTAGGACTCGGCCTCAAACGGCTTGCACACCAACGGCTACTCGCTCGCCCGCAAGCTGCTCTTCGAAGTCGGCAAGTACACCCTGGATTCCTACGTGAACGAACTCAAGGGAAAAGTCGGCAATGAACTTCTGCGCACCCACAAGAGCTATTGGCCGGCGATCAAGCGCCTGGTGGATGGCGAGTGCGTCTCCGCCATGGCCCACATCACGGGTGGCGGCATCACGGAGAACCTGCCGCGCGTCCTGCCCCGCGGCGTGGCCGCCGTCATCGAAATGGGCTCCTGGCAAATCCCGCCAATCTTCGAGCATCTGCAACAACTGGGAAACGTACCGCAAGACGAGATGCTACGCACCTTCAACATGGGATTGGGAATGCTGCTGGTCGTCCCGTCGAAAAAGTTCAAGAAAGCCCAGACCGTCCTGGAACGCGCGGGGGAAAAAGCCTTCACCGTGGGACGAATCGTGAAAGGCGACCGCAAAGTGTTGTACACCTGATTTCCTGTTGGAGAACGGGCGTCCCGCCCGTCCAGCCGGGCGGAGACGCCCGGCCTCCATCGCACTCACCTGAGATTTGGCCACAAATAGCAGAGACCGCGCAGCGCCGTGGTGGTTGTAGCCGCCACGACCGTTGGGCAGCACCATGGAAGGGCGGCGCTTTAATCGCCGCGTGACGGTTCAGGCTTCGGCCCGTGGCGCCACTGCACCGAAAGGCCAAATGCGTGCGGTGTCGAGAACGCGGCCCTGTAAGGGCTGCTCTTCCACGACGCCCGCGATGTCCGAAAAGAACAGAGACTCAACCCCGCAAACCCGCTGACGTCTGCTTCGGCGGCGCCAACGCGATCAGCGCAACTCCCACAACGACCAAGGCCGGAACATCGCCCAGCAGGTGCCCGTGTTCGGCGGCGTTCGTGCAACGCCTGCACCGTCATGATGCCGGCGTGAACCAGGCTTGACCATGCCGTAAAGGCGATCAGGCTGCGATTCTCCGCGGGGCGGCGCGAAGCAATCAGCAGAAAAATGCCTAGCGTTGCGTAAACCCCGAGAATCATCTGCTCATATTCCGGCTGATGGGGCTGCCATCGCCATCCACTCGGCCACACGAACATCATGAGCGGATACACACCGACCAGAAAGATCAGGCCCACCAGCGTCAGAACGACTTGCAGTGCACGTTCCCTGTTCATGTCACACCTCGTATGGAATTCGTATTCGAGCAAAGGGCACGAATTCAGAATTGATCGTAGAACTTCAGCGCCATGGCGCCGTGGGTTGCAGCTCCTCCGGAACGCAGGGCGGCGGCAATCAGGGCAGCTTCGGCGATCTCTTCGCGGGTCGCGCCCACCGCTTTCGCGCCTTTTACATGCCCTTCGATGCAGTACGGACATTGGGTCGTGAAGGCAACCCCCAATGCGATCAGCTCGCGATATTTTCTCGGAATGGTGCCGTCTTCACGGCGAACAATGTTATCCAAGGCGAGCCAGGCTTTGAATTCCGTGGGCGCGAGTTTCCCCATCTCCTTCAGAAACCGCATATCACCGACGTCGTGGTAGTGTTCGCTCATTTGCTCCTCCTATACGTCCAGTCCTTTCTGGAACAAGTTGCTCACGATCCGAGAGTAAGCGCTGGACAGCCTTGGAACAAGATGGCTGATATGACATTGTACATAGGTGATTACGCCATGGCAGCCTTTGGCTCCGGATTTCGAGTTGGAACCGTTACTCTCTGGGAGTCTCAATCCGGTCGCGGGCCGCTTCAGGCAAGGGACAATGGCGCGAGATTCGGTACCGATTTCTATTGAACCAACGATAGCCCAGCCAAAGCACCGAATTGAAACCGGGTAAACGGAAGATTGCGTAGAACGGCCATGCCCACCAGATTCGGCGCGCCACGTAGAGGTATGCGTTGGCGCCCGACGCCAGTTCCCCGCTCCGAGTCAGGACTCGTATGTCACTCCAGCAGATTGTCTTGAGGGATTTGCAAGCTGCCGTCGGCGGAGGCCGAGTGCAGGTCTTTAAGGGCAAAACCCCGCCGTGCGACGACTTTCTTCCAGAAATGAACCCAACGAAAGCAAAACCCGCAGCCACCGTCGTAGAGTATCCAGCCCTCACGAGGGAGAGCGGATTCCGGTTCATGGTCCGACAATCTCATTGCATCGTTTTACCCGCGAACACGGTAACAGCCGAGCCATCTGCGACAAACGCACACTCTGGAGGTCGTCGAAGAACTGTTGAGAGTTCGTTCCCGTAAAGAGTGCCGGCCTCGCCTTCGAATCCAGCGTCACTGGTTGCCCACACTTGCCAGGGTACGTGCGCGACGTGATATTCGAGAGAACTGCGGGTTCGTTGACCCGAATAGCCCCAGTAGTGTTCGGCAATGAACTGTTCCAAGCTCCCTTCCTGGGGACGCGTAGGAGCGCCCGCAGTCTGAGCCCAGAGGCGACACCACTGATTGTCAACCTGCCATTGATACTCGGCGGCCTTATTCAATCCTTCCGACTCAATGCGGTGTCGCACCGGATAAAACCTATAGTTCTCCCCATATGCGATACGAGCCATGGTTGCGATTGCGCGTCTGGGCACGACCTCGGCAATAAACACAACTCCTCTTCGTTCCTCGTCGCCTTCTCGGCGACGAACGTAGAAGCGCAGGTTAACCTCGTCGAAATTGGCATGACACGGAACGGGGATAAAGCCGAGTAGCTTGGTGCGACAGAACTGGAAACCCACTAGGCTGATGTAAGTTCGTCCCTTGAATGAATCCAGCGTCGTGCCCGCGGGAACATACCGATTCAAGAGGCTGGGATCAACCTCGTAGTTCAGCATCACGAGGTCTCGCCACTCAGCGGTAAGAAACACTCGCCTTGACTGAGACATTGAATCAGACTGGAACGCGTCCTAATTTATCAGCTGTCCTAATCGCCCCTTCCAGCAAACAATTTCCTACTTGCTGAGCAGCTCGCAGTTAGCCGAGCACTTCACAGTCTGCAACTCGATCTCTGCCTTCTTGTGCGGGATCTTGCCCGCGTCCGGAACCACCACCAGCGACTGCCGCCCATCGGCAAGGTTCACCGTGCAATCGAAGCTGAGCGACTGAACGCCACGCTGCTTGCATGAGGTTTTCGAAAGCGCAGAGGAAAGCGCTCCGGGATTGTCATACACCTCGTCGGCCAGATCGGAAGGCAGCAACGCAACCGTCATGGGCACCGGCGCCTTGATCCTGACATTTACCTGCTGGCCGTCGCGTTCCGGGGTCAGAAGGCTGTAGATCTTGGGAACGGAAGTCAGCTCGTACTTTTCCCTCACCAGGGAAAACCACTGGAACTCCGGCTGGAGACAATTCTGTACGCACGTCCAGCTGTAATAGCTGACGGTGACGTCATTAGGCGCAATGAACTGCCGCACGCCACGGCCCAGCACCACGCCGATTCCTGTCAACACGGCATGATCAGCGGTTCGCTCGTCACGAATAAGCAGTACCATTGGCCGGTTCGGCGGCATGTGGCATTCGTAGGTCGTGCTGGTCACGTGCTCACGCACGCAACGAAGTTCAAGGTCATTCTGACTCTCTGGATGCTGAGTCCAGGCATTCCAGTCGCTGGCGAACGCCATGGCGATGGTTACCGGCCGTTTGGCGTGAATGTCAACGTGCATGCCGCCGCCGTCGGAACCGGGGCGATAGACGCGCCCGGCGTGGTAATCCGCCGGATCGAGCTGTGAAACTTCATCACTGGCGCGGACCCAATCGAAGACTTTGTCCTGCGCGAGCGAGAGTCTGCCTAGCGCCAAAAACACCAACCCGAGCATGCACACTTTTTTCATAACGCCCCCACGTTATTTAAGGGCAGCAAGAGCGCAGGCAACAAGCGGCATTGGCAACCGCACATAACCTTGGTAATTGGATGGCTCGAGCTTGTAGTGCCTCATTTCGGACAAGTCCACTCACCACCGAGTCATCCTGAAGGACTTCAGCCCTGAAGGATCTTGCGCGCACCACCACCGACGTCGTGCGGGTTCCTATGCGCTGCGCGCAAGATCCCTTCGACTTCGCTCAGGGCAGGCTCTTCGCAAGCGAAGGATGACGCCCACTTATTTGGGTTCTTCCAAACGGAGTTATCGGCGGGACATGGCTCTGCGGTAATCGTCGGCGGTGGTGCGGTAGCAGGGCAGCATGCCTTTCTTGTCCTCGGCGCTCAGCCCCGGAGCGTCGGCAGCGTTGTGCATATCCGGGTGGGGATCGGCCTCAGGCCATGTCATCTGCATCAGCGATTCATCGCAACTCCGGTCCCGGCTGACCAGAAGCCTGTACACCTTAGAGTTGTCCACGCCGTAGTCAGAGAGCCGCCGTTGATACGGAAGATAGACGTATACCAGCTTGACCAGTTCGGTCAGGTTCTTGCGCAGGCGCCGCTCGGCAATGTAGACCTCGTAGTTGGAAAAATAAGTCGAGTTGGGCAAGGCCATCGCCAAACCGATGAGACGCAGAGGCATCTCTTCGGTACCGGGTTCGCGTGCTGCTTCGGCCTGTCGCCGCGGGCTTTCAATTACCGGCGACGGTGGCGGAGGCATAGCGGGTTCGCTATTCATTGCCATCTGGCGTCCACCGCGTTCGGCGTTGCCTCCGGCTCCCGCTCCAGCTCCAGCCCCGGCCGCACCCACGGTGGGAGCCGGCGGCACAGCCTGCAAAGCGTTACCGGCTCCGCCGTTCGAAAGCGAGCTCGAGCGTTGCCCTGCGCCGGAATTGCCCGGTCCTTGAAGCGATGGCGGAGGCGGCACAACCTGCACGCTCGCGCCGGACAATGAATTACCAGATGATGCCAGCAAACCAAGGTGTCCACCTGCCGCCGAGCCACCTACACTCTGAACCGATGGCGGAGGCGGCACGACGCTGGATCCAACGCCAGAAAGCAATCCCGCGCGCCCGCCCGAACGCGTTTCGGAACGCGGAGCGGAAGGCGGAGGCGGCACAGCCCATGCGACCGGGCTCCCCATCGTCGACTGGAGCGCTCCCGAAATTGGGTGCTGCTCGCCCACCGGCAAACGGGGCGCGGGTGCGACCACGGCAGTCGCGCCGATGTTGATGTCCCCAACGCTGCGCACCAAAGCCTGCACCAGCGGTGGCGGGGCAACAACAGCAGTACCGGGCACGGTCACCAAACGCTTTGAGGAAACCATCCCAGGCTCAGGAGCCGGGGCAATGCCGGAAGCTTGCAGCAGACCCAATTGGCGAGAGGTCGACTGGCTGACCTCGGGCGGCGGGGCAACGATCGAAGTCACACCGGGGGTTGGGAGCAATCGCGAAGCAGTGCCGGCAGCCGCGAGCGGCATCACCGGAGGCACCACATTCGAAGCCACGATATTAGGTCGCCCTGGCCCCTTCAGCTTGAGGTCGGGCGCCTTGACGGCAGCCTGGGCGCGCTCTGGCGTCACGTGAATCGAGCCGCGACGCGCAGACTCCGCTGGCTTCCCGGATACCGGACGAACCCGCGGCGGGCTGCTGCGTAACGCCGGAAACGATCCCTCGGGCTTGTAGTAGGTGAGGTGAGTATTTTCGAACATGCTGCGCCGCCGCGGCTGGTCTTGCGTCATCCACACCTGGGACGCGAGCAACACCATGGCAACCACAACCAACTGGCCTACCAGTGTTTCCGCGAACCTGTACCAGGGAATGCCGGAGTCGAAAAAGGCTTCGCGCCAGAATGCCGCTGTCCAAATCGTGGGCTCTCCGGGAGACGCAGGGCGCAGTGCGTCAACCAGGTTTCGCAGGAATACGCGATAGGCCGGTTCCAGTTCGACCAGCAGCGTGAGCCGAGGCTGCGTTTCGGGACGCAGGGTTGGGGTCTGAGCGGAAACGCCCGGCGAAAGAGTAACGCCGGGCACGCCACCCACGCGGTCCATGGTCGTCCAGTCGTATTCGCACTGGACGCCGCAGCGCCGACACACCTGGTAGTAGCGGCCGTCGGCGGCCCGCAACGGCCAGAAGAACTCGTGGATGCAGACGCTGGACATGATTGGTCTTCGGAATCCGGCACACGGCCCGAAGTAACTATCATCAGGGCGTATCGCGGGATTGGCTAGGTGACTTTAGTTCAAGAGGTACTAGTCATTTCTTGGGAGCCGGCAAGCAGCGGAGTACATCGGAGGAGAGTTTGTTAGTCACTCCAGAGCCTTGGGTCAGATCAATGGTTCCCAAATTTGTTCTCATACTCCATCTGGCTGACGTAGCCGGGGGTTCCGTCGTGATACCAGATCCTTTCGGAAGGCTGGCCGGGACGCAGCACGTCGATCGAGATTTTGGGCTGCTCCCGTTTGTTTGTCGCTCCGTTCTTTACAGAAAGCATGAACTGCTTACCCACCTCAACGGCAAACTGATCGTGCGGCGCAGGTCCAACCCCACGCTTTGACCATCCGTTCAGCTCGCCATCAACGGCCGCATCGAGACGATGAACGCCATCAAGATCTCGTTTTTCTTGTTCGGTTGCGGCCTCGAAATCAATTCCGTTCCACTTGCAGAGAATATCTCCCGGACACCTGGCATAGATCCGTTCACCAAATGGGGTCAAGTATTGGGGAAAACCTGCGGTATCGGCAAATTCCACCGCGCGATGTTCGACCGCAGAAGGAGTTACTCGGATCACAGTGAGCAGGAACCGATGATCATCGGGGAAGGGAGGAGAATTGAGGTACTCGCCCAAGAGCACCCACGGGTACTCGACGTAGTGGATTCGGTATCCTACGCGACTCTCGAACAGGAACAAATATGCCTCATCACTGTGCCACACCAAGCTGCCACCGGCATACTGCCGTAAGTAGTAGATCTTCGAGAAAGCCGCCGCCGCCAAAGATACTGCGGCGATCAAAAATACCAATGCAACCAGGATGGCTGCTGCCGCGATGACTTTCTTCTTAGGCATGCATTGAGAGTTACAGAATCATCGCTTCAACAAATCAACTGGCTGCTTCACATCATGCACTCTCAAATACTTCGCCAGCGCGGGATACTTCTTCGCCACCGTCTCATACATCGCATAAGCCACGTTGCGATAGGAGAAGTGTCCAGCAGGTCCGGTCCTTAACTCAGAGATGTAAACCACTTCGGCAAAATCCATCTTGAACAGAGTCCGCTTGCGAAAACCGAGAGGAATCGCATACTGCGAACTTTCCCGCGCCTCGGCTCCGCCCGTCGAAGCCAGTTGCTCGACCGCGCTCGCGGTCCGCTGCATCACCGCGTCGTAGTTTTCCCGGGCTCCGGCGGATTCGAGTTCATCGGGCGCGTCGTATCCGTGTTTGGTCGTGAACTCCTGTCCAATCTGAATGCAGCGGCGGTGGCGGTGCATGTCGCGGAAGCCGCCGATATCCATCAGAATGTCGAAGCGGAATTGCTGCCCCGCGCAGAAGGCTCGCAGCATCTCATCGTGGCGTCCGCGATTTCGCAGCCCGAGGTCGATGATCTCGCGGCGAATTGGTTCGCCCGCCGTCTGCACCGCCTGGCGAATCTGCCGGTAGGAATAATGGCTGTGCTCGTAGATTAACGTGGACGCCAACTCGACCTCGAGCGGTTCCTCTTCCAGAAGATCGACGGTCGGAGCCGGGGCGATCGGCAAATCGCCCATCAACTCGGACGCCACCTGCCGCAGCATGCGCCGAGTCTCGATCTCGTAATGGTTAGGATCGGCATACTTTACCAGCGTCGGCGCCACCCGCACTTCCTTCAACAATTCCTGCTCGGCGCGGGCGCCCAGTTCGGGCGAGGCAGCGCGAATCTGCTCGACCAGTTCTCGCAGCGCCTCCTGGTTCACGTTGTATGCCGGCGAAGTCGCCGCGCGCTTCAGCAACTCTCCCAATTGCCGGATCTCCTTGTGCGTATGCGAAAGCAGGTGCGACACCTGGCTCTCCAGCGTGCGCGCATTGACGATCTCTCCCAGCGAAGTGTTGGCCGCCAGCGGCAGCAGGTAGCGCGAAATATCAAAGGCCCGCGCCCGCAAAGTGCGCTCGTAGGCTTCCTGCTTCATCTCATCGGGTTTTGGCGTGATGCTGGCCAAATACAAGAACATGCGATCGGACAACGATTCGTATTCCGTGAACAGGCAATCAATCGTCTCCCCGTAGAAATCTTTCGCAGACGTTTGGGCGGGCAAGTCGCCCGCCACTACACGGCCCTCGCCGAAATCGGGCGCGTAGTAGCCACTCTCTTTGAAGTCCTGATAACGGGTAGAGCGTTCCTGCCCATCCCACCGCTGCTCGTCAGCGACTGCGATGGCGGCCAGAATGGACAGGCGTTCGATGGCCAGCGCGATGTGCGCCAGGTCGGCAATGGAACGGTGCCCGTACTGGAAGTAGAAGGTGTTGAGAAACTTCTCCGCCTTCTGTTGGCTAATCTCGCGCAGCGACTCCTTCATCGAAAGTGCGGAGCGCGAGTATTTGGCCATGGCATAGGCCTGGATTTCAGGCTCGACGCCATACACGGCATAGACCTCGACCGCAGGCGCGTCGCTGGAACTGGGCCCCGAGTTCGCGCTTTCGGAGGCGGGCTTATCGACTACTTCAGACATGAGCATCTCTGACCTCAGGATGGGTGCAGACTTGGAATCTTACTGCATCGTCAACGACGCTGACTGAGGAAAAGATCGGCAACTCGAAGAGCCAGATTGGCCGGTACCACGTCGTCACGATTGCAGAGCACGATGACGGTCAGTTTGTCCTCGACGAATCGTTGGATGGTGGTACGAAAACCCACAGTCTCGCCGTAGTGCCACATGCGCGGATGATCCCGGTAGGGATTCAGGAACCAGCCAAAGCCGTATGCGGCCGGAGTGCCGTCGGGTTCCTGCACGCTGCCGTCCGCCACCTTGACGGGAGTAATCGCCGGCTTCATCTCGGCCTCGCTCAAGAGTGTGTGATGTGAGAGCGCACGGTCCCACCCAGCCAGATCTTCGAGCGAAGAATAGACACCGCCATCGCCCAATACCGCCGAAGTCGAGCTCTGATCCTGCCCGTGCCACGCACCGCCGTCATGGGTGTGGCCATAGGCGCGGTTGCTGACTGTGTTCTTACCTTTTTCGTAGGCCACGGTCTGCCTCATGTCCAGAGGAGCGAAAATCCGGGCGTGAAGAAAATCCCCAAAAGGTTGGCCGGAAACCTTTTCCACGACCATAGCCAGCAACGCATAGCCGGAGTTGCTGTAATCCCACTTGCCGCCCGGCGGAAATTTCGTGGTCTTCTGCTGCTTCAACAGTTCCAGGACCCCGGCATCTTTAATTTGGGGGATCTCTTCCGGCGGTGTGCCGGGCGAAGGCTTCGCCATCAGGTCTTCGTAGTCCAGCAGGCCGGAGGTGTGGTTCAGAAGATTGCGAATGGTGATGGCTTTCCCGTATTCCGGGAAGTCGGAGAAAATATCGGTGAGCCGGTCTTCGTAGCGCAGCTTGCCATCATGCACCAGCAGCATGACCGCCATGGCGGTGAACTGTTTGGTACACGACGCCAGCCTAAAATTTGTGTGGGCGTCTATTTTGCGGCGGGAACGAAGATCGGCGACGCCATACCCACGCTCGAACACGACTTCTCCGTCTTTGATGACGAGGACAGCGGCGCCGGGCGCTCCGTCCGACTTGAGTCCTTCGAAGATATGATCTATCTGTGCTTGCGGGACCGGCGTTTCAGCCGAACAAACCGGCAGGGCGAGCAAGCAGGATGCAGCCAGCACGAGCCCGGCACACTTTGCGATTACTTGGCGTCCTTTGCGGTTAAAGTCTTTTACCGCAAAGGACGCCAAGGGAGTTCGCAAACTTCGCAAAGGAAGACCCACCCCGCCGTCAGTGTTCATCACTTGATCTCCGTCTTAGGGACGAATGCCTGCCGCCGCCATCATGCGACCCGTGACTCCCTTTTCTGCGCGATAGGAGAACAGCAGATCGTTCCGGCATGAAGTACACAGCGGCGATGCGCTGATTTTTTTCGCCGCTACTCCTGCGGCCAGCAACTGGCGGCGATTGGCCTCCACCAGGTCGAGGAAAATCTTCTTGGGCAGCTCGCTGTGGCCGGGAGCCCGAGCCGTCAGAAACAGCAGAGGATACTTTTCGCGGACCGGATCCGATTCCTCGACCTCACGAAACAGTTTGTTGCCATACTCGAACTGAGATTCGAACTGGCTACGCACCTCGGGGCCAACGCTGTAGCAACAGCCATGAACGCCGGGGCCGATGGCCGCCCTGAGATCGCCGGGACGAGTACCGAACCAGCGCCGCATCTCGCCCACGCCCTTCTCCACTATACGTTTCACCGTCCCCCGCCAGCCCGCATGGAAGACTCCGACCGCCCGGCGCCTGACGTCTGCGAGTATGACCGGCAGGCAGTCCGCAGTCAGAATGGCGAGCACCAGGCCTGAGGTTTGAGTGATCAGGCCATCGCCGCTGAGACCCGCCTCGGGAACTTCAGAAACGCAATGAATAAGGTCGGAATGAATCTGGCGCAGGGTAACGAGCGGCCACTCGCGTCCCTCCTGGATTGCTCCGAGTTGCCGGAGAAACACGGCCCGGTTCTGTTTCACCGCCCGCTGCGGATCCTCGCGGGTGAAACCCAGGTTCAGGCTCCGCTTGCCGTAAGCCCGGGAAAACCCGCCCGAACGTGTACTGAAGCCATGAATCAGCCACGGCAGCGGGGTAAGAGAATCGGCGTGGAGAATCTTGCTTTGGATTTCCCGGAGGGTTTTCAGCGGCACCGCAACATCTTAGCAACGTTATCCACCATGTGTAGTGCGGCCACTGTTACAAATGTGGAAATGTTCAGATGAAATTGTATTTCCGCGTGCCGACCGTCCTCCGCGTATAATTCCGCGCTGCGCTAATCCAGGGATTTGATTCCCAGACATTTTCAGGAGAGCCGATACATGCGTGTCCTTACTGTGACTGTTGCTTTGCTGTGTGCGCTCGCCGCCGGAGCCGCGGCGCAGCAGAGTTCGTCAAACGACGCCGCGAAAGAGAAAAAGGCCAAGACTGCCGAAACAGCGACCAGAAATCAGGAGAAGAAGACGAGCCAATCCGCCGAGAAGGCAGAACCCAACCCAGCCTCGGAAGAGCCAAAAGCAACCGCCCCCAAGCCGGGAACTGACAAAGATAAGGAAGAGTTTGACCTCTCCGAAGTTCCGCCGGTGGTGACGCATCACCAGATCACTGCCGACGGCAAAGCGTTGAAGTACACCGCCACCACGGGACGGCTTCCCATCAAACGCGGCGACGGCAAGATCGAAGCTGAGATGTTTTTCGTCGCCTACACCCTCGATGGCCAGGATTCTGATAAGCGCCCGCTGACATTTGCTTTCAACGGTGGCCCGGGCTCGGCTACAGTCTGGCTCCACATGGGAGCTCTGGGCCCGCGCCGGGTCGCGCTTCTACCTGATGGCCTACTGCCGCCCGCGCCCTACCGCATCGCGGACAACCCCAACACCCTGCTCGATAAAAGCGACGTCGTGTTCATCGATGCCATGCAAACCGGGTTCAGCCGTGCTGCCAACGCCGAATTGTCCAAGAAATTCCTCGGCGTCAAAGGCGACATCGAAGCTTTCAGCGAATTCATCCGCCTATATCTCACTCGCTACGAGCGCTGGAGTTCGCCGCTTTTTCTCTTTGGCGAGAGCTATGGAACCACGCGCGCCGCCGGCATTGCGGGCAATCTGGCCGATCAGGGCATCTCGTTTAATGGCATCACCCTGCTTTCGACCGCGCTCAGCTTCCAGACCCTCGAGGACACCAAGAGCAACGACCAACCTTACATTCTGCTGATCCCCAGCTTCACCATGATCGCCGGCTATCACAAGAAATTGCCGCCTGACTTGATGCAAGACATGGACAGGGCGCGGCAGGAGTCCGTGCAATGGGCCGCGACCGAATACACCCAGGCCTTGGCCAAGGGCGACACCATCACCGCCGATGAGCGGCAGAAAGTTATCGATCAAATGGCGCGGTACACCGGGTTGAGTAGAGAAGTTCTCGACCAGGCCAACCTGCGGATTGACGTGCCGAAGTTTACTCACTACCTGTTGCTCGACCAAAAATTGCGCGTCGGACGGCTGGACGGCCGCTTCACCGGCCCTGATCCGAACGGAGTGCTGGACACGCCGTTCTACGATCCCACCGAAGCAGCGATTCTGCCGCCCTTCACTTCGGTCTTCAACAATTATGTGAGGACTGAACTGGGCTACAAAACTGACATGCCGTACCAGGTGTTTCCCGCCGATCAAAACTTCTTCGAGAGCACGTGGAACTGGGGTTCCGGCATCGGCGGGTTCCCCGATACGGCCACCGCGTTGCGCGCAGCGATCGTAAAGAATCCCTACTTGAAAGTTCTGGTGATGGAGGGCCTCTACGACCTGGCCACTCCTTTCTACGCCGCCGACTACACCATCGATCACCTGAACCTGGGCCCGCAGTATCGCAAGAGTATTTCGTTTGCCACCTATAATGCAGGACACATGATCTATCTGCCCGCCGACGGTCTTAAGAAAATGAAGAACGACGAAGCCGGATTCATGGACAAGGCCCTGGCAGGAAACTAACTGGGAACAGAGAACTTGGAACTAGAAACTGGTTTTAGAAAGTAAGATCAAGAAATCTGAAAGAGTTATAGGGGTCCTTCGACTCCGTATTGCGTTTCGCAAGCGAAACACAAATCTCCGCTCAGGATGACAGCGGTTGGCGTTTGTGCCATGCGGTGGCCTGTTCGTACGCATGCGCAACCTGCAGCACACGCGCTTCTCCCCAGTGCGGCCCGATGATCTGCAGGCCGATGGGCAAGCCTGTTTCGGTGAATCCGCAGGGAATTGAAATCGCAGGCAGTCCCCAAACGTTGACCGGACGAGTATTTCGCAGCAACAGGAGTTCCCGCGGGCGCAGAAGATCAGGATTCTGTTTCAGCTCGGCTATCGGCGGCGCCACGATTGGCGTGGTCGGCGTGACCAGCACATGCACGTCCGCAAAGACAGAGACGATGTCGCGGCGCACTCGCTCCAATTCGCCGCGGGTCTCAAGCAAGGCCTCGGGGCTGACGTTCTGGCCGGTGCGAATTCGCCGCAGCGTTTCCGGCTGGTAGAGTTCCGGATTGCGAGTGACGAACTCGGCATGAAAGGCGTACGCCTCGGCGCTTTGCAGCCTCCGGTCGGTCGGTGCGGGCAACTCAATATCGCGAATCTCAGCGCCCAGTGCGGCCAGACCTGAAACTGCGTGACCGATCGCGGCGGCCACCTCCGGATCCAGATCTTCGAAAAAGAACTTCTTTGGCAGGCCGATTCGAAGCGGCTGAAATTTTCTGCCCAGAATCGTCACATAGTCTTCTAGCGGGACATTCACACTGGCTTTGTCCGCAGGATCGTAGCCGGCGATGGCGGCTAAGATCGCTGCCACGTCTGCTACAGTGCGCCCGATCGGCGCCACGTGGTCGAGAGAGATTGAAAGCGGTATTGCACCCCGGGCGCTGACCCTTCCGTAGGTGGGCTTCAGGCCGACCACGCCGCACAGGGCACTCGGCTCCCGGACCGACCCGGCAGTATCAGTGCCGATTGCGCCGTAACCTAAGCCCGCGGCGACTGCAGTGGCTGAACCTCCGGAAGAACCGCCGGCGATATGCTTCCGGTTCCACGCGTTCCGCACTTCGCCAAAAGCGCTGACCATCGAACTGCCCCCGTAAGCGAACTCGTGTAAATTTTGTTTCCCCAGCAGCACCGCACCGGCAGCTTTCAGGCGGAGAACAACTTCAGCGTCTTCGGCGGGAACCCGATCTTTGAATAGCAAGCTGGCAGCGGTGGTCGGAACACCGGCGGTGTCTATCAAATCTTTCAAGGCGAGCGGGATGCCGTGCAGCGGTCCGCGCCAGTCGCCGCGCCGAATCTCGGCTTCGGCCTGGCGCGCTGCCTCCAGTGCGGATTCCGCCGTTACAGCGATGAACGCGTTCAGCTTCGGATTCAGCTTCTCAATGCGCGCCAGGCAGTCGGTCGTCAGTTCGACCGGCGAGACCGAGCCCTGGCGCAACAGTTCGCTGGTTTCGAGAATCGGTAGCAACAAGCTTCTTTCTCCTGGGTGAAAAGCATTATCGTCGAATGCGCCACCACGAGCCACGGAGGGACAGCCGCTGCAGATAACTATGTCGCAACCTAAAGGCTGTCATCCTGAGCGTAGTCTTTCGTCCCGCGACGCGGGACGAAAGCAAGCGAAGGACCTCTGCATTCCGCGCCTTCGCGCATGCATTCTCGGCTCAAATCCAGCCCGAAGCGAATAACCCAGATCTGGTGGAGATTTGGCACTGCTGTCGCCCGTCAATGCACAGGTCCTTCGTCGGGAGCCCTTCGCGCAGCGAAGGGCCCCGCTTCCTCAGGATGACAGCGTTGAAGTTCTAAACCCGGCAAAATCAGCATGACAATTGACCTCTTCCCAGAAGGCCTATAATTGCCATTCCACTCCCCGTGGAGGTCTAAGATAACGCCATGGCCCAGATGACTGCGACTCCGGTCAGCACCCAAGGTTTTCTTGTAGATGGCAAGTGGATCGAGGAAGGCGACCCGGTCGAGATACGCGCCCCCTACGACGGCGCGGTGATCGCGTCTGTCTTCCAGGGCCGGCGCGAACACGCGGAAGCCGCGATAGCCGCCGCTGTAAAGGCGTTCGGCACCACCCGTCGGCTTCCGGCCTTCGAGCGCCAGCGCGTGCTGCGCCGGGTGTCGGAAAACATCATGGAGCGCAAGCAGGAATTTGCCCGCACCATGGCGCAGGAAGCGGGAAAGCCGATCAAGGCTGCAAGGACTGAAGTCGAGCGCGCCATCTTTACTTTTAATGTGGCAGCCGAGGAAAGCACCCGGATTTATGGCGAGTACCTGCCTCTCGACTGGCAGGAATTTACTGCCGGACGCTGGGGCATTGTGCGCCGCTTCCCGCTGGGGCCGATTGCCGGAATCACTCCATTTAATTTCCCTCTGAATCTGGTGGCTCATAAGGTTGCGCCCGCTATCGCCGCCGGATGCCCTTTGGTGCTCAAACCAGCGCCTCAGACTCCGCTGACCGCTCTGCTGCTGGCGGAAGCGGTGCAGCAGGCGGGGTGGCCGGACGGCGGGCTGAACGTCCTCCCGCTTTCAAATGAAGACGCCGGACTGCTAGTGACCGACGAACGCATCAAGCTGATCAGTTTCACCGGCAGCGCAGCCGTGGGCTGGCAGATCAAGAAAAATTGCGGGAAAAAGAAAGTTGTCCTCGAACTGGGCGGCAATGCCGGCGTGATCGTGCACAGCGACGCCGATCTGGCTTACGCCGCTGACCGTTGCGTGGTGGGAGGCTTCTCCTACGCCGGCCAGACCTGCATTTCGGTGCAACGCATCCTGGTGGAGCGCACTGCTTTTTCCAAGTTCACCGACTTCCTGCTCGAAGGAGTAAAAAAACTGAAGACCGGAGACCCGCTCGACGACTCTACCGACCTGGGCCCGCTGATCCGCGAGAGCGATGCAGTGCGCGCCAGCGACTGGATCCAGGAAGCGGTACGCGGCGGAGCCCGGCTGCTGTGCGGCGGACAGCGCCGTGGGCCAGTGCTGGAACCAACCGTCCTTACCGGCACCCGCCCGGAGATGAAAGTGAACTGTCAGGAAATATTTGCCCCGGTAGTCACGGTCGAACCGTACGACGATTTCAACCAGGCCCTGAAGCAAATCAACAATTCGCCTTACGGATTGCAGGCGGGGCTCTTCACTCGCGACGCCAAGCTGATCTTCAATGCCTACGAAGAACTGGAAGTAGGCGGGCTGATCGCCGGCGATGTGCCGGCGTTCCGCATCGATCACATGCCTTATGGCGGGGTCAAGGATTCTGGACTGGGCCGTGAAGGATTGCGCTACGCCATCGAAGAAATGACTGAACCGAAACTGCTGGTGATGAACCTCAAGTAGGAACCCCGAACGCTGTACGTTGGCGCACCAAATCAGGGTTTTTTTAACCAGGCTGTAACATTTGCTGGTCGCTGGAGCGGCGGCGATGTTTTCACAATCTCTTGCTGCTATAATTCCCGGTCTTAATCGCCCCTAGGTTGGCGGCTCATTACCGCATAGCACAACGCTGCACGAACCGGTTGCCTTGGGTGTGGCATCCGCGGTACGGATCGTTTCGATTCGATGCAGATTTTTCACCGCAGCACGAACACTCTTTCGCGGGCCACGATCTATGGCGCCATCTTTGTGGTGGCGGCATTGTTCTGGGCTGCGGCGGAGATCCAGCGGTCGCCCTACGTGACCTATGCTGGAGTGCGCCGGCCGCAACCGGTCCCATTCAGCCATCAGCACCACGTGGCAGGGCTGGGCATCGATTGCCGTTATTGTCACACTTCGGTCGAGACTTCCAGCTTCGCCGGAATTCCGCCAACCAAGACTTGCATGAACTGCCATTCGCAGATATGGACCAACGCAGCGTTGTTGGAACCAGTGCGCGAAAGCTACAAGAGCGGCAAATCGCTGGTCTGGACGCGCGTCAACGATCTGCCCGACTTCGCCTATTTCAATCACAGCATTCATATCAATAAAGGTGTGGGCTGCAACACCTGCCACGGCCCGGTGGACCGGATGCCGTTGATGTATAACGAGGCGTCGCTACAGATGGAGTGGTGCCTGGAGTGTCATCGGGCGCCGGAGAAAAATCTGCGGCCGCGCGAGCAGGTTTTCAACATGCGTTATGAGCAGCCGACGAGCGGCAAGCCAGTCGAGTTCGACGGCAAGGAATACATCGATCAGATTTCGCTGGGCACAGACTTGGTGAAGAAGTACAAGTTGCGCTCGGTAACGGACATCACCAGCTGTTCGACGTGCCATCGGTAGCGAGCGCGGGACTTTGGATTTTGATGTTGGATGTGGATTTTGATTTTGGGTGGAGCAGCGCTTTAGCGCTGCATTGAGGGCTGACTATTGTGCGGCTTCAGCCGCTGAGGTACGTACCTCGGGGGCTAAAGCCCATCAGGTGGCGGGCACTAATGCAGGCCTAGAGGCCTGCTCCACCCGACCGCCGACTCAGGCTGATTTTACGACGGCGTTTTGAACGGCATAAAGATGGAAGACAGAAACACCAAGCCGCATCGCGAGGACGTCTGCCCCAGCAAGAAGGGTACGCTCGATTTGGACGCGGCCCGCGCCAAGCTAGCCGAGACCAACGGTCCGGAATACTGGCGCAGCCTCGAGGAGCTGGCCGGCAGCCGCGACTTCCAAGAGATGCTGCACCGGGAATTCCCCAAGGGCGCATCGGAGTGGCTGGATGCGGTTTCGCGCCGCGGCTTCCTCAAGCTGATGGGCGCATCGCTGGCCATGGCAGGCATGACCGCCTGCACCAAGCAGCCGCTCGAACCGATTGTCCCCTATGTGAAGCAGCCTGAAGAGTTAGTTCCGGGGCGGCCGTTGTTTTTCGCCAGCGCCTTCACCCTCGGCGGATACGCCAGCCCGGTCCTGGTCGAGAGCCAGATGTTTCGGCCTACCAAGATTGAGGGGAACGACAAGCATCCGGCGAGTCTCGGCGGCACCGACATTTTCTCCCAGGCCTCGATCCTGGGGATGTACGACCCCGACCGTTCGCAGACCGTGACTTACCTGGGCGACATTCGGTCCTGGGGATCGCTGGTCGAAGCCATGCGGTCGCCGCTGAATATCCAGAAGAGCTTGCAGGGAGCGGGCATCCGCATCCTGACGCCGACCATTTCATCGCCCACGCTCGCTGACCAGCTTCAATCGTTTATCAAGCTCTATCCGCAGGCCAAGTGGCACGTGTATGAACCGGTGAACCGCGACAACGTGCTCGAGGGCGCAAAGCTGGCGTTCGGGCAACCGGTGGAGACCCGCTACGACCTCTCCAAGGCTGACGTAATTCTCTCGCTCGATGCCGACTTCCTCTACGCGGGATTCCCCGGCTTCACCCGTTACGCGCGAGATTTCGCCATGCGCCGCAATCCCGATGCGGGCGAGATGAGCCGGTTGTACGTTGTAGAGAGCACGCCGAGTTCGACGGGCGCGAGGGCCGACCATCGATTGCCACTACGAGTTGGCCAGTTTGAGAACGCCGTAAGAGCGTTACCCGGCATCGATTTATTGAACTCTGCCGCGGGACTGAATGGTGAGCAACAGTTTTTCTTGGCATCCGCTTATAAAGATCTCGCCAAGCATCACGGGGCCGGTATTGTCATCGTGGGTGATAATCAGCCGCCCGCGGTTCACGCTCTCGCTCATGCGCTCAACCAAGACTTGGGCAACGTTGGCAAAACGGTTTTCTATTCCGATCCGGTAAACGCCAACCCGGTCAATCAAGCCGAGTCGCTCAAAGATCTGGTGGCCGACATGCGGGCCGCCAAGGTCGACGTATTGGTCATCATGGGGGGCAATCCCGCCTACGATGCGCCCGCCGACGTTGGTTTCGCCGACGCGCTCAAAAGTCCAAGCGTTCCGTTCCGTGTGCATCTCGGCCTCTACCGGAACGAAACCGCAGAACTCTGCCAGTGGCACGTCAACGAAGCCCACTATCTCGAGGCCTGGGGCGATGCCCGCGCCTACGACGGGACCGTCAGCATCGTGCAGCCGCTGATCGCGCCGCTCTACAACGGCAAGAGCGCGTACGAATTGGTTTCCATGCTCTCCGGGCAATCCAATACTGGCGGACACGAAATCGTTCAGGCCTACTGGAAAAAGCAGCACACCGGCGCAGACTTCGACACGTTCTGGCGGAAATCGCTGCACGACGGCTGGGTGGAAGGCACCACATTCGCGCCGAAACAGGTCGCGAACAAGACCGCAAACCTTCCGGCTCCGCAAGCCGTGGACGATAAGGCCATCGAAATCAACTTCCGCCGCGATCCTTCCGTCTACGACGGCCAATTCGCCAACAACGGCTGGCTGCAGGAGTTGCCCAAGCCGATGAACAAGCTCACCTGGGACAATCCGGTGCTGATGGGCCCGGCCATGGCCGAGCGCATGGGGATCAAAACCGAAGACCTGGTCGAGCTTGAACTGAACGGTAAGAAAGTGACTGCCCCGGTCTGGATCCAGGTTGGCCATCCCGATAATTCCGTCACCGTGTTCTTGGGTTACGGACGGCGTCGCGCCGGGCGGGTGGGCACGGGCGCAGGTTTCGATATGTATCCGCTCCGCACCAGCGCCACACCCTGGTTCGCCAGCGGGGTTGCGATTCGCAAAGCCGGAGGCACTTACAAGCTGGCTTCCACCCAGGGCTACCAGACTATGGAAACGCCCACCGGCACCCGTCCCCTGGTGCGTCACGCGGATTTAGAGGAGTACCGCAAGGAACCCGACTTCGCACGGGAAGAAGAGCCGCCGAAAGATCTGACTTTGTACAAGCCCTATCCGTATGCCGCGGAGCCTTACGCCTGGGGCATGACGGTTGACATGACGGCCTGCGTGGGCTGCAACAACTGCATCGTCGCCTGCCAATCGGAGAACAATATCCCCGTCGTAGGCAAGGAGCAGACGGTTCTCGGGCGGCACATGCACTGGCTGCGCGTGGATACTTATTTCCAGGGCGATCGGGCCAATCCCCAGGCCTACTTCCAGCCGGTGCCCTGCCAGCAGTGCGAGAATGCTCCCTGCGAGGTGGTGTGTCCGGTGGGCGCGACCGTGCACTCGAGCGAAGGCTTGAACGACATGGTGTACAACCGCTGCGTGGGCACGCGCTACTGCTCCGACAACTGTCCCTACAAAGTGCGGCGTTTCAATTTCCTGCTGTTCCAGGACTGGGAAACTTCGCAGTACAAGATGATGCGCAATCCGGACGTAAGCGTGCGCAGTCGCGGCGTCATGGAAAAGTGCACTTACTGCGTGCAGCGCATCAACCAGCACCGGATCGACGCCGAACGCGAAGAGCGCACCATCCCGGATGGCGCGCTGCAGACTGCCTGCCAGCAGTCGTGCCCGGCGGACGCCATTGTTTTCGGCAACATCAACGATCCCGACAGCCGGGTCTCAAAATTGAAGGCCCTGCCGCGGAACTATAGTCTGCTGGGCGACCTGAACACGCGTCCCCGGACCACGTATTTGGCCGACATTCGCAATCCGAATCCGGAGCTGGAAGCAGTCAAAGACCCGCACCCGGAGCGCGGTTAGAGGGTGATCGAATAAACGTGATCGAGTAAACATGATCGGTTAAACATGGACGAACCCATCCAAGACGAGCGCGCACCCGTCATCGAACCCGGCTACACCCTGGGCTCGGTCACCGACAAGATCAGCTCGATCGTGCTGACTCGTCCTACGTCCGACGGGTGGTTCGTCGGCTTCGGGATCGCGTTTCTGCTCCTGATGATGCTGCTGTTCGCCATCTCCTACCTGTTCGTTAAAGGCGTTGGCATCTGGGGCGTGACCATTCCCATCGGCTGGGGATTCGCCATCGTCAACTTCGTTTGGTGGATCGGAATCGGCCACGCCGGCACGCTGATTTCCGCCATCCTGCTGCTGTTGCGGCAGTCCTGGCGTAACTCGATCAACCGTTTCGCCGAGGCCATGACCTTGTTTGCCGTGGCCAGCGCCGGTATTTTCCCGTTGATTCACGTCGGACGCCCGTGGCTCGCCTACTGGCTGTTTCCTTATCCCAACACCATGCGGGTTTGGCCGCAATTCCGCAGCCCGCTGGTCTGGGACGTCTTCGCGGTTTCTACGTACGCCACCATCTCGGCGCTGTTCTGGTTCATTGGACTGGTTCCCGATCTCGCCACCTTGCGCGACCGCTCCGAAGAACGCTGGAAGAAGGTCGTCTACGGCATGCTGGCCATGGGCTGGCGCGGTTCGGCGCGCCACTGGCATCGCTACGAGACCATGTATCTCCTTCTTGCCGGGCTGGCCACGCCACTGGTGCTCTCGGTCCACACTGTCGTGAGTTTCGATTTTGCCGTGGGCATCGTGCCTGGCTGGCACACCACAATCTTCCCGCCATACTTCGTCGCGGGAGCAATCTACTCCGGCTTTGCCATGGTGCTGATGCTGGCCATCCCCATTCGTAAGATTTACAACCTCGAGGACTTCATCACTGAACTGCACCTGCAGAACGCGGCGAAAGTGATGCTGGCCACCGGCTTGATCGTGGCTTACGGCTACGTGGTCGAAGCTTTCATGGGATGGTATGGCGGCAACCGCTATGACGCCTTCCTGCTGTGGAACCGGCTGCACGGGCCGTACTCGTTTTTCTATTACATGCTACTGGTCTGCAACATTGTGATTCCCCAGGTGCTGTGGATTCCCAAACTGCGGAGCAGCCCGGTGTGGTTGTTCCTGATTTCGTTCGTCGTCCTGGTGGGCATGTGGCTGGAGCGTTTCATCATCGTGGTGGTCAGCCTGCACCGCGATTTCCTCACGTCGTCGTGGGGCATGTACTATCCCACGCGCTGGGACTGGATGACCTACATCGGAACCATCGGCCTGTTCCTGTCGGCCATGTTCCTGTTCGTGCGCCTGTTGCCGATGATTTCGATCTTTGAAATGCGCACTCTGCTGCCGGAAGCGGAGGTCAAGGAATGAAGCGCACCGGGACCTACGGGATTATGGCCGAGTTCGATTCCGTCCACACTCTGCTGGCCGCGGCACATCGTACCCGCGCAGCGGGCTATAAAAAGATCGACGCCTACAGCCCCTTCCCCATTGAAGGCCTGGCGGAGGCGATCGGATTCGAGCACAACGCAGTTCCGCTGGTAGTGCTGATTGGTGGTCTGATCGGCGGTCTGACCGGCTATCTCATGCAGTACTGGATTTCGGTCGTCAGTTACCCGGTGAACGTGGGCGGTAAGCCGTATCACTCGTGGCCATCGTTCATTATCGTGACCTTTGAGATGACGATTCTGTTCGCCGGAATCTCGGCCGTGTTCGGCATGTTGGCCCTGAATGGCCTGCCCATGCCCTACCACCCGGTTTTCAATTCACCCCGTTTTGCATTCGCCAGCAAAGACAGATTTTTTCTGATCGTGTTCTCCTCGGACCCCAAGTACAAGCCGTCCGAAGTCCGCAGTTTCCTGCAGAGCCTGCAACCCCGCTCCATCTCGGAGGTGCCCGATTAAAAGGCATCCCCAGTTTGATGTAGGCGCGAGCGCCTGCGCTCGTGCAGCGGGTCACCACGAACCAGCAGTTGTCTCTACACAGTCTGTGGTAGCTCCCGCACGAGCGCGGGCGCTCGCGCCCACATTTTTGCTCCTGCTCATCCTGGCCGGGTGCCGCCAGGATATGCACGACCAGCCCCGCTTCAAGCCTTTGGCGGAGAGCGATTTCTATGCCGACCTGCGCTCCGCGCGTCCGCCCGTCGACGGCGCCATCGCGCGCGGCCAGCTGCGCGAAGACAGCTATCTCTACACCGGAAAGCTGGGCGAGAACCCCGGAGACTACATGCCCTTTCCGGTCACTGCGGAACTTCTGGCCCGCGGACAGCAGCGCTACGACATTTACTGCGCTCCCTGCCACTCCCGCATCGGCGACGGCAATGGCGTGATTCCCGCGCGTGGTTTTCCGCGCAAGCCGCCTTCGTATCACATCGAGCGCCTGCGCAAAGCGCCCCTGGGATATTTCTTTGACGTCATCACCAGCGGCTTCGGTTCCATGCCCGACTACTCGTCGCAAATCGCCCCGCGCGATCGCTGGGCGATTGTGGCATACATCCGTGCGCTGCAACTGAGTCAGGCAGCCACCGCCG
The DNA here is from genome assembly GCA_963813645.1 of Terriglobia bacterium. GTDB lineage: Bacteria > Acidobacteriota > Terriglobia > Terriglobales > Acidobacteriaceae > JAIQFF01. The sequence continues at coordinate 64,779 of CAWEZS010000024.1, forward strand.
CCGATGTTCCCGCCGGACAAGAAGTCCCCTCCGACCCGCCGCACTTCGGAGAATTGGGCTCGGGCGCGACGCTGCCGGTCGTCGAAACCAAGCCTGCACCCCATTCTGCGCAGGAGGAGCCGAAATGAGCACGGTTTCCATGCGCCCCCAGGACCTGATGGCGCCGCCGGTGGTGAAAACCATCCAGCAGCGCTCGTTGATCATCGGCTTGGTCTTCGGCGTGATCGCGGCCCTGGGTGCATGGCTTCGTCCCGAGGAATTCTTCCGCGCCTATCTGCTGGCCTTTATGGCATGGCTGGGCGTGACCCTGGGCTCAATGGCGATTCTCATGCTCCGCCATCTGACCAAGGGCGCTTGGGGAATGGTCATCCGCAGGATTCTGGGAGCGGCCATGCGCTGTGTGCCGCTGATGGCGGCATTGTTCATCCCACTGCTGTTTGGGATTCGCAGACTCTACATCTGGGCCCGGCCGCTGGATGCCATCGCCGACAAGCATCTGCGCGAGCACCTGGAAGAAATCACCAAGTCTTATCTCACGGTGAACGGATTTATCATTCGCGCCGCAATCTATTTCGCCATCTGGTGGGCATTGTCATATTTCCTGACCAAATGGTCGGCGGAGCAGGACCATCCGCCGATGCGCGATAACAGCGCGCGCTTCAAGGCGCTCAGTGGACCGGGACTGATCCTCTACGGGGGCACCATCACCTTTGCCGCCATCGATTGGGTCATGTCGATCGATCCCAGCTGGATTTCCACTATCTTCGGCCTGTCGTTCCTGATCGGACAGGTGCTCTCGGCGCTGTGCTTTGCCGTCGTGGTGGAACGAATCCTGTTCAACTACAAACCCATGTCGGAACTGCTGAAGCCGGCGCAGGTACACGATCACGGAAACTTCATGCTGGCCTTCATCATGGTCTGGGCCTACTTCTCGTTTTCGCAGTGGCTGATCATCTGGGCGGGCAACCTGCCCGAAGAAATAACCTGGTACATGCGACGCCTGAACGGCGGTTGGGGATACGTTGGCCTCCTCCTGGTTTTGTTCCATTTCGCGATACCGTTCATCATGCTGCTTTCGCGGCCCTTCAAACGCGACATTACGCGCCTGGTCTGGCTGGCGGCGTGGATTATGGTGATGCGACTGGTGGACCTGTTCTGGGTGATCGAGCCTAATTTTTCCGTGACCTTCCACCTTACCTGGCTGGATGTGGTGGTCCCGATTGCAATGGGCGGCCTGTGGCTGGCCTACTTCTTCCGCAATTTGAGTTCGATGCCGCTGGTCCCGGCCTATGACGTCTATGCCGTAGAGGTTCTCGAAGCAGCGCACGAGTAATGGAAAGATGACTGACGACCTTCACATCGACGGGCAGAACGAAGAGATGGATTTTGAGCGCGAGGATCTTGGCGCCAAGCCGATCCTCATCTTCCTGCTCGGTCTGATCATTGGGTGCTTGCTGGTTGCGCTGGTGCTGAAGGGACTGTACAGCTATCTCGACGCCTACGAAAACCGGCGTCAGCCGGTACAAAGCCCCCTGGTGCAGCAGACCACCGCCGACACTCGAATGGTGGAGCAAGGCGACATCAGGAAATTTCCGCAGCCGCGTCTCGAGACCGACGAAACGACGGAGATCAACAACTTCCGAATGCAGGAAGAGCAGACGTTGAACAGCTACGGATGGGTCGACCAGCAGGCGTGGATGGTGCGAATTCCCATCGACCGGGCCATGACGCTGGTGGCCCAGCGCGGACTGCCCACCCGGCCGCAAGCCGGCGTGGCTCCGCCATCAGATGTGAACACGGCGAAAGAAGCGGCGCGACGTTCAGATACGAGTAGCAAGCCCGCGAAGAAGAAGTAAGGAGAACGGGAGGGCAGAAACGGGAGGGCACGACTTTAGTCGTGCCGAGAGAGTCTTGGATGTGAGGGGCTTTAGCCGCTGAGGTACATCGGGCTAAAGCCCGTCAGGAAACGGTTTATGCAGGCCTAAAGGCCTGCTCCACCTGGGATTGTTTGGTCGAGAAATTAATAGTGCTGAAAATAACCAACAACTCGAAACGAATTCTGACCATCTTCGCCGCGCTCTTGACTGTCCGCCGTCAGCCTTCGGCCAGGGCATGACCAAGGGCATGATGTCGCCGCCGGCGAACGTGCGCCCGCCCGGCCTGAAGAATGTCGGCATCGAGCAGCATCTGGACGAGCAGATTCCTCCCGATCTCAACTTCCGCGACGAGACCGGCAAACCCGTCCGCCTGGGAGATTTCTTCGGCAAGAAGCCGATGATTCTCAACCTGGTCTACTACAACTGCCCGATGCTTTGCGGCGAAGTGTTCAGCGGCCTCGAGAGTTCGTTACGCGTGCTGAAATTCGACGTAGGAAAAGAATTCGACGTCCTGACCGTAAGCTTCGATCCCAACGAAACGCCGGACATGGCCACAAAGAAAAAGGCCGAGTTCCTGAAGCGCTACGGACGTCCCGGCGCCGCCGAAGGCTGGCACTTCCTGACCGGCCCGCAGGAATCCATTGATGCGCTGACCAAGGCCGCCGGCTTCCAGTACCAGTACGATCCCAAGACCGGCCAGTTCGCGCACGCCACCGCCATCATGGTGCTGACTCCAGAGGGCAAGATCGCGCAGTACTACTACGGCGTCGAGTATGCGCCCAAAGATTTACGCCTGGGACTGATTCAGGCGTCCGAAAACAAGATCGGCACGCTGGCGGACCAGGTGCTGCTGTACTGCTATCACTACGATCCGACTACCGGTAAGTACGGAGCGATTATTTCGCGCGTGCTGCAACTGTCAGCACTGGCGACGGTACTGGCGCTGGGGATTTTCATGACTGTGCTGATTCGTTTTGGATCGGGACATAACGAGCATGTCGCAAGATGAGTTGTTTGGCCAAGTAAGGACCAAGTCAAAGGCGGCGGGCGAGGGCGCCCGCCCCACACGGAACAACAGAAGACAGGCCGACGACTGAAGACTGACGACTGACACATGTACGATACTTTTCCACTTTGGCCAGCACGAGCCTCGACGACAGCCGGGAGCGTAGACACGCTCTTCATCTTCCTCGTCATTTTGTGCGCGATGGTAAGCGTGGCTATCTTCGCGGCGATTGTGCTGTTCGCCGTCCGCTATCGCAGGCGCCGGGGAGTTGCAGCCGAGCAGATTGAAGGCTCTACTGCTCTCGAAATAACCTGGTCGATAATTCCTCTGGGTATTTTTATCGTGATTTTCCTGTGGGGAGCGGTGATCTACTTCAAGGAGCGCACGCCTCCGCGCGGCGCTACCGAAGTCTACGTCGTGGCCAAGCAGTGGATGTGGAAGCTGCAGCACGAGGAAGGCCAGCGCGAGATCAACGAACTGCACGTACCCGTGGGCCGGGACGTGAAGATGATCCTGACCTCGCAGGACGTGATCCACAGCTTTTACGTTCCCGCGTTCCGCATCAAGCAGGACGTTCTGCCCGGCCGCTACACCACGGCTTGGTTTCGCCCCACCAAGGCGGGAATTTATCATCTGTTCTGCGCCGAATATTGCGGCTCGCAGCACTCCGGAATGATCGGGCAAGTCGTAGTGCTGGAACCGGCGCAGTACGAGGCCTGGCTCAGCGGCGGCGCGGCGGCGGGTTCCATGGCCGCGAACGGCCAGAATCTTTTCCAGCAACTGGGTTGCTCTACCTGCCACCGCTCGGATACCCAGGGCCGTGGCCCCGAACTGGTCGGCCTCTTCGGCAAGCCGGTGCAACTGGAAGACGGACGCGTGGTAACGGCCGACGAAAACTACATTCGGGAATCCATTCTGACCCCGGGCGCAAAAATCGTCAGCGGATTCAAGCCCATCATGCCGGTGTTTCAGGGACTGGTCGGCGAAGAACAACTCAACGCGCTGGTAGCGTACGTGAAATCATTGAACCCGAGTCCATCGGGAGCGGCGGGCGGCCCGGCGGTGGTTCCGTCGGGCGCGAAGCCGCAGGAAACCAAGGTGCAATAGCAATGGCTACCGCAGCGATCACCGCGGAACGCGAGACTTATCTCAACCAGGAATATGGCATCAAGTCCTGGCTGCTTACGGTTGACCACAAGCGCATTGCGCTGCTTTACCTGCTGTCCATCACGTTCTTCTTTTTCATTGGAGGATTTTTTGCCCTGCTGATCCGGCTGGAGCTGCTGACTCCGGCGGGCGACCTGGTGCAGGCCGACACCTACAACAAGCTCTTCACCATGCACGGCCAGGTGATGGTCTTCTTCTTCCTGATTCCGTCCATCCCCGCAGTGCTGGGCAATTTCCTGGTGCCGTTGATGATCGGCGCCAAGGACCTCGCCTTCCCGCGCATCAATCTTTTGAGCTGGTACCTGTATATCATCGCCGGCGCGCTCATGCTGCACTGCATGCTCACCGGCGGCGTGGACACCGGCTGGACGTTCTACACGCCCTTCAGCACCGCCTTCAGCAATACAAAAGTGATTGAAGCCGGACTCGCGATCTTCATCTCGGGATTCTCGTCCATCCTGACCGGACTGAATTTCGTGGTCACCATCCACCGCATGCGCGCCCCGGGCATGACCTGGAACCGGCTGCCGCTGTTCATTTGGGCGCACTATGCCACCAGCATCATTCAGTTGCTGGGGACGCCGGTGATCGCGGTCACGCTGGTGCTGGTTGTCCTCGAACGCGCCCTCCACCTCGGCATCTTCGATCCCACACGCGGCGGCGACCCGCTTCTGTTCCAGCACCTGTTCTGGTTTTACTCCCATCCCGCGGTCTACATCATGATTCTGCCCTCGATGGGAGTGATCACCGAGATTGTGCCCTGCTTCTCGCGCAAGCGCATTTTCGGCTACCACTTCGTCGCCCTCTCCAGCATCAGCATCGCTGTTTTCGGATTTCTGGTGTGGGCGCACCACATGTTCGTGGCCGGCATTTCGCTGTACGCGGCGCTGATTTTTTCAGCCCTGAGCTATCTGGTTGCAGTCCCTTCGGCGATCAAAGTCTTCAACTGGACAGCGACCATGTACAAAGGCTCGATTACGTTTTCCACGCCCATGTTGTACGCCTTCGGTTTTATCGGGCTGTTTCTGATGGGCGGCCTTACGGGTCTGTTCCTGGCCTGTCTCGGCATCGATGTGCACGTGACCGACACTTACTTCGTCGTGGCCCACTTCCACTACATCATGGTCGGGGGAGCGGTGATGGGCTACCTGGGCGGCATGCATTTCTGGTGGCCGAAAATTTCCGGCCGCATGTATCCCGAATATCTGGGCAAGTTGGCTGCCGTGATCGTGTTCCTCGGTTTCAACCTGACCTTCTTCCCTCAGTTCATCCTGGGCTACCTGGGGATGCCGCGGCGCTACTGGCAGTATCCGCCGGAATTCCAGGTGCTGAACGTGCTCTCGACCGCCGGGTCCACCATTCTCGCGGTCGGATATCTTTTGCCGATGGTGTATTTCCTGTGGTCCATGCGCTACGGAAAAATTGCGCCGGACAATCCCTGGGGTGCTTCCGGCCTGGAGTGGATGACCACTTCGCCGCCCCCAACTTTTAATTTCGAAACGCCCCCGGTCGTTGATTGGGAAGCTTACGACTACGAGCACATTCCCGCTCCGCAGGAGGCCCGCAGTGGCGGATAGCCCAACCGCGGTTGAACATCACAATCCGGCGCTCAAGCACCACTTTGTCGACATGGAGCAGCAGCGCGATGCTTCATCGCTCGGCATGTGGTTGTTTCTGGCGACTGAAATCATGTTTTTCGGCGGGATGTTCTGCGCCTATCTCATCTATCGCTACTGGTATTTCCCTGACTTCGCCGCCTCCAGCAGTTCGCTCGACATTACGCTGGGCACGGTAAACACCGCTGTCCTCATCTGCAGCAGCTTGACGGTCGTTATGGCCGTACGGGCCGCGCAGATTGGCAAGCGTCAGCAACAGGTCGTCTATCTGGCGCTCACCCTGGTTTTGGGTTTGGCCTTCCTGGGAGTCAAAGCGATCGAGTGGACCAGCAAGTTCGAGGAGCACCACGTTCCGGGTCCCACTTTCAATTTCCAGGGCAGCCTTCCCGGTCATCCTGACCAGCCGGTGGATCAGCATCACGCCCAGCTTTTCTTTTCCCTCTACTTTGCCATGACCGGCATGCACGCGCTGCACATGATCATCGGAGTCGGGATTTTTACCTATTTGCTCTATCACGCGTGGAAGGGCACGTATACGCCCGAATATCACACGCCGCTGGAAAATTCCGGCTTGTACTGGCACTTTGTGGATATTGTCTGGATTTATCTGTTTCCGTTGTTGTACTTGATAGATCGGAAAAAGTAAGCTCCTTTGCGTTCTTTGCGGGTTTCTTTGCGTCCTTTGCGGTCAAAAGCTTTTGTACCGCAAAGATCGCAAAGGATCCGCAAAGAACGCAAAGAAAACTGAGAGTACCTATGTCCGAACACATCGTTTCCGCGAAGACCAACATCGCCGTCTGGCTGGTGCTGCTGGTCCTGACCGGCGTGACCGCCGGCGTTGCCTTCATTGACCTCGGCCCATTCAACACCATCGTGGCCCTGGTCATCGCGACCGTCAAGGCCCTGCTGGTTGTGTTGATCTTCATGCACGTCAAGTACGCCAGCGACAAGCTGGTCAAAGTCGTGGTGATTTCTGCGGTCTTCTTTCTACTACTGCTGCTGGGATTGAGCCTGGCGGACTACACCACTCGCATGCTGATGTGAACCTGCGATATACTCCGCCGTCTGGGACGGAAACTTGAGCGCGAGGTGATGCGATGGCGTTTTGCAATTCTTGTGGCGCAACCCTGGATGCCGGAGCGAAGTTTTGCAACAAGTGCGGCAAGACCCAGCCCGGCGCGGCGGCTGCAACTCCCGTATTCACTCCTGTCCGCTCCCGGCAGTCCCTCAGAAAAGTAGCGGCGCTCTCAAGATCATTCTCATCGTCGTCGCGGTGATTGTCGTTTTCGGCATTCTGGCAGTCGGCGCCTTTTCGTTCTTCGCCTACCGTATCGCCAGGCACAGCCGGGTTCACAACGAGAATGGCAACGTGCGCGTGGAAACGCCCTTCGGCACCGTGAACACCACCACCGATCCTGATGAAGCCGCTCGCAACCTGGGTATTGATGCCTATCCCGGCGCCGAGGTGGTCAAAGGCACTACGTCCGACATGACCATGGGCAACATGCACACCGCCTCGGCGGATTTTGAAACCAGCGATCCCGTCGGCACGGTGGCCGAGTTTTACAAATCGAAGGTCCCCAATGCCAACGTAGTCTCGTCAACTGGCGACCACTACGCCATCATCTCCACCGACAAGAAAAACATGCTCACCATCAACATCGAGCCGAAAAACGGCCGGACCAGAATTCACATCTCCAAAATCTCCGGCAAGATGGTCGCGGCGGCGATTCCGACACAACTGACGATCTGAATACCGATGCTGTGTGGGGCGGACACTCCTGTCCGCCGCTTTTGAATTTGAATTTGCTTCATAAGTAGTCGATCACGAAGAGCAGTGCAGCGAATTCATTACAATCAAAGTCCAAGGCGGCGGACGAGGAGTGTCCGCCCCACACGAGCCAGATGCCCGACCAATACGTAGCAATCGCCAGCGCTGCCCGAACTTCCGCGGTGGATGCGGCCGGTCTCGAACAGGCCTTACGCAAAGACATCCGCGGCGACGTCCGCTTCGATGCCAGCAGCCGCGCCCTTTACGCTACCGACGGCTCCAACTATCGCCAGGTCCCGATCGGCGTGGTTCTTCCCCGTGACGCCGACGACGTCATCGCCGCCGTCTCACTCGCGCGCGAGTATGGTGCGCCTCTCCTATGCCGCGGCACCGGAACTTCGCTCGCCGGACAATGCTGCAATGTCGCCCTGATACTCGATTTCACGCGCTATATGAATCAAATCGTGGAAATCGATCCCGGGCAGCGTACCGCCCGAGTGCAACCCGGAGTCGTTCTTGACCACCTCCGCAACGCCGCCGAGAAACATCATCTGACTTTCGCGCCCGACCCAGCCACTCACGACCGCTGCTCGCTCGGCGGAATGATCGGCAACAACTCCTGCGGCGTGCATTCCGTCATGGCGGGAAAGACCGATGACAACATCGAAGCACTCGATGTCCTAACCTACGACGGGCTCCGTCTGAAAGTAGGCAAGACCAGCGATGCGGAGATGGAGCAGATCATCCGCAAAGGCGGCCGGCGCGGAGAGATTTATGCCGGCCTGAAAAAACTCAGGGATCAATACGCCGACCTGGTTCGCCAGCGCTATCCCAATATCCCCCGCCGGGTTTCGGGCTACAACCTGAACTTCCTGCTGCCTGAGACACGGTTTCGACGTGGCGCCGCGCGCTGGTTGGATCCGAGGGCACATGCGTTTCGGTGCTGGAGGCAACCTGCCGCCTGGTAGAAAGCCCTCCGGCGCGAGTCCTGCTACTGATCGCCTATCCGGATATTTATCAGTGCGCCGATCACGTCCCCGATGTCATGGCGCACAAACCGATCGGCCTAGAGGGAGTTGACGACCTGCTGGTTGAATACACAAGGCGCCGAGGCATCAATTCGGAGGGGCTGGCGCTATTGCCCGAAGGCGGCGGCTGGCTGCTGGCCGAATTCGGGGCCGACACCGTTGCCGCCGCCGAAACTCAGGCCTCCGGCTTGATGGAAGCCCTGAACCGCACTCCGAACCCGCCGAACATGCGGCTGTTCACCAATCGCGAGCAGATCAAGCGGGTCTGGGAAGTGCGCGAGTCCAGCCTCGGTGTTATTTCATACGTTCCTGGAGAAGACTTGAGCTGGGAAGGCTGGGAAGACTCAGCCGTGGCTCCGGAAAAGCTGGGCAAATACTTGCGCGACTTGCGCCAACTGATGAACCGCTTCAACTATCGGGGCACGCTCTACGGTCACTTCGGCCACGGATGTGTGCACAACCGCATGAATTTCGATCTGCAATCGACTGCGGGTATCGCCAAGTTCCGGAATTTCATGGAAGCCGCCGCGGACCTGGTGGTCAGCTACGGCGGATCGCTCTCCGGCGAGCACGGTGACGGCCAGGCGCGCTCCGAACTGCTGCCGCGAATGTTCGGTCCGGAGTTGCTGCAGGCCTTCCGCGAGTTCAAAGCCATTTGGGACCCCGCCTGGAAAATGAACCCCGGCAAAGTCGTCGAGCCCTACCGCATGGATGAAAATCTGCGTCTGGGCGCCGACTACAAGCCCTGGGACCCCGAGACCCACTTCCAGTTTCCCCACGACCACGGCAGCATGACCCACGCCATGCTGCGCTGCGTCGGCGTAGGAAAATGCCGCCGCGAAGAAGGCGGCGTCATGTGCCCGAGCTGGCGGGTGACGCATGAAGAGGAGCACTCCACCCGCGGCCGCGCCCACCTGCTCTGGGAAATGGCCCAGGGTGACGTGATCCGCGACGGCTGGCGCGACGAGGACGTGAAAGAGTCTCTCGATCTCTGCCTCTCCTGCAAGGGCTGTAAGAGTGACTGCCCGGTGGGCGTTGACCTGGCCACGTACAAGGCTGAATTTCTCTCGCACTATCATGAGGGACGCCTGCGTCCCCGCAGCGACTATGCTTTCGCCAACATAGACTTCTGGGCGCGCCTTACCTCGAAAGCCCCAGGGCTGGTGAACCTCACCACCCAGCTCCCTTTCCTCCGAGACATCGCCAAGCTTGCCACCGGAATGCCGCACCAGCGCAATGTTCCGGCCTTCGCTCCCCAGACTTTTCGCGCCTGGTTCCAACAAAGAACGACCAAGGAACGCAGGCCGGCGAATGCTGGCGGCAAGCTGGTCATGCTCTGGCCAGACACATTCAACAACTACTTCCTGCCCGACACCGCCAAGGCTGCAGTCGAAGTCCTCGAAGCCGCTGGATTTCGCGTGACCATCCCCGACTCCATTCTTTGCTGCGGGCGCCCCCTCTACGATTTCGGCATGCTGGATCGTGCCAAACGCCTGCTGCTCAAGATTTTGGACACGCTCGCCCCGGAAATCGAGGCCGGGATTCCGATCGTCGTCCTGGAGCCCAGTTGCGCCGCCGTCTTTCGAGACGAGTTGACTAACCTGTTTCCTGACGATGCCAGGGCGCAGAAACTATCCCGGCAGTCATTCCTTCTAAGCGAGTTTCTGGAAAAGAAAGCCACCGATTTTGAGCTTCCGAAGCTCCCGGTGAAGGCCGTCATCCATGGCCACTGCCATCACAAAGCGCTGATGAAGATGACCGACGAGGAGTCGGTGCTGCGAAAAATGGGCGTGGACTGGAGCGCCCCCGCGCCAGGCTGTTGCGGAATGGCAGGCTCGTTCGGCTTCGATGAAGGGAAGTACGACGTCTCGATGGCCATCGGCGAGCTGGAACTTCTGCCGGCGGTCCGGCAGGCCCCGGCGGACAGCCTGATCATCGCCGACGGCTTCAGTTGCCGCGAACAGATCTCCCAGTCCACCGACCGCCATTCGCTACACCTGGCAGAGGTCATCGCCACCGCCCTGAAGGGAGGAATCAGCGCGGACGGCAGCTATCCGGAGACGCCCCACGTCCGGCGAAGGCAGGCCGAACTGGATCGCTCAATGAAGCGGTCAGCCCTGGCACTGGCCGGGGTGGCCGGCGGCGCCGCCCTCCTATCGTGGCTGAAAAGTAAAAGCTAGAAAAGACCACGTGGAGACAGCCGCCCTCGGCTGTCTGGTCGAGCGCACTCAGCCGGAGCCTCGGCGGCTTCCCTACGTAGCCTGTGGTTATCCCCTGCGAGGAAGCTCGCGCGTGCATTAACATGTTTATAATCAATAAGTTAACCATTGACCTTCTGGCCTCTCCCCAACCCGCCCAGATTCTGGGACAATAGAAGCGACCACCAGCTGGGACACTCCTACCCTCTAATCCCCCGGCGGCAAGCAGGCTTTATGGCACTAGACTCCGAAATCCTCCTTCACCCACCCGAGACCGCGCGCTTGGTCGAAGTCGAGGTTCAACCGGCGCTGCGCGGCTCTGTCCTCGTTCTCATCCAGTTCGACGTCTGCGAGGAAATCCGGCTCGATCAGCTCCGGCAGATCTTTGGCGCGCGTACGGTAGAGCACCCAAGCTTCAAGCATCCGGCTCCCGGATACGTCCGCTACCAGCGCCCCCCGGTCGTCGAACCGATTGGACCCTTGGTTTTAGAGAGCGGTGAGCGCCTCGAGGGTCAGATCAAGTATTACGACTATGGCGTCCTGAGCGTGGTCTTCGAACTGCCGTTTTCCGGCGACTGGGAGACGCTGGTCCGCTTGGGCAGCCGCTGGGTCTGGGATGTTGACTTTGAGAAGCATGCCTCCCGCATCGTGCACGAGAAACTGGAGCGGGCCGCTCCGGCGCTGATCAAACCCTATCCCGAGTGGCTGAGTGAGGACTACTTTATTTTCCACGTGAGGGAGATTGCGGGCTCGCCGTCTGCCTCTGATCTGTGCACCTCGCAGGGCGGCCGCATCGCGCAAATCGTGCGCGGAGAGACAGCGCAGCTCTCAGAAGGAGAGCGCAACGAGATTCTGCAGTCCCGCATTTCCTACTACCCCAATGATCTGGCGGTCATTGGCTGGAACGCCGCGTTTTTGTACGACAGCGAGATTGGCGCCGAGGCGGCCATCCAGCTTCTGGAGTACGCCAACTCGCAGTTGCTGGAATTCCGTCACTATGACGAACTGCTGACTCGCGAGCTGGGGATTGTGTACGCCGGCCTCGACAAAGGCACGGGAATGCTCGCCCGCTGGCGCCTGGCTCGGGCCGCGACCAAGCTGCATACCGTCCTGCTCGACGTGAACGAGCTGACCGAGCGCGCCGACAATGCGATCAAGTTCCTCAGCGACATGTTTTCCGCCCGCTTGTACAAGCTGGCCGCCGCCAAGGTCGGCGTGCCCGACTACAAAGACCTGGTCACCCAGAAACTGCAAACCGCCGAGGACCTTTACCGCTTCATGGTGGACCAGTTCAACCAAAGCCGAGCCTTCGTGCTCGAACTCATGGTGGTGGTCATCCTGGTCATCGAACTGGTCTTCCTCTTCGGCGGCAAGGTCTAGAACCTTAAACCACGAAGGACACCAAGGTTCACGAAGGAAATCTTTGTCTTGAAATTCCTTCGTGTACTTCGTGTCCTTCGTGGTTTATGCTCTTTGACCGCTGACCGCAAATCCAGCGCCAGTATTGTCATCTGCATCGCACTGCTTTATCCTGAACCGCCTTAACCAAGGGAGACCCATGCGAGGACTCAAGGACAAGCGCGTCCTGATCACAGGAGGCGCCAGCGGAATCGGCGCCGCGACTGCCGCCCGCTTTCTGGAAGAAGGCTCGGCCGTGGTCGTGCTCGACCGCGACGCCAAAGGGCGCGCGCACATCCATTCGCAATTCCCGAAGCTGGCCGGCACGGTGGACGCGGACGTCTCCAACCTGAAACAAGTGCAAGCTGCCTTTGCCGCGGCCGTGCGCCTGATGGGTGGCGTGGATGTGCTGATCAATAACGCCGGCATCAGCATCCGCCACAACTTCCTCGACATCACCCCCGAAGAATGGGACAAGACCATCGCGGTCAACCTCACCGGCGTCTTTTACATGGCGCAGACCGCAGCTCGGCACATGTGGGAGCGCGGCAGCGGCGTTATCTTGCAGACCGCGTCCACCAACGGCGTGATGGGCTACCCTTTCTATGCCGACTACAATGCCACGAAAGCTGGGGTCATCGAGCTGACCAGGTCCATGGCTCTCGAACTCGCGCCCAAAGTCCGTGTATGCGCCGTCGCCCCGGGATACGTCCTCACTCCCATGCAGCGCGCCGAATACACCGATGAAATGCTCGACGCGGTGAATCGCAAAATTCCGTTGGGCCGCCACGCCAAACCGGAAGAGATCGCCGCACTGTTCGCTTATCTGGCGTCGGACGACGCAGCCTTCGTCACCGGCCACGTGTACACGATCGACGGCGCAGAAACCGCCGGAGGCCTGGCCAGCCGCTGACTGGCCAAGGTGGTGACAGCGTGAAGCTCGTAGGGGTCCTTCGACTGCGAATGGAAAACTTGTACTGTCATCCTGAGCGCAACCAGCCCATTCGCTCGCGAATGGGCCGGCGCAGTCGAAGGACCCCTATCATCTTAGCCGCTGCTAGCGCGCGAGGGAATTTGCTGAAATGGCCAGGGCGGCAACAGCGGAGAAGATCGTAGGGGTCCTTCGACTGCGCGGCTGCTTCGCAATGCGAAGCAGCCACTCTGCTCAGGATGACATGGAAACTCATGCCGACCAAGCAGCTCCACGGAAAAATCGCCGTTATCACGGGCGCCGCCTCCGGCATCGGGCGCGCCACGGCCCTCCTCTTCGCCCGCGAAGCTGCTTCGGTTATTCTCACCGACATAAACGAACCGGCTGGGCAGGCCGTCGCCACAGAAATCACCCAACAGGGCGGCCGCGCGATCTTTGAGCCCGGCGACGTCACCCGCGCCGCCGACTGCCAGCGTGTTACAGAACGCGCCGTCCGTGATTTCGGCGCCATCCACATTCTGTTTAACAATGCCGGAATTATCCGCCGCGCCTCGGTCGTCGAACTGAGCGAAGCGGACTGGGATCGCGTGATGGCGGTAAATGTGAAAGCCGTTTTTCTGATGTCCCGCCAAGTCATTCCCATCATGGCAGCGGCCGGCGGAGGCTCGATCATCAGCACCGCATCCGGCTGGGGTCTTGCCGGCGGCCCAAGGGCTGCGGTGTACTGCGCTTCCAAGGGCGCGGTGGTATTGCTGACCAAGGCCATGGCCATCGACCACGGCCCGCAGCATATTCGAGTAAACTGCATCTGCCCCGGCGACACCGACACGGCCATGCTACGCAACGAGGCCCAACAATTGGGAGAGCCAAATGACAAGTTTCTCGCCGAGGGCGCGAAACGGCCATTAGGCCGCGTCGGCAAGCCGGAAGAGATCGCGCAAGCTGCACTTTATTTAGCCAGCGATGCGTCATCGTTTGTGACAGGAACGGCGCTGGTGGTAGACGGCGGCGGCCTGGCAGGAACCACGTAGCGGCGGACGCCCTCGTCCGCCCAGCGGAGCAAAGCTCCGCAGGTGTTTTCTCCGCGGCCAAGCGAGCTTCGCTCGCCCTCCCGAGCGATGGCGTCTGGGTCTACGTGGTCTGTGAAGATTTCATATGCGTCTCGGAAACAAAGTCGCTCTCATCACCGGGGGCACCTCGGGCATCGGCGAAGCTACCGCCATCCTGTTTGCCAAAGAGGGCGCTAAGATCGCGATCACCGGTCGCCACGAGCCGCGAGGTCACGCGGTCACTGCCCGAATTCTGGAAAGCGGCGGTCAGGCCATCTTCCTCAGAACCGACGTCCGAAAAGCTGCGGAATGCCGCCGCGCCGTCGAAGAAACGGTGGCCGCCTTCGGGCGCCTCGACATCCTCTTCAACAACGCGGGCATTTTCTATCCGCACACCACGCTCGATTGCAGCGAGGAAGAATGGGACCTGCAAATTGACATCAACCTGAAAGGAACGTTTCTGATGTCGAAGTTCGCCCTGCCCACCATGATCGCGCAGCGCAGCGGCGTGATCATCAACAACAGTTCGGGATGGGGAATCGTGGGCGGCGACGCAGCCATCGCCTACTGCGCCTCGAAAGGCGGCGTCGTCCTGCTAACCAAAGCGATGGCCATTGATCACGGCCGCCAGGGAATCCGCGTGAACTGCATCTGTCCCGGCGATGTAGACACGCCGATGCTGCCGGAAGACGCCCGCATGCGCGGCCAGAAGTGGGAAGACTATCTCGCGGGCTGCAGCAATCGTCCCCTGGGACGGATCGGTACATCCGACGAAATCGCGAAAGCCGCGCTGTTCCTCGCTTCGGACGATTCGTCGTTCATGACCGGCGCGACGCTGATTGTCGATGGCGGAGGCACAGCCGACTAGCGGCACGAACCACGTAGGGGCGGACGCCCTCGTCCGCCCGGCGGAGCAAAGCTCCGCTGCGTTTTTGTAAAGCTTAGAACCGAGGCGAGCTTTCGCTCGCCCACCCGGACGAGGACGTCCGGGCCTGCGTGGTTCTTTTATGACAACTGGCAAAAACTCGCGGCAATGGTTCGAGCGCTCCCAGCGATCTCTGGTAGAAGGCGTCAACTCGCCTTCACGCGGCGCCGCTGTCTTCTCACCTGGCCCGATTTTTCTCGAGCGCGGCCAGGGCACGCGCGTCTGGGATGCCGACGGCAACGAATACATAGATTTCATGATGTCGTTCGGAGCGCTCATCCAGGGACACGCTCATCCCAAACTGGTCGAAGTCGTTTCGCAAACCATGGTTCAAGGTTCGCACTTCGCAGCCGCAACTTCCGCCGAAGTAGAAGCAGCCGAGCGTTTGTGCCGCATGGTCCCATCGGCCGAGGTAGTGCGCTTCACCAACACCGGCAGCGAAGCCACCATGCTGGCCCTGCGCCTGGCCCGCGCACACACGGGCCGCACCAAGTTCCTCAAGTTCGAAGGCCACTATCACGGCTGGTACGATCCTTATCTTCTGAATGCGCACAGTCATGCGCCTGAGCATCTGGGCCCGCCGGAAAATCCCGCACGCATCCCCGACTCGGAAGGCATTCCAGCGTCAACGTTCGACGACGTGGTCCTGGCGCCCTGGAACGACGCAGCCGCCATCGAGCGGGTCATGAAGCAGCATGGGCCGGAACTTGCGGCCGTCATCACCGAACCAATCATGGCCAACATGGGCTGCATCCTGCCGCGCGATGGATACCTACAACTGCTGCGCTCGCTCACGCAACAGCACGGCGCTCTGCTGATCCTCGACGAAGTCGTCACCGGCTTCCGCTACGCGCCCGGCGGATGCCAGGAGTACTACGGCATCACTCCGGACATCAGTACTTTTGGCAAAGCTCTGGGTGGTGGATTTCCCGTGGGCGCAGTGGCTGGAGCGCGGTCCATCCTTGACCGCATGCGCTGGAGCGAACACATGGTGCTGCATTACGGAACATTTAACGGACACCGCCTCACCATGAAAGTCGTCGCCGCCAATTTGGATTTATTGGCAGCGGCTGGCACGTACCAGAAACTTCACAGTGTGGGCAACGCCGCGATCTCCGGCCTGCGTGAGGTTTTTCGCCGCCACCAGATAAGAGCCATCGTGCAGGGTTTTGGCCCCATGTTCCAGATTTACTTCACTGACCGCGACGCCCTCCACGACTACCGCGACTACTGCAGCCACGTGGACACTCAACTCTATTCCCGCTTCGTTCATCGCTTGCTCGACCGGGGCATTTACATGACGCCATCAAACGGCCTGCACTGGATCATCTCGACCGCGCACAGTGAGAAAGATGTCGCCGCGCTGATCGAAGCCGCGGACCAGGCCTGTGCCAACCTTGTATGAAAGCCTTCGTATGAAAGCCGCACGCAAGAATGCCGTAGTGTTTCTGGGTGGCGGACGCATCACCGGCGCACTGCTGGCCGGCCTGCGTCTAGCGAATTATGAGCAGCCCATCATGGTGCACGATCGCCATCCGCAGAAGTTGCGCCAGCTCGAAGTCCAATACGGAGTGAAAGTAGAATCGAATCTGCATCGGGCGGTAGAGCACGCCCGTCTTCTGATCATCGCCGTGCGACCGGATTCAGTCCGCGCACTACTGCAACACATCGGACAGGCCGAGCCGGCGATAGCAATCAGCCTTGCCGCTGGCATTCCACTTAAAAACCTGCGCGCATGGATGGGCCCTCCGGTGCGATGGGCACGCGCCATGCCGAGCCCGGTCGCTCGCAGCCGCCGCGGTCTTACTGCGCTGACCTTCGACCGCGGTTTCCCGACTGCATCCCGTCGCGAAGTGCGCAGCTTTTTCGCCCGCGTGGGACAAGTTTTCGAAATCCCCGAGAGTGAGTTCGACGCCTTCACCGTGACTTACTCTTCCAGCCATGGCTACCACGCGCTGGCTGCGCTCGCTGGAGGCGCAATGAAACTCGGCCTCGATCGGAAGACAGCGATGACCGCCGCCGCTCACGCCCTCGCCGACGGCATCCTGGCATGGCGTGAATCCAATATTTCACTCGACGTGTTACTCCAGGAAGCTGCTACGCCCGGAGGCATCTCGGCGGCCACTCTGGCCAGCATGGATAAATCTGGATACAAACGCGTGGTGGAACAAGGATTACGATCAGGAATGAATCAAGCAACGAAAAATGCCAAGAGATGAGACAGTCAGAAGCGGGACTTAGCCGCAGTGCAGTATTGCAGGACAAAAAAACCTTGGTGCAAATATGTTGAGCTTTCTCCAGGACATCTTCATCCTCGTCCTCACAACTACTGGGTCGTTGCTGCTGGTGGCGACGCTGAACCGCTTTTGGCCGAAGGAAAAGCGGCGCGTGCACAACGATCTGATCGGATGGCAACTCGGCATTCTGGGGACCACCTACGCCGTGATTCTGGGCTTCATGCTCTACACGGTGTGGACGGACTTCACCGCCGCGGATCTCAATGTGGACCTTGAGGCCAACGCTCTCAGGAATCTATACCGCCTCGCCGAGGGTCTGCCTGAGCAGCAGCGTACACAACTCGAAATCCAGACCCGCAACTATGCCCAGGTTGTCATGGAACGGGACTGGCCAGAAATGGCAAACGGCCAAGTCCCGGAAGAAAGCCATGAAATCAACCAAGCGATGTGGAGGACCTTGATGTCAGTCAAATCAGCGTCGCCGGCGGAATTTCTTGCAGAGGACCATGCACTTAGTGAACTGAGCGCGCTGACAGAGCATCGCCGCACGCGGCTGATCCAGAGCCGGTCCCAACTCCCCGCGATTTTCTGGTGTGTCCTCGTCACGGGAGCAGTTGTGACTGTGTTTTCCGCTTCCATGTTTGGCTCGGACAACGCGGCCCTCCACGCCATCCAAGTATTTTCCTTCACTCTACTGATCATGCTCGCGCTGCTAGCAATCGCTGACGTAAATCTCCCGTTCCGGGGCTGGGTTCACATCAGTGATTACGCGTTCCAACGAGCGCGGCAAAACATGCAATAGTGCGAGCTGCGCCAGGAAGCTGCCACGCTCGGTCCTTCGGTACCCGTGGCCCCCCTCATGGAGCTTCAAAATCCAGAGCGTAAACTTCTTGCGAACTAATGTCGCGCAGCAGCAGCGGGGCACCATCGGGTGTAACGCCGCTCCAGGGAAGCCAGCCGGAAACCACGCGACGAAACCCTTTCAGATCGGCCAGGCGTTCCAACTTTCGGTCGGAAACGCGCACTCGATAAAAGGCCGGGTTCTCGCTCAACCCGTTATCGAAGTAAATGTACTTGTTGTCCGCTGACCAGTTTGTGGACCCTACATTCGTCTTGAGCAGTTCCGACCATTTCCCGGCATTGAAGTCAAAGAGCCACAAGGCTTGGCCGTCAATGCTAGCGCCGGCAAGGTAGCGTCCGTCTGGAGAAGCAACTGGAGCGAACAAAGCCTTCGAATCTGGAACGGTCGTGACCTGCGAAGTGTTCAAGTTGAATATCTTTACGGTACTGTTCAACCCGCCACCGTTCGTGTCGAGGAACACAATTGAATTGCCGTCCGCAATCCAACTCGGCCTAACGGCTTGAAATTCTCCTGCCGCCAGCATGCGAGGCGTCCCGCCATCGGCGGAGATCACA
This sequence comes from Terriglobia bacterium, assembly GCA_963813645.1. GTDB lineage: Bacteria > Acidobacteriota > Terriglobia > Terriglobales > Acidobacteriaceae > JAIQFF01. Next base: position 83,398 of record CAWEZS010000024.1, read on the forward strand.
TACAACCGAGCGAGATGTTCGGCATCATTCCCGAAAAAAACGATCTGCTTCCCGTCCGGAGACCAGCGCGGCATGTTAGCGTATTTCGGCACACTGGAAGTCAATTGCAGTTTCTGGGTTCCGTCAACCCGGCTGCGCCATAAGATATTTTCCGGATAAGTTACATATGCCAACCACTGTCCGTCGGGAGAAAAACTGACGTCGCCTATCGATGCACCGTCAAGGTAAGGAAGGAACTGCCCGGACTTGGCGTCGTAGCGAACCAGTTCGGCACGAAGTTGATTCCCCACAGCATAGATCTTCTTTCCGTCCGCGCTGGGCTGTGCGCCATTAAAGCTCATCGGCCCCGAGGTCAACCGTACCGGACGATGGTCTACCTTGTGAAACAAATCACCCTTCTCCCGGACCGCCCAGAGATCCACGGTGTTCTGACGGAAGACCTGAAAAACAAAGTAGTTTCCATCCGGAGTCCAGCTTCCTTTCTGGTGAAGCGTCCCGGTCAACTCCGGAAAGACGCGGTGCGGGGTGCCGCCGCTTGAGGAGACCTCCCACATTGAGGTGGCACCGTTCGCCTCACTGACAGTGAAACGCAAAACCTGTCCATCGGGCGACCACCGGAACCAGTAAGAATAGTCCGGCAGCGTCGCGAACCGGCGAGTGCCACCAGGGGAGACTTCCAGAAGCTCGTTGTTGCGCGCCATCAGGAAGTTGCCGTTGGGAAGCCATGTTCCATCCCAACCCAGGAGATCGCTCACCCGACGCGGGGAACCCCCGAGTACGGGCAGAGCCCAGATCGGCTGATCTGTCTCCGCACCCGTAAAGCTGCCGATCAGAAGTTCGGATTTGTCCGGGGAAATATTCAGCGGAGTTACATTCGTAAAAGGCGTGGCCATCGGGACGGTTTCTCCACCCGATGCGGAGACTTGAGCAATTACGAAGCGCCCGTTGACATTCTCCTGGATGAAGAGGCGAGGGCCGTCGCTCAGAACCGTGTCAGTGGCTTGTCCATAAAAACTTTTTTGTTGTCCGTCGTGGGTGATCTGGGTGTATCCGGTGATCCTGGGCGGCGGCAGAGTCGGCCGGAACAAATAGCCCAGGATCGCTAAGAGGATGACCGCGGCCGCGCCAAACGCGTATAGCTTCGCGCTGGAACGGGGCTTTACCGGCACAGCGGAGACCGATGATGCCGGCTCGGTCGCCACCGCACTGAAACCGGAGGACGAACTGACGTGTCCGGAATCAATCTGGCGTCGCAGGCGCTTCAGATCGGCCACCATCTCGGAAGCGGTCTGGTAACGCAGCTTGCGGTCTTTCTCAAGCGCCTTGCCCACGATTCGTTCCAGTTCCGGTGGCACGTCGGGATTCAGGCGCACCGGAGAAACCGGGGCCTTGTGCAGGATGGCGTCAAATACCATCGCGGAAGTGTTCCCGGAAAAAGCCGGACGCGCGGTGGACATCTCGTAGAGCACCGCGCCGAAGGAGAAGAGATCGGTACGGGCATCGAGGTCTTCTCCGGCGGCCTGCTCGGGCGACATATACGCAACCGTGCCCACAGCCGCACCCGGACTGGTCAGCGCCGCCTCGGTCATCACGGCTGAAGCGTGAGGCGTGCTCGGCGGAGCGTGTTCCGGAGAAAGTTTCGCCAGACCGAAGTCGAGGATTTTGGCGTGACCAAGCTTGGTCACAAAAATGTTGGCGGGTTTGATGTCGCGGTGGATGATGCCCTTGGCGTGAGCCGCATCAAGCGCCCCGGCGATGTCAACCGCCAGTTCGAGCAGTTGGTCGGTAGGAAGCGGCCTGCCCAGAATGCGCTCGCGCAGCGTCATCCCTTCCAGCAGTTCCATCACGATGAAATATTGACCATCCTGCTGGCCGATCTCGTGGATGGTGCAGATGTTGGGATGGTTGAGCGCCGAGGCGGCGCGCGCCTCACGCTGGAAACGTTCCAGGGCGGAGGCATCCGAGCTCAGTTCGGGAGGGAGAAACTTCAAGGCTACGTGCCGGCCCAGCGTCTCGTCCTGGGCCTCATAGACAACGCCCATGCCACCACCACCCAGCTTCTCGATGACGCGGTAGTGCGAGATGGTCTTGCCGATCACTGATTTAGCCGATCTTGTCTAGCCGAGCTCTGGTGCAGAATCCTACGTGCGAGAAACGGGCAAGTCAATGAAAGCCGGGGAGTTGGCGCACAGAAGCTTCTTATGAAACCGAACGTTGCAACATCAACCGCCTTGCCACCCGGAAAATGCGGACCACGCGATACAAGGGAAACAGTGGCCCAGGCAAACGCACCGCCGACCATTCTCCCGCGCCAGGAGTAGATAGCAGCCGCCACCAGAAAGAAAAACGGTCCCGCCTCCGCTCTCTGACCGCCATCATCAGGCGGAAGTACGCCATGGATTCGGGATTGAACTCTTCTTCCCCAACCGTCAAGGGCACTATGCGCTGCACTAGAATTTCCGCGCCTGCATCTTTCTCTATTTCGAGCTCAACAGGCAACGTCGCTCCAAGCAGCTTTTGCGCGAGCAGGAAAGTTACCGCCACGATACGCGTGATCCCAAGGCTCTCGGCCTCTGCCCGTAGCGCCTTCCAGTCGATCGCGTGCGACCGGGCCAACTGGATAATTTCACACAGCCAGGAAATCTGTTTCCACGCATGTTTGGCGGCGTGAACGCAAAGCACGAGCATCAAATCCTGATCGCAAAGTGTGCGCAGCCTCTGGCCCTCGATGGTGACCACACTCGCCCTTTGAAAGAACTCATTGACATCGAAGCCGATCGAATAAAACCGCGGCAGAATCTGCCATTTGAGTTCCAGCAGATTGCGTCCTCGGGCTCCGTCGAAAGTGTACTCGTACCCGGATTTTAGGTAATCGCGCTCCGCCGCCTTCTCCAATCGCAGGCCCGGTTCGTATCCCAGTTCCGCCAAGCCGTCCTTGATCGCCGGCAAGTCAGCGGATCGGATCAGCAGGTCGAGGTCAGAGAACTGGCGCATCGCGACGTTGCCGTACAGCCTTTCCGCCAGCACTGGCCCCTTGTAAGGCAGCACCTCCAGGCCACGAGTCTGCAGATGGCGATGAATGTTAAGCAACTCGCGTGTCAACCACAGGGCGCGGTGGGTATTGGATTTGTCCTGCTGACGAAGCACTTCCAGTCCGGGCGAACGACTGGGATCCATTTCGGCAGACAACCGGCGAAAAACCAGTGGCACCAATCCGTGATGCTGCGCCAACGGAACCAGCCGCTCCCAATCCACACCGTGCCGAAGAATTTGTTGGATACTCGCGGACAGACCCCCGTCGGCATCGTCACCGCAGCAGGCGAGAATCAAGTCGAGTTCAGGGCTGAACGTGCTGGCGTATGGAGTAGTCGCCGCTGGCAGCCGGGATGGCGCAGGTTGGGGCAAGGTAATGGTCGTCGATAGCCGCTCTCGATCCTCCGACCGGAAACTCCTCCTCGCGGAACTATAGTACAAACCATCTCCGCCTTCGTTTACTCGCTCTATTCTCTTGGCCCAGGACAGAGGACCGGCGTCTGCCCGTCCAGCCGGGCGCGACGCCCGGCCTCCATAAGCACATCGATTCAACCGAAATATCCGCGGGTCACATTTAACAGTTCTCTGCAACGGGTACCCAGCGACGCAACAGTGATCTGCATTATGTCTTTGGTTCGGAATGGGCAGTGGGTTATCGTAAATTCTGCAGAAGAAGGGCATCTCACATCGCCGGAAAGCCGTGCTGGTGTGACCTTTTGGCCGGTACGTTGACGTACAGATCAGTAACACAATGGATTCTCAGGCACGTGACCAAGGCAGATGCAGTCTGGCAGCCGAGGCATTGCGATCGTGGGGCACATTGAAAGTACGCGCCCACGGAGTCAGCATGCTTCCGACTTTGTGGCCGGGCGATGTTCTCACTGTACAGTCGGTCCGCCCCGAGGAAGTTGAGCCGGGTGAGATCGTGCTTTACATGCGCCGCGACCGTTTTTTCATTCACCGGATCGTAAGCGCCGACCTTAAACGCGACAAAGCATTTCTAGTGACCCGGGGCGATTGCATGTTCGAGGACGATCCCCCGGTTGACAGAAGCGAGTTGCTGGGCAGGATCGTCGAGGTTCGGCGCGCGGGCTCAAAGTTTATCCCGGGGCGAAAGCTTTCATTCTCTCGCCGGCTCCTGGCGTGGTGGTTTTGCCACTCGAGCCTCTTCCGGCGGGTTGGATTGCGATTCGCGGCTTCCCACCGCGAAAGTAACGATCAGATCGACGATACATTCGTTAGCGCAGCATAGTGACCGAATAGAGGCGTGGGCGATTTCAAACCCGTGCCACGGAGCTGCCCGAAAGTGACTTCGAGCTACCAGATTACGGTCGAGATCGGAGGCATGCCGATCCTCCTGCACACGCATGACGACTCATTCCGGCAGATGCTGGCCCGCCGCTACGCCGGTTTTGTTGATTCCGCCGCGCCCCCCAGATTTGAATTTGACATCGAACTGACAACGCCATCGCGCAAGGCTCCTGACGAAGATGTCCGAGTGGAAATGCAGGACGGCACGTGGCGGCTGCGGCGGGGCGATTTTCGCGCCCACTGGAATCCGGAGGCCGGGCGTGGCCGCATTCGGCAGTCGGCCAATCCTTACTCGATCGACTCGGTCCTGCGCATCGTACACACGCTGATCCTGGCGCGCGAAGGCGGCTTTCTGCTCCACTCCGCCGGAGCCATCCGCAACGGACGAGCTTTTCTGTTCTCCGGAGTGTCCGGTGCCGGGAAAACCACCATCTCACGCCTGGCGCCGAAGGACGTGACCCTGCTGACCGATGAAGTGTCTTACATCCGCCGGGTTGACACTGGCTACCGCGCCTGTGGAACTCCTTTCGCCGGAGAACTGGCGCGGGTTGGAGAAAACTGCTCGGCCCCCATCGGCTCGCTGTTTTTCCTCGAGCAAGGCCCGAAGAACAAGATTGAGCCCATGGCTAAAGCCGAGGCCATCCGCCGCCTGATGAGAAACATTTTATTTTTCGCCGAGGATGCGGCACTGGTGGATAACGTCTTACAGTCGGCCTGCGAATTTGTGGAGCGCGTTCCGGTGCAGCGCCTGACTTTTGCTCCCGACTCGCGCGTTTGGGGCATGATCGGTTGAAACAGACATGAGCGTCAAATACATCGCCAAGAGTTCTGCCATCGCCTCCCGCCTTCTGGGCGGCGAGATGATGGTCATGTCTTCTGCCGACTCAACTTTCTTTACTCTGAATCCTGTGGCCACCGTCGTCTGGCAGGCCGCGGATGGCGTTACTCCGTTGTCGGAGATTGTGGCCGATCACGTCTGCGCCGAGTTCGAGGTTGATGCCGAGACCGCGCATCGCGACGTCGAGCGCTTCGTCGAAGAGCTCTCGCAGCACGGTATCCTGCAAGTTTCCGAGACTCCCATTGCAGAACCCGCGACCAGCCCCACGGAGGCCGCGTGAGCCTGATGCAGGAGATGAGCCAGCGCGCCCTCGACCTGGGTGTGCCCATGTCGGTTCATTTCGACATCACCTACCGCTGCAACGAGCGCTGCGTGCACTGCTACCTCGATCACGACGACCACGGCGAGATGACTACGCCAGAGATCAAGCGCGTGCTCGACGAACTGGCAGATGCAGGCACATTCTTCCTGACTTTCAGCGGCGGCGAAGTCCTGATGCGGCGCGACTTCTTCGAGCTTCTGGAATATGCCCGCAGCCTGATGTTCGACGTGAGGATCAAAACCAACGCGGTCATGATTGGCGAAGCGGAAGCCCGGCGCATGCTGGAACTGGGCGTTGACCAGGTGCAGGTCAGCATCTACTCGCACCGCGCCGAGGTGCACGACGCCATCACCAAGCTTCCAGGTTCGCTCCGTCGCAGCATAGAAGCCATCCGTTCTCTGACCGAACAAGGACTGCGGGTGACGATTGCCAATGTGCTGATGACGGCCAACATGCACGACCATGCCGGAGTGCAGGCGCTGGCGCGCGAGCCTGGGCGTTCAGTACACGCTCGACCCGACCATCACGCCAAAGATGGATGGCGACACCTCAATTCTGAATCTGCGCATTCCGGGCCCGGAGTTAAACGGCGTTTTTCACAACGAAAGCCTGGTCGGAAACGTCGAAGAGTTTTGCGCTCCGCCTGCTGCTCCTGACGAAGACGTGATGGAAGGATATCCCTGCAGCGCCGGACACACCCTCGCCTACATCTCTCCTTACGGCGACGTTTTTCCCTGCGTGCAGTTTCCGCTGCCCAGCGGCAACGTACGGCGGCAGAAGTTTCTCGACATCTGGAACCACTCCTCCGAACTGAACGAAGTCCGCTCCATTCGTGCCAAAGACCTCACCGTGTGCTCAGGTTGCAACCATGTCGGCACCTGCACCCGCTGCCCCGGCCTCGCCTACATGGAAGGAAGCATGCGCGGACCGTCAACCGCCGACTGCGAAAAATCTTTCCACCGCACTGGAATCCGCTCCGCCAACATGCTTCGCCTGGACGGCGGTCAGCACCGACCTGTTCCGTCCGGACCTCTCATTCATATCCAGCCTTTGACAGCGTGATCGTCGTGTTTTCAGTAGTCAGATCCAAGTTCTCAGATCTCAGTTAACCATCATGGCCGGATCCAGCTGCGGAGCAGCACAAGATTGAAGTCCCCGGCGCGAGCCCGGGGTCGAAGGCGAACAGGACCAAGCGCCGAGGGCGGAAGACCGGCCGTCTCCTGCGACGTTACTTTGGTGTACCCCGCGGCCCACGATGGCACGACGGAACTGGCCGCGGAACGTAAAATCAGGAGAACCTAATCATTATGGACTCCACCGAAAAACCACCTGAATCGGCAAGGCGGAGCACCCGCATTCGCGCCCAGATTCCGCTTCGCGTCACCAGCCTGGATCCAACGACGTCATTCTCCGAATCCGGACACACGCTCGTCCTCAATACGCAGGGCTGTGGCGTGCGAATTTCGCGACCCCTGGAACCCGGTCTGGCAGTCTCGCTGGACGACCTGCCGGGCGGCAAGAGTGTCTCCGCCCGCATCGCTAACTGCGTGCCTCTGGGTACCGGAGGCCAGTGGTGGATGGTCGGTATCGCGCTCGACGAACCCGGCAATGTCTGGGGCGTTCATCCCGCGCCCGCAGACTGGAATTCAGAAGCCGCCACCGCCGCAGCGTCAGCCAGTCCCGCCCCCAGCGCGTCCAAGAATGGCGAATGGCCCTTTCGTCAGTTCTCCAGCCGCGGAGAATTTCACCCCGGCAAAAGATAATCTCCACATTCTCCACGAACCACTTGGCAATCACTCGCTTTGACTTGGCCGCTTTCAGCCACGTAAGACTCGCTGGCAGTGATCGGCCAGACCATATCGCACTACCGCATTATCGAAAAGCTGGGCGGCGGCGGTATGGGAGTGGTCTACAAGGCCGAAGACACCCGGCTTCACCGTTTTGTCGCGCTCAAGTTTCTGCCCCCGGAAGTTGCCCGTGACCCGCAATCCCTCGCCCGCTTCCAGCGCGAAGCTCAAGCGGCATCCGCTCTAAATCATTCGAACATTTGCACGATCTACGACATTGGCGAGCACGACGGCCAGGCCTTCATCGCCATGGAGTTTCTGGACGGGGTGACCCTGAAGCACCGCATCTCAGGCCAACCCGTGGACACCGAGACCCTGCTCGCGCTGGCCATCGAAGTGGCCGACGCGCTCGATGCCGCGCACACCGAAAAAATCGTCCACCGGGACATCAAGCCGGCCAACATCCTCATCACCAAGCGCGGCCAGGCATTTACCTCGGCTGCGCAAAGCTGCGGTAGTGCAGGTCACTGAGTAAGGTTAAGACCGCTTCGAGCACTGCTAGGTCTTCATCAGCTTGGAGAAATACCGGTTGTCGTAAAACATCGTGCTGTTGTGCACGAACTCGAGGACTTTGTGCATCTTGTCGCGGTCTTCGCGATTCATGTCGTTGAACTGGATCGCGATGCCTGATCCGGGATCGATACGCACCACGAATCCTGTAGCCTGAAGCCGGCCGTCATCAATCGAGAAGATCACTTTCAATTTGGAGCCCGCAGGCATCAGCGTGCTGGTTTCCACATAGCAGCCACCCAGGCTGACGTCAATGAGGTTTCCCAGTACCGGCACCTCGCCTTCCAGCGGCCGCAATTCGATAGTGACCCGGCACTTCATGCGCGGATACAGACGGCGGTTCTTGCGCGAAGGCTGCTTCTGCTTTTCGATGTACATGCGCCGGTCGGCTTCCGCCAGCAGCGCTTCTGCGTCTTTCCCGTCTTCGGGATACAGGGCTTGTCCCACGCTCAACGAGAGAATGTCTTCGCTGCACACTTCCTTGCCCGCCATGCGGGCCAGTTCCTTCAGGCTCTCCGCCTTCTTGGCGGCGGCGTCGGCGGTGAGCCCCGGCGCCACCACGACGAACTCATCTCCACCCATGCGGGCCACGTAGTCGTACTCGCGGCAGCTTTCTTTCAAGGCTTGCGCGAACAGCCGCAACACGCGATTGCCTTCCAGGTGACCGAAGCGGTCGTTGATCTGCTTGAATCCGTCCATGTCGCTGACCATGACCACCAGCGACGTCGAGTCCCGCTTGCAGCGCGCCATTTCGCGATCCAGTTGCAGGAACAGCGACCGGGCATTGGGCAATCCCGTAAGGTAGTCGGTGACCGCTGAACTCTCTGCCTGCTCGTACTTCAACGCATTCTCAATGGCCAGCGCCATCTTTGAACTGATGGCCAGCAGGATGCGCAAGTGGTCCGAAGTGAACGCATCCGTTTCCGCGTGGTAGAGCGCGAGTACACCTACAACGCCGGCCAGCCCTTCCAGAGGAATCGCCAGCGCCGATCGCAACGTGCTGAACTTCGTAGGATCATTCAGGTACCCCGGCTCGACCGACGGATTACCGTTGATGATCGGCTTCCGGTTCTGCGCCACCCATCCCGAAAGACCGCTGCCCAGCGGAATGCGCAACGACGAGAACAGACGGTGATTGTCCCCGCTCACCAGTTCCGGGATCAATTCCTGCCCGCGCTTTACATAGATGGCGATGGCGTCATAGGGCACCAGCCGTCTGAGCTTCACCGAGAACACCGACAGGGTCTCGCCCAGGCTGAGCGAAGCGCCCAGGTCCTGGCTCAGTTCGAACAGGGTTTGCGCTTCCTGCCGAGCCGCAGCAATCGACGAAAGGAATGTGGCTTCCTGGCCGGGAGCGTCCTTGACCGTGATGTCTTCGAAACCCGCTGCCGGAGCAGCTCCGGCTTCCACTTTCAGCTCAGTCGAGAGCGGCGCCACCGGCTCACGCCTGTAGGTGGATTCCACAAGCTTTTCCAGCTGGCGATAACGCCTCTCCAGAATGCTCACCACTTTCGGATCAAACGACTTTCCCGACTCCGCCGACAGACGTTTCATTACTTCTTCCAGAGGCAAGGCCCGCCGGTATTGACGGTCGGAAGCCATGGCGTCGAGAAAATCCACCGAAGAAAGGATGCGCGCTCCCACCGGAATTTCTTCGCCTTTCAGCCCGAAGGGATAGCCCGATCCATCCCATTTTTCGTGGTGAGCGCGGACGATGGGCACCACCGGATAAGGAAAGCGGACTCGCTCCAGGATTTCCGCCCCAACCACGGGGTGGATCTTCATCTTTTCAAATTCTTCCGGAGTCAACCGGCCCGGCTTCGAGATGATGTGTTCGGGCACGGCCAGCTTGCCGATGTCATGCAGGAGCGCGGCCGCATGCAGAGCTTCCATCTCGCCCGGCGTCACACCCAGTTCTTTTGCCACCTCAATGGCATAAATTCGCACTCTCTGCAGGTGGTCGTGCGTAGTATGGTCTTTGGCTTCGATAGCGAGCGCCAGCGCTTCAATGGTGCGCAGGTGCAGGGTGGCCATTTCTTCGACGTGGCGCTTTTCGTCCTCAAGTTTTCCCAGATATAGCCGATAAGAACGGTAGATCAGGTAAATGATGGGGACAATAAGCAGCGAGGTTTCCCATCCGAACTGGCGGTTGAACCAGCCGATCATTCCGGCAAAGGCAGCGCCTACGAGGTAATAGGGAAATGACCAGAAATAGCACTCCACCCACAAGTTCCTGATGGACTTCCCCTCGGTAAGCGAGATCACCGTGGCGATCGAGCCGGTGTTAGCAGCGAAATAGGTGACGGCTGCCAATCCCAACAATAAAGGGTGACTCTTGACCTGGGCCGCGTCTATGGCCAGGTGATAAACGTTGTATGCAGCGGCAATCGACACTGCGCTGGCCGACAAATTGAAGGTGACCTGGAGCGGGCTGGGACGATCGTGATAGAAGCATTGCACGAGGATGGCCGCCGTGGCCAAAGCCAGCGTCTCCGCGAAGCCCAGTTCCAATATGCCCAACAGAATGAAAAGGAAGTTCACCGACATGGTGCCGGTGATCCCGGGCAGCCGGACTTTCAGCCGGGCAGCCAATATCGCGATCAGCAGGTAGCAGATAAACTGCGCGATATTCTTGCTCGTCGGCCGGATGGCTCCATACAGGAGCACACACGTTCCGGCCACAACGACAAGGCTAATGAACACCTTGGCGCCCAGGCTCAGTTCTCTCCACGACTGAGAGCGGTTACTCACGACCCTCCGTTACGACTCCTCGAGGCATTTTGAGGGGGAATCTGCCATCATTGATATCAATTAAAGCGTTCTAATACAACAACTTGCGCATAATTTACCCAAACTTTCGTAACTAAGACTGTCTTACCTCGGGACGTGTACTTCGGTAGGAGAGATAAGGGACGCCCTTTCAGCAAGTTGAACATCTGACGACGGGCGGAACGCCCGTCCTACAAGACCAAGCTCTGCAATCAACGAAAAGAACCTTGACAATTTATACTGTGTGTCATACAGTGTACGTCATACACTATGCAGCACACGGTAGAGCGGCCAATGAACAACGATGTCCTCGAAAATCTGCGGCTTGAGCTTCGGCGCGGCTGCCTGATCCTGGCAGTCCTGGCCGAGCTGCGCGACGAACGCTACGGATACACGTTGCGCAAGGCCCTTGCCGGGCAGGGCATGGAGATTGACGAAGGCACGCTCTATCCGCTGCTGCGGCGGCTGGAGAATCAGGGTTTGCTGGTCAGCGAGTGGCGCGAGGAAGAAAAGCGCAACAAGCGCTTCTACCGCCTCTCCGCCGAGGGCAAGATAATCCTGAAACAGCTGGCCGCCGAGTGGAAGAGCATCAACGCCACGCTTGACGGAATTCTTTAAGACATCTTCTGACAATGTTAGGAGCACATTTATGGATCTGATTGAACGCTACCTGCAGGCTCTGAAGTTCGCGCTTCCTCCCCAGCAGCGCGACGACATCATCAAGGAACTACGCGACAGCATCCTCTCCCAGATCGAAGAGAAGGAGGCAGAGGTCGGCCATCCGCTCACCGAAGATGAGCAGGTTGCGCTGCTGAAGAAGCTGGGCAGCCCGATCCACCTGGCCAGCCGCTATCGCAAACAGCAGGACCTGATTGGAGCGACTATGTTTCCCATTTATTGGAAAGTATTGAAAGCATCCCTGGGCTTGGCCTTCCTGGTGCTAGCCGCCGCCAGCATCGCCACCGCCGCAGCGGGCAAGACGTTCTTGGAGAGTCTTGGGGTCTTGTTCCGCTATCCCAGCGTCGCGCTGACGACGTTCGCCTGGATTACTCTGACCTTTTCCGCTCTTGAGTTCTTTGGCGCCAGGTTCCGGCTTGAGGACAGCTGGGATCCTCGAAAGTTGCCGCCGCTGGTAAAGGACACTCCCCGCAAATCGCAATTTGAGTTGATCACACAGCTCTTCGTGCAAACTATTTTCAGTGTCTGGTGGCTGGTCGGGCTGCACTACCAATACCTCATACTTGGCCCAAGCGTTACCTTTCTCCGGTTTGGCCCCGTGTGGCTAACCCTCTATCCCCTTTTTGTGATGATGGTAGTGGTGGATCTAACCATTACCGCATCCATGCTGGTTTGGCCGCCGTGGACGAAGGGAAGGGCCCTGTCGCGGCTGGTCCTGAGCGCAGTGCGTCTGGTGGCTATCTATTTCCTGATCAACGCTGCCGACTTGTTCGTGGCCGCGGAGTCAAGCTCGCCCCAACTGCAGGGCCTGACGAAAATTGTCAATTACTGGGTCCATATCGGATTGCTGATCACCGCATTGGTCATCGTCATTAAGACGGTGATCGAAATTTTCAAGTTCGTGGGACGCCGGTTGGCTCAAGTCCACCAGGCCACGGTAGGCTCGTGATGATGGGGGCGCGAGCGCCCCGCTCGTGGAGGCAGGACCCCTGGGTCGTGATCACCGAGCCGGTCGGTAAAAGCTTAACACTACGTCCCCCTGCTCCAAGGTGCGATAGCGGAGTAGGGGCGCAAACGAATCTCCAGGATCGAATCTCTTGTCATGCTCGGCTACGACTACCGTTTCCGATGTCACCAGGGAGGACTTCGAGAGCAACTGAAGGACCTGCAGATAGACTTTTTCTAAACGGTAAGGAGGATCGAGAAAGATAACCTTGGCGGTGAGGTTCCTGGTTTCGAGCATACGTAGGGCGCGGCTGACGTCCTCCTTCAGCACCTCGAAACCGTCCGCGACCGCCAGAGAATCCAGGTTTTGCCGGATCAGTGTGACAGCCGCACTCGAGGATTCCACGAAGTAAACCTTGGACGCTCCCCGGCTCAAGGCTTCAATGCCGACCGCGCCCGTACCGGCGCAAAGGTCGAGCCAGACGCTGCCCTCGAAGGCGGTCGGGTTCCCCGCCGCCAGCACATTAAACAGGGTTTCCCGCAAACGGTCGGCCGTGGGCCGCAGATCCATTCCGCGCAGCGAGCGCAGGGGGCGGCTGCGAAATTTCCCGGCGATCACTCGCATGGCGCCGGCCTGTCGCAGGCCATCTCATTACCTTGGATTTGGTGAAATTGCAACTCCCGGCTCCTATCCGTTGTCTAAACTATATAGAATGGCGGCAGCGGAAAAACCCGCAGGTTTCCCATGAGAAGCTGGTCCATTTCGGTAGGCCGCATTTTCGGCGTTGAGCTTCGTATCCATTGGACTTTTTTCCTGCTACCGATTTTCGTGTGGTACACCGAGTATGCCTCACACCGGACCGCCAGCGATGGTCGCGGCCTCGCACTGGTGGGAATTATCTTCGGCTGCGTCCTGGCCCATGAGTTCGGTCATGCCCTCATGGCGCGGCGCCTGGGTATCCGGGCAAAATCCATCATCCTGCTTCCCATTGGCGGAGTGACCCAACTCGACGAGAGCCAGCCCCCCGCGGAATTAACGCTAGCTCCCTGGAAACGGGATATCCGCATCGCCATAGCAGGACCGCTTGCCAACCTGCTGCTGGCTTGCGCTTCAGGCCTCATCATTCTTGCGGTCGTTCCCCATGCTGACCTCTGGACCTGGCCCTTCATGCGGTCCGGCAATCTACCCCGCAGCCTGGTATGGGCCAATCTCTATCTCGCCGGATTCAACCTGCTGCCCGCCTATCCTATGGACGGCGGCCGAGTTTTACGCGCCTCTCTTCAGCCGGCACATGGACCCGGTCCAGGCCACGCGCCGCGCAGTGTCAATCGGACAGGCTTTCGCGACCATGTTCATCCTGGGAGGCATGCTCCTGCCCAACTACTGGCTGACGCTGGTAGGGCTGTTCCTGTTCATCGCCTCCCAGATGGAGGAGCGTTCAGCGGTATTTCAGTCGGTGCTGGAGAAGGTGCACCTGGAAGACATCATGCTCACCGACTTTGCCACGCTCTCCCCGGCCGACACCCTGGAAGACGCGCTGGAAAAAGCCGTGCACTGCCTGCAGGATGATTTCCCGGTCATTCGCGGTAGCGATATGGTGGGAGTGATTTCGAAACAGAAAATTCTGGAAGCGCTGCGCGCCGAAGGCAACGGTTACGTCCAGGCCGTGATGAACCGGATATTCGACGTGGCGCAAAAAGGCGAATCCCTGGCCTCCGCCTTCCGCAAACTCACCACCAAGAATCTCAGCATCATTCCGGTCGTCGAAGACCAGCGCCTGGTGGGAATTGTCACCCTGCAAAATCTGATGCACTCAATGACGCTGCTGGCCGAAAGCCGCAAGCTCCGCAAACAGGCTCTTAATTCCTAAAAATCAGCCACGGATTTTCACGGATCTCACGGATAAGGCAAGAGAGATAAAAAACTTGTCATTCCGAAGCCAGCTCTATCGGCGAGGAATCTGCTTCCAGCCGGCAGCGACCAGCAGATTCCTCGCGCGACAATGCCGCGCTTCGGAATGACAATTCTCTGGGGATTTTTATCTCTTTTGCCTTATCCGCGTGAATCCGTGAAAATCCGTGGCCGCGTTTTCCGCTAGAACTTCACCACGATCCCCACCGAAGGCTCCGCCATGTGTCCCCGGGCGCCGGTAAACAGGTTCTGCACATTGAAGGCGGGCGCCTTGTAGACCAGCCCCCGGTATTGCAACCGCAAAGCGCAAGGTATTTGGTCAGCGAAGACCGGCGAATAAACGGCACGCTCGAAAACACGCGGTAGTCGAACCCCCCGCCATAAAGGAAAGCCGGCTGCGTTTGCTGGGATGCCGGAAGATAGGTTTGCACCCCGTTGATGGTGTTGAAATTGTATCCAGGATAGAAGACCAGAGCTCCCGCACCGGCAAAAACGAACGGCTCAGCTTTTGGGGTCTGGTGGAAGCTGAAAACGTATGCCCCGGAGTATTCCGCGATGGTGCCCTGAATGCGAATGGTCAGCGGCGGGGAGGAGTAAATCTGTGAGTTTGACGTGTGCGAATAGTTGAGTGCGATGGAACTGTGTGTCGAAAAGCGGTACCGTCCAGTGACCAGGATCGCGCCGGAGTTGGTCGGAGTAAGCACCGTACCGTTGCCCGTCGACTGCTTGCTGAACACCGCCGACCCACCCAGGCTGACTTCGTAAGTGTTGTCCTGCGCCCATGCCACGGACGCGAAAAGAAACAATGCCGCCATTGCAATGCCGGATCTTCTTAACATCAATTGTCCTCGTACGCTCTTGCCATAACACCAAACTCAAGCTGTTGGAACCTGCCGGGGTCTCCTGGGATGCATTGGCCCTTTAATTTTCTCATTGTCAGGAAAGACCCTGAGATCTGTCATCCTGAGCGGAGTAGATGCTTCGCGAAGCAAAGCAGCTACGCAGTCGAAGGACCCCTACCCGCTTCACGGTCCTGGCCGCTCTCGCCGCACCACGGAACTAGCTCTTCGACTGTAACCAATCTGCTAGAGGGTCCTTCGACTCCACCAATCCATTCGCGAGCGAATGGACCGGTTACGCTCAGGATGACATTACTAGTCGCGCTTAAAACAGCCGGATCGCTTTCGCCTGCTCCACCGCTGCCACCTTCCGCAGTTCAGCCAGAACTACCGGAGGCACTTTCCCATCCACATGCACCACGGCAATCGCCTGCCGCGGCACGCCGGGCTTGATGGTGCCCGATCGCCGTCCCAGCGAGAAGTTCGCGATATTGATCTTGTGCTGTCCCAGAATCGTACCCACCTTCCCGATCACACCGGGGACGTCCCGGTTGCGCAGGTAGATCAGGTCGCGCTCGAGCGGCGCTTCCACATCAATCCCGTCCACGTGCAGCAGGCGCGGGGCGTCTTTATGCAGCACCGCCCCCTTGACCAGATGCTCGCCGTTCGCTGTCTTCAGCAGCACCGAGAGCACGCTGCCCGAGCCTCCGCTGGAACTGTGCGGCTTGCGGGATTCGTGGATGCGCAGTCCCCGGGAGGAAGCGATCGCTTCCGCATTTACCAGGTTTGCCTTCTCCTCGAGCGCTTCGTTCAGGATGCCTTTGACAGCTGCGTTGCGGATCAGGTCGGTCTTCGATTCCGCAATGTGCCCGGAGTAGCGCAGCGAAATCTCCTCCAGCGTCCCCTCGCTGACTTGCGCCAGGAACGAACCCAGCCTCTCTGCCAGCACCACATAGGGTTGCAGTTCCAGATATTCGTCGTGCGAGACCGACGGCACATTCACCGCGTTCTGGATGACACCGTGCTTCAGGTACTCCTTCACCTGCATCGCGATCTGATAGCCGACAGCCTCCTGGGCTTCATTGGTCGAGCCCGCGATGTGAGGAGTAAGAATGATGTTCTCGACCGCCGTCAACGGCGAGTTCTTCAAGGGCTCGTCGGTGAAAACATCCAGCGCCGCGCCCGCCACGAGTCCCTGCTTGACTGCTTGCGCCAAAGCCGCTTCGTCCACTAATTCTCCGCGCGCGCAATTGACCAGCCTCACCCCGCGTTTCATTCTCTTGACCGAATCCGCGTTGATCATACCCGCGGTTTGCGGCGTCAACCCGACATGCAGCGTCAGGTAATCAGCGGCCGCGTAAACTTCTTCCAGCTTGGCCAGCCGGATGCCTTGCTCTTTCGCCACCGCGTTCGAGACAAAGGGATCGTGCGCCACGATTTCCATCCCGAAGGCTCGCGCCCGCCGTGCAACCTCCAGGCCGATCCTTCCCAGTCCCACGATGCCCAGGGTCTTGCCTCGCAATTCAGTACCTTGCAGAGATTTTTTCTCCCACTTCCCGGCATGCATCAGCTCGTTGGCCCGGCTGATATGGCGGGCCATGGCCAGCATGAGCGCCAGAGCGTGCTCTGCCACGGCGATGGCATTAGCGCCCGGTGTATTCATCACCGCGATGCCCTTGCGGGTGGCGGCATCCAGATCAATATTGTCCACGCCCACCCCGGCACGCCCGATCACTCGCAGCTTGCGTGCATGTTCCAGAAGATCGGCGTCCACCTGCACCGCCGAGCGGACGATCAGCGCATCCGCGGTCTGCAGATGCGCCGCCAGTTTGCCCTCCACCTGGTCGGGCGTGATGATGGTCCAGCGCGGCTCGCGCAAAAGGTCAATAGCTGAGGATGAAATCTTTTCTGCCACCACAACTTTCATAATTAGCGATCAACTCTCCAAAGGATTGAGATGCTTCTCTGCGACGCAATGCGTCCGCATCTCACTGCCCAAACTTTTGCCCGGAACGTGGCAGACCGCCGACACCCGAGCCGTAGCCGCTTCACACGCATGAAAGTCGTGAACGATACTCGCGTGAAGGTGGAGGACGGGCGTCCCGCCCGTCAAGCACTGACCTGTGCCCGACGGGCGAGACGCCCGTCCTCCATTTACTGTGCGGTTCCGGCGGACCAATCAGGCGCCAACCGGCTGGCGTTTTTCTGAAGCGCTGCGCGCGTACACTTCCTGCGCCGCGCGCACCGCCGCACCATACTCCACCGGCTTCCCGGTCACGCTGGCGAGCACATGCTCGAGCGCAGCCAGAATCCCGATAGTGTCAAGGTAGTCGTAGTAGCCAATGTGCGCGATGCGGAATAGTTTGCCCTTCATCTCGCCCTGTCCGTTGGCCACAACCGCGGCAAACGATTCGCGGAACTCTTTGACGATCGCGCTGGAGTCTGTTCCCGCCGGCGACTGAACGGCAGTGAGCGCCGCCGCCGGAGCAGACGCGGCAAACAGTTTCAGGCCCAGGGCCTGCACCGCGGCGCGAGTCATCTCCGCCGCCAGTTCGGCATTGTTGACCAAAGCTTCGCGTCCCGCCACCAGATCGCCGTTACCCATCTGGCGAACGAAATCCAGCGCCGCTCCTAACGCCGCAAACAGCGAGGTCGCAGGCGTGTAGGCCGACTCTCCCTTGGCTGCAGCTTTGCGCTCTTTCCGGAAGTCAAAGTAATAGCGCGGAGACTTGGCCGTCTCCATCCGCTTCCAGGCGCGTTCACTCACCGCGCAATAGGCCAGCCCTGGCGGGATCATCAGCGCTTTTTGCGATCCCCCGATGATCACGTCAATGCCCCAGCCATCGACATCGAAGTGGGTCGTACCCAGACCGGTGATCGCGTCCACGACCAGCAAGGTTTCGTCGCCCTGGGCGCGAACCAGTTTCGCAATCCCCTTCACATCATGCCGGGCCCCAGTCGAACTCTCCGTCCCCTGCACGTAAACGGCACGTACGTCCGGACGTCAGCTTTTGCCGAATGTCATCCAGCGAGAGCGTTTCGCCATAAGGCGCGCTCAGCACCTCGACGACGCATCCGAAAGCCTTGGCCAGATCGCGCCAGCGTTCGCCGAACTTGCCCGCAGTCAGCACCAGTACCTTATCGCCGGGCGAGGTCAGGTTCGAGACCGATCCTTCCATGGCGCCGGTCCCGGATGAGGCCAGGATCAGCACGTCATTTCGCGTGCCGATGAAATCTTTCATGTCCGCGAGCACCCGCGTGTACAGAGCGCGGAAGTCGGCGGTGCGATGGTGCATGGCGAACGAGGCCATGGCAGTCTGTGCCGCCGGAAGTATGGGAGTCGGGCCGGGAGTAAAAAGACGATTCTTGCGCAGCATGTATAGAGAAATCCTTTGTTAGGAAGATCGTAATAGTTTACCGGAATCAGGAACTCTTCACCACGGACGGGGCCACTGCAAGTGTCATCCTGAGCGGAGTCGGCCCATTCGCTTGCGAATGGGCCGATGCAGTCGAAGGACCCCTATGAGCGTAACCGCAAATTGTTGATTCGGAATTTCGCTGCCAGCACCCGAAAAGCAGGTAGGGGTCCTTCGACTCCGCGGCTGCTTCGCGACGCGAAGCAGCCACTCCGCTCAGGATGACAACTCAAGGTTTGTCCTCTGCGTCCTCCGTGGTTAATGATTTTGGTTTCCCAGCCAGACGCTATAATCCCCTCATGAGCCTCACCGAACAGATCCAGAAAGATATCGTCACCGCCATGAAAGCCCGCGACGAGCACCGCCTGTCCACGTTGCGCATGGTCAAGACGGCACTCAAGAACCGCGAGATCGAGAAAATGGCGCCGCTCGACGATAAAGAAGGTCAGCAGGTCCTCACCACCCTGATCAAGCAGCGCAAGGATTCGGTCGAACAATTCACCAAGGGCGGCCGCCAGGAAATGGCCGACAAAGAAGCCGCCGAAATCGTCCTGATCGAATCCTACATGCCGAAGGCCGCCAGCGAGGACGAGATCGTCGCAGGTGTGAGAGCGGTCATCGCCGAAATGGGCGCGCCCACCATGAAAGAAATGGGCGCAGTCATGAAAAATGTCATGGCCCGATTCGCCGGAGCCGGCATTCGCGTGGATGGAAAAATCGTCAGCGATGCAGTGAAGCGGGAGTTGACAGGAAAATAGCCCTAAGCCTGCCAGTGTCGAACAGGCAGACAATCCTCACCTTCCGCTTTCTGGATCTGCCGTTCCCATCCTATTCAGCTGCCCTAGGCCCTTGCCCGCGTTTGAATGCGCAGGATCGCCGGGTGGATCAACAAGATCCAGCCGGGGCACTCTCGTCAATCCGTCGTTACGACCGTACGACTCATGGTCGAGTATGTGCGCCATGTAGAATCTGTTGACCCAGGCGTCATCCGCGTTTCGCGATGGTACGTAATGCCTGAGGTGGTACATGGGCGATATCTTTCGCAACTGATGTTCCTGATTAAATTCGGCTATCGCCAGCCGCTCCCCGTTGTGTTCTGCGAAGGTGAAGCCATTGATATCGTCGAAATAACAATGCACTCTTGGCAGGAGCATGCTGGTCTCAGCTTCAAAGAGACGGAGGGCTTGTTTGGTCGAGGTGTAGAGATCAAGGTCGACCGAAACAAACGCAACCGGCGCCGGCTTGTACGTGGATACAAACAGCGGAACCGTTTCATCGACCATTCCGAGGATGAGCTGAGCTCGTCGAAGACGGCGACGCAGCTTATCAACATCCATCGGATAGGTTCCCTCAATGAAAAGGTTCGGACAATCCCGCACGTCCTGGGGTCGGGGTAAACCCTTTCCTGTATCGAAGCCGAATACCGAGATCTTGACGCCGAGATGGTGTTCGATGCGATCCGCAATCAACTCCAGCGCCACCAGGCCGTTGCCTCCCGCAACCCCAAACTCGATGAGCGACGCGGAATCGAATCCCAATGTTTTGGCCAGGTAAGCTCCGTGAAGCGAGCCCCAGAGGTAGCCGGGACGAGTTATGGAAGGAACTTCCCGGGTGATCTTTACATGCAGCGCATTTATCAAAGGGTAGGCGAACGGCGCATCATCCGGGACTCGCGTGTCGTCGTCACCACTCAGCCAGGCCCTTGCCACTTGCAATCCTGTTTTAACGATTCGTCTTAGCATAGATCCTCCGCTGAAAATTGGGGGAGGAAGGCCGGGGGGATAGAGCCGAGGGGGAGAAGGAGCCGAATGGATAAGAGGCCGACAGGGATTGAGGCTGAGGGTGAGACCAACCTGCTACAACGATTACAGCACTAATACTCCTTCTGCGAGTTCCCTGTCAAGGTGGTGTGCGTGTGGACCCAGCTGCAATCATCGGCTCCTTTGCAACTCCCGGTAGGCTTCGCTCTTCGAAACACCCATTTCCTTGGCGATTCTCTTGAGCGCCGCTTTCTCGTCCAGCTTTTCTTGTGCCATGATCTGCTGAAGCCGCTGGCGCACATTGACGCCGGCGGCAACTTTCTGCTGGCCCTCTTCGGCTTTGCCAATCAATAGCGTGATCTCGCCTTTGATATCAGCTCGAGCGTTCAGCGCCGCCAGAACATCGCCAGCCTGGCCGCGCAGAAACTCTTCATGAATCTTGGTGACCTCACGCGCAATCACCAGCTGCCGGTCAGCCCCCAGAATCTCAACCACATCCTCCACCGCTTCCTTTACTCGGTGCGGCGCCTCGTAAAACACCTGCGTCCGCGGCGAGCTCTTGACGCTTTCCAGCATCTGCCGCCGCTGTCCGCTTTTTGGGGGGAGAAAACCACTGAAGCGAAACGAGTCCGTGGGCAGGCCGCTCGCCACCAACGCGGCCAGGAATGCCGATGCCCCCGGAATCGGCACCACCGGAATATGGTGCCGGATCGCCAATGAAATCAGGCGGAATCCCGGGTCGGAAATCCCCGGCATACCGGCGTCGGTAACCAGCGCTACGCGCGCGCCGCCCTCCAGATCGAGAACCAGCTCGGGCGCGCGAGTCAGCTCATTGTGTTCGTGATAGCTGACCGTCCGGCCGGAGATGCCGTAGTGGTTCAGCAGCTTCTGGGTCTGCCGGGTATCTTCGCAGGCAATCTGGTCGGCTTCCTTGAGTACTCGCACTGCCCGCAGTGTGATGTCTTCGAGATTGCCGATGGGCGTGGCCACCAGGTAAAGACCCGGCGCCAGAGTGCTCTCCGGACTCGCGCGCGCGCCTTCTCCCGCCTTCATGTCGCGAGTTTATCATCGCCGATTATTAACCACAGAGGACACCGAGGACACGGAGTTGGGAGCAGTAACTTCTCCGTGTACTCAGTGTCCTCTGTGGTTTCGTCGTGCGCCGCCAAGCACGTCCGCCGGTTCATTGACGAGCCCGCGTACAAACCCTAGAATCAAAGAGACAGTGATCAGTTGTTAGATCTCAGTTTTCAGTTCGAATCTTGACCTGTGAGCTCTGCATCTGAGCACTGAAGCCTCACTTGCCTTTCGGGAGAGTCTCAGGAAGTCCATGCCACTTTACGAATACGAGTGCAAGAAGTGCCACCACCGCTTCGAGCGCATCCAGAAATTCTCCGATCCTCATGTAAAGAAATGCCCCAAGTGCGGTGGCCCCATCGAGCAGGTGATCTCAGCGCCGGCTGTCCAGTTCAAGGGATCGGGATGGTACGTCACCGACTACGCCAAGAAGTCCTCCACCGGTTCGGCATCATCTTCGAACGGAGACTCGTCCTCCAAGAAGGACACCAAAACGAAGGAGGACTCGGCAAAATCCGAAAGCTCCTCAAAGTCCGAGAGTTCCAAAGAAAGCCCCTCGAAAGAAAGCTCGAAGAAGAGCGAGAAGAAGTAATGTAGGCCCGAGCGCGCCGCTCGTGCTCCCTCGAATCAACTGTCCCCCGCTTAGGGCCAACGTCCGCTGAATCCCTTTCCAGGCTCCCAGCATCTAAATAGTCGTTATAACGAGGATCTCTAAACATGATTAACATCAGACGCAGTGAAGAGCGCGGCGGAGGCGACTTCGGCTGGCTCAAGACGCAACACTCGTTTTCCTTTGACACCTATCACGACCCGCGCTTCATGGGATTCCGCTCCCTGCGCGTCATCAATGAAGACTGGGTGCAGGGCGGCCACGGTTTTCCCATGCATCCCCACCGCGACATGGAGATCATCACTTATGTCCTGGATGGCGCTCTCGAGCACAAGGACAGCATGGGAAACGGCTCCATTATCCGCCCCGGCGACGGACAGCGCATGAGCGCAGGCACGGGTGTGCGGCACAGCGAAGCTAACTCTTCGAAGACCGAGGCTGCCCACCTGTTGCAGATCTGGATTCTGCCCGACCGCAGGGGCCACGAGCCCGGCTACGAGCAGAAGTCCTTTCCTGAAGGAGAAAAGCTCGGCAAATGGCGTCTCATCGCCAGCCCGGATGGGAAAGACGGCTCGGTGACCATCCACCAGGACGCGAAGCTCTATGCTTCCCTGCTCAAACCAGGGCAAGAAGTGAAGCATGAGCTGGGCAAAGGCCGCTACGCCTGGCTGCAGGTAGCCAAGGGTGCGGTAGAACTCAACGGCCAAAGCCTGAACCAGGGTGACGGCGCCGCGGTGAGCGAAGAGACGAGCCTGGTAGTCAAGGGCACGGCAGATGCCGAAATCCTGCTCTTCGACCTGGCGTGACCGACCGTGTGGGGCGGGCGCCCTCGCCCGCCGCCTTTGACTTGATGTTGACTTTGAAAATTGGAACCAGCCAAGCAGCCGGAAACAATCAGAGTCAAAATCAGGATCAAAGGCAGGCGGTCACGAGTGTCCCCCCCACAGGTTATTGCCCCATACGCGCTTCTGTGCTAACTTCCCGATCAATTGTCGCCAATGCGCTTCCTTTTCAACCGCGAAAAATCCCGATCCGGTCCCCAGGAGGCGACCCACGCGGAGGTTCCGCCGCTCCACGCCGCCCAATTGGCCGCCGCGTATTACGGCGAACGCCAGGGAGGCGACCTCTATGATTTCGTGCGGGTTACACCCAACCGGGTAATCTTCGGCCTGCTCGATATGGCAGGACGTCTCGAAGAAAACAGTACAATTGTCTCCGCCGCCCAGCAAACCTTCCGCACCCGGTCGCCCGAGCTCTTCGCGGCCGAAGATGTCAACGAAGCCGATGCCATGGCCGAACTTTGCCTCGAGCTCAACCGATCCATTATGGCAGCCGAGGGAGGCATCCGCTCCTGTCCCGCGTTCGCCGGATGTTACAACGAGGATCTGGGCACCGTCTGCTACTTCAACGCCGGCCACACTCCCGGACTCTTACGCGACGTGACAGGCATCACCGAACTCTCCGCCACCGGCCTCCCTTTGGGGCTGTTTTCCCACGCGACCTGCGAGGCTCCCCTGGTCGCATTGCCTCCGGGTGCGGCTCTGCTATTGGTCTCCAAGGGTCTGCTCGAGGGCAAGCGCCGGCGCGAGGAATTCGGACTGGAACGCGTTAAAACAGGCTTGCAACAGACCAACAACGGAACTGCCAAGCAATTGTGCACCACCGTGATCGATGGCGTGCAGCAGTTCATGCGCCGGCCACCGGTCCACAATGACGTTACCGCCCTGGCCCTGGTCAGAGACGAAACCACGTAGGTCCGGACGCCCTCGTCCGGGCAGGCGAGTGAAGCTCGCCAGTGTGCAAATAAAACTTGCGCGGAGCTTTGCTCGCCGGGCGGACGAGGGCGTCCGCCGCTACGCAACCGGGATTACCTCTTCTTCCCCAGCGGCACTGCTGGTGCCAGTTCATCCGCAGTCACAAAGATAGGCTCAATGTCAGTGGGAATATCCTGCAGGCGGTCGAGCGTCTTCTGCAAAGCGGGACGCACCACTCCCATTTCGTCCTGCATCTTTTTCGCGCCTGCGTAGTCGCCTTGAGCCTCTAGAGTGAGTAGATCGTGGTCGAGATCGCGCACCCCCTGCTTGAATTTTTTCAGGTCGAGCACGAACGTCTGATCTGCCTGCTGGGAAAACGCCCCCTTTTCCATGAGGTAGTTGAACTGAATCGCCATGCCTTTGCCGTGAGCATCGTTCAGTCCAAAGCGCAGAACACGGAACATGGAAGCCATATAGGTGGTGTACAACTGCCGCTGCGCCGCGTCATCGGAGGGCAGGACGCTCGCCAACTTCATCTCCTGCGCGTGGTCCATCACGTACTGCAAGGCAAAGAGCCCGGTGACGTCCGCCTTGGCTTCTTCAATGGCGCTGTAGAGTTCCTTGAGCTCGGCGCGGGGAGTCGTGTCCCGCCCATCTACCTTGATCTGGTGGGGCCCGAGTCCGTGCATCAGTTCGTGGGCCACGATGTGATTGAAAAATGATTCAAAATTGACATCCCGGGCGGCCGCCGGCAGCACTCGGCGCGCGATTGGCAGCAGTGTGCTGCGGAACTTTGCTTCCTGCACATTCTTCAGCATGACCCGCTTGCTGCCCTTCTGGTTTACCACCCGCTCGTCGTTGGGCAGGTTGTAGGCGGCAGTTGCCACTCCCCGGTTGCCGTCGCCCGCACACAAAATTTCATTCACTACCCGGATCGGCGCAGCCGCACCCAGTTTGGGGTTGCGGTACTGTGGATCCATCGGCAGGTTGTCTTCGATCTCCTGCAGGTGCGCGCTGAAAGCGGAAAATTTCACGCTCTCCTCATCGTCCCGCAGGTTCAGGAAGGTCTCGAACGCCGCTTTGTACCCGAAGAGTTCGTCGTTGTAGGTTTCATACGGTCCAATCGTGATGTCAATGGGCGCGTCCAGATCCATCCAGGCCATATCGCTGGCGTAGTAGTCGTTGGAAAGGAAAGCATCCGCCCGCAGATTGAGAAAGTTCTTCAACGTAGCGTTGTCGGTAAGGTTGGCTGCCTCTTTCAACAGGTTCGCAGCCCGGGTGAGGTCGTCTTTGTACTCTTCGCTGTAGGGGATCGCAACCAGGGTTGTTACATCAGCTTCCTTTTTCTCGCGGATCACTGTGAAGAATCCCGTGGCTTGCTCCTGCTGCGGTTTAAGCAGGTGCGCTACCCAGGTCTCGAATTCCGACTTGGTCATGTCCTCCGGATAGAAATTTCCCCCCTTAGGCTTCTCCGGCGGAACGCCAGGAAGAAAGGCCTTGAAATTATCCAGGAACGACCACGGACCTTTGTTGATCCAGAAATACTGCAGCCGCGCTTTGCCCAGTGGAGTCTTGTCCTTCTGCAACCGGGAATACAGAGCCAGATCGCCGCTCCAGTACTGGACCATGAAAATCTCGTCCATGATCCGGCCCGCTTCAATCAGTTTGATCAGGGCCTGCCGGTCCCCGGAGGAAAGTCTCGAAGTGTCCACCCGCAATGTCGTGGGTGCAAAGCGTGCCGTCATCTTCTGTAACTCGGCGAGTCCGGGCGCAATGCTGGTTTTTTTAGACTTGGATTTCCGAGCACTAGCGGCAATGGGCGCAACCGCAAACAGAACGATTAGTGCGAAAGATGCCAGCAGCCTCATGCGTGTCTCCTCACAAGTAACGACAAATGACTCAAAAACCGATCATGATAACGCATTATAAGAGGGCATCCCTTTAGGAGTAGGTTATGAGCGCAAGCATCATTCCCTACGAAAGGAACACCCTCCATGAATAGCGAAAAGTATATTGGGCTCGACGTTCATCAAGCAACCATCTCGGTGGCAGTATTGGATTCCGCTGGCAAGTTAGTCATGGAATCCATCCTGGAAACAAAAGCCGCGACCATTCTGGAGTTCTTTGCGGGGTTGCGCGGAACTTTGTCGGTCACCTTCGAAGAAGGAACTTGGGCCGCGTGGCTGTACGATTTACTGAAGCCGCATGTGGCCAAGCTGGTGGTGTGCAATCCGCGAAAAAATGCTCTGCTCAAAGACAGGAGATATCGGGGCCACGGAGCTTCACGGATAGGGCAAAAGAAATAAAAAAGATCTTGATCTGTGAAAATCCGTGGCAGCTTTCGGTCGGGGGCATGTGGCCTCAACCCTGCCTTGAGAGGTACAATTTATTCAGGTCGGCGGCCCTGAGTGAAGCTGCGGCCGCACGGATTTCTATGCGAAGACTACTCCCTTGGTGCTTACTGGTTTGTGTCGCTGTCCTGCCTCCCCTCTTGTCTGCCGATACCATTATCGAGCAGATTATAGCCCGCGTTAATAATCAGATTGTCACGCAAGGCGAATATCTGCGCAGTAAGGAAACGCTGAAACAGGAAGCGCAGCAGCAGGACCCGGCCAATGCCGACAAGATCGTTCAGGAGAGGGACAAGGACATTCTGCGCGACTTGATTGACCAGCAACTGCTGCTCGAAAAAGGCAAAGATCTGGGTATTACCGCCGACACGGAACTGATCAAGAGGCTCGACCAGATGCGCAAGGAAATGCATATGGACTCTATGGAGGACCTGGAGAAAGCCGCCACGAACCAGGGCATCTCCTACGAGGATTTCAAGCAGAACCTCAAGAATCAGATCATCACCCAACAAGTCATCTCACGGGAAGTCGGCTCCCGCATGAACGTCGGCAAGGAAGAAATACAGCAGTTCTACGATGAACATAAGAGCCAGTTGGAGCAACCGGAACAAATCCGGCTCAGTGAACTCCTAATTGCAGAAAAGAAGGACAAGGCGCCTCCCGCCGATGAACAACAGGAACTGGCGGCGGCGCAAGCCAAGGCGGAAGACCTGCTGTCCCAGATTCGCAAGGGAGCCGCCTTCGAAGACATCGCCAAGAAGAATTCAGAGGGGCCCACCGCCGCTCAGGGTGGCGATCTGGGATATTTCAAACGCGCCACCCTGGCCAAAGAGCTTGAGGACAAGACCTTCGCCATGAAGCCGGGCGAGGTCTCCGATGTCATTCGCACCAAGCAGGGTTTTGTCATCCTCAAGGTTACCGAACACCAGCAGGCTGGCGTGCCTCCGCTCAGTGAAATAGAGGGCAGAGTTCAGGAAGCGATCATCATGCAGAAGATGCAGCCCGCGTTGCGCGCCTACTTGCAAAAGCTGCGTGAGGACGCTTACATCAAGTACACGGACGGCTATGTAGATACCGGTGCCAGTCCCAACCAGACTGCGCCCATCGAAACCAACTCCAAAGAGGCGGGCGCGAAGGAACTGAAGAAAAAAAAGAAGAAGCTGGGCATCATTTAGCTTTGTCTCCGAGAGCCTCTGGAAGCGAACCGACCAAAAGCTATGAAAGAATTTTTCGTTTCCGAGTGTCTTCAGTACGAGAACAAGATTGTCACCTCCACCTTCGTGGTGGTTTCCCGCCAGGTCAAACCTAAGAAAAGTGGCGAGCCCTACCTGGCGTTGACCCTCGGGGATCGCAGCGGCCACATCGAGGCCAAGATGTGGGACAACGTCGAGGACGCCATTGATGCCTGCGATCAGGATGACTTCATCAAGGTCAAGGGCCTGATCAACAAGTACAAGAACCGTTTCCAGCTCACCATCCACAAGCTCCGCCGCCTGGGAGAATCGGAAGTTGATTTTGCCGACTACCTCCCCAAGACCACAAAAGATATCGGCGAGTTATGGCAGACCCTGGCGGGCTACGTCGCCAGTTTTAAAGATCCTCACCTCAAGGCCCTGGTCGAGGCCTTCATGGCCGACCCAGAGATTGCGGAAGCCTACCGCAACGCTCCGGCTGCCAAAACCTTGCATCACGCTTTCATCGGGGGATTGCTGGAACACGTCGTCTCGCTGTTCAACTCCTGTGACCTGATGTGCCGTAACTATCCACACATCAATCGCGACTTGCTGCTCACCGGCGCATTCTTCCACGACATCGGCAAGATCCACGAGCTCACATACAATCGCTCGTTCTCCTACACCACGCGCGGCCAGTTGCTGGGACACATGATCATCGAACTCGAAATGCTCCAGGCCAAGCTCCAGCCGATGCCTGATTTCCCGGATTCGCTCAAGACACTGGTCGAGCACCTGATCATCAGCCACCATGGCCAGTACGATTTCGGCTCGCCTAAGCTCCCCATGTTCCCGGAAGCGCTCATGCTGCACTATCTCGACGACCTCGATTCAAAGATGGAAGCCATGCGGGCACAGTTTGAGCGCGGCGGAGAATCCGAGGGCGGCTGGAGCGGTTACAATCCGTCGCTCGGCCGGCCTCTGCTGAATACCGCAAAATTCCTGGCGGCAAAGATCTCAGACGAAGACTCGGCGCAGCTGGTTGCCGACCCTCAGCCCGCGGCTTCCGACAAAGGCGCGGAAGAAGATGCCACCGGCCTCGAGCCGTCCGAACTGGATCCTGCGAAAGAAAAGAGCGACGCCGCCATGACATCCGCCGCGCATAAGGATAAAATCTAGGCCAATCTGTTTCACGGCCCTCGTCAGCATCCCGGTAAGAGTATTTACGCGCAACCTGGTTTCCCGATCGACCATCCCGACATGGAGGGAATTATGCGAATCCGTTTGACTGCACTCACCCTTGGTCTTTATTTGTCGTTCGCCCTGCTCGGCTGTAACAAACCGGCCGCTCCGGCGGATTCAACTTCTTCTTCCACCTCGTCACCATCATCAAGCGATAACAGTAGTGGCGGGAGCATGGCGAACTCCTCGTCCGGCGGTGGCTCGGGTTCAGCCATGTCAAATACAGCAATGTCGAACATGAAGCCCGAGGCGCCGAAACGCTTGGTGGTTCCCGCCGGAACCGTATTGACGGTTCGCCTCGGACAATCGGTTGGCTCCAAGATCAGCTCATCCGGTCAGACCTTTACCGCCACGTTGGCCAGCCCGGTTTCGGTCGAGGGCAAAACCGCGATTCCCGCAGGCGCGACGGCTTCCGGCGTCGTGGTTGACGCCAAGCCGCTGGGCCGTTTCAAAGGCGGAGCTTCATTGCAGTTGCGATTAACCTCGATCGCTGTCGGCGGTTCGGAACAGTCGATTTCCACATCTTCGGTAGTCCGCACCGCAACCGGCAAAGGCAAGCGCACCGCGGTTCTGGCAGGCGGCGGAGCCGCCCTGGGAGCCTTGATTGGCGGACTGGCTGGCGGCGGTAAAGGCGCCGGGATCGGCGCCCTGGCTGGCGGCGGCGCAGGCGCAGGCGGCGCAGCTTTCACCGGCAACAAGGATATCGTCCTGCCCGCGGAATCAGCCCTCAGCTTCAAGCTGGAGCAACCGATCGAAGTGAGGTAGTCGTTGGTCGTTGCAAAAGCAGCCCAGGGCAAAACGCCCTGGGTTCGCTTTATGGGCAGCACATGTTGAACTTTGCTCAATACCGCTTGGTCAGCTTTGACTGTTACGGCACGCTTATCAACTGGGAGACTGGGATCTTCTCCGCGCTGCGCCCTATTCTCGCCGCCCACGGCAAGACCATCGCCGACGCGGAACTCCTGCGTCTCTACTCTGAACTCGAATCGCAAGCACAGCAGGGAGAATTTCATCCCTATCGCGAAGTTCTACAGTCCGTAGTGCGCGGCTTCGGCGAACACTTGGGATTCAACCCAACCGAGTCCCAGGCACGTTCCCTGCCCGAATCGCTACCCAACTGGCCGCCCTTCGCGGACACGATCGCCGCGCTCGGCAAGCTCAAACAGCGCTACCAG
Organism: Terriglobia bacterium; assembly: GCA_963813645.1. Classification (GTDB taxonomy): domain Bacteria; phylum Acidobacteriota; class Terriglobia; order Terriglobales; family Acidobacteriaceae; genus JAIQFF01. Next base: position 112,959 of record CAWEZS010000024.1, read on the forward strand.
CTTGCGGTCATTTCCAACGTAGACGACGTTCTCTTCGCCCCCACGGCCCGCCGCCTGCAAGTACCTTTCGATTACGTGATTACCGCCCAGCAAGCCCAGGCGTACAAACCTTCTCTCCAGATGTTCAAAACCGCGCAACAACGCACGGGCGTAGCGCCAGCACAATGGCTGCACGTAGCCCAAAGCGTTTACCACGATGTGATCCCAGCCCGGTCGCTGGGAATCTCAACCGTCTGGGTAAACCGCCCCTCAAGCCGCCCAGGATCCGGCGCGGCCAAAGCCGCCACCGGAAAGCCAGACCTCGAAGTCCCTAACCTCGAAATCCTAGCCCGCCTGTCTGAGAACTGAGAACCGTGAAGTAAAAACTGGGTTTTCCAGTATTAAACTGGTAGCGGCACTCGGGAGACTCGAAAGATGGCAACCACCACCGCCCGCTCCAACCCGCTCTCATACCTGACCGACCAACTCAACGAGCTAAAAGCCAAAGGCACTCACTTCCGCCTGCGCGTCCTCGACGATGAGCAAGCCGCGGTGTGCACCTTCGATGGCAAAAAAGTCATCAACCTGGCCTCGAACAATTACCTCGGCCTGACTACCCATCCAAAGTTGCGCGAAGCCGCGCTAGAAGCCACCCGTAAATACGGCGTGGGATCCGGCGCAGTCCGCACCATCGCCGGCACCATGAAAATCCACATGGAGCTGGAAGAAGAAAATCGCCCGCTTCAAAAATGTTGAAGCCTGCGTGGTCTTCCAGTCCGGATTCGCGGCCAACGCCGGCACGGTGTCGGCGGTGCTGGGCAAAGAAGACTTCATCATCTCCGACCAGTTGAACCATGCCTCGATCATTGACGGAGCCCGCCTGTCCCGCGCCAAGATCCTGGTCTTCGAACACAAGAACATCGCCCAGGCAGAGGAGCGCCTTGCCAGCGTCAAAGACCAACCGGGAAAAAGGCTGCTGATCACCGACGGCGTGTTCTCCATGGACGGCGACATCGGCCCGCTGCCCGCCCTCTGCGACCTGGCGGAAAAGTACGGCGCCATCATGATGGTTGACGACGCCCACGCCTCCGGCGTATTGGGCAAGAATGGCCGTGGCACCATTGATCATTTCAAAATGCACGGCCGCGTGGACATCCAGGTCGGAACGCTATCGAAAGCCATCGGCGCTCTCGGCGGCTACGTCTGCGGCACCCGCGACCTCATTGATTTTCTCTATCATCGCGCCAGGCCATTCTTGTTCTCGACTTCGCACCCACCCTCGGTGGCGGCCACCTGCATCGCTGCTTTCGATGTCCTTGAAAACGAACCCGAGCGTATTGAAAAACTCTGGGAGAACACCCGATTCTGGAAAAGAGAGCTCGGCCTACTTGGTTTCGACATCGGTGGCAAGACCACGCCCGCCAGCGAGACTCCAATCACGCCGATCATCATTGGCGACGGCAAACTCACGATGGATTTCTCGCGCGAGCTATTCAAGGAAGGTGTGCTGGGCACAGGCATCGCGTTCCCAACGGTGCCCGAAGGCAAAGCCCGCATCCGCACCATCATGACGGCAACTCATACCCAGGACGAATTGCAGCAAGCGTTGGAAGTGCTGAAGCGGGTTGGGAAGAGAATGGCAATCGTGGACTAATTTCGAGGGGTTGACACCATGAATAGGCGCCGGTGGTATGGAATCATGATTGTGACGCTCGTGGTGGCAACTTGCGCTGTAACCTGGTTCGCATACGTACCCCAGCATTGGTTGAGACGAGTGAGCTTTGCGGCGGTGAAGGTAGACAATCACCCTGTGCCTGCCGAGGTATACTTCGGAAGTCCAACCTACAGCGAAGCTGAAACAATCGCGCTGATCCATGTACCCGGAGTAGGAGACTACTTTTTTGACTTCGGTAGTGAAATGTATCGCGAGGCGTCAAATCGCGAGTTTATTCGCCTTGGTCCGGGCGTTGTGACATTAAAGCCAATGAACGAAGGACACTTCGGCGTTCCACTGTCATCCCAGAATCTCAATGAGCTCCGAATTCCTTCATCGAGCGGACACATCGTGACCGTGCAATTCTGACAATTGCATCTTAACTCTTTCGTTCTCCTCTAGTCCGCGCGATGCACAATCCGCCCGCTCACAATCGTCGCCACCACTCTCCCCGTCAGCTGCGCTCCCCCGAACGGAGTATTCTGCGACCGCGAGTGCGACTTGGCTGCGTCAAACGTCCAGCGCTTCTGCGGATCGAAGATCGTGACATCGGCATGGCTGCCGCGGATCAGCGTGCCACGCCCTCTCAGGCTGAACACACGCGCCGGGCCGGAAGTGAAGAGTTCAACAATCCGGCTGAGCGAGATCTTCTTTCCGCGGTGAAGATAGGTGATGGCAAGGCCGAGCGCGGTCTCGAGCCCGGTAATCCCGAAAGCGGCGCGCTCGAATTCGATGATCTTTTCGTGCGGCGCGTGAGGCGCATGGTCCGTGGCAATCGCGTCGATGGTGCCGTCGGCCAGCGCCACCAGAATGGCTTCGCGGTCCGAGTCTGACCGCAGCGGCGGATTCATCTTGAAGTTGGTGTCGTACTCGCCGACATCCGCATCGGTCAGCGCGAAGTGGTGCGGCGTGACTTCGCAGGTCACGTGCGACTTGCTGCGCTTCCCCCGGCGCACTGCCTTCAGCGCGTCGGCGGTCGAAAGATGGGCCACGTGCAGGCGCGCACCGGTGAACTGCTGCGCCAGTTGCACATCACGCTCGACCACCGACAGCCTCGGCTGCCGTCTTCATGCCGCGCAACCCGAGACGAAACGCGGTCGGACCGTCGTTCATCGAGCAGCGATCGGTCATGCGCGTATCTTCGGCATGCTGAATGACCGGCAGATTGATTTCCGAAGACAAGCGCAGTGTCTCGCGCATGACACTGTCGTTCAGAATGGGCTTGCCGTCATCGGTGACGCCCACCGCCCCCGCTCGTTGCAACCCGCGAAAGTCGGTCAGCACCGCGCCCTTGCTGGCATGGGTCGCGGCCGCGATGGGAAAGACGTTTACGACCGCGCCACGCTCCGGCTGCTGCATCCATGTGACCCACTCGGGGGAGTCAACCACCGGCTGGTGTTGGGCATGCAGCAGACGGAAGTGAATCCGCCCGCCGCGGCCGCAGCCGTGCCGGTCGCGATGGTTTCCTTGTAACCCTGCCCCGGCTCGCGCAGGTGGACGTGCAGAGTCGATGAAGCCGGGAGCGACGATCAATCCGCGCGCATCGAATTTCTCATGCGCCGTGCCGCGAGTCTTGCCCGGCGGCGCGACCTCCGCCACCTGGCCATCGCGCAGCAGGACGTCCATGGTCGCGTCGATCTTGGCGGCGGGATCGATCAGTCGCCCGCCTTTGATCAGCAAGCTGTAATTTTCTCGTCTGGTCAAATGTCCAACCCCTACTTCTCTTCCGCAGATTCACGCGGATTGTCGCGGATTTTTTCTTTCATTCTCGAATACGTAGCGCTTGAATTGCGCG
>CAWEZS010000025.1:0-49750 GCA_963813645.1 Terriglobia bacterium
GTGGTGCTTGCCGGCACGCTGGGCAACGGCCTGTATGTGTATGAACGCGGATCCGACCGCTGGTTCGCAGTCGAGAGAGGCCTGCCTTCCGCGAATGTGACTGCGCTTGCCCTCGCCAATGGATATCTCTACGTCGGCACGGACAACGGTCTGGTTCGCGTGCCGGAGCAGAAGCTGCATCCATGAAGAGAACGATCTTCATGCTCTTCGCATTGCTGTTCGCCCCGGCTGTCTTGTTGGCCGATGCGGGCATCCTGATTCCGCGCGACCAGGCACAGCCTGATCTGGCAATCCTGTCTCTCGAAGAAATGGAAATTACCGTCCGCATCGACAACGGCGATGCGCGCGTCTTCGTGCGGCAGATCTTCGCCAACCACACCGGCAAGATCGAAGAAGGGAACTACATCTTTGCCTTACCCAGCCAGGCCACGGTTTCTGATTTCGCGGTCTGGGATGGGCCCACCCGCATTCCAGCGGTTGTGCTCGAACGCAAGCGGGCCGAGGACATCTACACTCAGCTCAGGCAACAGGCGATTGATCCCGGGTTGTTGCAGATGGGCGAACGCGGCGCGGAAGAGGCCAAGCGCAGCTCGGTCTTCAGCGCGCGTATCGTTCCCATTCAACCGCATGGAACCAAGCGGCTGGAGATCGAATATCACCAAGCCATTCCGGTCGAGAACCTGAAATCGTATTTCGCAATTCCGCTTCGTCCGGATGCATATTCGTCGCAAGTCGCGCGGCATTTTCGCATCCACTTCGAACTGCACTCCGAGCACGCGATCTCAAACTTTCAGGTCACCGCGAAGGTGTTCCCGCTAAAACTCGACGAAAATACGCTGCATTCGGTAAAGGGAAGCTTCCAGGGCGACAATGTGAATCTTTCCGAGGATTTTGTCGCCACCTATGACCTGGACGCTGCCGGGGCAGACACCCTGAACGTGCTGACCTATAGAAATCCGGTGAGCTCACAGCCTGCGCCGACGGAAACTGCTCCTATCCGCAGCACGAACGAGCCCGGGTTTTTCGAGGCCGAAGCACTGTTTGGATATGGCAAGAGTTCGCCTTCAGGAGCAAGTGGAAACGCCGCTTCTGCTACGCCGAAAACGCTGGTGATCCTTTTCGATACGTCGCTCTCGATGCAGTGGGAAAAGCTGGAGCGCAGTTATCAGGCGTTGGAGAGTCTGCTGCGCACGCTGCGGCCATCCGACCGGTTCAATCTGCTTTTGTTCAACAACCAGGTCGAGACATTTCAGCCCGCTCCCGTGGCGGCGGAACCCGCTGCAGTCCAACGTGCGCTCGATTTCGTCCGTTCGAGCAAGCTGCGCGGCGGCACCGATCTACAAAAAGCGCTTCAGACCGGACTGCAGCAGTGTTCGGCGTCCGGAGGCGCCAGCCCTTATCTCATATTGCTGAGCGACGGAGGCGCTACCCGCGGTCCGATCCAGAACGGCAAGCTGGTGAGTTGGTATGCGGACAGCTGGAAGCGTCTGCCGGAGAACCAGCGTCCGCGAACCTACGTTTTCGCTGTGGGCGACGATGCCAACCTGCCGCTGCTGAGTGTGCTGGCCCGGCAGGACGGTTTGCTGGAACACGTGCTCTCCACCGAACCCGCCGAATTCAAGTTGAATTCGTTCCTCTCCAAGATCGGCCGCAGCCCCATCGGCGAATTGAGTCTGGCCGTGGCCCCGGAGTCGGCGGTGGACACGGTTTACCCGCTACAGAATTCTATCTTCGCCGGTTCGCTCGCGTCCTGGGTGGGGCGCTATCAGGCCGCGAAAGCAAATGTGACATTTACGGTCCGCGGTGTGCGCGACGGTGTGCCTCTGGAGACGTCAGTGAAGGCCAGCTTGCCGCGCGAAGCTCTCGACCATGCCCAGCTTCCGCGGCTATGGGCCAGAGCCCGGGTGGACGCCCTGCTGGAGAAGATCCAGCGCGAGGGTGAGGACCAGGCCACAATAGATGAAATCATCCGCCTGGCTCGGCAGTACAAATTTGTCACTCCATATACATCGTTTCTCGCGGTACCACGCGCGCTGTTGCGGCCCCGCGTCATTCGTCCCGGAGATCCCGTTCTGCGGGTCAAGACCGACGAATCCATCTCGTCGGTCACTGCTCTGTTTCCCTTTGGCTTGGTGCAGAAGCTGCGCTACCTCTCCGGAGAGGACGTGTGGCAAACACGATTTCTCGCACCCGACGATATGCAGGATGGAACCTACACCGTCCGCCTGGTTTTGCGAGACCGCGCCGGCCACACCTATCGTGAATTCAAGACGTTCGTCATCGCCAGCAAGCCGCCCGTGGTTCAAATCAAACTCGATATCAAACGCTATCACCGCGGCCAGACCATGGATCTAAAAGCCAGTGCGTCGCAGAGCACGCGCACTCTGGTCGCAAGACTGGAAGGTGCCGCGCCGGTGGCGCTGAATTGGGATGCGCACGCCGGCATCAACGCAGGACAGCTGGTCATTCCCGAGCAAACTGTGCCCGGAACCTACAAGCTGACCGTGACTGCGGAAGACATCGCCCACAACATTGGGACCCAGGAGGTGCAGATTGAAGTGCTTCCCTGATCTGTCCCGGTCGCATTTCCTGCGCGCCTGCGGAATCGGTGTGTTTATTTCTCTGGCAGGATGGCTGGTCTCCGCCCGCGGCGAGCTGCCCGCGTGGTTGAGAAACGTTGAAGCAGGAATAGCAATTGAAGCGGCGCTATTTCGTGCCATGACCTTGCCCGGCGGCCCGGTACTGTTTCGCCGGCCGCCCACCGAAACGCGCCCGGCGCTGGGCGAGTTGATCAAAGCTCAACCCGGCAATGCCGACCTTTACTCCCTCCGTGCCCTTGAAGATGAACAGCAACTCGACTTCAGCGCGGCGGAGTCGGACTGGAAGAAGTATGAGGAAACTGCCCCCAGCAAAATGGACGCCCAAATTGCCCTGGCTGATTTCTATCATCGCCGGGTTCGGCCGCTGGATGAGATCCAGGCGCTCTCTGTCGTGGCCAGCTCGCCTGCCGATTCTTCGGAGACCCTGACTCTGGCGACCGGGCAGCGCTCGTGGCGGGCGTTTGAGCGCATCTTCACCATCATTCACGATCAAGCCTTGCCCGCTGATTTCTCAGTAGCGCAGTATCGCGCGTGGCTGGCGCGATATCCGCAAGAGCAGGCGCTCTATGCCCGTTTTCTGGATTTTCTGGTGGCGCAAAAAGATTACGCCGCCGCGCAACAATTGGTCACCGACTATCACAAGCAGTTTCCGGCGGACGAGATCTTTCCCCTTAGAGCGAAAGCCATGGTCGAGTACCGGAGGGGTTCAGTCCAGCAGGGGCTAGCTGTGTACGAACAAAATTTCCAGCCGCTGTGGGCTCCGGAACTGGTGAAGAATTATTTCGACCTGCTTACGCAGACCCAGAGCTTGCGCAAGTTTCTTGATCAGGCGCGCGCGGCCCTGAATGCCAATCCGAAAGACCTGAACGCGATGGCGCGGCTTTTCTACTACTACCAACAGCAAGGCAAGCTCGATGCCGCGCAGCAAGTGGTTACAGCATTTCGCTTGCAGAAGGAAGCCAGCAAGTCCAAGTGGACGGGGCAGGAACTCTATGTCTGCGCTCGTCTGCTGGAAGACATTCACGCCTATCCCGAGTCGGCCCGCTACTACTTTGCCCTGTACAACAGCCAAGGCATGAATGATGCCCAGGAGCGGGCGCTCGCTGCACTCACCAACCTCCTGCTCACCGCCCCTGAAACTTCGATCCGGCTGGGCAGCGGGGAACTTTCCATGTATCGCGACATTGCGACCATGGACCAGGGTCCCGGCTATCTGAACGGCATTCTTTCTCTGATTCTGAATACGACCGCGCCAGCGGCGAAATTCTCGGAAGAGGAGCAACGCGCCATCCCGTATTTCCACCGTTCGCGTGCAGCGGAATTATTGGCCCTCCTCGACGCGAAGTTTCCCAACTCAGCCGAACGCCCGGAACTGCACGCCAAGCTGCTGGAGTTTTATGCCAGTTCCGGCGAAGGCGAAGCCGTGATTGGTGTCGGAAGCAATTTTCTGACGAATTTTCCTCATGCTCAACAACGCACATCCGCGGCCTTGCTGATGGCAGACGCTTACTCGCGCAACGCGAAAAACGCACGAGGAATTCAGCATCTACGATTCCGTTCTGCAGGAACTTGCTCTCAAGGCTGAGAAGATGCCGCTGGGCCAAAGTGGAGTATAGCTCGAATTATTCGCAGCCAGCTGATCTAGAGACGTCGTACCGCGAATCTGAAAACACAGGCGCCGGCGCCAACTTTCCACGGCGAACCGGAAACCAGGCATTTCAGGTGCACACAAGTTCATCCACCAACCAGTTTGGAGCCCGCTCGCCCGAGTATTCGCGTGTGCTGGAACGCTATCTGGCCCGTCTGGTGCAATTGAAACAAATTCCCCAGGCGCTGGCTGTGCTCCGCCGCGAGATCGATCGCAATCCTGATGACCCCGGCCTCTACGAGCGTCTGGCCGTATTTCTGGACCAAAACCGGCTCGGCATCGAGCAGGAAGAGATCTACCGGAGGGCGCTGGCACGGTTTCCCGACCGCACCTGGTATGACAGGCTGGCGCGCTTCTACTTGCGCTACAAGCGAGACGCGGATTTCGAGAAACTGACCCAGGAAGCGGTCAAGACCTTCAGCGGTACCGATCTTGAGCAGTATTTCGGCAACGTAGGCTACGGCGGAACCCCGGCGCTCTACCTGCGACTGAACCAGTACGCTAACCAGCGATTCCCGCACAACCCGGTTTTCGTGCGCCATCTGCTAAGCGCATATCACGACTCTCATACCTATAACGATGCCGCCTGGCAATCGCTGTTGCGGCAGCACTGGTTCGAAGAGTCTGACCTGCGCAGCGAGTTCTTCGAATACTTGTCGGCCAAGGGAGAGTTGGAATCCGAATTGAACTCCTTGCGCCCGGCCGCAACCCAAAGCCCGGACCAGAGTCCATGGGACGAAGTTGTCCGCCGCAATCCCGCTACTGGAGAATTTGTCGCGCAAGCTGAACTCTGGCGATCGCATTTTGAGGACAGCGCGCCCGTGCTCCGGGCTCTGGCCGCACAATATCCGGCCGACGCTGAGACTACTCAAACCGCCTCGGCCGTATATCGCTCGTTGGCTTATTTCGAACCCGCCGACACAGAAGTTGCGGCGAAGATTGAAGACAATTTATTGCAGGTGAATCCCGGCAACAGCGAAATCATATCGCGCATCGGCGACATTTACGCCGACCGTGATCTCTTTGCCAAAGCCGCACCCTACTGGAATCGCATTCCCATGATCGCACCGGGACAGTCCGCTGGATATCTGGAGGCGGCCAGCATCTACTGGGACTATTTCGATTTCGATAACGCTATTCGTTTGCTGAATGAAGGCAGGAAGAAGCTCGGTGACGAGAATCTTTACAGTTACGAAGCCGGAGCAATCTACGAAAATCAACGAGACTATGCCCGCGCCATCGACGAATACGTGAAGGGCGCCCTGGCCGGAGGAGAGAATTCACCCGCCGACTTGCGATTGTTGGAATTGGCTCGCCGGCCAAAGCTTCGCGATCAGGTCGACCAGCAAACTGCAAAGCTGATCACGCTACCGAATCCACCCATGCCGGCGGTTTATCTGCGCGTCCGTGTGCTGGAAGCACAGAACCGCAAGGCTGAGATGGAGACCCTTCTCGACTCAATCGTCAACAGCACTACTTCCATCGAGCAAGCCGAGGAAGTCGAAGTACTGGCCGAGCAGAAATCGCTGGAGGCGGTTCGTCAGCACGCGCTGGAAAAGCAGGCCGCACTGTCCACCGACCCGGTCAATCGTTTGCAATTGCGCTACCGTCTGGTCCAGTTGTACGAGAACCGAAATGACTTCATGTCGGCGCAACGCGTGGTTGAATCCCTCTACCGGGAGAATCCGAAAATCCTGGGAGTAGTGCGCTCGACCGTGGATTTTTACTGGCGTATCAAAAGCTATTCGCAGGCCATCGCGGTCCTGTTGCTGGCTTCAAAAGATGCTTATCCGGAATTGAGCCGGCAGTTCACCTTTGAAGCGGCGCGCAAATCAACCGAGGCACGCCAGTACACCCAGGCACGGGATCTGTTGACTACTCTTCTGAACGCTTCCCCATACGACGGCCAATACCTGGCTGCGATGGCCGACACCTACGCGCAGGCGGGCGATGATCGAGGGCTACGTCAATTCTATCTGGACAAGATCGCATTCTTGCGCAACGCGCCGCTTTCGGGCGATGAACGCAAGACAAGAATTGTCACGCTGCGCCGCGGATTGGTTCTCGCGCTGACTCGCATGAAGGATTATTCCGGCGCGGTGGATCAGTACATCGAGCTCATCAACAATTTCCCTGAGGATGCAGGCCTGGTGACCGAGTCTGCTCTGTATGCTCAGCGTTACCAGCGGCAGCAGCAACTGCTCGAGTTCTACAGCAAGACGGTTACACAGTCGCCGCGCGACTATCGGTGGCCGATGGTGTTGGCCCAGATCCAAACCAGCCTCGAACGGTATCCGGCAGCAATCGAGAGTTTCGGCAAGGCGGTTGCAGTCCGCCCCGATCGCGTTGACTTGTGGGTAGCGCGCGCCGGCCTCGAAGAACGCCTCATGCTCTTCGACGAAGCAGCCGCCGACTACGAACGCATATATCAACTGGCCTTCAAAGATCCGAAGTGGATGGAAAAGGTCGCGGAGATCCGGGCGCGCCAGGGACGCGCAGACGACGTAGTCGCAGCACTGAAGATCGCGCTCATCGATGTAGGCCCGGACAATGCCGCAAAGTATTTCGAAGTAGCACGTCAGTTGGAAGCTTGGGGCGTGTTGCCCCAGGCGCGGAGCTTTGCTGAACAGGGAGTCAGCGCCGCCGCAGCCGATTTGCTGGTTTCGCCCGAGCAGCAATCGGGGGCTAGAGTCTATGCGCGCATCATGACTCGTCTCCGCCAGCAGGAAAAAGCTTACGCCACGCTGCAGAACGCTCTGGCAGATGCAGCGGCGGTATTGCCCGTCCTTAAGGAACAGTTGGCCCGGCAAGGTATCGCCGCGATCACGGATAACGAGTGGCGTGATCGCAGTCAGGATAACCGTGTCCGCTCCGCCCGCGACGGCATGCGCTCGGCTCTGAACGAAATGGGCTCTGCAGTCTCGACCTACTTCACTCCCGAAGAAAAAGTCGCGTTCGCGAAGTTTGCGGAGACCAGGCGCGCCGGCATGAGCCCGGCGGACGTAGACGCTTTCGCGGTCCCGCTGGCGCAGAGCGCGGGACTCGCCGAGCTTGAATCGCGGTGGCGTTATGAGTTGATGATGGACAAAAGCAAAACCGTGAATTCTTCGCTTCTGCTCGCGCGCATGCAACCCTTTGTCGAACTGCAGCGGCGGCGTCTCAAATTCGCGGAATTGGGCGCTCAGTTGGAACAATTTGCGCCCCGCATTGAACCGCAGCAGCGCTATGCCGTCTGGGTCGCGGCCCAGCAAGCTTACCAATCTGCCGGCGACCCCGAGGGCGAGCTGCGCGCTTTCGCAGCAATGCCGTTTGGCACCGGCGGGCGCGACCAGCAGACGCGCCTGTTTCAGTTGTTATTGACTCGCCATCCGGACAAATTGTTGCAACGCGCTTCCAACTGGAATTCTCCCGGCCAAGACGCCGCCGACTTCGTCGTAGCCAACGGAGACGCGGCCCAGGCACATGAGTTGGTTTCGTCGCGTGGCCGTACCCGTACGCCGGTCTGGGCGAAATCGTACAACGCGCTCATCGGACTTTACTTTGCGGAACGAACCCCGGAAGTGAACGGCGCGTTCCTCTCCGCGCTGGGAGACAACACCATAGCCGAGCGTCTGGCCAAGCCGGTTGACCGGACGCAGCAGCTTGCCGGAAGCGTCTGGTTCTACTACGGCTCGCGTTACGGTGAATACGCGGGCGTAAGCAAACAAGGCAACCCGGAGGATTTTACTCCTGCGATGTTGGAACAGAGTCCCGCCAGCGCGTCCGGATACCTGACCGTGGCCGACTATTACTTCGACAGCGGCGACGCCGTCCGCGCCATCGCCGACTACAAACACACGCTGGAGTTGGCGCCGGCGAGGGCCGATGTGCACGACAGCCTGGCCGTGGCTTATTACAAGCAGGGCGCCCGCGCAGAGGCCATGGCTGAGTGGAAGCAGGTCTTCTCCACGCTCGCACATCAGGTCAACAGCGCACGCGTGCCGGAAAGTTTCTGGCCGGATTTCTCGCGAACTTGCGAACACCTGCGCAGCAGAAAACTCTTCAACGATCTGAAACCGGATGTGGACGCTCTGCTACGCGCCTATCTCCACCGCAACGGCAACTACCGCTCCAACGCTCTGTTGCATAGCGCTTATATCGCGATTGCGGACCCCGCGGCAGCCACCAACTGGCTGCTTGACGTGACCGCGGCCGCGGATGATCCCACCACGGTCCTGGCCGACGTCGTGGAGGCTTCGTGGATCCCGCTGGCACAACGCGCCCCCATTTATCAACGCATCCTGCAAGCAAAGCAAGATGCAGTCTCGAAGGCGGAAGGGCTGCAGAAAGAAGGCGCGCAACAGGTCCTGTGGTCGTGGCGGGTGAGATGGATAAAGTACCTGATCGCGACGAAACAGTACGCGATGGCGGGCGACGCACTTGCTGCGCTCTCGACAGAGAGCCGCATAGCGGAGGCGGCGTCCATCGTTCCCCTGGAACTGCAGGTCGCAGCGCAGATGGGGACGCTGGATTCCAGGATAGGGAGCTATCGCACCGATCCGCAGACCGTACCTGCCTCGGAAATCTTGCGAGCCGCGGCGCACCAGCTGTTTAACGCCGGAGACAAACAATCAGCGCGTGAAGTATTGGAGTTTGTCTTTGCGCGTGAAATCGAAGAGCACAAGCTGGACGCCGCAAATTTCCTTGGCCTTGCCGAAATTAGAATTGCTGCCGGCGATACGCCCGGTGCAGTTGAGTTGCTGCGGCGGTTGGTGGTAGTTGTGGGCAATCCCTTCGAGAACCTGGACCCCGCGGCCGCCCTGCTTGAAAAGACGGGACACAACGCCGAGGCAATCGAATTTCTCGAGCAACTGGTAAAAGCATCACCCTGGGACCCTGGGTATCGCTTGCGGCTGGCGAGAGCAAAAGTCGCCGCAGGCCAGGATGTGGTATCGGCACAGAACGCTCTTGCCGCCATTGCATCGGGGACGGACGTTTCCTACAGCGTGCGCACCCAATCGGCGCTCGCCTTGGCCGGGAGGCATGGTCAGGTCGAACTCGGAAGCGCGGAATTGAATCTTCTGGCCGGTGGTACGGGGACGATCGCCTCTTCCGCCGCGGACCAGCCCTTCTTCTACGAAGCCCGGCTGAAAGCGGCCCAGTCTTTCTCTGACGCGCACGTGAAAGTGCAATTGCTTGGGAACGCGCTGGCAGATACTCCTGCGCGGGACGACGCCCGCATCCCGCTGTTCCTGGCAGCGGCTGGCTTGCACTCCGATGAATTCGCCCGCGGCGTGATCGAGTTGCTGCTTCGCCAGCAGTTCCTCAGGTCAGTTACGCCGCCGGTTACTCGTGAAGGCGAAATCATTCGTGAAACTGACAACGACACCGATGAGGGGAACACGCCCGGACAGGTGGACAGTCCCTTCAAGCTGCCAGTCGCACAGCAGGCGCAGGTTGCAAGAACCCTGGGTGATCTGATGGTCAGACTCAATCGGCTGGACGATGCTCTGCGTTATCTGCGGGTCGCACAGAGACTGGAAACGGCCCCTGTCCCCGGCAAGGAAATCAGCAGTGCGATCACGGCGGTAAATGCCAGGCTTCGCCGTCAACGGTTGAACGCGGCGCGACAGCCAATCCTGCATGAAGCTCTGGAGCAGGACCGCCTGGTTCGTCCGCGATTGCTGGCGCGTTCCGCGCCGCCTGTGAAAGCCTCGATGAATGGAGGAAAGAAAGAATGAAAAAAGCAACAGCGATTGTCCTCCTTATCGGCGCCGTCAGCATGGGTCTGGGGTGGGCCGCGTATCAGACCGCCGCAATGCCCCAGCCGCGGCTGTCCACTCTTGTTCCGTCCGGAGCGCTGCTTTACCTGCAAGCGAAAGATTTCTCCGCGCTGCTTGCGGACTGGAACGGCTCGCCGCAGAAGCAGGCCTGGCTCCGCAGCAGCAACTACGAGGTATTTTCGCGCTCCCGGCTGCTCCTGCGCTTGAACGATGCGGCAAAACAATTCGCCGCGGCTGCCGGTCTTCCCCCCGACATGAATTTCATGTCCCAGGCGGCGGGTAGTGAGAGTGCGCTGGCACTCTACGATATTGGGAAATTGCAGTTTGTTTACATCACGCGCTTGCCCTCAGCGAATGCGATGCAGAACCAGCTGTGGCAGACGCGGGCAAAGTTCGAAACCCGCAGCGCGGGCGGCCTGACGTTCTATCTGCGCCGCGATCCCGAATCACAACGGGAGGTGGAGTTCGCCGTCCACGAGAATTATCTGCTGCTCGCCACCCGGGAAGATTTGATGGCGAGTACATTGCAGCGAATGGCGGGAGGGAACGGCGAGGGGAAGGACAGCACAATTGACGCCGAGCCCTGGTTTGCCCGGTCCGTGGCCGCCGCTGGGCCCGTCGGGGACTTGCGCATGGTTCTGAACCTGGAAAAGATCGTGCCTAGCCCTTATTTCCGCTCGTATTGGGTGCAACAGAACATTTCTGACATGAAATCGTACAGCGCATCTGTCTCCGATTTGTTTCGCTCCGGAAACGAGTACCGCGAAGAGCGCGTCCTGCTGAAGAAGCTGGGCGACGCCGCTGGAATCGCCGTGCAACCACGATCAGGGCGAAGAAGTGTCAGATCTCGTCCGCCTCGTGCCGGCAGGCGCAGGCGTCTACGAAGCTAAACTCTGCTCCTCGATCGATCCGTGTCTCGATTTGCTGAAGACCAAAATCCTGGCTCCGCACTTGGGACCAGTTCCTCCCGGCCAACTCGCGCCCCAGGTGCAACTGACGTCGGGCGAAACGGGCTCGAGTTCTGATCTGGAGACGCGAATTGACCAGTCTCCGGCAGCGCACAAGTCCGACGATGGCGGAACCGTTGCGCTGAAGAATCTGCTGCAAAAGAGTCAGGTCAATGCAGTGCTTCACATACAGTCCACGGAGCGCGATCCGGCTGGCGTGTTCGTGAAAATTCACTCCGCGGTTGCGCTGTCCGGAAGATTCGATTGGGACGAAGCCGCCGCCCGCAGTGCGCTCACCACTTTCATTCGGCCCAGTCTGACCGCCAGCCAGTTGGGCATGGCCTGGAAGCAGGCCAGCGGCTACTACGAACTCGATGGCCTGCACCCCCTCCTGGCTGCGGTACGAGGCAAATACCTGATAGTTTCTGACGATCCAGCAATGATCAGCGGCATGCTGGCGAACCTGAATCGCAAATCTGATTTGAAGCCCGCGGTATTCGTGGCGGCGTTCAACCACCAGCGTGAGCGAGAGAACTTTATCCGCCTGGTCACCGTGGTCGATCGTCCGGACATGAATCCGTCCGGCATTCCGGGCAGCGAGCGGCAACCCCAATTCCTTTCGGAGAACATCGCCAGCCTGAGCAAGACCCTGGCGGCCGTTTCGTCGGAGAAGATTGTGGTTCGCGATGCCGGCGACAAGGTATTGCAAACGGTCACTTATCAATGGTCGCAGTGAAGAAATTCGAGCTCCTGCTGCTGATCGGAGTCCTGGCCGCTGCTCCCGCGGCCAATCCGCCCTCCGCGGCGGCCTTCGCAGACAACACGGTCGTCCGAAATTCGCTCTTCGCGCAATCTGCTGCCCAAATTCTGCAGCGGGAATTTACCGGCAGGGAAGTCTCTTATCTCCTTCTGGATGTCAAAACCGGGGCGTTGCTCTCTTCTCGTTGGGACAACGCCGACCAGCCGATTCCGCTGGGTTCGCTGGTGAAGCCTTTCATCGCCCTGGCCTACGGCGAAGAGCATCAGTTTCGCTATCCGATTCATGCGTGCCGCGGAGACGCAACCGGCTGCTGGCTGCCTCACGGGCACGGAGAGATCGGCATCACCGCAGCCGTCGCTGACTCGTGCAATTCGTATTTTCGGATGCTCACCGCGGGCATGACCAGTGCGGACGTCACCCCTTCGGCGAAAAGACTCGGTCTGGACCCACCCGCTCCCGAATTGTCAGGCCCGGATCTGATCGGGGTAGGGAATCGTTGGCTCATTTCGCCTCTGCACATGGCGCATGCCTACCTGGAACTCAATCGACGCCGCGACCAGTCCGGCGCGCGCGAAGTGGTGGCTGGAATGGAACAGTCCGCCCGGCAGGGCACCGGAGCAGAAGTCGATCGCGCATTGCAGCACTCGCGCGCGCTGGTGAAAACCGGAACTGCCGCCTGCACCCATCAAGACCACGCTCCCGGCGATGGCTTCGTGGTCGCGTTGGTTCCAGCCGAGCAACCGGAGTTGTTGCTGATGGTCCGTGTGCATGGAGTTCCAGGCGCCAAAGCAGCGCTGACTGCGGGGCGCATGTTAAGCCGGATCGAGGAGTAACCCGAGTGTCGCTAAGAATAAGGTTGCTCGCGTCAGTCCTGCTTGCGGCTCAAGCGGCCTGCGCTCAAGATGTCCGCATCGGAGTGCTCGGCCTCTTCCGGCCTCACGCGGTCACTCTGAAAGCCGCTCCCGGGCAGGCCTTGTTCATTCAGACGAAGACCATTCAGACGAAGACCATTCAGACGAACCTTGCCCCGGCAGACAAGAGCTTCGTACTGGAGCGGAGCTCCGGAAGCGACACTGCAGAGATAACAGTTTCCGGCGGCGATCTCATACTCCACATCGGCAAGCAAGCGCTCCGGATATCGGAACTTCACGCGTCCAGCCGCGGCAACGGCGCCGCCGACTTCGTGCTCACGATTCCGGGAAAAATCAGCCGCCACTACCACGGTGTGCTTGAGCTCAAGGCTGTTGCCGGCATTCTGGTTCCGGTTGTTCAAATGGATCTGGAGACGGCAGTGGCATCGGTAGTTCAAGCCGAGAGCGCGCCCGACACGCCCCTCGAAGCATTGAAGGCGCAGGCCGTGGCGACGCGATCGTACTTCATCGCGTCCCGGGGGCGTCATCACGATTTCGATTTCTGCGACACCACTCATTGCCAGTTTCTCCGCGAGCCGCCGCCTCCCGAAAGCAACGCCACCCGCGCCACTGCCGCAACTCGCGGCCTGGTGCTGGCCTATCAGGACCACACCGTGGCGGCCATGTTCACCCGCAGTTGCGGCGGACGTACGCGAACCCCGCAGGAGGTGGGGTTGTCGAGTGAGGGCTACCCGTATTTCCCCGCAGTCTGCGAATACTGTCTTCGCCATCCAGCGCACTGGGTCCGTCACCTCGCGCAGGCCGACGCTACTTACATGGATCTACGCGAACCCGGAGAAGCTTCCCGACTGAACATCGGTCGCCGCCTCGGCTGGGACGCTGTACCCAGCAACAACTTCACCGCCCGCAGCGATGCGAAGGGCGTCGTCCTGGAAGGAACCGGCCAGGGACACGGCATTGGGCTCTGCCAGGCCGGAGCGAAAGCCATGGCGCAGTCCGGCGCGGTTTCCGAGAAATTCTCGCGCACTACTATCCAAACACCGCGCTGGTGGCGGATCAGTTCTGATTTCCCCATCTCACCGGGGGTCATCCTGAGCTTGCGAAGGATCTGGCGCGCAGCGGATACATATTCTCCTGTCAATTGCGGCGGTGCGCGTGAGATCCTTCAGAACAGAAGACCCTCAGGATGACGCCGCTGTAGTGGACTTGTCCAAATTGAGCCACCACCAACTATCTCGCGGCTGTGAACTCGTGACCCTATGGTAAGGTGATCGAGATCAGGCCCGACGCGAAACAACGACTCCCTTAGGCTGATTCTTGGACCCCGTCAAACCTCGGCAACTGCTCGGAGTATTCGACGCCACCATGATCGTGATGGGCGGCATTGTCGGCTCCGGCATTTTCATCAATCCGTACGTGGTTGCGCTGCGCGTGCACACTCCGTTCCTGATCCTGGGAGTGTGGCTCGTCGGCGGAGGACTGGCACTTCTCGGCGCGTTCATCTGGGCCGAGCTTGCATCCCGCTTGCCCGGCGCGGGCGGGCAGTATCTTTATCTGCGCGAGGCCTACCATCCGTCGGTCGCATTCATTTACGGCTGGGTTCTTCTCCTGGTGACGCAGACCGGCGGGATGGCGGCGGTGGCAGTCACTTTCAGCCGCTACTATCGGGAAATTACCGGGCTCTCCGCCAGCGATGGAATGATTGCGGCCGTGACCCTGATGGGTTTGACCGCGATCAATTGCTTCGGCGTTCGTGCCGGCAGCAATGTGCAGAGCGCTCTCATGCTGCTCAAGGCCGCCGCCATCGCCGCCATGGTCGTGGCAGGACTCCTGTGGGGTGGCGGCACGGTGCGCGCCTTGCCCTTGCTCGATCGTCCGGTCTCGCTGGGACTTGGAAGCGCGATCGGCGCAGCCATGATTCCGGTCGCCTTCGCCTATGGCGGATGGCAAACCGCAAGTTTCGTGGCCGGCGAGATGCGCGATCCCCGCCGCGATCTCTCGCGCGGACTGGTGGTCGGCGTGATCGGAGTCGTGGTGCTTTACCTCGCGGTCAATTTTGTTTGCCTGCGCGTGCTCGGTCCCGACGGACTGGCCGCAACCCGCATTCCCGCTTCAGCCGTGATGCGCGCTGCCCTGGGTGAGCGAGGCGCGCAATGGATTGCGTTCGGCATCGCTATTTCCACGCTGGGCTTTCTCAGCCAGGGAATCCTGACGGCTCCGCGGGTGTACTACGCCATGGCTCGCGACGGTCTTTTCTTCAAGAGTGTTGGCTGGCTTTCGCCGCGCAGCGGAGTTCCAGTGGTCGCGATCGTGCTGCAGGGCGTGACCGCAACCGTCATCGCGCTCTCGGGACGCTACGAGCAGATACTGAACTACGTGATCTCCGTGGATTTCATTTCTTTTGGCCTGACTGCCGCATCACTGTTTGTGTTCCGACGGCGGGTGGACGCGCCGCAGTCTCGTATCTCACGCCCGGCCATCCTTACACCACGGCCCTGTTTGTCCTGGCCTGCGCCGCCATCGTGATCACGACTATCGCGACATTCCCGGCGAACTCTGCTATCGGCCTGCTTATTCTGCTGGCCGGCATCCCGGTATATTTGTACTGGAGCCGGAAGCGGAGAAGTGCGCGCCACCGGATCCGACCCCAAATCTATGAGACATCGACATTCCGATTACATGCACTGGGCCAAGACCCAAGGCAGCGCACGATTCAATCTCGCAACCAGCGGCGTGGGATCGTTTCCTCTGCGTGAACTTCCGGTCACCATCGAGCAATTGGAGATCAACGGCGACAGCACTTACGGCTATGCTCCGCTGCAGCAGGCCATGGCAAGAAGTGCGGAGTCGATCCCGATTGCGTGGTTGCCGCTGCCGGCACCTCGATGGCGAATCATCTGGCGATGGCAGCGCTTATCGATCCCGGGGATGAAGTTCTGATCGAGCAGCCGACGTATGAGTTGCTGACTTCCACACTCCTTTACCTAGGCGCGACGGTAAAGCACTTCACCCGGAGCGAGGAGAGCGGTTATGCGCTCGACCCCGCGGAGGTCCGTCGCGGCGATCACTCCCAACACCAAATTCATTGTGCTCACCAATCTTCACAATCCCAGCAGTGTCTTGGCTGCGGAAACGGCATTGCGCGAGATGGGCGATCGGCGCGGAGCGTGGGCGCCCACGTGCTGGTCGACGAAGTCTATCTCGATGCGGTTTACATCAATACTCCGAAGCCCTCCTTCCATCTCGGTCCCGAGTTCGTTGCCACCACGAGTTTGACCAAGGTGTACGGCCTGAGCGGGCTGCGTTGTGGATGGATTCTGGCCGAACCCGATCTGGCGCGCGCCATGTGGAGATTGAATGACCTGTTTGCGTCCATCCCGGCACATCCCGCGGAACTGCTGAGTGTTGTGGCGCTGCAGAATCTTGATACGATTCGCGAGCGCTCCAGAAAAATCGTTGAAGCCGACCGCGCGCTGCTGCTTGAGTTTCTTGCCGGAGAGGAAGCTGTCTCTGCGCCTCGCACCGAATTTGGTACGACTGCAATTCTGCGCCTCGAGAGTGGAAGCATCGATGATTTTATTGTCCGCCTGCGCGTGGAATTCGAAGCCTCAGCCGTGCCCGGCAAGTTTTTTGGCCTACCCAACCACTTCCGCATCGGAATGGGGGTAGACCACGAAATGTTCCGCGAAGGCCTGCAAAGAATCGCCCAGGCGCTAAAGGGTTGATGTAGGCGCGAGCGCCCCGCTCGTGCTGCAGCGCCACGAACGCCGCCGCATACACGGAAGGCCGACATTCACTGAAAGCAATCGGGGCATGCATACCTCTTCGAAGTCCAGCGTCTAGCAACAAGCTGCCAACTTGCCGGCGAGCCAGTAATCGACACTGACCTTTCCCGGACCAGAGCAGATCAGCCAGATAAAGGAGAGTACGTACAGGACTTCCGGAAGGTATAGGAAATCGTCGAGCCAGTTAGGAGGCGAAAGTCCTTTAGGCATGGCGGAAAGCTTCGTGGTCAGGATGGCGACAAGCATATCGCCCAATAGAGCCACGCAGGCCAGGCTCGAAAGAAACCCCACGGCCAGCAAGGATCCGCCGACGAACTCGACACCCGACACGAAATAAGTCATCAGGCGAGGAAACGGGACTTTGGCCTTAACCAGCGTCTCGTACATCGTTTGCCTGCGGTCGGCGACGAACAATTTGTTTGCCCCGGAGATGGCGAAGAACAGCCCCAGCGAAACGCGTACCAGCAGGATGGCATATGGTTCTAAATCAATGCTGCCCAGCAGCGCGAACTGGACCAACCGTTTCCAATCCATTTCTCCTGTCCCTCCGGCCGAGGATGTGCTCTAACCATACCCGTATCGTGCAAATTCGATTCTCTGCCAACCGCGGCCGAGCCCTGTTGTATCGCTCGCGCCAATAGGCTGACTCCAAGCGGAGTTTCGCAGGCGTTTAAAGCCGCACTCAGCCGGACCGAGAGCGCTAACCGTAGGTGAGGTCGGTGCTCTGTCCGACTTCGATGATATAGCCGTCAGGATCGCGGATGTAGCAGCGGATCTCGCCGTACTTTGGTATCGGCTCGGTGATGAATTCGGCGCCCCGACTTTTCCACAATGTGTAGCAGGCTTGAATATCGGCGACGCGGATATTCATGAAGCTGTCGACCCGATTCGGATCGGGGACGCTGAGCGTGACCGTCGGCTTGTCCGGGGTCGGCCCGCCCCCGACGTTGAGGATCATCCAGATGTTCGCGAGCTGCAGATAGCGGAGGCGCCATTGCCGTCACCCAGGGTCAGAATGCGAGCGCCGAAGACCTTTTCGTAGTAGCGAGCCGATCGCTCGACGTCGGCGACGGTGAGAAAATGCGCGATGGTGATCCCCTCTTTCGGGGGCATCTCATAGCTCTTTTGTTCGATTTGTACGCTGCTCATTGACGACTCCAATTCCGATAAACAGTGCCCATCCGCTGATTCTGGTTCTTTCGTGTTCATACCTCGCTGCCGACCATGGAACCCAGCCGACTATTGTATAAACTTTATGCAGTTGATCAATTCGGGCCGCGAGGTTTTCTAAGACTCATGTACAGAAGCTCGAGACACGCGTCCACACCCCTTCCAGTAGCGCCGGCACCCACTTTTCGGCGGGACAGCGGCTCCAACTCTGACTGAGGAAGACGAGGTCACGATTCACTGTCCCTTTGCTCGCGCTTTCCAGCCCAAGGAGGAAGAGCGAGCCCTTCCTAAAGGGACAACCGCCGACCTCGCCGGAGGTTTTCGCCTGGCGTACAACGGCGGCTGGTGCAAACAGGCATTCGTCCACGGCAGCATCCGTCGTTATTGAAGATCGAAGCACTGGGTCGGCAGCAAGTTGCCGCATCTTATGCAGGCCATCAACAATGAGCTGCCGAGCCGCAATCATCGCGATAACGCCAGCCAGATCGCCATTCACCATGGAAGCAAGAAGCGTTTTGGCCCGCTCCAGCCTGCCGCTGATGCGCCACCCCAGCATTTTCAGGACATTGGAAGAGCTTGCAGCCTCAAGTACCATATGGGCCGCCGCCAAACTCTCCTTCGTGGCGGTGAACGTTTCCACGAACAATCTTCCGATGGTCTGCTGCACAAGCAGATCGAGCTTCTCCGCAGTTCCGATCCCTCTGACCCATTCGGCCAGGGGCTCCAATTCAGCGGGTCCGTGTTTCACCCCGCTGGCCTTGACGTTTAGTCTCGACCACAATTCGTCTTGCGCGGCGGCTCGGCTGGGGTTGGTGCGCGGCAAGATAGTTGGGAATCTTCTGCCGTTGAGCGAGAAAATGCGGACTATTTTCCGGAAACGCAGCACGTTGCCAACCGGACCATGTCCTATGAAGTCCCGGTCGAACCTTGCATCGTTTGAAATTGTCCGGATCTCTGCCGGATCCGTGACCTCGATAATGTCAGTGAGACCTGGAAAATACGTGCGTTTCATGCCGTGATCACTCATCCTACAAGTTATGCTGCAGACCTTGCCACGCCCGGCCGTAACGATCTGAAGCCCGCGCGAAGCTCTTCTGAAAAGAGCTTCGGCTGTTCCCAGGCCGCAAAGTGCCCGCCCTTGGGGAGCTTGTTGAAGTGAATGAGCTTGGGATACGCCTGCTCCGCCCAGCTCCGCGGAGCGGGATAGAGTTCGTCAGGGAAGACGCTGACGGCAACTGGGATGGAGACGCCTTTGGCATTGAAATACCCGCCCTTGCCCCAATTCTCCCAATAGAGACGGGCGCCGGAAAGCGCCGTGTTCGTCAACCAGGTGATCGTGATGTTGTCGAGGATGTCATCGCGGGTGAGGCCCTCGAGCTTCTCCTTGAAAAACGCGTGTGATCAGCTGGTAGCTGCGCGCGTCGTGGTCAAGGAAATAGGCCGCCAGGCCGACGGGCGAATCCGCGATTCCATATAAGCGTCTGCGGGCGCAGCCCCATCTGGTACCCGTAGGCGATTCCCTTTTGATATACGAACTGCAAACGCTCGTAAGCGAGCTTCTCGTCGGCTGAGAGACCCGATGGCGCCGGCGCTCCGGAAGCCGCCGCCTTGTCGATGTCGGCTCGGAAAGATGCCGGGCATGTTGGTGTGAATGCCGAGCAACTCCGGAGGCGCCTGCACACCCATCCGGTCGACGATGACCGCGCCCCAGTCGCCGCCTTGCGCCACAAATTTTGTGTATCCGAGACGCTTCATCAGCGTGACCCAGGCGCGCGCGATGTGGTCGGGATCCCAGCCGGTGCGTAGTCGGCTTGCCCGGAAAACCCGTAGCCCGGCATCGACGGAATCACCACGTCGAATGCGTCAGATGCGCTGCCGCCATGGGCCGTGGGATTGGTGAGGGGATCGATGATCTTCATCTGCTCGATGATCGAGCCGGGCCATCCGTGCGTGACGATCAGCGGCAGCGCATTTTCGTGTTTCGAACGGACGTGAATGAAATGAATGTCCAGCCCGTCGATCTCGGTGATGAATTGCGGAAAGGCATTCAGTCTTGCCTCGCATCTTGCGCCAGTCGTATCCGTCGCCCCAATAGCGCGCGAGTGCTTGGGTCGTCGCGAGCTGCACACCTTGGGTTGCGTCCGTGACCGTTTCTCGTTCCGGCCACCGTGTGTTGTTGATACGGCTGCGCAATTCGGTGAGTTCCGCCTCCGGAAAATTCACCTTGAAACGGACGAATCGCACGGTTGCCAGTTGCCGGCTTGCTGTTGTCTGGTTCAGAAGTAGCTGCGGTCATAGATTTCTCCTCTGCGGGTGATGTTGGAAGTTGCTAATGAGGCGCGTGTCGCGAGAAACTGGCCGCCACCTCAACGGCTGGCCTTTTCCACTGCCACAATAAGCCTTTCGTCTGGTAACGCCACGAGGGTTTCCGACGCATTCTATCAGCATTGATGTGGACTGTAGCAGGTTTGGACGAGCCGCCGGCAGCAGCAAACGCGGCAGCATTCGACAAATTCGGTGACAGACGGAATGTTCCCCATTTGTTCGATGACTGGAAGCTGGCGAACGTCCCGCCTGTCCCCGGTTTCCCTCCGATTCTTATGCCGCTGAAACCGATTCCTTCCTCCGATTGAGTGCCGGTAGAAGAAGGTTCAGAAGCGCTTCATCAGAGAACGGGTTCTGACCTGAGATCAGCTCGCGATCTTGAACGACATAGCTCGTCCATGGAGCGAGCACACTTACGTCGCCGCCCGCCGTACTCAAGGCGAAGTCCGGGTAGAAGAGAACCTTGCCACCAATCTCAAGCGGTTCCCGCTGCTGCTCTTCCGCTGTCGAAAAGATAGTCATCTTATATCCGGAATAGATCCAGCCTTGAGCCTTTGCGTGTGCTCCGGCGGCATCGCCCGCCGCCAGCGCGGCGACCACGTCCTTCGAATTCGGAAGAGCCGAGAGAAGTGAAATCGGGCCATGGCAGAGCACTGCCGTAGGCTTGGATGTTTCATGAAAGTGTCTCATCACGGTGCCCGCGTCGGGATCATCGAGAAGGTCCATCATCGGGCCATGGCCGCCGGGGACGAAAACAGCGTCATATTGATCCAGGCCCGATGCGATGACATCCGAGATACGAGTTGGATTTTTGAGCCCAGTCAGGGTGTCGCGGAATTTCAGATAGTCCTGAAGCTTAGCCTCGTCTCCACCGAAGAAGTCGGCTACAGCTGAATGGACATCCAGTTGCGGCGTGTTGCCTTTGGGGTTGGCGAAAGTGATTTCGTAGCCCTCGTTCATCAGGGCGCGAACCGGGACCGTCAGCTCGTTGAGATAGTAGCCGGCGCCGGTGTAAACCTTGCCATCTTTCAAGGGCAAGCCATGACCGCTCGATACCAGCACCAAGACTTTTCCTTTTGTTGTCATCTTGTTCTCCTTTTTGAAATCGAATTCTGTTCTCCTGAAATATTGGCTAACTTATTGGACGAACGTATCAATCAATACCAGAGTGTCGATTAAAATTACGCTCGATATACCACCCTGATTTCGTTTAAACGCGCGAACCCAGCTCGCAATTGCGTCACCGGCCCTCTCAAAGCGGCTTCATCCCGCCCGCCGCTCCGCGAACCCCTCCCGTGAGGAACCGACAAATCCTTGCACCAATGCGGCGATCTGATCTGCCGCCGTGTCCAATGCGAAATGACCGCCGTCCACGATGTGAACCTCGGCGTTCAGTACATCCTTGTGGTAGCGCTCCGGTTCACCCGGATCGAACGAGAGTTCATACTTGCCCCAGATCACCAGCAGGCGCGGCTGTTTCTCGCGCATCCATGCTTGCCACGTCGGATAGGCGTCCACATTGGTTCGGTAGTCGTAGAACAAGTCACTCTGAATCTCGGCCTGGCCGGGCTGGTTGAGAAAATGGAATTCGTCGGTCCACAGATCTGGGTCATAGCGTTCGACATTGGGATCGTTTCCGACATGCCGAGTCCTTGTTGTGGCCAGCGAAAGAAGATTGGTGCGCAGCGCACTCTCGTTTGGAGCGCGCTCCGCCCAAAACTCGCGGCGCGTCTTCCAATTCGCACCCAGGCCTTCATTGTGGGCCACAGCATCCTGAACGATGAGAGCCTCGATACGCTCAGGATGCGAAAGCGCCATGCGGAAACCCACCGGCCCGCCATAATCCTGCATGTAGAGTGTGTAGCGCGTGAGCCCTAGCGTTTCGGTAAACCGATTCATGATGTCAGCATAGTGATTAAACGTGTAGGCGAATTGTTTCGGATCCGGCCAATCGCTGTGTCCGAAGCCGGGGTAGTCGGGAGCCACCATGTGGTAATCATCGGAGAGCCGTGTGAAGAGCGGCTCGAACATTCGGGAAGAGGACGGCAGACCATGCAGCAGGAGGAGTGTCGGGGCATCTTTCGGACCCGCCTCACGATAGAAAATAGAGAGACCGTCGATCTGTATCGTGCGAAAGAGAGTCGGATATTTCATGGAAGTTCCTTTCTGTCCACCTTCAGGCGGCTACTCTGTCCGCGGATGACTCGGACTGCGAAACGTATGAAGAGGCTGATCCAATCGTCGGAATCACGTCGTGCGAGGTTAACGTCATCAGTATCTTCATGTTTTTTCCTCAGACGGAACGTTCCTCTTATCCCTGATTGTCAGGATTCCGATTGTATTTCGGTCGAGGAGACTCATCAAAACAGAAGGTTAGGAGACGAACAATTGGACGATGGTATCGTCTCTACGGCTGACTAGGGCAGCAAGGCATTGGGCCTGAAATGCGTTGCGGACAGACATGCCGATCATCTTCATCACGGGCCATGGCGATGTGCCCATGACGGTCCAGGCCATGAAGGCAGGGGCGGTCGAGTTCCTGACCAAGCCCTTCAACAATGACGTACTGTTGACCGCCATCCGGGCGGCCCTCGAACGTAGCCGAGTTACTCTCGCCCTTGAGGCGGAGATGCTGGCGCTCCGGGACTGTTATCCCGCAAAGTCAGCAGGGTCGTTCGATCCTGCTGATTGAAATTGTGTTTAGTGGTGCCCGGGATCGGAATCGAACCGATACGACTCTTTCGAGTCTCGGGATTTTAAGTCCCGTGCGTCTGCCAGTTTCGCCACCCGGGCAATTGGTTAAACATAGCGTAAATACTGAATATCTACGGTGCTTTCGGCTTTGTAGCGGGTACCGAGCTTTTACTGGTGTCAGTCTTGGTGTCAGTTGACTTTTCAAGCAGTAAGACCGCAGCGGAAATCAGTTCGTAAACCTCCTGAGTCATTATAATCAGACGGAGCTCCTTGCTCTTGGTCAAGCTCATCATTAAAGAGTAGCGGCGTACGGTTTCCGTGCCGGGTCCTCAATCGCAACGCCATTTTGTAAATTGGAATCCGCGATTTGGATAAGGCTTGATGTGGCGCTGTAGATGTCGGTTTTTTTGCTCCCACCTGGTTTCCACATGCCACCCTGTATGTGATCACCTCCGAGTCGTCGCGATCGTCCGACATGATCTTTCGCGATCAGTTTAGCGAGAAGCAAGTCTCCGGACGGCTGGATCCTGGTCGGCGCCGCAATCCTTCTGATAGAGGAGACGGGAAATAATGAGCGGCTCGAGAGCGAACTTGGAAGACCACCCCAAATCAGCCTCCTAATTATGTTGTGAGTACGGTGCTTTGAAACGCTTAAGAGCGCGGTTGAAGTCAGGGTTGACCTTGCTCAAGTTGAGCAGTCTTCTGTCTTTCTGCTTCGGCTTCTGCTGTCCGCCCTGCCCGTTCCAGAGCAGTGGCGAGTCCTCGGTGGGCTTCGAGATATGTCGGGTCGCTCGAAACCGCTTCCTGATAACGCTCGATAGCATCGGTTATCTGATTTTTCTGAAGCAGCATGCTACCCGTGTTGGCGGCAAAATTCGCACGTTGCCGGTTGACGGCGATGCGAGTGAGATCGGCTGCCTTCTTGCGCTCGGCCGCAGCTTCTTCGTTTCGGCCCTGCTGGGCAAGAATGCCAGCCAGCGTGCTGTGCGGTCCAGGCTGATCGGGCATGGCCACAATGGCCTTTTGGACCGCATCAGACGCTTCCAGCAGCTTATTCTGCTGTTTATAGATACTGCCAAGGATGGCCCAGGCATCGCCGTTTTTCGGGCGCAACCTTACCGCGATCTTGAGCTGCTCTACCGCATCGTCGAAGTGACCCCTCTGCATTTCCAAAATGCCGAGAGTGTAAGGCGGATCAGGCGAACCGGGGTTGAGGCGAGCAGCGGCTTCGAGTTCTGCCGTCGCGGCCGCGAAATCGTCTTTTAGCTTAAGTGCGAGGCCGAGATCGTAGTGCAGCTCATAGGCGTCGGGGGCAAGTTTCAATCCCGCGCGGAACTCCCCGATCGCGTCATCCAGATCGCTCACCTGAAGGTAGGCAACGCCCAGATCCTGATACACCAAAGGATCGGCGGGAGTCTCCTTGATGGCGCGCTGGTAGAGCGGGATCGCTTCCCTGGATTTCCCTGTCTGAACAAGCGCGAGGCCAAGATTGGTCAGGGCTGGCGCATTCCGCGGATCCGCCGCGACGACATCCTGAAACAAGGGTATTGCCTTCTGCTCCTGCCCGCTGGCCTGGAGTGCGACTGCCAGTTGATATTTGGCTTCGAGGTAGGTTGGAGCGATATCGAGAGCGTGCTCCAGAACTGAAACCGCACTCTCATACTCCTCGTTGGCGATTAGCGCCTTGGCAAACTCAACCTGGGCGAGAGCGTTTTGTGGCGCAAGCTCGGAGGCTTTCCTCAGCTGCGGCAGAGCCTCCGATGTTCGCCGCTGCATCATGAGCGTGAGGCCAAGGTGCAAGTGCGCTTCGGCGAAGTTCGGGTCGAGGCGAACCGCTTCCTCGAACTGTTCTACGGAGCCACTCCAGTCTTGTCGCTGGGCTTCGAATGAGCCAAGGGTGTCGTGCAACGCCGGATTTTCGGGAGCGGCGGCGACCGCGGCGCGAGTCCTTTCCAGGGCTAGGTCGAGTTGCTGAGTGGCCGCAAGGGCGCGTACATAGAAAATCACCGCAGTCGGCGGTAAGGGACTGGAGACATTCCGATCGAGGGATCGAAACAGAGCCAGCGATTTCTTGTGATCAGACGCTTGCTCATAGGCGATCGCGAGGTTGATCTGAGCGCTACGATCATCGGCCTTGAGTGTGAGTGCGCGTGTGAGTTCGCGAATTGCCTGGGGGTATTGGCCGAGCTGCACAAGGACTGAGCCCAGCGCGCTGTGCCCCTCGGCTATATCGGGTGCGAGCTGGACTACTTTTTCAAACTGTTGTCTGGCAGTAGAGAGGTCACCGTCCTTTTCTGCGTTGTAACCGGCGTGAAAGGCTGCATCGGCTGCTCTAAGGTGCTGTTGCCGGGTATCGTCGGCCGCCAGACTCGCGGCAAAGAGGCAACCGATAAGAAGGAGGGTGACGAACCGGCATCTGCGAGTACAGCGCAAGGGTTCCATAATTGAAAGCTGCTAAGGAGATTCAAAATGCGGCTCACTGGCTGTCTGAATCTGTTCCGCCGCATGGTATTCACGGGCGGCGTCCTCGGTTCGCCCGAGAGCGCGATAAGCCTGCCCTAACAGGTAATGCGCCATATAATTCTTCGGATCCATCTCCAATGCATGTTCAAGATACATCTTGGCCATCAACCCATTTTGCTGCTTCAGCAGAACTTTGCCGAGCAAAATAAAAGGTATATTCACGGTCGGTTCGAGGAGCACTGCCCGGTTCAGAGCCTGCTGCGCACGGTCAAAGTCTCCGGCGCGGATGTAGGTGTCTCCCAGACGCTCGTACACGGTGCCGTTAAGCGGATCGAGGTCGCGTTCCCGTTCGAACTCAGCAACGGCATTGGCCCATTGCCCGCGGGCGAGTGCGATCTCGCCGAGCAGCAGATGCGCTCGGGGAAGACCGGGATTGATTTCGAGTGCTTTTCGCGCTGACGTCTCCGCGATAGGAAGATATTCGCGGCGCAGCTCCATGCGGGCTGCGAGTAGATACGCCGGCGCGGAGTCGGGAGCGAAACCATACTGACTCCCAAATGCCCTGCGAGCATCATCGTAACGGCCAGTGTCCAGGTAGCAAAGCCCCAGTACATAGTCTGGGTCTACATTGGCATTTGAAACAGAACTGTGTGCCTGCTCGAGCAGTGGAAGCGCTGCGGCGGGCTTGCCCGCACGAAAAAGGCTTACTCCCCGCATCTGCATCGCTTCGAGGTTTTTTGGGTCCTGGGCAACTGCTTTCCCGAAGGCCGCAGCGGCTTCGACCATCTTGTTTTGCTGGTAGAAGACCATGCCCCGGAGATATTCGACACCCGCAGGTTCCGGCTGTTCCGCCGCCAGGCTATCCAGTTTGCGCAGAGCTTCATCGAAGTGGCCGCTGTCGAGCTGATCTTTGGCTTGGCGCAACGGCGCCACGGGGTTTGGCGATTGCCCCCGCGCTGACAGAGCCACCCCTACCGCCACGCAGAAAAGGCAGACCAGGCGCATAGACATGCTAGAAAGCGTAAATAACATGGATAGAAGATGAGAAGTCTAGCCTGACCTCGAGTCTCGGCGCTCGCCCTTATCTAGAACTCTAATGATAAACGGGCGGTTGCCGACGACGCCTATGGCACACGTGGACTATTGCGCCCACCCCGAAGCTGATCTAGCTTTCTGCAGCGCCAGTAGAACGTGGGGGATTGTCCGAGGGTAGCCGTTCGCTCCAAGAGTGCCAGTATAGCCGTCTTCCCAGGGGGCCCCACTCCCGCTGCGCCCGAGCCCTGCATGTGGCGAACCTTCTGCAATAGAAATCTGGAGGATGGAAAATGTACTCAGCAAAGCGGACGCATTTCAGCTGGCTGACAGTAGTGCTGGTGGCTGCCATTGCTGGCTGGTCAGCGACAAGCCTTTGGGGACAAGCCATTTACGGGTCAATCTATGGGCAGGTCACGGATAGCTCGGGAGCGGCGATTGTTAACGCGACTGTTACGGTCAAGAACGTCGCGAAGGGCACGTCGGTCCAGACGACCACCAACTCCGTTGGCGAATACGCAGCCGAGCACCTGATTCCGGACGTTTATGACGTGGCGGTCGCTGCCACCGGCTTTCGAGGAACTGAGAGCCAAGGTATTCGCGTCTCCGCGGACACATCCCTCAAGCTTGACCTAAAACTCGACGTGGGCTCCGCAACGGAAACTGTGACCGTTACCACAGAGGTTCCTCAACTGAAGACCGATCGTGCTGACGTCGGCCTGGTACTGAACGAAAAAACAGTTTCTGACCTGCCCAATTCCGGCCGCAACTTCGCCAGCCTGGAGTTGTTGATCCCCGGTACGCAGGTCATGGGTTGGTCGCAAAATACGGCAGAAAACCCGCAGGGCAGTCCTACCGTCCAGATTAACGGCCAGCATTTCTCGGGTGTTGCTTACGAGCTTGACGGAGCCGCCAATCAGGATCCCATCCTGGGCCAGATTGTTATTAACCCTCCGCTCGATGCCGTCACCGAAGCGAAGATCACAACGCAAAACTACGACGCTCAGTTCGGTCAGGCGGTAGCGGCCGTGGTGACAGCGCAGACGAAGTCCGGAACCAACAGTTTCCACGGTGATCTCTTCGACTACCGCCGTACGGATGCCACGCAGGCCCGGAATCCGTACAATCAATTTGAGCCTGACCCGGTAACCCACCGCCTTCTTCCTCCTGCGAAGTACAACCAGTTCGGGGCTTCCATCGGTGGGCCAATCCGGAAGAACAAGGCGTTCTTCTTTGGGGATTATCAGGGTACCCGGCAAATTCTGGGGTCTTCCGCAATCGTGACCGTGCCCACCGCGTTGACGCGCAGCTCCTGTCTTTCCGGCAACGGATGCGACCTCAGCGACTATCTGACGGCGAACGGACCCGCAAGGGGTCAGATTTACAACCCTCGCGTCATCACCGGAACCGGTCCCGCGCCTTTCGCGAACGACTTCATTCCAACGCAATTCCTTTCGCCGCAAGCTTTGGCGCTGCTGGCATTCATCCCGGCGCCGAATGCACCGGGAACGACCAATAACTACTCGGGCAGCGGCAGTGGAAGCCTGCACAACGATTCGGTGGACGTCAAAATCGACGACCAACTCAGCGAGCGCACGCATGCCTTTGGCCGCTACAGCTATTTCGGCAACGGAACCTCCTCTGCCACGATTTTTGGCAAGGGCGGAGGACAAGGGTTTTCGGCTCCTGGCAACACCTTCGGTGGAACCGCTTCTGGCCGCAGCCAGAGTGCTGTTTTCGGTATGGACATTGCGCTAAGTCCAAAACTGCTCACCGATTTCCGGTTGGGATATCTCCGGTATCACGTCAAAACCC
Source organism: Terriglobia bacterium (assembly GCA_963813645.1). Classification (GTDB taxonomy): domain Bacteria; phylum Acidobacteriota; class Terriglobia; order Terriglobales; family Acidobacteriaceae; genus JAIQFF01. Next base: position 27,874 of record CAWEZS010000025.1, read on the forward strand.
AGAAGTATGATGGCGAGGAGAACCTTGCCACCGCGGTAGGAATTCCTGGGCTCAATCTTGGCGATTCCTTCACCGCCGGTGCTCCAGGGTTCTTTATCGAAAACGCGAGTGGCGGCGGTGGCGATGGTTTGTCGAACTTCGGCTCCGCGCTGGGCGTGAACGCATGCAACTGCCCTTTGCTCGAGACCGAAGATCAGTATCAGATCGTGAACAACTGGACCAAGATCATGGGGACGCATAGTCTGAAATTTGGCGTGGATATGCGTTATGCCAGGAACCTGCGCGTACCCAGCGACAGCAACCGGGCTGGCGAGTTGCACTTCAGTGCTACTGACACCGAAAATACTACAGATCCGACACTGGCCGCGCCCGGTGGTATAGGACTCGCGAGCTTCCTGATCGGGGATGTTACTAATATGTCGAGGTATGTCTCCGTTTCGACCAACGCCAAGGAATCTCAAAAGCGGCTGTTCACTTACATTCAGGATAGCTGGCGCCTCACGCCCAAGCTCACCGTCAACTACGGCCTGCGCTGGGAGCTTTATTTCCCGGAAACTGTCAATGGCAAGGGACAGGGTGGGTTCCCCGATTTGAACACCGGGGAGATCAGGGTCGCCGGCTTTGGGCCGTTCAACACCGCGATGAATGTTTCCAAGACCTGGAAGACGTTGGCGCCTCGCTTGGGAATCGCCTACCAACTGAATGACAAGACGGTCATTCGGACGGGTTATGGCCGGAGCTTCGATATCGGGGTGTTCGGTTCGATTTTCGGACATATGGTGACCCAGAATCTACCAGTGCTCGTCAACCAGAACCTCACCGCCAGCGGCGTGAACACGGCGGCGTTTAATCTTGCCGTAGGGCCAACGCCATTTGTCTTTCCCACGGTGCCCTCCAGTGGCTTACTTCCCATTCTCCCCGGAAACAACGTCAAGATCCGCAATGACCCTAACGTCTTCCCTACAATAGACGCGTGGAATTTTGCCGTGCAGCGTCAACTCACCCGCACCTCCTCTGTGACCGTCGGCTATGTGGGGAACAAGGGGACTCATACTTTCGCCGGGGATGACAAATCCACTAACCCCAATGAGCCGGCCGCTTGCCTACCGGCGTCGCAGAGTATTACCGGTCAGCAACTTTGCTACAACCCCAACGCCCCTTCCGGCAGCCAGACCGAGACCAACAATTTCGATTTCCTGAAGCCCTATTTTGCCAGGTTCGGTTGGACTCAAGGCCTCACTTACTACCACAACGGTTTTGACACCAACTACAACGCTCTCCAGGTATCGTTCGAACAGCGCTTCTCCCAAGGACTGCAATTTACGGCGAACTACGCCTATCAGAAGGCCTATAACTACGGCGCCGATGAGGTCTATAAGAAAGTGAACTGGGGGCGCTTCGATGATCTGCGCAACCAACAGCTCACGATGTTCGGCAACTACGAACTGCCCTTCGGCAAAGGCAAGCACTTTGGAGGTGGCGTGCCCACGTGGCTTAACTACGCAATTGGAGGGTATGAACTAAGCACGTCGATTAACTGGGCCAGTGGTTTGCCGTTCACCGCCAGCTTGAGCAATTGCAGCGCCTTTACTCCGGCCGGCCCCTGCAGACCTAACAAAGGAAGCGGGAGCTTTCCTCTAAAGCTTACCGATTTCGACCCGACCACCCATTCGCGGACTTATTTTGTCCCGCCGGGTTTGGGCGGTGCTTTCACTAGCCCGAGCCTCGACCAGACCGGTACATCTCCGAGAAATGCTTTTACCGGTCCTCGTCTTTTCAATGCCGATCTCTCGTTGATGAAGAATTTCCCGATCCGCGAAAGCATAGCGGTCGAGTTCCGCATGGATGCATTTAATGTATTCAACATCATCAACCCTGGAAATCCGGGTAACACCTGTATTGACTGCACGGCCGCTAGCGGCGCCGGCACGATTCATGGTATGGCGTTAGGCACTACCCCGCGGCAGCTGCAATTTGCACTTACGCTCAAATTCTAAACGGCCTGACCGGATGGCGTCCCACACGCCATCCGGTTCGGCTCCTTTTCCTCTTTTCGAGTTCATTCAGCAATGTCCGAATCGCTGGTTCGCCTATGTACGCCAAGTGATGCAGAGTGTCATGCAGTGCGTGGTTTCTAGAAACCGACGAAGGACTCAACCGGTGAAATCAAGAATCTCTGTAGCCATTCGGGCTTCTCACGCAAACCGGACCAGGTTTGCGGTGTGCGTGGCGCTTTTGTTATTCGTCGCGTGTTCCACGCCCCTGGCCGCTCAACTTCTCGGAGCGATTCCGCCCCTGCCGCCAGTCGTGGTCACGCAGACCGCGGATGGCCTGACCGCAACCATTGGAGACGAGACGCTGCGAGTTTCCGTTTGCAACGCGTCCGTCATCCATGTAATCGCCACGCCGAAGGCGCCTGCGGTCCATCAAGGATGACCACCCCTGGATACTCGATCCTAAACAGTCTTGCCCCGGTGCGAAGTTCCAGTTCTCACAGACCGATGAAGCTGCGATCCTGACGACCGCCGCCTTGAAGGTGGAACTTTCGCTGAAGCGCGGAAATCTGAAATACAGCAGCATTGGTGGAGAGCAGCTGCTGCGCGAAAGCGATGCCATCCCACGTACCTATGAACCTGCTCAAGTAAACGGGGAAAGTGTCTACCACGTAGCGGATCGTTTCTCGCCGGATGTCACCGAAGGCTTCTACGGATTGGGCCAGCACCAGAGCGGAATGTTTAACTATCGTGGCGGTACGGTTGAACTGGGACAGAACAATACAGACGTTGCCATCCCGCTTCTGGTTTCCAGCAAGGGCTACGCGCTGCTGTGGAACACCGCCTCGTTCACCTATGCGGACAACCGGTTTCCGCTGGCGTTCGAGTTCAGTTCGTTGGCCGCGGATTCGGTAGATTACTACCTCATCTACGGGCCTGAGATGGATGAAGTCGTGCACCAGTATCGCAGCCTGAGCGGTCACACTCCCATGCTGCCCAAGTGGGCATACGGTTTCTTCCAGTCGAAAGACCGTTATATCTCTCAGGAAGAGCTGCTCGGGATTGCGCATCGTTATCGCGAACAGCACATTCCCCTGGATGCGATCGTGCAGGACTGGTTTTGGTGGAAGACAGAGGGCGATCCCGTATTCAATTCGAATTTTACCGACGTTCCCGGTGAACTCAAGACTCTGCATGACGAACACGTCCACGCGATGCTCTCTGTGTGGGGCCTGTTCAATTCGGAGTCGGAGAATTTCAAAAAGCTTGATGCCCAAAATCTGATGGTGCCGAATGCCCATGTCTATGACGCGACCAGTACGCAAGCGCGAGATTTTTATTGGGATAATTTGGTATCCAAGCTCTTTTCCCAGGGTTGGGACGCCTTCTGGCTGGACAGCGCGGAGCCCGAAGAGTACTGGCCTCACATGGGAGACGCGATCCTTCGCGATAAGAAACTCGCGATGGGCAGCGGAGCACGCTATACGAACATCTTTCCCTTCATGCATACCAGCGGCATTCAGCAACATTGGAAGGCCACTACAGATCAGAAGCGCGTCTTCCTTCTTACCCGGTCCGCGTTCACGGGCCAGCAACGGGTTGGCGCGACCGTCTGGTCCGGCGATGTCTACAGCACATATTGGGGATTGAGCCACCAGGTGGCGGCCGGTTTGAACTTCGCGCTTTCCGGCTATCCGTATTGGACGACTGATATCGGAGGGTACTGGCAGCCCAACGACCGCCCTCCCGATGATCCGGTTTACCAGGAGCTTTACACACGCTGGTTTGAGTTCGGAGTATTTTGCCCCGTTTTCCGCACCCATGGTCATCGTGCCCACAACGAACTGTGGACCTACGACAAAGTCGAGCCCATCCTTCTCAACTACGACAAGCTCCGCTATCGCCTGATGCCCTACATCTATTCGCTCGCGTGGCGAGTGACCAATCAGGACTACACCATGCAACGGCCGCTGGTCATGGACTGGCGCGTTGATGCGAAGACCTGGAACATCGGAGACCAGTTCATGTTCGGTCCCGCCATCCTGGTGAATCCGGTGTTGAAACAGGATGCGACACATCGCACGGTCTATTTGCCGGATTCCCCTGAGTGGTATGACTTTTGGTCCGGAGCATCCGTGAGAGGCGGGCAGGAGGTCGAGGCGGAAGCTCCGCTGGAGCGTATTCCTTTATACGTTCGAGCGGGTTCGATCATTCCATTCGGACCGGAGATTGAATATGCCGGCCAGGCGCCGGGCGGTCCCCTGGAGTTGCGTATTTTTCGCGGGGCCGATGGCAAGTTCGACCTATATGAAGATGAGGGCGACACCTACAACTACGAAAAGGGAGCGCACGCGCTGATCCCGTTGCGCTGGTCGGAGGCACAGAAGACGCTGACGATTGGGGACCGCGAAGGCGAGTACCCTGGCATGCCCAAGGAGCTCACAATCAACGTTGTCTGGGTATCCCGGGGCCACGGTGTAGGAGAAACGGTCGTGGCCAAGCCTGACCAAGCCGTTCGCTACCAGGGCAAGGCAATTTCCGTGCAAGCCCCTTGATCGATTGAAGAGGATCACGCCCGCCGCCTCGGCGGTTGCAACCTCCGAATTGTGCCAAAGCGCAAGATCAGTCGTCTCAGACCAATTCAATCTGCAACGCAGAGACAGAAGCTGGCGGGAACTCATGGACCAGCGTCGCGCCTTTTATGTTCGCGCTGTCTGTCTTCGGAACTAGCGTATTTGGCTCAGCGAACGTGTTGTGGGCACGAATATCCGGACTGGTCAGGGTGGTGACGGTGCCCGACTTTCGCAGCGGCGCCGCGGATCGCTATTTCCGTGAGCCTTGGTTCACTCACATGTGGATTGACCACGGTGAGCACCAACTTCCTATCCGCCAGTGATGCCGAACCCTGTAGTCCCCAGAAGGTTGCGGGTTTTCCGTCGCGATCATAATGCACTTGCGGAGCGGCGATCGTCGTCCTGACCGCCTGATTGCCCTGGTGCGCCGTATACATTTCAAACACGAGCCCAACCGGCGTGACCACAAACCGGTCTTCGTGCGCGAGATAAAGACTATTGAGGCAATTGATAAGCTGGGCGCAGTTGGCCATGGCAACTTTCTCCGGATGCCGGTTGAAAGTGTCGAGATTCATGCCGGCGAAGACCGCGTCGCGTAGAGTGGGAGTTTGCTCCAGAAGGTCTCCGGGCGTAGCCTCGCTCCCCGCTTTATAAGATGGGCCCCATTCATCCACAATCAGCTTGATATCGTGATTCTTGTCGAACTCTCCCATCACCTGCCAATGGCCCTCGATCAGGCCTTCCATGAGATTGCCTTGTTGCAGCAGTTCATACCAATCCACGGGTTGGAACTTGATGGCATCCCCATTTCCGGTGGTCCCAATCTGGGGGATGCCGCGGCTGAGGTCCCAGGCATAGTGATGCAGGGCCAGGCCATAGATCCCTGAACGTTGAGCAGGGCGTTTTCGAGTGATTTCTTCAAGAAACGCGCGGGTCCAATTCCAGTCGTCGTCGTTCGGTCCGGACGGGATTAGCTGAAGTGCCTGTCCATAGCGGGGCAGCCATGCAGTGTAACGGCGAAACTCCACCGCGTATTCCTGGGCGGTGAACTCGCCTCCACATCCCCACGACTCGTTGCCCACTCCCCAGTAACGCACGTTAAAGGGCTGGGCTGAGCCGCCGGCCTTGCGCAGATCGGCCAGCGTAGTGCTTCCCTCTGGGGAATTGCAGTATTCAACCCAGCGATCAAACTCCTCCGCGGGGAGGCTGCGGAGATTCGCCGCCAGGTAGGGTTCCGCTCCGCTCAGACGACAGAAGCGCACAAAATCATCGGTGCCGAATTGATTAGGATCATACTTGTGAATCGCCGGGGACTGGGGAGACTCACTCCAGAAGTTTGTCCGCCGAGGGCGCTTCTCGCGTGGCCCAACCCCGTCACGCCAATCATAGCTGTCAGCGAAACAGCCTCCTGGCCAACGAATGACCGGGGCCTTGATTTTTCGGAGCTGTTCAATTAATGCGCTGCGAATGCCGTGCTCATTCGGGACTTTGGAGTCCTCCCCGACCCACACTCCATCGTAAATGACACCTCCGAGATTTTCGGTGAAATGTCCATAGATGTTGGGCGAGATCGTGCCCAGCAGCTCCGTCAACAGAATATCAATGTGGGAGTCGGCCAGGCGCGACGTCGGCCGTTGAGCTGAAAGAAGAGGTCGTTTGAGAAACAGCCCTGCCAATCCAGCGGTACTTCCAATCAGAAATTCTCGCCTTCCTCGCATGTGTGCCTCTAGTGAGACGATCTAAGATTACCCGCGGATGGACCGCACAATAGACTGAGCAAGAATGGAACATGAGAAGCTATACGGCAGGCGGCGCCAAATAAACCCTAACTGGCATTACTCGATCTTGTTTATACAACGCCTGAAAGCGGAGGACTATGGGTCATGTGAACTATGACACCATGCGCGCCTGGAGTTTCGTGTTGGAGCCGGTTTTTCTCTTCCGCGTTTGCGCCGCTTAGCACGCCGGCCGTTCCGGATTCAAATTTCAGCCATTACGTGGTTTAAATTAAATGACTTACATGGTTATCGCCGTGCGGTGTTGAAGCGCCCGGAAAGTTGCTTGACAAGCATTTTTAGTTAGCGGTAACTTTGCTGCGGAAAGACTACCCGGTTCGGTACATTGATCTGACCTCCTAATTCAAACTTATGATCAGCGGCGTGAAGCCAAGGAATAAGCCATGGGAGCAACAGCGGAACCGATCGTCACTGGGCATCAGGCAGATGCCTGCATCAGTGATGCTCAAAAAGCTACAATTCTTCGCGAGCTTCGGAATATCCTGAACAGCCGGCCTTTTCGGAACAGCGCGCGCAGCAAGCAATTCCTCTCCTACGTCGTCGAACACAAGCTGGAAGGGCACGACGAATTTCTTAAGGAGCGAACAATCGGAATCGAGATCTTCCAGCGGAAAGCAGGTTATGCGACTGGAGATGATCCCGTGGTTCGAGTGCAGGCTGGCGAAGTTCGGAGGAGGCTGGAGCAATACCATCACACCACGCCGAGCGTCTCACCGGTACGCATCGAGCTTCCGCTGGGTTCTTATGCCCCTGAATTTCACTGGGAGGTAATCGCCTCTCCGTTGGCCGCAGATTCGGCCGTCCCGCCTCGAAGACGTTGGCTACCGTGGACTATTAGCGTGATCTGTCTGGGTACGGTGCTGTCCGCGGTACTCGCCATGCGAATGCCAGGCCGCCGAGGGAGTGAATCTGCCATTGATCAATTCTGGTCTCCGATTTTTACGACTTCCCAGCCGGTTTTGATTTGTCTGGCCAAGCCGGTGTTATACAGACCATCCCTGGAACTTTACAAGTCGTATTCGAAGAGCCATCCGGGCGCGTTTCAGACTGAAGTAGAGAGATATGACCAAGCCCTACCACTGAATCCAAACGAAAAGGTGAAATGGAGTGACATGGTTCCTTACACCGACTATGGCGTAGCCATGGGCGACGTATACGTGGCCGCCAGGCTTTCGGCACTGTTCGACCACATCAACAAGCCCAGCCAGGTTCGGATTGGCACCGGCTACTCGTTCGAGGACCTTCGCAACTCTCCCGCCGTAGTGGTTGGAGCCTTCAACAACAGGTGGACGTTGCAGATGACTTCCAACCTCCGTTTCGTGTTTACGGAACAGGGCGGACACTTCATGATTGAAGAGCGAGTTCCCTCGGGACAAGCCAGATCGTGGGTACTGGGCCCGCGGGGGGAAATCGCGGAAGACTTTGCCGTTGTCACCCGACTGCTGGACGCCAAGACTGGCCAGGTTGTAATTGCTGCCGCCGGATTGGGTGCGAACGGGACTCAAGCGGCCGGCGAGTTCATTTCACGGCGAGACTATTTGGAAGATGCTTTCCGGACGGCGCCATCCGATTGGCCGAGAAAAAACGTACAAGTGGTTCTGCAGACCACGGTAACCGACGCCGTTGCCGGGCCCCCTCGGGTGGTCGCGACCTATTTCTGGTGACCGGCGGCCGAACCGCACGAATAATCCTCAATCGACGCTTCCGCCGGAAATCGAGAGACGGGCCGTTGGCACGAGAACATCCGATTTAGGCCAAGAGGATGCCCTGTTGGATCGCAACCGTGGTCGCCTCGGTGCGGTCTCCCACTTCCAGCTTTGCGATAATATGCCTGACATGGTTTCGGACAGTGAAGTGGCTAACCTGAATGGCGCGGCCGATCTCCTTATTAGTTAATCCCTTGGCGACCATTTCCAGGATTTCAAGCTCGCGCGGACTAAGACTCGGCTGAAGTTTCCGCTCCGAGACCCGGTCCTTGATCCATTGCGGGAAGTAGCTACCGCCTGAATGCACCACGTGGACTGCTTCCATGATCTCGGTGCAAGAGATGTCTTTGCGTAGATAGCCTTTGGCCCCAGCCTCCACTGCCTTGCAAATTTCTTCATCGGGCTCAAAGCTGGACAGAACGATTACATTGGGCGGAGCAGGAAGTCTTTGTAATGCAAGCAAGGTTTCGATTCCGGTCATTCCCGGCATGTGGAGGTCCAGGAACAATACGTCGATCGGGCAACGCGCAAGAAATGTCAAGGCCTCCTCGCCGGTTTGCACCGAGCTTACGACGCTCAGTCCCACCTGGCGGCGAAGAACGCTGCTGAATCCTGCACGCACAACAGCGTGGTCGTCTACGATAAGCAATCTGATAGACGTACTTAAAGTTAGGTCTCCCATCGAAATTCACTTCCACGGGGAAGTCGTTGGCCCCTGATCGGCACTCTTGTCCTGAGGGGAGTACAGAACCGCGCCCACGGTCCCGAGCTTTACGCCCGCCATAGTACTTTTCAAGTAGTTCACGGTGTATTACAGGTAGCCAACAGGCCAGCCAAGAACCATAATAGGCCTTCTGCGAGAAAACCTCTAAAGTCATCATAAACCAGACGTGACACCCTAGGACGTGACACCCTAGATCGTAGGGCCAGAGTTTCCTATCTGGACAACCAGTCGGTGAAAACGAGGAGAAGACCTCCAAACAGGACTCCCAATAGCATCGCCCAAAACCATGCTCTATTTCGCCGTTCCAGCCAGCGGTAAGACACTGCTTTAGGACCAGTAGACACAACATGAAGCTGAGGCTGATCGAGGCGCGGATTTCGTCGAAGCGAGGACACGGCGATAATGGGATGCAGCCTTCGCACATCGGTTGCCCGCCACGGAGTATTCCACCTGAACAGAACACTTCAAATCTTCCAAACTCGTCCCTGTCAGGATTGTCTGGGGCGGACACTCTTGTCCGCTTTTGAAGTTGCCCTTGGTTTGCCTCGGGGTTGCCCCTAGTTCTAGCACACGGCTCGACTCGGGTTCAGCACCATAGAGTCCAAGTCAAAAGCGGCGGACAAGAGTGTCCGCCCCACACGAGTCAGGCGCTGGCTTTGTCGATCAGGGGCAGGGTAGGTTCGTCGTCGCCACTCTTGGTGGCAGCTGCATCCAGCTCCAGCTGTTCCTGCCCGCTGAGCGCGGTGACCCGGCCGCGGTAGGTTTTCAGATGCCGCTGTGCGGTATCAAAAGCTTCCTGCGCTTTATTGAGGTTCTTGCCGACGGTTTCGAATTGATTCTGGAAGTGATCAAACGACTTCTGCGCCTTGGCCAGTTCCAGGCGGCTCTTTTCGAAACGGCTGGCGACTTCGTACCACTTGTGCACGAGCGCAATCGTCTGCAAGGTCATCAACAGGGTGTTGGGTGAGACCGGAAAGACGTGCTGCGCGTTGAGCCAGTCGGCAAGTTCGCGGTTGCGGATGGCTTCCATGTAAAGCGTTTCGCTGGGCAGATACATCAACGCAATATCAGTCGTACCGTGTTCAGGCTGGATGTACGCCTTGATCCGCCTGGCTTCGACCTTCATCACGCGCACGAACTCATGCCGCGCGTCCTCAATTTCTGATTCGACGTTGCTTTCAAAGAGCGCCAACACCTGTTCGCGGGGAAACTTGGCATCGATGGGCAGGCGGCGGTCGGGGAACTGGATGACGGCATCGGCGCGTCCGTTGCCATCGCCGGCGGAGGACTGCATCTCGAACATGTGGGCCGGCAAGAAATCGGAGAGCAAGCGTTCCAGGCTGGCTTCGCCAAACTGACCGCGCAAATGCGGCAGCTTGAGCATGTTATTGAGATCGTTGATGGAGTGTCCCAGCGCGCCGACTTCGCGCAACTGCTCTTCCGCCGCCTTCAAATGCTGCTGCACTTTTTCGAACTGGGCAAACCCTTCCTTGATGTTCTGATCGAGCTTCATCTGCACCTGGTCGGTTATGGCAAGCAGCTTGGCATCCACGCGATCGCGAATCGAATCGAGGCTCTGCGCCGTTTTCTGATTGAGATTTTCAAATTCCACTTTTAGCTGGGAGGTCGTCAGCGCGAGCGAAGTGGTCAGTTCGGTGCGTGCCTCGCGCAAGTCATGGGTTTGCTCGCGCCGTCCCCCGCTCAGTTGCGCTTCCACCGAATTGCGGATCTCGTTGAATCCCTGGGTAAGACGATCGGTCACGCCCTCGCGGAGGTCCCGCTTGGTTCCTTCCAGCCGCGTCGCCATGTCGAGCGTAGCGTCGCTGAACTTCTGGCTCAGAGACTCGTGCAGCATCGCGGTTTGCTGGGCAAGGCCCGTGATTTCAGGAGTTTGCGAAGAGCCCGTAATTCGTCGAAAAATGACCGCGAGCAGTACCAGAAGTACTACGTTCACAACGACAAGTATGCCTAGCAGGAATGTCCCCATCGTAAGGTGCTCTCAATGATTTTAGGGTCTAGCGTGAGGGAAGCAAAGAGGAAGTTTGATTCCGCATCCGTTTGGGTGCGCGACGACTCACATGGCCCGTTCCCTCATAGCGTCTCTGGCGATGTTTCTTGCAATGGGCGTCGTGACGCTGGGCGTTCCGGCATTGCAGGCGGCACAGCAATCAGCCGTCGCTATGGCGGATTCCCAGCGCTCCCCTCGCTACGACGCCGAGGCGGAACGCCGGCTCCTCGAACTGGCGAACCGCGAACGCGCCAAGGCCGGCCTTCCTCCGTTGCAAAAAGATGAAGGACTGACCCAGGCGGCGCGGGAGCATGGCGCTGCCATGGCGGCACAGAGAAAACTCTCGCACCAGCTTTCCGGAGAACCCAATCTGGTTCACCGTCTGGCGGCCAACACCAAGACCCGCCTCGACCAGGCCGGGGAAAACGTGGCCTTCGCCGGCACCGTGGACCAGGCGCAGGACAGCCTGATGCACTCTCCTCCTCACCGCGCGAATCTGCTGAATGCAAACTACAACGTTGCCGGGTTCAGTGTAGTCCGCAGCGGATCGTTGCTCTACGTCACCCAGGATTTCGGACACAGCTTACCCAGCCGTTCGGACGACGAAACGGAAGTTCTCGTAGGCCGCAGCATTGATCGCATCCGCTCCCATGCACGCCTTCCCGGACTCGATCGCATGGACAGCAGTGAAGCCGCTGACGTAGCCTGCGCCATGGCCAAGGCCGATTCGTTGAAAACTCCTGCGCCCCACAGCCGGGCACTTGTACGCTACACGACTCCACAGCCTCAAACCCTTCCTGTGGAGGCATCGCAGACGATTGGAAACGCCTCACTCCACGCCGTCGCTGTCGGGTCCTGTTACGCCCGCAGTGCCACCTATCCCACCGGGGTGTATTGGGTCGCGCTGTTCTTCTACTGAGCGGGTCGCAAAAATCCTAAAGATCAGGGAAGGGCACGGCTTCAGCCGTGCCACCAACGGACAAGAACGAGGGCTTTAGCTCCTGGGGTTTTGCTACTTTGGTGCCGACAGCCAGCCTCAGGCGCTAAAGCGCGACTAGTTTTCAGCGGCTAAGTGGCATGAGTAAACTCGTGCCCTTCCCGTCTCGTCCCATGTTGCAGATCTCTTTGATTGCGTTCTCGACCTCATAGCCTTCCCGGATTCTGCCGACGCCTGTGCTAGTCTGCTGGCATCTAATCTCTGGCAGCCATCATCATGAACCCACCCTCGCCAATCCGCATCGGCACCGCCGGCTGGTCCTACAAAGACTGGGAAGGAGTCTTCTATCCGCCCGGAATGCAACACCGGAAACAGCATCCCCTCGAGATTTTGGCGCGCTGCTTTGACATGGTGGAGATCAACACTTCTTTCTACGGACACATCAAGCCGCATCTGGCCAGACTCTGGGTGCGGAAAGCGCAGGCGGTGAATCCGAATTTCATGTTCACCGCCAAGCTGCATCGTTCGTTCACCCACAATCCCATGGCCGTCATGGAGCCCACTTCGGCCGCCTCCATCCGGCCGAATGATGAAGATGAAGCCCTGGCGCGCGAGGGGTTGGAAGCGCTGGCCGGAGAAGGGAAGCTGGGCGCGCTGCTCATCCAGTTTCCAGTTTCATTCAAGAACACATCGCTGAACCGCGAATACGTGGAGCGTCTCATCCGACAGTTCATTGAATATCCGCGGGTAATCGAAGTGCGGCACGATAGCTGGGACAACCCCGAGACGATTCGCTACTTCATCGAGAAAAATGTCGCCTTCTGCAACATCGATCAGCCGGTGATCGGTCGCTCGCTCGAACCCACCGAGCATGTAACATCGCCGGTCGGCTACGTACGTCTGCACGGACGGAACTACGATCAATGGTTTGACGCCGATACCGGCGCTGACCGCTACAACTATCTCTACAGCGAAGCTGAGCTGGCGGGATGGAAAGACAAGATCGTTCGCATCGCCGGCAAAGCTCAGGTCACGTATGTAGTGACCAACAATCATTTTGAGGGCAAGGCCGGAGTGAATGCGCTGCAACTGAAGAACATGATCACAGGACAGCGTGTGAAGGCGCCCGAGCCTCTGCTGAAGCACTATCCAGAGCTAAGCAGAATCGCCGATCCGATTTACGACGACACCACGAATCCAAACCTGCCGCTGCTGGCGTGAGCTTTTAGAAAACTACCAGAAACCACGTGGGGACAGCCGAAGGCGCCTGTCCCCACGTGGTTCGTAGTGATTGCTAGCTTTTTACGGCGAGTTCTTCTTTGGCGGCGTAGTGCGATTCTACGTAGTCATCCAAAATCTGAATGAACTCAGCAACGATCTTGTCACCCTTCAGCGTGGTGAACAGGCGTCCATCCACGTAGACCGGGGCCTTGGGTTCCTCGAAGGTGCCGGGCAGCGAGATGCCGAGGCTGGCATGTTTCGATTCGCCGGGACCGTTCACGACGCAGCCCATGACCGCGACTTTCATCTCTTCGACTCCGGTATAACGTCCCTTCCAAACCGGCATCTGGTCGCGCAGGTAGGACTGAATCTGCTGCGCCATTTCCTGGAAGAATGTGCTGGTGGTGCGGCCGCAGCCGGGGCACGCGGTCACTTGTGGAGTAAAGCTGCGAATACCGAGCGACTGCAGAATCTGCTGTCCTACGCGGACTTCTTCGGTGCGATCGCCGCCCGGCGCTGGAGTCAGCGAGACACGGATGGTATCGCCGATACCTTCCTGCAGCAATACACCCAGGGCAGCGCTCGAAGCCACGATGCCTTTGGCGCCCATCCCGGCTTCGGTAAGTCCGAGATGCAGCGGATAATTGCAGCGCGCCGCCAGCGAGCGGTAAACATCAATCAGATCCTGTACTCCGCTGACTTTGGCGCTCAGAATAATTTGATCGGGACGCAATCCATATTTCTCCGCCAGGCTGGCAGAGTTGAGCGCGCTCACCACCATCGCTTCCATGGTGACTTCACGCGCGTCCTTGGGCTCGGGGAGCAGCGAATTCTCGTCCATCATCCTGGTGAGCAAGGCCTGATCAAGCGAGCCCCAATTCACTCCGATGCGGACCGGCTTCTGGTTCTCGACCGCTACCTCGATCATGGTGCGGAAATTGTTGTCGTCCTTGCGGCCGATTCCCACGTTACCGGGATTGATGCGGTACTTGGCCAGCGCGCGGGCACACTCAGGATACTTCTTGAGCAGGATGTGACCGTTGTAGTGAAAGTCGCCAATGATGGGGACGTGCACCCCCTGGGCATCGAGTTGCTCAACGATGGGAGCGACCGCGGCTGCGGCTTCTTCGTTGTTGACCGTGACCCGCACCAGCTCGGACCCGGCCTTGGCCAGGGCGGCAACCTGCGTTACGGTCGAAGGGATATCCGCGGTGTCAGTGTTGGTCATTGATTGCACCACAACTGGTGCATCGCTGCCTATCTTCACCCCGCCGATCGAGCCTGTAACAGATTTCCTGCGATGAATGTCTGCCATGGGGAAGCTCTAGTTTAACACGCTGAAAGGCGGCTCTCAGCTGTCAGCTCTGAGCGTTTAGTGGTTAAGCGACGGCGGTTGAATGAGTTAGCGTGAGTATCGCTCTTGATGCCTCGCCTTCCCGGGCAGTGTCGTTCCGGGGCGAGGCTGCTGGTCGCGTCGGGGAACACGAAGGTCCCTCCACTGCGCTCGCTGCGCGTCGCTCCGGTCGGGATGACAAGTTTGAGCTGAAGGCTGAGAGCTGACGGCTGACAGCTGTTTTAAGGCGTCCTCTGCATAATGCTGGGCAGCATCTTCAGGACGTCGTTGTAAATGACCATGACCGCGAAGAGCACCAGGAATACAAAAGCTGCCTGGTAGATGCGCTCTTTGATCCTCAAGCTGATGTCCCGGCGCATGAGGCTTTCTACAAACAACAGGAGGATGACTCCGCCGTCCATAATGGGGATGGGCAGCAGGTTGAAGATGCCGAGGTTCAGGCTGATTCCAGCGGTCAGCTCCAGGAGCGGGGTCCAGCCCTTCTTGCTGGCGGCTTGGCCAGCAGCGCGTCCGATGCCGATCGGCCCTTCGATGGAGCGGATCGAGATCTTGCGCTGGATCATTTTTTGCACCAGCTCGAGGATCAGAAGAGACCCCTGCTTGTTCTGTTCTACCGAGCGGCGAAACGCGGCCGCGAACGGCAACGCCGACACCTTCATGGGTGCGCTGCCGACACCGACGCGATAGCGTTGATCGCCTCGAATGTCGGACAAAACTGGTTGCACCGTGAAGTTGAGCAGCTGGCCGTCACGCTTCACCATAATCTCGATCGGCTTGTTCTGGGTGCGCTTCAAGCTTTCGATCATGGCGGCGAGGCCGGCGATCGGCTGTCCGTCCACGCTGACAATCTCGTCACCCAGTTTCATTCCCGCCTTCTCGGCCGGCATGCCGGATTCGAGGTCGGTGATGGGAAAACTGGGTTCTTTCGGCTCCCATCCTGCCGAACCCATCTGGTTCGGGCCGTAGGCCTCGGGCACGATGGTCTTGGTAAGGATCTGGCCACCCCGATCGATGGTGACATCGAGGGGCTGGTTGGGGTTCAAAGCTTCCCGCAAAAACTCTTGCTCCCAGGTTGGGTTCTGTATGCCGTCAATCCGGACGATGCGGTCTCCGACCTGGATTCCGGCTTTCGCTGCGGGAGTGTCTTGCACCACCCATCCAATGACAGCGGGCTCGTCGAATACTGCGGGATACTCGTAGTGCACCATGTAGACGCAGGTCAGCAGGCCGACCGCGAACAGGATATTCATGGCCGGACCGGCAATGGCGATGATGAAACGATGCCATCGCGGGTGCGACATAAACTCGCCCGGATCGTTGGTGCGGGTGTCCATCGGGTTCTCGCCCGACATCTTTACGTAACCGCCCAGCGGGATGGCGGCGATGCGGTAGTCGGTATCGCCGCGGCGGAAGCCGAGCAGGCGTTTCCCGAAACCGATGGAGAAAACCTCGACCCGCACTCCCAGCAACTTGGCGGTCGCGTAGTGGCCAAACTCGTGAATCAGGATCATGAATCCCAAAATCACGCCAACGGAGAGTACGGCAATAAGAAATCCAGACATAATTATGATTCTTCCTACTTAACCCGCATTGCGGTTTGACACTGGTACTCGGCCCCCGACGCGCTCGACTCTTTCGCGGGCCAGTTCCCGTGCACCCGCATCTGCTCCGAGTACTTGTTCTATAGATTCCAACTTACCCACTTCCGTTGCAGAAAGGACTTCACGGATTACTTCAGGAATATGCTCGAAAGCAATACGGCCCTGCAGAAAGGCTGCCACTGCCACTTCATCGGCGGCATTGAGTGCAACCGTCTTCGCCCCACCGGCTTCGGCCGCTTCGTAAGCCAAACCCAGGCAAGGGAATTTTTCCACATCCGGCGGTAGAAATTCGAGGTGTCGTAAGTCCATGACCGGGAAACGCATGGCCGACGGAATGCGATCTGGATAGGTTAGCGCGTAGAGGATAGGGAGGCGCATGTCGGTCACGGAGAACTGAGCAAGTATGCTGCCATCCACGAACTCGACCATGGAGTGAATCGTGGATTGCGGATGCACCATCACCTGCACCCGGCTGGGCGGCAAGTTGAACAAACGACAAGCCTCGATCACCTCAAATCCCTTGTTCATCAGGGTCGCCGAATCGATGGTGATGCGCTGCCCCATTTTCCACGTAGGATGGTTCAGGGCTTGGGTCACCGTGATCGAAGAAAATTGCGACTTGGGTGTGTAAAGAAATGGTCCCCCGGAGGCGGTCAGCCAGATGCGCTCGACCTCTTCCATCCGGCCACCGCGCAGGCATTGGTGGACTGCGTTGTGCTCGCTATCAATGGGCAGGAGCGGCTTGCGCTGACGGCGCGCCTCGGCTGTGATCAGTTCTCCGGCTGCGACCAGGCATTCCTTGTTGGCCAGCCCAACTGTCTTTCCGGCTCTTACTGCTTCGTAAGTCGCCTTAAGCCCGGCGACCCCGACGATCGCGCTGACCACGAAATCCACCTCGGGGTGGGTCGCGACCCGGACCGTGCCGGTCTGTCCGTGCACGACTTCGACGCCCCTCATTCCCGACGTCTGCAGCCGTGACCGTAGAATCTCAGCATCGACCGCGGTAGCCATCGAAATAAGCGTGGGCTTCCAGCGCCGGACCTGCTCGAACGCGGTGTCCACGTTCTGCCCCGCCGCGAGAGCAATTACCTGGAAAAGTTCGGGATAGCTTTCGACCACGCTCAACGTGCTGCACCCAATCGAGCCCGTCGATCCCAGGATGGCAATGCGTTTCATGAGTAAGAAAATTCAGGTGGGGCGCGGCCAGGGGGGAGGCCTACTGCATCACGCGCCAAGCCGCATAGTACCACAGCAGGGGAGCCGCAAAGAGCAGGGCATCTACTCTGTCAAGCATGCCTCCGTGGCCGGGAAGAATGGTCCCTGAGTCCTTTACCCCGGCGCCCCTTTTGATCAGCGATTCCACCAGATCGCCCAACTGGGCGGCAATATTGATCGCTGCGGAAAGCAGGATAATCGGCCATAGCGGCGCCTTCTCCAGCGCGAACAAACCATCCTTCTTCTCGATCAAATGCGCATTCAGCAGCGCCGTGCTGATGGGCAGCGCATAGTTATACAGGAGCATGCCCACGCCTACGCTTGCGATCATCGAGGCCAGCGCTCCTTCCCACGTCTTCTTGGGACTGACGCGCGGCGACATCAAATGGCGTCCCAGAGAGCGTCCTACAAAATAGGCGAAAATGTCGCCCGCCCAGACCAGTAGAAGCAGGTACAGCAGCAGGAATGCCCCAGACGCCTGCTCCCGAATTTGCACCAGGCATCCCAACGGCAGCGCGATGTACGCGAACGCGAATGCCGAAGTCATGGCGGCGGGAAATCCGGTGCTGAGATCAGCCCTCCTCATGCCGATCACGAGAAAGACAAACGGCGCGATGGCCGCAACAAACACCGCGCTGCCGGCAAACACCGAAGTAGACAGCAAGGGTGTGTCATGTCCGACGTTGACAGCCAGAAACAGGAAGAACAAGCCGACGAAGATATAGGTTGGCCAGTGGAAGGGCCGGACTTTGTAAGCCTCAGAAATTTTCAGCAATTCCTGGACTGCCAGCAACGCAACCAGTGCGGCAACCAACGCCACCACGGACACCGACGCCCGCAGTACCAGCAGCAGGACGATCGGAATCAGAAGTACCGCGGTGAGGATTCGTTTCAGTAGTTGCAAGCCGTGTCAGCTCCGGCCGGTCTTCGTTGGGTTTGGGTGCGGCTGAGAGTGAGAGCTGTGACCGTTGGCTGCGTTGCCGGCCAAGCCGCCATAACGCCGTTCGCGTTTTTGATATTCTGCGATGCCTTCCAGCAGATGCACGCCGCGGAACTCAGGCCACAAAGTGGGAGTGACGTAGATTTCGGCGTAGGCGAGTTGCCACAGCAGGAAGTTGCTCAACCGCATTTCTCCGCTGGTGCGGACCACCAGATCGGGATCAGGCAGGTGCCGTGTGTACAAGTTCTGCGACACCGCGTCCTCGTCGATGTCGAGATGGTCCAGACCGCCGTTGCGGGCCGCAGCGTCAACGATGGATCGAAATGCATCCACCAGTTCCGTCCGCGCACTGTAGTTGAGGGCCAGGGTCAGCACCATGCCGGTATTGCCCGCGGTCGCATCCCGCGCCCATGCCATCTTTTCCTGCACCGAAGGTGGGAGTTCATGCTGCCGTCCGATGTACTCTAGTCGAATATTGTTCTTGTTGAGGGTGGGAACTTCCGCCTTAAGATAGCGGCATAGCAGGCCCATCAGGAAATCGACTTCGCTGCGGGGGCGCTTCTTCCAGTTCTCTTCCGAAAACGCGTACAGAGTAAGCCACGGAATGCCGATACGCGCCGCCGTCTCGACGGTCGAGCGCACGGATGTAACTCCGGCGCGGTGTCCGGCCATGCGCGGCAAGTGGCGGCGTTTCGCCCAGCGGCCGTTGCCGTCCATGATGATGGCGATGTGTTTCGGGAGCCGTTCCGGATCAAGCCGCTGGTAAACTTCCGCTTCCTTGCGATCCAGCCCGGCAGGAATCGTCGCTTGCAAGCTAACCTCTGCTGTTTCAAGAAGCTAACACAGGGTGACGGTGGTTGCAATGACACCGGAGTGGTAGTGTGCCGCCATCAGCAAGGCCCGTGTGGGGACGGGTCTCCGACCCGTCCAGGCCGAGCGAAGCTCGGCTGTTCTCAGCTTATGACTATGCTAAGTAACTTTGTCATTCCTAACCGGCTTCAGCCGGTGAGGAATCTGCTCTTGTCATTGCCACGGACTTGCCCCAATCCACGGCAAGATCTTCCCATGTCGGATTATCTGCCTCGAACAGTGCGACCTTCTTCTCCCGGCGCCACTTCTTAATTTCTGTTTCCCGGGCGATAGCGTTGTTCACGTACTGAAAAACTTCGTAATAAACCAGACGGTTGACCTTATATCTCTGCGTGAACCCTTCACATTCTCCGGATTTGTGCTGCAAAACTCGTGCCATGAGGAAGCCGGTGATGCCGACATATAGGGCACGGTTCTTGCTGGCCAAAATGTAGACGTAGTATCGCTTCTCTCGCCGCACAGCAGATTCCTCTCTCGCCCTCGGCGCGCTGCGCGCGCCTGCGAGCGGTTCGGAATGACAATGGGCGAGGACTGGTGAGATTTGCAAGGTTAGCTGTCACGAGACATGGTGACACACGAACAGGCGACGAATCGTTCAATCGAACAACAAATCCCTTGTCATTCCGAACCGGCTTCAGCCGGTGAGGAATCTGCTATGTCTGCCATCACCGCCCGCGCTTTACAGCCTCCAGGCCTTGCAATTATCCTCCCGCCCATGAACCGACGCAGATTCCTTCAAGCCTCCGCCGCCAGCGCTGCCTCTCTGGCCTTTTCCCGAAACTCGTTTGCCGCCGACAACCCTGACCTCACCGTTATCCATAAAGAAATCGAAAAACGCCACGACGAATCTGTGCAACGTCTGCAGCACTGGATTCGCCAGCCTTCAATTGCCGCCGAGCACCGCGGCATGGATGAGGGCTGTGACCTCGCCATGCACATGCTGAGCGACGCCGGCTTCGGCCAGGTCACGAAAGTTCCCACCGACGGCCAGCCCGGAATTTTTGCCACGCTCGATGCCGGCGCTCCGCGAACCCTCGGTATCTACTTCATGTATGACGTCAAGCAGGTTGATCCGGCCGAGTGGTCGTCGCCACCCTTCGAGGCCGCCATCATTGAGAAGCCCGGCGTGGGCAAAGCTGTAATCGGACGTGGAGCCGTAAACCAAAAGGGCCCGGAGGCTTCCTTCCTGGCGGCGCTGCACGCGATTCGCGGCTCTGGCCGGAAACTCCCGGTGAATCTTGTGTTCGTGGCGGAAGGCGAAGAAGAAATAGGCTCGCCACATTTCCCTCAGATCGTACGGCGTCCTGAGGTGCTGGCTGCGTTGCGTCAGTGCTCGGGTGTCTACATCCCTTCGGCCGAGCAGGATCTCGATGGAAAAGTCACGATGACCCTGGGGGCCAAGGGTGTGATCGAACTCGAACTGGTTTCGAGCGGTGAAAAGTGGGGCCGAGGTCCGCGAAAAGATGTTCACTCCAGCCTGAAGGCAATGATCGATAGCCCGGCGTGGCACCTGGTGGCGGCGCTTTCCACCTTGGTCTCAGCCGACGGAAACACTCCCGCGATTGAGGGCTTTGCTGACAAAGCCCGTCCGCTCTCTGCTACGGAAAAGAAAATGATCGCGGAAGCGGCCCGCCGTCTGGATGAGGGTGTCGCGAAGAAGCAATACGGGACTGAGCATTGGATCCACGACGTCAGCTATCAGGAGGCGCTGGAGTTGCTGCAATCGCGTCCGACAGTAAACATCGAAGGCCTGGTCGGCGGCTACACCGGGCCCGGCGGCAAAACTATTCTGCCGCACCGCGCCGTCGCCAAACTCGATCTGCGCCTGGTGCCGGACATGAAGGCCGACGAAGCTCTGGCTGCGCTGAAGGCCCATCTGGCCAAACACGGCTTCGGCGATATCGAAGTGAACATGACCGGTGGCTACGATCCCAACAGCACTTCTGCAGATGCTCCTTTGATACGTGCCCAGGTCGCGTTCTATTGCAGCCAGGGAATCGATCCCATAATTCTGCCGCGCAGCGCCGGATCGTGGCCGGGATATGTCTTCACCGGCGATCCGCTACACCTGCCCGCGGGACATTTTGGAATGGGCCACGGCAGCGGCGCTCACGCGCCCGATGAGTATTTCGTAATCGAATCGAAGAACCCAAACGTCCAGGGGATCGATGGCGCGGTGCGTTCGCACGTGGAATATCTGTATCAAGTGGCGTCGATTTAGAAACCCTGGTTCGTCCAGGCCGAGCGCAGCCCGGCAGGGGTTCGTTGTGAGCAGAGTTTAGGAGGTAGCAGGTTTGCCGAGCTCCGCTCGGCCGGGCGGAAGAGGGTGTCCGCCCCCTACGTGGCCGGTGTCAATACCTGCACGCGGGCGAGTCGCCCGCGACCACACAACCACAGCCACTACTTCGATTCTTCGGGGACGACCGCGAGCTCCAGCTTTTCAGTCCAGCGCAACACCGTCAGCGGATTGCTGACGCCCACCCGGGCGTCAGTCAGCAGGCGATGCAAATCGTCCACGCCGGCTACTGGCTTGCCGTCGAGCGCGACGATCACATCGCCTTCCCGCAACCCGGCCGTCTGACCGGGGCTGCCCGCAGTAACGGAAATCACCACCACGCCTGTCTCTTGCGGCAGGTTGTAGAAACGCACCAGGCGCCGGTGCAGCGGCGTGGTCTGAGCTTCGACACCAATGTAGCTGCGCCGAATTCTGCCTTCCTGCAGCAGACGTCCGGCCACGAATTTCGCGGTGTTGATCCCGATGGCGAAGCACAGTCCCTGCGCGCCCATGATAGTCGCTGTGTTCACGCCGATCACCTGGCCATCGGACGTCACCAGCGGGCCTCCGGAATTGCCCGGGTTGAGCGAGGCGTCGGTTTGGATCACGTCATCAATCATTCGTCCTGAGTACGAGCGCAAAGACCGCCCCAGCGCGCTGACC
>CAWEZS010000026.1:0-96343 GCA_963813645.1 Terriglobia bacterium
TTCCTCGCCGGCAAGAGCCAGCACATCTCGGGCATCAGTGCGAGGCTGCTAGAAGCTGACGTTCAAACTCGTCAAGCCGAACGCGACCTTCGTCTCGATCCTCTCGATGCAGTGGTTCACGGCGGTCAAGCCGAACATGCCGTACTCGGCCGACGGCCTCCAAACGTACGCAGCCGCAGGGCCGTACTACATCAAGAGCCGCGACCCGGGCCGCAGCACCGTGCTGGCGCGCAACCCGTACTACAAGGGAAGCCGCCCGGCCAACCCAGACCAGATCGTGTTCACGCCGAACGTGAACGTCGATCAGTCCCTGCTGCAGGTCAAGGCGGGCCAGTCCGACATCGACCTGATCGGTCTCCCTCCGACCGCGACCGCAGATCTCGCGAAGCAGTACGGGGTCAACAAGGGCCGCTTCTACGTTGGTGCCACGTCGTGCGTCAACTTCATGGGCATGAACACCGCCCGTCCTCCGTTCAACGACGTCAACCTGCGCAAGGCCGTCAACTGGGCGATCGACCGTCCGGCCCAGGTTCGCCTGCTCGGCGCCTACGCCGGCAGACGGACTGACCAGATCCTCGTGCCGGGCATCCCCTGGTACCACGCGTTCAACGTTTACGCGATCAAGGGTGCCGACGTCGCAAAGGCCAAGCAGGTGGGTGGCGCTGCTGCCATCGCCTCGGCGCCGACGCTGGCTGAACGTCATTCACACCACGAGCGCATCTGCGACCAACCGTGCTCAGGTCGCGGAGTTCAACCTCAAGGCGGTCGGGTTCAAGATCAACGACGTCCCGACGCCGGCGACCACCTACTACCAGGTGATCCAGACCAAGGGCACCACGTACAACTTCGTCACCAACGGCGGCTGGTGCGCCGACTACTTCGACCCGTACGACTACTTCAATGTGCTGTTCGACGGCAGCAAGATCCAGGCCGCGAACAACAACGACTACACGTACTTCAACAACGCGTCGTACAACGCGGAGCTCGACCACGCTGCCACGCTCTCCGGTGCTCCTCGCGCCGCGGCGTATGCGAAGCTCGACCAGGAGCTGATGGCTCAAGTACGCACCGGTGGTGCCGTACCTGATCGCGACCAACAGTTACTTCGTCAGCTCGCGGACGAAGAACTGGATCTACAGCTCGTACTTCGGCACGCCGTACCTGAACGCCCTGGCTGTCGGCTAGCCGAACCGGATGTTGGGGAGGGGTGCCCGCAGGCGCCCCTCCCGACGCCAACCGCGCCTGGAGGCCCCAGCCGCCGAGGGACTCCGAGACGGCGATCGCGAGCTCGTTCGTGCCCGGAGCGAGCGGCAGGTAGACGGTGTCGTGGAAGCCGATGCTCCCGAGAAAGCGGTAGTCCCGCGAGCGGTAGCTGCTCGGGTTGCCGCGATAGAGGCGCCGGCCGTTCAAGAAGCACGACGGCCCGGTCGCTGAAGCCGAGCTCTGCGGCGAGCATCTGCTTGTCGGGCGACTCGAGCTGCGTTCTCGCGAAGACGGTGTTCTTCCCGCCTCTGATCCCGTGCACGCGCGACAGGTCGGCGAGGCCGAGTGGCTCGGCCTCGAGCTTCGTCCAGCTTCTTCCCGACAGCGTCGACTCGTCGAGCACCTCCGGGATCTCGTTCTCTGCGAACGGATCGGAGACCCACCAGTGCGGCACGACGCCCGGCGGGCGGTCGAGTTGCAGCGACGTTGTGGGAGGCAGAGACGCTTCATCGCTGTAGCGGAACGCCGAGACGTGCACCCTGTCGCCGCCGACGACGAAGCCGACCGCTCCCGGCTCACGCGCTGCCTTCAGCTCGGGAATCGCGAGGGCCGGCTTGCCGGCAACGAAGGCCTCGGCGCGCTCACCTGTGAATGCGATGCGCAGCGTGAACCACTCGTCGATCGGGAAATCGGTCGGATTCCAGAAGCCGGGGCCGTGGTACAGCTGCCAGGACGGGATCCCGTTGCGAACCGGTGTGTACTGAATCGAGTCCGGGTTGCCCGCCTGGTGTGGACGGCGAAGAACGTCTCGTAGTTCTCGCGGTCCTGCCCGCGCCAGAAGACGCCGTGAAACGATCGTTCCGGGCCGATCGCGACCTCGGCTTCGATCACACCGTCCAGCAGCTCGATGCCTGCCGCGGTGACGACCGGTACGTGGTCGGCCGCCTGCTCGAGACGCAGGCAGGTGCGCCCGAGGTGCTCCACGGGTGTGGCGACCGCCGAGTCCCAGTCCCAGCGGCCCTCCTGAAGTGGAATCTCCTGCACCGTGCTCAGCCGAGCTCGAGATAGTAGTAGGCGTTGCCCGTGATCGATCCGTCGGGCAGCGTCGAATAGCCCGGGACGACGCCGAGGCGCGTCCAGCCGAGCCGCTCGTAGATCCGGTCGGCTGCCGAGCCGTCGTGCGTCATCAGCCACAGCAGCCTCAGACCGAGCCGGCGAGCCTCGTCGATCGCCGCCTCCATCAGCAGCCGGCCGATGCCCTGGCCGCGACTCTCCGACCTGACGACGAGGCGTTGGATCTCGCCCCGCTGGCGTCCGTTCTCGGCGTCGGCGCGGGCCACGTGCACCGCGCCGATCAGGGCATCGCCCTCGAGCGCCCCGAGGAGGACGCGCTCGCCGGGCACGAGCCGCGCGGCGGTGTGCCGGTACGCGTCGGCCGCGTGCTCGCGGGTCAGGCCTGGAGCGAGGCCGAGCGCCATGTTCGACTCGTGGGCATCGAGCAGAAGCTGCGCGAGCTCGTCGAGGTGCTCTTCGACTGCCCGCGCATCCAGCTGGACGATTCTCACGGCGTCGAGGTCGACGTCGACGCCGAGGTTGCGGCCGCGCGCTCGCTGCGCGTCAGCCGCCAGGTGAGGAGACCGACGCCGAACAGGAGCACCTCGATCAGCGTGATCGCGAGCCGGTTCAGGAGTGTGACGCCGAGCGCGGGACCGGAGGTGGTGACCGCGAGCAGCAAGCCGTACATCGATGCCTCCCGGGCGCCGAGGCCGGACGGCACGAACACGGCGAGCACTGCGACGATCGCCCCGACCGCCGAGACGCCGCCGAGGAAGGGAATCGCCGCCAGTCCGACGTCGGTGCCGAGGCTCCGCAGCATGAAGTAGACCGCGGCGCCTGCGATCAGCCACGTGCCGCAGTAGAAGATCAGCAGCGTGATCGTCTGACCGAACGGCACCGGCTCGATCGTCTCGGCGCCGAACGGCCGCAGGAGCTTCTCGGCCAGCGGCCGGAACACGCGCGGATGCAGCGCGAGCGCCAGGAGCAGCGCCAACCCGACGAGCGGGAGCAGCGGCGCGTCGACACCGCGAACCCACGCGAGGCTCACGACGAAGACGATCACACCGGAGATCGCCGACAGCCCGGCCTCGACGAGGATCGACGCCAGCACGGCCGGCGTGTCGGTCACGCCTGCCGAGCGGCGCAGCGCCAGCGTCCGCGCGGCCGGCGTCCAGACGGCCCCGGGGATGTATTTCGCGAGCATGGAGATCATCTCGGACTGGAGGGCGATGCGGTACGGGATCCGGATGTCCCAGGCCTCGAGGATGCGCATCCAGCCGAGGATGAAGACGAGGTAGTAGGCGGCGACGGTCGCGAAGCCGAGCGCGAGATAGCCCGGCCGCGCGTGCTCGAGCAGCGGGCCGGCCTTCGACCACTGGGCGCGTACGGCCCAGACGCAGAACCCGACCGTGACGAGCACGAGCAGGAGCTGCAGGGTCTGCAGCAGGCGCGGATGCGCCCGGAGGTAGCCGATCCCTCGGCGCACGCTGTCGACGATTGCCGCCACAGCGACGAAGTTTGCCGGTCGGAGTGCGGTTCAGGTCGAGAGGCGGACGCCTACCCAGATACCCGCGATCCCTCCCAGCACTCCGAAGAGCAGAGAGCTCATCGAGAAGCTCGAGCTGCCCCAGAGCACCGGTAGGTAGCCGCCGGCAGTGGCGCCGACGAGGGCGCAGAGGCCGATGACGGAACGCATGGCGAGTTCATCGGAAGCGGGAGCGCCCGGCTGAAGTCCCCGAGCCGAGGGAGGGCGCCTGACGCGCGACCCGTGCGCCGACTAACGTCGCACCATGACCCGCGTGCGTTTTGCCCCCAGCCCCACTGGGACGTTGCACGTCGGCAACGCCATGAGCGCCGTCGCCAACCGGCGGTTCGGCGACTGGCTCCTCCTACGGATCGACGACACCGACCTGGCACGCAACCTGCCGGGGGGCGAGGAGGCGATCGTCGACGATCTCGGCTGGCTCGGGATCGGCTGGGACGAAGGCCCCGTGCGCCAGAGCGACCGCGCCGAGCGGCACATCGGAAGCGGCGCGCGCGCTGCCGGCCGCAGCGGTTCGGGGCGTGATGCTGTGGCCGGACGACGGCTCGCCCACCTTCCACCTGGCGGCGTCGTCGACGACATCGACTTCGGGATCACGCACGTGATCCGCGGCTCCGATCACCGGCCGAACGAGGAGCTCCACGCCGGCTGCCCGAGGCGCTCGGCTCGACGCCGCCGCCGGAGGTCCACCACGGCCTCATGGTGGGCCCGACGGGAAGAAGCTGTCCAAGCGCGCGGGGCACGTCGATCGCCGACCTTCGCGACGCCGGCGTTCCGGCCGAGGCGGTGCGCGCGTACTTCGACGAGCTCGGCCTGCCGAAGCACGACGTCCACCTCGATCTTGACCGGATCCACTGACTCTCGGTCGACGTGATCGGACGCTGACGACGACGCGCTCGCCGCGCGCGCCGGCGTCCCGTCGAGCTGCACCCGTCCTGCGCGGAGCCCATGACCTCGTCGAGGCGCGGGAGTTCGCCCACCAGGTCCTCGACCCGGAGCGCGGGCCGTTACGCTCGAGCGCTCGAGACGCTCGAACGTTTCGCGAGCTCTGACGGTCACCGCACCCGAGCGTTCTCGAGAAGGCGGCGGGCGGCGACCAGTCGTCCGGGCGCCTGACGGGGCGGGAGGGACTCTGCGCGCACTGCGGGTAGGCGCTACCGCGCGACGGGACGCGGGCCGGAGGCTCGTGGGCGGTGCTGCGAGGCGCTGCCGCGACGGACGGAAGGGCCTGCGGAAACCGCAGTTTCAGCTGAGCTCGTGCGTCTCTACGACACCCACACGCGGCGTCGGAGCTTCCGCCCTCCCCCGGGCCGATTCGGATGTATGTCTGCGGCCCGACCGTCTACGCGCGCGGCGCACATCGGGAACGCGCGCCCGTTCGTCGTCGGCATGTGGCTGCGCTCATGGTTGCGAGCGACGGGCTACGACGCGCAGCTCGTGCACAACATCACGGACATCAACGACAAGATCTACGACGCGGCGCCGGGCGCGAGCGCCGAGCTCGCGCGCGCGCGACGGAGTGGTACCTCGACGACACGAGCGACCTCGGGCTCGGCATGCCCGACCGTCTGCCCAAGGGCAACCGAGTGCGTGCCCCAGATCGTCCACTTCATCCAGGAGCTGATCGAGTCCGGGCACGCCTACGCAGCCGGAGGCGATGTCTATTTCCGGGTTGCGAGCTTCCCCGACTACGGCAGGCTCTCGGGCCAGAAGCCCGACCAGGTCGAGCAGGGCGAGGAGCCGAGCGCGCTCAAGGAGGACCCGCGCGACTTCGCACTGTGGAAGGCGAACAAGCCTGCGACCGAGGACACCTGGTGGGACGCGCCGTGGGGGCGGGGGAGGCCCGGCTGGCACATCGAGTGCTCGGCGATGGCGGAGGACATCTTCGGCCCGGCCTTCGAGATCCATGGCGGCGGGCTCGACCTGGTCTTCCCGCACCATGAGAACGAGGTCGCCCAGTCTGAGCCCTCGGTCATCCGTTCGCTCAGATCTGGGCGCACAACGGCATGCTCCGCTTCACCGGCGAGAAGATGTCGAAGTCGGTGGGGAACGTCGCGACGATTCGCGAGACGCTGGACGAATGGGGCCGGGAGGCGGTGCTCGTCTTCTTCCTGACGGCTTCCTGGCGCAAGCCGATCGACTTCTCACCGGAGACGATAGCCCAGGCCGTCGCACGGCGGGACACGCTGCGGAACGCGTTCACGCTCGCGGCCGCCGACCACGACGAGTCCCGCTGGGGCGCGTTTGCGGCGCTGCTGGACGACGACTTCGACACGCCGGCGGCGCTCGCGCTGCTGCACGAATGGGCTTCCGACGGGCAGCTGAAGCTGCTGCGCCGCGGCCTGGAGATCTTCGGCCTCGAGTCGCTGTCCGCGCGGGACGAGGCTCCGGCCGAGGTGGTCGACCTGGCGGAGCGCCGGCTGGCGCTGAGGGCGGAACGCGACTTCGAGGCGGCCGACCTGCTCCGCGACTCGAGCTCGCAGCGCTCGGCTGGCGGATGCGCGACGAGCCGGACGGCGGCTACACCCTGCTTCGTGACTCCTGACCTCGTCTACGGCCGCCGGGCGGTCCGCGAGGCCCTGCGCGGGAATCGGCAGGTGCTCGAGGTCTGGGCGACGGAGAGCCGGACTGACTTGCCAAAATCGCCAAGCTAATCGCACCCGTTGAACACCCCTCCCTGTCTCTCGGCAAAACGAGGCGACGAGGACGGGGCACCCATACGAATTCAGATTTCCGGGTTTTATTGCGAGTGTCGGGACGTTCCCATATGCTGCGGTCAGTCATGCCGCATGCTCCCGATCATTTTCTCTTGCAGCTACTGGCCATCTTCGTTTCCGCGAAGGTGGCGGGAGAGTTGTTTGAGCGCGTTCGGCTGCCTTCGGTCCTGGGCGAGATCCTGGCCGGCGTTGCGTTCGGACCTTTCGCCCTGGACTGGATCAATCCCAGCGACACCATTCATTCGGTTGCGGAAATCGGCGCCATTTTTGTTCTGTTCAGCGCCGGGCTTGAAACTAGTCCGCACGATCTCATCCGAGTGGGACGCAAGGCGCTGCTGGTGGCGGTAGCCGGCGTGGTCGCACCGTTCGTTTTGGGATTCGGTTATATGAAATGGCTGGGAGACGCGACCAGCGAGGCGATTTTCGTGGGCGCGGCCATGGTTGCGACCAGCGTGGGAATCACGGCGAGAGTGCTGGGCGACTTGCGAGTGCTGGCAACGCCCACCGCCAGGATCATCCTGGGTGCCGCAGTGTTCGATGACATCCTGGGGATGGCGCTGCTGGCGGTGGTGGCGGACCTGACTTCGGGTGGCCGCCTGGAATGGTTGCATCTAGGCGTCCTGGTCGGCGAGGCAGCGGCGTTCGCGTTGTTCATGATTTTTGTGGCGCCGCGAATTGTTCGCAGGATGCAGCCGCGCATGGACCGGCTCTCCACCCAGCATGCTCCTCTGATTGTTGCGCTGGCGCTTTGTCTTTTTCTTTCCTGGCTTTCAATCAAGATTGGGATGGCCGCGATTATTGGCGCGTTCTTTGCCGGACTCATGTTTGCCGACTACGCCCCTGAATGGAATCTGCTGCCGCGCGTGGGCGGAATCACGGAGTTTCTTGCGCCGTTCTTCTTTTTCACCATCGGCTCGCGTCTCAACGTGCATCTGTTCGGGGGAAACGTACTCTACACCGCGCTGGTGATTTCGTTGCTGGCCGTTGTGTCCAAGGTAGCCGGATGCGGCCTGCCCCTCTGGCGCGAAGGCTGGCTGAGCGCGTTGCAGGTGGGCGTTGGCATGATGCCGCGCGGCGAAGTCGCTCTGATTGTCGCGCTGGTCGGACTGCGCTCGCAGATTGTGCTGCCGGCTACGTATGCCATCGTAGTGTTTATGACCGCGGTGACTACGATCCTGGCGCCGCCCCTGTTGCGATACCTGTTTCGCGGCGAGATGAAAGCAGTACATCGAACCCGCGTATAATTTCACGTTCGGCTGGTCAGGAGAATTCATGAGTCTTTCAGGCCGGGTTGCGCTGGTGACGGGGGCATCGCAGGGCATTGGTCGCGCCTGCGCCTTGAAGTTGGCCCAGTCCGGGGCCACCGTGGCGCTGGCGGCGCGCGGCCAGGAGAAGCTGCAGGCCCTCGCCGATGAAATCACGGCAACCGGCGGCAAGGCCGCTGCGTTTCCTCTGGATGTCGCAGATGAAGAACAGATCAAGTCCACTTTCAAGGCCGTAATCGCTCAACTCGGCAAGATTGACATCCTGGTGAACAACGCCGGCATTACCCGCGACCAACTGGTCATGCGCATGAAGCGCGCTGACTGGGACGCCGTCCTCAATACCAACCTGACTTCGGCGTATCTCTGCACCCAGCAGGCGATTGGCTCGATGCTGAAGCAGCGGTGGGGAAGGATCATCAACATCACTTCAATTTTTGGTCAGACCGGACAGGCCGGACAAGCCAACTATGCGGCGTCGAAAGCGGGCCTGATCGGCCTGACCATGGCCATCGCCCGCGAAGTCAGCTCGCGCAACATCACCTGCAACGCCGTGGCCCCGGGTTTTATCGAGACTGCCATGACCTCGGGCCTGGGCGACGAGTTCAAGCAGAATGCGGTGAAGATGATCCCGCTCGGACGCGTGGGCGCACCTGAGGATGTCGCGAACGCGGTGGCGTTTCTGGCGTCCGAGGAAGCTTCGTACATTACCGGCCACGTGCTGAACGTGAACGGCGGCATGCTGATGGGCTAAGGAAGGAAAGACAGAGTGGGAAATCCCAGACTCACCTTAGCGCAGGTGGAATCCTCTGCGCAGATTGAACAGGCCCGCGAACTCTTTCTCGAGTACGCACAATCGCTGGGTTTCAGTCTGTGCTTTCAAGGCTTCGACCAGGAACTCGCCGGCCTGCCCGGCGATTACGCCCCGCCCGACGGGCGTCTTCTGCTTGCCAGATATCGAGACCAGTTGGCAGGTTGCGTCGCATTACACAAGTTGGAACCGGAAGTCTGCGAGATGAAGCGGCTCTATCTGCGTCCGCGATTTCGGGGGAGGGGCCTGGGACGAGTCATGGCGGAGAGGTTAATCGCCGAAGCCCGCGTGATCGGGTGCGGGAAGATGCGCCTCGATACTGTGGAACCGGTTATGCCGAATGCGGTCGCGATGTACCGGCGGCTGGGATTCAAAGAAATCGAACCCTATCGTTCCAACCCGATTGCAGGAGCGTTGTACTTTGAACTGGACCTGCAATGTGTCACGTAGGACTGCTGGAATGATACCTCGGTGCGTCGGAGTGAGAATCGCTGGAGCCGACCCCCGGAATCAACCCTTCGCCCAATCTCCTCGAACGCTTCTCGCACGGTCAACTTACTCGGGCATTTGTTGCGCCGTGGAAGAGCGGCCCTTCAGGGCCGCGTTTCGGGCGCTCTCCACGACGGCCTTTAGGCCCGGTGGCGCCACTGGGCTGAAGCCCCACATCCCTGCAGGCCGGACAACGCGGCGCTTGAAGAGCCGCTCTTCCACGGGATTATCGAGGTCACATACGTCGCCGCCGCATTTCAGTGTGCCTAGGGCACGCGCATCATTTGGTCAGCCTACCCACCACTGAACTGGCGGGTTATTCTCAGAAACCTCCCGGACCCTTGACCGCAGATGCTGATTCCCTCAAGAAAATTAACGCTTCGATACTGGCATTTTCGGCGGCGGCTGCGGTATCTCCGTAGACGATGTGAATCATCAATCAGTAGACTGCCGAAATCTCGGCAGCTGCGCGGAGTTTGCGTTCGCGCTCACATCACCGGTTGTGGTGCAACGAAATTCCTCTTGCCAGAAGGTACTACTCTGGTTACTATGCAGCACATCCATGGGGGTCTGTTTTGGTTGCTTTTTCTATGAACATCGGCGAGACCATCCGAAACTACCGGCTGCAGCGAGGCATGTCCCAGGGGGACATCGAAAAGCGCACCGGCCTGCTGCGGTGCTACCTCTCGCGGGTGGAAAACGGACACACCATCCCGTCGCTCGACACCCTGGCCAAAATCGCCGGCGCCATGGAGATCGCGCTTTCGCAATTCTTCTCCGAATCCGGACACAGCAACGGCTCGAAAAATCTGCCTCAACTCTCCGATGACGAAGTTCGCTTCCTGAGCCAGATCCGCCGCTACGCCGTCAGCCTCAACGACAGCGACCGCAAGCTGGTGCTGGCGATGGTTAAGAAGATGGCGACGAAATAAATCAGCTTTTAGCTATTAGCCTTTAGCTCTTAGCTTGCCCCCACACACGCCTAAATTATGCGGACCTCTGGAATCCGATGTTGAACATGTGATTGCCGGGAAGCGTCGAATAGAGGCGTTTGAGGGTTTGAGCTAAGAGCTAAAGGCTAAGAGCTAAAAGCTGCCTTTGGGTACTTTCGTTCCATCACCATCGTGGCCAACCGGAATCTCGTCCCGGCGGCGGGTAACCTCTAGACTGTCGGCTGGAGATCCCCGGGTGACCATCGACGAAGAACTGACCGTACTCGACACGCAGCTGCGCCGCCTGAAGATCGAGTACGAGATCTATTTCAGCAATCCGACCAAGCGACCTCCTACAGACATCGAGTGGAAGGTGCTTTCGCTACTGCGCAAATTCAGCGATGGCAACCGGATGAGCTTTTCCCAACGCTTCCGCTACAACGAAGTGGCGCAACGCTACGCCATCTACAGCGACCTGTGGCGCAAGAAGAACCGCATTCGTGAGGAAGGCTATCGCCGTCCGCAGGATGCGCTGCTCTCGGTGCAGGGTGTGCGAGTTGAGGAACATGTCCCGGAGCACAAGGTCTACGGAGTAGGACACGCCGCCACCGCGAGCGCTGCGGCTGCCGGTGCCACCACCACACCGGCGGCTGCGATACCGGCAGCGGCCAGCCCGGCTGAGAGGAAGCCTTTCAGCATGCAATGTGCCGACGCCCGCGCCGAACGCGACCAGGTGCAAAAACTCTACCAGGCGCTTACCGACGCCAAGAAGAGATCGGGAGAAGCCGTCTCCGGCAATCTCGACAGCTTCACCTCGTTCGTGCAGAAGAAAACCGAACAGATCCGCAAACAGTACGGCTGCGAAGCAGTGGAATACACGGTTGAAATGCAGAACGGTCAAGTAAAGCTGAAGGCCAAAGCGAAAACATAGTTGTCAGTCGTCGGTCATCAGTCGTCAACACCTCCACACTATTTGCTGCAAGCATGACTCGCTGGTCCGCGAGAGCCCCGCTCTCGTAGCGCCGGCATCCGCCCCCGGGGGCGGGCAGGATGCCCGCCCGACAGCCGGCGAGACGCCGGCGCTACGATGTGCTGACGACTGAAGACCGACTGAAGACTGACGACCGACGACTGCTGCTGTTAGAATTTCCTCCTGCCTCCCAGGCACATCCCATTCATTCGAGGTCTGCCATGTCCGCGACCCAGACGAAAATCCAGCGTGCCATTCTCAGCGTGACGGACAAGACCGGACTGGTGGAGTTTGCCCGCAAACTCGCCGGCATGGGTGTGGAACTGATCTCGACCGGCGGCACCGCGAAGCTGTTGCGCGATTCCGGCGTCACGGTCAAAGACATTTCCGAACTCACCGGCTTCCCCGAGATGCTTGATGGCCGGGTGAAGACGCTTCATCCCAAGGTGCACGGAGGCATCCTGCACCGCCGCGAGGTGGCTTCGCACCGCAGTGCGGTCGCCGAGCACGGCATTGCGCCGATTGACATGGTAGTGGTCAATCTTTACGCCTTCGAGAAGACGGCAGCCAAACCTGGCGTGCCTTTTGAAGATCTCATCGAGAATATTGATATTGGCGGACCGTCAATGATCCGCTCCGCCGCCAAGAATTTTCAGGACGTAGCCGTCGTCACCTCGCCCGGCGACTACAACGCCATTGCCGAGGAGATGGCCAGTTCGAGTGGCGCTCTTTCGTCGCCCACCAAGTGGCGGCTGGCGCAAAAAGCCTTTGCCACCACAGCTGCTTACGACTCGGCGATCGCCTCAACGCTCGAGCGGGTCAGCGCCAACGGACACTTCGAGTTTCATCCTGAAACCGGCTTCCCCCAGAATCTGCGCCTGTCGTTCGGCAAGGTGATGGACCTGCGCTACGGCGAGAACCCGCACCAGAGGGCTGCGATGTACAGCGACGGCTCGGGCAGCGGCGTAGCCAATGGCCGGCAGATCCAGGGGAAGGAACTTTCCTACAACAACATTGTGGATTTGCAGGCCGCCTGGGATTTGGCGCAGGAATTTGACCAGACCGTCTGCGCCATCATCAAACACACCAACCCGTGCGGCACCGCCACCGGTAAGACCCTGGCCGAGGCGTACAAGAAAGCGCTGGAATGCGATCCGGTGTCGGCATTCGGGGGTGTGATCGGCGTGAATCGCGTAGTGGATGGCGGTGCCGCGGAAGAAATGGCAAAGCTTTTTCTCGAAGTCATCGCCGCGCCCGGGTTCGATGAAACCGCCAAAGCCAAATTTGCCGCCAAGAAAAACCTGCGTCTGGTCGAAATCAACAACGCTCCCCAGAAGTGGGTGCTGAAAAATGTTTCCGGCGGAATTCTGGTGCAGGACGCCGACACCCGCGTCGCTCAAGGAAGCCGATCTCAAGGTGGTCACCAAACGGCCGCCGACGCCGGAGGAAAAACGGGCCCTGTTATTCGCGTGGAAAGTTTCTAAGCATGTGAAGTCGAATGCCATCCTGTATGCGCGCGACGGACAAACGGTAGGAGTCGGCGCGGGCCAGATGAGCCGGGTGGATTCCTGCAAGATCGGCGCCATGAAGGCGGTTCTGCCGCTGCAGGGAACGGTGGCTGCCTCCGATGCATTCTTCCCCTTCCCTGACGGTGTCGAGGAAATCGCCAAGGTCGGTGCCACCGCCATCATCCAGCCCGGCGGGTCAGTTCGCGATCAGGAAGTCATCGAAGCCGCGGACCGGTTGGGGCTGGCGATGATCTTCACGGGAGTGAGGCACTTCAGGCACTAACTCTCCAAGATCTGTCATCCTGAGCGGAGGCCGCGCATTCGCTTGCGAATGCGCGGCTGGAGTCGAAGGACCCCTATGAGCTTAACGGTATTGCCTTAGCGCTGGGGTCGTTTCATCTGCAGATTTTCCGTGGCTAACCTGTGAAGCTTATAGGGGTCCTTCGACTGCGCAGGGGCTTCGCTGCGCGAAGCCCTTACTCCGCTCAGGATGACAAAACAATTCTTTACATTCCTGCAAAATTGGCAGCTGTCAATCCTGTTAGTCCCTGTACTTCCGATCATTACCTCCCCCGGTTCTGCGATGCCCTTTTTCACCGCCTCCCACCCACACGGTTTACAATAACCAGAGCACCCACCAGCAGCGGTTCGGCATCCAATCGCTATGGTTCAGGGAAGCCGAAGGTTCTCGATGAAAAGTATTTACTGCACTCTTACTTTGCTGCTGGTCATCCCTGCTGTTTCCGCGGCGCAAACTCCGTCCGCGGATTCCAAACCGGCCACCACGCCTGCGCCCCGCAAGCTCGATAAAGCTGCGGCTTACTACCACTACACCCTGGCGCACATGTACGAAGAGCAGGTGGCGGTGTATGGCCGCAGCGAACTGGCCAATAAAGCCATCGAGGAGTATCGGCTGGCGATTGACGCCGATCCTACTTCTGAATACCTGACCTCCGCCTTGGCCGAGCTATATGCCAAGACCGGCCGCATTCGGGACGCAGTCCTGGAGGCGCAGGACATCCTTAAGCGTGATCCCAACAATCTGGAAGCGCACAAGCTGCTGGGGCGCATTTATCTGCGTTCGCTGGGCGACGTGCAGGCTGGACAAGGATCGCAGAACGTTCTTAAGCTGGCCATCGAGCAGTACGAACAGATCATAAAAATCGAGCCCGACAATGTGGACGATCACCTTCTGCTGGGACGTCTCTACCGGCTGAACAACGATCTGCAGAAGGCGGAAGACCAGTTCAAACTCGCGGTCAAGCTGGAGCCCGATTCGGAAGAAGCCGTCACTACGCTGGCTTACCTCTACAACGAAGAAGGCGACACCGCCCGCGCCGGCGAAGTCCTGAGTTCGATTCCTGACGCGGCCCGCTCGGCCAAGCTCTACTCGGCCCTGGGCTACACCTACGAACAGCAGAAGCAATACAAGAACTCGATCACGGCTTACCGGAAAGCCATCGAGCTCGATCGGGATAATCTCGACGCCATTCGCGGCCTGGCCCAGAATCTGATGAACGATGGCCAGACCGATGCCGCACTCGATCAGTACAAGATCATCGCTGATGCGAATCCCGAAGATGCGCAGACTTATTTGCGGATGGCGGAAATCTACCGCAAGAGCGGCCGCTTCGATCAGGCGCTGGAGAGCTTGAAGAAGGCCGGGTCCATGGTGCAGGACTCAATCGAAGTGCCCTACAACATGGCGGCCGTGTATCAGGCGCAGGGCCGTTACGATGAAGCGATCCAGGTGCTGCAAGATCTGCTCAAGAAGACTGAGAAAGCGGACAACAACTACACCCAGCCCGAGAAGAACAATCGGTCGGTGTTTTTGGAACGCCTGGGGACGATCTATCGCGACAACAAGAATGATACACAGGCTGTCGAGACCTTCAGAAAGATGGTAGCGCTGGGTGACGACAATGCCGAACGCGGCTACCAGCAGATCATCGATACCTACCGCGAAACCAAGCAGTGGCAGCTTGCCACGGACACCGCCAAGGAAGCGGTTCAGAAGCTGCCTAACAATCGCAGCCTGAAGATGGTGTATGCGGCCCAGCTTTCCGATATGGGTCAGTCCGATGCCGGATTGGCGCAGGTCAAGGCGCTCCTGAAGGGAACTCCCGAAGATCGCGACGTCTGCATCACGCTGTCCCAGATGTACAGCCGGCTCAAGCGCTGGCCGGAAGCAGAAGAAGCCCTGGACAAGGCGGAACAACTCTCGACCAAGGATGAAGACAGGCAATACGTCTACTTCCTGCGCGGTTCGACTTTCGAACGGCAGAAGAAATATGAGCCGGCGGAAGATATGTTCCGTAAAGTCCTCGCAGGCGACCCACAGAATGCCACCGCGCTGAACTATCTCGGCTACATGCTCGCGGACCGCGGAATCAAGCTGGACGAAGCTCTCGGCATGATCAAGAAGGCGGTTGACCTCGATCCCGCCAACGGCGCCTATCTCGATTCACTGGGTTGGGCCTACTTCAAACTGGGCAAATACGAGTCGGCGGAAGACACCCTGATCAAGGCTTCGCAGCGCATCGGGACCGATCCCACGGTGCAGGACCATCTCGGCGACCTCTACCAGAAAACCGGGCGCCTCAAGCTGGCAGCGGCCCACTGGGAGCGAGCGATCTCCGAGTGGAACAAGACGGTGGCGGCGGAAGTTGACCAGAACGACGTGGCCCGCGTCCAGAAGAAGCTGGAATCCGCCAAGATGAAGCTGGCCAAAGAAGACTCCGAAAACAAGTAACCATCACAAACCACGTAAGGGCGGACGCCTCGTCCGCCCAGCCGAGCGCAAGCTCGGCTTTCTTTTTGTATTCTGATCAGTCCTGACCTATCACGTTGTCTCCAACAACGGAGAGACGAGGGAAAGGCACCCATTTCCGGAGAAAACCCGATGATTCCCGATGTGCTGATCCGGCAGGCTACGCCCCATGACATCCCCGAATTGCTGCGTCATCGCGTTGGCATGTACGAAGACATGGGTTACAGCGATGCCGAAGCGATGTCCAAGATGGTCGAGACCAGCAGGCCATATCTGGCCGCAGCGCTGGCGAACGGCACGCTCCACGCCTGGCTGGCGGGCATCGAAGAAAGAATTGTCGCCGGCGGATTCGTCTTGGTGAGCCCTTGGCCCAGCCATCCTTACGATGGCCACTGCCGCCGTGCCACCATCCTGAACATGTACACCGATCCGGCGTTTCGCCGCCAGGGCATCGCCCGCCGCCTGATGCACATCATGATTGACTGGTGCAGGAAAGAGGGCTTCGTGCGCGTGGATCTGCACGCCAGCGACCAGGGGCGTCCACTCTATGAATCGCTCGGATTTGAGCCCTCGAACGAGATGCGATTAGATTTGCGGACGAAGTAACAACGTGGAAGGGCACGGCTTCAGCCGTGCCAACAAAATGAGACCTTAAGGGCTTTAGCCCCTGGGGCTGAGCTTGCTATATTTTCGGCGGCCTTGAACCTCAGGGGCTAAAGCCCTCAAGATTTTCGCAGGTTGCGGCACGGCTGAAGCCGTGCCCTTCCACGGCGCTACAGAATTTAGATCCGACGGACAAAGGCAGAACATAACTTCGAAACGAATCCGTGTCAGCCGATGCCGCAATATCTCGCATACTGCTCGTAAATGAAATTGTCGGTCATGCCCGCGATGTAGTCGCAGATGACCCGCGGCAGCGGATCCTCCCCGACCTTTTCTTGATAATTCATAGGCAGGCTTCCGGGCTTGGCCATCCAGAACTCGAACAGCTCGCGAATGACCCGCTCCGCATCGTTCTTTTCCGGATCCAAC
Source organism: Terriglobia bacterium (assembly GCA_963813645.1). Classification (GTDB taxonomy): domain Bacteria; phylum Acidobacteriota; class Terriglobia; order Terriglobales; family Acidobacteriaceae; genus JAIQFF01. The sequence continues at coordinate 16,294 of CAWEZS010000026.1, forward strand.
GCGGCGCTGAAATAGAGATTCTTGTAAAGAAATTCCTTGGCTCCGCGTCTTTCTTCCTCGACTTCCGGGCTGAACGTGGCCAGCCGGCGGGGGCAGGCGCGCACATCTTCGAGGCTGCGAATGCCCTCGGTCTTGATCTGGCCCTGCAGGTTGCGGATCAAGTCGCCCACCATCCGATCCAGGATTCCCTTTACGGCTTCATTGAACTTCAGTTTCTCGGCAACATTGGGATAAGACTTCTCAGCCTCGTGGTAGAAGCGGTCGAAGACCGGAATGCCGCTGCGGATCTGTTCCAGCGTCAACAGGTGCGCCTCGTACCCGTCGTCGAGATCGGCCGTGTCGTAGGCGATCTCGTCGGCTAGATCGATGAGTTGGGCTTCGAGCGGCGGCCGCTGATCGAGCAAATACTCAGCTAGTTCAGGGAACTGGTCCGCCGAATAGTCGTGCGAGTGCTTGATGATTCCTTCCCGCACTTCGAACGTGAGATTCAGGCCGCGAAAACGGGCGTAGCGGACCTCAAAATCTTCGACAATGCGCAGCGCGTGCAGGTTATGGTCGAAGAACAATCCATGTTCGCGCATAGCAGCGTCCAGCGCTTTTTCCCCGGCATGGCCGAAAGGCGGATGCCCGACGTCGTGCACCAGCGCAAGGGCCTCAACCAGATCCACGTTGAGCCCAAGCTGGGCAGCGATCGTGCGGGCAATCTGTGCGACCTCGATGGTATGGGTCAGGCGATTGCGAAAGTGGTCGGAGAAGCGGCGGGTAAAGACCTGTGTCTTGGCCTCAAGCCGGCGAAAGGCGCGGGCATGAATGACGCGGTCCCGGTCCCGCTGGAAATCATTGCGATAGGGATGCTGGGGTTCAGGAATTCGGCGTCCACGGGATTTTTCGACCCGCACGGCGTAGTCGGCCAGCATGAATGAAAGTCTAGCATTGTCTTGTCTGCTGTCCGGCGTCATGCTGAGCTTGCGAAGCCTGGGCATTTGTCATCCTGAGCGGAGCGAAGTGTTTCGCTTGCGAAACGCTTCTCGGAGTCGAAGGACCCCTATCATCTTGACTACAGCCGGATGGCGAGGGTTTGCCTCCGAAAAGTTTGCACCGGCAGTGCAGCTTATAGGGGTGCTTCGACTTCGTGGCTGCTTCGCATGGCGAAGCAGCCACTCCGCTCAGGATGACAACCGGCAGTGCGCCTGTGCCGACGGCCCCAGGCCCTTGCCGCTGCGCGCCAGATCCTTCGGGACTGAAGTCCTTCAGGATGACGCCGGCGTGCCGACTACTTCTCCCACGTAACGCGATACACGACTCCCGCTGAGTCGTCGCTGACATACATTGCGCCGTCTGCTCCGACCACCAGACCAACCGGCCTTCCCATCCATATACCTTTTTTAGTTTCTCCGGGGCGGAGCCATCCGCTGATGAAGTCTTCCGGCGGGCCTTGCGGCTCACCCTTATCGTTGAATTTTATGCGGACCACCTTGTATCCCGTGGGCACGCTGCGGTTCCAGGAGCCGTGAAAAGTGACGAACAGATTCCCGCGATACTCCGGAGGAAACATCTCACCGCCGTAGAAGAGCAGGCCCAATGGCGCCGAGTGCGCCTGCATCTCCACCGCGGGAGCAATGGTCCTCGAGCAGTCGTAGTCTTGGCTCTGGGAGCGGTCGGGAACGCGATTGCCGTAACAATAGGGCCAGCCCGCGTTGCCGCCGTTGGGGCCGAGATCATTCACCTCCTCCGGAGGCAGGTTGTCGCCCAGCCAGTCACGGCCGTTGTCGGTGGCCCAGATGGTGTTGGTCTTGAGATTGACTGCGAGCCCCACAGCGTTCCGCAGGCCGGAGCCAAAGATACGTTGGCCGCTTCCGTCTTCGTTGTATTCCGTCACAGCTGCGCGGCGCCTGTCATCTTCCATGCACACGTTGCAACTCGATCCGACGGCAACATACATCCTGCCGTTGACGAAAAGAATGGTGCGGGTCGAGTGCCCGCCGCCGCTTCCCGGGAGATCCACGATCTTCTTCTCGTTTCCGGCGCGCAATTGGGACTCATCCCAGTCATACTGCCTGACCGCATTGATCTCCGCGACATAGAGTTTTCCTTTGTGAAAGGCGATGCCATGCGGCGCATTCAAACCGGAGAGCACCCGCACCATCCGCTCCGCGCGTCCACTATGTTTTGGATCCGGGAAGGCCAGAACGTTGCCGTCGCTCATGTCGGTCACCAGGAGCACCCCTCCCGGGCTGAATGCCATTTGCCGGGCATGCGGAGCCTCGGCGAAGATCGCAATGTGGAAGCCGGGAGGCAGCGTGAGTCGGCTCAGGTCCAGTTTTTCCACGCGGGTGCAGGAGAGTAAAAGCCAACAAAATAGGAGGGAAAACAGGACTTTCCAGGAGATGCCGGGTCCCTTGGTGAAACTGAGGTTCGGTGCAATTGTTTGCAGCCAGGTTCGCACGCAGTTTTTATATCAGAATCGCCAAAATTACCCGGCCCGGTGCTTTTTGTGCTCACGCCTTTCGCGCCGCAGCGTTACAATGTATTGTTGGCTAAAGACTTACGCTGGCCGAGGTTTGGCATTCGACCTGTTATATACAAGTGCAGGCGTCGCGCATTCGGGACGCCGATATTTTTGAATTACGCAGTAACGGAGCAAGATGCTCCCCCTTGGAGGACTTAAGAAATGAAGAACCGTCTTTTCGTAGCGCTGCTTCTGACCGCCGTGCTGGCACTTCCGGCGCTGGCGCAGACCACCCCCACCACGCAAGACCAACCCGCGGCCGCAGCCGGCGCCAGCGGTAAGCCTGCTTTGCAGCCGGACACGCATGAAGGTTTCTGGGGCAAGATCAATCCCTTTGCCCGCAAGAAATATGTGCAGCGGCAGACCGCGCCCATCCGTGACCGAGTCAATGAATTGGACGAACTGACGTCCTCGAACACCAAGATGATCAAGGACACCGACTCACGCGCCCAGGAAGGCATCCGACTGGCCTCGACCAAGGCTACCGAAGCCGACCAGCACGCGATTGACGCCGGCAACAAAGCCACGATGGCGCAGCAGACCGCGACCGCGGCCAACACCCGCCTGACCACAGTCGAGCAGGTCGTCGGCAACATTGATCAGTACAAGGCCTCGAACCAGACCGAGATTCGCTTCCGTCCCGGCCAGAGCGTGCTGAGCAAGAACGCCAAGGCTGCTCTCGATGATATGGCCACTCCGCTGAAAGATCAGCGCGGCTATATCGTCGAAGTCCAGGGCTTCTCGTCAGGGCGCGGCCAGGCCGCGATCGCCACTTCGCAGAAGATGGCAGACGCAGTAGTCCGTTACCTGGTGCTCAATCACGAAATTCCGGTGTACCGGATTTACGTGGTCGGCATGGGCAACGCTCCGGTGCCTTCGGCAGCAACCGATGATCCGAAAGCAAAGCGGACCAGCGGTGGACGCGTCGAAGTCAGCCTCCTGAAGAATGATCTGGAAACGCTGGCCACGACCTCTGCTGCGGCTCCTGCGACCCAGGACCAGCCGGTACAGAAGTAGTCAATGTAGGCAACGGGCCATTACGGTCCGACGCCCTCCCCGAAGCCTCCCGCTCAAGCTGGAGGCTTTTTTATTTGATTTCAGATTGTTGATTTTTGATTGCAGATTGAACCCGGGAACACTTGCCACTAGCGCTCGTACGGTTACGCGACCTCGAGTAGCGCCGGCGTCCCGCCGGCTGTTCGGGAGGGCATCCTGCCCTCCGCGCGATTAATGGCCCAGAAGGATTTTCAATCTGAAATCATCAATCAGAAATCTGCAATTGTCTCTCCCCGTATAATCCAACCCCGTGTCCACCACCGCGAAGTCCGCCCTGCGCAAAGCCGGCCTCTTCTACTTCGTCTGGGTCATGTTCTCCTACTGCACCGGCGGCCCCTTCGGGCTTGAAGACATGATCACCACTTCCGGTCCAGGGATGTCGCTCATCTTCCTGCTGGTGATCCCGTTCTTCTGGTGTATCCCGGTTTCACTGGTAGCGGCTGAGTTGACCACCGCCATGCCCGTCGAGGGCGGCTTCTATCGCTGGGTGCGCGCTGGCTTTGGCGACTTCTGGGGCTTCCTGGCGGGATGGTGGAACTGGTGCGCCTCATTCTTGCTGGGCAGCGTCTACGCAGTGCAGTTCGCCGACTACCTGGGCTACTACTTTCCTGAGATCACGGGATGGAGGCACTACATCGTCTCCCTTGCGATCGTCGCCTTGATTACTTACATCAACGTGCGCGGCATTCAGATGGTCGGAAAATTCGCCACCATACTGGAACTATTCATACTCCTTCCAGTGCTGGTGTTGGTCGTGATCGGTCTGGCCAAGTGGCATCACAATCCATTCGTTCCGGTGATCCCTCCCCATCAGCCGGCGTTCCACGTATTCGGCGTGGGGCTGGCCCTGGGGCTGTGGCTGTATTCGGGATACGAACAGTGTTCGACGGTCGCCGAAGAGGTAGACAATCCGAAGCGCAGCTATCCGCTGGCACTGGCGCTGGTGGTGCCGATGTCAATCGCTGCCTACTTCCTGCCTACCCTGGCTTCGCTTGCCGCGCTAGGCAATTGGCAGAGCTGGCACACAGGATTCTTTCCCACCGCGGCGCAACTTATCGGAGGCCGCTGGCTCGGCGCCTGGATGTTCGCAGCGGCGATGGTTACCCAGGTCGCACTGCTCAACGGCACCATCCTGGCCTCGACGCGTATGCCGTTCGCGATGGCGGAAGATGGCTACCTCCCGCACGTGCTGACCGGCCAGCACCGGCGCTACGGGACCCCATGGATTGCGATCATCACGTCGGCCGTAGTGTACGGGTTACTGGCGCTCCATTCCCTGGTGGAACTCATCAGCATCTATAACTGGCTGCGCGTCGCCACTACAGTCATGACCGTCCTCGCAGCCTGGCAGCTGCGCCGCAAGAAGCCGGACATGCCGCGCCCGTTCGTGATTCCCGGGGGGCGTGCGGGACTGATCTACTCGGTGGTCGCGGTCACAATCATGAGTGCAGTCGCGCTGCTGGGAAGCGATCGCTATGGACTGCTGTGGGGGCCGGCGGCGATGGCGGTGGGGCCAGTGGCGTACTTTGTGTTTAGAACTGGGCCGCGATCGGCTTAGGTCTGTTTCTCCCAGCACACTCCAAACCCAAGGGTGCCCCTCGATAAGAGCGAAGGCTCTGTCAAGGGCACACTTCTACTGGGCAGTGCGTGAGCACCGCTTTTTCCGCCAGAGAAGGTTGAGGACCAAGGCCCTGGAACATCACGCTGTCATCAGTTCTCGGTGGAGATCGTTCCACCAACCATCGATTCGGCCTTAAACATCGACCATGATTCTTCTATGCGAACATCCCGCCTGGTGCGGGATGCGAGAGCGCCCAATCAATCCATCGGTCTAGCTTGCGCCGACCAGGGGCACCCGCGGGCTGCTCTCGATGCGAACGATCTCGGGATACGCCACTTGCGTGCGCAGCATCCAGTAGAGTCGTACGGCCAACTTGCGCGCCGCTGCCACCTTGGCCACACCTTTCGGCTTCTGGTGACAGCGATGCAAATACTGTTTCCGAAATCCCGGATCAAAGCGCACTGCAATCTGCGCCGCTTCCACCAGCAAACTGCGCAGCAGTCGGTTGCCCTGCTTCGTGATCGCTCCCAGTTTCTGCCGTCCGCCCGAACTTTCTTCGCGCGGAATCAGACCCAGGTAACTCGCCACCTGCTTGCCCCGCCGAAAGCGAGTGACCTCGCCCAGGGTCAGCACGTAGGCCAGTGCCGTGTTCGGACCGACTCCCGGCTGCGTCATCAGCAACCTGGCCTGCGCATGTTCCTCCGCCGCCTTCTGCACCGCCTGATCCAGCGTTCCGACTTGCTCGTTCAACATCTCGAGCAGTCCCAGCAAGTCTTTTCGCCGGCATGCAGCCCAGGGTTTCAACGGCAGTTCACGCAACATCTTCTGTCCCGCCTGGCTCCACAGCGTGGCCTTACGTTGCATTCCCTTATTCATGGAAAGGTGTTGCAGTTCGTTTTTCACCCGGCTGCGAATCTCCACCAGCTTGTGCCGATGCAACACCAGCTGCCGCAGATCGCGTTGCTCCCGGTCCGGCGTCCACAACCGGGGAAACCGTCGTTCCACCAGCAGTTTCAGAATATGGGCGGCGTCCCGTTTGTCCGTCTTCTGTTTGCGCACGTAACTGGCCCGGATCTGCGCCGCATCTCCGATCCAGATCACGTGTCCCAGGTCCTCGACCAGTTCGATAAACCACTGACTGTTCCCCGTGGCCTCCATGCCAATCAGCGCTGGCGCCCCCAGTTGCTGATAGAACCTCTTGGCCTCTCCCGCGGCGTGCACCAGCTTGCGCTCGCCGCACTCCCCCGGTCTCGGTGTCCAGCCACGAAACTTGTTGCCAGCTGGGATGGAAATCACACCCTTGTATCTTGTTTGCGTCTGCCCGATTCGGTCACTCTGTGTTAGTGGGGAACTGGATCGGGTTTCGGCGGGAGGCCGTTCACTCCTGAGGCGCTGTTGTTCTGCAGCCTGGATTATAGATAGGCCCCCCGCCCTCCTTTCTCAACGCCGTGGAGAATCTCAGGCCGCGAGAGCCTGCATACAAGGTCGGCGAGAGAGGTGGCACAGGGTCGGGGAGCCGAAGCTCAGTCTAATCCAGTTTTGCAGGGGGTCAACCTGCCTGTAGCTGAAGTCGACACGTTTGCTGGGATCGATGTCAGCGCGCACGAGTTAAGTGTCGCCTTACGCCGCGGTCAAGGCCACGACAAGCCCGCCATGGCGAAGTTCCCGAACCACCCTTCCGGGCACAAGGCCCTGCTCGCCTACTTGCTCCGCGGTGGCGGACGAGTGCGGGCCTGCCTGGAGGCCAGTGGGAATTACAGTCTGGATCTGGCGTTGACCTTGCAAGCGCATCGCCAGGTGGAGATCAGTGTCATCAATCCGCGGCGGGCACGACGCTTCGCAGAGTCGCTCGGTGAACGCAGCAAGACCGATCCGGTCGATGCCCGTGTGCTCTGCGAATAGGCTGCTCGCATGCCTTGGGTTCGGTGGCAACCGCCCAGCCCAGTTGCTCTACACTTGCGGGCTTTGACCCGTGCCATTGCGGACCTGGGTGTTATCCATACTCAACAGAACCATCGTGCGTATGCGGCGGCAGCTAGCCAAGCCTTGCCGGTATTGGTGGTCAAGGAGATGCAGCGCCATAAGAAATACCTCGAACAGCGCATGACACGGTTGCGACGGGAAGCTGTGCGGCTCATCGCCTGCGATCCCGAACTGAACCGCCGCTTTCGCCTCATGCTAACTACGATCGGCATCGCTGAGACCAGCGCTTTGCAGATCCTGGGCGAATTAGCCGTGCTGCCCGACATGCTGGACGCGCGCCAGTGGGTGGCCTTCAGCGGACTGGATCCGCGGCTCTTCAAGTCGGGGAAATCGGTCGAGAAGCGGCCACGGATTAGTCGGAGTGGCAGTCGTCACCTGCGTCGTGCTCTCTACATGCCGGCCCTGGTCGCATTGCGTCGTGATCCCTATCTCCGTGTCTTCTATCAAAACCTACTCGCTCGCGGCAAAGCTCGGCTGCAAGCGGTGGTGGCAGTCATGCGGAAACTGCTGCATGCTCTGTTTGCCATGTTCCGCACCAATCAACCGTACGATGGTTCCAAGCTGTGCGCGGTGGACCTGGCCGTTCACGCCATTGCCGCTTGCGCTTGAGCGACCCGAAAAAGAGAGAGGGTTCCCCGCACCTCTCCCAGAGAGAAAAAGACTTTGACATCAAGAGAGAATCTATAATCAGCATGCGAAGGCTCCTTCCTTTCCAGAAGCCTTGGTCCTCAACCCTAGACTACCGGTTTTGGATCGAGCCTTCGCTCTTATCCAATCAATCCTATTTCGCGCCTTTTGCGAAATAGGGTGGGTGATTCCATCTTCACCAATCGTACCTAGGAAATCAGAGAAGCGCGCCCGCTCCGGAGGTCCGTGGCATCCACCCTTGCAAAGAACGCAAGGATGGGGCACCCGGCAATTGGCTGGTTCAGCTTACCCAATCCAGAAATTTGTACCATGCGCCGGCAAACGGCAGGAACCACGGTTTGCCGTTGTAGAGCCCGAGCGGCGCGCCAGGAAACGGAATCCCCACGAACGGATTCTCCGGTTTCTCCCCCGCAATCATCTTCGCCATCTGCTGCCCCTGCCACGTGGCCATGGCGACACCGTGTCCGGCATAGCCGACAGCGTAATGGATTCCTTCCATCTGCCCGGCGTGCGGCATGATGTCAAAAGCGAAGTCCAGCGTTCCTCCCCAGACGAACTCAACTTTCACGTCGCGCAACTGCGGATAGACGTCGATCATTCCACGCCGCAGGATCTCCGCGCTCTGGCGGATCGAATCCGCGGTCTCGGGGAAGAATGCCGCGCGCCCGCCGAAGAGCATGCGATTGTCAGGCGTCAGGCGATAGTAGTACAGATAATTCTTGGAGTCGTAGATCATGCGGTTGCGCGGGCTCAACTCGTGCGCCAGCGGCTCGGGCAGGACTTCGGTAGTGATGATGTACGAGCCTATGGGGATGAGCTTCTTGCGCAGCGCCGGAGTCGCCGATCCCGTGTAGCCGCTGGTGCCGACGAAGACTTCCCGCGACCAGAGAGCGCCGCGAGAGGTTGTGATTCGCCAGCGCGGCATTCCATACCGGTCTTCACGCTCGATTTTCTCCACCCGGGTATTCTCGTAGACCGTCGCGCCCGCTCTGATCGCTGCCTGCGCCAGTCCTGCCACGTATCTCGCGGGATTCAACCCGGCGCTGACTTCATCCACCATGCCGCCGTAGTAAATCGAAGACCCGATCTCGGATTGCAGTTCAGCCCTCGGCACGATGCGCAGCTTGTGATGAAACTCCCGCTCGATGACTTCGACCTGGCGCGCGTAGTCGTCAAAGTGTTTCTGCTTGCAGGCAACTTCGAGATGTCCGCTGCGCGAGAAGTCGCAATCGATGTGTTCTTCGCGAACAACTTGCTCCACACAATCGATTGTGGCCAGAGAGGCGGCATACATGCGCTGTGCGCGCTCCCGGCCATACATCGAAATCAACTTGTTCACGCCCAGCTTGAGGCCGGTGAGAACCATGCCGCCATTGCGCGAACTGGCGCCCCAGCCAATGGTCTCGGCCTCGAAAACGGCAACTCTGGCTCCGAGTTTAGCCAGTGTCCTCGCCGCCGAGAGCCCGGTGAAGCCACCTCCAATGATGGCAACATTGACACCCTCGGGAATTGGAAGGGCGGGGTCGGTTCCCGGCATCTGCGCAGTAGTCAACCAGAAGTTTCGTTCTTGGACGGGCATGTGTTTTCGAACTGGCGGCGTTTGTGGCGCTCGCGGCTCATTCAAAGCTTAACCGCAAAAATCGCAAAGAAAAGCCGCAAAGGACGCAAAGAAACTTCTTACAGCACTGCGGTCTCCTCGATCATCCGGCCTTCGGCGAAGCGCGATAGACCCAACAACGACGCGTCTACCAGATCGGTTTTGCCGGTCAGGATCAGGTCGGACAGAATCTTTCCCGTCGCTGGGGCGTGCATGACGCCATGCCCGCTGAATCCGTTGGCCAGTAAAAATCCCGGCAGGCCCGGCGCCGGGCCCAGAATCGGATGATGATCGGGCGTCATCTCGTAGAGCCCGGCCCAGGCGCGTTTCGGATTCACCGCGAGATTCTCAAATATCGGTACCCGCTCCGCGGCGCGGGTCAGAATCTTCTCGATGAATGCGACCTCGAAATCAGTTTTGTATCCCGGCGTTTCTTCGGGATCGTTCCAGGCCAGCAGAAATCCCAAGCCTTCGGGTCGGAAGTGAAAGCCGTTCGACATATCAATGATCATGGGAGCGCTGTGCGGGAACTGGTCGAAGGGTTCAGTCGGTACCAGCATGCGGCGCAGCGGCTCGACAGGTAAATCCAGACCCACCATCTCTGCGATCTCTGCGGCCCACGCGCCCGCACAGTTCACCACGTTCTTCGTGGATACATTTCCTCTGGAAGTTTCGACGACGAACGTGCCTTCATCATCGAGCCGGATGCCGGTCACACCGGTGTTCTTCCACAATCTTGCGCCGTGGTCAGCCGCCCAGGTCATGAAACCGATCATGGCGCTGTAAGGATCGACGAACCCGTCAGTCGGACAAAAGCTGCCGCCTACGATGTCGTCTGCCCGCAATTGAGGGAAGCGAGTGCGAATTTCCTCCGCGCTGATCAACTGTACGTCCTTCAATCCCATGGCCACCTGCTTCTGATAATTGGTTCGCAGGTAGGCCAAGTGTTTTTCATGGGTAGCACAAAACAAATATCCCTGCGGACGGTAGCCCGCGGGATGTCCCAGCCGCTCATCGAATGTAGCGTAGAAGGGAATGGAGTACAGCGACATCTGAATATTCACTGGCGTGGAGAACTGGGCCCTGACGCCTCCCATGCTCTTCCCCGTGGAACCCTTTCCTTGGGCGGTCTCGCGCTCGATGACCAGGACGTCGGTGCATCCCGCGGCGGTCAGATGGTAGGCGATGCTGGAGCCGACAATCCCTCCGCCGATGATGACGACTTCCGCAGTCTGCATGAAATCCGAAATAATCCGTGTTGATGACGACTGAGCATTGTAGAGCATCACCAGCCATGTGGGGACAGCCGCCCCCGGCTGTCCAGTCGAGCGCAGCTCGACAGGTATTTCATGGCGGCCAATTAGCGGAGCTTCGCTCCGCCGGACAGCCGAGGGCGGCTGTCCCCACGTGGCCGGTGACGCCGCCTATTACTGCTGTGCCTTGAAGCCTTCCGCCCCTGGCCTTAAACTTGATCCATGCACATGCACGCCCACGGCGGAGGCGAAAAGACCTCGCGAATCCTGCGAGTCTCGCTGGTCGTGACCGCTGCCTACATTGTGCTGCTGGTGGTGGCCGGTATCCGCGCCCATTCGCTGGCGCTGTTGTCCGAGGCCGGACACAACCTTTCGGACTTTTTTGCCCTGCTGCTTTCCCTGACCGCGGTATACCTGCAGTCCCGTCCACCCAGTTCCACCAAGACTTACGGTTACCACCGCGCTGGTGTGCTGGCTGCCCTGGTCAATGCTGTGTCGCTGGTTGCGGTCTCGGGCTTCATCTTTTACGAGGCGTTCCGGCGGTTGCAGAACCCCGAACAGGTGCATGCCGGCGTGATGATTTGGGTGGCCGCTGCCGGCGTATTGATGAACGGAGCGATCGCGCTGCTGTTGTATCGCGCCGGGAGCGACGTCAACATCCGCAGCGCGTTGCTGCACGAAATTGGCGACACCCTTTCGACCGGGGCAGTCATTGTGGGCGGCTGGATCATCATGGCCACCGGCAGGTACTGGATCGATCCCGTGCTTTCGGTGGCGATTGGCGTGCTCATCCTATGGTCGGGCTTCGGCATCGTGCGAGAGACGCTTAACATCCTGCTCGAAGGCACGCCTCGTGGCGTCAAACTGGAACAGGTTGAGGCTGCCATGCGCCAGATCGAGGGCGTGAACGACGTCCACGACCTGCATGTATGGAACATCGGCTCGGAGACGCGAGCCCTGTCCTGTCACATTTCAATCGCGGACATTCCACCGTCGGTCAGCGAACGCATTCTGCGCGACCTCAAGGAATGCCTGCGGCATGACTTTCAGATCAGCCACACCACCATCCAGTTCGAAAACGTGGACTGCGAAGTGGCCCATGGGTGCGTGATTCCCGTGGCGGATGGCGAGCATCAGCACAAGCATTAATACATTGCAGATTGGAGATTTCAGATTGCAGATTTCAGATTGGAGTCCGGCGGGTGTCGTTCTTGAAATCTAAAATCTGAAATCTCGAACCTGAAATCAGTTATCTCTCCTGCTGCATCCCGTAAATCTCCCTCGCCCTTTCGATCGTATCCGCCTCTTCCGGTAACTTGTCGGGACGCAGCCTGACAATCCGCGGAAATCGCAGTGCATACCCGCTTTCATGCCGGTCCGATTCCATCATGTTGTTGAATGCCACTTCGAGGACAATCTTCGGCTCCACCACCAGCCGGAATCCCTGATCTTCCAGAGTGTGCTCCAGGAACCACCTGGTCATCTCGGCGATCTCCACATCAGTCAGCCCGGAGTAAGCCTTGCCGATGTTGACCAGTTTGTCTCCATCGCGCACTGCAAAGGTGTAGTCGCTCAACACACCGATGCGTTTGCCGTGGCCGTACTCGACCGCCGTGACCACCACGTCCAAGGTTGCCAGCTCGCGCTTGAGCTTCAGCCACGCCTTCCCGCGCCGGCCGGGAGTGTAAGGCGATTTGGGATCTTTGATCATCAGGCCTTCGTTACCCCGGGCCTGCGCCGCTTCAAACAGTTGATCGAGTTCTTGCGGCATTGCAGCTTGAAATACCGGGGCGCGAATTACACGCGTACTCAACTCGTTGACCTCGCCGAATTCGAAACGGGCCTGACCCGAGATACGTCGTGGATTGACCTGGTCTTTCCTTGGTGCTGCCAATAGGGCATCGAGGATTTTCTCCCGCTCGGCGAGAGAACGCTCCAGCAGCAACTCACCGCTGGCGTAGAGAATGTCGAAGACGAGATATGCCACCGGTACCTGGTGCATCAGTTTCTCGCTAACTTGTTTTCGTCCTAAACGCTGCTGCAGCGTGCTGAAGGGGAGTGCACGGCCCGTAGCTTCAGTATTGCTCTTTGCGCGGCGGGCGGGACGCCCGCCGGACAGCTGGCGAGTCTGCCCTGAGCGAAGTCGAAGGGCCGGCGCTACGGTGCTGCTTCCGGGTGGCTCGGCCTGGTCTTCGTAGCTCCACGCCACGATCTCGCCGTCGAGGATTGCATCTTCCGGCAGACCGGCCAGCGCGTCTGGCAATTCAGGAAAGGACCCTGTGATCTCGTCACGCGTGCGCGAGAAGATTCGTACATCGCCGCCCGAACAGTGGGCCTGGGCGCGGATGCCATCGTACTTGTCCTCCACCAGGGCATTCTGAAAGTAGCTGAGGGCCTGCTCCGCCGATTCCGCTGGGCTGGCCAGCATGAAACCCAGGGGATGGAACAAGCGCATTTTCGCAGAGCCCAGTCGGTTACCCGCCGCGAGCTTCAGGGTCTCGCCAATGTCTCCCAGCAGCATGTTCGCGCGCTGGACCGCGCTCAACGTACCGCCGAAGGCTTTGGCGATCGCTTCTTCCACCAGACTTTCTTTCAGGCCGATGCGCAGATCTCCAGTCATGATCTTGATGATGTACTTGGCTTCGAGGGGCGAGGCCTGCGAGAGAAGCTCTCGGGCCAGGGCGGCTTTCGCAGCCGCGCCGCGGGAGGCTGCGATTTCGCGGAATTTGGCGGCGACGTCTCGCACATTCAGCGCTGCGTCGCCGGGCTTTGCCCGGCCTGGACGGGCGGGGGCGCCCGTCCCCACGTGGGCCGTGGCGAGAACGGCTTCCGCGACGTCGCCAAGGTCGCCGTGCTTACGATAGGCTGCCGTGAGTTCAGCTTCATTGTTTCCTGAAAGCTCTGCGACGATCTTCCAGAGCACCCTTCCGCCTACTTGCAGGGTGGCTTCCTCCCAGACAGGAAACGGCCTCCCTGAGAGAAAAACGGCCGAGACCGCGGCCTCCTCCGGTGGACGGGCCGTGAGATAGTCGGCGACGATCGCGATCTTTTCGAGTTTCTTGGTGGTGGCGGCGATGCGCTCACAGGTTTCAGCCAGCTTGATCATGTGCTCTCAATGTGGGCGCGAGCGCGCCCCGCTCGTGTGTCCCTGGGCACAGGCCCGTCAGTTTTGTGCCCTTATAAGAATTCTGTAATGGTCCCGCACGAGCGAGGACGCTCGCGCCCACATTTCGATCCCTCTAACTCCAGTCTGCTAAGCTACTTAACCAGCCCTTCGCCATCCTAAACGAAACCGCCTGTGGTACCCTTGTGGTTTGAGCCTCGATGCTTCGAAGGATCATCTAACAACTATGCGTTTCCTGCGAACCTGGTGGCGTTTCCTGGTGGCCGTGCAGCTTCTGCCCGCACTTGAAGGCGGCGAGGAAACCCTGGTCGGCGGCCAAGCCGTGCTCGAGGGCGTTATGATGCGCTCTCCGCATGCATGGGCCATCGCCTGCCGCAAACCTTCGGGCGAAGTGTCCACTCATAGCGAACCACTGGAGCGCCTGTCCGAAAAGCGTAAATGGATGGCGTGGCCCGTCATTCGCGGCGTGGTCACCCTCGGTCACGCTATGACCTTGGGCTTCCGGGCCCTGAAATTTTCCGCCAACGTTGCGCTCGATGAATTGCAACCCGAGCCCGCGGCGGACAAAAAGAAACTCGAAATTACCGGTTGGATGGCGGCGGTCAACATCATCATTTCGGTCGGCTTCTTCATTTTCATGTACAAGTTTCTGCCTCTCCTCGCGGCCACCGAACTGAAACGGGTGAACCCCGTGTTCGGCGAGCAGATCATTTTCAACCTGGTGGATGGCGTCATTCGGATCGCCCTGTTTCTGCTCTTCATCTGGGGAGTGTCGCTTTGGAGCGATATTCACCGGGTTTACGAATATCATGGAGCCGAGCACAAAACGGTCTACGCCTTCGAGAACGGCGATCCGCTCGAGACCGCCTCGGTGCAGAAGTACTCGACTTTCCATCCCCGTTGCGGCACCAGTTTTCTGATGACGGTGATGATCATTTCGATCGTGGTGTACACGGTTGATTCCCGTCACTACCTTCTGGGCACGCTTCGGCGTTCGTATCGCGCTGCTACCGCTGATTGCGGGCGTCTCGTATGAGATCATCCGCTTCGCCGCCAAGCATCGCGGATCGCTCTTCGCCCTGATGACCGCGCCCGGCCTCTGGCTGCAGCGCATTACCACGCAGCCTCCGTCCGATGCCCAGGCGGAGTGCGCCATCATCGCTCTGGACCATGCCATGGCGCTAGAAAAAGAGCACGGCGGCGAGTTAGTAATTGCTTAGCGGTTCCCCCGCGAATATTCTCTCCAAACTCTTTAAGTACTAGAATTGAACAGCGAAAATCAGCCGCATATCGTGGGCTGACGACCGATGACCGACGACTGACGACTTTATGTTTGACCGCCTAGACCAAATCGAAGCCCGCTACGAGGAGCTGACGCAAGCCCTCTCCTCGCCAGAGATCGCCGGCGACTCGGCCCGGTACCAGAAGACGGCCAAGGCACACAGCGAAGTTTCGTCTATCGTCGAAAAATATCGGGAGTACAAAGACTTGAAACGCGGTATCGCCGAGAGCAAGGCTGTTCTGGCAGACGAGAAAGATGCCGAGATGCGGGCGTACGCCCAGGAAGAACTCGACAAGCTGGAAGCCCGCGTCGGCGGGGTAGAAGAAGAACTCAAAGTGCTGCTGCTCCCCAAGGACCCGAACGACGAAAAAGACGTTATCCTCGAAATCCGCGCCGGCACCGGCGGCGACGAGGCCACGCTCTTCGCAGCTGAAATGTTCAGAATGTACACGCGCTACGCCGAAACCCAGGGATGGAAAGTCGAAGTGCTCTCCACCTCTGATTCCTCGGTCGGGGGCCTCAAGGAAGTGATCGCCATCATCGAAGGCCAGCGCGTTTTTTCGCGCCTGAAGTATGAAAGCGGCGTGCACCGCGTGCAGCGTGTGCCAGCGACAGAACAGCAGGGACGGGTGCATACTTCCGCCGTCACGGTGGCCGTGCTGCCCGAAGCCGAAGACGTTGACATCAAGATTGAAGCCAAAGACCTTCGCATCGACACTTTCTGCTCATCCGGCCCCGGCGGGCAGTCGGTCAACACGACTTATTCCGCGGTGCGCATCACCCACATTCCGACCAACACCGTGGTGAGCTGTCAGGACGAGAAATCGCAGATCAAGAACCGCGAAAAAGGCATGCGTGTGCTTCGCGCCCGTCTCTATGAGATGGAAATGCAGAAGCAGCAGGACGCGCTCGCCAAGGAACGCAAGGCAATGGTCGGTTCAGGCGACCGGAGCGAGAAGATCCGCACCTACAACTTCCCGCAGAACCGCGTCACCGACCACCGCATCGGCCTGACCATCCACCAACTCGAGCAGGTGATGGACGGCAAACTCCAACCCCTGATCGAGGCCCTGGTCAGCCACTATCAATCAGAAAAGCTGAAAGCCGAAGCCACCACCGCGGTCTAGGGTTTGCTCGTTGTGGCCGCGGGCGACCAGCCCGCGTGCCGGCAGCGGCAAGTAAACGCGCGGCTCCTGGAAGCAAACCTGCGACACGCTGCCGGCTCTTGGCGGACAGGAGTGTCCGCCCACACTGTTGTGTTCAAATAATCTCGTGACGCTTCGCGAAAGCCTCGCTTCCGCCATCTCGCGCCTTGCTTCCGCCAACGTCCCTTCGCCTCGCCTGAATGCCGAACTGCTTCTGAGGTTCACCCTGGGATGTGATCGCGCGTATTTCCATGCTCACCCCGAGCGCAAGCTCTCAGCGGACGAACAGCGCCGCTACGGCCAAGCCCTGAGCGAGCGTGAACGCGGCGTACCCGCGCAATACATCACTGGCCACCAGGAATTCTGGGGCATGGACTTCATCGTTACGCCGGCCGTACTCATTCCCCGTCCGGAAACCGAACACGTAATCGAGGCCGTGCTGGAGCGCGTCCGTGTGGGGCGGGCGCCCTCGCCCGCCGCTCTGCTCCGCATCATCGATGTCGGCACCGGTTCCGGTTGCATCGCGCTGGCCCTGGCCAAAGAGCTGCCTCACGCAGAAATCCACGCTACTGACATTTCGCCCGCGGCTCTCGAAATCGCGCGCGCCAACGCAGCCCGCCTCCAACTCGAAGCTCGTGTGCAATTCCATCAAACCGATTTACTACAGGGAGTCGAGCCGGGCGCATTCGATTTTGTGGTTTCCAATCCTCCCTATGTCGGCGAATCCGAAGAAGACCAGGTGCAGCTCGAAGTCCGCAAATACGAGCCGCGCAACGCGGTTTTTGGGGGCGCCAGCGGACTGGAAGTGATCGAACGACTCATCCCGGAAGCCCGCGAATCGCTTAAACCCGGGGGCTGGCTGGTGTTAGAAGTCAGCGGCACGATCGCCGAGCGGGTGCGGGAGTTGCTTGCGGGTTGGAGTGACGTGGGAATCACCAAAGATTTGCAAGGAATTCAACGGGTGGCGTCGGCAAGATCCACGTAGGCCCGGACGCCCCGTCCGGTCGGGATGAACAGAGATTGGGGGCGGAATTGACCCAAGGGGTTAGGGCTGGCTGATGGTAGCGGGCAGAATCTCGTCCACGTCCACCCATTTTGTGGGATACGAACCGGTATAGCAGGCGGTGCAGTAGGTGGTCTTCTCGCCGTCAGCACAGGCTTTCTTCATTCCCTCAAGCGAGAGGTAAGCCAGCGAATCGGCTCCGATGAATTCCCGAATCTCTTCCACCGACTTGTTGGCCGCGATCAATTCTTTCTTGGATGGCGTGTCCACACCATAGAAGCACGGGGAAACCGTGGGCGGACAGGAGACGCGCATGTGAACTTCCGTCGCGCCTGCATTGCGGATCATGCGCACGATCTTGCGGCTGGTGGTGCCGCGCACAATGGAGTCATCGATCAGGACTACGCGTTTGCCTTCGAGCAGTGTACGCACCGGGTTCAGCTTCAGTTTCACACCAAAGTCGCGCACGCTTTGCCGCGGCTCGATGAAAGTTCGGCCGACATAATGATTGCGGATGAGTCCGAAGCGGAAAGGAATGCCGCTTTCGGCGGCGTAGCCCACGGCGGCAGTCACACCCGAGTCGGGCACGGGCACAACCAGGTCGGCTTCGGCGGGAGCCTCTCGCGCCAATTGTCTTCCCAGACCTTCGCGGCTGACTTGGACCGGACGCCCGAACACCATGCTGTCGGGCCGCGAGAAATACACGTGTTCGAAAATGCAGCTCGACTGCGCCGCCACCGGAGCATAGAAACGCGAGGTGATGCCTTCGGGCCCGACGATCACCAACTCGCCCGGCTTAACCTCACGCTCGTAGGTGGCGCCGATCAGATCGAATGCGCAGGTTTCGGAAGCAAACACGATGGTGTCCTGCCGCTGCCCTTCGAGGCGCGGAATTCTTCCCATATTCAGGGGACGGAAGCCGCGCGGATCGCGCGCCGCAAACACCCGGTCCGAACTGAGCATCACCAGCGAAAACGCGCCTTCGACGCGGCGCAGCGCGTCCGCCATCGCGTCCGGCAGGGTCTGTTCCTTGGAGAGAGCGATCAGGTGGACGATCACTTCGGTGTCGCTGTTGGTCTGGAAAATCGAGCCCTGGGCCTCGAGGCGATGCCGGATTTCGTGCGCATTCACCAGGTTGCCGTTGTGCGCCAGCGCAATCATGCCCTTGTTCGATTGCACCATGATGGGCTGAGCGTTGAAGAGGGCTGAGTCGCCGGCTGTGGAGTAGCGCGTGTGTCCAATGGCGAGCGAGCCGTGGAGCGGGGACAAGACGTCCTCAGTAAAGATGTCAGCTACCAATCCCATGGCGCGATGAGCGCGCAAAGTCAGCCCGTTGGAGGTGACGATGCCGGCCGATTCCTGTCCGCGATGCTGCAGCGCGTGCAGCCCGAGATAAGCGAGCTTCTCCGCCTCAGGATGGGCGTAGATCGCTACGACGCCGCATTCGTCATGGAATTTATCGAACATAGTCAGCCTTTAGCCCTTAGCTTTCAGCTCTTAGCCACCACAAACCGCGTGGGGACAGCCGCCCTCGGCTGTTCGACCGAGCGAAGCTCGGCAATCAATCCACTGCCATCGTTCCTACATCCGTCCGCAGCGCCTTCTCCAGCGCGCCCTCATACACACTACGCAATTCGGAAACCGCAGCCGACACTACCATCCGGCCATCGAGCTTGATCTCAACCCGTTCGGGCGCGGTTTCTCCAATTAATTCTGCAGCGATACCATATTTTAGCGCCACCTGTTGGATTCTGCCGAAGTTCTCGCGGTCGCAAGAGATGACCACCCGGCTGGCGTCTTCACCAAACAGAACGAACTCCGGCGGCAACCCCAGCGACGTCAGATCAACGTTCATTCCAATGCCTTTAGCCAGCCCCGACTCGACCAGCGTTACCGCGATGCCGCCGTCCGAGCAGTCGTGCGCTGAATCCATAATTTCGATTTGGGCTATTTCGATCAGCGCTTTCTGCAGCGCGGCCTCTTTTTCCAGCTCCAGCTCGGGAGGATAACCCCAGACCGTGCCCAGAATTTCCTTGGCGTACTCTGACGAGCCAAACGCCGATTCGGCATCGGTCGCGTCTCCCGGTTCCGCGCCGCGCAAGAGAACGATGGCGCGTCCCGACTCGCGGAAATCCGGACGCACCGCCTTGTGCACATCTTCCAGAATGCCCACCACGCCCAGCACCGGTGTGGGATAAATTCCTTCTCCCAAAGTTTCGTTGTAGAAGCTGACGTTGCCGCCGGTGATGGGAATTTCCAGTTCCTCGCAGGCTTTGGTGATGCCGTCAATCACCTGCGAAAATTGCCACATGATGTGCGGCTTTTCAGGATTGCCAAAGTTCAGGCAGTTGGTTCCGCCGATCGGAGTGGCGCCGGCGCAAGCCACGTTGCGCGCGGCTTCTGCCACCGCATGCATGGCGCCCAGCCGCGGATCAAGATAGCACCAGCGTCCGTTGCCATCGAGCGCCATAGCCAAGCCGCGCTGTGATCCCTCGGGGTTCATATTCTTGATGCGAATCACCCCGGCATCGCCCGCGCCCGGCCCTTCGACGGTGTTGGTCTGCACCATGTGATCGTATTGCTGCCAGATCCAGCGCTTGCCGCCAATGTTGGAACTGGCCAGCAGTCGTTTCAAATTGGCAGTCAGATCGGAAGGTTCAGCCAGCGTGACGTGCTCGGGCATTTCGCGCGGCACGGGCGGTTCCCAACGCTCGAGCGGACGTTTATAAACCGGTGCGTCATCGGTGAGCGCTTCGTTGGGGATTTCCGCGACCACTTCACCGTGCTGCAGCACGCGCATCTTGCCGTCGGAGGTGACGCGGCCGACCTCGACTGCGTCCAGTCCCCATTTTTCGAAGATGCGGAAAACTTCCTGCTCGCGGCCTTTCTGCGCCACCAGCAGCATGCGCTCCTGCGATTCGCTCAGCATGATTTCGTACGCCGTCATGCCCGTTTCGCGCTGCGGCACAAGGTCGAGCTCGATCTCGGTTCCCACGTGGCCGCGCGCGCCCATTTCGCAAGTGGAACAGGTGAGGCCGGCTGCGCCCATGTCCTGTATGCCGACGATGGCCCCGGTTTGCATGGCTTCCAGGCATGCCTCGAGCAAAAGCTTTTCGAGAAACGGATCGCCCACCTGCACGTTCGGCCGCTTGGCCTCGGAAGCTTCGCTGAATTCCTCGCTGGCCATGGTGGCGCCGTGAATGCCATCGCGCCCGGTTTTCGAACCGACGTAAATCACGGGATTACCTTCGCCCGACGCCTTGGCGTAGAAAATCTGATCGCGCCGGACTAGTCCCAGAGCGAAAGCGTTGACCAAAGGATTGCCGGAGTAGCAGGGCTCGAACTTGGTCTCGCCACCCAGATTCGCCACGCCAAAACAATTGCCGTAGGAAGCAATTCCGCTGACCACGCCCTCAAGCACCGATTGATTCTTGTGAATTTCTTGCGCGGATTGTGTGGGAACGCCGGTGTGGCTGAGCGGGGACGTCCGGTCGCTCGCCAGGCGACGAAACTATCGGCCCAAACCGCAGCGAGTCCATCACCGCCACCGGCCGCGCGCCCATGGTGAAAATGTCGCGCAGAATTCCGCCCACGCCCGTGGCCGCGCCCTGAAATGGCTCAATAAACGATGGATGATTGTGGGACTCGATCTTGAACGCGCAGGCCCATCCGTCGCCAATGTCAATGATTCCGGCATTCTCTCCCGGCCCCTGCACCACAAGCCGGCTGCGCGTGGGCAGCCGCTTCAAGTGCACGCGCGAAGATTTGTAAGAGCAGTGCTCGCTCCACATCACGCTGAAGATGCCCAGCTCGGTGATGGTGGGCTGCGCGTCCGCCCAGCAGCTGTTTGATCTTTTCGTATTCGTCGGGCGTAAGCCCGTGCTCTCGGATGATCTCGGGAGTAATGACAGGGTCGAAGCAGAGGTCATATGGGGAATTTCTATTGTCGCACAAGTAGCGCCGGCGTCCCGCCGGTCCCATGGGGTGGGCGGGACGCCCACCCAACAGCCGGCGGGACGCCGGCGCTACTATACTGTCCCCAATGAAGTCCGTCATCGTCGGCACTGCCGGACACATCGACCATGGAAAGACCGCGCTGGTAAAGGCTCTTACCGGCATTGACGCCGATCGGCTGGAAGAAGAAAAGCGCCGCGGCATCACCATTGACATCGGTTTCGCGCATCTGGAACTGCCGCTGCCCGGCGGCGAAATTTTGCGGCTCGGGTTTGTCGATGTTCCCGGACACGAGCGCTTTGTGCGCAACATGCTGGCAGGAGTAGGTGGAATCGATCTGGTCCTGCTGGTGATTGCCGCCGACGAATCCATCAAGCCTCAGACCCGCGAGCATTTCGATATCTGCCGTCTACTCTCTGTCCGCCGGGGTATCGCGGTGCTGACCAAGTCCGATCTGGTCGATCGCGAGACGCTGGACGTAGTGCGATTGGAAGTCGAGGAGTTTCTGCGCAATTCGTTTCTGGATCCGGCTCATTCGTCCATCGTCGCTGTGAGTTCGCTGACCGGAGCAGGTCTCGACGATCTGAAGCAGGCCCTGATAAAGACCGCCGCTGAAGTTTCAGCGCGTGACTCTTCCGCACTGGCGCGCCTTCCTATTGATCGCGTCTTCACCATGAAAGGTTTCGGCGTGGTGGTGACGGGAACGCTGGTGGCCGGCAAAATCCGCAAGGAAGACGAACTCGAAGTTTTTCCCGAGGGCGCGCGCGTGCGCGTGCGCGGAATCCAGGTACACGGGCAGACAGCCGAGCAAGCCGTAGCCGGCCAGCGTACGGCCTTGAATCTGGCAGGCGTGACTACGCAGGAGTTATCGCGCGGCATGGTGCTGGCGCCGCCCTCGACTTTCCGTTCCACCTTTCGTCTGGCCGTCTCGCTCACCCTGTTGCCGTCGGCAAAGCCCCTGAAAGACCGGGCCCGCGTGCATCTGCACATTTACACTTTCGAAACGATCGCCACGGTAGTCCTTTTTGGACAGAAACAAATTTCCCCGGGCGAGACAGCGCGGGCTGAGCTGCGTCTGGCTGATCCCACACTGTTGCTGCCTGGAGATCGCTTCATCGTACGTCAGTTTTCGCCGGTGGTGACCATCGGCGGGGGTGTGGTGCTCGACGCGTCGCCGATTTCTCGGATGCCTGGGCTGGAGGCATTCTTGCAGATTTTGGCGGGTGGCGATGCTGCGTCTATTTTGCAAGCGCGCATTGCCCGCAGAAATCATGAAGGAATGACTCTTTCTCAACTGGTTGCCGAAACTGGCTGGTCCGGTGAGCAGATCGAAGTCCAGCTGACTGAACCTGTGGAGCAGGGTAAGGTGCGTCGAGTCGGCGACCGGTTCGTGCCCGCGCCCGCTCTGGAAGCACTAAAACTCTTCATGACGAGTACGGTTGCGACCTTCCACAATAAGAATCCGCTGGTCGCGGGGATCAGTAAAGAAGAGCTGCGCGACCAGGTGCAGGCGTCCAGTGAAGTGTTCGCAACCGCCATGGAGATGCTTGTCCGCGAGAAGAAGCTTGCGGCTGGAAGAGAGATCGTCCATTTGCCGGGACGCGGCGTCGTCATGAAAGACGAGGAGGCAGAATCCCAAAAAATAATTGAGCGGGCATTTGCTTCGGCCGGCCTGCAAGTTCCTGCGTTGAAAGATGTGCTGGGCGGCCTCAAGGTGGACAAGGCCCGCGCTCAAAAAATCGTCACCTTGCTATTGCGCGACAAAGTCCTGGTGAAGATCTCGGAAGACCTGGTTTTCCACCGCGACGCGCTGCTGGATTTGCGCAAACGCATCTCGTCCGAAAAGGCGAGGTCGCCGAGGATCGACGTGGCCCGCTTCAAAGACCTGGCCGGAGTGAGCCGGAAGTACGCCATCCCTTTACTCGAATATCTTGACCGTGAGCACGTGACGAGAAGGGTCGGGGACGAAAGAGTAATCCTGTAGGCCGACGCACCTGGATCGCGTGAATCCGTGGCTAGATCTTCTCCTCCGGCACTTCCCACTCCCGCCCAAGAATTCGGCGTCCGTATAATAGACACAGAATCGACGATGGCTTCGATTGTGCCTGCCAAAGGAACCAGCAGAATGCTTTCCATTCGTCCCACTCTCGCCGCCGACGTGCCGGTGTTGAGCATGCTCATTCATGAACTGGCTGAGTTCGAGCGTCTCCCCGTGGTGGTGACGGAAGCCGACCTGTTGCGCGACGGATTTTGTGAATCTCCCAAGTTTCGAGCGTTGCTGGCCGAGTGGGACGGCCAGCCTGCCGCCTACGCGCTCTTCTTCGGCTACTACTCCACCTTCGAAGGCCGACACGGATTGTTTCTAGAAGATCTTTACGTTCGCGACCAGTATCGGGGGAAGGGAATTGGAAAGGCGTTGCTGGCGCGGGTCGCGTCGATTGCGCGGCAGGAGAACTGTTTTGGCGTGCGCTGGCAAGTGCTGGACTGGAACACTCCCGCAATCGAGTTCTACAAGGGCTTGGGCGCAAGGTTTATGGATGAGTGGAAGACTGTGAGCCTGGACGGAGACGCACTGGTGCGTGTCGCTGAGAGCTCGCAATGACGGTGATGCCTTTGGTACGCGTGATCGGCGCAGGCCTCGCGGGCTCGGAAGCGGCGTGGCAGTGCGCGCGTCGCGGCGTCGCTGTCGAACTATGGGAGATGCGCCCACAGCGCTCGACGCCGGCGCACCAGACTGCGGACTTTGCGGAACTGGTCTGTTCCAACTCGCTAAAATCCGACAGCCTGAACACCGCGCCCTGGCTGCTGAAGGAAGAAATGCGGCGAGCGGGATCGCGTTTGCTCGAGATCGCGCGCGATTGCGCTGTCCCTGCCGGCCATGCCTTGGCGGTAGATCGTTTGACCTTCGCGGCCAAGGTTACCGCTGAACTCTCACGCGAGCCGCTGATTACCATCCGGCGCGAAGAAGTTACCCACATCGACGAGAGTCAGATCGCGATCATCGCCACCGGACCGTTGACTTCAGACGCGCTGTCGCAGGAGATTGCCCGGCTGAGCGGTTCGACGCATTTGTATTTCTTTGATTCGATCAGTCCGATTGTCGAAGCCGATTCCATCGACATGTCGAAGGTATACCTGGCGGCGCGCTATGACAAAGGCTCGGCCGACTACATCAACTGTCCCATGTCAAAAGAAGAGTATGACTGCTTCTGCGATGCGCTGGTGGCGGGGCAGTCGGTTGAGGACCGGGACTGGGAAAAACTAAACTACTTTGAAGGCTGCCTGCCCATTGAAGAAATTGCCCGCCGTGGCCGCGACACTCTGCGCTTCGGCCCCATGAAGCCGGTTGGATTGAAAGACCCGCGTACCGGGAGAATTCCTTATGCGGCGGTGCAGTTGCGGCAGGAAAATCTGCGCGCCGATTCCTACAACCTGGTGGGCTTTCAGAACCACCTGAAATTCGGGGATCAGGCCCGCGTGCTGCGGTTGATCCCCGGCCTCGAGAATGCGCGTTTCCTGCGTTACGGACAAATCCATCGCAACACGTACATCAATGCACCGACTTTGTTGTCGGAATCGCTGCAGATGAAAAAATATCCTCAGGTGTTCTTTGCCGGACAGATATGTGGCGTGGAAGGCTACGTCGAATCCATCGCAACCGGCCTGATGGCGGGCGTTCACGCCGCCGCGCTGGCTTCGGGAATGGACCCCGTGCCCCCGCCGCGTTCTTCCGCTTTCGGTTCCATGGTGCACTACGTGACCCACGCCGATGCCAGGAACTTCCAGCCCGCGAACATCACTTTCGACCTTCTACCGCCCCTGGAACGCAAAGTCCGCGATCGTCAGGAACGGCACCGCCAGCAGTGCGAGCTGGCGTTGCAACATTTTGACCATTGGCTGGAGCAGTGTGGGGCGGGCGCCCTCGCCCGCCGTTTTTGACTTTGACTCGGTTACAACAACCTAAGCAATCCTCAAGATCAACTGCAAGAGCGGCGGGCGAGGGCGCCCGCCCCACATATTCGTTGTGAACAAAATCAGGCTGACTTTCGTATATGGACTTGAGGGGTGGTCCGCCTCCCCGGCTTACGTTCGGGCGGCGTCCGCGTCCATAACAACATGGTGCTACGAGATCTGGTCGGCGATGTGTTGCGTACGCTCTGGTCGCACAAGCTGCGTACGTTTCTGACCATGTTCGGAATCGCCTGGGGAATCGTCTCCATCGTTCTGATGGTGGCGGCTGGCGAAGGACTGCGCCAGGGACAGGAAGTTCAGGCCCGCAACCTGGGCAAAGACATTCTGATCGTTTTTCACGGACGCACCAGCATGCAGGTCGGCGGAGCCCGCGCCGGGCGCGAGGTGCACTGGGAAGATGCAGACGTCGCCGCGGTGCAGGCAGAGTCGCCGGATTGCGAATACGCCATTCCGGAGCTCGAGCGAAACGACGTTCGCGCTCACAGCAGCTACAACAATGCTGCGTTTACCGTGACCGGTTCTCACCCTCCGTTCGGTTACATTCGCAGTCTCGACGTTGGCTACGGCCGTTTCTACAACTGGGACGATCAGAGGGAAGCGCGACGCGTGGCCTTCATGGGCAGCGATGCCGCCAAGCAACTCTTTCCCGGGCGCAATCCTGTCGGTGAAAGCGTCTATCTGAATGCGTTTCCATACACCGTCATCGGCGTAATGGCGACTAAGAAACAGGATTCCAGCTACGACGGCTGGGACGTCAACAAAGTGTTCATTCCATTCGCAGCCATGAGGCGCGATTTCCCCGACAAGCCTCCCGGCACCTCGACAACGTTTGATCAGTTGCTGGTCACGCCCAGGTCGGTGGAGCAGCACGAGGCCTGCAAGCGTGAACTGCAAACTGTATTGGGCCGGTTGCACAACTATGATCCCCGCGACAAAGAGGCCTGTCCCATCTGGGACACGGTGCAGGAGGCCAAGGCCTTCCGCCAGATGACCAACGGCATGAAGTATTTTCTGGGCGCGGTCGGCATCGTGACTCTGTTTCTCGGCGGCCTGGGCGTGATGAACGTAATGATGGTCGCGGTGAGGGAACGGACCCGCGAGATCGGCGTGCGCAAGGCGTTGGGAGCTCCTGCCCGCACCATTCTTAAACAATTTTTTATCGAAGCGCTATTGATTGCGTTTCTCAGCGGCGCCATCGGGATGGGAATCGCGTACGGTATTTGCTTCCTGGTGAACTTGTTGCCCATGCCTGATTTCTTTGCTGGGCTGGTGGCGACGTGGCAGTCCGGGCTGGTGGCTTGTCTGCTGCTGGGGATTATCGCGATTTTCTCGGCGCTGTATCCGGCGCGCAGAGCCGCGTCGATCGATCCCATTGAAGCACTGCGCTACGAGGCGGGCGGTTGAATTGTTGAACCACAGAGGACACGGAGGACACAGAGAAAAACTTACGAAGAACGATCGCATCGTAGCTCTTCTCTGTGTCCTCTGTGGTCATCGGTCTATCGCATGCTGACTGAAATCATTCTCGAAGCCTGGATCGCCCTCAGGCGCAACTACACCCGCAGCCTGCTGACCATGCTGGGCATCGTCTGGGGGATTGCCACCGTCACTCTCCTCATCGCCTACGGCAGCAGTTTCCGCCGCATCCTGGTGGGCGGCTTCGACGCTTTCGGCAAGAGCGTCGTCATCTGCTGGCCGCAACAAACCAGCGAGCAACCCGGCGGACAGCGAGCCGGCAAGAAAGTCCGTCTCGAGCAGGCTGACCTCGACATCGTCAAGGAGACTGCTCCGCTGGTGAAACATGTTTGCCTGGAGACCGTGAATCGGCCCGGTATCAGCTATGGCGAGCGCATGGTAGGGACAGCTGCCATACGCGGTGTTTGCCCCGAGTACGGCGAGATGCGCAATGAAGTCCCATCCGAAGGACGCTGGATTTCAGCCGGAGACGAACTGGAGCGTCGCCGCGTGGTGTTCTTAGGTGGACGGGTGCGTGAGCAGTTGTTCAGCGGCCGGCCGGCGGTCGGCGAAACAGTGCAAATCGGCGGCGTGCACTTCACCGTCATCGGCGTGATGGCCCGCAAGATCCAGTTGAGCAACTATTTCTCCAGCGACGACGACTCCGCCTGGATCCCCTACAGCGCGGCGGGCGATGTATGGAACACGAAATACGCGGCGGTCATGGTCTTCGAGCCGGTTGCGCCCCAGTTCGAAAAAAGAGCCCAGGCCCAGGTGCTGGCCGCCATTGCGAGTCGCCAACAGTTTTCTCCCACTGATCCAAAGGCTTTTCAGATGTTCGGGCGCGACGAGTTTCGCCCGGTCATTGATGGCCTCACCATAGGACTGCAGGTTCTGCTTACGTTCGTGGGCACGCTGACCCTTGGCATCGGCGGTGTCGGAGTGATGAATATCATGCTGGTGTCGGTTGACGAGCGCATCCGCGAGATCGGCCTGCGCAGGGCGCTGGGCGCGAAGAAGTGGCAGATCAAACTCCAGTTCCTGGCCGAGACGCTGCTTATCATGTTGCTGGGCGGAGCCGCCGGGGTGTTGCTTTCCTACGGGATCGCTGCCGCTGTGGGCACGCTGCCTTTGATGGGCCCACTGTTTGAAGACGATTCTGGCAAGGCTGATATCCATTTGCAGATTTCGATGGCAACGGTCATGCTTTCTACGCTGGTGTTGCTGGCGGTGGGAGTTGCGAGCGGACTGGTGCCGGCGCTGCGCGCCTCGAAGTTGGACCCGGTAGAGGCGCTGCGCTACGAGTGAAACGCTTGTCATCTTGAGGAAGCGGAGTTCTTCGCTACGCGAAGAACTGCCGACGAAGGACCTGTGCATTTCGGACTATCGTAGCGCCAAACTCCAGCACGCAGCGTCGACTCTGGCGAGGAATGCATAGATCCTTCGCTTGCTATCGTCCGGCTTCGCCGGCCGATAGACTGCGCTCAGGATGACAGCCTTGCGTGACAGCTTCGTGTGACCATGAGGCGCGCGGCACATCTTTCCTAACTTGACGTTCGTCCCGCTTCGCAGTACCTTGCTGCGAACCACGATCTCCTGAGGTGCCTTTTGCCGCTTTCCGCCGTGGATGCGATTTCTCCGGCTTTCGAGCACGCCCGGCAGCAGCTGGCGCGGCCCTTTCGGGCCAGCCAGTGGGCCAAGCTGGGGTTGGTCGGCCTTCTCGCCGGGGAGATGGGTTCGGGTGGTGGAGGCTGCAATCCCGGCAGCTTCCAGATGCCGACCCGCCCCAACAATTCTCAGCATTTGTTCGCTGCCCTGCCTTCAGTCAATCCCATGGTTTACGCTTCCCTGATCGCGGTGCTGATCGTCACCGGGCTGGTGCTGCTGGTGTTATTTCTTTACGTGAACAGCGTGATGCGGTTCGTCCTGTTCGACAGCGTTGTGGCCAAAGAGTGCCGCATCTGGCACAGCTGGAGCCGGCGGCAGGGGCCGGGACGGCGTTTCTTTGTCTGGCAAATTCTGCTGGCCGTGGCCTCGGTTGTGGCGTTGACCATTCTGGTCGGAATCCCGGCAGGTTTTGCTTTCGTGGTGGGCTGGCTCAGAAATCCTAAGGAGCACATGATCCCGCTCATTCTTGGCGGCATGGCGCTGTTTTTTGTGTTTCTGCTTTTTGTGGTGATCCAGCTTCTGATCCACGTGATGACCAAGGACTTTGTCGTCCCGCAAATGGCGATGGAAGAGATCAGCGCCATTGAGGGCTGGCGGCGGCTGTGGCCTCAGATCAAACTGGAGAAGGGCGGTTACGCGGCCTATATCGGGATGAAGATTGTGATGGCGATCGGAGCGGCGATCATACTCGGCATTGCTTCTGCCATTGTCATGCTGCTGCTTCTCATTCCGATCGGCGGACTGGGCGCAGTTGCGGTGATCGGAGGCATGGCCGCCGGACTGACCTGGAATCTTTACACCATCACGATCGCGGTCGTGGTGGGAAGCATTGCCATCTTCTCGCTGTTGTATGTGATTTCTCTGATCTCGGTGCCGGCCGTGGTGTTCTTTCCGGCGTATTCCATCTATTTCTTCGCCTCGCGTTACCCTGCGCTGGACGCACTTCTGCATCCTGCCCCGCCACCCGTGATCCCACCACCCGCACCGCCGGATCCCCCGCCGCTGTTGCCGACGCCTGAGCCGATCGTCTGATGGGCAATTCCTAGTCCCGGGCGCGATTCTTGATCCAGATGGGAGTGCCCATGAACCCGAAGGCTTTGCGAATCTGGTTTTCGAGGAAGCGCTGGTAAGCGAAGTGCAGTTTTACTTTGCGGTCCGTGAAGATCACGAAGGTGGGCGGGCCGACCGCGGCCTGGGTCATGTAGTAGATCCTGACCTGCTGCCGGGCGGGAACCGAGGCGCGTTCGAAATCAACGTGCTTGAGGAAGCGATTCATTTCACCGGTCCCGATGCGCTTGCGGCGCTCGGTGGCGACTTCTTCCAGCGTGGAAAATATTTTCTCCGTGCCCTTTCCGGTTGAAGCGGAGACGAACAGAATAGGCGCATAGCTGAGAAACTTCAGCGAGTCCCGCAATCTTTCTTCGTAGGCAATGCGGTCGGCTGGACGCTTGTTCTCCTGCATGCGCGAGGATTTCGTCTGTCGACCGGTCCGCTCCTTACCGCTGACTACCAGGTCCCATTTGTTCACGATGATGATCATGGAGCGGCCGCTCTCGTGGGCGTATCCCGCGATGGCGGCGTCGAGTTGGCTCACACCTTCGGTCGCGTCAATCACCAGCAACGCAATGTCGGCGGCTTCGAGGTGCTTGCGCGCCATGACGACAGAGAGCTTTTCCGCCATCAGGTGCGTCTTGCCCTTGCGGCGGATGCCGGCAGTATCAATGAAGCGAAAGCGTCTGCCGCCGTGCTCGACGATCTCATCCACCGCGTCGCGCGTAGTTCCAGGGATGGGCGAAACAATGGAGCGCTCAGCGCCGATAAGTCGGTTCAGCAAAGTGGATTTGCCCACGTTGGGATGCCCGATAATCGCAACCTTGGTTTCGTGCGCCTGAGTCTCTTGGGCTTCCGGGGTTTCCTCTTCACCCTCCGTGTCCTCCGTGGTTAGATGGTTGTGTAGTGGCAACACCTCAAGGACGGCGTCCAGCAAATCATCCAGGCCGCGAGCATTTTCGGCGGATATAGGAAACACTTTGCGGATTCCGAGACGATGAAACTCGTCCGTAAGGCTCTGCTGCTTGTCGGTATCAACCTTGTTGACGGCCAGGAAGAGCGGCTTGCCGGAGCGAATCAGCTGGCGGGCCAGTTCAATGTCCGGAGACGCCATCTCTGTACGGCCATCCACCACCATGATGACGGCATCTGCCTCCACCAGGGCCACTTTTGCCTGACGGAAGATCTCCGCAGGAATGAAGTCTTTGTCCTCGGGGAGAATGCCGCCCGTGTCCACAATGCGGAGATGCCGTCCCCGCCATTCGGCCTCGCCGTAGAGACGGTCGCGCGTGATGCCGGGTTCGTCACCGACAATGGCGCGGCGCGAGCCTACCAGGCGATTGAAGAGCGTAGATTTGCCGACGTTAGGCCGCCCCACGATGGCGATAGTTGGGATACCGGCCGTCACCGACGGCGAGCTCAAAGTTGGATGGGTCATAAGGTTTGTACGTGTGGGGCGGACACTCCCTTCGACTCCGCTCAGGGCAGGCTTGTCCGCCGCTTTTGACTTTGGTTTGGGTGTTATTCGTCCGGCAACCTCAAACCTGAAATCAAATTCAAAAGCGGCGGACAAGAGTGTCCGCCCCACATTATAGTGACTCTGTGCCTCCTGCCTCCGACACTAAGCAACGCGATGTCTCGCTCTACCAGTTCTTCGCTCCGGGTGGGGTGCTTTCGCGCACCCACCCTGCCTACGAATTTCGCCGGGGACAGTTGCAGATGGCGCAAGCCGTCGAGCAAGCGCTGGAAGAAAAGCGTCACTTGATCGTCGAAGCCGGCACTGGAACGGGCAAGACGCTGGCCTACCTGGTGCCCGTCATTCGTTCCGGCAAGCGGGTCATCATTTCCACCGGAACCAAGAATCTGCAGGAACAGCTCTTCTATAAGGATATCCCTTTTCTCGAGCAAGCGCTTTTTCCCAACGGCGAAGGCAAGCTCAAAGTCTGTTACATGAAGGGGCGCAATAACTATCTGTGCCGGAAGAAGCTTTATGACCTCACCGACCAGCCCGTACTCAGCGGGCTGGAGGAGATCGAACACTACCGTGCCATTGCCGCATGGGAGAAGGTCACGCAGACCGGAGACCGCGCCGAACTGGCGTCACTCCCTGAAGCCAGCGCGCTCTGGCACAAGATTGACGCCCGCTCCGATACCTGCCTGGGCCAGAAATGCAGCGCCTGGGACCGCTGCTTCATCACCGAAATGCACCGCAAGGCTATGGAGAGCGACATCATCATCGTCAACCATCACCTGTTCTTTGCCGATCTTTCGATCAAGCAGCAAGCCGAGTACGCACCCGACGCTGGAATTCTGCCCGAGGCCGGTGCCGTCATCTTCGACGAAGGACACGAACTGGAAGATGTTGCCGGAAGCTATTTCGGAGTTTCGGTGAGCAACGGGAGATTCGAAGAGCTATGCCGGGATGTGGAAGTCTCGTTGCAACGCAATCACATGCTGTCAGCTTCGCTCTCCGGAGCATTGAAGAGCCTCCGCGAGCGCGCCTTGTTCTTCTTTGCCCTGTTGCCGCAGGGCGACGGCCGTTTTGCATTTGAAAGCCGCCGCGAGTTCATGGAAGAAAACGGCGACGAATTCCTGGGATTGCAGCAGGCCCTCACCCGCCTGGCATCGGAGTTGGAGAATCTGCCGTCCAAACCCGAAGAAGTTTTTAACTTCGCCCGGCGCACCCAGGAGTTGCAGGTGCAACTCGGTTTCCTGATGGAATCCGAGGACCGCAACACGGTCTTCTGGATCGAACGCCGTCGCGGGGGACGCGAAAAGCATAACGTTTTCCTCCAGGCCACTCCCATCGACGTGGCTCCGATTCTAAAGACTTGCTTGTTCGACAAACTGGAATGCGCCGTGCTGACCTCAGCGACGCTGGCCGTGGGCGGCAGCTTCGATTACATGCGCCAGCGGCTGGGACTGGAGCACGCCCGCGAAGCTGTCCTGCCGTCGCACTTCGACTATGAAAATCAGGCGCTGTTCTATGTGCCTCCCGACCTTCCGGATCCCCGCACCCCGCAATTCACGGCCAAAGCGGCCGACCGTATCCGGCGGCTGCTCGAGATTTCTCGCGGGCGGGCATTCGTCCTGTTCACCAGCTACGCGCAGATGAATGACGTCTACCAGCGGCTGCTCGGCGAAGTGGAATTCCCCATGCTGTTACAGGGCGATGCTCCGAAAACCGCGCTGCTGGAGGAATTCCGGCTGACGCCTCATGCCGTGCTGTTCGCAACCTCATCGTTCTGGCAGGGTGTGGACGTGCAAGGCGAGCAGCTAAGCTGCGTGATCATCGACCGCTTGCCGTTTGCGGTCCCCAGCGATCCTGTGGTGGCGGCGCGGGTGAAGTCGATAGATGCCGACGGCGGAAATGCCTTCTTCCAATACCAGGTGCCGGCGGCGGTGATTACGCTGAAACAGGGCTTTGGGCGGCTGATCCGCTCGCTCCACGATCGCGGCCTGCTGGTGCTGCTGGACAACCGTATCCTGAAGAAGCAGTACGGGAAGGTGTTTGTGGAGAGCCTCCCACCTTATCGCAGGACCACGGACATCAAGCAGGTAGAAGAGTTCTTTGGTGTGAGATAGCCATGCCGGTCGGGGTAAAATAGAAGGTTAGATCATGCGTCGCGGTCTGGTCAGTATTCGGCCGCCCGCCAGAGGGTCCATGTACGAGGTTACGGTCGAAGATTCGTTTGCCGCGGGCCACTACCTGCGCAACTACAAGGGCAAGTGCGAAAACCCCCACGGGCACAACTACAAGGTTCGGGTGACCCTTGCGGGCAAGGAATTGGACAAGGCCGGTTTGTTGCTCGATTTCAGGGAGCTGAAAGAGGCCATGAAGCCGGTCATCGACCGGCTGGATCACCAGATGATCAACGATCTCGATCCTTTCAAAGTGCTGAATCCCTCGGCTGAAAATCTGGCCAAATATTTTTACGATGAGACCAACGTGAATCTGGATCGCGTCACTCACGGCCGGGTGCGAGTGAAGAATGTCACTGTGTTTGAGACCGACGTGACCACCGCAACTTACTCGGAATAAACCAAACGCAACTGAGATCTGAGAACCTGAAACTGAAATCTGGGGTATAAAACCTCCTGTTATGCAGATTACCGAGATCTACAAGTCGATCCAAGGCGAGTCTACCTACGCCGGGCTGCCTTGCGTCTTCGTGCGGCTTACGGGATGCAATCTGCGTTGCTCGTGGTGCGACAGCGAGTACACTTTCACCGGCGGTCATCGCCGTACCCTGGAAGAAGTGATCGAAGCGGTGGAACAGTTTAGTCCGGGCGGCGGGCTGGTGGAGATCACCGGCGGCGAACCCATGTTGCAGGAGCGCGAAGTGGTTCCCCTGATGCAGCGCCTTCTGGATGCTGGCAATACTGTCTTGATCGAGACCAGCGGTGAGCGGCCGTTGCAGCGCGTGCCCCGCCGGGTGGTGAAGATCGTGGATGTAAAATGCCCGAACTCAGGCGAGCCTGACACTTTTCACATGGAGAATCTCGACTGGCTGAATCGTGAGGACGAGGTGAAATTTGTGCTCAGCGATCGCATTGACTACGAGTTTGCGCGTGACTTTGTATCTGCTCACCAGCTCGACAAGCGGGTAAATGCGGTGCTGTTTTCGCCCGCTTTCAGCAAGCAGGCCAGCGGCTCGCGTGATGCCGCGGGTTGCCTGCTGGATCCGCGCGAACTGGCGGAGTGGATCCTGGCGGACGGCGTTCCGGCTCGACTATCGCTGCAAATCCATAAGTTTGTATGGGATCCAGCGATGAAGGGAGTTTAAAAAAGAGTAGTGCCCACCCGACAGCCAGCGGGACGCCGGCGCCACTTTGCGCGGTTCGCAGACGGCCTTGGCGTTCGAAATGACATCTAACTCATGGTGAACGACGCAAAACACGCGGTGGTCCTCTTGAGCGGCGGCATGGACTCCTGTGTCTGCGCTGCGCTGGCCGCGCGCGATCATGAGGCGGCCGCTGTCCACGTCAGTTATGGGCAGCGCACCGAAGAGCGCGAGCGGCGGGCCTTCTTCGCCATTTGCGATCGCCTGGGAATTCGGGACCGGCTGCTGGTGAGGAACGAAGCTCTCTCCGCGATTGGCGGCTCCGCGCTGACCGACCGCAACATTGGCGTTCCCAATTCGCATGCCATCGGACAGGATATTCCTGTAACCTACGTGCCGTTCCGCAACGCCCACTTCCTCTCGGTGGCGGTAAGCTGGGCGGAAGTGCTCGGGGCTGGTCAGATATATATCGGAGCCGTGGAGCAGGACAGTTCGGGATATCCCGATTGCCGTCCCGCTTATTACGAAGCCTTCAATCAGGTCATAAAGCTGGGTACGAAGGATGGCCGGATCGAAATCGTCACGCCACTAATCCATTTGCGCAAGTCAGGAATTGTGCGACTGGGCCTTGAACTGGGCGCACCCTTCGATTTAACTTGGTCGTGCTACAGCCGGGAGGACAGCGCCTGCGGCGTTTGCGATAGCTGTGTTTTGCGCCTGCGAGCCTTTGAGGACGCGGGCAGTACCGATCCGATTCCCTACGCGGCGCTGGCACAGAGAGCTTAGGAAAGCGCCAGCCGGGAAGCTGGGCTGCGACATTTCACATCAATAACGATGAGTTTTGTGAGCCGGGAGGCCAAAAACATGAAGCAACGTTTGCTGATCGTAGGGCTGGTAGTAGCGATGGCGGCACTGTGCGTACCCCCGGTGTTCGGCCAGGCTACAGGGTCGGTGAAGGGCGTATGCAAAGACGCAACGGGAACTCCAATCGTAGGCGCCAACCTCGAATGGCTTAACACTGACAACGGACGGAAGTACAACCTGAAGACCAACAAGAAGGGCGAATACTTCTCTCTCGGCATCGAACCCGGCAAATACAAGGTCACGCTCACTCAGGACGGCAAGCAACTGGACCAGGTGGCCGGTTTCCCCGTCGGAATGGATGAAGCCAACCTCGATTTCGACCTTAAAAAAGCCCAGGCCGAGGCGGCCCAGCAGAAGGGCATCAGTCCGGAACAATTGAAGGCCATGCAGGAACAGCAAGCCAAGGCGGCCAAAGAGACCAACACGGTCAAGGCCCTGAACGAGAAGCTTGCCCTTGCCAATCAGGCTATAACGGGCGGGGACTACGAAACTGCGATTACCGCCCTCAATGAGGCCACGCAAACCGATCCCACGCGCGACTTACTCTGGGCCCGGTTGGGTGATGCCAACCTCGGCTCCGGCCCCAAGCAGACCGACACCGCGGAGAAGGCGAAGCGCTATGGCGCCGCCGTCACCGATTATCAGAAGGCGATCGAGCTCAAAAAGGGAACCATGGCAGCCGGCGCTAAACCCGATGACCCCAAAATTCTGGCTGCCTACTACAACAATCTCGGCCAGGCCGAAGCCCGGACGGGTCAACTCGACGAAGCGGTTAAGTCCTACGATCTGGCCGCCCAGCAAAACCCCGCCGGCGCCGCGCAGTATTACTACAACCAGGGAGCGGTGTTGACCAATAGCGGAAAGGTCGACGAGGCTAACGCCGCCTTCGACAAGTCGATCGCTGCCGATCCCACCAAGGCTGATGCCTACTATCAGAAGGGCGTGAACCTGATCAACAAAGCCACCACTGACCCGAAAACCGGCAAGGTAATTCCCGCTGCAGGCACCGAAGAGGCCTTGAACAAGTATCTTGAACTGCAACCCACCGGACAGTTCGCCGACGGTGCAAAGAGCATGCTGCAGTACATCGGGAGCAGTATCGAGACCAGCTACGGCAAGGGGAAGAAACCCGCCACCACAAAAAAGTAGCGTTCGGTCGAATTCAAACGAGGGCGGCCACAAGGCCGCCCTTTTTTATGTGGGCGCGAGCGCCCGCTCGTGCAGCAGCATCGCAAACCCCGAAGCGTTACGCGGTTGCAGCAGTCTGAGGCGTCCTGCTCGGCCTGCAGCGCCACGAACGCTGCCGCACGAGCGGGACGCTCGCGCCCACATTACCAAGGTCTATGTACGTGACGTTCTTCGTAGAATGCCGCCATTGTTTTCGCTACATTTGAATCAGATCGCGAATAGCCCTCCTCCAACCGGGCTCTACTTCCTGGACAAAACAATGGCCGCACCAGGCATAGCACCGCTGCAGGTCACGCTCGAGCCGTCATCGCACTCGGGTGCAGCGGCCACGCACGCCTTGCTGGCTGCCATGCTGCGCGCCAGCGACAAGGTGAGCGACCTGATTTTCTCTCCTGGCCGGCCTCCCCAGGTGGAAATCTATGGACAGCTGATGGTGGTCCAGGGTCCGGGATTGCGCGTGCTCAGCGCGGACGATACCCGCCGCATCGCATCCGACCTCATCGGAGAAAATAAGCAGGCCATCAACATCCTGCGCGAGCAAGGCTCCTGCGATATCTCGTTTGGTTTGCCAGGTCTGGCCCGCTTTCGGGTCAATATTTTCATCCAGCGCGGCAGCTGCGCGGTGGTGATGCGCGTGATTCCAACCACAATTCCGGAGTTCTCCGCCCTCGGCTTGCCGGCTCAGCTCGGGGACATAGCATTTCTCAGGGACGGCATCGTTCTGGTGACGGGAGCGCGCGGGTCGGGAAAATCCTCTACCCTGGCAGCGCTGGTGGATCGCATCAACGAAAAGCAGACTTGCCACATCATCACCATCGAAGATCCCATCGAGTTTTTGCACAATCACAAGCAGTCCACCATCCATCAGCGCGAACTGCACAGTGACACCCCAAATTTCCCCATGGCTATGCGCGCCGCGTTAAGGCAAGCGCCAAAGGTGATCCTGGTGGGCGAGCTGCGTGATCGTGAAACCATGGAAATGGTGCTGGAAGCCGCCGAAACCGGCCACCTCGTGCTTTCCAGCCTGAACACTCCCAGTGCCGTCAAGACGCTGGAACGCATCGTGTCCGCCTTCCCGCCCATGGAGCAGTCATCGCTGCGCAGCCGTCTGGCCAAGACACTTCGCTATGTGATTTCGCAGCAACTGATTCCCCGGAAAGGCGGCGGCCGGGTGGCCGTCCTGGAAGTTTTCAAGAATACCC
This sequence comes from Terriglobia bacterium, assembly GCA_963813645.1. GTDB lineage: Bacteria > Acidobacteriota > Terriglobia > Terriglobales > Acidobacteriaceae > JAIQFF01. The sequence goes on from CAWEZS010000026.1 coordinate 53,592, forward strand.
TGCGTACCGCGCACTATCTGGATTGTGAAGACCCGGCGGGCGCCAATCTGCTGGATGCCATCAAGAATAGCTCCTCCGAAGGCATGCGCAGCTTTGACCGGGAGATCGAAAAACTGGTTCGTGCGGGAATCGTCGATCCCGAAGTGGCCTTAAGCTACGCAACCGATCCTCAGCAATTGCAGCGTTCCCTGAACCCATAAAACCTGGCCACGAATTTTCGCGGATTCACACGGATAAACCCAACCATAAGAAAATCAAGAACCAGACTTTAAGGGATTAATCCGCAAAAATCCGTGGCTTCTTCTGGGGTAGGTTTTTCCACAGGCAACTCCATCCCGATCCGGGCATCTCTACCTGCCTGGAACAAACAGAGCTTCCCGTTGAATCGCCAGTCGCGATACCATCATCAGAGACTGTTATAGAGGAGAAAAATATATGGCTTTCGAACTACCCCCCTTGCCCTACGACTATTCCGCTCTTGAACCCACCATCGATACCGCCACCATGAAGCTGCACCATGACATGCATCACGCGGCTTACGTAAAGAACCTGAACGCGGCGCTCGAGAAACATCCCAACCTGCAGTCCAAGAGCGCGGAAGATCTGATTCGGGACCTCAACGCTCTGCCGGAAGAAATCCGCGGCGCTGTGCGCAACAACGGCGGCGGGCACGTCAATCACAGTATGTTTTGGAAGATCATGAAGCCCAAGGGCGGCGGCGACCCCACTGGCCCGATCGCAGAGGCTATCCAGAAATCTTTCGGCAGCTTCAAGGATTTTCAGACCAAGTTCAACGATGCCGGGGTCAAGCAGTTCGGCAGCGGATGGGCGTGGCTGGCCGGCAAGAAGAGTGGCGAAGTGCAGATTCTCAGCACTCCCAACCAGGACAGCCCGATCTCCCAGGGCCTGTTCCCCATCTTCGGCAATGACGTTTGGGAACATGCCTACTACCTCAAGTACAACAACCGCCGTCCTGAATATTTGGCCGCATGGTGGAACGTGGTCAACTGGGACGAAATCAACAAGCGCTACGAGAGCCTGAAGTCAGGCCAACTGGAGCCAGCCCTGGCCCGGTAGCGCGGGCTTTTGTAGCGCCGGCCTCCGGCCGGCTGTCCCGAGGGCGTCTCGCCCTCGGCGCGGCGGGCGGGACGCCCGGCGCCACAGCCGCCGGTACGGCGGCGCTACGAAAACCCCATTCGTTCGACTCCCTCCGCGAGAATAGATAAAATTCTCCAGCGGCCACTTGCAGCGACCACTGCGGAGTTAGACATGAAGTGCCTTAACCTGATGGCTGGCGGTTTCGTTGTGCTGGCGGCCGTTTCCAACCTTCCTGCTTCTGCCCAGTTCCAAATCGCAACCGCCGGACGAGACTATTCCTTCACGATTTCGACCGCGCAACCCTGGACCGATACCGGCGTAGACCTGCAAACGGGAGACGTTTTGCAAATCCACTCCAGCCCCGGCGAGACCTGCGATCCGGCAGGAGTGAGCGATGGCCCAAGTACCGGCCTGCCCGTGGTTTCTGCTCCTGCCGGAGCCTTGATCGCCAGACTGCAGCCGCAAGCGGTGCCGGTCCTGGTCGGGAGTGGTAAGCAGCTCAAAGTAGACGAGCCGGGTCACCTGTTCCTGGGAGTGAATACCGCGGGTGCGCCACCTTGCAGCGGCAATTTCGCAGTCAAGATCCATATCGCCGCTGCGGCCGCTCCCACGGTACCTGCGGCCGGCAACTCACTGACGGCCAATTCGACCACGGCCAATCCTCCGGCCTCCGCGTCGTCAACCGATACCCAAAAAGCGGCGCCAGCGCAAGACATCAAGTCGAAGCTAGCCAGCGCCGCCCAGGTATTTCTGGCGGGACAATTCGGCACCGGCGCAACGCCTTCCGCCGCTTCTTCTTCAGCCGTGCCCGCCGGGAGCGATGTGGTTTCCCCGGCTTCCGCTCCGGCTGCGTCAGCCTCATCCGCGGTGAGCCTGAAGGTGTCGTCAGGCAAGTTGGATTCAGGATTGGAAAAGAACATCGACGGTCTGCCGCGCCGGGTGAACGACGAGTTCCAAAATCAGGGCGACATCGTGAACTTCGTACTGGTCGGCTCCGAGCAGCAGGTCAAGGACGCGCTGGATGCCGCCGGCTGGCGCATCGCCGACACCGACAATAAGGAAGCAGTCCTCAAAGCCGTGCTGGAGACTTACCAGAAGAAAGATTATCTGCAGATGCCGATGAGTACGCTCTACCTGTTCGGGCGCAAGCAGGACTACGGCTATGAGTTGGCGCAGGCATATTCGGTCGTAGCCAGCCGCCATCACTTCAGGATCTGGAAGGCCCCGGTTACGTGGAACGGACAAACCATGTGGGCAGGTGCCGGCACCCACGACATTGGCTTTGAAAAAGATCAGCGCAACGGGAAAGTGACCCACAAGATTGATCCCGCCGTGGACGGCGAGCGCGACAACATCGGCCAGACCCTGCAGACCTCAAGCAAAGTGAAGAGCCTTTACTACTATTTGCCTCCCGATCCGGTGCAGGGAGCCAAAAACGCCACCGGCGGCGGATACCACTCCGACGGCCGCATCCTGGTTGTGGTGCTGCAGTAGTAGCGCCCGCCGCCACAGCCGGCGGAACGCCGGCGCTACGAAATTCCCGTCAATAAAAAAGGGGCCCCGAAGGGCCCCGTAGAGTTGCTTTGTGCGCGTGGCTAGAAGGTGAATTTAGCCACCAATCCGATGGTGCGAGCGTTGCTGGCAAACACCGCCTTCGGGTTGTTGAAGATGGCGTTGCCGGGTGTCAGGTAGTTCAAATAGCTGGTGCTGTTCGGGCCGGTGATGAAGGAAGTAACGTCATTCACTCCCAGTCCCTGTCCAGGATTGCTGCCAGGAATGTACTGCGGGTGATTGAGCAGGTTGGCGAATTGTGCGCCGATACGGAATTTCATCCGCTCGGTGATGTTGATGTCCTTATAGGTGGCGAGCGAGAAATCGTTGGTCGGTCGCGTAGCCAGGGTGTTGCGTCCCCCGGTTGCCAAAGCACCCGCGCCCGCGACGATGTATTGGGCATTGGGATTATTGGCGCTGTACCCTACCAGGAACGGAAACGAGTCGAAATTTCCCGGTCCCGGAGGCCCGACGCTCGGGTCGAAATCATGCTCCCCGCAGACCCCAAAGCTGGGCATCGAGCTCTGGCACAGCGGAGTCACTCCCGACCCAGTTCCGCGTACGCCGCCGGGGTTTAAAATTGCCCGGTCGCCGGCTGAATCGCCGTTCAGATTGGCGTCCACCGCCGATTGTACCGTCGCCCACTGCGGTGATTCGTAGGTGTAGACCGGGCTGAAGCCCCAGTTTCCTACGATGTTCCTCATGAGCCAGTTGCCACGCTTGAAGTAAGGCAAATCGTATACCGCCGCCAGGGTGAAGCGGTGGGTTCGTGAGAGTGGAGATACCGACCGCTCGGCGTCCCAGTTCTGGAAGTCCTGCGGGCGGCGGGGTGTGAGGCTGGTGGAAAAGAAATCAGCCGTGCTGTTGTCGATGACGCGGCTGTAGGTGTAGGCGGCCTGGAACATCAATCCGTTGCTGAAGCGCCGGTTCAACTGGGTCTGCAATCCGTGGTAGATGGAGTAGCCATTAGGTGAATCCACCACGATGTTCGAGCCCACCCCGGTATTTGTCGGGCCAAATCCAGCATTGTCGTATTCAGGTATGAACGAACCCGGGGCTCTCAGACCAGCCAGCGTGTTAGTGAGACCGTCCACTTCCGCTTGTGACGGCTGCTGCAGGAAAGTCGGCAAGAAGGCTTGCTCAGAAACCAGCGACCTGCGGTTGATTCGGTTTTGAACATCCAGATGGACGCCGCGGGTTCCGACATAGCGAACCTCGGCGGTGAAGTCCTTGGCAAACGAGTGCTGGATCCCAAAATTCCAGTTGATGGAATACGGCAATTTCTCATCAGGTGGAATCCAGGCGGACGTGAGAGCGCGTGCCGTAGGTCCGTCGAGAACCTGAATGCCCGACCCGCCTCCAGGCAAGCCACCAGCTGCCAAAAAGCCCGCCGTTGGAGCGGTAAGGTCGACATCACTCGTGGCGCCGATCTGTGGAGGCACCGCCAGGATCCCGATGTTGTCGTAAAGCACATCGTAGGCTAAACCGAAGCCGCCGCGAATCGAGGTGGCGCCATTGTTTCCCGGAGAGTAGGCAAAACCAAAGCGAGGAGCCCAGTTGTTCTTGGGAGCCCGCGGCGCGTCGAACACCAAGGGCTGGTTCACTGCCCCCGGTACGATAATGCTCGGGGTATTGGATATGGCATTCAGCGTTTGCAGCGCCTCGCTGCTGGAAACCGTGGTGTACTCGTAACGAATTCCCAGGTTTAATGTCAGGTGATTGTTCACTTTCCAGTTGTCGTTGGCGTACCAGTACACGGCTTTCTGGTTGCCGTAATAGGTCGTAGAGCCCTTGCTCCGCTCCCCAAAGTTATCCGGCGAAATGTCCTCCAGAAATTTCTGTGTGGAGTTGTAGTTGTAGTCGCCGCGCTGGCGTTGGGTGAAGCTCTGCGGCGAAATGTACCAGCGATATTCGCCTCCGAACTTCAGAGTGTGAGCGCCCTTCGTCCAGCTGACGTTGTCGACGCCCTGGTAGAGGTTTTGAATAGTGAACTGCGGAGCCTGGGAATCAGGCCCGATTTGCAGGCCGTTGCCACCCAGGTCCAGCAGGATGAGGTTGGGGAAGGCGTCCAACCCGGGGTATTTGAAGTTTCCGTCAGGCAGAGTGTTGAAGTAGCGATTGAAGCCGACTCTGAACTCGTTGATGACCGAGGGGCTGAAGGTGTGGTACTCGCTGAGGGTAAAGAGGTGAAACCGGAAGGGCTCGATAGTATAGAAGGCTGAGAGGTTTGCAGCCTGGTCTACTTTGTCCACTTTATTGTAGATGTAGCGGCCGCGCAGCTGATCGCGGGCGGAGATGTTGTAGTCGATACTCTGGACGTAGTTTTCGAAATTCTGAAATGCGGGGTTTGCGACCGAAACCGCACCTATCGGGACTGACCCGGCCGCACAGGAGCCGCTGGCCGGAGCCGTCGAATAGGGGAGGCACGCGCTCTCGGCGGCCGCCACTGGCACATATTGTTTGAAGACTCCAAAGTTCGTGGCGCTGAGGGTGGGGTCAGTGGCGATCGCCGCCAAGCCGGCCGCAGTTGGCGTCAATACCTGGCCGCCCGCGGTGGCCGTCAGCGATATGCCCTGGCGCTCAAAATTGGTGAAGAAAAACAATTTGTTTTTAAAGATGGGACCGCCAAACGTGGCGCCGTAGCGGTTGCTGTCAAAGCGCGGGTTCGACGTAAGGCCCTGAAGCACGAATGCATTGTCGACTGCATTCAGGTTCCGATTCCTGAAATATTCGTACAGTGATCCGTGGAAGGCGTTCGTCCCGCTCCTGATGGTGGTGTTGAACTGCCCACCCGAGGAGTGGCCAAACTCGGTGTCGAACTGGTTGGCCAGCAACGAGAAGTTGTCTACGGCGTCGTTTGGAACCGTGATCAGGTTGCCGGTCAAGGCCTTGTTATTGTTGTCGACGCCCTCGACGGTGAAGTTGTTGTTGTACGGACGCTGGCCTCCCACCGATGGCCCGGCGCCGATTCCCAGCGAACTCGACTGCGCGACTCCGGGACTCAACAGCGAGAGGTTCAGTACGCCTGCGCCAGTTCCTCCGGTCGCGGTAATGCCCAGGTCCTGAGAAAAGCGCGTGTCATAGTTGGTCTGAATCTGGGCCGAGGAGGTGTCGATCGTGGCAGCTACCCCGGAGACTTCGATGGTCTCGCTGGTCGCTCCCGGCGTGAGTGTAGCGTTCAACGTGCCGGTCTTGTTCAACACAACGTCAACCTGCTGCACGATGGGGCGAAATCCCGACGCCGTGACCGCGATTCGATAAGTGCCCACCGGCAGGTTATCTAGGTGATATCCACCCGTCCCGTTGGTCGCGGTGGTGATCGTGGTTCCGGTTCCCAGATTAGTGCAATTCACCGCTGCGCCGGCAACGGCGGCTCCCGACGAATCCACCACGGTTCCGACCAGGGCGCCGCTAATGGCTTGGGCGTAAGCCCCGCTCGCGCTCGCTGCGATCAGTCCGAGCAAAGCCAGGCCGAACGCGGCCGCTCTAAACATCGATATATATCGATTCATACATTACTCTCCCAAACAAAAAGTGTTGAAATTCGAGTTACAACGAAACACTTGACGGACACTGTTGAGACCGCGCTGTCACTGTGCGTTACGTTCTTTCTGCATTTGACAGCGACAATGCGTAGGAGCAACTGACATTCCACAACAGCGTTTGGTGAGAGCGCGTGTTCACTTGCAGTTGTAATTCTGTGAGCAAAACTAATATTGAAAACCGGATTGCATGATTTCCCCGGCTATGAGATATCGTACGAAACCCGTATAAACACTGATCATTCGCGCGATGTTATGTAGCGCCGGCGTCCCGCCGGCCCGAAGGCGGGCTGAAAGTCCGCGAGAAATTAAAGTAATTTGATTAACGGGAACTTCACGTAGTGAGAAGAGTGATGGAGGCTAGGCGTCCTCCAATTGAAGAAAAATGAAGAGAAACTACTGCAGCTTGGCGTACTCCGCTTTAACCTCGCGCAGTACCGGAATATCCGGATCCGCGTCTTTCCATGCGGCCAGGAAATCCTGGTAAGCCACTCGAGCCCGCGCCTTGTCGCCCGCCAGAACATAAGCGCGGGCCAGTCCAACCTTGCCGAGCGCCATGACCGGATCAATACTGATCATGTTCTTCAGGTCGAGCAGACGTTGAAACCCCTGCACCGCGTCGCCCCCGCGCCCGGCCTTGAGATACGCATTTCCGCGAATGTAGAGTACGGTCGTGTTGGCGCGCGCATACACCAGCGCGCTGTCGAGCAGGTCAATCGCTTTGCCAGGATTGCCCTGGTTCAGCTCAATCTGCGCTTTCACCAGCGGCACCGCGACGAATTGAACCAGCGTATCGAATGGACGCTTCTGAGCGACATCGTCGGCAAGTTTTGCGGCTCGCGCATTTTCCCCTGCCATCGCCAGGGCGGCCGCGCAGTTGAGCGCCACGTTCGGAGACTGGGAAAGCTTCAGGGCCTGAGACACATCCTCCAGGGCGCGCGCCTTGTTCAGGAACGTGGCTTCGCTGAATGCTTCCTGCGAATATTCACTGGCCACGGCCTCCTTGAAGCCGATGCGACCGGACGCTTCTCTCTGTTTCCCGCCGAAGCCCCGGGCTGCGTTGAGTTGCCCGGCATAGGCAGCCATCCCCGCGCGGAGCCCAGTCATCTGGAACTCGCCCTGGGGATCATTCTTCATCGCATTCAATTCCCGCTCCGTGCCATCTTTATCGCCCTGCAACCATGCGATGGTGGCCAGCGCCGTATGGGTGATTGCCCCGCCCGCCTTGTGTTGCAAAGCCTCCTGGAACGTGGCCTTCGCCTCGTCGAGCCGGTTCAAACCGGCGTAGGCAAAACCCACGTTCGAGTATCCGCTCGCGCTGTCTGGATCGATTTGCACCGACTTCCGCCCATTCTCCAGCGCGTTCTCGAACTGTCCCATCTGGATGTAAACCGCAGCGAGATTATTGTAAGGAGTTGAATCCCGCGGATACGTCTGCTCGTAAAGCTCGAGGGCGGTGATGCCTTTGTCGAGCTGTCCGGAATCGACGTAGTAGTGCGACATGATGTACAGCTTCTCATGTTCGCTGGCGCGGTCGCGCAACTCAAATGCCTTTTGGCGATTTGTTTCCGCAAGCTCGCTCTGCCCCAGGTTGTTGTACACCGTACCCAGGCGGGCATAGGCCATGGCGAAATTGGGATCCAGTTCGATTGCGTGCTGGTAAAGCGGCAGGGCGGCAAGCTCATCGAACGTCTGGTGCTTCATGTCCCCAAGGCTGAACGCCTTGAGCGCTTCCAGCGATGAAGTAGTCGCTTCTGACAGCGGCTTGTCGTACTTCTGTACCGAGGCCAGCGACTCTCCCAGCTTCTTGCGCAAGCTGGAACCCGCGCTGTGCAGCGAATTCAGCACCGCTTCCTTGTTCGGCGCCTGCATCTCTTCCCGCGCCAGCGACTCGCCCGTGCTGGCGTTCACCGCATCGAGAGTGATGACATACTCGCTGCCCAGGTTGGCGATCGAGCCGTTCAGCATTGCCTTGATGCCGACCCGCTGGCAGATTTCGCGGCCAACGTCGCCCGTGATGCGCTCATCCGGGCTGCGTCCCATGAACTGCAACGTCTGCCGTGCTTTTTGTTCGGGGAAAACATTTAAGTAGGGCGACTGCCCCAGATCCACCGCCAGCGCCTTTTTGAGCGTGCCATCAAAAACCGGATCCGCTGTGGTATTCACAAAATCGGTGACCAGAATTGCATCGCGCTCCGTCATCACCGCCCGGGTGCGTCGCAGAAATACCGTCATCGCCAGTCCGAGAACGGCCAGCACAACCAGCGCCATAACGCCCAGATTCCAGGTCCGGCCGGGCTTGCGGGTGCGCGGCGCCCGCAGATGGGCAGAACTCGAAGCCGCGGAAATCAACCCCGAGTCCGTGTCGCGCTTCAGGCGCTTCAGGTCCGCACGCACTTCGGCCGCGCTCTGGTAGCGCAGGTCGCGGTCTTTCTCCAGCAGCTTGTTGATGATCTCTTCCAGTTGCAGCGGCACATCAGGATTCAACCGCACGGGCAACACCGGAGGACGATTCAGGATCGCTTCAAAGATGACGGGAGAGGTGTCGCCTCGAAACGGCAGCGCGCCAGTCGCCATCTCGTACAGCACGGCGCCGAAGGAGAAAAGGTCGGTGCGCGTGTCCAAGTCTTTGCCGCGTGCCTGCTCGGGGGACATATACGCGACCGTTCCCACCGTGGATCCAGGGCTGGTGAGCATCTCCTCGTCTACCGTGACGTCGGAGCCGCCGGTGGCCCCGCCCAACACCGCTTCCGCCTTCTGAGTCTGCTTCGCCAGACCGAAATCCAGCACTTTTGCCTGGTTGCGGTTGGTCACAAAAATATTGGCCGGCTTGATGTCACGGTGAATGATTCCCTTGGAGTGCGCCGCTTCCAGCGCGTCCGCGATCTGGATGGCCAACTCCATCAGTACATCCATCTCGAGGGCACGCTTGCCGATGCGCTGCTTGAGCGTTTGCCCCTCAAGGAGCTCCATGGCGATGAAATACCGGCGGTCGGCCAGTCCGATCTCGTAGATCGTACAAATATTGGGGTGATTGAGCGCCGAGGCGGCGCGGGCCTCGCGCTGGAAGCGCTCGAGCGCCGACGGGTCTTTCTCTAAGTCTCCGGGCAGAAACTTCAGAGCTACGTGCCGGCCGAGGCTGAGATCCTCGGCCTCATACACCACGCCCATGCCACCGCCGCCGAGCTGGTGCAGGATGCGGTAGTGGGAGATGGTTTCGCCCGTCATCAACCAGGAAGCTCCAAATGGATTTTCCGATGGTAGGCTGCACTCTCCGGCAAGTCAACGTGAAGGCCCGACTTAGACAGCACATAACAATTGTTATACCCAAGGTGGCCTGTTCAGGGGCGAATTGCTTAGGACTTCGCTTTCTTCGTAGGTTTCGACTTGCCAGAACTGTTGAGGGCGACCGCTTGTCGAACCAGCGCCTTGAAGGCGGACTCGTCAACTGCTTCTCCTTCGTGGATGTCGATCGCGCGGCGTACGTTTCCGTCAAGACTCGAGTTGAAAAGACATGCCGGATCCTTCAGAGAGGCACCCTTGGAGAAGGTAAGCTTCACGACCTTCTTGTAGGATTCGCCAGTGCAGATGATGCCGTCGTGCGACCAAACCGGCGTGCCCATCCACTTCCACTCCTCGACGACGTACGGGTCCGCTTCCTTAATGAGTTTACGCATTCTGCTGAGGGTTTTCCCGCGCCAGTCCCCGAGTTCGGCGATTCTTTTCGAGATCAGCTCCGATGCCGAGTGGGCTTGGCTTGCGCCCGACTTTTTCATGTTCTCCCCTCAGAACTTCCAGAAATATTTCATTGCAAGATAGTGGAGGATAGTCCCGCAAGTTGAATGTTTTTTCAAGGACTACCCGCCGCGAAGCGGCGGAAGATTAAAGCCCCGGGCGCAAGCCGTGATGAACAAGAAGGGAAAGCCCTGAGGGGGCGAAATAGGGTAGCGCCACAGAGGTTTGTTTCTAGAGCCGCCAGGCCAACAATACAATGGTCGCAAGCGCGACCACCGCGGTGGCTATCAAGTACACGTGGGACCGCACCCAACTGGTGTTCGATTCGGTCAGTTCGCCAAAAATTTCAGGAACACTCGCAACCAACTCCGGGCTCGCGGCCTCGCAATCCAGGCACAACCTGCGGCCCTCGGAAACGGGAAAGCCGCAAGTTTCACATCTACGAAGATTGCCGAATGCAATGGTCGTGATCGGGGGTTCCGTCTCTGACTGGCTTTCCTGAGCAATCGGGGCCAATTCGGGAGCCTCGACGAGAACAGGTCTCACCGCGAGTGCTGGGGCCACTTCAGATTCGGCGAGATGGGGTTCTGCGCTTTGCCGCTCGGCCAGAGCCGGCTCAGGCGCCGCTACCGCAGGCTCCGTCTTCACTTCGGGTGCAGGCTTCCCAGAATCCGCTTTGACAAAGTCGCTCTGTGGAATGGCTGAAATCGTTGCGGGGACAACTGCTGCCGCGACCGCGCCGACTGGCTTTCCCAGTTCAGCTTCCGCACGTCGGGCGGCGTCGGCATGTTCCACTGCGGTCTGGATCATCTCTGCCAGCCGATTCAGCGCTACGAAGTCGCGTTCTTCAAAGGCGCGTGGCCGTCCCGAGAGCAGTTCGAATACACCGTACACTTCTTCTCCGCGGACCAGGGGCATCACCACTACCGACGCGATGCCAAGCGCCCGGCAACTCTCGCGGTTGACCCGCGGATCGTTATCCGCGTCGTCGCAATGCAGAACCTGGCGAGTCTTCACACTCTCAGCCGAAAGACCTGAGTCGATCTGCAGGTGCGCTCCCAACTCCGGAGCCGACGCCCCCGAACTGGCGCAGCACACCATAGTGTCGCCCTGGCGCAATGCGATGGCGGCTCCAGACGCTCCCGTGATGTATTGGGCCCGCTCCACCAGCAATTGCAGAGTGGCGTCCAGGTCCCGTTGCGCCATCTGGCTGAGCGACTTGCCGCCATCCTCGCCAGGAAAGCGCAAAGCTTCCCGCACTAGCGGTGTAGCTGGCTTCGCTTCAGGCTTTGCAGGGGCCGCGTTTGCGGGAACGATGTCGGAGGGGACGAAGCCCGAGGCGCCGAGATTCGGCGGAGCAGTGTTGTGCGCTGCCTGGGAGGGACTATTGTCCAGGATAGAGTAAGAATCCATGAAAAAATTTAGAGAGATCTCTATTTCGGAGTGTCGCTCCCCTAAGTTGTGCTGTCAAGGAGAAACCCACAAGTGCTAGTCCTTATGAGCTTAACGAGTCACCGACCCGGATTGCGCCTTGCGTCAGGATTTGCGCGCGTAGTCCGCCCCGGTGCCGCAGTCCCTTGATGAGTTGGCGTCCGGTCAGGCGCTGCAGGTGATCGCAGGGTTCGCACAGACGAATGCCGTGAGCCTTCACTGCGCCAATCTGAAAATCACGTCCGACAAGATGATTGAGCGCGATGCCGCGTGTGACCAGGTTGCGCCGTGCTTCGCCGGGCGCGAGTTCCACGTTGTAGTCGCGCTTCAGCGCTTCGATCGCCTCGGCTTCGATCAGAGTCAGCTCGAAGTCTGGTTCGGGCTTGAAGAAAGTCCCCTGGCGCAGGGCGTATCGGTCGCCTTCCAGGCCCACTCCGGGGACAGCCATGACCTCCGTCAGCGAAACAGTCGGTGCAGTGGCCTTGGGGGCGATGTAGATGAATTCTATGGTTCCTGTGTTCATAAAACCTCGAATACGAAGCGTGTGGCGCGGGCGCCCTCGCCCGCGAGACTCGTGCGGCGGCAATAAAGCCGCTTCTCATCCCTAAGGCAGATGGCAGGACGTACAGCTCTCGCCGAGGCGCTCGCCGATTTGGAAAAACCAACGTCAAAGGCCGCGGGCGGGGGCGCCCGCGCCACACGGACTTACTACTTGCCGGCCCGGGCGATGCACTCTTCGAGCACATCGATTGCGACGTCGGCTTCGTCCTTGCTGACTAACAGCGGCGGTGCGATGCGGATCGTGCTCGGCCCGCATCCCAGGAACAGAATGCCGCGTTCGAAGGCCAGCTCGATGATGCGGTCGCGTTCTTCCGCACCGTACTCTTTCGTCTGCTTGTCCTTGACGATCTCGACGCCCACCATCAGCCCGCGGCCCCGGACATCGCCCACCAGTTTGTGTTTGCGCGGCCAATCCGCCATGCGCTTTAGCATGTGATTACCGACCTCGGTGGAGTTTGCCAGCAGTCCCTCCTTCTCGATTACGTCGAGCGTGGCCAATGCGGCTGCGATACAAACGGGATTGCCTCCGAAAGTTGACGCGTGCGAACCCGGCACCCAGTCCATGATGTCCGCGCGGCTCATCATGATGCCCAGCGGCATGCCGGAAGCGATCCCCTTCGCCGAGCAGATAATATCGGGATGCACCCCGGTGTGCTCAATGGCCCACCACTTGCCAGTGCGGCCGGCACCGCTCTGGACTTCATCGGCTACCAGCAGAATGCCGTACTTGTCGCAGATGCGCCGCAGTTCCTTCATGAAGACCGTGGGCGCGACCACGTATCCGCCCTCGCCCTGCACCGGTTCGACGAAGATCGCCGCTACTTCTTCCGGAGCCAGCGTTGTCTTGAACAGCTTGTCTTCAATGAAGCGCGCACAGCCCAGGGCAAAAGCCTCGGCATTCTGGGCGCCGCCTTCGCAGCCCCGATAAACGTCGGGATAGCGCACATGCGTGACGCCCGGAACGCCGGTGCCGAAGCGGCGCTTCTGTTGCGGCTTCGAAGCGGTCAGCGAGAGCGATCCCATAGTGCGCCCGTGAAACGCGCCGAAGAAGGCAATCACGTTCTGGCGCTTGGTGTGATAGCGCGCCAGCTTGAGCGCGGCTTCCACCGCTTCTGTGCCGGAGTTGCCGTAGTAGATGCGATGCGGTCCAGGCATGGGCGCGATCTTCGACAGCCGCTCGGCGAGCGTGATCATGCTCTCGTAGTAAAAATCCGTGCCCGACATGTGGATCAATTCGCCGGCCTGCTTCTGAATCGCAGCCACCACATCGGGATGGCAGTGTCCAGTCGAGGTCACGGCGATGCCGGCGGAGAAATCGAAAAATTCGTTGCCGTCCACATCAGTGACCACGATGCCGCGGCCTTGCTTGGCCACCAGCGGATAAGAGCGGGTATAGGAGGGCGAAATATACTTCTCGTCGCCCGCGAGCACGCGCTTGGCATTGGGGCCGGGCAGGGCAGTCTTGATTCTGGGTCCTGCAAGAGTCTTGGTGGTCATTGGATCCTCCTGGTAGCAGTCGTCAGTCGTCAGTCGTCGGTCGTCAGCGGGCGGGCGGTCGCGCCGAAAAAGGCGAATTCAGCCCTTAAGCCACATCACTTGGGAGGATGGGAGAACTAGTCGCTACCGAACAAGCTGGGACGCGCCTGCGAGGGCAGCACTGCCAAATAGCGGCGCGGGCACACCAGGAAGTGCAGCCAGCACACGGGCAAGTGCGAATTGAGCTTCTGATGGCGCATCGGGCAACATTCCTCACTCATTATAGCCTGAACCCGACCGCCGGCGTAACCCCCTGATTACCTCTGTCATCCCGACCGGAGCGAGCGTTAGCGAGCGAAGTGGAGGGATCTTGTGTAACTGCTGCTGGCTGCGCCGCCGTTGCGTTCTGCTGATTTGCGCGGACTTCGGGTGCCGGGGCGACCCCTAACACAAGGTCCCTCCACTTCGCTCGCTGACGCTCGCTCCGGTCGGGATGACAGGGTTTGCATGCAGCGTGCCCCTGATTAATCAACAAGCTAGCCGAGCCAGAATCCAATCGCCACTTCGCACCGTCTGATATGTTCTAAGTTTCCGCAAGACCATGACCCCAGCCCAGAGCCAGCATCGCTTCGCCGTCATCATCGCCTTCGCGCTGGTGTATTTCTTCTGGGGATCTACCTACCTCGGAATCGATATCGCGGTCGAGCACATTCCTCCCGCCCTGATGTGCGGCATACGCTTCATGATCGCGGGCGTATTCATGCTCGCGTTTTGCGGACTTCGGGGGCGAAAGATTCGTTACCAGCCGTCGCAACTGGCCCAGATGGCAATTGTGGGCGTGCTGCTGCTCGTCGGCGGCAACCTCACGCTCTCGTACGCCGAGATGCATGTGGGTTCCGGCCTCGCGGCCCTGATCATTGCCGTGACCCCGCTCTGGTTTCTGGTGCTGGACTCGCTGCTGCTCGGCGATCACCACATCGCGGTGCGGGGAAAAATCGGACTGGGCCTGGGCGTTGCCGGCCTGCTGGTATTGTTGTGGCCCGATCTCTCGTCTACGACCGCTCTCGGGCGAGTTCAGTTCTGGGCGTCCATCAGCCTGCTGGGCGGATCGTTCAGCTGGGCGCTGGGTTCGGTGCTGGCCAAGAAATGGAAGTCTCCCGACATCGATCCCTTCTCCGCCACGGCCTGGCAGATGATTGCCGCGGGTCTGGCGAACTTCCTGGTCGCACTCGCGCTGGGCGACGCCTCGCGGGCGGTGTGGAGCGCCCGCGGAGTCGGCGCCATACTCTACCTCGTGGTCTTCGGATCCTGGGTCGGATACACGGCGTATATCTGGCTGCTGAATCATGTACCGACCTCGAAAGTTTCTACGTACGCGTACGTCAATCCGGTGGTTGCCGTGGTTCTCGGCTGGCTGGTTCTGCACGAACGGGTGAGCGGATACATCCTGGCGGGCAGCGCGATTGTGGTGGCCTCCGTAGCCCTGGTGACCAGCGCGCAAGTGACCGCGAAAACTGTCGCTGAGGAAATGCCACCCGTAGAGACGATGGGAGATTAACGAGTAGCGCCGGCGCTGAGTGTGTGGAGATTTCATGGCATTGTGCGCACGCTGCGGTCGAGAAATGACGGAAGGAGAGACTGGTTCTCTGTGCCACGATTGCCGCGCCGACCTCGATCCCACCTCAATTGAAACTGCGACTTCTCCCCCGCCTGTCAGAGTCAGCCAGCGCTTCCTGCTGACCCAGACGATCGTAGGCGTCAATGTCCTCGTATTCCTCGGCATGGTGCTTTCGGGCGTGTCACCGATGGCGCCGACGCAATTACAGCTGGTGACCTGGGGCGCCAACTTCGCGCCGCTGTCGCTCGGGTCACAACCCTGGAGGATGCTCGCTTCGAACTACGTTCATATCGGAATCATCCACATCTTCTTCAACATGTGGTGCCTGTGGAACCTGGGCCGACTAGCGGAGAGCATCTTCGACCGCTGGACCTACCTGCTGATCTATACCGCCAGCGGAATTGCGGGCAGCCTCGTCAGCCTGTGGTGGCATCCGCAGGGCATCGGAGCGGGGGCGTCGGGGGCGATCTTCGGCCTGGCAGGCGGACTGATCGCCGTGCTCTACCTGGGCAAACTCCCGTTCGCGAAGGAAGCGCTGAAGCCGACTCTCAGAAGCCTGCTCATGTTCGCCGCCTACAACTTGTTTTTCGGCCTGGTGCCAGGGATTGACAACGCCGCTCACCTTGGAGGTTTAGCTGCCGGTCTAGGCATCGGTGCGCTCCTGGCGGGAAGCGTAACCGAGCCTTCGGACATCCGCGCCCGCCGCCGCAACTATGTCCTGATTGGAACGGCGGCGCTTCTGCTGGCGGGGTACAGCTACGTGAAACAGAAGTCAGGCCCGGTGCTGCCCATATCCACCCTCTCCTTGTCATCCCGACCGGAGCGTGGCGCAGCGAGCGGAGTGGAGGGATCTGCTGTCGCTGCCAACGCGAACGCTATAGTGATCGATGGTCTGGCGTAGGATTCTACCGATATGCCTCGGAAGTCAGCTCTCATTTGGGTTCTCTTCTGCCTCGGAGTGCTCGCCGTGGCGGCCATTTCCGTTGCTCACTTAAGGAAAGGCAGGGTGACGCCGCTGGGGCAAGCTCCCCGAATCGAATATCCGTCCGAGACAATGACGCAGTTGGCAAGGCAGGAGTTCCTGCAAGGTAGCTTCTCTTCCATAAAGAACATGCACGACTTGCCCCCATCGGTGCTTCGAATGTTTACCGAAGAAGGTGGTTCTCGTCTGGTGATGGTCGATCCGGGAAAGGACTTTCGCGCAACAGATGTTGTCTACGACCCAACCCTGCCCTCCAAACGGTTGATCTTCGCAGGAGTTTCAGGTGACAAGTGTTTCGTACATTACGAACAGGGCGGAATCGGCCTCTCGTATTCTCTGGTCTTGTTCAATGTCTCTCCCAAAGACGGCATGAAACCAATTTGGAAGGGCTACTGCGGGCGACGTGCTACGAATCTCGAAGATCTCCGTTCTTTGCTGGCCGGTGGTAGCTGTTCGCAATGAGCATTCTCGTTCCGTCGAGCGGCTGACGCCGACAGTGTTCCGAACGAAGACTAGTCCGTAAACCGGGAAGGGCACGAGTTCACTCGTGCCGCCAAGGCGTAAGACTCAACGCGCTTTAGCGCCTGCGGTTCGCTGTTCCGGAAAGCACACCTCAGCGGCTTAAGCCGCCGCACCACGGACTTGCTACGGCACGACTGAAGTCGTGCCCTTCCCGCTTTCTTACTGCGAGGCCTTCTCCTCCTCCGCGTCGTCATCGCTCACCAAATCTGCCGCATGGCCGCGTACGGAGTAAGTCGTCTTCTGGTTTTCATCAGGCTCGAAAGTCACACGTACCGGACGCCGCTCCCAAACCGGCGACGGGCACTCCGAATCCGGCTCATCATCGCCGCCGGCATCGCCCAGAGGCTTTTTTAGTACCGGCTTCCGTCGTCCGACCTGGAATACGATGGCGAAGAGTTTCTTGCCGTCATCGGAGACCCCGCAATAGGCTGCGTAGTCGCGATACCAACTCGCCACGGAATAGTAGGGATCGAATTCGGGCAGAGCAATCGCAGAGATGTGACCCGTCAGGCGGTCCACCAGCAACCATCCTCCCCGTTGCCACACCCAACCGGGTGCCACCGGCTTATCGCCAGGCAAGGTGTCGTTTACGCGGAAGGCGCGGCGGACCACAAACAGCCGCTCGGTGATTTCATGGGGTGCGCCCAGAGTTGATTCCCGGGTGCGGCCATCCACATAGAGGGCGCGCACCCAGCTCGAGACACTTGCCTTCGTTCGGCCCCACGCACCAGGTTGATCGTGGTCCACTGCGAGAACTTCTGACGTGCGGCTGGCGGCGCCCAGAACGACGTCCGTCAGCAATAAAAGACCGAAAGCCACGATGAAAAAACGATGCATCCTGCCAGCCTAAGCATTCGCAATTACCAGAAACAAGGTCATGCGACCCACCACCAACAATATTGTTCCGAAACGGGAAGTTCGGCAGTGGAGCGTATTGGCGAAAAACCAGCTCCTGTCTTGTCATTCCTCGCGCGAAAAGGCCGCGCTCGGAATGACAAGTTCTGAGAAAGTTTCGAATTACAAGACCACGAACAGTTCCGCGTGGGGCATCGGGGTCAGGGAAATCGTTTACAATGGGGGGGCATTCCCGTCCGTACGATGAGCCTCCCGCAGAAACTACCGACAACCATTTCTTCCCGCTCCGTGTCTCATAAAGAGATGGCTGAAGCGTCGGCTCGGCGGTCTCCGCCCCGCATTCTCGTGGTGGACGACAATCAGCACATCATGGGGCTGATGCAGGAGCTGCTAGCCACCCACGGCTATGACGTGGTGGCCGTTCCGGATGCGATTCACGCCGAAGCTGAGATTCTGCGCCATCCTCCTGACCTGATTCTTTCGGATGTGGTAATGCCTGGCAAGTCAGGTTACGAATTGTGCCGGGAGCTCAAGGGCAATCCCGCCACCCGCCTGATCCCGTTCGTTCTGATCACCGGCCTGACCGATCGCCAGGACCGGGTGCTCGGAATTGAATCGGGAGCCGACGACTTTCTGCACAAGCCGATTTTTCCGGAGGAATTGTTCGCTCGAGTCAAGTCTCTGCTGAAACTCAAGGAGTTCACCGACGAATTGGAGACGGCAGAATCGGTGCTGTGCACATTGGGCCTGAGCGTGGAGAGTCGCGATCCCTATACCGAAGGCCACTGCGACCGTCTGGCGAGCCACGCCAGTAACCTGGGCCGCTACCTGGGCCTGGATCAAGAGTCCATCGTAGCCCTGCGCCGCGGCGGATATCTGCACGATTTGGGCAAGATCGCGGTGCCGGATGACATCCTGAAAAAGGGCAGCAATCTGACTCCGGAAGAATGGGTCATCATGAAGCAGCACCCCATCACTGGAGAAACCATCTGCCGTCCTCTAAAGTCACTGCGGCTGGTGCTGCCGATTATTCGTAGTCATCACGAACACTCCGATGGCAGCGGATATCCCGACGGTCTGCAGCGGGGAGAGACTCCGCTGCTGGCTCGGGTACTTCAAGTCGTGGACGTCTACGACGCCCTGCGAACGGCGCGACCCTACAAGCTCGCGCTCAGTCATGAGCAGGCGGCCGCCACCATGCGCGAAGAAGCTCGTTCAGGATACTGGGACGAACAGCTCACCCGCGAATTCCTCTCCATGCTGGAAAAACAAAACAAAGTAGCTTGATGTGGGCGCGAGGGTCTCGCTCGTGCTGCCGTGCCAGACCACGTGGGGACAGCCGCCCTCGGCTGTCCGGCCGAGCAAAGCTCGACAGATTTTTTGTGCGACTCAGAGTAGCGGCGCGTTGCTCCGCCGGACAGCTGAGGGCAGCTCTCCCTACATGACTGGTGCTAATCTTCCGCACGAGCGAGGACGCTCGCGCCTACACGATCACTACACCGTCTGGGCGCGAGCCAACCGCTTGAGCAGGGGCGCAACCGTAATGCCGATGCCCTTGTTGTAACCCAGCGTCAGTTCCGCGGCGCATTGATCGCATAGCCAGAAAAATTCGAAGCGGCGCGAAGGCCTGGTCACTTCGCTGACCGGGATGCGGATAAGAATTTCTGCACTGCTGTCCAGGCGGAAGAGCTTTCCCTCATGCAGATAAAGAAAAGAGGCCGGGCAGCCCGGATTGGCGCATTTGGAGAGCATTTCTGCCCCCTCTCGGGCGGAGAAATATGATGGAACGAATCCTACTCCTGAATTTTCAGGCGCGCAGCCCGTCGAGCAGAAAAAATCCGTGGAAATCTTATGCTGGGTTCAATAATGGGAGGCGGGATCAGCTTGCTGCTTTCTGCCCGGCCGGTTTTGCCCGCTCGCGGACCGCTTCAGCAATTTTCTTACCCATCGCGGATGTACTAAGAACATTCTCACCCGGCTTCGCCAGGTCTTTAGTCCGCGATCCCGCAGCCAGCACGGCAGCCACGGAAGACTCAACACAGGCAGCTTCGGTTTCGAGTTTGAAGGAGTAGCGCAACAGCATTGCAGCCGCCAGAATCGCGCCCACAGGATTGGCAATGCCTTGCCCGGCGATGTCCGGCGCCGAGCCATGCACCGGCTCATAGAGGCCGACCGATCCTCCAATGCTGGCCGAGCCCAGCATTCCCAGCGATCCCACGACGGCGCCGGCCTGGTCGGAGAGAATGTCGCCAAACATGTTTTCTGTGAGCACCACATCAAAATCTGCGGGACGCGCCACCAGCGCCATCGCCGCCGAGTCCACGTACATATGGTTCAGCTTGACGTCAGAATATTGCTGTCCCACCTGGGTCACCACCTCGCGCCACAAGCGAGAGCAATCGAGAACGTTGGCCTTGTCCACGGACGTCACCTTGCGGCGGCGCGACCGCGCCAGCTCAAAACCCACTTTCGCAATGCGCTCAATTTCGGCCTCGCCGTAGCGCATGGTATCGATCGCCACGCGACTGCCAGGGGCACCTTGCGTGCTGCGTGGCTCCCCGAAGTAGATGCCTCCCAGCAGTTCCCGTACGATCATGACGTCGGTGCCGCGTACCAGGTCCGCTCGCAACGGAGAAGCGTCTTCCAGCCCGGCGAAGCACAATGCCGGCCGCAGATTGGCAAACACCCCCAATTCGCGCCGCAACCGCAGCAGCCCGCTCTCCGGCCGGAGATGGCTGGGGAAACTATCGAATGACGGGCCACCGACCGCCCCGAGCAACACCGCTCCGGAAGCCAGGCAGGCCTGCAGCGTGTCCACCGGGAGCGGGTCTTTGCTCACAAGAAGAGCGGCGCCACCCACTGGTTTGCGCGTGACCATTAGCTTGTGGCCAAAGATTTCAGCAATCGTTTCCAGAACGCGGACGGCTTCGTCGGTAACTTCCGGTCCGACACCGTCGCCAGAGAGGGCGGTGAGGTTAAGAAACATGGCGCTTATTGTATGGCGGAAGCGCCCCCGAGGAAACCCTTGCTACATTTGCGATTGGATCTCCCCTCAGTGACCCCGTCATGAAACGGGAGAATTCAAACTCTGCTACCCGCCTGGCAAAGACGCTCCCGCTCAAGCGGTGTTGCCGAAAGCGGTAGCGAGGTTAAGCCTGCGCAGCATGGAACTCTTCTTGTCCTGGTGGGCCTGCATGCGCTTCAGAATGTCGGCGAGGACGCGCACGGACATGACGGCGTAGGGTCCTTTGTTCAGCATGACGCACTCGGCCCGCTCGCCCATGGCCGCATCCGTGATCTCCGAACGGGACGGTACACCCTTCTTGGCCAGGCTCTCGAGAACTTGCGTGGCCCAAATTACGGGAACGTGAGCCGCCTCGCAGATCCAAAGGACTTCCTCCTGGACCTCGGCGAGGCGCTGATAGCCGCATTCGACGGCGAGATCGCCCCGGGCGATCATGATTCCGAAAGTGCGGATGCGCATGGCAGCGAGCACGAGTTCGGGCAGGTTCTCGAAGGCCTTTCGAGTTTCAATCTTGAGAATCAATCCCAGGTGCTGCCCATCGAGTTCCGCAAGGTGCTCGAGCAGTTGGTGAACATCAGAACCCGTCCGCACAAAGGAATAACCGACCACGTCCGCGTGTTGGACGACAAATTTGAGGGCCTCGAGGTCTTCGGCGGTGAGTGCCGGAATGTCAATTTGCGTCGCGGGGAGATTGATGCCTTTCTCCGCGCCAAGCTTCTCCCCCTCCGGACGCGCCTGCGTGATCTCAACCGCAACTGAATCCGGGTTTACGGCGCGAATGACGCCGCCAATTTTGCCATCGTCAAACCAGATCGGGTCGCCGGCCTTGGCATGCTCGAGAATCTCCGGCAGAGTAACCCCGATCTGGGCCTGGGTCAGAAGTTTGCCGGCCTTGTCATAAGTGGCAGGCTGACCGATCGCACCCGAACGCGTCAAAATAATCGTGTCGCCTTCCTTCAACAGTAGCGTCTGGGGAAGTGCAGGCAGCTTGCCGATACGAGCTGTCTTAGTCTTCTTCAAAGCGTTTTTCGAACCGTTTTTCGGAAAAGCAGCTTTCCCCGACTTCCTGCGTGTGGTCGTGCTGAGTTCGAGGCCGGGCACGAAGTAAACCGTCTGGCCCACTTCAGCCCAGCAACTGCGGCCGTTGACCTGAGAAACGCGCAGGGTCCGTTGCGCCTTTCGTGCATCACGCAATCGGATCTTGTCGCCCGGACGGAGAGTCTTGAGAAATCCGGCAGGAAGCGGAAGGCTGGCTGCTGCCGAGCAGGGAGCGGGCTCCGGGCTGTCCTCCGGCGTGAGCCAGATGCGTGCGGGAGTGACGACGCGGCCCAGTACGTCGCGTCCGGGCCGGCACTTGATGACCGAAGGCCCTGCCTTAATCGGGCCGGTCCTCAGTTTCGGACCGGGTAGGTCCATCAGGATTCGGCACTGGCACCCCGTCTCCTTGCGGGCTCTCTGTAGGTTGTGGATCATAGCGAGCCACGTCTCAGGATTGTCGTGGGCGCAATTGATGCGCATACAATCCATCCCGCTCCGCACCAGGTCGCGCACCAGTTCGTAGTCAGTCGCCGCATCCGTGGACATGGTGACCATGATGCGAACTCTTCTTTCCGGCGGTGGCGGACCGAGCAACGTCCGGGTGTTGCCTTCAAGAATTTTGGAGCCTTCGTCCATCTCGACTGCGGCCTCGCCGGACACGGGCAGAGAACTGTTGCTCCCCGCCAGCACATTCAGCACGCGATCGACGGCCCGAACCGCGGTGAGAACATGGCTCTCCGTGCGGCCGAGCGACGACAGTCCGATCTGCGCCAGTTGCGCTTGCAGTTTGCGGATGTCGTGGCGGCGAAGAGCAAGATAATGGGCCAGATTTCTGGCGCTGCGGCGATGAGTTTCGTGAAGTGCCAGGGGGCGTTGCAACAGTGAAGATTCGAGCTCCAGCATGTCTGAACAAAGCGTCTCGAGTTCCGAGGAGAACTTCCTGAGCAGAGTTTTGTCCAGATTTCGCATGAGGGCTCCAACAATAGCGAACCACCCAAATTCTAAGCCCATCATGTTACGGGACGATGAACGCGGCAGAATGCGCTCGGCGGGAAACCAGTCATCCTGGGGGAGCAGCAGCTACCCTACGCGAACCTGCCGCGGAGTCGAAGGATCCCAATGAGCTTCCCTTCGCAATGTAGCGCCGGCGTCCCGCCGGCCCGATGGGCGGGCAGGATGCCCGCCGGACTGCGGCGCTACACTGGAAAACGAGCTGTCTCGCTCAAGATGACAACTGGGTTAGAACTGGAGCACTCGCTCCCGGAACGTCATCGTCCCGCGCACCTGCTGAATCAATTCCAGCAGATGATGTTCCTCCACATGCTTGATCTTGTCCGCCAGCACCACGAACCCGCGATAGATTTCATCCAGCTGGCGGCGGTCGAACTGGTACCCGAGTTGCTCGCACCGCAGTCCCAGCGCGTGACGACCCGAGTGTTTACCTAGCACCAGTTTGGAATCTGGCACGCCTACCGACTGCGGCGTCATGATTTCGTAAGTCAGCGGGTTCTTCAGCATGCCGTCCTGATGAATGCCGGCTTCGTGCGCGAAGGCGTTGCGCCCGGTCACAGCCTTGTTGGGCTGCACCGGCACGCCCGTCACTTCGCTAAGCATCTGACTGGCGGGGAAGAGTTGCTCGCTCACGATCCCTGTGTCGACACGCATAGCGGTCCGGCCGGACTCGCATCGCCATCACGATTTCTTCGAGCGAGGCGTTGCCCGCCCGCTCGCCAATGCCGTTGATCGTGCACTCCACCTGCCGCGCGCCCGCGGCCACCGCGGCCAGGGAATTCGCCACCGCTAAACCAAGATCGTTGTGACAGTGGGCTGAGATAGTCACATTGTCGATGCCCCGCACTCGCCGGCGAATGTTTTGGATGAGCTCGCCAAATTCCGCCGGCATACTGTAGCCGACCGTGTCCGGAATATTGAGGGTTGTTGCCCCAGCCTCTACCACCGCATCGAGGACCTGGTAGAGGAATTCGTAATCGGTGCGAGTGGCGTCCTCGGGAGAAAATTCCACATCGGTACACAGCGACTTCGCCAGGCGAACTGAATCGCGCGCCTGCTCCAGGCACTGCTGGCGCGAAATCTTGAGCTTGTACTGCAGGTGAATGTCCGAGGTAGCGAGGAACACATGGATGCGGGGCCGGGCGGCTCCTTTAAGCGCCTGCCAGGCACGCTCGATATCCGGCGCACAGGCTCGGGCCAGGCCGGCAATGATGGGACGACGAATGGCCGCGGCAATCGCCTGCACCGCGGCAAAGTCGCCTTCCGAAGCGATGGGAAAGCCGGCCTCGATGATGTCCACGCCCAGGCGGTCGAGTTGATGCGCCAGGCGCAGCTTTTCCTGGACGTTCATGCTGCATCCCGGCGACTGCTCGCCGTCGCGTAACGTGGTGTCGAATACCCTGATTCGTGCGTGTTCCATGCTCAAGGCCTCCTGAAAGTGCGAGGCTATATGCTAGGCGGAAAACGCGCCTTAGCAAATCTTATAATTATGAAATTACTATTAGATAATATTACTAAATAAGATACATTAATACTAAGTACGGCCTGCTTAAGGTGATCAATATGGACCTGGGACAGCTGGAAGTGTTTCTAACGGTGGCGCGGGAGGGGAAATTTTCCCGGGCGGCGGAAAAGCTGCACCGCACCCAATCGGCCGTCAGCCAGTCGATTCATAAGCTCGAAGAAGATGTCGGCGAGCCGCTCTTCGACCGCTCATCACGCGACGGGCTGCTTACCGATGCGGGGCGCGTCCTGCAAGGATATGCCGAGCGGCTGCTCAACCTGCGTGACGATGCCACCGGCGCGCTCGGAGAATTGCGTCAGTTGAACCGCGGCAAGCTGAGCATCGCCGCCAATGAATTTACCGCTCTTTACCTGCTGCCGGTGCTGGCGGAGTTTCGCCGCCTGCATCCCATGATCCGCATCGCGGTGCAACGCTCGCTGGGCAGCCACATTCCGGGCGACGTGCTGCGCCACAACTCGGAACTTGGCGTCCTGACGTATGATCCGCAGGAGCCGCAACTCCATTCCATCGTCGCTTATCTGGATGAATTACTTTTCGTTGTGCCTCCTACCCATCCGCTGGCGGGAGAAACCCAGGTCAGCATCCGGCAACTGGGCGCGGAGTCGTTCGTTGCTCACATCGTCTCCTCGCCGTATCGCGAGAAAGTGATCCAGGCATTCAAGCGCCACAAGACTCCGCTTCACATGGATATCGAACTGCCTACGCTGCAGGCGATCAAACGCTTCGTGGCCATGGGAAATGGCGTCGCGCTTCTGCCCGCCATCAGCGTGGAGAGCGAATTGGCCCGCGGCGAACTGGTCCACATTCCGGTGCGCGAGTTGCGTCTGCACCGGAAACTGCGGCTGGTATATCGCCAGGCCGCCAGCCTGTCCCATGCGGCCCGCGCCTTCCTGAAAGTGGCGGAGGCTTTCGCGCTGGAGCACCGCGGCCCCTACCGCTTCCACCGCGATTGATGCAAGTGCGGGCGCTCGCGCCTACACAACCACGCTTCCGTGGCGCTCATCTAAGAAGGTATGAGGATAACTCTGTCCAAACTCGCTACGATCGCTTTCATTCTCCTTCTACTACCGGGGGCCGCTCTGGCCCAAATCCCCACGCGCGGCAACGTCTTCTTCGGATACTCCTACGGCAGCGCCGACTTCTCGTCGGCCGGCCGCACCAACCTCAACGGCTGGAACGGATCTCTGGAAGGTAAGGTCCTTCCCTGGGTCGGGTTCGTGGCTGATTTCAGCGGCCTCTACGGCTCACAAAACATCTCGGCGGTGTCGGCGTTCAAAGTCAATACAAACGTGAATTCCGTGGTGCTGGGCCCACGCGTGTCTGTGCCGATCGGAAAATTCACGCCTTTTGCGGAAGCCCTGTTCGGCGCTTCGCACATACACGACAGCGCCTCGGGCTTCTCCGAGTCGGATACTTCGTTTGCCACCGCTCTGGGCGGCGGCATCGACTATCGCCTGATCCACGGCATTGGCTTGCGGGTGCAAGGCGACCTGCTGCAGACCCGCTTCTTCAGCGGTACGCAGAATAATTTTCGACTGTCGACTGGAATTGTCCTGCACTTCTGAGAGCTGGGGAGGATCAAGCTCTAGTCCCTACTTGAGGACGTCATCCTGAGCGGCCTTCAGGCCGTGAAGGATCTCGCGCGGATCGGCTAGGAACCCTCGCCTGCACGATACCCCGAAGTACCACAGACCTGTTCCGATGCGCGCCAGATCCTTCACCCGGCTAAAGCCGAGGTTCAGGATGACGTCATTTTTGATGGGCGGCGTCTTTGGTGAGGTTCAGCCAACGTTCTGGTATTCGGCCTCTTCGAGGAAATCTGAGTCATCCGTCACTTCTTCCAGACTGGAATCATTCGCTCTGTGCTGGCGGGCTTCAGTCTGCTCGGGATATTCGTGAATTCGAACCCCGTCGGAATCAATGGTTAAAAAGGTCGGCGGAAAATCCGTCCAACTGCCGGAGTTGTAGTAGGCGATGCCGTCGCGTTCGATGAATTGCGCCTGGTGAGTGTGGCCGCAGAAGACCCGGTCGACGTGGCGCGACCGCGCATGCAGGATGGCGCCCGAAGCCACCTTCGCAGAAAGCCGCAACCAGCGGGCATTCAGGCGATCCAGAAAACGCGAGAAGGTCTTGCCTTTGAAATCCAATTTCTGCAAATACAGATGAATCAGCGTTCCCACGCTGCTCAGCAGCAGATTGTTGACCGCGAACCGGTCGAACTGGTGGCCGTGGATAGCGATATGGCGGTGACCTGCAAACTCCCACTCGTACTCTTCGTAGACTTTCACGCCGACCAAGTGCGACATGATATCGCTCAGGCCGCGATCGTGGTTCCCTTCGACCCAAACCACTTCAATGCCGCGCTTGGGATTGGAAAGTTTGCGGATGTAGCCGAGAAACTTCCAGTGGGGCTTGGTGAGGCGTCCAAAGTTGAGATCGGAAAAAATGTCGCCCAGCAGAATCAGGCGCCGGAAACGGTTCTCCCGCAGCATCCGCGTGGCCTGCTCGGCGCGGCTGATCTCGGACCCCAGGTGCAGGTCGGAGAGGATGAGCGTGTCATAGACGGCGGAACTCATCACCCTAGTTGTAACAAGCGAATGTTACGAGGTGATGAAAATTGCACAAAAAATAGTGCAAATGAACCAATGTAGGCGCGAGCGCCGCGCTCGTGCGGCAGCGATTTAATTGATCGAACTATTTCGAGGCTGGGGGCACGTACTCCTTCGGCGGGGCGGCGCCTTCGCCGAAAAAGTATTGTTCCATCTGTTTAACGATCGCGGTCTGGTCCTCGCGGCGGGCGGGGTTAAGCCGGTACTCGTTCAGCAACATCTTGCAGAATTCCGTCCATCCCTTCCAGGCTTCGAGCGAGACGTTGTCGTACACTTTCTGGCCCAATTCCGTATCGAACGGAGGCTCATCCAGCCCGGGAAGTTCTTTCTTCAACTTGACGCAGAAAACCATGTGCTCAGCCATGAAAATCCTCACAAATCCGTATAAGAAAATTATCTCACAAGGTGGAGAACAACGTGATCTCTGTCATCCTGAGCGGAGGGATTGCTGTCGTTTACGAAAGCAATCTCGGAGTCGAAGGACCCCTACCTTCTGATTTGCTGTATCAATCTCGTTGTGGAGACAATGCAAGACAGTGCCCGGATGCGTCGGTGGAAACTATAGGGGTCCTTCGACTACGCATCTGCTTCGCGAAGCGAAGCAGATGCTGCGCTCAGGATGACAGCCACTCGAAACTATCCGGATCTAAACATCGCACAAATCCACCGCTTCGCGCAGCGAGGTCAGGGGATCGCGCGTGGGCACGAACTCATGCGCCACGTAGCCCTGGAAATTAGTGGCGGCGATGCCGCGCATGACGCCGTCCCACTGCACTTCCTGAGTGCCGTCAAGTTCGTGCCGGCCGGGAACGCCGCCGGTATGGAAGTGAGCCAGCCACTGGATGTTCGCCTGGATGGTCGCGACCAGGTCTCCTTCCATGATCTGCATATGGTAAATATCGTAGAGGAGCTTGACGTGCGGTGAATTCACCGCCTGCACTACCTGCACTCCCCAGGCGGTGTGGTCGCACATGTAATCTTTGTGATTCACTTTGCTGTTAAGCAGCTCCAGGCAGATGACGACGCCGTTGTCCTCGGCAATCTTCTTCACCCGGTTGAGCCCGGCGATCGTGTTCTTGGCGCCCTCCTCGTCCGACATGCCGTTGCGGTTGCCGGAAAATGTGATCACGTTCGGGATCCCGGCCTTGGCCGCCAACGGGATATTCTTCCGGAACCCTTCCTCAATCCGGGCATGGTTTTCCGTCCGGTTCATGGCATTGGTCAGTTCGCCGCCTCCGCCATATGCCATGCTGCATACCAGGCCGTAACGCTTGGGCACTTCGTAGTCCTCCGGACCGAGCAGGTCGATGCCCTTGCAGCCAATCTGCGCCGAGTAGGCGCAAAGCTTGTCCAGCGGGATGTCCTTGTAACACCAGCGGGAGACCGACTGCTTGATCCGCCCTTTGCGCTGCACCGGGACGGTCTGCTCCGACCACGACAAGGACGGGACCGAAGCCGCTGCAACTCCTGAGAGAGCACCCTTCAGCATCGTGCGCCGCGATAGTTTATCCATAGAACGCAGAGTGTACATCCGAATGGGAGGAAATGGGGAGTCCTTAGGCTGTTCGTCGTGTAGTGTAATTTGGAGGCTCGGCCACGCCCATGCCGGCGTCATGCTGAGCCTGCGAAGCATCTGGCGTGAAGCGGATAGCGCACCAGATCCTTCAGGACGCCGGGTTGGCGACGTATTCTAGCTGCGCCACACACTGATAACACCGGCCTCAGTCCATATCCGTTGCAGCCCGGCTCTCTGCGGGCTAGACTTCGTTTTCCATTCGGCTAGCTG
This sequence comes from Terriglobia bacterium, assembly GCA_963813645.1. Taxonomy (GTDB): domain Bacteria; phylum Acidobacteriota; class Terriglobia; order Terriglobales; family Acidobacteriaceae; genus JAIQFF01. Next base: position 81,957 of record CAWEZS010000026.1, read on the forward strand.
AAAGGGGACATCGTGGGCCGTCTTCGTTCCACCTTAAGTTCATTGGCCGGTTCGGCAGGAGGTCCGTTAGCTCCTGGGTTCCGGATGAAAGTGCTGCTGACCAGCGCCGTGCTGACCGCACTCCCGTTTTTGGCGGCGCAGACCAGAGCCAATAGACCTGTCGCGCAGTCTGCTCCGCCCGCGGTGGTGGAGCGTGGCAAGTCTCTGTTCGGCCAGGACTGTGCGTTTTGTCATGGCCGCGAAGGCGGCGGTGGTGAAAGCGGCCCGGACCTGATGCAGTCAGACCTGGTTGCGAGTGACGTGCGCGGCAATAAGATCGGTACGGTCGTACTGAACGGACGCCCCGCAAACGGCATGCCGGCTTTCAAGCTCTCTCCGCAGGAGATATCGGAGTTGGCCGCTTTCCTTCATGCCCAGAAGATCAAGTCCGACTCGCAGCCCGGCGGACGCCGCGGTGTGGAGGTCAGCGACCTTCAAACCGGCAACGTCGAGGCGGGCAGACAATATTTCAATGGCGCGGGGACTTGCTCGACCTGTCATTCGCCGACTGGCGATCTGGCAGGCGTGGCCAGGCGTCTTCGCGGACTGGACCTGGAAAAGCGGCTGCTTTATCCCAAAGACGCCCCGGCGACGGTCACGGTAACTTTGCCATCCGGCCAGACGGTCTCCGGCAAACTCTCATACCGAGACGAGTTCACCATCGGCCTGACCGACGATGCGGGATGGTACCAGTCCTGGCCGGCCAGCCAGGTCAAGTACGCGGTCCACGCACCCGCCGAAGCTCATGTCGAGTTACTTGGAAAGTACACCGACGACGACGTTCACAACCTGATGGCGTACCTGCAAACGCTGCGCTAGGAGCGAAACTGATTGCGAACCATAGATTGCTTCCAAAGAAAAACAAGTCTTCATCTCTCCCTGCTCATCCTGATCATCGTCTTTTCTGGCCGCCTTCTGGCGCAGGGTCTCGATCCGGCGACGATCGCCAGTCCTCCCGCCGACAGTTGGCCGAGCTATCACGGGGACTATACCGGCAAGCGCCACAGCCGGCTGACCCGGATCACTCCGCAGAATGTTTCGTCGATGGGGCTGGCCTGGGCGTTCCAGACAGGTCAGGGAGCGACCATGAAGTCTTCGCCTCTTATGGTCAACGGGGTGCTTTACTTCACGGTGCCGGACAACGTCTGGGCGCTGGACGCGCGTTCGGGCCACGAGATCTGGCACTACACCTATCCGTCCAACAAAGGCCTCCACATCGGCCATCGCGGGGTCGCGATGTACAAGGAGTGGCTGTACTTTCTCACTCCCGACGCGCACCTCGTTTGCCTTAACGCGAAGAACGGCGAAGTCCGGTGGAATGTCCAGGTGGCCGATGTTGACAAAGGATACTGGACCACCATGGCACCGCTGGTAGTGCGCGATCACGTGATCGTCGGCGTCTCCGGCGATTTCGATAACCTGCCCGGATTTCTTAAATCCATCGACCCAGAGACCGGCAAGACCCAGTGGCAGTGGAACAGCACCCCGCCCGCCGGCACTCCGAATGCAACCACGGGAGGCATGACGTGGATGACCGGCACCTATGATCCGGACCTGAACCTGATCTATTGGGGAACCGGCAATCCGACACCGGTGCTGACCGGCAAGACGCGGCCCGGCGACAATCTCTACACCTGCAGTATCGTGGCCCTCAACCCTGACACCGGAAAACTTGCCTGGGCTTTCCAGGTCTCTCCGCATGACACCCACGATTGGGACGCGGCCGAAACTCCCGTGCTGGTGGACACCGACTTCGGAGGACAACCGCGAAAGCTGCTGATGCAGACATCGCGCAACGGATATTTCTTCGTCCTCGACCGCACCAACGGAAAGAATCTGCTCACAGTCCCTTACGGACCGGTGAACTGGGCCCTCGGCGTCGATAAAGAAGGCCGGCCGATTCCCAATCCCGCCAAAGAACCGGCTCGGGATGGCCGCTTGATCGCGCCCGACGAAGCCGGACTCACCAACTATCGTTCGCCCAGTTTCGATCCCAAGACCGGACTGTTCATCGTTTCCGCTCACCCCAGCTGGTCGATCTATTTTGCCAAGCCTGCCGATGGCACCTATGGCTGGGCAGGCGCGGACTATAGCGTCTGGAGCAAAGGAGAGATCGATGCCATTGACTACCAGACTGGCAAGATCAGATGGAGCCACGAATTGGGAGGCGATGCCGGCGCCGGTGTGCTCACCACCGACTCGGGCATCACTCTCACCGGCGACCATGCCGGCAACGTTCTGGCTCTCGACACCAGTAACGGCAAAACTCTCTGGCACGCCGGCACCGGCGTCCGCATGGAGAGTTCTCCGATTACCTACGAACTGGATGGACGCCAATACGTGGTGACCGGAAGCGGCGGCGTGATCTTCGCCTGGGCCTTGCCGGAGGTTGTCCAGTAGGAGGAGTGAGCGGCACCTCAGTGTAAACGTCGGTTCACAATTGTAATCAGGGGCCGTCCGTCTTCATTCCTCAGAATTCCAGTCTTAGAACGGCGCCTCTGTTCTTCTGAACTAGAGCGATCACTCTCTCGTAACCTAATCTTCTGCTACTGCAGCTACGGCTTTGGGGTCGCGGGAGTGTGCTGATGCTCGTGTTTAGCTCCATCACTTGGCGGTCCCTGAGGGCCACTCATCATCTTCTTCATGGCGTCCATGTGCTTATCCATGTGATCTATCAGGGATTGCCACATGTCGATGTTGAGTTGTAACTGGTCCCTCGTCCCACGGTCGGACACTTTGCCGATTTGATCTTTCATCCTTTGCAGGTGGGAGCGCATGTTGTCGAGATCAGCCTGCAAGTCTTTCATCATCTGCTCGTGCATTTTGGACATGTCATGCATGTGATTCATCCCCATCGTGCTCGTGCCGCGGGTCTGATCTTGGCTCGTACGGGTACCGGTCTCCGGGGAGTTCTGTGCAAGGATTAAGGTTCCAAGAAAGGCCATGCAAACAAGCAAAGTTGCAATACGTTTCATAACGGCCCTTTCCGTTTCAGAAATTATCTACTCTTTTACCTTCTCATCCTTCACCAGTTGAGCCTGTGCCTTCGGTCACTCCGAATTGTGACCACACTCACTCATCCATCTATCTCCGTCAACACCGTCCCGAGCGCAATTGACTACGAAGCGACTACACCAACAACCTATGGACGGAATCCAGGGGCGAGCATGACCTCAGCGCGGCGCTGTAGTTGTTACGAGATGTTGCACCAGGGAGGTGGCGGAATGTTTCTGCGAGAACAAAACAAAGAGCTTGGTGGGCCCTCCAGGATTTGAACCTGGGACCAATGGATTATGAGTCCACTGCTCTAACCGCTGAGCTAAGGGCCCATCTTGTTGAAACGACTACTGCACCAATTCACATTTGGCGGGTTCGGTTGCAGATTGGTTGCAGATTAAGCTACTCCGATCCACCAGCATCTCCAGCTTCTGCATGGCCGCGATGCTCTGCGTGGGCAGTGTTTTAATGTAGCAGGCTTGGGTGACCGCCACATTGCTGTGCCGCAAGATCGCCTGAATCGTCTTGTCGTCCACGCCGAGATCATGGAGGTTGGTTGCGAGCCCCCGTCGGAACGCGTGCCATCCGTGCCACGCAGGGCGCGAACCGTCTATATGGTACTCATGGTCAGCCCTTGCATGCTTCGCCTTGAGCTTGCCGCACCGCTCGCAGGCATTGAGCACGGGAAGAATCTGATCGTTCAACAGGTTGTTCATGCTGACCGGCGTGTTATTCCGCGTCTTGAACATGATACCAGCCCCGGGATTGCCGCTGTGAAGCCGGTGCTGTTCGAGAAGTTTCCCCAGCGGTGAAATCACGGGAACGCAGGCTTTCGATTTCTTGCTCTTGGGCTCGCCTGCAATTCCCTCCCAGATAGAACGTGCAACCTTCAGCGCACGGCCGTCGAAGTTCTCCCACAGCAAACCTTCGATTTCTCCTCTGCGCAAGCCTGCAAACGCAGCAATCGCAATCGCTGTGCGAGATGGCTCGGGAACTAGCCTCAGCATGGCAAGGACAGTATCGAGATCATGAGCGATGGTCTCCTCTGCCTCCGGTGCCCGAGGCAGCGAAGTCTCGCGGATCGGATTCGGTCCCGGTCGGTAGTCCTGCTGGATGGCCAGCTTAAAAATCGTGCTCAGCACCGCCTTTAGTCGCCTAAGCGTACTTTTCTTCATCTCCGGGTTTTGGCGCGCGATTTCAGCAAATAGTGCCTGCGCGGCCGACGTGGAGAAGTCTCGGAGCAACTTGCTGCCGCAGCGCGGAGACAGAATGCGTTCCCAATAGAATCGATAAGAGCGCACCGTCGAAGGGGCGAGTTGCTGTTCGACCTGTCGAATCCACACGTTCTGGGCGAAGTCATCAAGAGTCACGTTGCGCTCGGGGGTGGTTCGGTTCGCGTTAATCTTCGACATGAATCGCTTCTGGTCTACACGTACGGATTCCGGCGGCCGGATAAGCCTTCTGTGCTCAGGCGTGTCCTCGCAACGAATGATCTTCTCAGGAACGCCCTATACGTCAGTAACAATGTCTCCCCGTCAAACCAGCATGAGGTAGCCCAGACTGATACGCCGGAAGCCAGTGCCGCGACCGCAAAGACGATGGGACTGACGATACCCCTCGAAATTCTGCCGACCAAGTTGCAGTGGCAAATTCACGACCACTGTGCAGCTTTCACAAGGCTGTACGCCGCCTACGAGCAATTCATCGAAGCCTTGGTCTTCGACTATCTGGAATTGATGCCTGAATTGTATGAAACATACGCCGACCTACCTGAAGATTTACAAACGCAGCATCGCGTCGGGACGGGTCACATACTGGTAAAGCTGGGTGGCGGGCAATACAAAGAATTGGAAGAACATGTCGTTCTGGATCACTTGGTCCGCTGCGCCCCGGGCGCTCGGAACTACAAGTTGCTTGTGCAAGCCTTCCTCGTTGATCGCCAAAACTTTCGATTTGACATGCTCATTCGACTCCTTACCTCGCTCGGTATCGAGAATGCACATCCTGCCATTTTACGAAATACGGCATTGCAAGATTTCATGAGAGCTCGCCGAGGTGATGGTGGGAATATTCAGAAGGAGCTGGACGATTTTATCCAGTTTCGCAACGAGGCAGCCCACACCTCGGTAGAGAATATCGTCGCCACTGAGGAGATAAGAGTTATCGCGGATTTCATAACGGCACTCTGCGACTGTGTGTCGGAGATCGTCGGTGCTGTTGTGCTACGTCGGCGGATGGCGCTCGGGCAGTACTCCTCTCTTGGCAAGGTGACCGAAATCCACTATGGGGGCCGCATCGCAATTTTGAATTCGGAACAAACTAGCATCGCCGTGCAAGACGAGCTAATTGTGGTACGGAAGGACGAGTGCTTTGTCACGCAGGTTGAGTCAATTAGAGTTAGTGATCAGGATTTGAGCGTAGTACACGCAACAAAAGGGCAAGAAATCGGACTGGGCTTGAGCCGCAAGGTGAAAATCGAATCGGCATTGCGGCGTTTGAACCTACCGGCGCCAGCGGAGCTGCCAAGGGAACAGGCACCTGAGCAAGATGTATTGTCTGCACCTTCAACGAACGAGGATTCGGTAGGGAGCGATTTGGTTGCCGAACAGGTCGAAGACGTCTCGGACTCCACTTCCAATGAGACATCGAATTGAGCAGTAGAGCAGGTCCTAAAAGGATCCGACTGGCACGATTGCAAGATGCGACGTTCTCGGCAGATTTCGAGGAGCCCCTTCTCCCCATTAGAGAGATGTATGAGCGACATTGCGAAAGAGGGTCGGAATAAGCCTTTAAGGCAGGACACCGGAAGGCTCATAGATCTTCAGGGGGCTACGAAAACCCCAGCTGGTCACAGAGCCCGTCGCTGACTTCCTAAACGAGATTGCTGCATTTCCCGAGGTCAGGTTTATCCTGCTATTCGGTTCTCGAGCAGTAGGAGATGCTGATTAGCGTTTGGCCGCTCAGAGTCGACAAAATACAGCACGTGGCTCGTTTTCGTTAGCAACGCGCACACCGTTTGGTATTTGAACGCCGCCCCGCAGCCAACACCGAGCCCGGCCTTACCGAATGGCCTGAGCGGCTTTTGTCGCACGGAACTTCTGCAGCATTTTATCTGCACCCCGTCTGCAACCGGCCCCGCAAGTTGTTGATTCGCACGGGCGATTTCAAGACCCATGCTTGGGCTATGCGCTGCTCTGCGTGTTGCTGGCTAGCTCCCACAAGCCCTTCAACCTCGCAATTTCTGCAGAATTGAAGTTGTTCGTTGCCGCGGCGACGTGCTGACTAATCATCAACTCAATCTCGGCCTCGCTTGTCGCAGTCTCGGAAGTGTGGACGTGTTCATGCTTGTGCAGATGAACGCTGCCAGGCTGCTGGAGTTCACCGCGCAGCCTTCCTAGAAGCTCCAAGCAGCCACGCGCCTCGCGTAGGGCACTTGTTGCAGCGGGCCAGTTCTTTTCTAACTTCGCCGCTGCCGCGATCTTCTCGGATTCCTGCATGAGGCTTTCAACCCGGGTAAGCAGCGACGTGGCCTCACACACTACCTCGGCCTGCTGCGCTTTAACGATAGTGCCGGGCAAATGTGCCTTGTGCCGATCTAAAGCCGGCCGTGACACTTGAAACCGTCTCGCCGTGGCTCGGGTTCCGTCTCGAAAGAGCGAGACAGCAATTTCCTCGTGCTGAGGATGATGGCAGATTGTGCAGCGTCTTGGCATAGGTTTCTAAGCCGCGCAAACAAGTACACTTAGCGCACAGTAACATGTTCTTGGGCTCGCGGCCCCTACCTAACTAGAGCCACTCGGAAATCGTCTCTATATGTCTCGTCTCGCTACCGCACGAGAACAGGCCTTTACACTCAGAACCGCCGAAGGGTGAAAAGAAGTCGTTCAAGTTCGACACCCCAGGCGCGGTGCCGATACTGTGCAACGTTCACCCTGAGATGTCGGCTTACCTCGTGGTGGTCCCGACTCCCTACTTTGCTACCTCGGATCAGGCGGGGAACTACAAGATCGAAAATGTTCCGGACGGGAGCTACACTGTTACAGCTTGGCACGAAGGGGCCAAGAACCAGTCCAAGCCGGTGGCCGTGTCCGGCGATGCCAAGGCGGATTTCACTCTGAGTAACTGAAGCGACGGAAGTTCGGAGCGATGTGGGACAAGACCCCAAACGTCATCAAGCTGAGTCTGCGTCTTAGCGAATTTTCACCTGCCCTTTCAATTCTTTCTGTTTCTCGTGTTTTGTCAGTAGGTCGTTGATCTTTGTGAGCAGATCATCCAACTTTTGTGGGTCTTTCTCCTTGAGAGCCTTCGCCTTGAGCTTGCGCCAACTCTTCGGCTCGTCTGGTAGTCGGTCTGTCACGGTAGGTCACTTGATGATGTTCGCCGGGAATGGTGTACGGCCAGCGTGTAGCTACGCAGTGATCCGACGTCGCCCTGACTTGTGACCGACCTCACAATGCAGCGCCGCATCCCTCCTTAGTCTTTCCGCGTTTCCGACTACTGGGGTCGCGGGAAAATGGCTAGAGGTGTCCAACCGTTTCCCGCCATCGTACTGAGCAAGTTTCCGCGCCGCCAGGATTGCTACGCAGCCACGGCGCGCTGTCGTGACTGTCTTCCCGGAGCCAACACTATAAGGGTTACACCAATCACGACTGGCGGGGCAGAGCCGACCAGAAATCCTACGCGTTCGATCCTTAGCCCCGGGTAGACTCGATCAGGACTGTCCCGCGGCGGCAGCTTCGCCTTGGCCCACTTGGCCGTGACGTGCGCGACCTCTTCCGGCGTGAGACCCTTGTTGGACTTCCAGACCATATAGCGCATGTAGGCGTCTTCCATTTCGTGGACTACTTCGCTGGCGGCCACCGGCTTGATGCCACCCGATTTCCTCTGCGCCAGATGTTGCTGGTAGAGGCGGTCGGTCGGCGTGCTCTTGTCGGCACGCATGGTTCGCGCAAACGGCGGAGGAACGATGCCCTGATCGGGCAAGGTCGTCAGAAAATCACTGCTGCCATCGGTGTAACGGGTGGCAAATTCAGTCCAGCCTCCAGTACGGGGGTGCTCGCAGATCTGCGCGGTCACATAGGTCTGCGGCTGAAACAGGATACGGATCAACACGCCGGGCATTTTGTCGACGCCGTACGTGCCGAGATCGTTAAAACCGGCCCGCACCAACGGAGTCGCTTGCTGCTGCATGGTGGCCTCATCTGTCCATTGCGGCGCGGCAGGCAGGAGTGAACTGGATCTGCTCCGGCACCTTGGCGATCGCGCTTTCTCCGACTTTCTTGAGCGCGAAGCGGCCCACTTGCCGAACGAGCAGCATTGGCAGCACGCGCTTAATGAATGCACCCAGGCCAGGAAAAGAATGCCGATGACGACCAACGTGGACATACTCATGGTGTCGCTCGCCGAAACAAAGGCTGTTTTCGGGTATTTCAGCAGACACGAACGAGCGGCGGAAGCTTACGAAGGTAATTGATTTTCCCAAGCATTCGTATGCAGGTAGAATTCTAAGAGAAACTCGCGTACAACTGGCAGCTTAGCTAACGCGGAGCCAGCGAGCCAACAGACACCCGCGTTGAGACCAGCTCACGATCGCCCTAGCTTCCCGCAGGGTTGTGAGTGTAATCGCGATCTTTCGACAGTTGACCAGCAGACCAGTCCGGTCTAGTCGGGCTGACCGCAGATTCTTCCTCCACTATGCGCAGGTACCGTAAGCTGCCATAGCGCCGGTTGGTCTTTTTCTTCATAATCCGGGGATGGCTCTCGTTGTTTTCCTCCGAGGTGTCAATGTTGGCGGACACCGAACGTTTCGCCCAAGCATCCTCGCACGAGAACTGAGCGACTATGATGTCGTGAATGTGGGGGCCGCGGGCACATTTGTCGTTCGTAAACCTGGATCTCGAGCAAAATTCCGCGCTGCATTGCTGCGCAAGCTGCCATTCGAAGCGGAAGTTGTGCTGTGCGAAGGCCGCGATCTTATGCGCTTGGAGACGGAGAATCCGTTTGGACCTGAGCCGTGCCCCCCGGATGTTGTTCGGTTCGTGAGCATTCTGTCGAAAGCGGGCGGCGTCCGGGCGTCGCTTCCAGTCACGTTTCCCTCAGATGCGGAGTGGTTGGTGCGGGTGATGGCGTCGCAAGGCCAGTTCGTGTTTGGAATGTACCGTCGTCACATGAAGACAATCGGCTATCTTGGCCAGATCGACAAGCTGTACGGCGTGCCAGCGACGACACGGAACTGGAACACAATAGTTGCGATCCTGCGAATTTTGAAGGGTCAGAAGAACACGTGATAACAGGCGATTTGCCTCACCCCGGCCGAGCGTCGAGCTGCATTATGAGAGAGCGGCCTCGTAAATATCTAGTCGAGCAGTCGAGGACTGTGGGGCGGCAGAAGGAAGCTAGAAAAAGCTACTAAAGAATGGCACTGTACCTTGAGGGAAAGACTCCGTTGGACGCGAATGATCTTTCCCCCAAGGAGGCAACTGAATGAGTCGCGACATCAAGTATATCGGCATGGACGTGCACAAGGAAGCGACCGTGATCGCCGTGCTGAACGGCAGTGGCAAGCTGGTGATGGAGTCGATCGTGGAAACCAAAGCCAGCAGCATTCTGCAGTTTATCCACGGTCTGCGGGGCGAGTTGCATGTGACCTGGGAAGAAGGGACCTGGGCGGCTTGGCTGTACGATCTGCTGCAACCCCAGGCGGCGCAAGTGCTGGTCTGCGATCCGCGGCGCAATGCCTTATTAAAGGAAGGCAACAAGAGCGACAAGATAGATGCGCGCAAGCTGGCCGACTTGTTGCGCACGGGAATGCTGCGGCCGGTCTATCACGGGGAACACGGACTGCGGACGCTGCGCGAGCTGGGGCGCAGTTATCAGACCATCAGCCAAGATCTGAATCGAGTGATGAACCGGATCAAAGCTCTGTATCGCGGCTGGAGCATCCCTTGTGCCGGTACCCAGGTCTATGCTCCGCGTTATCGGGAAGAGTGGCTACAGAAGATCGAGCATGCGGGGGTGCGCCGGCGGGCCGAGCTGCTCTATCAACAGTTGGATGGATTGCAGACGTTACGACGAACCCTGCGTCCCGAGTTATTGGCGGAGAGCCGGAAACATAAAGCCTCGAAACTGCTGCGCCAGATTCCCTGCATCGGTCCGATTCGGGCCGCCCGCTTGATCGCACTGATGCAAACGCCGCATCGCTTCCGCAGCAAACGGCAACTCTGGACCTATAGTGGGCTGGGCATTGAGACCCGCGACAGTGCGCAATATCGCTACGTGCACGGACAACTGCAACGTACGAAAAAACCGCAACAGATTCGCGGTCTCAATCGGAATCACAACCATGAGATGAAAGAGATCTTCAAGGGCGCCGCCACCCGAGCCAGCTGTGGGGTGGGTCCGTTGCGCGACTTCTACGTGGCCTTGCTGGAGAAAGGCATGAAGCCCGAGATGGCGCGTCTGACCTTAGCCCGAAAGATCGCGGCCATTGCTTTGACACTCTGGAAGAAGGAGGAACGTTTCGACGCCGAACAACTGAAGCCGCAAGCAGCTTGAGCGTTGCACAGAACTCAGGTGGTCTCCCAGGTTTCACGCCTCGGTGGTGACCCATCGGTTCTGGCGATGCTCGGGTTCGAGGGAGAGTATCCATGCACTCATTAGGCGCTTCGGGTGCTGCTGCAGTGTCAGCACCGAGTCTCCGGGTCAATCCTATGCCCCCTCGGATAACCCAAAAAAGCCATAGGCCTCGAGCCTCACATAGGATGATGGTTGGCACTTAAGCCAACGGTTGGCTTGCGCAGCTTCGCAACGAATGGTGTCGGGACCGCTGCATGAAACCACTCAAGGGAGACCAGCAACTGCGATCCGTATCCCTGTCGTACTCTGTGGCGCTCCAGGCGTTAAAACCAAAATCCTCTCCACGAAGGAGAAGGGGCCTGGATGCAAGCACCGATCGAGGTCTCACGGAGAGGAGTGGAGAAGTGTTTTCGCTTGACATCCTCTCTCATAGGATGAGTGAAATGGCGATGTTAGTGCGCCGGGATAAACCGGCATGAAAGTAGAGGATGAAAGAGCCTGTGCAGCGATGCTAGCTGACGTTTCCAGCGGGTGAAAGTCCCATCGGTGGAAGTCGCCCAGTTGCCACCGTAGTTATACCCGACGACGAGAAGGGCGACCGACCCGCCGGAAGCTCGGAAGTAAAAGTCCCCGTTGGCTGGGGGGAATTCCTGGTCAGATCCGACAGGGGGGCGAGCAACTCGACAGGCCGCAGCGAAGCAGCGAACCAGTGTAGCCCCGAAACCATCCCCCATCGGAAACGGATGATGGGAATTTCGGGAGTGCCGAGCCTCTAGGCTCTCGGCGAAGGCCAATGTCATCGGTGAAGGAATTGAGCGAGTGCAGCCGATGAACTCCCCGCGGTCATAGAGGGCGGCATGTGGAGAAGGAAAGTACAGTGAAAGCACGGAACCACTCGCGGGTCGCCTAGGCGGAAACGCACAGCGAGGGCATCGCGTATAAGCCGCAAGGCGGCGAAATCGGGATGTGCCCACGAGTGGGGCGGATGGGGCCGATTAAGTGATGATGGACCGGGACAGAATAACCCGGACCGGAGCGAGGGCCCCTGGGGTAGAGCGGTTGGGTCCGCTCGCACGGAGGTGCCTTACCCGCGCATCGTCCCTGACTCAGAGCAGGGAATACACGGTGAAAGCAGAGGGCACGAAGGACGATGGCAAACCAGAGGCTTGGGAAGGCCTCGTCTGATATTCCGGCCTTGAAGCCGTACTGGGGAAAACCCGCCGTACGGAATTTTAGGGGAGGCGATGGAAACGTCGGCATCATTCGAAGCCCGGTCCGCGCCATTGCCTTACCCGACAACCGGCTACAAGAAAGGAGTAGCGATCCACTTGGCCTCGAGTCTTGCGCTGCTACCGCGAGGGACCCAGCGAAGCGTAGATAGAGGATAGGCGGGGTGGCTATTGAGCCGCGAAAACATACAACCCGGACGCCGACGCGGTTAACATGCGCGGAAGGCAACATGGACAGGAGCGATAGCGCGAGTTTCTGTTCAGTCCGGCGTGGTCGAAGACCCCACGGCACGCCTAGAAACTTCATGCACGAGAACCGGGAGACCTCGGAGACACCTGCGGCCCGGTCGGGCAGCAGGTCGGCGGGTGAAGGCTCAGGCCACACGGCCCGCGTGTACGTCACCGAGGAGTCACACTGCGGCATAGTACCGATGAACCATTCGAACAAGGACGGAACGCTCGTCGGCGGAGAGTGGGGAGGGAAGGCTGCGGATCGAGGAGAACACTCCTCATTCGACACGTACCCGACTTAGAGCGGGACTGCGCGTGTCCCACGTGTGGGTGAGTGTGCGGACAAGTTTACTTGGCCGTTATTTATCCGAGATAAGAACCGGATGCGCTAATGAGCGCTCGTCCGGGTCTGTGCGGGGGGCACCGGGCAACCGGTGTCCCTACCGCGATCGCCACCTATCCGAGAGCCAGAAGGATTCAGGGGCCGGAATCTGGGTGGCTGATGTGGAAGAACCCACTTGGACTACGTCATCGGTGAGAAGCTGGGCGGCGGAGAATGGGGGTGGCCCTACTAAGTGAATCGTGGCTGGACGCCAGATGAGCCCAGCCGCAAGGTCGCGTCTTATCTTTCTTGTGTTGACAAAACTCACGCAATGACCTCGGTTCTTGAATTTCCGCGGGATGGTGAAGGTTTTCCAGCCGCCCTTCTGGCACTGACCACGTCCAATGCGTCGATGATCTTTCGCGTTGTGAATGAAGCTTCGCCGGATATTCTCCTCATGCAGCAGGTAACGATTGCCGTTAACGTGCTCGAACACCTTGATATTCCAATTGGAGGCACGCTTTGGGGCAGCCGTGACCTTCATAATCAGGAGATTGTTTCCGAACGAGTGGCAACCGAGGCGGGTTTTCCGATGTGGCGATCCAGTTTTCTCTGCGTGTTGATGTCAAAAATGAAGCAGCCTTCTTCGGCTAGATGCCGCTCCACATGGGGAAAAAGCGTCCTCCAGTCGGAGAATCGCAAAATGTGCTTGATCGAGTCGACAGCACAGCAGATCACGTCGAATCGCTTATTCAGGCGAAATCTGACCATATCCTGCCGGGACAACTTGGCTTGTGGCACTTTTCTCGCCGCAATTGCCAACATTCTGCTGGAAAGTGTCCACGCCCGAAACATCGTAGCTACTCGCCAAATGCTTCAAGACCGAGCCTGTGCCGCAACCGAGTTCCAGGACGCTTTTCGCCCTTGGGCTCGCATTGCGGATGTATCTGCTAAGGCGCTCTGCCGCTCCCGCACGATCACCCGTCACCGCGTCATAGAATTTGCCGAAAATGTCGTAGCTTGACATTGCCTATTATTTCGCCGTCGACCCATCAGAATTCGGAGTCCGATTGTTGGCGATTGATTGATTAGATCACAGCAAAGATTATCGGTGACCAGCGGCCAGGCTCGCTCTCTCGTCGACAATTGGCGAAACCAAGCGATTTCACTCAAACCCTTCCCGATGGGTTAATGCATTATGAGAGAACGGCCTCGTAGATTCTAGTCGAGGACGGTTGGGTGGCAAGAGGAAGCTCAAAAAGCCACTCCAGAATGGCACTGTACCTTGAGGGAAAGACTCCGTTGGACGCGAATGATCTTTCCCCCAGGGAGGCAACTGAATGAGTCGCGACATTAAGTATATCGGTATGGACGTGCACAAGGAAGCGACCGTAATCGCCGTGCTGAACGGCAGCGGCAAGCTGGTGATGGAGTCGATCGTGGAAACCAAAGCCAGCAGCATTCTGCAAGTTCATCCACGGTCTGGGGCGAGTTGCAGGTGAGTTGGAAGAAGGGACCTGGGCAGCCTGGCTGTACGATCTGCTGCAATTCCAGGTGGAGCGAGTGCTGGTCTGCGATCCGCGGCGCAATGCCTTATTAAAGGAGGGCAACAAGAGCGACAAGATAGATGCACGCAAGCTGGCCGACTGTGTTACGCACGGGAATGCTGCGGCCGGTGTATCACGGGGAACACGGACTGCGGACGCTGCGCGAGCTGGGGCGCAGTTATCGACACCATCAGCCAGGATCTGAATCGAGTGATGAACCGGATCAAGGCTCTGCCATCGTGGTGAGCGTCCCTTCCGCAGGCACCCGGGTCTATGCTCCGCGTTATCGCGGGATGGTTACGGAGATCGAGCATGCGGGGGTGCGCCGGCGGGCCGAGCTACTCTATCAACAGTTGGATGGGTTGCAGGCGTTAAGACGAACCCTGCGCCCTGAGTTATTGGCGGAGAGCCGGAAACACAAAGCCTCGAAACTGCTGCACCATTCCC
>CAWEZS010000027.1:0-241735 GCA_963813645.1 Terriglobia bacterium
ACAACAACTTGCGAGTTTATCAGGGATCGTTTGGAGTGGGCAACCGATCTGCGGTTGAAGGCTCAACCCTCGGGTGTCCTGCCCCGTCGCAGGTTGCGACCTGTAAAACCCACGCCGCTCATCGATTCAACAACTCGACATTGCGAAATGTTTCCACTTTAAAGTACCAACAACTATTGCGGTCATTACAACAGTTCAGTAGGCTGAAAAAGAAAACATGGAGAGAATCCTACTCTTGCCAAACTTATCCGTTACAACCGGAGCCATCGCCGTGAACCGACTGCTGCGCGCCGTTTTTCTTGCGGCATTGCTTCTTCCCGCTGTCTCGGTCGTCGCAGCTTCCTCGCCGAGCGCCAACCCCGCCGACCGTGTCTACCGCAACGGCGTCATTTTCATGGCTGATTCACGAAATGGAACCGCCGAGGCACTAGCGATTCGCGACGGACGAATTGTCTACGTTGGCAGCAATCAGGGATTGGCTCCCTTTGTCGGCTCAGACACCGTGTCGGTGGACTTAAAGGGACAATTCTTGATGCCGGGCCTGGTTGACGGCCACATGCATCCGCTCGAAGCCGGGACCCAGCTCCTGAAATGCAGCCTCAACTACGAATCGCTTACCATCGCCGAGCTGCAGCAGCGGGTTCAGGCGTGCCTCGACCACGACGCGTCCAAAGATCCGGACGCCTGGCTTGAGGTAGTCAGCTGGTTTCAGGAAAGCATGCGCCCTGCTGGGGTAAAGACCAGCCGCGCCACGCTCGATGCGCTGAAAACGTCCCGGCCGATTATCCTCCGCTCCTCATTCGGACACACGGTGCTGGCCAACACGCGCGCGCTGGCGCTGGCCAAGATCACGGCCAGCACTCCCGACCCGATCGGCGGAAAAATCTGGCACGACGCCAGCGGCGAACCCTCGGGCCTGCTCGAAGACGCCGCCTACGAAGTGTACTCGAGGCTGTTGCCGAAGCCGACGACCGAACAAAACGTGGCGGGCGCGAAGGCCGCGCTCAAGGCCATGAGCCGGCAGGGCGTCACCACCTTCCTCGATGCCGATGCGCCGGCCGAGAGCATGGCGGCATTCGCGGCCGTACGCCGCGCCGGAGGTCTGACCGCTCGGGCGCACTTTGCCCCCGAAATCACGCCGGCGGAAGCGGGCGATCCGGTAGGTGCGGTCGCGCGGGTGGTCACGTTTGCGAAACAGTATGACGAAGGTGCGACCGTGCGCGCCCCGGGCATCACAGTGCGAAACGCAAAGCTGTTCCTCGACGGAGTAATCGCCGCGCCCGCGTGTACGGGCGCGATGAGCGAGCCGTATCTCATCAACACCGGAACCGCATCGAACCCGCGCTGGGTGCCCGGCCCGAGCCGCGGCCCGGCTGTCTACTTTCCCGCCCAGCCGCTGGCGACCATCCTCATAGGACTGGGCCAAGCCGGCATCGATCCCCACATGCACGCCGATGGGGACGGCGCCGTCCATGCCGGCCTCGACGGTGTCGAAGCCCTGAGGAAGGCCTTGCCCGCGGCCGACATTCGTCCCGCTATCGCACACGATGAAATCGTCGAGCCCGCTGATTTCCCGCGCTACAAGCTGCTGAATACAATTCCGGTGCTGTCATTCCAGTGGGAAAAGCCCGCAGGGGACACCATGGGACTCAAAGATTATTTCGGCCCGGCGCGAATGAAAATTCTGGAACCCGCCGGTTTCCTGGCGGCGGCCGGCGCCCGCATCGCCTTTGGCAGCGACTGGCCGGTGGATCGATTGGACGAATGGTTTGCCCTCAAAGTCGGCGTCACGCGGACCAACTCGCCCGATGCGCCGCCCGAGTATCACGGCCGCCTGGGTGACGATCTCGGCTTGTCGCGTGAGGCCGTACTCCGGGCCATAACCATCAACGCCGCCTACGAGCTGCATCAGGAAGAGACGACCGGGTCCCTTGAGGTCGGCAAATTGGCAGATCTCATCGTGCTCGACCGCAATCCGCTCCAGATACCCGCGGAGGACATTGCAAACATCAAGGTGCTCGAAACCGTCGTTGGAGGCAATGTCGTCTATGACGCCCCCGCCACCTCACACTAAGCCCGTAGATCTGCGGTCCACAGCGTTTCGTGAGCCACACGATCAGGTGCAAGCCGTCGCCAGGTAATATAATGGCGCACGCATGGCGCTCACTTCCGGAACGAAGGTCGGACCCTACGAAATTCAATCGTCAATAGGCGCGGGCGGCATGGGCGAAGTCTATCGCGCACGTGACACCCGCCTGGCTCGCGAGGTCGCGATCAAGGTTTTGCCGGAGACTTTCGCCCGCGATGCAGATCGTTTGCAGCGCTTCGAGCAGGAAGCCCGCGTTCTGAGCACGGTCAACCATCCCAACATCCTCGCCATCCACGACGTTGGAGCGCAGGGCGATCTACACTACTTGGTTTCGGAGTTGCTTGAAGGCCAGACGCTGCGCGAAAAGATGAGCGCCGGACCGCTCTCCCAGCGCCGCGTGACCGAGTACGCGGTGGAGATGGCACGCGGGCTCGCGGCGGCGCACGACAAGGGCATCGTGCATCGCGATCTGAAACCAGACAATATCTTCATCACAAAGGACGGCCGGGTCAAAATCCTCGACTTCGGATTGGCCAAGCAAGCCATCGGCGAAGCCGGACTCTCCGGACAAAGCGCCACCGTGGCCGCACCCAGCCCGACCCAACCGGGCACCGTGATGGGAACGGCGGGCTACATGTCCCCGGAGCAGGTCCGCGGACAAACCGTTGATGACCGCTCCGACATTTTCAGCCTGGGCGCGATTCTTTACGAAATGATTTCAGGCAAACGTGCGTTCAAGGGCGATTCCAGCGTCGAGACCATGAATGCCATCCTCAAGGAAGACCCACCCGAATTAAACGAGAGTGGACTGAACGTTACGCCCGGACTCGATCGCATCGTCCGGCACTGCCTCGAAAAGGAACCGGGGCAGCGCTTTCAGTCGGCGCGCGATCTGGCTTTCGATCTGGAAAGCCTGTCGTCGCTCAGTGGTGCTGCGAAACCGCTGACGGAATCACACGTAGCGAGCGCCACAATGTCTAGAAATCCGTGGTTGGTTGCCATTCCTGTTCTGCTGCTGGTGGCTGCGGCGTTCTGGGCAGAGCATTCGACTAAGAAGTCCTCCGCTCCGGTCTTCAGCCGGCTGACGTTCCGCGGAGGGCATGTTGGAGCTGCGCGGTTTTCCCCCGACGGCCAGACCATCGTGTACAGCGCGCAGCTGGGCGACGAACCACTGCAGCTCTACACCACGCGTCCAGACGCTCCCCAGTCGCGCGAACTCGGCTTGAAGAACAGCAGCATTCTCGCCATCTCCAAGCAGGACGAGCTCGCCATCACCCTCAACCACACTCAGCCGATGGCGAATGCCGGGGGTGGGACGCTGGCGCGAGTGCCACTTACTGGGGGTTCACCGCGCGAAATAAGTGAAGCCGTCGGTTACGCCGACTGGTCGCCCGATGGACAGTCTCTTGCGCTCGGTACGCTGACCAACAGCAGCTTTAACCTGGAATATCCTCAGGGCAAGCCGCTCTACCAAACGCAAGGCTGGATCGGCGATTTGCGTGTCTCGCCGGATGGAAACATGGTGGCATTCGTCCATCATCCTATTCGCTGGGACAGTCTGGGCACGATCATGGTCGTGGATCGGCAGGGCAAGAGTCGCGTGCTCACCGGTTCCTTCTCCGATGCTCGCGGACTGGCTTGGGCGCCCTCCGGCAAGGAGATCTGGTTCACCGGTTCGAATGTCCACCTCTCCAGCAATTTGTTCGCAGTTGATCTCGAAGGACATCAGCGTCTGGTTTGGTCGGGTGCCGGCGGCGTTGTGCTCCAGGATATTTTCCTTGACGGCCGCGTGCTGTTCATACGCGAGAACCGGCGGCGTGGTATCGCTGGTTTGTTCCCCGGCCGCGACTCAGAAATTGACATGAGTTGGCAGGACTGGTCGCTCGTTACGCGTATTTCTCCCGATGGCAAGTGGATATTCTTCTCCGAGGAAGGCGATGGCGGAGGTCAAAAGTATTCGGCTTACATGCGCGCGACCGATGGCTCGCCCGCGATCCGTTTGGGAGATGGCACGCCGTATGGCGTTTCTCCTGACCTCAAATGGGTGGCATCCATCATTCCCGGACAGCCGCAGCAGCTCTGGTTGCTGCCTACTCGCGCCGGAGCGCCGAAGGATCTCTCACAACCCGGCTTCGACTATGACTATGCGTTCTGGTTTCCCGATGGCAAACACTTGCTAGTCACGGGAAGGGAGCCCGGAAAACAGGCGCGATCCTATCTCACCACCATGGACGGCGGAGCACTCACTCCAATAACACCAGAGGGCGTGCGGGGCTTCCCGGCCGAAGATGGTAAAGAAGTCGTCTCGCGGCAAGGCAGTTCCATTACCTTCTATCCCATTGATGGCGGACAGCCACGAAGCATTCCCGCAAAGATTCCTGATATCACGCTTCCGTTGAGCGGACAGACCGGCCGTTATGTCATCGGAGCGGAGCAGCCGTCAGTCCCTCTGAGGTTGTATCGTTACGATTCCGTGACGGGCGAAAGAAGACCCTGGAGAGACCTGGTGCCGGCGGACCGGGCAGGCGTTTATGTCGCCAACATATTCGATATCACGCCCGACGCCCGTTGGTATGCGTACTCTTATGTGCGCGACCTCTCGGATCTCTACCTCGTCGACGGCTTGCGGTAGCGCCGGCGTCCCGCCGGCATCTTGCCGTCGGCGCATTTGCTAAACAAGATCTAACTCACAGCCTTCTTCTCGAACTGCCGCAGCCCCACGACCAGCAGCAGCACATCAAAGAAAAGCAGTGCAACGAGCACAGCCGTGATCGGCAAATGCGGGAATTGTGGAACCAGCGTGGCCCGCATGCCTTCGCTGGCATAAACCAGCGGGTTGATCAGCACGGCTTTTTGCAGGACAGGGAAAGTCTTGAGAGCGCTCCACGGATAGTAGGTGCAACCGAAGAAAATCATGGGCGTAATCACCATGCCGAACATCAGCCCAATATGCTGCTGATTGATGCTGCATCCCAAAGCCAGCCCTCCGGCCGCGGCGAAGATCGCTATCAATACCAGGATCACCGCGAAGGTCAACGGTGAGGCGATGCCGATTTCAACTCCGGGTCGAAGCACGAGCCACGCCAGCGGGATCACAATCAGCCCGGAGACCAGCGCCTGCAGCATCCCGGCAAAGACTTTCTCGATCGCGATCCACGGGACCGCGATCGGGGCCAGCAACCGGTCTTCGATTTCGCGGGTCCACTGGAACTCGGCGATCAGCGGCATGGCCACCGCCCAAATTCCAGTAAACACCATGCTGATGGCGATAATGCCGGGGAGCAAAAGGCTCTTGTACGATGCCGGCAGGAAACCGCTGCCCACCATCACCCGGCCGAAAATAAAGACAAAGAGCAACGGCTGCAGGAAAGTCTGCAAAAACAGTTGGGCCGCGTTACGCCGCGCGACATGAGCATCGCGCGCCAGCATTGCGGTAAAAGTCTTCCAGTTCAATCGCGCAAACTCCTTCCAGTATGGTGCAGGAAGAGGTTTTCCAGGCTGGGCTCAGAAATGTGCACGTCGGACAATTCCGCGCCGGCAATCGCAGCCAGGCTAGCGACTTCGGGAATGAGCGAACCCCCGCGGTCGGCATAGACGTCAACCCCCGTGCTGTCCGTCGCTCGCACCTCACGAACTCCCGCCAGCGCCTGTAAACGCTGCAGCAGTTCGGCAGTCTGATGCCCGAAACGAAGGCGCAGCAGGTATCCTCCGGGAACTGATGCCTTCAACTCCACCGATGTACCCAGGGCAATGACGTGGCCGTGGTCGATGATGGCCAGGCGCTGGCACAACCCATCGGCTTCCTCCATGTTATGAGTGGTCAGCAGAACGGTGCGGCCCGCCTGGTGGTATTCGCGAATGATTTCCCACAAGAGAATCCGGGTCTGAGGATCGAGTCCGGCGCTCGGTTCGTCGAGAAACAGGACCTGCGGATCGTGCATCATGGCGCGGGCAATGGATAGCCGCTGCATCATGCCTCCGGAAAAACCACGCACCATCTGGCTCGCGCGTTCGGTCAGCTTGAACTTCTCCAGCAACGCGTCGGCGCGCTCATTTCTTTGTTTCGATCCAATTCCAAAATAGGCAGCGTGAAAAACAAGGATCTCGCGGGCAGTCAAAGAAAAATCCAGGTTGGGACGCTGCGGCACCACGCCGATCAAGTGCTTGACCTCGGTCTGCTCCTTCCACACGTCGTGCTCGCCAATCCAGGCTTGGCCGGAGGTTGGCCGCACCCGCGTGGTCAGGACACCAACCGTGGTGGATTTGCCCGCGCCGTTCGGGCCCAGAAGACCGAAGATTTCTCCGGGAAGGATCTCGAGCGAAAGCCCGTCTAGTGCTGGAATTTGGGCCTTCGGCTGCTTCCCGTCTTTCGCGTCGGCGCGTCCAACAAGACCACCAGCAGCACCCAACGGAGGTGCGGCGTTGTAGACTTTGCGCAGGTCTTGAGTGCGAACGCCAATCGCCATGCAGAGCAGTCCTCACCTGTAAGCGCTGAGGTTTCGAAAGAAGGTCCGTTGAACGGCAGCGGCCTAAGTGCCAAACTCGTGCCCTTGGCCGGCATATGCATACCTTCTGACGGCTCGACCGGAACGCCTCGACCAAGCTACTGCTTAACCAGCTCCGCATCGATCGTAATGGATATGTCGTCGCTGACCATGGTCGGGGCGCCATTCACACCAAAATCTTTGCGCTTGATTGTCGTGCTCGCAGAAGCGCCCACGTGGAAGTTGCCCTTGGGGTCTTTAACCGGAGCACTGGGACCCTCGACATCGAGCACTGCTTCTTTCGTGACTCCATGAATCGTCAGGTCGCCGGTAATCTTCATTTTGCCCGGACCGGCTGGCTCGGCATGCTTGGACTTGAAAGTGATCGTCGGATACTTCTGTACGTCCAGAAAGTTCGGGCTGCGCAAATCGTTGTCCCGCATATCCACGCGCGTATCGACACTGGTTGCATCAATCGTGGCTTCAAGCGAAGTCTTGCTGGGATCGGCGGGATCATAACTGGCGCTGCCGCTGACTTTCCGGAATTCGCCTCGAACCGTGGAAATGCCCAGGTGACGAACGGCAAACTGGGCCGAGGAGTGTGCGGGATCAATCTTCCAGCTTTCAACCTGAGCGAGAGCCGGTGAAACCAATAATGTGACGAATGCCGAGACAAACACAAAGGCGGTCGGGAAAATCATGCGCTTGTGGCTCAACGAATCCTCCTGGCAATTGTAATCGCCATGCATGCATATTACCGAAAGCCTGCGAATCGTGCAGCGGAGGCAGGCGAGAGGCCCGTCCTCCATTCCGGCATCGCGGTCCTTTACAGGGCGGGGGAGAAGTCCGTCAGCGTCATAAAAGTGGAATCCACTTTATCCACCAGCTTTCCGTTCACTTCCGACGCGTCACGCACCTTCTGCCATTCCGGATCGTCAACAAATGCTTTCCAGTTGCTGGCCGCAGCCTCCCGGCTAGGATGGGCGAGAATGTAAATGAGCGTCTTGCCCTTCAACGGATCATCGAGCGGAGTCCAGTAGGCCACGTTCTTCATCCCGTGTTTCTCGAACAACCCCATGGTGTGCTCACGGAAGCGTTTCAGCAGATCGTCCAGCTTGCCTTCGTTGGCGTGGTAAACGCGAAGTTCGTAGACCGTTGACGCCGATGGCGCAGCCAGCGCCTGCCCAGGCTCGGCGCCTGCCCAGATCGCAGCCGGAATCAGTGCAATGGTAGGCAAAGACTGCAACAAAGCTCTTCTGTCCATATCATCCTCCCCCGGTAAGGTAAGAACCAACCCATCAAGACTGATCACATTAACGGGTTCTCGGCCCAGAGGTCAAAGGCGGAAATCAGCGGCCGGATCGAGCATAGCAACCGCGCTGGGTTGCAAAGTTGACCCCCTGAAAGCGACAATCGTCTGTGCAGCTTACCCCATCAGGCGGAACACCGCTCGCCCATACCGGAGATCCGTTTCAACCCGGCGCAGTGGCGCTTTTGACGTTGGGCAACCCTCGGGAGAAGTTCTGGGGTGCGATTCTTGCACTCGGCGCTCAGGGGATCAGTCTTTCCGGCATCGAACTGGGCTCGTTCGAAGATTTTGTCTCGATGATAAAAGCGGGCGATCCGCCCTCTTTCGGTGTAGTCTTCTTTCCGATGCATCGCATTGAACGTGTGGAACTGGATTTATCGGACGGCAACATTCCTTCCCTTTCTCAACGTTTCACGGCCAAGACAGGCTTGGACCCAGCTTCAATTCTCACCCGAAACCTTCAGCGACTTTCCACCGGAGCGGATCTCTGACGATGAAGCTTTCCCAACTGCTCACCGCGCCCAACCAGTTGACCCTGCTGCGCATGATGTTCGTTCCGTTTATCGTCATCGACCTGGTTGCCGGCCACTATCGTTGGGCGCTCATTCTTTTTGTCCTAGCCGGCTTCAGTGACGGCCTGGATGGACTGCTGGCCCGGAGCCTCAAGCAGCAGACCGTGCTGGGCCAGTATCTCGATCCCATCGCCGACAAGTTTCTGCTCAGCACCATGTTCATGGTGCTTTCTATCTTGCACAAGATCGCGTGGAAGTACACCGTTCTGGTTTTCAGCCGCGATATCTCGATTCTTTTCGCCAGCGCGGTGCTGTACGCGATTGCTGGATTGCGCAACTTCCGTCCCAGCATCTTCGGCAAGGCCAACACCTTTGCCCAGGTGGCTGCCGTCTTTTTCGTGATGCTGTTTCAAATCAAGCAGGATCGCTGGGTCTGGATCACGCAGGCCACCTTTCTCCACGCTACAGTCGGTTTCACCGTAGTCTCGGCCGTGCACTATGTTTTTCTCGTAGGTCAGCGGCTGCGGGCCACCAACCACGTTTCCCCGGACGCTTCGAAATCGGCGGGTGGTTCGATTTGACCCTGTTTCCGCTGTCCCCCTAGAATTGACGATCCTGTCGCACACTCCTTCATCCTATGGCCCTGCGCCTGTACAACACGCTGCCCGGCAAGATCGAAGAATTCCATCCGTTACAAAATAATGAAGTGCGGATGTACGCCTGCGGGCCCACGGTCTACGACTACGGTCACATTGGCAACTTCCGTACCTTCGTTGCGGTAGACATACTTCGCCGTTTTTTCCGACAGAGCGGTTTCAAAGTACGCCACGTCATGAACATTACCGACGTGGACGACAAGATCATCCGCAACTCCGCGCAGGAGGGGTTGAGCGTCAAGGATTACACCGCCAAGTACGAGAAGGCATTTTTGGAAGACAGCTCCACGCTGAATATCGAGCCGCCTATTCTTGTGCGCGCCACACAGCACATCGAAGAGATGGCACGCTTCATCGCAGAGCTCGAGAAAAAAGGCTTCGCCTACTGCACCGACGACGGATCCTATTATTTTCGCATCGCCAAGTTCCCCGGCTATGGCAAGCTTTCAAAAAAAGATTTCGCGGGCATGGAAGATGGCGCGCGGGTGGATGTAGACGAATACGAAAAAGACAACGCCCGCGATTTCGCCCTGTGGAAGGCGCCTAAACCTGGAGAAGCATTCTGGGAGAGCGCGATCGGGAGAGGGCGGCCGGGCTGGCATATCGAGTGCTCCGCCATGTCAATGCAGGAACTGGGAGAAACTTTCGACCTGCACGCCGGCGGCGAGGACCTCATTTTCCCGCATCATGAAAATGAGATCGCGCAATCCGAGGCGCTGACCGGGAAGCCATTTGTCCACTTCTGGTTTCATGCCCGCTTTCTGCTGGTTGAAGGCGAGAAGATGTCGAAGAGCGCCGGCAATTTCTTCACCTTGCGTGATTTGGCGCTGAAAGGATACAAACCTTCTTCGATCCGGCTGTTGTTGGCGTCGGTGCCTTATCGCCACCAACTGAACTTCACCTTCGATGGCTTGAAACAGATGGCTAGCAATGTGGACAAGTTGCGGAATTTTCAACTGCGGTTAAAGACCGGCCAATTCCCATCCGGTGCCGGCGATTCCACGCTGGCCTCCGAGACGGTGGCGCGCATGACCTCCGCGCTTGAAGACGACCTGAACACGGCGCAAGCCCAGGCCGCCATGTTTGACATGGTGCGCAAAGCCAACGCCGCGATCGACAGTGGACAGATGAGGAAAGAGGATGTTGCACCTCTGCTTGCCGCCCTCGACAAGTTTGACGAAATCTTTGCGGTTCTACGCGACGACGATCCCCCCAAAATGAAGGCCATCCTCGAATGGGCGAAGACCGAGGGACGCGAAAAAGATGTCAGCCAGGAATTAATTGACGCCGTCGGAACACAAAGTCTGTCCGACGCCGAGATTGAATCCAGGATCGCTGAGATGGAAGCCGCTCGCCGGTCACGCAATTTTCAGGCCTCGGATGCGATCCGTGCCGAACTCACTACCGCTGGACTTCTGGTCGAAATCACCAAAGATGGCGTGCGCTGGCGCAGAAAGTAACTGAGAACCGAGAACTGGGCGCTGAATACTGGTTTCTGGTTTCTGGTTTCTGGTTTCCAGTTTTCAGTTTTCAGTTTCCGGTTTCTAGTTTCTAGACCTCTCTAACTAACGCAACATGCGCTGATTGAGCGCAGCATCCAGGCCCCATTGCCGCTGGGAGCGCACACCTGCTGGTTCCACTGACGTTTCAGATCTTTGGGCTGAGGAACGACCGTGTCCCGTCGAGCCGTCCGGGGAGCCGCAGAGGACGCCTGGGGGGATCAGCGAAGCGAAACTGCTCACCGTGGTGAGGATCAGATTGACAGCCGCCGTGATTCGAGCGGAGAGCGACGGGTCGCTGATGTGGGCCGCCTGCAGAAGGGCGGGCAATTCCTGGTTAGTTTCCTGAATCATGCTTTCGATCTTCTCCAAGGCGCCCGTGCTGGGACTAGCCTTGTAAGCGTTGTACAGCGACTGCAGCAGTGTGAGGTCCTTGCTGGCCTCCGCCGAAATGTTCTGGATCGCCTGGGCTTCGGATGGGGTCAGCTGCCTTCCCGATTGCAAGGTTGCTGCCAACGCCGCAATGTTTAGCGCCATTTGGGTAAGGACGGGCAAATCAGCCAGTGCGACGCTGATCCACTGTGCACTGCATCCCGTGGCGATCAATGAAATACTTAAAACAAATACTAATACGACTCGCGTCAACGTCATGAATGCTTCTCCCTATGTAGATCGTGTGTTTGAATTGACTTATGGAGTGGTACAGGCCACGTGGGGACAGCCGCCCTCGGCTGTCCAGCCGAGCGAAGCTCGGCGGCGCAGCGCCCAAAAACAAAATCGCCACCGGCCGAAGCCGATGGCGATTCTTTTCTTGATACCTTCGAAGCTATTTCAAAGTGGCTACAAAATTACGCTGCCTTCTCGCTCGCCTGCGCCACCCGCAGGATGGTGCTTTCATCAAAATGCGGGCCCAGGATCTGCAGACCGATTGGCAGTCTTTCTTTGGTCTCGCCGCAGGGAACGGAAATTCCCGGAATTCCCGCCAGGTCGGCAGTCACGGTGTAGATGTCCGCCAAATACATGGCCAGCGGATCATCCACTTTCTCGCCCAGCTTGAATGCCGCCGTGGGACTGACCGGCGCCACAATAGCGTCAACCTTCTTGAACGCCTCTTCAAAATCCTGCGTCAGCAGGGTACGCACTCTTTGTGCCTTCAGATAGTAGGCATCGTAGTAGCCCGCGCTCAGGGCGTACGTGCCCAGCATAATGCGACGCTTTACTTCGGCGCCAAAGCCCTGATCGCGAGTGCGGCGGTACATCTCGGAGAGGGTTCGCGCATCCTTGGCGCGATATCCGTAGCGCACGCCGTCAAAGCGGGCCAGGTTCGAGGAGGCCTCGGCTGTGGCCACAATGTAATATGCCGGAATCGCATACTTGGTATGCGGCAGTGAGACTTCTACGATTTCGCAGCCCTGCTTGGCCAGTTTCTGGATCGCTGCTTCGATCGCGCTGCGAACTTCCTTGTCCAAGCCTTCTCCCAGATACTCCTTCGCCACGCCGAGCTTCAGCCCGCGTACCGGCTTCTCAAGTTCAGCAACATAATCCGGAACGGGAACATCGGCCGAAGTCGAGTCCATGGGATCCCGACCGGCGATTGTCCGCAACACGATGGCGGCGTCCTTCACCGTCTTCGCCAGCGGACCAATGTGGTCGAGCGATGACGCAAATGCGATCAAACCGTATCGTGACACGCGCCCGTAGGTCGGTACCATCCCGACCACGCCGCAGAACGAAGCGGGTTGGCGTATCGAGCCGCCCGTGTCCGAACCCAGCGCCGCCACCGCCATGTCGGCGGCCACGGCTGCTGCCGAACCTCCGGAAGAACCGCCGGGAACACGCGTAAGGTCGCGCGGATTGTGTACCGGCTTCCAGGCCGAGTTCTCATTGGATGATCCCATGGCAAACTCATCGCAGTTTGCCTTGCCCAAGACCACAGCGCCAGCGGCCTCGAGCCGAGCTACAGCGGTGCAATCGTAGGGCGGAACATAGTTGCCCAGAATTTTCGAACCCGCGGTGGTGCGAACGCCCTTGGTGACCATCACGTCTTTGATGGCAACAGGCACACCACCCAACGGGGGAAGCGCTTCGCCTTTCGCAGCCAAGGCGTCCATTTCTAAGGCCTTGGCAAGCGCACGATCCTTGCAAAGCGTCAGGAACGCGCCGATTTTCGGATCGTCACTCTGAATCTTGGCGTAAAACGACTCCGCCAGCGCGGCAGCAGTGGTCTTGCGCTCCTGCACGGCGGAGCGGGCAGCGTCAATTGTGAGCAGATCCAGATTCATGGAGTCAGCAATTCGTCGTTGGCCCTTGGTCGTTGGTCGTTGGCCAAAGACCAACGGCCAAGGACGAACGACGACTCTTTCTATCTTTCAATCACTTTCGGGACTTTGAAGAAGGTTCCGTCCGAGTCCGGAGCATTTTCCAGCGCGACGTCATGCGGCAGCGACTTGCGTAGTCCTTCAAGGACATCTTCACGGCTAGCATAGGCAAAGCGTTCACTGCCCTGCTTCGACTGATCCACACCGTAGCGATCTGAGACTTGCGCCATCGGCGGCACATTCGTCGTGTCCAACTCGTTCAGGCTGTCAATGTGACCGAGAATCGAATTCAGGTCACGCACCATGCGAGTGCGCTCTTCCTCGGTCAGTTCCAGATTGCCGAGGTCGGCCACGTACGCCACGTCTTTTTCAGTAACTTTCATGCTCGTGTGGGGCGAGCGCCCTCGCCCGCCGCTTTGTCCACAACTACAAACTCAATCCGCTTAACACTCTCCGCGACATAGCGATTGAGGACCGCCAGATATTGCGGAGCCAATGCCTGCAGCTCGACACGCCACCCGGCGTCGGGAACTTCGACTCGAAGAATACCCGTGAGCGAAGTCGACCGCCCGGGTTCGCGCAGCGACTGCCTGGCCGCATGCCAGCGGCCCATGCCAGCAGCGGGCCCTGTCCTGCAGGAGATCGCCGCAAGCTGCCGGCAACAATCTTTTCCAGTCCTGCGCCGACTTGTTCCATGGTTCGGGTCATTAATGGATCAGATTCTTGGGTGGGAACGAAAATGATTTTACCATCCCCAAGCTTTCACCGGGCGCTGAACGGTTCGTGGTCCTTATACTTCCAGAATAGCAATTCACGACGGGCAAGTGGGACATCAAGACAGACGATATATTTCTTTTCCTCTCAACCGCTTGAGCACGAATCCGCGCCGCCTGGGGCTTGACAGCTTCTCTTCCGCTGGTCAGTTCTGGCTGGAATTGTCGGCCGGCGGCGGAAACTCTCGTTTCACGTACTCCATCGCGCTGTCCTTCGACTGCAGACGTCCTTCGAGCTGGGCGTCTTCCACCCAGGAAAGGATCTCTTTGAAGCGCGGCCCCGGCGGGTACCCGGCAGCGATCAAGTCATCTCCGCTGATGAGCGGGGCTGGACGAATGGTTTCCGGAGGAATCGCGGCGATCTTTTCCCGGGTAAAGTTATAGGACGTCAGATCGCGGTGACTGGCCTGGCAGTCCAGGCGATGCAGTTCGATGTGCTCTTCGAAGTGCGGCATGCGCACAAATTTCTTGAGCGTGGATTCCTTCATCTGCGGAACGTGCGCGAAACGCATGTGATTGGCAACCAACGCCAGAATCTGCTCCGACGCGTCGTTCGAAAAACGCAGGCGCCGGCAGATTTCCTCGGACATCTTGACGCCAACATCCACGTGATTATCAAAGCGAATGCGATCAGGCGCCACGCGGAAGGTGGGAGGCTTTCCCACATCGTGCAAGAGCGCTCCCCAGGCCAGCGTCGGCGGACAAGGGTGCGGCAATTCCTGAAGCAGCAACAATGTGTGTACGAAAACGTCGCCTTCAGGATGGAACTCCGGGGGTTGCTGCACGCCCTTCATCGCGGAAATCTCGGGAAGGATCTCGCGGAGCAATCCAGTTTCGTCGAGCAGCAAGAAGGCTTGGCGGGCGTGACCTTCGGTAAGCATCTTGGTCAGCTCATCGCGCACCCGCTCACGCGAAACTTGATGGATTCCACTGGCCAGCTTCTCGATCGCAGCAAACGTATCCGGCTCGATGGTGTATCCGAAGCGGGCGGCGAAGCGAACCGCGCGCAGCATGCGCAGTTTGTCTTCCGCAAAGCGCAGCTCCGGCCTGCCGATGGTGCGAATCATTCGTCCATCGAGGTCCTTGCGGCCCCCCACGAAATCCAGCACTTCATCGCCGATCGGGTCGAGCAGCAGGCCGTTGATGGTAAAGTCGCGGCGCTCGACGTCTTCCTGCGCGCTTTTGCTGAAGCGTATCTGGTCGGGATGCCGGCCATCACTGTAGCCGATATCGCTACGGAAGGTGGCGATCTCGACCGTATTGCCGCCTGCGTCTCTCACCGGCACCAGTACCACTCCAAACTGTGCGCCAACCGCGTAGGTTTCAGGGAAGATCCTCATCACCTCATCGGGTGTGGCGTCGGTAGTGACGTCGTAGTCGGCGGGCTCGCGGCCAAGCAGCAGATCGCGCACACATCCCCCGACGAGATAAGCCTGGTGGCCGCGCTCGCGCAGGGTGCGAATAATCTGTTTGGCGAATTCTCTCGTCTCAAACATTTTTCTTGCGCTGAACGGCAGTCGCCTGCGGCGACCGGACAGCCGAGGGTAGCTGTCCCCCGCGCGGTTCGTGATCGATCACGCGCCGGCATTCCACTCCATTCGTAGGCGTTCGCGTTCTTCTTCACTCAATTCGAACCACGACTCCGCCAGGTCGCGGACACGTTCGAGGGCAGCCTGCATTTCCGCATGCTTTTGCTTGAGTTCTTCCGCATCCGCGTCGGGTGGAACCGTTATTAGCGGGGCGCTTACGATCACAGCCCGCGAGAAGGGACGTGGAATCGCCATCAGGTCCCAGGCTTTCTTGAGCGTGTGAGCGTTTTCGAGACCGATATGAAATACGTAGATAGGCCGGCCGGTCTTGCGGGCCAGTATTACGGGCCCGGGCTTGGCGACATAGCGCGGGCCACGCGGGCCATCGATGGTGAACGACGAGTCGACGCCCTCTTCCATCCGCCTCGCCATCACTGCCAGCCCGCGTAGCCCTCCCCGCGTCGAACTTCCTTGCGCAGTGTTGAAGCCAAGGTTCTCAATCACACGTCGCGTCCATTGGCCGTCGAAATTGGTTGTATTCATTACCACAACGCCCCGGTTGCGCCAGTACCAGGTGGCAGGGATGATGCAGCGATGCCAGAAAGCGGAAACTACCGGCACTCCGCGGGCACGAGATTGCCGGTAATGATGCATCCCCAGCTCCTCAAAACGCAGCGTAGGACCGAGAAAGCGAATGACGGCGATGACTGCCGCAGCGATGACCGGGATTTGCATGCGCCGCCAGCGGGAGAGTTGAGGCAGCCGCGTATCGTAGAGCGAACTGACCGGCTCGGTAGCAGGCGACGCGCTCGGGTTTCCGCTCGACATCACGCATATTGTAGTCGCCCCGTGGGCTAGCGGACAGAAGGGCTGGATGGAGGACGGGCGTCCCGCCTGTCAGGCAAGGGCCCGAGCATGACGGGCAGGACGCCCGTCCTCCATCGTTCTCAGTTCGTGATTTAAACTGGAACTATGGCTGACGCCTACATTCTCGGCATCGAGAGTTCCTGCGACGAGACTGCGGCTTCCGTGGTCTATTCGGGAGAGAAAGTCGTCTCGAATGTCGTCTTCTCGCAGATCGCGGCCCACCAGCCTTATGGCGGCGTCGTGCCCGAGCTGGCCTCGCGGGAACATCTGAAAGCGATTGTCCCGGTGGTCCGCAAAGCGCTGGCTGATGCCGCGCACACCTACCAATCCATCGACGCGCTGGCTGTAACCCAGGGGCCGGGCTTGGCGGGCGCGCTGCTGGTAGGAATCGGATACGCCAAGGCGCTGGCTTTCGCTCTCGATAAGCCCCTGATCGCCGTCAATCATCTCGAGGGACACATTCATGCCGTGCTGCTCGAAGAACGCCAGAAAAATAATCGCGAGATGAGTTTCCCCGTGTTGGCCTTGGTGGTTTCGGGCGGACACACCCATCTTTATTTGGTCGAGCAACGGGACGACCATTGGTCATACCGGAACATCGGCCACACCCGCGATGACGCCGCCGGTGAAGCCTTCGACAAGGTAGCCAAGCTGCTGGCATTGGGATATCCGGGCGGCCCCATCATCGACAAGATCTCCACGCACGGCGATCCCACCGCGGTGAACTTTCCTCCCGCACAACTCAAGCATCGAGACCGGAAAGAGAGAGCCCAGAACGATAGCGCGACAGAACCGCGCTTCGACTTTTCTTACAGCGGCATCAAGACTGCGGTCTTGCGCTACGTCGAAGTCCACGACATGAAGGCTTCGATTGAGGCACGCCGAAAGGCCCTGGCCGGAATGGAAAAGCCGAAGCTTGAAGACTATCTGCTGCATTGCGACCGCAAAACCCTCAACCTGGTGGCGTCCTTCCAGCGCGCGCTGGTGACTGACCTGGTCACAAAGACTCTGGCGGCCGCGCGAGCGAGCAACGTCGCGACCCTGTTCGTTACCGGAGGCGTGGCCGCGAACAACGAGTTGCGCCAGCGCTTCGAGCAGGACGCCGCCATGGAAGGCCTGCCCGTGTATTTCCCTTCGCGTCCACTCTCGACCGACAACGCAGCCATGATCGCAGCCGCGGCGTACCCCAAATTTCTGGCCAGGGAATTTGCCGGCATTGATTTTTCGGCTGAAGCGGGAATGGTTTTGGGCAGGCCAGCAATTGGCGATTAGTAATTGGTGCCTGGAAATTACCAGTTGTCAGTACGGAGTTGTCAGTTCTCAGTTAGCAAGGGTCTGGTTTAGCTAATTGCCAATTGCTAATTGCTGCCTTACTTCGCCGCGGCTTTGGCTCTCGTAACCCGGCTTCCTAACAGAGCCTCGAGCGCCTTTGCGAGCTGCGCTTCAATATCAATATCTTTGAAGATGGCGAAGTTGGCGCGGTGCTCCTCGGCGTCGAACCCACTATTCTTGCCGGCCACGATCACGATCGGGATCTGGGCGGTTTCGGGTTGGGCTTTTAAGGCGGTAATAAGCTCAGTCCCGGTCATCTTGGGCATCTGCATATCCGTGATGATAATGTCGGGATGAATCCGGTTGACGATGGGAAGAGCTTCTTCACCGTTGGTGGCTGATTCCACGGTATAGCCACGCTCCTCGAGAAACCGGCAGACCGTATGCCGGATGAGCATCGAATCGTCAACCACCAGGGCCACGAGCGGAGTTTGACTTTTTGCGGACAAGATATTCCCCGGGCGACATTAACAAACTGTCTACGTCTTAACAAGCGCAAAGGCCGTCAGGCAGGTTACGTTTGTCACCGAGAAGGGTTACGTAGCGCTGGCGTCACGCTGCCTGTCGCGAGGGCATCTTGCCCTCGCAGGCTCAAGGCTCCTTCCGAAGCTTAGTATCCTCGATGATCATGTCCTTGAATTCGCTGGACTCGAAGATTTCCCCGCATTCCTTGCATTCAACGAATTCGGAGTCTTCTTCGCGGGCGACAATTTGCACGCGCGGGTGCTTGCACGGCGCTATGTCTTTTTGGTTCTCGGGGGTGGGGGACGGCGAGGATGGTGTCATAAATCCGGGTCTTGGGTTCCCCTGTCGAACGGCCGGGGAATTCGCCGGAAATTGGCGGTATTTTAGACCCCCTTCTCCAGTTGTCAAGTCCCTCGGTCGATCTTTATTCCGAATCGCTTCATCCAAATTCCTGGTGCTTGACCGTCCCTCATCGGCAGCGTCGTGCTGGTCCAAGCTGCGGTCTCCCCAGCGGTTAACCCCAACTCTGAGACACCTCGCCAAGGCTTTTCGACCGTTCCCTGTAACAGGTTGCATTAAAGCAGGTTGGAGTCTAATATAGAAATATCCGACTTAAAAGGTCGGATTTTGCCGAGCATGCTTAAGCTGACTAAAAAGGCGGATTATGGACTCATGGCCATGAAGCATCTGGCCGAGCATGCCGAGCAGGGAGCGTGCAGCGCCAAGGACGTAGCGGACGCCTACCGTATACCCCAGGAAGCCCTGGCCAAGATTCTGCAGCGCCTGGTCAAGGCCGGCTTGCTCCATTCGCAGCATGGGACCAACGGCGGTTACACCCTGGCTCGTGATCCGGGGATGATTTCGGCGTTCGAGGTGATTCGGGCCATTGACGGTCCACTTTTCATCACGTCGTGCGTGACTGTCCGGGGCGAATGCGACCAAAGTGATCGCTGCAATATCCGGGAGCCTTTGCGGCGGGTAAGCCACGGAATCGAAGAGCTGCTTCGCGGCATCACTATCCAGGAGATGAAAGAAGAGACCGCACACACCGGCGACAAGACCCGCGCCGACAAGATAAAGACCGCGACGGAATTTGTAACCATTGGATAAGCAGGTTCTGAGGAGAGCAATTATGAGCACGGACGTAAAGACGATCCCCCAGGGGACAAACGGACACAGCGATGTGAAGACGCAGGAGCAGCGCACCGCGGCCAATGGAGTCAGGCTGCCGGTCTACATGGACAACCATGCCACCACGCCCATGGATCCCCGAGTGCTGGAAGAGATGCTTCCCTATTTCATGGAGAAGTTCGGCAACGCCGCCAGCCGCAACCATTCGTTCGGATGGGCCGGAGAAGAGGGCGTCGAAACCGCACGTGAGCGCGTGGCCAAGCTGATTGGTGCGACCCCCAAAGAAATCATTTTCACCTCGGGCGCCACCGAGAGCGACAACCTCGCCATCAAGGGCGTGGCCGAGATGTACCGGGAAAAAGGCAACCACATCATCACCGCCGTTACCGAGCACAAGGCTGTGCTCGATACCTGCAAGCGCCTGGAAAAGAACGGCTACCGCGTCACCTACATGGCAGTGCAAAAAGACGGCCTGATTGACCTGGAAGAACTGAAGCGCGTCATGGACGACAAGACCATCCTGGTGACGATCATGGCCGCCAATAACGAAATTGGAGTGGTGCAGCCGATCGCTGAAATCGGGAAAATCTGTCGCGAGCGCGGCGTGATCTTCCACACCGACGCCACCCAGGCTGTCGGAAAGATTCCGATTGACGTAAACAAGATGAACATCGACCTGATGTCCATCTCGGCGCACAAAATGTATGGTCCGAAGGGTGTCGGCGCCTTGTACGTGCGGCGCAAGAATCCTCGCGTACAGATTTCCGCCATCATTGACGGCGGCGGACACGAGCGCGGCATGCGTTCGGGAACGCTCAACGTCCCCGGAATCGTCGGACTGGGCAAGGCCTGCGCCATCGCTTCGGAAGAGATGGCCAAGGAAGCCTGCACCCTGGCGGGTCTGCGCAACCGCCTGCGCGATCGCATCATGGGCCGCCTGGACGAGGTTTACATCAACGGCTCATGGGAGCATCGTCTGCCGGGTAATCTGAACATCAGCTTTGCCTACGTGGAAGGCGAGTCGTTATTGATGGGCATCAACGACATTGCAGTTTCGAGCGGATCGGCATGCACCTCGGCGACTCTGGAGCCGTCATACGTATTAAAAGCACTCGGTACAGGAGACGACCTCGCCCACAGCTCGATTCGCTTTGGCATCGGCCGGTTCAACACCGAAGCCGAAGTGGATTACGTGGCCGACCGCGTAATCGAGACGGTGGAACGGTTGCGCGAGCTTTCCCCACTGTACGAAATGGCGAAAGAAGGCGTGGATCTGAAGAGTGTCAAGTGGGCAGCAGAGTAAGTTTGCGACAGAGGTTAGGTTTTGCACCAGTTTAATTTTTCAGGAGAGGGTCAAAATGGCATACAGCGATAAAGTTCTCGATCATTACTCAAACCCGCGCAACGTAGGCTCGATGGACAAGAACAGCAACGAAGTCGGCACTGGTCTTGTTGGCGCACCGGAGTGCGGTGACGTCATGAAGCTGCAGATCAAGGTTAATCCGCAGACCAACATCATCGAAGACGCAAAGTTCAAGACTTTCGGCTGCGGTTCCGCGATCGCTTCCTCTTCCCTCGCCACCGAGTGGGTGAAGGGCAAGACGGTGGATGAAGCGCTGCAGATCAAGAACACCGAGATCGTCAAGGAGCTCGCGCTGCCTCCGGTGAAGATTCACTGTTCGGTTCTGGCGGAGGACGCCATCCGCGCGGCGATTCATGACTGGAAAGCGAAGCAGGGCGCGGCCAAGCCGGTAGCTGTCGAAGCGAAGTAGCTCTCGCTCTCGACAGGCGACGCGCATTTGGATTCATTTATGGCAACGACAGCTGAAGAAACGACCAAGCCGGCCGCTCCGGCCAAGGGCGGCATAAAGGTCACGGACAAAGCCCTGGCGAAGGTCCGGACGGCCATCGTAAAGGAAGGCATCTCGCCCGAGCAGGGCGGGTTGCGTTTGGGCGTGCAGGGGGGCGGCTGTTCCGGATTGAGCTACAACATCCGGTTCGATACTCAACCGCGCGAGCGTGACCGGGTCTTCCAGTTCGGCGATGTACGAGTCTTTGTGGATCCGAAATCGTTCATCTACCTGAACGGCATGGTCCTGGATTATCAGGAAACTCTGATGCAGCAGGGATTCGTCTTCGTCAATCCCAATGCATCGAAGTCCTGCGGCTGTGGCACATCATTCTCAGGCTAAAAGCTTGGTGTGGTGCGGGCGCCCTCGCCCGCGAGCTTGGAGCGGCAAGGCCCTCCGCGTTCCGGTCGAACTTCCTCGATCCGATGATTCTCTGAGAGTTTTTACGGCGCATGCGCCGGTCGCGGGCGAGGGCGCCCTCGCCACATGGCCACAGAATCAAGACATGACCATCGACACTTCCAAAACGATAGTGACGCCCGACGGCGGCGATACCACCGCCAGTTGCTGGTCCTGCGGCGACATGCGCGCCGCCCACTTCTGCCACGCCTGCGGCAAAGTGCAACCGCCCCTGCCGGTGAATTACTTTTCGTTCTTCGGATTACCCCGAAAGCTGAATGTGGATGTAACGCGTCTTGAAAAAGAGTTTTACGAACTGAGCCGGAAGCTGCACCCCGACCTCAACGCCCGCGCCGACAAACGCGAGCAGGAGTGGAGCCTGGAGCAGAGCTCGCTGCTCAACGACGCCTACCGCACATTGAAAGACCCCCTCAAGCGCACCCAATATCTGCTGCGGCTGGAAGGCGTGGAACTGGAAGAGCAATCGAAGACCGCCACCGAGAAGGCCCGTGCCAGCGGCGAAGTGAAGAAGCAGATTGTGCCTCCCGACCTGCTCGAAGAAGTGTTCGAACTAAATATGCAACTCGAAGAGCTGCGAACGAATAAGCAAATGGGCGAAGACGATCCCGCCCTGGCGAAAGACCTGGAAGCGCACAAAGCCCAGTTCGAGAAGAAATACGAAGAGTTGGCAGAAGAACTAGAGACTCATTGGAACCGCTGGGACGAGTCGATTGATCACGAAAACAGCGCAGATCGCCGCCAAGCCCTGGACAGCATGGTCGATCTGTTGAACCGGCGGAGCTACATCAAGAATCTAATGCGGGACGTGAATGAAGCTTTGGGAAATTGAGTAATTGTGTAATCGGGCAATTGTGTAATTAGGGTTCCGATTCCCCAATGGTTTTCAAATTACTCAATTGCCCGATTACTCGATTACCCAATTTCGCACTACTCAATGACTACTGACCGCATCGTCGGCATCGATCTCGGAACCACCAACTCTTTGGTGGCTTTCATGCAGGGGGACAGGCCTGTCGTGATTCCGGGTGAGGACGGGGTAAACCTGGTGCCATCCGTAGTCGCGCTGGACGATAAAAATCAGCTCATTGTGGGCAATGCGGCGCGAAAGTATTTGATCGAGACTCCAGAGCGCTCGGTTTACTCGATCAAACGGCTGATGGGTCGCGGCATTGAAGACATTCAGCAGGAACTGAAGCTGTTCCCTTTCCAACTGGCCAGCGACCTCCAGGCCGGAGAGGTTCTGCGGATTCGTCTGGGCGAGAAGACGTTCACGCCACCGGAGATTTCAGCTTTCGTCCTACGCCAGCTCAAGCGCAACGCAGAACGATTCTTCAATGCGCCGGTCACCAAAGCGGTCATTACAGTACCTGCCTACTTCAATGATGCCCAACGACAGGCGACCAAAGACGCTGGGCGAATTGCCGGCCTCGAAGTCCTGCGACTGGTGAACGAGCCTACGGCAGCTTCCCTGGCCTACGGGCTAGACGAGAAACAGAACGGCATTGTCGCTGTGTACGACCTGGGTGGCGGCACCTTCGATGTATCGATCCTGAAGCTGCACGACGGAATCTTCGAGGTCGTCGCCACCAATGGCGATACTCACCTGGGCGGCGATGACATCGACAATCTGCTAATCACGATCGCACTCGACGACATTCGAGGCGACATGGGAATCGATGTCTCGCGTAGTGGCGAAGCTGTAGCAACGATTCGCAAAGCCGTCATCGAGGCCAAGATTGCGCTTTCCTCGCAGCCTGTGACTACGCTGGAAGTTGAACTGCCCGACGGCAAGCACTATGCGCGAAAGATCACGCGGGACCAGTTCGAACAACTGATCCAACCGATCATCGACCGGACCATCGGCCCCTGCAAACAGGCTTTAAAAGATGCAGGTCTAAAGCCCGAACGGATTGACGAAGTGGTGCTGGTCGGCGGCTCCACGCGAATTCCGAAGGTGCGCACGATGGTGGAACAGCTGTTTCGTCGCAAGCCACACACCGACTTGAACCCGGACGAAGTTGTCGCCCTGGGCGCAGCTGTACAAGCCAATATTCTCTCCGGCGGATCGGAGGCCACGGAGAACATGTTGTTGCTCGACGTGACGCCTTTGTCGCTCGGCATCGAAGTGGCGGGCGGCGTGACCGACAAGATCATTCTCCGTAATTCGACGATTCCGGCTTCGGCTACGCAGCACTACACGACCCAGGTAGACGGACAGACCAATGTCGCCATCCACGTACTGCAGGGCGAACGTGAGCTGGCGAAGGATTGCCGCTCCCTGGCACGCTTTGAGCTTAAAGGAATTCCTCCCATGCCCGCCGGAATCCCGCGCGTGGAAGTGAAATTCCTGATTGACGCGAATGGCATTCTGCACGTCTCCGCGCGCGAGCAACGCAGCGGCAAAGAAGCGGAGATCGAAGTCCAGCCCAGTTACGGTCTGACCGATGAGCAAGTCGAGAGCATGATCCTCGATTCGTTTGACTCCGCGGAAGAAGATTTCCGCCAGCGGCAAGTGATCGAAGCGCGGAATGAGGCCAGCACTATTATCGCCGCCCTTGAAAAAGGCAAGCGCAGCCCGGCCTGGGGACAGCTCACCAGCGACGAGAAGAAGCGCATCGCAAAGCTGGAAAAGTCATTGCATGAAATAAAGGGCGAAGACGACTATCAGGCAATCCGCACCGCGATTGACGCTCTGAACCAGGGCACGATGCGGCTGGCGGAGTTGATGATGGATAGCGCCGTGTCCACGGCTCTCAAGGGCAAAACCATGGACCAGGCGGACATGGGCGAAGGGCCGGATGCGCCGCATCCTGTGGCCAAGGCGGAATTTGAATAGAGCAGTCTTCAGTCGTCGGTCGTCAGTCGTCGGCCAAGAACGCAAAACGGAACGAGATTAGGAGCAGTGATGGCAGAACATAAAACACAAGGCGCGGGAGCAGCAACCGTTGACGCTCCGGGCGAGAACACGGTGCAGGTCACATTTCTGCCCGAGGGCAAAACCGTGCAGTTCGAGCACCTCAAGCTGCCGTACAAGGATCATGGCAAAGAGGAATCGTTGCTCGACGTCGCGCTCAACCACGGCATCCGGCTGGACCATGCCTGCGGCGGCAACTGCGCCTGCACCACGTGCCACATCTGGGTGAAGGAAGGAGCCGAGAATCTCTCGGAGATGGACGACGACGAAGCCGACCGGCTGGACATGGCCGCCGATTTACAGTTAAACTCCCGTCTCGGCTGTCAGGCCGTGATTAACAAGCCGGGTAAAGTAGTAGTCGAGATTCCAGCCTGGAATCGGAACTACGTGTCAGAAGAACACTAGAGCAGTTTCTAGTTTCCGGTTTCCAGTTTCCAGATCTGATTTTGAAACTAGACACTAGAAACCGGAAACTGATCTAAGGAGTTATTTGCATGCCGAGAGAATTGACCTGGGAAGATGCGGAAGACCTCGGAATCCTGCTCTCCGAGCACCATCCTGAAATGGATCCGCTGGCCGTGCGCTTCACCGATTTACATCGATTGGTGACAGAGCTGCCGGAATTCAAGGATGATCCCAAGAAATCGAACGAAGGCAAGCTGGAAGCCATCCAGATGGCGTGGCACTCGGAGTTTCTGGACCGCACGCAAGCCTAACCAACGTACTGCCAGCTATTTTGTGGAATCCAGTTCCCGATAATACTTCTGCAACACATAAAATGCCTGCTTGTGCTGTCCGAGATTTGAAACCAATCCTTTACGGTTGTAGTAATCCTGTGTACCGGGCAGCAATCGGCGCGGTGAGTGAAAATCCATCAGAACCCATGGTGACAGGCCCGCCAGCGAAGGAATTTTTTTCAGCATAGTGATCTGGTGCTGGTAAAGGTTGGACTGGTACTCCTCGGTCCAGCGTTCGTCTGGTGCCCCGTGCCTGCCATACGGATTTTCCGCGCCAAATTCGCTCATGATGAGGGGCTTGTTCCATGGCGTGGTCCATTGCATGTTGTCGGCGTCTTCGGGATGTCCCCAATACCAGCCCAGATACTCGTTCAACCCCAGCACGTCAAGGAATTCACCCAGTGGATCGTTGAGAGCGCGAGCGTTCGGGCCGGTCTCGTCTACATGATTCATCGCTGAGGTAATCAGCCGTGTCGAGTCCTGTTGCCGAGCAGCATCGGCAAGTTGTCGCAGGAACGTAAGGCGCGTAGGCTTGACCGGAGTCTCGTTCGAGAGCGACCAGAACACGACGGACGCACGATTGTGGTCGCGGGCAATCATCTCGTGAAGCTGGTTCTCTGCATTTTGCAGCGTGGTGGGGTTTTCCCAATCAATGTCCCAGTAAACCGGGATTTCGGACCACACCATGAGACCCATGCGGTCCGCGAGGCGCGTCATGTTCTCGCTGTGCGGGTAGTGAGTCAGACGAACGAAGTTGCAACCCAGTTCTCGGGCCCATCCCAGTAAAGTCTTCGCGTCTTCCTCGCTGAACGCCCGCCCGCCGCGGTTTGGCGCCTCTTCATGCATCGAGATGCCGCGCAGGAAAATGGGTTTGCCGTTAAGCAATATTTGAGTGCCGCGGGTTTCGATGGTGCGGAAACCGATCGTATCGTGTACTTTGTCCGAACCGCTCGACAACACAACGTCGTAGAGCTTGGGATGGCTGGGCGACCACAGTTCAAGCTTGGCAGGAAAGTGGAACTCCGCGCGACCAGCCGCATCCGTGGTAACGGTCTGCTTGATCGCCGCTTCGGGGATTTCTATCGTGACCTGCTGCGCCGACGTAGAGCCAGCGACCTGCACCCAGCCTGAGATCTCGTTGCCCGATCCCTTGGCAAGTTGCACAAAGTAATCCTGAATGAAGCTTTCGGGGACCTCGACCAGCACTACGTCGCGCGTAAGCCCCCCGTAGTTCCACCAGTCGGAATTTACCGATGGGACGCCATCGCGCCGGCGCGCATTGTTGACCTCCGCGACCAGAAAATTATCGCCTTCGCCAATCTTGTCCGTAATTTCGAAGTTGAAGGGTGTGAACCCACCCTCGTGTTCTCCCATCGGCTGTCCGTTGAGATAAACCCGAGTGAAGTAATTGGCAGCCCCGAAGTAGACGAAAACGCGAGTGTGCTCCCGCTTGCGGTAAGAAAATGATTTCTTGTACCACACCGGGCCCTCGTAGAAAAACAACTCCTTCTTCTGCGAATTCCAATCCCCGGGAACATTCAGGACATCCGATTTGTCAAAGTCGTACTCGACCAGCTCATGTTTGTCTTTGGGCTTGGCGTTCAGGTAGAAGCGCGCGTTCAAGCCCGTCTCGTACGGATCGACAATGGCTTGCCAGGGACCATTCAGGCTGACAGTCGTGCGGTTGGGAATGTTGTGAATCAGCGCGGCGGGATGCGAGGCAGCGTAGCCGAACGACGCAAGTGTGAGCAGGAGGAAGAGCAGACGTCTCATGAAAACCTCATGGGATCGGGCAATCTTAGTAATGAAGGGTGAAGGTGTCAAACCAGGGCAATACTGGGAGTGCCTTGTTCAACAGATGATCCCATGATGGAAAAGCGCCTAGCCCACAGCTGAAGTCGAGGTTTCTTCAACGCTGGCCTCGCGCAGAAACTTTGCGGCTTCTTCCGGCGGCGTGGGATTGATGTAAAACCCGGTTCCCCACTCGAAGCCCGCCGTCTTGGTCAGTTTGGGCATGAATTCGATGTGCCAGTGATAGTGGTCGTTGTTCGGGTCCTGCACGGGCGAAGTGTGAATCACCAGGTTGTAAGGCGGATTGTCAAGCACGCGCTCAGCCTTGGTGAGCAGCGTCTTCAGCGCCTTGGCAAGATTTTCAAACATGTGGGAAGAAGAATTTTCGAATGCCGACTCATGCTGTTTGGGCAGAATCCAGGTCTCGAATGGAAAACGCGGCGCGTACGGTGCGAGCGTGATGAAGTCGGTGTTTTCCGCGACCACGCGAGTGCCGTTCTCAATTTCCTGGCGGATCACGTCGCAGAATACACAGCGTTCTTTGTAAATGTAGTACTGCTTTGCGCCTTCGATTTCTTCGCTCACGTAAATCGGGAGAATGGGCAATGCGATCAGCTGTGAGTGCGCATGTTCGAGCGACGCCCCCGCCGCTTCGCCATGGTTCTTGAAAATCAGGATGTACTTGAAGCGCCGGTCTTTTTTGAGATCAAGAATGCGATCACGGAAAGTCCAGAGGACGTCTTCGATCCGCTTGGGAGGAAGGTTGCCCAGGCTGGCGTTGTGGTCTGGCGTTTCAATGATCACCTCATGCGCCCCAATGCCGTTCATGCGGTCGAACATGCCCTCGGCCTGGCGGTTCAGAGTCCCTTCGATGCCGAGCGCCGGAAACTTGTTAGGGACCACACGCACCGTCCAGCCCGGAGAATCGTGCTGGGGCGGAGGCCCGCCGTTGGGGTTGGGGCGGTAGGCCTGGATCTCGGGCGGAGTCTTGGATTCGTTGCCGTAACAAAAGGGACAGAAGCCGCCTCTGATTTTGACTGCCTCACGGGCGAAGTCGGTGGGGCGTTTGGCGCGGTCGGTCGAAATGATGACCCAGCGGCCGACAATCGGATCTTTCCGAAGCTCAGGCAATTGTTGGAACCTTTCTGCAACAGGCCAAATTGTACGCGAACGAAAGTATTTTTACCTCTAGATCGGAACGTTCCGGAACAGTTCGATCTGCGGCGGCCTCGACGGCTGGTCGTAGTAAACGCTGATGACTTCGAGACGCCATGAGCAGGAAGGCGGCATGTGGCGCAAGTATTCGCGCGCGACTGCAAGCAGGTCGTGGCGTTTCTCCTGGTCCACTGCGGCTTCCGCGGGTTTCACGTCGTGGGTGGTGCGGGTCTTGACCTCAACGAAACACAAGATGTCGTTGTGCCACCCAATCAGGTCGATTTCGCCGCGCCGGTTGGGCGATCGAAAATTGCGCGCCACTATAATGTACCCGTGTCTTCGAAGGTAGAAATAGGCATCTTCTTCACCACGCTGCCCGGTGCGCAGATGCTGTGCTCGATTGTCAGGCGGAAGCGTGCGGCCCGCGATCCAGTCGAGGATGCGAATCGTGACGTGAGTGAGACGGCCGGAGAACATTGGAGATGGCGCCGACGCTGCTTATTGGCAGATTGTAGATTTTAGAAAGCAGGAAAGATGTGACAGACGTCACAGTGGAAGTATCTATCTAACCCAATTTTCAGTTCCAAGTTCCCGGTTCACAGTTGGGCCTCGTGAACAATAAAAGGCCCGCTCCGAGGAACGGGCCCAACGTCGATCAGGTCATCCCCAACTGAAAACGAGAAGCGCGCTACGAGGCGGGTTGAATGTCGCTGACGCGAATCATGCTGGTTGACTGGTCGAGTGTTCCGCTGACCGTTACCTGCTTGCCGCTGAACTGCTTGGCTTTGGTTTGATCATCGAGTTGATAAGTGGCCGTGTCGGTCTTGAGCACATACTGCTTCTGCATCTTGACGACCGTGCCCGAGAAGGATTTCGGGGCCTGAGTATCGGCTGATGTGTCCGGAGCCGGTGTCGTTTGTGTTTGGGGGTCGTTCGGACTGGGCTGTGCCGTCTGATTCTGCTGAGCGAAAGCTGCCGGGGACAGTGCCGCCGCCAGTGCAAGGGTGGCCAACAAGCTGAGATTTTTCTTCATGATGATTCCTCCAATTTCAATTAGGACCGAGCGGATCATGTCCGCAATTGACTAGAGCACGGCAGAGGCCAGAGTAACCAAGTACCCATTTTTCCTTACTTACGAGGGCGAGTCTTGAAACAGGCAGGAGTTTTTTGTATGCCTTAGGACAAATCTTCCCCTTAGAGCCTGCATACCAACAACCCTGTAGGGCTGGAAATTAGTGTTCTTCGCGGACGCGCAACCAATCCAGAAACATCTGTTCAATCGGTTTGTCGTAGGTCATCAAAACATGGCGGACGGTATGGCCGCTCACGAAGTGACAAACTTCCTCGGCGAGGTTTTTGGCGTGATCGCCGGCGCGCTCCAGAGATTGCGTCATGAAGATGACCTGCAGACTGGCATGGCGCTGCAGGTTCTCGGGATTTTCGATGTGGCGAAGGAAAATCAGGTTCCGCAGGCGGTCAATCTCGGCGTCGGCGCGCAGTACGTCGACAGCTTTCTTGACGTCGCGGGTGGAGAACGCTGTACCTGCATCGGCCAGCATTTTCTCGAGCACCGTAGCCATGTGGGTGAGGTCGCGAATGTCTTGCGGTTCGATGCGGGCACAAACCGCTTGCGCGCTGCCGGCAAAGCTCAGGAGAAGGTCGCCAATACGCTCCAGGCTGATCATGAACTTCATACAAGCGAGAAGCTCGCGGGCCTCCCCTTCGGTGACCTGGGTAATGATCCGGGTCACGCCAGCGTCTATTTCCATGTCGAGGCGGTCGAGTTCCTTCTCCCGCTCGCGAAGAGTGTTCAGCAACGGACTCGAGGCCGTGGCAATGCCTTCAGCGGCGGTGGCGGCCGCTTCTTTAGCGACTCGGCAGGCTTCGGTGGTGCGCTTCACCAGATAGGCGTAGGGAGATTCCGGTTCCGGACTTCTCAGAATAGCCGTACTCATGCGCAGATTCCTTCCGGAAGCGACAGCGACTGGCCGCATTAGACTCTGACTTATTTTCCGGTTCCTGTTATTTGTGGTCAATGCCGGAGCATAGTTTGTTTTTTCAAGGGTTTGGTTAACAGAATGTGAATTGATACGTCCTATGGCACCTAAGCCAGGGGCAGCGTAAACAGGAAGATCGATCCGTGATTGAGCTCGCTTTGGGCGCGGATGATACCGCGATGGGCTAGCACGATGTGCTTGGCAATGGCCAACCCCAGCCCCGTGCCGCCAGATTCGCGTGAGCGGGCCTTGTCTACCCGGTAAAAGCGCTCAAACAGGCGCGGTAGGTGTTCGGAAGGAATGCCGGGACCGAAGTCCTGGACATAGAATTCGACGCCTTCGGAGACGGGACGAGCCCCCAGCACAATCCGTCCCCCGGAATGAGCGTATTTCAGCGCATTGTCCACCAGGTTCGAAAAAACCTGATGGATAGCCTCGGGATCGGCTCCCACCTGGGCGGCAGCGTGGTCTTCGACTTTCAATTCGACAT
The DNA here is from genome assembly GCA_963813645.1 of Terriglobia bacterium. Classification (GTDB taxonomy): domain Bacteria; phylum Acidobacteriota; class Terriglobia; order Terriglobales; family Acidobacteriaceae; genus JAIQFF01. The sequence goes on from CAWEZS010000027.1 coordinate 30,319, forward strand.
TCTGTATCCGCGCGATTTCGCGGAAGCTCTGCACGGCTTCCTGCAGCAGGTCGGCCGCCGGGCTGGGTTGGATGTCGAATCGCTGCTCGCCCGATTCCACCCGTGCCAGGGTCAGCAGATCTTCGGTCAGGCGGGACATGCGCACGGCGCTCTTGCGGATGATCTCAAGAAAATCGCGGGAATGATCGTTGTCAGGCGCACTGTCGAGCAACGTTTCGGTGTAACCCTGAATGGAAGTGAGCGGGGTGCGCAGTTCGTGCGAGACGTTGGCGATAAAGTCGCGACGCGTCTTCTCCACTCGCTCGGTTTCGGTCAGGTCGCGCAACACCGCCACGGCCCCACCGCCGGGCATGGGCGCGGCGGTGACGTCGAACGTCCGTCCGGGAACGATGGACGCAGCCCGGGCATTAAATACTTTTCGCGCCTCGCTCGCCCCTCGCACCGCAGCCAGGAAATCGGGGTCGCGAACGGTTTCTACCAGTGGGGCATTTTTGCGGGTGCGTTGGGGAACCAGCTTGTCCATGGTCTGGTTGGCCCACTGCACACGATCATCCGCACTGACTGCGATAACGGCATCCTGCATGCTATTGAGTAGCGTTTCGAGCTGATGCTGGCTGGTCTGCAACGCCGCAAAGCTTTCTTCCAGATGTTCAGCACTCTTGTCGAGCGAGCTGGCAACCTTGCCGATCTCATCCTGCGAAGCTTCGTCGATGCGCGCCGCCAGGTCCCCTGCTGCGAGCCGGTCCGCGAAGTGGATGACGCGCTGCAATCGCCGTGCCAGGGACCGGGCCGCGAGAGCGGATACGATGACTGCCACCACGAACGCCAGCATCGCTCCTTCCCAGGCGCCATGGACTGAGAAATTGAAGATCACCGTGGCTGCGGCAATCACCAGAGAAAACGCAGCCAACAACTTAATGAATATTCGACCCTTCACTTCGGGGCCTCGAAACGGTAACCGGCCCCCCGCACGGTTTTCAAATAACGCGGGTTTTCGGGATCGGGCTCGATCTTCTCGCGAATACGGCGCACGTAAACATCCACCGAACGCGGCGTGACGTAGGCCGTGTCGCGCCAGACAGAATCGAGCAACTGGTCGCGGGTAAAAACCCGTCCGATATGGCGGGCGAAGTAATCGAGCAGCCGGAACTCGGTGGCGGTTGTAGTCACGAGGCTTCCACGAACAACCAGGGTCATGGCGCTGGGATCGATCTCGATCTCATCAATCTTGACCGGCGCCTGCGACAGCGGCCGCTCGAAGCGCCGCAGCACTGCCTTGACCCGCGCCACCAGTTCGCGCGGGCTGAACGGCTTGGGTATGTAATCATCGGCGCCCAGTTCCAGTCCGAGAATGCGGTCAGCTTCTCCGCTCTTCGCCGTCAGGAAAATCACAGGGGTTGCCGCTAACGCCGGAATCTGGCGGATCTGGCGGCACAGTTCGAGGCCGTCTTTGCCGGGAACCATGATGTCAAGAATGAAGAGTGCCGGCCGCTGCCGTTCCGACTCGGGGATGACGGTGCTGCCGGTGGCAAACACCTTCACCGCGAATCCCTCCGCTTCCAGATGATGCCGTACAAGGCGGGAAATATCGGGATCGTCTTCGACCACGAAGATGCTGGGTTTCATGGGGGCTATTGTAGCCGGCGAGCCTGTGGCAGGCCTAGTCCGGGTGCCAGCCCACTTTCTCCATTGGGCGTCATCCTGAGAGACCCTAGTCTCGAAGGATCTGGTGCGTATCTCTACCGGCGTCGTCACTTCTCTGAAGTGCCCCAATTTCGATGATCAGATTTCCGGCTTGGTCCCTGTGGAACCTCACGCCGCGGGGAATCACTGTGGTTGCACTGTATTCGGTGACTACCGCGGGACCGGAATATTTCTTTCCGATCAGGAGCGAATCTCGGGACGAAATCGCGGCAGCTATTTTTTTCTCGGAGAACAGTACCGGTGCGCGTTCCGGGATCGCGTTGCCGGGCTTTGCCCGGCCAGGACGGGCGGGGGCGCCCGTCCCCACGTGGCCCGGGGCGCTGACCGCGGCTGCGTGCTGCGACTTGATCGTGGCCCGCAGGCGCAGGGTCACCAGTTCCACTTCGCCTGCTGGGTAGTGATAGCCGTAGCGGCGTTGGTGTTCGCTGCGAAAATCCCGGAGCACATTGCGCCTGTACGGCACATTCAATTCGTATCCCTGGCCCCGGTATCGGACGTCCACGCTACTCTGGTGATGGATCGTGCCCTTCCACTTTTCGCCCCGGAAATCTGTTTCAGCGCGGCGGCGCAGTGCGGCGAACTCGCCTTCCAGCCGCTCGATGGGAAGCTTGTCCGCAACTTGCCAAAGCACGGTACGCGAATAATCCTTCACTACATCACTTGCGAGGATGCCAAAAGCAGAGAGAGCGCCGGGCAACGCGGGAACAATCACTCGCGGAATGCTGAGTGCGTCCGCCAACTCGCAAGCGTGGAGACCACCCGCTCCGCCAAAAGCCACCAGCGCGAACTCTCGCGGATCGTAACCACGTTCGATGGAGACCACGCGTATGGCCTTCTCCATCGTCGCATTGACGACCCGGATAATTCCGCCGGCGAATTGTTCCGGCGCAAGCTTCGATCCATTGTGTTTCAGCCATTCGGTGACCAGGCGGCGCGTGCGCTTGAGGTCCAGAGTGAACTCTCCGCCAAGAAAGCGCTGTGGTTGCAATCGGCCAAGCAGCAGGTTCGCATCCGTCACCGTGGGCTCGGTGCCGCGGCCGTAACAAATCGGACCGGGATCTGCTCCGGCGGACTCAGGACCAACCCGCAGAGCTCCGCCAGCGTCGAAGCGGGCGATCGAGCCTCCCCCAGCGCCTACAGTGTGAATGTCGAGCATAGGGACGCCGATGGGAAATCCGGCGATCTCGGCTTGGTTGCTGGCGCGGGCCTCGCCATCCACCAACGCAACATCAGTCGAAGTACCACCCATATCGAACGAGATGATTCTTTCGACACCGCTACGCCGCGCCATGGCAGCGGCACCGACAACTCCCCCGGCCGGGCCCGAGAGCACAGTTCGCACCGGTTCGCGGACGGCAGAACTGAGGGCGGTGATTCCGCCGCTCGATTGCATGACGAAAATGCGGACGGCAGGTAATGCAGAGCTTCGCATCCGCCGGTCGAGATTCTCGAGATAATTCTGCATGACCGGCTGCAGGTAAGCATTCACCACGACCGTGCTGGTGCGTTCGTATTCGCGAAACTCGGGGATAATCTGGTGTGAAACAGACAGCGGCAGGCCAAGCTCTTCCAGCGCATGCTCTACTGCATTCTCATTCTTCGGGTTGGCGAATGAAAACAGCAGCGAAATAGCAATTGCCTCAGGATGCTTCTGGTGAAGCCTGCCTGCCAGAGATTGCAAGTTTCGGTCTGAAGGAGCCTGAAGGACTTCGCCATCGCCGGCGGTACGTTCTTCCACGCCAAAGCGCAAATCGGCCGGGACCAGGGGTTCTATGCGATCAAAGAAGAGATCGTAAAGCTTAGGACGAGCCTGGCGGCCGATTTCGATGGAGTCTTCAAAACCGGAGGTCGTGACCAGTGCTACGCGTGCGCCCTTGCGCTGCAACAAAGTATTTGTACCAACCGTGGTGCCGTGCAGAAGGACTGTCGAAGCGCTCTTCCCGACCTTGTCGAGGGCCTCGACAATCGCTTGCGAAGGGTCACCCGGCGTAGAGAAGACTTTGAGCATGCGCACTTGTCCGCGCTCCACCCAGACGCAGTCGGTAAAGGTGCCGCCGGTGTCGATGGCGATGTGGAGCGGTTGAGTTCGCGGTGAACCGGGCATGGAAGTCAAAGCGGAAGGGTAACATTCCAGAGAGGAAGAATGCATAGACGCGTAAAATCGCTGGGCGTCATCCTGAAGGACTTCAGTCCTGAAGGATCTGGCGCGCACCGCCACAGCTACCGTGAGGGTGCATATGCGCTGCGCCCAGATCCTTCGCAAGCTCAGGATGACCCCACTCGGAAATGACATTTGCGCCACTCGCGGGAGCGACTCGGATCGCTATTCTTTTGATAGGCTGATCTCATGGCAAAAGAAGCAGCCAGCGAGGCGCTATCGGTCGAGGGACGTGAAGTTCAGATAACGCATCCGGACAAACTGTACTTCTCGTCCCAGGCGCGTATTTCGAAACTCGATCTTGTGCGCTACTACCTGTCGATTGCGCCAGGCGCGCTGGCCGGAATCCGGGACCGTCCGATTGTCCTCAAGCGTTTCGTCAACGGCGCCGAGGCCGAGGCCTTTTATCAAAAGCGTGCGCCGACACAGAGGCCTTCCTGGCTGCGAACTGTTACACTGTCATTCCCTTCTGGTCGCACCGCCGAGGAGATCGTCGTCGACGATGCGCCGGGGCTCGCCTGGATCGTAAATCTCGGTTGCATCGAACTGCATCCCCACCCGGTCCGATCCGGCAATCTTGAGCATCCCGACGAATTGCGGATTGATCTCGATCCGGTCCCGGGTGTGAGTTGGGATGATGTGCGTCGTGTAGCTCTCGAAGTGCAAGCGCTGCTCAAGGACGTGCGGCTTCGCGGCTGGCCCAAAACCAGCGGTTCACGCGGCATGCATATCAATGTGCGTATCGAACCCCGGTGGACGTTTACTGAAGTACGCCGCGCGGCCATCGCATTATCTCGCGCTGTGGAGCGACGCGCACCGGCGCTGGCCAGTTCGAAATGGTGGAAAGAAGAGCGTCATGGTGTGTTCCTGGACTACAACCAGAATGCAAAGGACCGCACCACGTGCTCGGCGTATTCAGTCCGCCCACTTCCAGACGCCCGTGTTTCGACGCCCTTGCACTGGCACGAGGTCCCTGACTGCGAGCCCGCTGACTTCACGATTTTCACGGTACCGGGGCGCTTTGCGAAGATCGGGGATCCTCACGCTGATATGGATGCCGAGCCCGGTTCGCTTGAGAATTTACTCGAACTCGCGGACAAAGACGAAACCGCCGGTCTCGGCGACGCCCCTTGGCCGCCGCACTTTCGCAAGATGGAATCCGAGGGGCCGCGAGTGGCCCCGTCGCGTGCTAAGTCATCTGTAAACAAGCCGTCACGAGTGAAGATGCCGCTTATTATTATTGCGAACTCTCCCGACAAGGGAGCCGCAGTTGCTGGCCTGGAAAGATGGAAAACGAAACATTCCAAGGTAGCTGCTCTCCTCGCCACGGACGATGTGCTGGTCGACTCCATGCGAGGCCGATCGTCGACCTGGACGCGCATCCGCGTCAATCTACGCCATGTGCCCGAAGCCCTGCGGCCGCCGCAGGAAACTCCCGACCCTGATGACGATCCAACCCGCGAATGGCGGCAATGGCGCAAGAAAAAGGCAGGACAAAAAGAAAAAGATTAGATAGGCGGCCTGCGCTGGCCTAACGGCCGTGGGGAAAGATCTCTTCCAGTTCCTGCGGCGGGACCACTTCGAGCTGTGCATAGGTGCAATCGCTCGGCTTCTTGTCGGTCCGCCATCTGCGGAACTGCGACATGTGACGAAATCGATCTCCCTGCATGTGCTCGTAAGCAACTTCCACTACGAGTTCGGGCCGCAGTGGCTCCCATGACAAGTCCTTGCCTTGACTCCAGCGGCTTTGGCCGCCGGGCATACGCTTGACGCCATCACCAGTCGCGCCCTCCGCCTCGGCCCAGGCTCTCCACGGGTGCGCTGAAAGCGCATCTTTGCGATACGGTTCGAGAAACTCCGCCAACTGCTTCCGCTTGGCAGCGCTGAAGCTTGCACAAACCCCAACGTGCTGCAAAGCGCCGGCATCATCAAAGAGGCCCAGCAGCAGTGAACCGATCAGGGTACGCTCACCTTTTTTGTACCAACGAAATCCCGCCACCACACAGTCGCAGTCGCGCTCATGCTTGACCTTCAGCATCACGCGTTTGTTTGGTTCGTAGGTTCCCGCGGTAGGTTTAGCCATCACGCCGTCAAGACCCGCACCCTCAAAGCGGCGAAACCAATCGGAGGCGACCCTGCGGTCGGTGGTGGCTGGTGTTAGATGAATGGGTGGCGGCGCCGATGAAAGCAGCAATTCCAGCTCGCGGCGGCGGATTTCAAATGCTTCGCCCCGAAGGTCGCGGTCGCCCTGGCATAGCAGGTCGAAGAACACGACTGAAGATGGGGTTTGTTGCGACAGAAGTTTCACCCGCGATGCAGCGGGATGAAGGCGAAGCTGGAGTGCATCGAAGTCAAGCCCAGTGTCTTTGACGATGACAATCTCTCCGTCAAGCACGCAGCGCGCAGGCAGGGCCGAGCGCAATGGATCCAGCAGCTCGGGGAAGTAGCGGTTCAGTGGCTTTTCGTCGCGGCTCTGAATCAGGATCTCATCGCCATCGCGAAAGATGAGGGCGCGAAACCCATCCCACTTCGGTTCGAAAATCCAATCCCCATCGCCTGGTAATTCGCTCACTCGCTTGGCCAGCATCGGCAATAGTGGCGGGTTGACGGGAAGTTGCACACCTCATGGTATAACGCGCGATCATATCGTGAGAGCTAGGACCCTGAGTTTTCCACAATTTCTAGGTCTTGTTCGTAAAGGCCAGCGTCAGAAGCGTCTTCTGTTCCACCTCGTGGGCTTTGGCCGAACCCGTGGCTGGGCTGGCGCTGGCGGAGCGTTTCACCGACAGCACCGGGCGCTCGCCCGCGATGCGACGAAGGCGAGGCAGCACATAGAACAACGCACCCATGTTGGCCGGCTCTTCCTGCACCCAGACAATCTCGCGAGCCGAAGCAAATTGAGCGATTGCCGCCTCCAGTTCTTTCTCGGGGAAAGGATAGAGCTGTTCGACCGCGACAATCGCGGTCGTCTTGTCATTCCTCTTCTTCCGCTCGGCACGCAGTTCGTGGACGATCTTTCCGGTGCACATCAGAATGCGGCTCGCTTCACTGACTTCCGTATCCGGCAACACCGGGAGAAAGCGCTGGTGGGTGAAGTCTTCAATCGGAGAGGAAGCATCCGGATGGCGGAGCATACTCTTCGGGGTGAATACCACCAGCGGTTTCCGCCAGTGGCGCAACGCCTGCCGCCGTAACAGATGAAAGTATTGAACGGCATTCGACGGCTGGCAGATCTGGAAATTGTCTCTGGCCGCGAGTTGCAGGAAGCGTTCGATGCGAGCGCTCGAGTGCTCCGGACCCTGCCCTTCGTGTCCGTGCGGCAGAAGCAGCACCACTCCCGAGAGCAGTCCCCATTTGTCTTCGCCGGCGCTGACAAATTGATCGATCACCGCTTGCGCCACGTTGGCGAAGTCGCCGAACTGCGCCTCCCACATCACCAGCGTTTCGGGATAGTCCCGGCTGTAGCCATATTCAAATCCCAGTACGCCCGCCTCGGAGAGCGCGGAATTATAGATTTCGCAGCGCGCCTGGCCCTCCGCAATATGCTCGAGCGGAACGTACTCCTGCTCGTTTTCGATATCGAGCAACACCGAATGGCGCTGATTAAATGTGCCACGACGGGTATCTTGCCCGGTCAGCCGAACAGGTATGCCCGCCTTCACCAGACCACCGAGCGCCAACGCCTCAGCCATACCGTAGTCTACCAGTCGTTTGCCTGCCCCCATCTCGGCCCGCTGCTCCAGCAGCTTTTTGACCTTGGGGTGAATGTGGAAGTCCGCGGGATAAGTCGTGAGCTTCGCGGTAATTTCGCCGAGCTCTTCCGCGGAGAGCCCGGTGTCCACTTCATACTCAGGCTTGTAGCGGCCGCCCTTGTAGTCATTCCAGTAGTTCGGCAACTCGCGCAGCAGTGGCTTCTTCCGGATACTCTTGGCCTTTTTCTGCGCTGCTTCCAGTTCTTCGCGAACTTTTTCCACCTTTTGCTGAATATTCTCCGCGCCGATGTCTTCGGCGTAAATCTCCCACAGCGGCGGATGGTCCTTGATCGCCTTATAGAGCAGCGGCTGGGTAACGGTCGGATCGTCGACTTCGCTGTGCCCGTGGCGGCGATACCCGATCAAGTCCACAACCACGTCACCCTTCCAGGTATAGCGATAGTCGGCCGCCAGACGGCCTACCCGGACCACAGCGTCGACGTCTTCCGCATTCACGTGAAAAATCGGAATCGATTGCCGGCGGGCCAGCTGGGCAGAAAACCGTGACGAATGCTCTTCCTTGTACAAGGTTGTGAAGCCAAGCAGATTGTTGGCGATGATGTGCACCGTGCCGCCCACAGTGAAGCCCTTGAGATCGGACAAGTTCAAGGTTTCCGCGACGACGCCTTGACCCGCAAACGCCGCATCGCCGTGGACCAGCAAGGGCACGAATTTCTGATCGCCATCTTGTCCGGCGCGGTCTTGCTTGGCACGGGTGCGCCCAACGGTCACGGGATCGACCGCCTCCAGGTGGCTGGGATTCGAGACCAGGTGAATGTGAATCTTCGTCCCCGACCGGGTCACGTATTCGCCGGTCGCACCCATGTGATACTTCACGTCACCGCTGCCCAGAACGCTGCGCGGGTCCACGTCTTCAAATCCCGCGAAGATTTCTTCGGGAGAGCGCTTGGCCACCTGCACAATAATGTTCAACCGACCGCGGTGGCTCATGCCCATGACCAGTTCCACTGCGCCCTGCTGCCCGGCTGCATCCAGAATTTCGTCCACCAGGGGGATCATGGAGGTCACGCCCTCCAGCGAAAAGCGCTTGCTGCCCAGATAACGCTGCTGCAGCACCTGCTCGAAGAGATCGGCCCGGATAAGCTGGTCGAGGACCCGCTCCTGGTCCACTGCGGGCTGGGGCCCTTCCATGCGCTCCTGTATCCAACGTCGCCGTTCCGGGTCAGTGATATGCATGAATTCCGCGCCCACGGTTCCGCAGTAAATGCGGCGGGCTTCTTCGGCGAGCTCGCCTTCGACACGCAGGCTGGGATGCGTCACCGGAGGCAAAAAGCCGAGCGGGTCGAGATCGGCCTCCAGGTATCCCCAATGCCGAAAAGGGTCAAATATGCGCTCACGTTCGCCGTTGGGGGCTTCGAGTACACCGGTTGCGGCAGATTCACTTGCAGGTTTCAATCGGGTCGCCATATGTCTGTTACTAGAATAACGGATGCAGCGGGATGCGTGCTGGATTCGCCCCACAAGGAGGGTAGAGTCTTAAATTCGGTTTTTTGCGTCCTTTGCGGAATTTCTTGGCGAACTTTGCGGTTAAGACTTTGGTCTCTACAGCCATCGAGAAAGCACCAAATCTAAACCAGAAAGTTCGCCAAGAAATTCCGCAAAGGACGCAAAGAAAGCCGGAACCGAAATTAGGACACTACCACAGCACGCAAAGGGGGCGGATTTTTCCCGACTAGCTGGTTTGGGCCGCTGTTCTCGGCAGCGCTTTCATCAATAGACCATTCAACAGGATCGTGATTACCGAGGCGGCTAAAGTCGCGTGATAAGTATCGTCAGTGACCAGATGGGCATCGCGGGCCACGCGGACCAGAACGTAGGAAAACTCGCCAATCTGCGTCAGTCCCAGGCCAACCATCAGGGCGGTACGCGCAGGATAGCGGAACAGCCAGACTACCAACGTCCAAATGGCAAACTTCCCCAGCATAGTCAGCAGCACGATCGAGCCCCAGAGCCCGGGTTTAGAAACGAGAATGCGCGGGTCTACAAGGGCGCCGATGGTGACAAAGAACAGTGCCACAAACGCGTCCCGCAGGGGCGACAACTTGACTAGCATCTTGTGGGTTGTGCCCGACTCGCTGACGACAAGACCAGCCAGAAACGCTCCCAGGGCAAGCGACAATCCGACCGCTTGCGTAATCGCAGCCGTGGCGAATCCCAGCGCCAGCACGACCAGTACATACAGTTCGTCGTTCCCCGTCCCTTCGACCCGTTTCATTAAGGGTGGCACCAGCTTCGCGGCCACAAACATTACGGGAACCAGGATCAGCAGAGCTTTACCAAAAGCAGTCAGCAACGATAGGAAGTGGCTTCCCGTAAGATTGGTCAGCGAAGGAAGCAAAACGGTCAGAACCACGACCGCGAGATCTTCCACCAGGGTGATGCCAATCATCACCTTGCCATGCGGCGAGCGCAATTCATCGCGGTCTGCGAGCAAACGCGAGAGCACCATGGTGCTGGCGACGGAAACGATGGCGCCCACTGCTATTCCCTGGGTCGTACTCCAACCCATCAACCATCCCGCACCCAGGCCCAATCCAAGCGAGAACAGTATTCCCAGCGGCCCGCCAAATATCGCAACCCACTTCACCTGCCCAAGCTCGCCGAACGAAAACTCCAGGCCAATCGAGTACATCAGCAGGATGACGCCAATCTCGGCGAGGACCTCGAATTGGTGGACTTCCGAAAGCGTAGGACCCGGAGTGAAGGGCCCGATCAGAAATCCGCCAAGAACGTACCCCAGGATCAACGGCTGCCGCAGGGCCTTGGCCACACCGCCGCCCACAACGGCGGCGCCGAAGACATAAGCGAGGTCTCGAAAGAAGGTGGCTTCCATGGTTGTGGCGGCGACGGACCCAACAGTCTAAATGCGTTCCGCTGATTTTGGGTGGAGCAGCTGTTACGCAGGTGAGAGGGCCGCGCCACCCTTTGGCTGATTTGCCTCCTGTCCCGAACCTGCACTCGTCCCAATTTGACATCCGGTTCCACCTTCTTTTCGTAACCGTTCCGCTCCTCACCATGCCGCTGCCTCTGACCTCCGATGTACCAAGTAGCCGTGGTAACCGGTACTCCATGGAAAGCATTAGAAACGCCGCAATCGGCAGTGCAGCCATGCAACTCCTGCTGGTCGGAGATGACGATGACTTCAGCTATCTGCGCGGCCTTCTAAACGGCAGCGGCGACGGGCGCGTGGACCTGGACCACGCGCATTCCACCACCGAGGCGCTGGCACGCCTGGATCCGACCACTTACGATCTCTTACTCTGCGAATACCAGTCGGGCGATGGGGCAGCCTCGGGCCTGCTGCACGAATTACGCCAGAAGCATCGCGGTGCACCGGTGATTTTTCTCAGCGACCACATGGACAACACCGCGGTGGACACGGTCCTGAGAGCCGGCGACGGAGAGTTCGCTCAGACTTCAAGGATCGATCGGCCAGCCGCAACCGGCGCGATCCGCCATGCTCTCGACGAGTATGGCAAGGAACGGCAACGCCAGAAAACAGAAGACACGCTGCGCAAGCTATGGCGCGCCGTCGAGCAATCCGCGGACCTGGTCATGATCACCGACCGTGAGGGAGTCATTGAGTATGTCAACCCGGCCTTCGAGGCGCTGACCGGTTACTCTCCCGGGGAGCTGATGGGCCAAACTCCACGCGTCCTGAAATCGGGCCAGCAGACCGCGGATCTCTACAAGGAATTGTGGCAAACCATTCTCGCGGGCAACGTCTTTCGCTGCACCATGGTGAACCGGAAAAAGAGCGGAGACATTTTTGTCGCAGAGAAAACTGTCACCCCTCTGCGGGACAACGATGGCAGGATCACTCATTTCATCTCCAATGATCGCGATATCACCGACCGGCGCCGGATGGAAAACCAGCTTCAGCAGGGCCAGAAAATGGACGCTATCGGAAAATTAGCGGGAGGCGTGGCCCATGATTTCAACAATCTCCTGATGGTCATCAGCTCCTACGCCGAGCTCATGCTGGATTCGCTGGCCCCTCAGCATCCCCTCCGCCGCAACGTGGATGAGATCCAGAAAGCCTCCCGCCGGGCAGCCGACCTCACTCGCCAGCTGCTGGCCTTCGGACGGAAGCAGATGCAGTCCCTGCAGCTCCTCGACTTGAACCTGATCATCGAGGACATCAACAAAATGCTGCCGCGCCTGATCGGTGAAGACATTGAGCTGGTATTTGTTCCGGGCAAGAAGCTGGGCAGAGTGAAAGCTGATCCAGTGCAGATCGAGCAGATCCTGATGAACCTCGTGGCCAACGCCCGCGACGCCATGCCCAAGGGCGGCAGGCTGGTGATCGAGACTGCGACCATGCGGCTGGACGAGCCTTATGTTCAGGAACACTCCATCGTTCCCCCCGGAGAGTACGTTCTGCTGACCGTCACCGACTCAGGAACCGGCATCGCGCCCGAGCATCTGCTGCACATCTTCGAGCCGTTTTACACCACCAAAGAAGAAGGCAAGGGCACCGGACTGGGCCTGGCCACGGTGTACGGCATCGTGAAACAGAACAGCGGGTTCATCTGGGTGTACAGCGAGCCCGGGCTGGGCACGACCTTCAAGATTTACTTGCCTCGGGCGCAACAAGCAAAGCTTGCTGTGCAGCCCACTCTTCCGCTGGAAGGTTGCCCTCGAGGCTGCGAAACTTTGCTCCTGGCGGAAGACGAAGAAGCGGTCCGCCGGTCGGCGCGCGAGTTTCTTTCCTTGCAGGGCTATATCGTTTTGGAAGCAGCGAACGGGGCGGAGGCGCTGGCCCTCGCCAGGACCTATGACGGCCGCATTGACTTGATGATCACCGACGTGGTCATGCCCCAGATGGGTGGCGCGAAGCTGGCGGCAGAACTCGCTCCTGATCGGCCGGACATGAAAGTCCTGTTTGCCTCCGGCTACGCTGAAACCACATTCCAGCGCCACGGAGAGATTGACGTAACCACACACTTCCTGCAGAAGCCCTTCTCCTTGAAAGCCATCGCCCGCAAGATCCGCGAAGTCCTCGACGCGGGAAAAGCCTCCGGTGCAGCCGCAGGTTCGGCGAGATAGTTTTCTGATGGAGGACGCCCGGCCTCCATTACCAAAACCGTATAATTGCTTGTTAATGTGGGCGCGAACGCCCCGCTCGTGCGGCAGCGCCCGTGCCGGAGAAAATTTCGTATGAGCGAGCGCGCTCCGTCCATTCGACCGAGAGAAATTGCGTGACCTACGTCCTGCTGGCTCTGCTGGCCGGTGCTCTGGTTTATTCGCTGCTGTCAGTCGTGGCCGCTCTGCGCTACCTCTCGGTTCGGCCGCCAGCGCTGAATTCTCCAGAACCCATCAGCATCCTCAAACCGCTCGCCGGACTCGACCTCGGCCTCGAATCCAATCTGCGGACTTTTTTCGAGCAGGACTATCCTGACTTCGAAATTCTTTTCGCGGTACGAAGCCCGGATGATCCTGCGATATCAATAGTCGAAAGTCTTCGCCGGGAATATCCGAACGTTCCTTCGCGCTTGCTGGTGACGGGCGAGTCCCCCTATCCCAACGCCAAGGTCTACAGCCTGGAGCAGATGCTTGCGGCCGCCGCAAATGATCTGGTAGTGATGAGCGACTCCGACATCAGGGTGACTCCCGACCTGCTGAAGACAGTTGCCGCAGAGTTTCAGGATGTCAGCCTGGGCGTAGCCACCTGTCCGTACCGCGCCGTGGCCGGAACCAGTTTCTGGTCGCGGCTCGAGGCCATCGGCATGAACACAGATTTCGCTGCCGGCATTCTGGTGGCGCGCATGCTCGAAGGCATGAAGTTTGCGGTCGGCCCAACCATCGCAGCCCGGCGGCGGGTGCTGCAAGCCATCGGCGGCTTCGACCGGTTGAAAGATTATCTGGCGGAAGATTTTGTCATGGGAAAATTTGCCGCCGACGCCGGCCATGGCGTGATTCTTTCTTCCTATGTCATCGAGCATCACATTGGCAGCGCAGATCTGCGCCACAATGCATCCCATCGTCTGCGCTGGGCGCGCAGCACGCGGCGATCGCGCCCCTTAGGTTATGTCGGACAGTTGTTCACCATGCCTTTGCCGTTGGCGCTTTTGCTCTGCGCCGTAAACCCGGCATGGTGGGCGGCACTGCTCTTAACCTTCGCGATTCGTCTGCTGGCTGCTTACACAATCTCGGCGCGCGTTTTGCACGCCAAGATCAACTGGCTCCTGCTGCCGATCGAGGATGTGAATGCGTTCTGCTTCTGGCTCGCTGGATTTTTTGGAAATACGATCGTGTGGCGGGGACGGCGATATCGTCTCTATTCCGACGGCCGCTTTGAACTGCTGGCGTCTCCCGCAGGTAAGTGACGCGACGACGGACGAATTCGTACCAGTTTGCCGTCTTTCAACGTAAACGAATCCCCACGCCACGTCACTCCGTGTCCCCAGAAACCGATGAGCCACACCAGTGCCGCGGCAAAATCGCGCAGAGGAACAAGCGCCAGCCACTTTGTCACTTGCCGGTCCTGAAGAACTGTTCGCCCGACAACCAAAGCAACCGCGTATCGCAGGGCAATCGCGACACCCAGCAGCACCCACGCCCAGACGGCTCCGCGCGCACACATGAGAGCGAGCACGGCCCATGGCAGCCCAAAAGTCGCCACCAGCCCCGCATAGCCGCCGGGACGGGAATCGCGGATCGTCCGTGCCCATCGCAACTGGTGATCCAGAAACTGCTTCAAGTCATAGCGCGGCAGAAAAGTCTCGACCACGGTCCTACAAAGCTCAATCTTCAGGCCCTGTGCGGCGATGCGTCGACCGATTTCGTAGTCGTCCGCGAGGTAATCCGCCAGGGCCTCAAATCCGCCGGTCGCGGCGAGATCGCTACGCCGAAAAGCCAGGGTCGAACCCAACCCGAAATGAATGCCGCCTTCAAGCAGCCGCGCCACCAGCACCCCAGCACTGAAATCCGTACTGATGAACAGAGATTCCAGCCGTGACCCCAGGCTCGCGCTAGCTACGCCACGATAAAGACAAGTCACCAGTCCGGTTTTCGGGTCCAACAGTGGGGCGGCGACACTGCGTAAGTATCCAGCCTCGACCCGGATATCGCTATCGTTCACAACCAAGTGCTCGTACTTCGCTACCGCTTCCATCTGCGCCAGGTTGCTGACCTTCGTATTGGCGCCCAGATTCTTCAGACAAAACGCGAGCCGGATAGGAATCTGAGGGAATTCAGCTTTCAATCGTTCCACAAACGCAATCGCAGGATCATCGGCATCGCTGACCCCAAAAATAATTTCGTATTCGGGATAGTCCTGCAAACAATGACTGCGAAAGCTCTCATACATCTCGGGATCAGTGCTCTTAAGCGGCTTAAGAATTGAAACTGGAGGCAGGAAGGATGGTGTGGGGCGGGCGCCCCCGCCCGCCGCTTTTCTCTCGCCGAGAAATCGAACCGCTCCATACAAGCAAAGAGCGTAGTAACCAGTGCTTGTGAGAGTTCCTAGAACAGCAACAATTTCGAGGGCAAAAAGAAGTTGGTGAATCATGCGGGAGCTAGTCTACTCGTACCGCAGCGACTCAATCGGATCCAGATTCGCAGCCTTCCACGCCGGATAAATCCCGAACAGCAACCCCTCAGCAGCCGCCGAACCCAATCCAAATGCAGCCCAGAAAAATGACATCCGCGCCGGCAGTGTGCTCCAGATCGCGGGAATCGTCCAGGTAATGATCGCCCCCACCAGCACGCCCAGCACGCCGCCCAACGCGGTAAGAGTAATGGCCTCCAGCGTGAACTGCAGTAGGATGTCCCGCTTGCGCGCGCCGATCGCTTTGCGCACCCCGATCTCCCGCGTCCGCTCAGTGACTGAAACCAGCATGATGTTCATCACGCCCACGCCGCCCACGATCAAACCCACGCTGGAAACCGCGAACATGAAGATAAACACAGCACCCGTCACCTGGTTCCACACATCGGAAAGCGAATCCTGGGTAAATACGGCGAAGTTGTCCGGCTTGTCCGGCGCCACTTTGCGGCGCCGCCGCAGCAGCTCGCGGATCTCGTCAATGGCCTTGGGCATATCATCGTGCGAAGTGGCCTTGACACTGATCCAATATTGCTTCAGTTCAGGATGCAATTTGCGAAACGTGGCCAGCGGGAAATAAACGATGTTGTCATCCGGATTTTTGCCGCCGGCAAATACGCTCTTGCGCTTCGCGGCGACTCCAATCACCGTAAACAACTGACCGTCAATCGTGATTTCCTTGCCCAGCGGGTTTTCATTGGGGAACAGCTCGTCGGCGGTGTCCGAGCCCAGCACAATCACGGGAGAATGATGTTCCTGATCCGTCTCATTCATCCACCGGCCGGAGGCGATGTCCAGATCAAACACGTCTTTCCAGGTGCCGGTGTCGCCCTCCAGGACAACGTTCTTGACCTTGCGCCCGTTGTACTTGACCTCGTAAGTGCCGGTTCCGAATTCCTGACGAAAATAACGCAATCCGACAGTGGCGATCTTGACGTGAGGCAATTGCTGTACAGCTTCAAAATCGTCGAAGGTGAGCTCTTTGCGCGTTCGTATCTCTTCCGTCGGCCGCCCAAAGGTCAGCGGCTGGTGGTACGCAAAAATAATATTGGATCCCAGGCTGCTGATGACCTGGCTGACGTTGTCGTTGAGCCCGCGCACCACGGAAGAGATGCCGATCACGACCGCGACACCAATCACGATGCCGAGCACAGTCAGCGCCGACCGCATCTTGTTGGTGCGGATCGTGTCCAGAGCCATCTCGACGACTTCACCGTAGTGGCTGGTACGCAACATTGGAATCTGGTTTCTGCCTAAAGTTCAAATCTCAACGCGGATATCGGATCCAGCATCGCCGCCCGCCGTGCCGGATACACGCCAAAGAATACCCCCACGCTGGCGGAAACCAGCAGGCCCGCAGCCACCGCCCACAACTTGATTTCAGATGGCATACCAATGATCGCCGTGATCCCTTTGGCAAAGACGATGCCGAAGAGCACGCCCAGCAGGCCACCCACCAGCGCCATGGTTCCGGACTCGATCAGGAACTGCAGCAGCACGTCCTGGCGGCGCGCGCCCATCGCTTTCCGTATGCCAATCTCGCGGGTGCGCTCGGTCACGGACACCAGCATGATATTCATAATCACGATGCCGCCGACCACCAGAGAAATCGCCGCAATTGCGATCATCGCGATGAAAAACGTCCCACTCAGATTCGACCAGATACTCAAGAAGCTGGCATTGGTTTCCGCAGCAAAGCTGTCGGGACTGCCGGGCAGATCATGGCGCCGGGCCCGCAGAACGGCGCGAGCTTCGTCAATCGCCGTATCGAGCTCCGTGCCTACTCCCGCGGCCTTGCCTGAAATGCGAATACTGGTGTGCGATCCGAACTGTTTGAGGTAGGTTGTGATAGGAATCGCGACATAATTGTCCCGGCTCTGCCCCAGCGTAGTTCCCTGCTTCTTCCCCATCCCGATCACGCGGTATACTTCGCCTTCCACGCGAATCTCCTTGCCCAGAGGATCCACCGTTGGGAAAAAAGTATCCACTACGTCGGTTCCAATCACGCCCACCTGCGAACGGTTTTCCTCGTCGTTCTCGTTGACCATGCGGCCGGCAGTAAGATCGAGGTCAAGAATCGGGGCCATCGACGGGGTCAATCCGCGGATCCAGGTATCGGCCAGCGCTTGCTCCTCGTACCGGACATGACCGGTGGTATTGGTGATGGAAGCGCCAATCATGGCGCAGTGCTTGCAGGCCTGCAGCACGGCCTGGTAATCCTCCACCGTCAGGTCTTTTCGTTTTAGACCATCGAGAAGCTGATCAACATTGGTGACAACGGGAGTGACTTTGCTGATGATGAAAACGTCAGCGCCCAGGTTGAATATCTTTTCTGCGACGTAGCCATTGATCCCATTCACGAAAGTGACTACGGCGATCACAGCGGCCACGCCGATCACCACGCCGAGCAGGGTCAGAGCGGAGCGCAGCTTGTTCGCCCAGAGGGAGAGCAGCGCGATGCGGATGGCCTCGAGGGTTGTCATGGATCAGTCGTCAGTCCTCGGTCGTCAGTCGTCAGCTGAACCTTGGCCCGCATTAAGTCTAGCAGCTTGGCTGAGAGCGGGCTTACAAGGCCTCTGCCAAGAGGCACATAACATTCCGGCCTTGTGATAAGGTTCCTAGCGCAATCCTGCAGGAGGATTGCCATGATAATAATCAGAATTATCAGCTTTCTTCTTTGCTTTTCAGCGCTTGCTTTCGGACAACACAACAGTCCTCTGGGTAGCCTGGCCAACCTAAGCGACGCGGTTTCAAGGCGAGCTTCGAGCGCCGACCGCTCTGGCGGCAATGCCGACTGGATGGAAGTGAAGGCCGGCTTCCACCGCAACGCTCGCGGACATCAAAGGCGCGGGCTCTATCCGGCATATCTGGTTCACTATCAACTCACCCAGCCCGTTTCATTTGCGCGAACTAGTGTTCCGCATGTACTGGGACGGCGAATCCGATCCCAGCGTCGAAGTGCCGATCGGCGACTTCTTCGGCACCGGCTTCGAGTACGAAGATGTTCCTGGAGGACATCGCGGACAGAAATACCAATCGTGGGGGTCCTTGCCGATTACGGTGCAGGATCGTGCCATGAACTGCTACTTCGAGATGCCATTCGGCAACGGAGCGCGGATCACGATCGGCAACGATGGAACACAGGATGTGCCCAACCTTTATTTTCATATCGACTACCAGGAATACCCGGATGCCCGGAGAGTCGCTGACAAAGGCCGCTTCCACGCGCAGTGGAACGAACAGACCCGCGCCGTTCCCGAGTCGGAAACGGGCGGCAAGAACGTCGACGGCAAGAATAACTATGTCTTCATGGAAGCAAAGGGCAAGGGACAGTATGTAGGAACGATCCTGAATGTCTTCGGGCTCTCCACCGGATGGTGGGGCGAAGGCGACGACATGTTTTTCATCGATGGCGACACCGCTCGCGCCACCATCAACGGAACCGGCATGGAAGACTACTTCAACAATGCCTGGATGTTCCAGAAGGAGTTCAACTATCCCTTCATCGGGTACTCGCAGCAAGGCAATCGGGACTGGACCGGCAGCCACACCATGTATCGCTTCCATGTTGAGGACCCGATCTATTTTCAGAAATCTCTTCGCGCCACCATCGAGCACGGCCACGCCAACGACCGCGAGGACGACTACACCAGCGTAGCCTTCTGGTACCAGACCGAGCCCCACCAGAAGCTATCCCCGCTGCCTCCGGTCAAGGAACGCCTGACCAACGCTTTCTGGAAGATTCAAAAGCTGGATAGGAATTTGCCAAACTGAGAGTGGTCAGTCGTCGTTGGCCGTTGGTCCTTGGTCGTTGGCGGCTGCCCGTTGATGGGTGGTATTGATCGGATGGCTCTCAACTTCGGATCTCGGTCTTTCCTGATAACCCAGCATCACAGGCCCACAACCAAAAGCAGGGGCCAACGGCCAACCACCAAGCACCAACCGCTGCCGCCCGAGGTCCGACGCCCGAAGTCCGCTATAATAAGCCTGTTGGCAGCTGGACCGGACGGTCGCTCTCGCCGCGTCAAGTGGCGAGGGAGGAAAGTCCGAACTCCGCAGAGCAGTGTGCCGGATAACGTCCGGGAGTCCGGGTTCAAACCCGGTTTACGGAAAGTGCCACAGAAAACATACCGCCCTGGCGGCAACGCCAGGGTAAGGGTGAAAAGGTGCGGTAAGAGCGCACCGCCGTCGCAGTAATGCGGCGGGCAGGGCAAACCCCACACGGAGCAAGACCAAATAGGGAGGGAGTCTCGGGTTCGCCTGAGGCGCGTGCCGGCTCGGCGCGCCACAACCTCCGGGTAGGTCGCTTGAGCCGCGCAGTAATGTTCGGCCCAGAGGAATGACCGTCCTGCCGGAGCAATCCGGCGGACAGAATTCGGCTTATAGGTCCGGCTGCCACAAGTTATTATTTTCAATCACTTACAGAACACCGTGTCCCGTTGTGACGCCGGTGTGACGCAGTTAAGCCGTAATCGGACGGAAGTTCGGTCTTCGATTGCTTGAGAATCGCCTTGCGCATGAGACCGGAAAAAGGGCCGACCGCACTCCACTACAAGCGAAACGTCTAGAACGCTGCACCGGAACACTCGATCCGAGTCTCAGTGGAAAGAACGACGCTACCTTCGCATAGCTTAAACCCCTGCGGAAAACCCGCGAACTTGCACCCCGCCGTTAGATACACCCACTGCGAAAAAGAACTGACAATCCCCTGAAAAGGCGCGGTGTGTGAACTGCTTTCTCGCTTCGTCCGCGGACACACAGGGACGTCCGCAAGGTGTGAGATTATTCTTTGATCGAGTCCTGGCAGTAGAAGGTGATGATGGCTTTACGTGAACGAATCTGATCCCAAACTTTTGGATCTGCAATCTGCTCTTGCTGAGGTGCAGCGCCTACGGGAAGAAAACGTTCGCCTGCGGCGTATTTTGCAGGACCACGGCATACAGCTTCCGGTGGTGCAGTCCCCGAACGGTATTCCCGTCACAACGAGCGCCCTACCAAGTCCGCACACCCTTGTCTTGAAAGCTGAACAACGCATTGCCCTCTTCCGGAGTCTCTTCCACGGGCGCGACGACGTTTATGCAGTTCGCTGGGAGAACGCCGACGGGCGATCTGGGTACATGCCTAAGGCAGATCGTGACTGGAAGGCCTATTTTCGCGCAAGAGACGAGGACCGCAAGAAGGTCGACCGCCAGACTCGGAAGTTCAGACCGCTAACCGACGAGGTAGTGCGCGGACACCTCGTCGGAGATCACACCATCGGTATCTATCCGCTTCTGCAGGACGAGACATGCTGGTTCCTCGCCGTCGATTTCGATAAGAAAACATGGCAAAAGGATGCCATTGCGTTTTTGGCCGTATGTCGCGAACTGAGCGTGCCAGCGGCACTAGAGCGTTCACGGTCAGGCAACGGTGGCCACGTGTGGATCTTCTTCGACCGATCAATCCCCGCAACCACCGCGCGAAAACTGGGCTGTGTAATCCTGACTCGGGCCATGGAGTCCCGTCACCAACTTGGATTGGATTCATACGACCGCTTTTTCCCCAACCAAGACACTATGCCAAAGGGCGGATTTGGCAATCTGATCGCTCTGCCGCTGCAGAGGCTTCCGCGCGCAGATGGAAACAGCGTCTTCGTAGATGCGGAGTTTCGCCCATATGGTGACCAATGGGCGTTTCTGGCAAGCGTGAAACGGATGCCCGCTGCTGCTGCTGAGGCTGTCGTTTTGGAAGCTCAACGAAGTGGGGACCTTATCGGAGTGAGAATCAGCTCTACGGAAGATGAGGGACAAGACCCTTGGACATTGCCGCCATCGCGAAAACGAGCAGAGCGTCCAATACCAGGCCCCCTTCCGGTGCAGGTCCGAATTGTTCGCGCCAACCTTTTGTATATCGAAAAGAAGGATCTTCCTTCCGCGATGCTCAACCGGTTGCTTCGCCTTGGGGCATTCCAGAACCCCGAATTTTACAAAGCGCAGGCAATGAGGCTTCCTACTTTCAACAAGCCACGAGTTATCGCCTGTGGCGAGGAACTCGCTAACCACATTGCCCTACCACGCGGCTGTCTGGTGGAGGTCATCGAGTTGTTGAAAACGCACCGCATCAAGCCAGAAGTCAGTGACGAACGGTTTGTTGGTCGTCCGATCGAGGTAGGGTTCTACGGCCGACTGCGTCCGTTACAGCAGGATGCCGTTGATGCGTTCGTGCAGCACGATGAAGGAATTCTTTGTGCTCCCACGGCTTTTGGCAAGACGGCTGTGGCAGCATGGCTGATCGCGGCAAGAAAGGTGAACACTTTGGTGTTGGTACATCGTCAACAATTGTTAGACCAGTGGCATGCGAGGTTGGCAATGTTCCTCAACCTTCCCACCAAGTCAGTAGGACAAATCGGAGGAGGGACGACAAAACGCAGCGGTTGTGTCGATATTGCCATTCTTCAAAGTAGCCACGACAAGGAAGGGGTGAAAGACTTTGTGGCAGAGTATGGTCAGGTGATTGTTGACGAGTGCCACCATCTATCGGCGTTTACCTTTGAGCAGGTGATGAAGCAGGTGAAAGCGAAGTACATCGTCGGACTGACAGCAACTCCCGAGCGAAAAGATGGCCACCATCCCATCATCTATATGCAGTGCGGCCCGATCCGATTCAAGCTCAGCGCCCGCTCAATGACGGCAGCTACGCCGTTCGAGCATGAAGTGGTTCTACGGTTGACGGACTTTTCCTTGCCGCCTGAGCAAACCGATATGACGATTCAGGAAGTGTACGCCGCAATCGTAGATGATCGCGTCCGCAATGAATTGATCCTTACGGATCTCGTCCAGGCAACCACAGATGGGCGCTCACCGTTGCTGCTTACCGGCAGAACTGAGCACTTGAAATACTTCGAAACGGAGCTGGCTGGCAAGATGAACAACGTGTTTACGCTGAAGGGTGGCATGGGCAAGAAACAACGACGATCGATAGCAGAGGCAATTGCGGCTGTACCCGAGTGCGAGCCGAGAGTCATTCTGGCGACCGGCAGCTACATAGGCGAAGGGTTCGACGACGCTCGCTTGGATACGCTCTTTCTGGCGATGCCCATTTCGTGGAGGGGAACGCTACAGCAATACGTAGGGCGTCTCCACCGACTTCATGATGCCAAGCGTGTTGTGCGAGTCTACGATTACGTGGACTCCAACGTCCTTATGCTGGCGCGAATGTACGCGCGTCGCCTGAAAGGGTACAACCTGATCGGCTACACGATCCGGGACGCCAGCAACGAAACGTCATTCTTTGAGCAGGGTGAGAATCGATCTCCTAAAGAGCCTTTGATCAACGGAGAAACATGACGAAACAGAACAGTCGCCGGGCGGTTCTGCATCTGCGGAAGCTGAAAGGCGAGTCTGGGATAAATCTCCCTTCACTCAGCAGGGCGAGGCTTAAGGAACTGATCGAACAAGCGATCGTGGATGCTTACGGCGAAGAAGAACAAGCAGGCGGTTTTTTCACCATGATTGAGAAACACCTAGCATTGCCGTTCGCTGTGAAGGTCCTCGGCGTCGATGCTGAGGTAGAGAAAGTCGACATGACGCTAGATGGCCAAATTGTTGCCATTTGCCGTCGAGGCAAAACGCGGCAGAAGATCCCAATCCTGGACCTGCCTTTGCCGACGCCGGCACCAGCAGGCGTGGAATGGATTGTCGCTTATCGTCACTGGCGCCGAGGGATCTGGTGAGCGAATATCAGTACTACGATTTCCGCGCAATTGACCGTCCGCTGACGAAAAAAGAGATGGCAGCGCTCCGTTCCATCTCGACGCGGGCCGCAATCACCACCACGAGCTTCACGAACCACTACGAATGGGGAGACCTGAAAGCCAATCCGAGCAAGCTGCTGGAGAAATACTTTGACGCTTTTGTCTATGTCGCGAACTGGGGGACGCATGAGTTCTATATTCGCCTCCCGCAGGAATCGGTCGACTACAAGTTGCTCAAGGCCATGGTCCCAGGCGAGACCGTGCGGGTGCGAAGAACCGCGAGATTCGTGATCGTTGAATTTGGAAGTGAGTCCGAGTGGGACGGCGAGGACGACGGTACCGGATGGATGGCCTCCCTGATGCCTCTGCGCTCAGACCTGCTTCGGGGCGACCTCCGATGCCTGTATCTTGGCTGGCTTCGCAGCGCGCAGGATGGAGGACTTGATGAAGATGAATTGGAGCCGCCCGTGCCTACAGGCTTGCAAGAATTGTCCGGTTCCCTCGATGCTCTGATCGAATTCCTCGAAATCGACGAAGATCTCGTCGAGGTTGCAGCACAGGCTTCAAAACCACTCGCCGCTGGACCGAGCCGCAAAGAGCTGTCCGCATGGATTCGAGGCCTGCCGGAAAAGGACAAGAACGAGTTGCTCATTACTGCGGTAATGGAGCAGAGCGAACGCTGGCGAAGCAATTTCATGCGGCGTTTTCAGCGTCAAAACTCTCAACACTGTTCGCAGACGGCTGCAGCGGCCCGGCGCAGTGTAGGCGATATCCTGGCCGTGGCTCACGCGCGAGCGAAGGAAAGAATCCAGCGGCTGAACGAACAGCGCGCGGCAGAAGAGGCAAGACGAAAGGCCGAGGACGAGGCAAACCGAGCTCGCTATCTCGATCAACTAGGGCGACGCGAACCGGAAATCTGGGAGCAGGTCGCCGTACATATCCTGAAGCGGCAGCCCAACGACTATGCCAGGGCGGTTGGCTTGCTGACCGACTTGCATGATCTCGCAGTCCGCCGGGGCAAGAGGGCCAAATTTCAGATGGAACTTGAGAAGATCCGGCAGACACACGCCGCCAAGGAGAGTTTCTTGCGTCGACTTGCCAAGGCAAACTTGTAGGTAAGCTGATCGCGACTACCAGCAAACAATCGTCTCGGACCGCCCATTGTGACGCCGGTGTGACGCAAAACCTACCATCACTGCCAAAGTTGACATCATTGACACTTCACGGCGACTGATTTTAAATAAGTTGTTTGTTTGCAACGCGATCCGACGAATTCGGCTTACAGGTCCGGCTGCCAAAAATTTTCCCTTCAATCCGCCAGAAGAAACCGCAGCGCTCCCACTCGGTATCTACATCCCACCAGCGGCCCTCCACGCGAAAGCGCTAGCAGGCTATCGCTAGCAGTGCGAAACAGCGCGGACTCTTAAGAGTTAATCTCTTCTCGGGTAAGACGTTTTTCGGCCCAGGAATGGAGTACCATAGGCGCGAAAGTTGGCTTCTTCCTAAATATAGCGAAGCATACGAGCCACGAGCCGATCATTCGCTTTCTCATTTTTCCATTATTGGCTCCCGGCACCTCGTGACGAAGGGGGAGTCATGCATGATGGCATCGAATTCAGTGGCTCGCGTCGTTCCCGCCAGATTGTTGTCCTGATCGTACTCGCCGCACTTACCATCGAGCTACCGGCCGGTGCCCAGAAAAAGCAATCCGGTACAAGCGGGCCGAAGTACGACCTCCAAACCGAAACCAAGATTAAAGGTACTGTGGACGAGGTCAAGCTGCCTCCAAAAGGCAGCGAGAAAGAAATTGCCCACCTGCAGGTTAAGGACGGCGCGAACTCCATCGACGCCTATTTGTGCCCAAAGACTTTCCTGGACGATATGGGCATGAGCTTTGCTAAGGGAGACGAGATCACAATGACCGGCTCGAAAGTGAAACAGGGTGACGCCGACCTTTTTCTGGTGCGTGAGATAGTCAAAGGGAATGATAGCTTTGTTTTGCGAGACGCAAAAGGAGAGCCCGTCTGGGACTGGCGCCACTGAAACAACGCGACGTGAATTCGTTCGCGTCACGATTTCAAGTCCTGCGTCTAATCATGGCTTCGGCAGATGGTAAAGGCCGCGTGCCAGACCCTCGCAGTGCCCACCACTACCCTCGGCGGCGGTAAATCGCAGCAGAGTTTTGGGACAACGCAGCGCGTCGTAAAGCATCTGTGCTTTACCGGCGATGGGATCGCCTTCCGCGGCCGTCAGCAGTGTCGGACAGTTGATATTCTCGGCGATCCTTTGCGTCCTTTGCGGGCTCCCTTTGCGTCCTTTGCGTTAAAGGTTTTAATCTTTAACCAGAAATCTTAAACCGCAAAGTTCACAAAGGACGAAAGGATCTACAGTCAGGACACTACCGAGCACATTGTTATAGACTAGCTAGCGACTGACCAAATCAGGAGGCTCAATGTCCGCACCCAGCCGCCGGCCCGAAATTCGCCGCCGCCGCACCCGCAGTGAAAAGATCACCAAGCTGAAGAAACGCTTGAGTGCTGCTTCGACTGAGACCGACCGCACCCGGATCACCGCCAAACTGCATCGCCTGGAGTTCAATTCTCCCGGACAGCCGTTGCTCAAGAAGGCCTGAACCGCCTACGAGTTCGCCGACTGAGAGGCGGCGTTTGCTTCGGTTGCCAGGTGGGGCCGAGACGGCGGCTTCTCTGATATCTCGTGGTAGACGCGGAGAATCTGCTGCGCGGCGGCATCCCAGGAAAATCGGTTGGCCTGCTCGTAGCCCCGCACCTTGAGTTTGTCTCGCAGAGCCTGGTCAACCAGCACGCGATGCAGCGCGCGCATGATCTCAAAAACATTTTCCGGATTCACCAGCACCGCGGCGTTGCCCACCACCTCGGGCAGCGATGACGTATTCGAAGTCACCACCGGCGTGCCATGCGCCATGGCTTCCAGCGGCGGCAGCCCAAAGCCCTCGTAGAGCGACGGAAATACGAAGATTTTGGCCGCATCGTAAAAGATGCGCAGCACTTCGATCGGGACGAACCCCATAAAGCGCACATCGGTCTGCATCCGGCTGCGGATCACGGTGCGGCGCAGGTCGGGATGCTTCGACAGCTCGTCGCCGATGATGATGAGCTTCAGGCCGGGAAACAACTCTTCTTTCTCCAGCTCCGCTTTCAGCGCGGAAAAGGCCTCGATGATCCGCACTACGTTCTTATGCGGGCTGATGCGACCGGTGTAAAGCAGAAAAGGATGGTTGACCAGATAGCGCTCCGCGAGGAGCTGCCGGTCAGCCTCGCTGGCGTGTCCGCGCAGGAAGCGCTCATCAATCGCGTTATAGACAACTTCGATGCGGTCAGACGGAATCGCGAACAGCTTCTCCACTTCGCTCTTGGTGAAATTGGAGACGGCAAAAATTCGCGCCGCGCCCTTCAGCGCCCGGTGGGTCAGATAAAAATGCAGGGATCGCTTCAACCCCGACTGGTCCCGGGCCCGGTACATATGATCGAGCACATCATGCACCGTCATCACATAAGGACAGGGCAGATTTCGTGGCAGCCAAAACAAGTGCGGAATGTGCACCAGGTCGCAATCCAGGCGCTTGAGGACGGCACGATAGTCGAAATAGCTTTTGATCGTGGCGTCTTCACCCAGCAGGGGGACAGCGTGAAAGTTTGGCGGCAGGGCGCCGATCTCCGCCACTTTCTGCGGCGGCCCGATCAGGAAGTACTTACTCTCGCGATCCAACCGGCCCAGCGCCCGGACAATATTGCGCGTGTAAGTGCCAACGCCGAATTCGGTCATCCGCCGGATGTCGATGGCGACTCTCACGGGGAGATTTAATCACAGAGAGTGGCCGACCGCTAGGCGTAGGCTGTATTCAATGGAGGACGGGCGTCCCGCCCGTCCAGATGTCGACAACTGGGCTCAGCACATCGAGAATATCGGAAGCACAGCCGAGACGGGGCGAGACGCCCGTCCGCCATTTACTGACCTAAGCCCTCAATTCTGCCTGGGCTTTCGCCCTGCGCTCGGGATACAACGGGAAAGCCTCCGCCAGGCCCAAGACCTGCTTTCGGATCTTGCCCAGCACAGCCGCCTCTGCCCGATGATGCAAAGCTTCCGAGATCCAGCGCCCCACCTGCCTCATCTCTTCTTCCTTCATGCCGCGGGTGGTCAGCGCGGGCGTTCCGATTCGGATGCCGCTCGGCTTCATCGGCGGGTTGACGTCGAACGGAATGGCGTTCTTGTTGACCGTGATGGCAGCTTCACCCAGCGCCTTCTCCGCCTCGCTGCCCAGTATCCCCTTGGAGAACACATCGACCAGCATGAGGTGCGTGTCCGTGCCCCCGGAAATAATGCGGAGGCCCTCGGCCGCAAGTGTGTCAGCCAGAACTTTGGCGTTGGCCACGACCTGCCGCGCATAATCCCGGAAGTCCGGCTGCATCGCTTCCAGGAAACTGACGGCTTTAGCCGCGATGATGTGAACCAGTGGCCCGCCCTGCATCCCGGGAAACACAACCTTGTCGATGGCGGCAGCAAATTCCTGTTTGCTCAGGATCATCCCGGCACGTGGTCCGCGCAAAGTCTTGTGCGTGGTGGTGGTAACGATGTGAGCATGCGGAATCGGCGAAGGATGCACCCCACCCGCCACCAGCCCGGCGAAATGCGCCATGTCGACCAGGTAGAGCGCGCCCACTTTGTCAGCAATCTGCCGCATGCGGGCAAAATCGATGATTCGGGGATAAGCGCTACCCCCGCCGATAATCAGCTTCGGCCGTTCCTTCTCAGCAAGCTTCTCCAAATCATCGTAGTCAATGGTCTCGCTTTCCTTGGTGACTCCGTAGGGGACAATGCGATATGTCTTGCCGGAAAAATTCAGATGATGGCCGTGCGTGAGATGGCCGCCGTGCGCGAGGTTGAGCCCAAGAATGGTATCGCCTGGCTGCAAAACTGCCGCGAATGCTTCCATGTTGGCCTGGGACCCGGCATGGGGCTGCACGTTGGCATGTTCCGCCCCAAAAAGCTTCTTGGCCCGTTCCCGCGCCAAATCTTCAACGATGTCAGCGAACTCGCACCCGCCGTAATAGCGTTTGCCGGGATAGCCTTCGGCATATTTGTTGGTGAAGACCGAACCCATGGCTTCAAGCACGGCTTCGCTGACAAAATTCTCGGAAGCGATGAGCTCCAGGCCCTCATGCTGGCGGCGAACCTCGTTATCGATGGCCGCGGCAATCTGTGGATCGGCTTCGTTGAGCGGGAGTGACATGCGGTTAGTTTTCATGGATCAACTCTTTTCAGGGATGCCCGAGTCATTCTAACTTAGCTCTGAGCCTTTAGCTCTTAGCCAAGAAAAAGAAGGGGGCACAACGGCCATGAAACTTAGGGTCCAGGCTAAGAGCTAAGAGCTTTCGAAGGCTGTTCGCAGAAACGAAACCAGCTGCCACCCATCCATATATTTATAGGGCGTTTCGCCGGTGGTGTAGTGGCCGCACGGCAGCACCACGACTTTGTGATCCAACCCGTAGCGTTCAAACTCTGCCACCGCATCGCGGGAGAGTTCAGGTAAAAAGGTCATGTCGTACCTCGCATAAATGATCAGCGACTTTTTCGGCCAGCGAGCGAATTGTTCAAAGTACGAAATCGGGCTGATGCCGCTCCACAACGCGCGCAGACGATCGAGATCGATTTGAGTTTCGAGGCCCTCGCGGATGTGACGGGTAGATTGTCCGTGCCAGACCACGTCGGCGACATTGGTCGAAGCGTGATTGAAGGCGGCCACACGAATGCGCGGATCGTGCGCCGCGGCGAGAAACGAATAGCACGAACCCAGGCTTGTGCCCAGGATACCCAGCCGGCTGTAGCCTTGCTTCTCCAGCCAGTCCAGGCAGCAGCGCACGTCAACCACTGCCTGGCGGCAAGCATCGAGCGTGCGCCCGATGTTAGCCGAGACCGCGTAGTCGGCGCGCCGAGTATCCGCCGGCATGCGAATGTCGTGATACGGCATGCTCAGACGCAGCACCGCAATGCCCATCAGGTTCATTACCCGGCATAGCCCGGTGTACGCAATCGCGTCGGAATTCCAATGCGGCAGCAGCACCACGGCTCGCCGCCCGCGGGCTGGAAACCAGCGGGCGTTCACCAGATTATTTTGCGTGTACGGCGTGTGCACCGGCGAAGTAAAGCGCAGAAAATCTGCCTGGGTGCCGCGGACCTTCTCTTCCAACTTCTGATCTGGCACTTCCCGCGTGCTGAAGACCTGGACTTCCCTGCGCTCAAGGCGAAAATCCGAAGGCGTTTTGTAGGAATAAAACTCGTCGCTTGAGATGACAATTCGCCGGTTGTAATCGCGCAGGAACTTTTCGGAATCGGCTGACCCGGGGACAGTTCCGGGAGCGAAGCCGTTACGGCAAGGCCAATCCCGTGCCCACTCGACGCCCCACTCCAGCGGGCGCACAACGCGGTTGTTGTCCACCGACGTGAGCCGGGTCTCCCAGTTATACATCCACTGCTCGTAGCGGGAAGCCATTCCTATTCAGCACTATAGCAAACGCTGCACAATGAGCATCGATAACAGCAGCCATTGGGGCACAACCCGCACTGAGCAGCTACTTGCTCAGACTGAGTCGTGGGTAATTTTTCTCCGAGGCAAGCGGAAACTACTTTACATGTAGCTACATTTGGAGTTACACTGTGTTTGTAGTTGCTGCAAAGCCACGAACACAGCAAACTCCAAGCTGTTCACGTTAGTAGGATAACGGGCGGCCCGAAGGCCATGACGTTTACGCTCTTTGCGCGGAACGGACACCGCGTCTCTCAAGAGAGAAACCTGGGAGAGCGAACGAAGCAAACACGGCAAAGCCCAAGCCGTCCGAAACCGGAAAAATGGAGGGCTTGCAAGCCCACTTAGAGGTGCGCTTTGCTATGCCTCCGAAAATTAACTTACGCACCACCTATCAATTTGAATGGGATGAAAATAAGAACCGTGCAAACATCGAGAAGCATGGCCTCGATTTCGTCGATGCGGAAACAATGTTTGAGAGCACCTTTCTCTTCCGCCCCGATATGCGGAAGGACTACGGAGAACTACGCTGCATTGGAATTGGTACGATTCGCGGTCGCACCGCGGTTGTAATCTTTACAGAACGTGACCCAAAGACCATCCGCATCATCTCGCTGAGAAAGGCAAACCGTGAAGAACGGAAACAATACGAAAAGGCGCTCCAGGACAGACTGGAAGCGGGTTGATGCGCTCGGTGATGAAGATATCGATTTTTCTGACATCCCGGAACAGGGGCCGGATTTTTTTGCACACGCGATAGTCTGGCCGGGACCGAAAAAACAGATAACACTGCGGCTCGATCCTGACGTGCTGACATTCTTCCGCAAGCAGGGCAAAGGCTACCAATCGACGATCAATGCAGTACTGCGGAAATATGTGGAGATCCGAAAAGGCAGAGCAGACTAGATATCAGCGCTGCTGCCGAGCTGTGCTCGGCCCGGCCGGGTCGAAGACCCGGCCCCACACAGCCCGTGGTAACCAGCAGAATTGAGGTTTAGCCAACGACCAACGACCAAAGACCAACGACCACCAACTAGCTATACCTCCGCGGCACCCGCTTCGAAATCGCGCAAAGAATTTCGTACACATTGGTGTTAGCCAGTTCGGCATGCTCACGAGCGTCCACGCTCAACCCGTCGAGAGCACCGAGCAAGACCACTTCATCGCCCACGGAAACTCCCGGCAGCCCGGTCACATCCGCCAGCGTCAAATCCATCGAGATGCGGCCCACGATGGGGGCGTAGTGTTCCCGCACGATCACGCGCCCGCGCGACGACAGCGCGCGGTTCAAACCGTCGGCGTATCCCACCGGAAGCACCGCAATTCGCGCCGGGGCCTTGGTGACATACGTGCCGCCGTATCCCAGGGCCTGGTTGGCGCGCACATCGCGCAGCGAGAGGATGCGCGTCTTCCAGGTCAGCACCGGCTTGACCCCAAGACGCAGCTTGCTGCCGCTGACTTCCCTGCCCGCGCGCTCAAAGGGCAAGTGATAGCCATAGAGTGCGATTCCCGGCCGCACCATCGTGTTCCACGATTCTCGCTTGGAAATGACCGCGCCGGTGTTGGCCACGTGAACCAGCGGCGGATCGAATCCCTCATTGCGCAGCAGGCTCCGTACCTGCTCGAACTTCTGCAACTGGTCGTTGACCGAAGGCGCGTCCAGCACTTCAGAAGAAGCCAGGTGCGTGGAGAGACCTTCCAGCAGCAAATGTGGCGACGACTTCAAAGCGGAGGCAACCTGGTACAAATCTTCCGGATCGACTCCCAGCCGGCCCATGCCGGTGTCCACCTTCAGGTGGACGGGAAGTCTTGGCAAACCCAGGCCGGCAGCGGCCTTCTCCAGTAACTCCACCTGCCCCGGCTCCCAGACCGTGGGCGTCAGTTGCAGGCGAATGATTTCTTCTTCTTCGCCGCGCCAGAATCCCGTCATCAGCAGGATGCGGGTACGAATGCCGGCATCACGGAGGGGGATCGCTTCATCGAGCGAGGTCACGCCCAGCCATCGCGCTCCCTCTTCCTCCAGCGCTCGGGCGCATTCCGTCGCACCGTGGCCGTAAGCGTCCGCCTTCACCACGGCGCAGACTGTAATGCACGCGCCAATGTGCCGCTGCACCACGCCAAAGTTGTAGCGCAGGTTCTCCAGCGACACCTGGGCCCAGGTGGGACGGGTCGCCGTCCGTTTTAGAATTTCAGCGGTAGCCACTGGCCCGATTATAGCGGGGGGAGCAGGGGTCGCGAGGTTACGCCTGTGCTACTCCCGAGTTCGCCGGGTCAAAGTAGCGCGCGCCCTCCGGCCCGAGAGGTGGGCCGGGACGCCGGCCCTACTCTGCAATACTGGTGGATGCGAGGGGAGCCACTGAAAATAAAAAAGGCCGCGTTCTGCACGCGGCCTGTGGGAACTTCTTCACGACACCAGGTGTCGTGAAGCTATTTTGGTTGAGTGGCTGGCGCCTTGGGTGCGGTAGTCGCCGGCTTCGTTGGAGTAGTCGTCGCAGGCCTTGTTGCTGTGCCAGCGGGCTTCGCTCCGGCAGGTCTCGCGGGTGCGGGCACGCCAGACTGGGCGTTGTAAAGCTCCACGATTGGCCGCGTGATATCCACCGCCGGGCCGGACCAAAGCACCGGTCCGTTCGGCCACGGCTGCGAGGTGTCGATGATCACGCCGAAGCCATTTTCCGCGGCGTACTTCACCAGCATGGGCCCCAGCTTCTGCAGAATGCGCTGCGCGATCTCGTTCTGCTGATTCTGGGCATCATCGCGCGCATCCTGTACTGAGCGCTCCAGGGACTTCTGCTTCTGCTCAATCTGCTTTACCAGCGTGGCCCGGCTCTCATCGTTCAGTTTGTCGGTCTGGGCACTGAGCTGTTTCTTCAGGCTCTCGACTTCGTCATTCTGATTCTTAAGCTCGGTTTGTTTAGGTTCGAGCTTCTTGCTCAAAGCTTCGAAATCACGCTGACCTTCGTTAGTGGCGAAAATCGCCTGCTCGACATTGACCGTGCCCGTTCTGGTTCCCGTAGCGGTGACCGCAGCGGGAGGTGCGTCGGCATTGCTGGCTGCGGCGCTCGGGGCGGCAGGTAACGCAGCGGACTGGGCCATGGCTGCGACCGACGCAGCAAACACGGTGGACGTAAGAAATCGCGCGAACTTGCTTGTCATGTGGTTGATTTTGAACTCCTTGGAATTTATCCCGGGAAATCGCTTAGATTTTTCATACAAGCCAATGCTGGCCGCGTCTCAGCACGAACCCGACCGTTTGCTGTCAACGGAAGAGGCTGGGCCGGAGTTCCCAGCGCCTCACGCCGAACCTGAAGCGGCGTGGTAACCACCCCGTTTGGCTGCTTGTCTCAGGGCGTGGATACCTCCATTATAGGTACAGCCTCTGCCCAAGGTCAAACAGTCGTCAGTCCTCGGTCTTCAGTCGTCAGCCAATCAGGTACGAAAACCTCTTCTCCGGACAGCGGCAGTCTGGCTGACGACTGAAGACTGACGACCGACGACTGTTGCTAGAACGTGGTCGCCACGCTGAACCGGAACGTCTTGCGCGGTTCCCGCAACTGATACTCAGGCGTGAGACTTCGAGCCGCCTGCTCGAACGTAAAGTCTCCCGCCGCGCCCGGCGGGAACATGTCGCGCGTGATCGGCACTGGACCCCGGGTTATGTTGTCCAGGCGCAGCGGGTTGTAGGCCCAATAGACCCGGAATGGCGCATTAATGATGGGCAGAAACACCTGCACTTCGAGGCCTGTCGACATTCTCGGAACCCAGTTGGAATTGCTCACGATTTGCAGGTTCTGGGAGAACTGGGGATTCTGAAGGTGTCCGCCCGTGCAATTCAGCGCGATGTCGAGAGCTGGACATCCAAACACCGTGGTGTTGATGTCAGCAAGTTGCCCGGCGTTGATGCGCAGCTGCGATCCCCTGATAATGGGATTTAGCCCGACGTCCATAAATGGCGCAAGGGCAACCGGGCCAGCGATGGTGATCCGGTATTCCAGGTTGGTCACCAGGCTCGCATCACCGCCAGGAAACACGATCTGCTCGACCGGTACCGGAACCGTGTAGCTGCCACGCAGCGGATTGGCCGGATCCTTGGGGACCACCGTGCCGTCCGGGTTACTCAGGACAATGCTGGTCTTGCTCGGCAAGAACGCGACCGGCGACACGGAACGGATATCAAAACCGCGTATGTCATTCTCACCGCCGAGATAGAAGCGCTCAAACGGCGGCGCCACCACTCCGCCATAGCCGGCCAGGAAAGAACCCTGTACGTTGAATCCGATGGTATTTCGCCCCTTCTGCACCGGCTTGAAGTGTTTGTACTGAACAATCGGACGCACCGACCGCACCGTCCCGCCCAGCCCGGCAATCTCTCCGCCGAAGAATACGCTGGTTCCGCGCTTGGGTGAAATCGGGCTGTCAATCGTGCTGAACGAAAAGCTGGGAAGGATCTTGCTGGTGATGATGCCCTCCAGCGAGTTGGGGCCGCTGATTCCGCGGAACGCCAGGTCGGTGAACAATATCTTAGAGGCATCGCTCACCGCGACAATGGACGACCGGTCGAAAGAGTACGTAATTCCTATGCGCTTGAACGAATGATGCAACTGGTAGCTGAGTGATCCGGTGAAACCCGCGCTGGACTGGGTGTAATTCTGCAGGTTGTTCAGAAAAGCATTGGGGATGTTCACCTGTTGTCCAGTGAGGATGGCTTCCTGTCGCGCCTGGTTGTAGTTGTATTTCTGGGCGAAGATCGAAAAGCCTCCCTGGATGGGGCGATCAAAAAGGTAGGGTTGGGTAAAACTGAACGATAGAATGCGCTGGCTGTTACCGATGCTGGTCTGAACCGCCAGCGTCTCGCCCTGTCCGAGGAAGTTGTTGGTGCTGTAGTTGATCCCGATGAATGCCCCGGCCAGGCCGCTGACGCCGCCGTTCAGTCCAATGCTGTTCTTGCCTTTCTCGTGGACCTTCAGGGTAAGGTCCACCGTGCCGTTCTTCTCGTCCAGGTGAGTCTCGGTGACGTTCGGGTCGTCCGGCTTCAACGGATCGAAGTACCCCAGCTGATTGAGCCGTAGCAGGCTCAGCTTCCAAAGCCGCTCGTCGTAAACCTGTCCCTCTTCAAGCGCCACCTCGCGTCGGATGACTTTGTCACGGGTCGTGGTATTGCCGGCAAACTCGATGCGGCGAACATAAAACTTCTTGCCTTCGTCCAGGTCGATGGAAAGATTAACCAGCTTCTTGTCTTCGTCGAAAGTCGTGTTGGGGATGGAAGTGAAGTTGATATGGCCGAGCTCACGGTAGGCGTTACGCAAGTTCTCCAGACCCTTGGCCACCTTTTCCCGCGAGAAGATATCGCCGTCCTTCATAGGGAACAGCGACCGCAGAGCTTTGACGTTGGTGACCTCCTTGTTCCCGTTGAACGTGATTTCGCCCAGCCGATACTGCTCCCCTTCATCGATCGGAATCGTGATGTCCACTGCCTTGCCTGGTCCCTTCATCAAGAGCGGGATATGAAAACCCGGCCGGCCGGTGTCATGGATCTGAGCCTTGGCGTCCTGCACCACGACTTTGAAGTAACCGCGGTTCTGGAATTCCGCCCGCACCCGTTCCGTGTCCTCGTCCAACTTGGTGGCGTCGTAGGTCTTGGCAAAGAGGTTTTCGAGGAAAATGGAATGCGGGATCCCGATCGGCTTCAAGTTCTTCATGGCTCCGCGAAGAATGCGCGAGCTGACATGCTTGTTGCCGATGAACGTTATCTTGCCGACGGTGACCTTGGGGCCTTCCTTTACCACAAAAGTTACGCTTACCTTGGCCGGCGGAATCGGTCGGACCTCGGTCCGGACAGTGGCGAACTGCCGCCCATGCTCGGACAGCAACTCCCGGATCGTGACCTCGGCCTTTTTTACCTTGGTGGGATCGTATTGGCTCTCCGGCGAGAGTCCAACCTTGCGCTCCTTGAAACGGTCAAGCACGTCGCTCTTCGAGACGGAGCTCAGCCCAAGGTACTCAATTTCGCTGATCGTGGGACGCTCTTTAACATAAACGTGGATCCGCCACCCCTTGGGAGTCTGCTCCCGCTCAAACCGAATGTCCTCGAAGTATCCCGTATTCCACAGGGAGTTGAAGTCGCGATCCAGGGCCGCCTCATCATAGACATCGCCGGCGCGGGTAAAAATGCGTCCCCGAACGGTCTCAGCCGGAATCCTCCGGTTTCCGTGAATTACGATCTCTGTGATGATTTCCTGCTGTCCCCAACCCGCCGAGCACAGCACCAGAAAGACCAAACCCAGGATGGGCCATCGCGCTTTACAAATCTTTATGATTGAAGAAGATGAAGGCGATGCACCAGCCGGAGCAGGCCGCGGACGGCCTGCCCGACTCCTCGTCACTACAGGGCTATCCTGATGAAAACGAAGAATCGTTACGACCTCGTATCCTGGGAGTAGGAAAGTGGCAATTATACGGTAGAGCCGTGGAGACCGTCCAAACCGTCCCCATGCGCCGGAGAGGGTTTAAAAAGCTCTACTTCAACCAAGACGGAATAAAACGTAGCGGAGTTGCCTAGGTCCGTAAGTTTTTCCGAAGTAAGGACATTGATGTTGCGGTTTCCCGAGCTTAACTTGGCCCAGTGGAGTCTGGCCGAGACAACGCCCGCCGGTACTACACCGTCCACCCGCGCGCGCAGCATGATGTCTCCGCGGCGGTTAAAGACCCGTACCATGTCGCCATCGACGATACTACGAGCCCGGGCATCGGCCGCACTTATTTCCAACAGCCCGGCTTCTTCCATCTCCTGGACAACCGGCACATTACAGAACGTGGAATTCAGAAAGTTGTCCGCCTTGCGGGCCAACAGTTCCAGTGGAAACTGCCGCGCCTGCGAACCGTGCCGCGATTCCTCAGGCGGGGTAAAAGCCACGACCGGGTCGAGTCCCTGGGCTTTGAGATCTTCGCTATAAAGTTCAGCCTTGCCACTCACCGTACCAAACTTACCGGTCGCAAACGGCAAAAAATCTGAGAATGGAGAACCGGAATCTGACAACTGTTCTTCAAGATTAAGCCTGACATGCCCTTCCCGCTGCAATCGCTCCCGATCAATCCCCCGCAGCCGGGGATTCTTCGAATGCAGCGCCGCATCAATCATCTGATCCACTGATTCAGCAAAACATTCCTCGGCAAATTCCATACGCCCGGCCAAAGCGCGAAACACCTCGACATTGGAACGGCACTCGCCCAGGGGTTCAATGGCCGCGTTCGACATCTGAAGGTAGTAGTGTCCGTAGGCGCCCTGCAGGTCCTTGTGCTCAAAGAACGTGGTCGCCGGCAGGACAATGTCGGCATAGTCCACGGTGTCGGTAAAGAACTGCTCATGCACCACGGTAAACAGATCGGGCCGCTTCAATCCGTGAATGACCTGGTTGTGATTGGGACAAACCGCCGCCGGATTCGAGTTGTAGACAAAGAGAGCTTTAATCGGCGGGTCTTCCAGCGTGTTCAGCGCCGTGCCTAACTCCACCATGTTCACGGTGCGCGCGGGCCGTCCCAGCGCCGTCTGCATGAGATCGACCCGCTCGAGGGCATCCCGATTCAACCCGAATGCGCCGCTGGTCGAAAGTTGCAGCCCGCCGCCAACTTCCTTCCACGAGCCGATGACGCACGGCAGCATGGTCACGGCGCGCGTAGCCATGCCTCCACCCTCCGAGCGCTGCACCCCGTAGTTCAACCGGATCACGGCCGGATGCGTGGTGGCATACTCGCGGGCCAGCTTGACCACATCCGAGGCCGCAATGCCCGTCCACTTCTCGACTCGTTCCGGCGTGTATTCCTGAACCTTCTCCCGCAACTGATCGAATCCCACCGTGTAGCGGGCCAGGTAGTCAGCATCGTGCATCCCCTCGTTGATGATGACATGCATCATGCCCAGCGCCAGGGCTGCGTCGGTCCCAGGATTGATGGGAAGGTACCAGTCCGCGCAGGCCGCGGTCCGCGTGCGATAGGGATCGATCACCACCAGCTTGGCGCCTTTGCGCCGCGCTTCCGCGATGAATGGCCACAAATGAACGTTGTTGCCATGAATATTCGCGCCCCACGCGATGATGTAACGCGAGTGGGTGAACTGCTCCGGGTCAGTCCCCATCTTGATACCGATTACGGATTTCAACCCGGCTTCACCCGCCGCCGAGCAAATGTTGCGAGCCAGCTGCGACGCTCCCAGGCGATGAAAGAAGCGGCGGTCCATGGATGCGCCATTGAGCGCACCCAGCGTGCCCCCGTAGGAGTACGGCAAGATGGCCTCCGGCCCAAACTGCGCAGCGATCGCGCGGAATCGCGAGGCAATCTCATCCAGCGCCTCATCCCAGGTAATGCGCTTAAGAGCCCGTGTGGCCGCGGGCGACTCGCCCGCGAAACCCTTCGGCTGCACTCGCCGCATGGGATATAGCACCCGATCGGGCGAGTACACCCGATCCAGATACTTAGCCACCTTCGCGCACAGAAATCCGCGAGTCACCGGATGCGCCGGGTCCCCCTGAATCCTTGTCGCACGGCCGTCTTCCACGGTGATCAAGACTCCGCAGGCGTCAGGACAATCGTGCGGACAGGCCGCATGAACAACCTTCTTCATGGTGAATCGATTATAAGGCCAAAAAGAAAACGGGCGGCTTATGGCCGCCCGCTGAAACATCAGATGCTCCCAGCTATTGCGCCGTCTGCGCCTCCCGCACCCGATGGGCCCACAGCACAGGATCGCCGCTGACCGAGTCTTTCAGCACCAGCCCGCGTGCCACCACCGGCACCGGGACCGTAGCACTCGCGGTCTGCAGATCGGTGAGGGACAAGGTATTGCTGTTGCCCTGAAAGAACACCGTTCCTGCTCCCGTATTCACGGTCAAGGGTCCCCCGATCGAAAGCCCGAGAAGCGCGGTGTTCAGCAGTTGAAAGCTGCCGGCATTGCCGCTGGTCACGGTCACGCTGCCGGGGACAGTAAGCCCGTACACGCCCTGGCGGCGCAACGAGATGTAACTCGGAGTAAACGTGCTGCTGTTGAAAGTCCCCCCGATGAAGATTCGCTGGCCCACCAGCATCGAAGAGTTGCCAAACAAATTGTTCGGACTGAACCAGCTGTTGTTGAAGAAGCAGATAGCATAGTTCGAGACGGCGCTGACATCGATGGTCTGTACCGTGTCGACCAGGCCTGAGGTGCCTCCACCGGTTTCACCCACCCACAGGGTGACAGTTTGCACCGGTCCCGAAGTCGGGTTCAGAGCCAGAATGCGGCCAGAGACGAACGCCAGGTCCGTGGTGATGAATTCCACGTCGCTGGCCAAGATGCTGCCGTCCATCTGCACTGTGCCCTGCAGGGCGACAAAGCCGCCCGATGTGGACAGCGTCGCCAGAGTGAAACCGCTGTTGTAGTCAGTGCTGCCATCCACATCGACCGTGAACTGATGTCCGAACGGTCCCTGCATCACGAACGAATTGCCGGGAACATTCACCGAAATAATCGTGCCTGTAAGATCAGTGATCTGTCCTTCAGGATTAGTCGCCTTTACTGCTTCAATAAACATAACCGGGTTGATCACGCCGGTGATCTGACCGGTGCCGTCCACCGCCAGCGATTGGCGAATATCAAACTCGGTGTGCATTCCGGCCAGGCCGTTCGCGCCTACAACCATCGGCGTCGGAAAGGTCACTACCACAGATGTAGTCTGCGGATTGGTGCCGGTTGGATTGGTAAATGTGCCGTTCATGGTGCTGACCTGCGGAGGATTGACCACACTCAGGAAGTTGATGACCGGGCTAGACAGCACAAAAGTCGCTTTGGTGTAGGTGTCAGGCGGGACCGCATTGAAAGCCAGCGGAGCGCGGAGGCCCACCAGGCGGGCGAAGTCCACGGTAATCGGGGACGAAACCAGTTGCGGAGAATTGCTCGCCCCGGTCAACGTAATGGAATTGATGGTGAGATTCAGGCTCAGCACGGATGGCAGCGGCGCATCCTCTCCCGTGACGAAAACCGCTCCCGCCTGCGGATTGGTGGAAAGACTCGTTCCCATTCCTCCACCGCAACCCATCATACTCAGACCGCACAACGCCAGAAGCGCAGAAAGCGCCAGAAACCGTTTCATGACAGACTCCTGAATTCTGAAAATCGACAGATTCGCGGTACGGGGATGCAAACACTCCGAGCCTAAAGAAGTTGCGTTACTTCTGGACAAAGTACTGAAGTAATTCCCGCTATGGACGCGGGTTTTGGAGGCATCAGGGTCATCTCGAACACGAAGGGTGCCCCGTCCAGGCTCTGCTTGGGCGGGGATTTTGATCACAATCTGAATTGATGAAGATGAGCACTCAAGAACGAACTTAAAGAAAGTGGATCGCTCCAGCTGTAAAAGTGCGGTCACAGAAATCCCCGCCCAAGCAAAGCTTGGACGGGGCCACCCGGCTGAGGTCCGAGGTCTGAAGTCTGACGTCTGTTCCTAGATTTCCATCACTTCCTTCTCTTTCCCCTTGCTCATCTCTTCCATCTTCTTGATCTCGTCGTCAGTCAGCTTCTGGATTTCGTCCATCGCCCGCTTTTCGTCGTCTTCGGCGATCTTCTTGTCCTTGGTGGCTTTCTTGATGGCATCGTTGCCGTCGCGGCGTATGTTGCGCACCGCCGTGCGATGCTCTTCCAGCATTTTATGCAGATGTTTGACCATGTCCTTGCGGCGCTCTTCGGTCAGAGGCGGCACCGGCACGCGAATGATCTTGCCGTCATTCATCGGATTCAAGCCCAGATCGGCGGTGCGTATGCCCTTCTCGATGGCCGCCAGCGCAGTGGGATCAAAGGGTTGCACAGTGATGAGTTGCGGTTCCGGCGCGTGCACCTGGGCAATCTGATTCAGCGGCATTTGCGAACCGTAGTAGTCCACGCTGACCGCGTCCAGCATATGCACCGAGGCGCGCCCGGTGCGCGTGGCAGCCATCGCCTTGCGAAAATCTTCTACTGCTTTGTCCATCCGCGTTTTGAGTTGAATGCGGATATCTCTAAGTGGACCAGCATCAGCCATGATCAACTCCGTTGATATGCAAGATCAAAACGCTGAATTATAAACCTTCGTCGACCTGTCAGATCTCCTGTCATCCCGACCGGAGCGCAGCGCAGCAGGCGAAGCGGAGGGACCTTGTGTTCGGCCAAGCCATGCCAACTGGAAAACCATCAACTGCATTAATAATCACGGACGGCGCCGTGCCACCGTAGGCAGAACGCAAGGTCCCTCAACTGCGCTGCGCTCCG
This sequence comes from Terriglobia bacterium, assembly GCA_963813645.1. GTDB lineage: Bacteria > Acidobacteriota > Terriglobia > Terriglobales > Acidobacteriaceae > JAIQFF01. Next base: position 71,063 of record CAWEZS010000027.1, read on the forward strand.
GTCGGGACGACAAAGGTGAGGGTTTTAAGCGCTGACCAGTGACCCGATCTTCTCGCCGATCACAACTTTCCGAATATTCCCGCGCTGGTTAAGATTAAAAATGATAATAGGCAGGTTGTTGTCCTTGCACAGGGAGATGGCGGTCGAATCCATCACTTTGAGACCACGCTTCAACACTTCCATGTAGCTGATTTCGGCAAATTTCTTGGCGTCCTTCACCAGCATAGGATCGGCATCATATATGCCATCCACCTTGGTGGCCTTGAGGATCGCGTCCGCCTTGATTTCCATGGCGCGCAACGATGCGGCCGTGTCGGTCGAGAAATAAGGGTTGCCGGTGCCGCCGGCAAAAATCACGATCCGATCCTTCTCCATATGACGGATGGCGCGGCGGCGGATAAAAGGCTCCGCTACCTGGTTCATCTCGATCGCCGACTGCACCCGGGTGTGAATGCCCTGCTTTTCCAAGGCGTCCTGCAGTGCCAGTGCGTTGATCACCGTGGCCAACATGCCCATGTGGTCGGCGGAGACGCGATCCATCTCACGCGCCTGCTGGGCCACACCACGGAAGAAATTCCCGCCACCGACTACGATTGCTATCTGGATGCCGAGAGAGTGGACGTCCGCCAGTTCAGCGGCGATTTCGTGAATGCGCAGAGGATCTACGCCGAAGCCCTGGTTCGCGGCCAGGGCCTCGCCGGAGAGTTTGAGCAGAATGCGTTTGAACACCGGAGTCGGCATGGTAGTTTGTAGCGCCGGCGTCCCGCCGGCTGTCCCGAGGGCATCCTGCCCTCGGCCTAAACATTGCATCGAACACGGCGTATCAAGACGTAAGCGAGCGAAGCCCTATTTCGCTACCGGAGCAGCAGCCTCGCCACCGTCTTCCGCACTGGAAGTGGTAAACGCAACCGTCGCCGCCACCTCGCCAACCTTGAAGCGCGCGAACCGGCGCACCGCGATGTTTTCGCCCAGCTTGCCAATCTTGGTGGCGACAAGCTGCCCAATACTAACTGTCTGGTCGCGGATGAAAGGCTGTTCCATGAGACAAACTTCCTCGTAGAACTTGCTCATCTTGCCTTCCACTATCTTCTCCACCACCTGGGGCGGCTTGCCGGTCGCGGCGGCCTGGGCGCGGTAAATGTCCTTCTCGCGCTCGAAAGCTTCCGGCGTCACGTCTTCCTTGCGCACGAATTTCGGATCGCTGGCGGCGATGTGCATCGCAATGTCGTGCACCAGTTCCTTGAAATCGTCGGTGCGGGCAACAAAGTCACTCTCGCAGTTGACTTCCACGAGAACGCCGATCTTGCCTCCGGCGTGAATGTAGCTGGCAACCGCGCCTTCCTTAGTCACCCGGCTGGCCTTCTTGCCGGCCACGGAGATGCCTTTCTTGCGCAGCAGGACAACCGCTTGCTCGAGATCTCCCTTGGCCTCGGTGAGAGCATGCTTGCAGTCCATCATCGGCGCTCCGGTCTTGTCCCGGAGCTCTTTCACTTGATTGGCAGAAATATTCACGGTAGTTGTGCTCATTGTCTAGATTATTCCAGATGCCTATTCTATTTTACGTCGTTGGCCATTGGTCGTTGGCCCTTGGCAAAACCTTGAAATCAGGTTTCGCCGAAAGAGGCAGAAGTAGCCCTTACAAACGTTGACCCGCGCCGGACGACCCGCGCGGGTCTGATTTCCCTCAATGCTGAGGTCCTGGTCTTGGCCAACGACCGACGACCAAGGGCCGACGACGGTTTTAGTACGTCTGCGTTTCAACCTGCGGAACGTCTTCGTCCACCGTTTCCGCGGCAGGGGCGGGCTGCTTGCGTACTCCCTTGCCCAGAACGTCTTCCATGCTGATGTCCTCGGAACCGGCTTCGGGAGCGTCCGCGGCAGCCAGTTCCTCTGCCGCCTCGGCCGCCGGAACCGCCTCGGGTTCGGTATAGACGGCCGCGGCCAGATCAGCAGCCTGCTTGTCCGTCATCAGTTGCGCGCCCTCGGCGACTGAATCGGAAATCTTTGAGGCGAAGAGACGAATCGCGCGTAACGCGTCGTCGTTGCCCGGAATCACGTAATCCACTTCGCTGGGATCGCAGTTGGTATCCACCACCGCGACTACGGGAATGCCCAGCTTGCGCGCCTCGCGTACTGCGATCTGCTCTTTGTTCGAATCAATCACGAAGATCGCGTCCGGCAGGCGGCTCATATTCTTGATCCCGGCCAGATTGGCTTGGAGGTGTTTGCGCTCGCGCTCCAGCTTGATGACTTCTTTCTTGGGCAGCAACTCGTAGCGGCCATCCGTGGCCATCTCGTCGAGTTCCTTGAGCCGCTTCACCGACTTCTGGACGGTCACCCAATTGGTTAGCAGTCCACCCAGCCAGCGCTGGTTCACGTAGAAGCCGCCGCACTTTGTGGCCTCTTCCGCGATGGCGTCCTGCGCCTGTCGCTTGGTGCCCACAAAAAGCACAATTTTCCCTGCCGCGGCCAGATCGGACACGAATTTCGACGCTTCCTTGAACATCTTCAGCGTCTTTTGCAGGTCGATGATGTAAATCCCGTTGCGCTCTCCGAAGATGTATTCCTTCATCTTGGGATTCCAGCGCTTGGTCTGATGCCCGAAGTGCACTCCCGCTTCGAGCAACTCCTTCATGGTGATGTTAGCCAATCAACCTCCTCATTTGGTCTGCATCGTTCGCGTGCCTTGCGGCTGCTCCCGATTGCCATTCCCGCCCCGCGCCGCGAGGCACAGGAAGAATTGAACACCTTAAAAACCCGTCGTCGGACTTCGGTCGTCAGCCAAGGCCAAAACCCAACAACCTTGTCATTCCGACCCCTGAGCGAAGCGAAGGGGAGGAATCTCGTTCTGCTCGGACCCGTCCACTTACCGCTTGCTGTACTGGAACCTCTTGCGAGCGCCCTTCTGCCCGTACTTCTTGCGTTCTTTCGAACGCGAATCACGGCTGACCATTCCTTCCGCCTTGAGCTTCTTGCGGAGCTCGATGTTGAACAGCATCAGGGCGCGCGCAATACCCAGCTTCACCGCATCCGCCTGGCCGTTCACGCCGCCTCCGCTAACCCGGGCGAGAACGTTGAACGTGGCCGCCGTCTCCGTCGAAAGCAAAGGTTGTTTCGCGCTCGAGCGCTGCGACTCCGTCACGAAATACTGCTCAAAGGGACGTCCGTTGACCTTGAAATCGCCACTCCCCGGACGCAAATAGACGCGCGCAATCGCCGACTTGCGCCGTCCCGTACCGTAATATTGAACTAACTCTGCCATTTAGCTATCAGCACTCAGCCGTCAGCTCTCCAGCCAACCGATGCTCAACCTTTCAAAAATTTCCCGACCCTGCGTTACTAGAAACCAGAAACCGGAATCTGCCCTAAGCTCTTGTCTCCAGCACCCGCACTTCCGGCTTCTGCGCTTCATGCGGATGCTTGTCGCCGCGATACACCTGCAGCTTGCTGATCATATGCCCGCCCAACTTCGTCTTGGGCAGCATGCGCTTGATCGCCTCTTCAATAATCAACTCCGGTTTGCGATCGAAACGCTTGCGGAATTCTTCCGTGCGCAACCCGCCCGGGTATCCGGTGTAATGCTGATACACCTTCTGTTCGGATTTCATTCCCGTCGTCTTCACCTTCTCGGCATTGATGATGATGACGTGATCTCCCGTATCGAGAAACGTTGTGTAACGCGGATTCTCTTTACCCATGAGGATGCGGGCGACCTGTGAAGCCAGACGGCCGAGCGTCTGCCCCGAGGCATCCACGACGTACCACTTGCGCACAATTTCCCCCGCTTTGGGGAAATAGGTTGACATTACGAGTCTCCCAAGAAATTAAAAAAGCTAAAGAAGACCGCTGAGTATCCACTTCAACGCCGAAGGCGCAGGGTACCAGGCGGGCAACCGCAGGACTGCTAAAGACTTAAAGATAACGTACGGTAGCGGATATTGTCAACGAAGACTGCGGGCGTCGGACCTCAGACGTCAGACCCCGGACTCTCACACTGTCCTCAGGCCACCGACTTCACCGCCCTTTAACCCCTGTCATCCTGAGCGGAGGAAGAGCGACCGCTTGCGGTCGCTCTTCCGCAGTCGAAGGACCCCTACCCTCTTCGCACTCCTTCATCCATGGGTACCAGTCGGCGCTCAAATCCACCCACTGCGGGTTCAAGGATTCAATCAAGGCAACCTTCTTCTCCCGACGCCACCCCTTGAGCTGCTTCTCGCGCCCAATCGCTTTATGAACGTCATCATAAGACTCCCAATAAAGTAGCCGCTCGATGAAGTAACCGTCCGTGAAACCCTCAATGCGATGGAACCTATGCTCGAATACCCGTTTATGCAGATTCCCAGTCATCCCGATATAGAGCGTGCCAGTGATACTGCCCAAGATGTAAACGCAGTAGCTCCGCCGGGTGCGCATGAGGGTATAGGGGTCCTTCGACTCTCCGCTTCTTCGCCAGCGAAAAAGCGGCTTCGCTCAGGATGACAGACTACGAGGAGTCGAGGAGATTGGCTGTGACACCCGTCACAACTATCGAATAACTATCCCGAACCGGGAACCCTGTCATCCTGAGCGGAGGAAGAGCGGTCGCTTGCGGCCGCTCTTCCGCAGTCGAAGGACCCCTATGACCACCACAAACCTAAACCCGCAACTCCACCACCGTCGCCCCGCCCCCGCCCTCATTCTGCGGAGGCTCAATGACCGACTCCACATGCGGATGCTTCTGCAAATACTGCCGCAACGCTTTCCGCAAGATACCCATACCGCTGCCGTGCACCACCCGCACCCGCGGAAGACCAGCTAGGAACGCCCGGTCAACAAATTTTTCCACCTCCCGCGTAGCATCATCCACGGTACGCCCGATCACGTTGATCTCTGACGCCACGCTCTCATTCTCTTTCTCCAGAGAAATCGAGATGCCCCGCGCCCGTGCCGCTTTAACCGGCGAGTCCGCCGCCCGCGACAGCACTTCCGCGATGTCGTCGCGCGCGATTTTCATCTTCATGGCGCCAACTTCAACTTCAAAGTGGTTCTCATCGATACGCCGGCTTACCACTGCCGCGCGTCCCACCGACTTGAGCTTCACCGTGTCGCCTTCGGAGACATGCTTGACCACCTGCGGCTGCGCGTCGGGATCACTCCGGTCGGCGCCAGTCGCATGCGCCACCACCGATGAATCGAATTGCTCCCGAAATTCCCGCCGCAGTTTGGCAATGCGCCGCTCGGCGTCTTTTGACAGCTTTTGCGACGACGCCCGGTCCTGGACGGCATTCACCATCTCCCGCGCCTGGTACTCGAAGTCCCGCAGTAGGGTCTCGAGCTTCTTCTCCATCTCTTTAATCTTTGCCTGCTGCTCTCTCCGTCCCTCGGCGGCCAGGCTGGCACGCTCGCGCTCTAACTCCTGCTCTCGGGTCTTGAGCCGCAGCCGTTCCGCCGCCGCTTCGCGCAAGTCGGCATGCAGGCTGTCAAGAAATTGACCGACATCCCGCGCCTGTGTGCCCAGCTTCGACCGCGCCGCCTCGATGATCGTCGGATTCAGCCCCAACCGCTGCGCGATATTGATGCCCGCCGACGCTCCCGGCACGCCGATTCTCAGCTCATATGTCGGTTGCAATGTGGCTTCATCGAATCCCACTGACGAGTTCACCACTCCAGGCGTATTGGCGCCGAATACTTTTAACGAAGTGTGATGGGTGGAGATCACCGTGATGCATCCAATTCGCCGGAAGTGTTCCGCAATCGCAACCGCCAGGGCCGCTCCTTCTTCCGGATCAGTGGCCGATCCCAATTCATCTAGCAGCACCAGCGAATGCAATGTGGCCGTACGGGAAATAAAGTCAATGTTGGTGACGTGCGCCGAGAACGTCGAAAGATTCTGTTCGATGGACTGGTAGTCGCCAATATCCGCCAGCACCGAATCAAAAACAGGCAACTCGGCGCGGTCCGCAGGGACCGGAATGCCGGACTGTGCCATCAAGGCCAGCAGGCCCACCGTTTTCAAGGCAACAGTTTTTCCGCCGGTGTTCGGACCGGTGATAACAAGCTCAAGTTTTTCGCCTTCAAGTTCGATGCTGATCGGAACGACTTGCCCACCCTTGGTTTTAAGGTTTCGCTCCAACAGCGGGTGGCGGGCGTTGATCAAAACCAGCCGAGCGGGGCTCGGCCCGGACAGCCGTGGACGGCTGTCCCCACGTGGTGCTTGCTGATTTTCAACGACCGCCGCCGGCACGCAGTTGTACTCTTCGGCGAAGCGCGCTTTGGCGAATTGCAGCTCCAATTCCGCCAGCACGCCGATCGCCTGCAAGATCAGCCCCGAGCTTTCGCCGATTCTGCGCGTCAACTCGACCAGGATGCGGTGGATCTCCGCCAACTCCTCATCCAGCAGCCGCACCAGTTCGTTGTTCTGTTCGATGGTCTCGAGCGGCTCGACGAACACCGTCTGCCCGCTCGAACTCGCGCCGTGGACTACGCCTTGCACCCGGCGTTTCTGTTCTATCTTGATTGGGATCACGAAGCGTTCGCCCCGGATCGTGATCAGCTCATCCTGCACGGCACCGCCTTCCGCCAGCCGGCGCAGATAGCCGCGCAATGACTCCTGGATCGTTCTCTTCTGCCGTTCCATCTCGCGCCGGATCCGGGCCAGTTCCGGCGAGGCGCGGTCTTCGAGCGTACCGTCAGGCTGAATCTTGTTGCGAAATGTCTTCAGAAACTCGGTGAAGTCGGTGATGCCGGATGAAAGCTCGGCCACCGTGGTCCACTCGACCTTCATGGCCGCCGGCGGGCTCAGTGCGATTTCCCGCCATTCAGCTGCGCGGTCAACGACCAGCACCACGTCACGAATCTCTGTGGTTTCAAGGACAGCGCCGTGAATGCGCGCCTTTTCAACATTCGTTGAAATATCAATAAGTCCGGAAAACTCGAAGCGGCCGCCAACGCGCCGAAATTCGCGAATCTCTGTCGTCAGCCGATGCTGATTTTCAATCCACAGGCGATCGAGGGATGGAGAAAGCCCTGCAATCCTCCCTTGCCCGAGGGACGAAGCAGCATAGTCCCGTATGAGGTTCCGCATGGACTCGAATTCCAGCACGCGGGCGCTGGAATGTATGAGCGAAGATTGCATCGGTTGTCATGTTACAAGAAGGCCCAGGCACGTGGGGACAGCGTGAACGCTGGGATGAGAAGGCTGTTCTTCGCGACCTTTGCGGGGCCCCTTTGCGATCTTTGCGGTAAGATCTTAACCGCAAAGTGCGCCAAGAGATTCCGCAAAGGCAGCAAAGGTGAATCGTTCCACCTGACAAACTAACCTTAAACCCTGGCAGCCTCGGCGATCTTGGGAGCGGACTGCGTGGCCACTGGGAACCGAAGCTCGAAAACCGCGCCCCCTTCCGGCCGGTTCTCACATGTGATCTGTCCCTGGTGGTCCTGAACAACTCCATATGTCACGCTCAGTCCCAGTCCCATGCCCTTGCCTACTGCCTTCGTGGTATAGAAAGGATCGAAAATTCTCCGCGGATCGCGGATGCCGGGCCCGGAGTCCGAAAACTCCATCACCAGTTCATCCCCTTCCTGCAGAACGCTCACCGAGAATGTCCCACCGCCCACCTCGTCCAAAGCGTCAATCGCGTTTCCGATGATCTCCACGCAGCACTGAAAGAGTTGGTTGACGTTGCCCCAAATTTGAGGAAGGTCGGGCTCAATTCGGTTCTCTAAGTGAATGTTCTTGTTTTCCGTGCGCAGCATTTTCATCTGCAGTGCCCGTTGCACGACGGAACCCATGTCCAGCAGCGTCTTTTCCCCGGGCGACTGCTGGGCAAAGCTCAGCAGGCTGGAAACCAGTTCCCGAGTCCGTCGTGCCTGCTGGCCGATCTTGCGCGCCATGCTGGCCTGATTCGATTCCAGGTCTACCTGGGCCGCCAGCAACTCGGAGTATCCCAGGATCGCCGCCAGCGGATTGTTGATCTCGTGCGCCGCTCCCGACACCAGCTGCGCCAGCGATGCCAGCTTTTCTCGCTGCACCAGTTCAGTCTGCAGGCGCTTCATATTTTCCAGGCTGGAGCGCGACTCGTCCAGCAGCCGCACCAGTTCCCTGTCCATTAACAATTGACGAAGAAATACGAACAGGCCCAGCACCAGCATCGCTGCCAGCGTGACCAGCAACCGGAACTGCCGAAGATGGGGTGGCGCCGTGTCGACAAACCATGCCCAATATCCCAGCACCGGAAAAGAGAGCATCGCCAGCATCGCCAGCCGCGGCGCGAGCATTTGCCAGCGTGAGAGCCCTGACGGCGCCGACTGAGAAGGCGGCTTCAAGTCGCGCGCCAGCAGCGTCGCCCAGATCATCCAGCAAACCGAAGCGATGAACGGGATGTCATATAGACTGCCCGTGTGATATTGGCCGCGCGCGATAGCCATGTTTAGCGCCAGAGAACTTATGGCATAAAGTCCCGAAGCCACAAACAGGTTCAGGTAGATTTGTCTCCACGCCCCGCGCGTCTTCCACGCCAGCATGCCAAGCACGCCCAGGAAGGCCAGATTTTCCACCAGGTAGAGCAGGTCGTAGTGCGGACTGTACAGCGCAACATTAAGCACGACATACTCATCCGGAAAGATGATGAAGGCGTATAGAAACACCCACCACACCAGCAACATCAGAAAATTCAAAGTGCTGAAGTAGAGTTTCCGTTCCTCCGACTGGTGGGGACGCAGCGCGACTGCTGCCATGAACGGAACCACGTGAACAAAAAGAATGGCATCTCCGATGAATGGTTCGGGAATCGTCCGCCGCAAAATCACTTCATACAGCGTCCACAGCGCCAGATCGGCCGACCATAACAGGCAGCCCACCGCCATCAAACCCCAAAATAGCCGGATCTGGCCGCGGTTTGAGACCGCGTTCGCGGACATGAACACGAAGGCTAGAAACAGCAGTGAAAATTGGGCGATATCGCCAAAGGCAAGCAATCCGAACCCGGCAGACGTGCTCAGTGATACGCCGGCATAGACCAGAGTTATGCCGGCGACACCCGCGGTCCTCCACTGGCGCCCAGAGATCATTAGAATATTGACACGACACTTCGCATTCTAGTGGTTGGGTCCCCGCCCGTTAGGTTCCGCTAATAAACAAAGCATTACGAAAGTACCCCCGTAGCAAAAACGGAACACGCTTTTTAATGATGGAGGACGGGCGGGACGCCCGTCCTCCATCCTGAACTGCTAGAATCAGCCCATGGCCTTCCCGGTCACACGCCTCCGCCGCCTCCGGCAAAATGACCAGTTGCGGACGCTGGTTCGCGAGACCCGGCTCACGCCCGAGGCCTTTGTCTACCCCCTGTTTGTCTGTCCCGGCGAGGGGGTGCGTAAGGAAGTTCGGTCCATGCCGGGGGTCTTCAATCTATCAGTGGATGAAGCGGTGAAAACGGCGCGCGAGACCGCCGCCCTGGGCGTTCCTGCCGTCATACTCTTCGGCTTGCCCGAGGCCAAGGACGAGGTCGCCACCGGCGCCTGGGCGGACAACGGAATCGTGCAGCAAGCCGCCCGCGCCATCAAACGCGAGGTTCCCAAGCTCATCATCCTGGGCGATGTTTGCCTGTGCGAATACACCTCTCACGGGCACTGCGGGGTAGTGCGGAAGCCGCAAACGCCGCAATCACTGGGGGCAGCAGCCATCGCGGTAAAGCCTGAAGAAAAAATGAAAGCCATGGAGACGCTGGCTGCGGCAGTTGGCGCCGGCGGGGCCGACTACGAGATTCTCAACGACCCCACGCTCGAGTTGCTCGCCCGCACCTCGGTTTCACTGGCCCGCGCCGGCGTAGACGTCATCGCCCCGTCCGACATGATGGATGGCCGCGTAGCCGCAATCCGCCAGGCGCTCGACCAGGCCGGACTTTCCAATACCCCTATCCTCTCTTATGCGGCCAAGTTCGCTTCCGGCTTCTATGGCCCGTTCCGCGAGGCTGCCGATTCCGCGCCACAGTTCGGCGACCGCCGGTCCTATCAGATGGACGGCGCAAACCTGCGCGAAGCCATGCGGGAAATTGAAGCCGATATCGAGGAAGGCGCGGACATGATCATGATCAAGCCCGCCATGCCATATCTGGACGTGATTGCCGCCGCCCGCGACCGCTTCGACCTGCCTTTGGCCGCCTACCAGGTCTCCGGCGAGTACGCCATGATCGAAGCCGCCGCCCGCAATAACTGGATCGACCGCGAGCGCGTCATGATGGAATCTCTGGTCTCAATCCGCCGCGCCGGCGCCAGCATCATCGTCACCTATTACGCGCAGGAAGCCGCAAGATTACTGGGCTAGCAACGGCCATGTGGGGACGGGTCGGAGCCTGTCCTGAGCAAAGTCGAAGGGGCCCGTCCAGGCCGAGCGAAGCTCGGCAGGGGTTTGGGGGCTAGTAGCGCTGCACATTCTGCACGTAGACCACTCGGTCATTCTTGCACGCCCAAACCAAAGCCACGATCCATCCAATCAAACTCCATCCCAAGAAGAAGTTCAGCAAGAAGATGGAAAGCTTGTCGCATTTTTCGCGCACCACCGCGATCAGTGTGGGCAGAAAGTAGAAGACAAACCCGAATCCAAAGAACGGGAAGAGGAAGAGCCCAAAGACGTGCATGAGAGACCTCCTGCAGATAATATTACGTCCAATCCGGCCTGAAAGTTCCCGCTCAGGATGGAGGACGTCCCGCCTGTCATGTACAGCCCATGCCCCCACGGGCGAGACGCCGTCCTCCATTTCAACTTCACGCCTACCTGTTCTAGAATCAAACGTTTGCCATCCCGCATCTGTTCATAGTGAGGAAATTACTTGCCCGAAACCATATATGACATCGCAATCATCGGCAGCGGTCCGGCTGGCTACACTGCGGCGATCCGCGCCGGCCAATACGGCCTGAAAACTGCCCTCATCGAAAAAGACAGCGTGCTCGGCGGCACCTGCCTGCAGGTAGGCTGCATCCCCACGAAGGCATTGCTCTTCAATGCCGAGCTCTGGGACCACCTCAAAGAAGCAAAGGAATTCGGCATCGACGGCGTAGACGCCCGCAAGCTGAATTGGGCCGCGGTGCAGGAGCGCAAGTCGAAGATCGTGACCAAGCACACCAAGGGTCTCGATTTCCTGATGAAGAAAAATAAAGTAGAAACCATCCGGGGATACGGCAAGCTGACCGGCCCAGCACAAAACGGCGTGCTGACCGTCGAGGTCACTGCCGATGCCAAGAATTCGCAGATCAGAGCAAGAAACGTAATCCTATGCACCGGCTCGGAAGCTCGCATGCTTCCCGGCCTCGAGCCTGGCGAGCAGATCCTCACCAACATCGAGATTCTGTCGCTGAAGGAGATTCCTAAATCACTGGTGATCGTGGGCGCCGGAGCGGTAGGCGTCGAATTCGCCTCCATCTTCCGTTCTTTCGGATCTGAGGTCACCATCATCGAAATGCTGCCCCACCTCGTCCCCATCGAAGATGAAGAAGTTTCCAAAGAACTGGCGCGGGTCTACCGCAAGCGCGGCATCGCCTTCCACACCGGCGCCAAAGTCGACAAAATCGAAAAGAGCAAATCGGGAGTCACCGTAACCTTCAGCGTGGATGGCAAGCCTCAGAAAATCGAAACCGAAAAGATCCTGATCGCGGTTGGCCGCAAGCCGCGCACCGAGAACATCGGCCTCGAGAAAACCAAGATAAAGCCCGACCGCGGCTTCATCAAAACCGATAGCTGGATGCAGACCGCCGAACCCGGCGTCTACGCCATCGGCGACATCGTGCTCGGAACCCCGCAACTGGCCCACGTAGGCGCGATGGAAGGCATCGTTGCGGTAACCACAATTGCCGGCAAGAAAGCCAAGCCGATCAACCCCGAGCACATTCCGAACGCAACCTACTGTCATCCCGAAATCGGCAGCGTCGGATTGACCGAAGCCAAAGCCGAAGAGGCCGGCTACAACGTCAAAGTCGGCAAATTTCCCTTTACCGCGAACTCACGCGCCTCAATCGTCGGCCAGCACGAGGGCTTCATCAAGATCGTCTCCGATGCCGACTACGGCGAAATCCTCGGCGTGCACATCATCGGCCCGCAGGCCACTGAATTGATCGCCGAAGCAGTCGCCGCCATCGAATTGGAGGCCACGGTCGAAGACCTGATCTGGACAATCCACGCCCACCCCACACTGGCCGAGGCCATGCTGGACGCGTCGAACAGTGTGTATGGAATGGCGATCAACGCCTGAAAGGCAGGCCACGGATTCACGCGGATCTTCACGATAAATCTTTTTCTTGATCCGTGTTAATCCGTGAAATCCGTGGCCAGGAATTAGTGATCTCTGTTCTCCAACTCGGCACCCTCGACTACGCCACCGGCCTCAGCCTGCAACGGCGCCTCGTCGACCTGCGAAAAGAAGGACGCATCGGCGACGTACTGCTGCTGCTCGAACACTCGCCGGTCATCACTCTAGGCCGCAACGGAAAACAGGCAAACATCATAGCTTCGCCCGAACTGGTCGCCCGGCGCGGTGTTGAAGTTTTCGAATCTGACCGCGGTGGCGATGTAACTTTCCACGGCCCTGGCCAACTTGTCGGCTATCCCATCTTCGACCTGCGTGAAATCGCCACCCCCGGCGGCAAGCGCAAGACTCTGGGCGCGATCGATTACGTGCGCCGCCTGGAAGAAGTCCTGATCCGCACCTGCGCCGACTTCGGCATCCCCACCGCCCGTATCTGCGGCCTGACCGGCGTCTGGACAACCCCCGAAAACCTGTCACCCCGAGCGGAGCAGAACAATTCGCTCGCGAATTGTTCTACGGAGTCGAGGGACCTTGCGTTCCCCACGGAAGCAAAAATTGCCGCCATCGGCGTCCACATTTCCCGCTCCGTAACCTCGCACGGGTTCGCCCTCAACGTGAACACCGATCTTGACTATTTCAATCTGATCATCCCCTGCGGCATCACCACCAAACCGGTAACTTCGATGGCAAACGAATTGAATAAAGAACTCTCGCTACAGGAAGTCGCCCATTCCATATCCCGCAACTTCGGCGTGGTCTTCGAAAGCCAGATGCTCTGGCTGGAAAGTCTGGATGCGCTATTGGGACAATCTGAAGGAGTGCCGCTAAAAACCCCGGAGCCACTGCGCCAGCTGCACAAAGAAGAAGATACATTCCGGGCATGACTAAACCGAAGTCCAGAAACGCGACACAAGCCATCTCTTCGCGTTAGCATGGATGTCGCCGAGCCGCTATGGCCAAGAAGCAAGACAAACGCCTCGCCGCCAAATCCCCAGGCAAAGCCATAAGTTCCGGCCAACGCACCTACACCATCCCCGATCATCGCCTTGAAAAGCCAAACTTCACCATCCGCCAGATTCGTAAAGCCGGCAAAGTCGCGTACGAAGTCACCGGCGATTTCAGCTCTCCAGCCCCACCCATCCGCGACTCGAAATATTTGAATAAGAAGCAATGCATCGAGATCTACCGCTGGATGCTGCTCAACCGCAAAATGGAGATCGCCCTCGAAAATCTGTACAAACAGGGGAAGGTAGTCGGAGGCGTTTACTTCGGACTCGGCCAGGAAGCCTGCTCCTGCGCCTCCGCGTACGCCTTACATAAAGAAGACTGGCTCGGCCCCCTGATTCGCAATCAGGGCTCGACGCTAGTCCGCGGCTTCTCCCCGCGCGACATCATGATGCAGTACATGGCCAAGGCCGGTTCGCCGACCCAGGGCCGCGACGCATCTTCACACTTCGGAGACATCAAAGACCGCAACGTGGTTTCTCCCATCTCAACTCTGGGCGACCTGCTTCCCGTCCTTGCCGGAGTGGCTCTGGGCGCGCGTCTCCAGGGACGCAACATTGCAGTCATGACGTACATCGGCGACGGCGGCCAGTCTACAGGTGTGACCTACGAAGGTTTGAATTTTGCCGCGGTACAGGATCTTGGCCTGGTGCTCTTCGTCGAAAACAATCTCTGGGCGTACTCCACACCCGCCGACATGCAGTTCCGGGTGAAGGATCTCGCGGAACGCGCCATCGCCTACGGCATCCCCGGCGTGATCATAGATGGCACGGACGCCTGCCAGGTCTACGACGCCGCCCACGAAGCCTGTGAACGCGCCCGCCGCGGCGAAGGCCCCACGCTCATCGAAGCCAAGATGATGCGCATGAAAGGCCACGCCATCCACGACGCCGCCGACTATGTCCCCAAACCCCTGTTCGAATACTGGCGCAAACGCGATTGCATTACCCGCTTCGAGAACTATCTGATAAACGTAAAAAAATGGCTGACTGCGACTGAGAACCGAGAACTGATCGCTGGGGTTGATCAGCTACTGGAAGCTGACCGTGATTACGCAGTCGCCAGCCCGATGCCGGAACCAGAATCCGCCGCCGGTGGCGTGTATTGTGAAAGTGGCTGTCACGAGATTAAGCCAAAGTATGCCATACCGAGAGTAAGCAAAAGGCGCGCTGCCGGCCTCGGAGACAAGGAAGCAGCGGTACATTTGAAGTGATGTCGGTGTCACATGCACACGAGAGTTCCACCATCCATGTCAGAGAATTAAGATGCCTGAGCTAACCTATCTCGAAGCCGTCCGCCAGGGTATCTGGGAGGAAATGGAACGCGACCCCACGGTCTTCTGTCTGGGTGAAGACATCGGCATCTACGGCGGCGCTTTCAAAGTCACTGACGGATTCATTGACCGCTTCGGCCCCGAGCGCGTCATTGACACGCCAATCGCGGAATCCGCGATCGTAGGCGCGGCCTTCGGCGCCTCGCTTACCGGCATGCGCCCTGTGGCCGAGTTCCAGTTCATGGATTTCATCGGATGCGCTTTCAACCAGATCGTGAACATGGTTGCCAAGGCTCACTATCGCTGGGGCGCGCCCGCGCCGCTGGTCATCCGCGGGCCCAGCGGCGGCAATGTCCACGGCGGTCCATTCCATTCGCAGAATCCGGAGATGTGGTTCGTACACGCCCCCGGCGTGAAAGTGGTTTGTCCAGCCACTCCGTACGATGCCAAGGGTCTGATCAAAGCGTCAATTCGTGACAACAACCCCGTCATATTCTTCGAGCACAAATATCTTTATCGCCGCATCA
The DNA here is from genome assembly GCA_963813645.1 of Terriglobia bacterium. GTDB lineage: Bacteria > Acidobacteriota > Terriglobia > Terriglobales > Acidobacteriaceae > JAIQFF01. The sequence continues at coordinate 86,143 of CAWEZS010000027.1, forward strand.
AAGAAGAAGTGCCGGGGGAAGATTACATCGTGCCCCTGGGCAAGGCGCGCATCGCCCGCGAAGGTCGCGATCTGAGCATCATTACTTATGCTGCCATGGTTTACACCGCGCTGGAGGCTGCTGAAACGCTGAGCAAGGAAGGGATCGACGTCGAGATAATAGACTTGCGCACCATCTCGCCCCTCGATCGCCTGGCGATTGCTGAGACTGTGCGCAAGACCAGCAAGGTCATCGTTCTGCACGAACACTCACGCACCGGAGGCATCGCCGGCGAAATTGCGGCCATCATCAATGAGGAAGCTTTCGATGCTCTCGACGGCCCCATCGTACGCATCGCCGCCCAGGATTCCGCGGTACCGTTCTCGCCGCCGCAGGAAGAGTACTTCCTGCCCAAGGTAAGCGACGTGTTGCGAGAGGCCAGGCGGCTGAAAGCATACTGAATTTTATGGCTACACAAGCCACGTGGGGACAACCGCCGTCGGCTGTCAGCCGAGCGAAGCTCGGCAGAGCAATCGAATGCACGAGACTCTCGTAACCATCGCCATCTTCCACAGTCAGCCGGAATTCCTGCTGGCCCGCGGCCGCCTCGAGTCAGCTGACATCGCATGCTTCGCGTATGATGAAAACATGCTTCGCATCGGCGGCTGGCATTCCCATGCATTCGGCGGAATCAAGCTGCAGGTCAGGGAGTCGGAAGCGCAGGACGCCCGCGCCATCCTGCATCACACAGCACTGCCGGGCAATCCGTAGTTTCGTCTTCTAACACCACGAGTGAAGCATCACAGGAGGTAAGAATGCGTAATTTCACCCTCGGCATCATCGTCACCTTGCTTCTCCTCTTCCTCGCAGGTTTGGCCATTGCCACGCTCGGATTGTTTCCTACGAACGCCGACTCGACCCCTCCGAAAGTGGAAAGGCGCATCGCGATGTCCGCCGTGGACGCCTCCATGGAGCGCCACGCCCCGCGTGTGACCAGTCCCGTGCCACCCACGGACGACAATCTGATCGACGGGATGAAAATTTACACCATGAACTGCGCCGGATGTCATGGCAACCTCGACAACAAACCCAATCCCTTCGGGCAATCCTTCTACCCTCCGGCTCCACAGCTGATCACTCACCCCATGGACGATCCCGAGTGGCACATCTACTACGCCGTTCGTACCGGCATCCGCTACACCGGGATGCCCGCCTGGAACAAGACCTTGAGTGAATCCGACATGTGGAAAGTCACCGCCTTCCTGTCGCGCATCGAGAAACTGCCCCCCGCCGTGCAGGATTATTGGAAGAAATCGACCGGAGTCGCGCCGCCTGCGGTCGATCCCCAGGGAGAACAGCACAGCCATCACGACTAGAGATTGGCGGTTCATCGGGATTTCCGGCCGATATATATAATGTAGGGTTGCGCGCCTGAACAGGCGCGTGGAAGGGATTTATGCCGACTGATATCGTCATGCCCCAGATGGGCGAATCAATCTTTGAGGGGACCATCACCAAATGGCTGAAAAAGCCGGGTGACAAGGTGCAACGCGATGAACCGCTGTTCGAGATCTCGACCGACAAGGTGGACGCCGAAATTCCGGCGCCGGCTTCGGGCGTGCTTCAGGACATTAAGGTTGCCGAAGGCGCCACCGTCCAGGTGAACACGGTTGTGGGGACAATTTCCGCGGATGGCGAGAGCGCAACTGCGAAGCCAGCCGCCCCGCCTCCTGCAACCAAGAAAGAAACAGCTCCAGCTAAGCCGGCCCCGACACCCGAACTCAAGACGACGGTCGCACCGGCTCCGCCTCAACCTGTGCAAGCCCAGGCTTCACATGAAGAAGAGGACCATGCTCGCTCATCTCCATTGGTCCGCAAAATCGCGCGCGAGCACAACATCAATCTCGCCCAGGTGCCCGGAACCGGACTCAGCGGCCGCATCACCAAGCAGGACATCACCGCGTTTCTCGAGAAGAGCTCGGGCGAAGCTGTACGAACCGCTCCGGCTTCGGCGAAGCCCGATGCCGGATCGCCCGCCCCGGTAGCAATTCCCGGCGATCTGGTGCCGATGAACCATGTGCGCAAGATCATTGCGCAGCGCATGATCGAGTCGCGCCGCACCAGCGCCCACGTCCACTGCATGTTCGAAGTGGATCTGACTCGCATCGTTCAGCTGCGCAACAAGAACAAGTCTGCCTTCGAAAAACGCAATGGCACTCGCCTCACCTTCATGCCGTTTTTCTGTCGGGCGGCCATCATCACGCTGCAGCAGTTTCCCATCGTGAATGCATCGGTCGAAGGGGAAAGTATCCGCTACCATCGCCACGTCAATCTGGGGATTGCAGTCGCGCTCGACTGGGGTCTGATTGTTCCGGTACTGAAGAACGCCGACGACCTCAACTTCCTCGGCTTGCAGCGCGGCATCAGCGACCTCGGCGAGCGTGCCCGCACCAAGAAGCTCAAACCTGAAGAAGTCGAAGGCTCGACCTTTACTATTACCAATCCCGGCCAGTTCGGAGCGGTCTTTGGATTGCCCATCATCAACCAGCCCAACACCGCCATCATGGGCGTGGGCGGAATTACCAAGTCGCCCATGGTCGTGACCGACGACGATGGCAACGACTCTATCGCGATTCGTTCCGTCGTCCATCTGACATTGGGTTACGACCATCGCTTGATCGACGGCGCGGTTGCCGACCAGTTCATGGCCCAGGTCAAAAAGACGCTGGAGAACTGGACGGAAGAAATCGGCTAGCTCACGGCTGAGTTGGTTTTGCCCACGTGGAAGCATTCAAGCAGAGAACAGTGCCGTCGATCACCGCTCATACCTTGCTTGAATTTTTCCGGATCAACAATATGTCGCGCAGTCACCGCATCGGTGAGTTGTAGCGCGGCAGACACAAACGACATGGCCGCATTTTTCTTTTCAACGCCGGACCGGCTGGCAAACAACCCCTCGATTCCGTTCACCACCGAAGGCACAAACGCGATCCCCTGCAACAGTTTGGTCAAGAAATCCATAAATATTCCTCCCTATGATTGTTCTGTTTGAGAATTACTAAGAACTGGAGACTGAGAACCGAGAACTGAAGAATTAGAACCCACCCGAGTAAAAAATCCCGGCACCGTCACTTGAACGACCACCGGTCATGCATCGCAATCGCCGCGCTGATCGCAGCCGTGATCGCCGCGTTCACAATGCGGTCATAAACACCTCGGCGAATTTCGCTTTTTTCCAACTGGGTGACGCGGTCCTCAACTTGTTTGACCCGGCCGGGCTGGCCGTCGCCATTGCAAGTTCCCCCGTTAACCAACACTGCTGCAGGGGTCCCGGTGGCGGTGATGTAGACGAAATATTGCGGCTCCGTAGCCCGAACTCCAGCTACGCACGCCGCCAGGTTCACCGTCTTCGCTCCAGCTGTAGCTAGGCTGGTCGAGGGCGACTGCGACCAGTTGAAATCCGGCGAATACTTGGTTGCAGCCATTCCCGCCGTCACTCCGCTCCCGGCTCGCGGCTCGTATCGTCCCGAGGACGCCACATAAGTGATGACCTGGTTGTCGGCCGGCGCGGTCGGGTCAACCGGAACGTTCTGGATCGAGACCGCATTGCTGCTGGTCCCGCACCCTTCCCAGCTGGAATCGCCATGCAGGCAGACACTGCTATTCGCCACTCCACTACCCAGTTGACCACTGGGAACAACTCCGCCGATCACGTCTGCTTTTACCGCCAGCCCGCCGTCCACGTAGTGCTTGGTCGACGCCTGGTTGGGCGAAACTGGATCGCCCGGCAGTTGCAGCGGGCCGGTCATGGTGTCTCCTGCCTTACTCACAAAGGGACCGCCGCCAAGCACCACACCTCCGCCGTTTCCCGAGCCCAGAGTAGTCCGAACCGCCGCGATGGTGGACGGAGATGTTGGAGTGACAATCCAGAATTCAGTCTTTACTGTTCCATCGTCCAGTTGGTACACGACTGTATAGAAGGTCCCCGCCGGCGTAGACCCCGTGTTCGGAACCAGGGCCACCGACAAGACGCCGCCCGTCGCCAGCGTCACGCTTTTTCTACCCGCCGCTACCGACTGCCCGCTCGGCGTGCTGAATGTCGGCCAGGAAATCAGGAGTGTCCCGCCAGCGAGCGTTCCGTCAGCCCGGTAAACTACGTCGCTGATGGTAGAAGTAGCCGGCGTCGTCTGTCCCCACGACATCCCCACCGCCACAAACGCCAGCAAGTAGAAAAGTCGCCCCCATGGGCGGCGGTGCTCGTCGAACATGGTTCCTCCCTGGCTGAGTTTCACGATCGTGAGACGGACCTTTCCCTCAACCCGAACGGGAAGGACCTCACAAGAAAATGTTGGGATGTACTAGGAAGCGAACTGACAACCGAGAACCGGCAACAGAGAACCGGTTTTTACTTCGCCTTCACTTGCTGATCCAGAAATCTCTCCACGCTGCGCAAGTACACATCCGCAAAATCCACCACCGGACGTTCCTGCTCAATCAAGTCCTGCGCCGCCCCGGGCTCCCAACCCAGCGAGCACAAAACGGCCAGAGTCATCATCGGCGCCCGGTGAACTCCAGCCGCACAATGGATGAACAACTTTGTCCCGTCCTGTTCGAGCGCTTCGGTCGCAAAGTCAACTCCGCGCTGAAATACCTCGGGAGCTTTGGGCTGAAAATCATCGTCAATCGGGTTCCACAGCACTTCGATGGCGTGCGGCCCGGCCAGTTCAGTGTCGTCAAATTCGATTTGCATGTCGATAATGTGGGTTACGCCCGACCGCGCCACCGCCGCCATGTTGTCTGCCGTCCAGATTCCGCCACCAACCGCAATCCGGCCAGTCACCCACGTCATGTCCATTCTGAAGGCCCCGTGCAAATTAAGAGGATACGCCAGCGGCCGTCGAGTCCGCATCCCGCTACAACTGTCGAGGGTCGCGGACAATCGGTTTGCCGTCTGCAACCAACGGCCGGCGGGTGTCGCCCAACTGCCGCTTTCATTCTAGAACATCCTCCGGTGCCAACGCGGCCGCCGTGGAATCTTTGGTAACTCTTGATTCCAGCATTGACTCTTCGGCAAGACCAAGCCTTCGCAAAAGCGTCGCGGCTAACGAATCGTGTACCGGCGCCTCGTCGGTCGAGCTCGCGGGATAGAGGCCGATCATCTCGAAAAGGAATTTCATCCCCAGATAGTGGCCTTTCCCCGCGTCTTCTATGGTGGCTTCGACCATCCCTACCGCCCCACTTCCGACGAGATCCGCGATCTGCCTTCGGATTTCCTCCAGGTCCAAAGATTCCCTCTGGCCTGACTTTATAGACGCTGACTTTTTCGATGAACCTCTTCGCGCGCCTGCTGGCCCGGTTCTCCCTTTCGCTTTCTTCATGCCCGCGCTTATCCCGACGTATTTCGTCGCCAAAAGAAAAGGGCGCGCTCTGCAGGGCGCCGCTGATTCGTCCTTCTCAATCTCTAAATCCAGAATATCAAGTCCAACAGGAGAAATGGGACATGCCTTCGCAAAATTTATTTCCTCTGGGCAGAAGTACTTGCAGGAATTTCCACGCTTCTTCCCTCTTGACAGTTGTTCGCCCGGGCAACATCGTTTTCCGGAAGGCGAATCAACAAGCCTCCTTCCAGAAAGATTTCTGTCAGCCGGTCGAGCGCTTCCGGGAAGCGCCGCCCCACCGTGCGCCGCCAGCAACCCAGCAGCCCGGCCGTTTCGTTCTGCGTGTAGTTCTGTAGCGCAATCTTCGCGATCAGCCTACCCTCGAATCCGCCCAGCTGCGCCAGGCCGTTCGCCACATCGTGTACGAAAATCACTGCGTCCTCAAAAGTCCCGGCGTGATAAGAAGTCACCCGGGTCCGGAAAAACTCCCTCCCCAATAGCGACGGCAGTCGCCCCACTTTCTACCGACAGGCGCTGATACCGTCTCAGCATCCCGAGTGTCCGCTCCCGGTACAACCACAAGTCGGGATCACGGCCGACATTCTCGCCATCCCGCTCTGCCTTCCTCGGGATCGTGTTTCTTGGAACACCAGCAATGGCGGTCACGGCGCTCCTCCTTTCCCGACAACGCCCGCCAGATCGCTGGGCTGCGACTTTGCCTCAATCTTGTGGTTTCCTGGCAGGCGCGGCCGGCTGGTCACTCTGCGCGGGGTGGGCAAGTCCAGCACCTCCAGGTCGCACGGGCGCGCAATAGATCTGCTGCGCCCCCCGCAACCGCAACCACAGTGCCCCGCAGCGCTCGCAATACTTCAGTTCCAACCGGATCGCTTCCGGATCTTCGATATTCATAATTGCCTCTTCAGCTTTCAGCTCTCAGCTGTCAGCCATCAGCCACTAAAGCCCTTTCCTCCGCCTGCTCCACGAATGTTCGTGCTGAGGGCTGAGAGCTGAAAGCTGATAGCTGATCGTGAGAGCAAATAAAAACGCCCTGTGCCGATTTCTCGGTCACAGGGCTCGTTTCTCTTACGATGACCTGTTGGGACTATTTACTTATGAGTGCCTGGTAATGTTCGGACGGGGAACTATCCGCATAAACCTGACCTAGAAAACTGTCGGCCGGCGGAAATAGCCCTCCTCATAGCCGGACTTCAGTACGCGGCCATTCTGCACCACGACGCTGAGCCGGCCCGTAAATTGGAGCTCCCGCAATAGCCGCTCCATGGCCGAGGAGAGCATTTCCGCGGCCCGCACTTTGCGGCGGAATTCCACGAAATTGTTTTCCTCGCTCTCGGATTGTGAGTTGCTTAACATTGACGTGTGGCCTGGTAAATGAAATTCCCCCGCAAAGGAAAAAAGGCTATATAAGGCGCTCATCGTATAGCTCTCGATTTCACAAAGTCAAGAAATATTTCCTTTCAGATGTTCTAGCTACTATTTGAATAGCCATACGCTATACTCGCAATGCTATACTTCGGGCATGAAGTTCCGGGCACTGCAGGAAAATCTCCGCAAAGCCCTCTGGGAGCGCATCGAAGAAGGCGAATTGACCGGCCTGCGCCTGGCCCGGGAAACCGGTTTCAAGCAGGCGCATATTTCCAACTTCCTTAACCGGAAACGGGGCCTGAGCGTCGAGGGCATGGACAAGGTATTGAACGTGCAGCGCCTGTCGATCTTGGATCTGCTCGATCCCAGCGAAATCAACAAGCGCGCCAGCATCGCTCCCCCCAGTGAAGATGAGTTCGACAATGTTTTTTTGGTGGACGGAGCCGTCGCCGCCCGCCAGCCCCTGATCATGAGCATGAAGGTAAAGGACATTTTGAAGATGAAGCGAAGCTTCCTCCGCAAGCTGCGCCCCGAAATGGAGGGCGACCGCGAGACCTGGGAGCGTTTCGTGATCATCCGTGCCGACGGACGCGAAGGCATGAGCATGTACCCTCGCCTTCTGCCCGGCGCCACCGTCCTGATTGACCGGCACTACAATTCTCTCAAGCCGTATCGCAAGGGCGAATCCAATATGTACGCGATCGCCCGCAACGGAGACTGCACCGTGAAGTATGTCGAGGTCGCCGGGAATCACCTGGTTCTGCGGCCCCACAACCACGCCTATCCGGTCGAAGTGATGGCCATGGAGCCGGGTAAGAAAGTCCACGACTACCTGATTGGACGTATCTGCTACGTGGGTATTGAGACTTAGACTTATTGAAATCGGCCGTCACTTCTCCGACGGCCAGTCCTGCAGAACTCCCTCTAACAATCTGATCGCTTCATCGAGAATGGCTAGGTCTTGCCGGCTCAGCCCGTCGAGGTGGCTCGCCAGATATTCGATTCTGCGCCGCCGGCCCTGATGGAGCAGGCGCTCGCCGCTTGGGGTAGCACGAATCCGTATCCGCCGGGCATCTTTCGAATCCGTCAGGCGCTCCGCCAACCGGCTTTGCTCCAGCCCGGTGACGATGCGGCTCATAGTCGGAGGTTTTACCTGCTCGGCCGCCGCCAGTTGCCCAAGCGTCATCGGCCCCCCGAAAACCAGCACCGACAGTGCCGACAGCCGGGCCGGGCCTTCCCCGGTGGCGGCATCTTGTTTGCGCACCCGGCGTAAAAGATGGATGGCAGCAGAATGCAGCCGGTCGGCAAGGGCGGACGTCGTCTCCGGCAGAAGCTTTTTTTTTGGCTTGCGTCCGGTCATGAAATATAGTTAGCTATACTAACAATTCGCCAAGGAGGCTGACCGCCATGACTGCCGCAACCCTGCCCATCGGAATTTCGCGACTCGGCCAGATCGCCATCAACGTGCACGACCTGGACCGCGCCACCGCATTTTACCGGGACGCTCTCGGACTGCCGCTGTTGTTCACAACCGGCACGTTGACTTTCTTCGACTGTGGCGGCGTTCGGCTCATGCTGAGCTGTCCCGAGAAACCGGAATTCGATCACCCCAGCTCAATTCTGTACTTTACTGTACCCGACATCGAGAGTGCGTACCGGCAGATGGTTAGCCGTGGCACGCGCTTCGAAGACACCCCTCATCTGACCGCAAGAATGCCCACCCACGATCTGTGGATGACCCACTTCCACGACACCGAAAACAATCTACTGTCCCTGATGTGCGAAATGCCGCAGGCAAAGTGAGGTCGGCGCAATTGCCATTGGAACCAGCGGGAGACCACTCGATGCGCCTGGCTTCCCCGGCGCTACAATCCAAAGCGAAATGCGGCTCCTAGTGATTCTTCTTCTCGTCTTTTCCTGGCTGGGTCTGGCCCAAGCACCGGATTCCGCCTTGGCGGACAGCTTGCGTCTCCTCGAAGAGGGTCGAACGACGTTAGAGGAAACTGACCGACGCCAAGACCCACTTTTCCCACTTGGCGCAGACCAGCAAAACCCCGCTTACTTCTATCAATTGGCGCGAGCAAACTCCTATCTCACCGAGTCCTATGCGGCCCTTCACCAGAGCAAGCGGGCTGAACAGGCGCTCGAGGACGCCATCGCCGCCGTGCAGCACTGCCTTGAATTGGATGACAAATCAGCCCATGCCCACAGTTTGCTCGCCGACCTCTACGGCCGCAAGATCAGTCTGGGAGGATTTCTTACTGATCCCCGCTTCGGCCCCAGGATAGTTGCGGAAAACAAGAAAGCATTGGACCTTGCGCCCAACGACGCTCTTGTATATGCGAGCTTGGGACGCCAATACCTTTATGCGCCAAAGATGTTCGGCGGCGACATCGGCAAGGCCATCGAGAATTTCCTCAAGGCTACCCAGCTCGACCCCACCTCCGACGAGAACTTCGTTTGGCTTGCTATCGCCTATCGCAAGAATGGAGACGGCCCCCATTCCGAAAACGCGTTGCGCCATGCTGTGCAGCTAAATCCGCGTAGCGCCTTCGCGAAGGCGACTGCGGCAGGCTCGATCAGATAACAACACGCGCCAGAGCCGCGCAAAAAAGGGAGCCCCTGACCCCGTCAATTCTTGCGGGCGACGCAAAAGAGTTGCCGGGCCCAGAGGCTGGGAGAAAACTTGATTCGGAGGCCGCCCTACTGCTGCGGATTGTCCGGAGCGCCGCCGGCCGGCGGAGGAGGAGCGTTATCGCCTCCCCGTCGCCATTGCTTCATCCGTTCCTGTTGTTCAGCACGCATTTTGTCAAAATTCTTCTGCTGCTCCTCGTTCAGCACGCTCTTGATTTGAGCATCGGAACTCTCCCGCAGGGCCTGCATCTTTCCGAACCGGTCCTCGCGGGAAAGTGACGAATCGCTGTGAATCGCTTCCATCTGCTTGCGTTGGTCTTCCAGAATAGGTTTCAGCTTGGCCTGCTGGTCATCGCTCAGGTTCAGCTTTTTGCTCAAATGCTTGATCTGATCGTCCACACTTCCCATCTGACGATGGCCCATGCCCCGTCCCATCCCCGGACCGGGTTGCTGACCCGATGACGGCGGTGGCGGTGCATCCTGGGTATCTTGGGCAAAGGCGCTACCCGCACTCAAACCAAGGCTGAGCAAACCCGCCAGAAACGCGGTCGTCAACCAGGGGGACCGCTTCGCTGCTGTTGAATTCCACATGTAGATACTCTCCAATTCTATTTTTCCGTACTGCCAGAAGCTTTTGCCTCCGGGAACAATGCATCTGCTAGTTAGAACACTTCGCCATTCGCAACAGAGTAAAGACTTGGTAAAGTCACGTAAAACTTCGTAAAGCAGTTGCAGTCGTCAGTCTTCGGTCTTCAGCCGTCAACCAGCCCACATCCATACTGACGACCGAAGACTGGCGGTCGACGACTGTTTTACAAGACTTTACCTGGCTTGACGTACTCTTTACGCCCGCATTGCAACTCCATCTTCAACCCTCCGCATCAGTCGGTTTTTGCTCGCGCGTAAATCCGAACTCTCAAAGCCAAGGGGTGAAAAACGTGGGACGAATCGTGGGGTTGCTGTCTTTGTGTGTCTGCGTTCTGGGTCTGGGGACAATCTTTCTTCTGGTGGGATGCGGATCGGGAGCCAAGACTCGCTTCCGACTGATGAATGCAGTTCCGGACGAATCCAGTCTCGACGTGCTGGTGGACAGCAAGTCGGTTTCGAGCAACCTTGCTTACGGCACTAGCACGGGATACCTGTCCGAGAGTTCCGGCTCCCATCAGATTGGAGTTGAGCCTTCCGGATCGAGTACGACGCTGCTGCAGCAGTCCATTAGTCTCGGCTCTGGTTCCGACACCACGGTCATCTCTTACAACTTTTCCTCATCCATTGCCAACCTGGTGCTTACCGACAACAACTCAGCCCCGGCCTCGGGCGATTTCACGATCCGCATCGTCAATGCATCGCCAAACCTGGGACCCGCCGACCTCTACATCGTCACCCCCGGAACCGCATTGACCACCGTCAGTCCAACCCTGAGCAATGTGGGCTTTGGCTCGACCACCAGCTACCAGTCTTTGACCGCGGGAAACTATGAGATCGAACTGACCTCAGTGGGCCAGAAATTCGCGGTCGTCGACACCGGCAGTCTCACGTTCAGCTCCGGCCAGGTCCGGACATTCGTGGGTTTGAACAACCCATCAGGCGGCTTTACCTACGCCATGCTCGATGACGTAAACTGATCCGGAGATTTTCCGAACTCAAGAAAAAGCCATTCAGAAAAAAACGAACTCCAAAAGCGGCGGACAGGAGTGTCCGCCCACACGGGTTGGGTAAAACCGGAGAAGGGAGTGGATTGGAGATCCACTCCCTCATTTCCTCCCTGCGGAGGATCGGCCAGGACAAACTTGCTCTTACTTGTTTTATCGGCCCACTGTCCAAAACCTTGAGTGCCCGCCATCTGCCAGCAAAAGCTTCTGTTATCATCGATTTCTTAACGGATTTTCTTTTCTCCAACGGACTAGAAACCATTTTCAGTCGAACGGGAGGCTTTTCATGGAGGAAGTACCAGGCGGGGGATCTGGATCGCGCCGCAGCGAAGACATTGCGCTCGATCTCATGAAGTTTGTCGCCATGACCACTGGTTACGGCCGGACAACCTCGTCCGGAGTCGGCTTCCAGGGAAGCGGCGCGGCGGCCAAACCGGAAGAGTACGCCGGACATCTGCTTGAACTCTACGGCAGGTGCCTGCAGGCAGTCTCAGGCAAGAAGTAGACCATCCACGTGCAAGAAGTTGCACTCCGGCTCGAGCGAATAAATCCGCCTTGTGGCTGCCCGGAATCCCGGGGTCGCCGCCGGAATTCCGACCAAAGCCTCCTTCGCGACCGGCTTGCCAAAACCGTGCCCAGGGAGCAGAATGTGCCGTCCTGAAACCGGACCGAGGAGGCACAAAATGGTCGCACCATCTACGCAGTCGTTGTTAAGGCAGGCTTCCGGATGGTCAATTGTCTGGGGAGTTCTGCTTATCCTGTTTGGGGTCGTAGCCATTGGCTCGCCCCTGCTGGCAGCCGTGGCGGTCAACGCGCTGATTGCCTGGCTCATTATTCTCGCTGGCGTCGTCCACCTGGTGGTGGCGTTTCACGCCCACGGCGCGGGTAGCCTCATCTGGAAGCTCCTGGTGGGCTTGGCCTATATCGCTTTCGGCGGATATCTGCTCCTGCATCCGCTCCTGGGAGTGGCATCACTGACGCTGGTGCTGGCGTCGCTGTTTCTCATCGAAGGCGTGCTGGATGTGGTGCTTTATTTCAATCTGCGGCCCGCCCGCGGCGCCGGATGGGTGCTCTTCGATGGACTGGTGACCTTGCTGCTGGCCCTGTTCATCGGCTTCCACTGGCCGTCCAGTTCAGCCTGGGCGATTGGCACGCTGGTCGGCGTGAGCATGATTATGAGCGGAGTGGCACGAGTGATGATGTCGGTAGGGATACGCAAGCTGACCGACACGACAACCCTGCCCAAGGCGGCATAGCGTCCGTTCCCGGGAACTTGCAGGAAGCTAAGACGGTTGTCGCCTTCTACCCACGACCACGTGGGGACAGCTGCCCTCAGCTGTCCTCAAGCGAAGCTCGACTGGGTTTTTGCCGCGAGCCGAACGGCGGTGCTGCGCTCCGTGGGACAGCCGAAGGCGGCTGTCCTACGCGGTAGTGGCGGCTTACCGGCGTTTGCCTTTGCGCCGGGCTGACTTGGCCGCTTTGCGTGCCGGCTTTTTTTTCGCGACCTTCTTCTTCGCAGCCTTGCGCGCAGGCTTCTTCTTCGCCGGCTTCTTCTTGGCGACTTTTTTAACCGGCTTCTTCTTGGCTGGCTTTTTTGCCGCTGGTTTACGCGGAGGCTTGGGCGATCCTCCTCCACCGGAGGGTTTGGGCGAGGCTGGGGTTGGCGCAACTGGCTCGGGTTGCGGCTCAATTACGCCTGCAACTTCGGCTTCCTCCTCCTCTTCCTCTTCCTCGTAATCTTCTTCCAGCGAATCGCCATAGGCGCCGCTGTCGCCAAATTCATCCATCTCGTCGTCACGTGCGTAGAGGGTCTCGTTAAAGGTCATCTTTCCTCCTGGGATTTGGGCCGCGCCGGACGCGGCCGTGGCGCAAGCGCTGCGGGTACTAAGGAAAATAAAAAGACAACTGAAAGCCTACGGTGCCGGTCGAACGGGGCGCGATTATAGCACAGCGTTTTCGCAAGTCCGTATCGAGAACCAGCTGTCGCAGGATGCATATTACACCGAGTGGGCAAAGTGGAATAGCAGAGGTCGAGAGTATTTCATCACAGAATTTTCGGTGTGCATTGGATGAGCCGGAAGCCGGCGGCTGGAAGCCAGAAGCAGTTCTTATCGGGTGCCTTTTATAACCAGCACCATCCCCGGCCGCAGCATCGCCAGGTTGCCATTGTCGCGCTTCAAGGCTTCGACCGTAGTGTGGTGCGTGCTGGCAATCGAGATTAGCGTTTCTCCGGGTTGCACTTTGTGACGCTGTACTGTCCTCGGAGCAACCGGGTGTAAGTCTTTATAAGATTTAGACTTAGGGGTCGCCGGCGCGCTCGACAAGACGCTAGGGGTCACCGGCAGGTGCACGTATACGATCCGGCGGCCGCGCAAGCTGTCTCCCCGTAGATGATTCCAGCGGCGGATCATAGTCGGCGGAAGACTGAAATTGTCAGCTACACTCTGCACCGTGTCGCCACGGCGGACCTTGTAGCGGGTCGTGTGACGGGCGTAAGTGGCGCCGTCTTCGGTGGCCGCATGCTTGCCCGGCGGGATCGGAATAATGAGCTTGCTGTCCGGTTTCAGTTCATCGCCGGCCGCAAGATGGTTTTCTTTTTCAATCGCTGCCGGGCTGGTGCGATACGTGCGGGCAATCGAGGCAAGCGTGTCGCCTTCCGCCACCTCATGATATCTCCACCACACTCGCATCGGAATCGGTACAGGTTCGATCGCCGCCAGGTAGCGGTCGCGGGTGCGCACCGGCAGACGAAGCTCAAAGCTCAGGTCCTTGGGGGTGTACAAACGCAGCAGGCTCGGATTCAGATCCTGCAGCGTGGCCGGCGAAGCGTCTATGCACTGGGCCACCAGACGAAGGTCAACCGAGTAGTTGATCTTCACCGCATCGTATGGAACCGGCTGCTCCGGGGAAATGTCGTCCAGCCCATACTGCGCCGGATTCTTGGCCATGATAGTTACGGCCAGAATGATCGGAACGTAGTTGCGCGTTTCCTTCGGCAACACATTGCGCTGGTAGAGCTCCCAGAAATCGGCGTACCCGGTGCGCTTGACCGCGCTCTGCACCGTGCCCGGCCCGGAATTGTAGGCCGCCATCGCCAGATACCAGTCGCCGAACTGGTTGTACAGATCCTTCAGATGATGCGCAGCGGCGCGCGTCGACTTCTCCGGATCCTGGCGCTCGTCAATCCACAAGTTGTGCTGCAAACCGTAGCCCCGCGCCCGGCTGGCCATGAACTGCCACATGCCCCGTGCCCCGACACGCGATAGCGCCAGAGGATGGAAGCCCGACTCCGCCTGCGCCAGGTAGATCAGCTCCTGAGGAACGCCTTCTTCTCTCAGCGTGCTCTCAATCATTTCGCGATAACGGCCGCCGCGCTCCAGAGCGTGTTGCAGAATCCCGTGTCCCTTCGGAGTAGAAAAATAGTTGATGAATCCTGCTACTTGGTCGGTCAGCATAAGCGGCAGATCCGAATGAGTAGCCTTGATCTCGGCTTCAGCTCGCGCTTTCACGTTAGGGTCGACCGGAGGCGTGACGTCGTTGACTTCATCAATCGGAGCCGGCTCCGCTTTCTGTTGCGCCGCCGGATTGTCGGATTGCAGGACCGCCATTTCGGGGCGGTTTACCCCTTCGAGAACTCGCTCCAGTTCATGCTGCACCCGCTCATCCGAGCGAATCTCGACGGGACTTTGCAGCAGCATGTCAACCGCGTGATCAAAATTCCGCTTGGCCGCTTCCAGGTCTCCCGCTTTGAACTTGTCCTGACCCGCCTGATATTCCTTGTCGGCGTTCGCGATAAGATCGGCGGCCGGATCCGGCTTGGGCTCAGGTATGGCTTGGACCGTTTCTGACGTGGCTGGTTTTGGATCCGACTCTTTCGGAGGAGCGACTGCTGGTGCCGCGGCAGTCATCGCCGGAGCATTGGCCTGGGGAGCGGGCAGCTTGCCCTGGCGTTGCTCGGTGTGGCAGGCCGTCCCCGCCAGAAGCAGTGCCGTCACCAGCGCAATCAAAAACCTGAGCTTCTTAATCCCCATGTTTATCTATGACTTGCATTGCGACGACCGCGCTGTCTCCCAGACGGATGTTTTGGCGCAGCGCAGACTCCTGAGGTATGAATCGTACTCTTCCTGAATTTGAAGGGTCAATCCGTAATGGGGCCATGGTTGTTACTTTAGGGACAGGGGCGCCTGATACTCGCAGCCTCTCGCGCCGCGCAATCGGATTGATCCCGAACCAACAGGCTAGTACCGATGACGGTTTTCAATTAACGTAGCGGGGGTATACTCGTCTAATAAGGCATAGGGGGACTCGGTGGATACCTGCCCGCAGTTCTTTCGTTGTCATCCTAACCTCGACGATGAAGTGAATCGCAACATCGTCGAGTCGGAGATCGAAGGCGGCGCGTTTCTCGAAGACCTCCCTGCCCGGGCCATGCTGCAAATCCAAACCCAGCATCGCTGGTACAGTGTTGTGCACAGAGGTCGCGGCGAGGCCTGGATTTGGGGTCATCCTGCATTTTGCCCCGAGCCCGTCCTGGTGAGAATTGAAGGTTCCTCCTGGGGCGGTTCCATGCTGAAGATAGGCTTTGTCGGCCGCGGCATGCACCTCGAATTCCGCCACCCCAGTTATCGCACTCCCATCGTCACATCGCGCATTCTCGAAATTCGCCAGTGCGAACAAAGCGAATCCAAACTGATGGCGCAGGAATACGAAACCCGCCCCACGAACTAATTACAATTAGAGTAGTGGAAGACGGGCGTCCCGCCCGTCCAGTCACAGACTTCGCATTCTTTCCGGGCTTCCCGACCGGCTGAACGCAAAAAACGTCCTTGGCCGTTGGCCTTTGGTCGTTAGCCAAACAAAAGCAGCCATGGATTTCGCCGATTTGCACGGATCACAGTTCGTTTTTTCTGGATGCTCTATCCGTACAAAATCCGTGGCGTTTTTTGGTTTGGCCAACGACCAGCGACCAAAGGCCAAGGACCAAGGACGAACTACCAAACGCCCACGACGTTATTTCTTCCGCGAATACTCGCGCGCGTAAACCGGCACCGGCGTCTTCGCATCCAGCCGCGGATCGTTGATCGGCACTCCCGCGACCGTTTCCAGTGGAATCACCCCAGCCCAGGTTGGAAATGCGTAGTCTTCTTCATCGTCCATCGGCGGGCCTTGCCTTACTTTCGCGGAGAATTCCTCGATCGGCAGGCGCATCACCAGCGTCTGCTTAAGCTCTCGCTCATTGGGCTGACGCGACTCCGCCCAGCGCCCGGGCAAAATATGCTCCGAGAGTAGTCTCAAGGCTTCCAGTTTTTCTTTCGCATCGAGCACCGCCACAGCCGTACCCAGCACCACCACCGAACGGTAATTCATCGAGTGATTAAAAATCGATCGGGCCAGCACCAGCCCATCCAGCAGCGTCACCGTAACGCACACGGAAACGCTTTTATTGAGAGTGCGCAACATCCGACTGGCCGCCGAGCCGTGGATGTAAAGATTGTCGCCCGACCGTCCGTAGCCGGTCGGAATTACAAACGGCTGCCCATCCACCATGAATCCGACGTGGCAGATAAAGCCTTCATCGAGAATTTCATAAGCCGCCGCGCGCTCGTACACCCCGCGATGGGCCTCGCGGACAACACGAGTCCGTGCCGTGGGTACATGGGTTTCAGACATGGGAAGGAATCTCCGGCAAGCGCCAAGAATAGAAAAGAAGGATAACAGACCTCGGAGGTCAGACCTCGGACCTCGGACGCCAGAAGAGGTTTGAGGTCCGATGTCCGAAGTCCGAAGTCCGCTTTACCAGGTCAGCTTAAGCGCAAACTGCAGCTGCCGGGGATCGAATGCCGCCGTCGCCGTTTGCCTGCTGTCCCACAGCGGATTCACATCCGACACATTGAAACGGTTGATGAAGTTGAAGGCGTCCACAATGCCTTCCAGTGCCACGCGATCACCGAAAGGAATCCGCTTGGAAATACGAATGTCGGTGAACAAATTGTAAGGCCGGGTGCCAGCGTTGCGTCCCAGGTTGCCGCTCAGCGTGCCATTCAGGAAACAAGCCGGCATCAAAAACCCGGTGGGCGAGAACTTCGAAGGCGCCGCGGTATCGCCACAGCCATCGGTTGCGCCGGCTACGGCCGTATTTGGCCGGTCGGTCGGCGTGCTGAAATCGAGGTTGCGATCGTCGCCCGAGATTATGTTGAACGGGCGTCCTGACGCCACTTCGAGAATGGGAGCAAGCGTCCATCCGGAGAAAAACTTGCTCACGAAGCCGCTGCCGCTGAGCGTGCCGGTCTGGTACACGCCGCTCAACACAAAACGATGCCGCTGGTCGAAAGCCGAGTTGGAGCGCTCAGCCGCCAGGTTGTAATTATCCTGCGGTTCCAGCGGCGATTGCAGATCGGTAGAGTCGTCAATGGAATGCGACCAGGTATAGGACCCAAGAAATTCGTAGTGCTGTCCGAAGCGTTTACGCAGATTGGCAGTGAGGCCGTGGTAGACCGAACTCCCGCTGGAAAAATTGGCCGGCGTATCGCTGAAGGGTACGCAACCAGTCAGCGTTGTGGGATCGCAGGCCGCGCTAAGACCGTCCGCCTGGATGATCTGCTGCGCCAGTCCCACGCAGGCCGCCGCCGGTGAAAGCAGCAAAGCCTGCGCCAGCGCGGGATTCAACCCGGAAGGACGGAAAAAATTCGTCAACGCCGCCGCCACCCATGGTTGGCCGCTACCATTGACTCCGCAAGGCGTTCCCGCCGCTCCCACTCCTTCCGGACCCAGTGTCGCCGCACCGGAAGTCGGATCGCCAAGCGCCACTTGCCAGTTCGCCAGCAGCGGTCCTGTCTTCACCGCATTCGCGTTGATGGGGCGGTTCAGATGTCGTCCGCCGTTGAAGTTATAAGCCAGGCTGAACGAGATGTCGTGGCCGAGATCACGCTCGAAAGTCAGATTGGCCTGGTGCGACACGGCGTATTGAAAGTTCTTCGCCGTGGGGAAGCTGAAGGGCAGGAATGACAGCGGCACCGGAGCAGCCGGATTCAGAAACGCCTGGCCCACAAAAATGGAAGGAGCGTTGGGCGCGGGATTGAAACGCTGCTCGTTAGCCAGGTAATCGAAGGCCCCGGGCAGGCAGCCCAGCAATCCCTGAAAAGCGTTGGTGGCATTCAGGTTCGAAAGGGTTGGGGTACATCCGCCCGGTGCTCCCGGCGTCAACACCAGTTGCGGCGCCTGCGATCCGTCGGCCACGTCGGAATCGAACGCCAGGCCGAGCAGGGGATGGTCGTAAAACATTCCGTACGAGGCGCGGACCACGGTCTTGCCATCTTTCTTCGGGTCCCACGCCAATCCGATTCTAGGCGCAAAGTTATTGAAATCGCGTGGGATTCCCTGGGTAATGCCGAGTGAATTCTCCGCCGCCTGTGAAAGTGCATTGATGGCGCGGAACCGAGGCGTGAATTCCACGTCGTACCGCACTCCATAGTTCATCGTCAGGCCCGACGTGATCCGCCAACTGTCCTGCAGAAAGCCAGCCGCACTGGTATTGCTGAAAGAATCATGCGGATTGCCCACGCCCTGTATAAAGTTGGAAGGAATTCCCGCGCCGTAAGCCTGTACCGGACTGAACGCCGGAAATGGATTGCCCGCCGGAGGCGCAACAGTCGGATTGTCGAATCCCAGACTCTGCTGCCCGAAGTTGTAAATCCCGCCAAAGTTCACCGTGAAATTCGCCACGACCGGGATGAAGTTACCGTCTACGCCAAACTTGATGGTGTGCGAACCCTTCACCCAGGTGAAGTTGTCGGTGAACTGGTAGCGTTGCTCAGTGCGTTGGACAAAGGAAAAAGGTTCGCGGCCGAAAAACGCGAAGCCGGGAATGTTCACCGCCACGTTACTGCCGCCCGCGGCGCGCGAGAAGTCGTAGAGCAAGCCCCGGCGAGCGTATTGGAAGCGCAGCTCGTTGATCTTGTTCGTGCCGATGGTCCACGTATCTTGGCCGGCAATGTTCCAGTCGTGATAATTCTGCACCGAAGTCCGCGAAAATGAATTTTGTCCGAAGTTCTGCGGACCTTGCGCCTGCACCTGAATGCCGGTCTGGTCGCTCGGACTGACTCCCGCTCGCAGCGTCACCCGGTTGTTGTTGCTCAGGTTGTGGTCGAGGCGGAGCGAGTAGAGATCGGTGTGCTCCGAGACCGGGAAGTTGCCGACCAGGCTATTCAATGGCACATACGAAGCCGGCACAAAGCAATTCGGCGTCGGTGGCGGACACGAGGTGGGGAAACCACTGAAGCCTCCCAAGGTCGCCGGCCACGCCCCTTTCAGTGCCATCCCGGAGGAAGACGCCGCCAGCGCCGTGTACTGCCCCACCTCGACGGCAAAGGCCGGATTAAGTGCCTCCTGCTGCTGCACGGCCGGGTTGGTCAGAAATGCGGCTTGCTGCGGCGTGAGCTGCACCGTCCCGAACGGTAGCAGTACCTGGGCGGTATCGAACGGAACCAATCCGAAATTATTGGCGCCAATCGAGGAAAATCCAGTCTCCTGCCGCCAGGTGCCTTCATAGGAGAAGTAGTAGAACGTTTTGTCCTTCTTGATCGCTCCGCCGATCGCCGCTCCCGCCTGCACCCGCGTATATGCCGGATCGGAAACTGTGCTGAAAGGATTGACCGCCTGGAAATTGCGGTTGCGCAAATAACCAAAGAGCGAACCGTGCAAGTCATTCGCCCCGGAGCGCGTGATGATGTTTACGACTCCGCCGGAGGCGCGTCCGTACTCGGCCGCATATCCGTTGGTGATGATCTGAAATTCCTGGACCCCCTCCTGTGAAACCGTGGAGCGAATGCCGTTGGTGGAATTGTCCACCGCGTCGGCGCCATCCACGTTGACCAGGTTGGCCCGCGCCCGCTGCCCGCTCATATTCAGCCCCGAGGTCGGTGCAGCTCCAATGCTGGGCGCGGTATCACGCGCCAGTCGCGAATCGGTCAGCGCGAAATTAATGTAATTCCGCCCGTTAATAGGAAGGTTGTCGATACGCCGCTGGTCGATGGTATCGGTGGAAGAGGTACGCTGTGTCTCCACCAATTCCGCGGCTGAAGTCACATCCACCACTTCCTGGGTTCCCGCCACCGACAAGGTAATCGGAATTTCCGCCTGCTGTCCGACCGTGATTGCCACGTTCTTCACTTCCGCCGTGGCAAATCCCGGCGCCCGCACGCTGACTGTGTACTGTCCCGGAGGCAAAAGCAGGATGTGGTACTGGCCCTCGGCATTCTCGCTGGTGGCGCGCTCCAGTCCCTTGGTCTCGTCTCGCGCCGTAACGCTGGCGTTGGTCACCACTCCACCTTTGGAATCCCTAACGGTGATATGCAAATCGCCGGTTGAAGCTCCCTGAGCAAGACCCAGGGCAGCGAGCATAACGACCACACACGCAAATGAGACGAGCTTTCGCACCACCATAAAAATTATCTCCGTGGACCGAAGGACCTTAGGTCCTGCTGCTGGCATGGATAACCCTTCGTAGGCAGGAATTGAACGAGCACGTTTAGGACACGCAAACGCCGCACGGGTTTTACCTCAGGTAGGCCGGTTAAATCAAGCTAAATCACTGAGAGGAATTGGCTTAGTTAGCACCGAGAACCACTGGCTGAGCACTGAGAACTGGGTTTATTTCTTCCGCTCAATCCCGTAACTCTCATGCTGTGAGGTCTTAAGCGCCCAAGCCATGCGCGGCGTATTGTGGGCGATGCCAAAGCGCCCCCGAGCATCCAGCAGGATCATTCCACCATGCCCGTTGACCCGATCTTTCAAATAGTTGATGGCCTCGGCTGCTACCCACTCCGGTAAACTGCCGGTCGCCACCCGGTCTGCGGCCCACTTGGCCAATACCAGTTTCATGATCGGCTCGCCCCACCCGGTGGTCGAAGCCGCGGCGGTCTGATTGTCCGCATAGCAGCCACATCCGATCAACGACGAGTCGCCCAGACGCCCCGGAGCCTTGTTGAGTGTGCCCCCGGTCGAAGTTGCCGCCGCAATGTTGCCATCGCCGTCAAGCGCCACCGCTCCGACAGTATCGTGCGAGATCGTGGGCGCGAACAGATCAGCTTTCGCGTCCGCAGCCCGCGCCTGAAATTCCCGTAGACGCTCGACCTCGCGCGGAATGATCAGATCTTCGTTGCGGCAAAGCGGGGTGCCATGCTCCGCCGCAAACCGCTCGGCTCCTTCGGCAACAAAGTACACATGCGGGCTGTCGCTTAGAATCTTGCGAGCCGCGCGGATAGGATTGGCGATGCGCTCCACGCAGCCAACACCGCCGCCGCGCAGCGTTGCGCCGTCCATGATGAAGGCATCGAGTTGCACTCTCCCGTCGCGATTTAGAAAGCTGCCGCGGCCGGCGTCGAAGGTCTCGTCATCTTCCATGATGACGACAGCTTCTTCGACGGCGTCGAGCGCCGTCCCGCCATGTGCGAGCACACTCCAACCCGCAGCCATGGCATTGCGAACGCCGTTGAGATGGGCTTCGACCATGTCGTCGGGAATCGCCCAGGCGCCGCCATGAACTACCAGAACAGGGTCGTGCAAGAGGGGTCCTCTGAGGAATTACCGAACTAGGATATCAGGATAGCCGCTCGGCCAAGCTACGATCGGAAGACTGTGAAGGGCAGAAGTTCTCAATCAAGCATTAGCAGCGGCTTTACGAAAGTTCCAGCGAAAAACAAAAGCCCCGGTAGCCATCCGGGGCTGGAACCGATACGGACAATGTCTGTCAAACATCTTTAAGCATAGCTCTGTGATCTCTGTTGTCAAGCGGAAATCCAGCGGTCGAGTAGCCCCACGGAGGGCAAGGGAGTTGAACCCTAATGGCTGGCTAGCCACTCGAATGTTTGACAGACATCGTCCAGTACCCACTGGCAACACCTCCAAACGCTGCCTGTACGGCCGATTGTATTGGCCCGGGGCTCACGAATTGGTGGGGATGAAAAATATTCAGGATCTTGAACCCAATTTGGGAAATGACTAAGCAGCCTGCCCCGCGTTGTGCGGCACCGCATCCACACCTTCCGTCCGAGTCCATGTATAGCGGATGCGGTGGATGACGGTTATCGTGGACAGAACCGCGATCAGCCACAACACGGGCGCCATGCGGTTGAACAGGGCTCCAATGATGACCAGTACGAGCCTTTCGGGACGCTCCATAAATCCCACGCGGCAGGAGCCGATAAGCGACTCGGCGCGGGCTCGCGTGTAGCTAACCATGATGGAGCTGACCATTACGAACGCTGTCAGGACCACGTAGAAAAAGCGGTCGCCACGAGCGAAAAACACCAGCAGCCCAAAGAATTGCGAGGCATCGCTATAGCGGTCAATCACCGAATCGAAGAAACCGCCGAAACGAGTGACCTGGTTGCTGGCCCGGGCCACACGCCCGTCCACCAGATCGAAGAAACCGGAGGCTATGATGACCAGACCAGCGTAGCGGAACATGCGAGCCTGGTTGTCGCCATTGGCGTACCCGAACAGAAAGGCTGCGATGGTATTGACCACCAGCCCGAGGAAGGTAAGAACGTTGGGATTGATCTGTGCCAAGGCAAGCCACCGGACAATGGCGTCGAGCAGCACGCCGCAACCCCGGCCAAAGGCGCTAGTCCAGGTCGTGCTCATCTGACGCCTCGTCACTTGGCTTCCGTCTGGTCGTGGATGGTGGTCAGGTTCAGAATCTCCATTTCGCGGTGGCCATTCGGCGTGACCACGATGGCCGAGTCGCCTACTCTCTTGTTGAGCAGGGCGCGGCCAATCGGCGAGCTGGTTGAAATCTTGCCCGCGGTCACATCCGACTCTTCGCTGGTCACCAGCTTGTACTCGACTTCCGCATTCTTGGAATTGTCGTAAACCCGAACGGTCGAGCCCAGCCCGACCTTATCCTTGGGGATATTCTCCATGTTGATAAGGGCGAGCTCGGCCATGCGCGCACCCAGCTGCCGGAGCCGCGCCTTAACGAACTCCTGGCGCTGTTTCGCCATGTGATACTCGGCGTTCTCGCTGAGATCTCCCAGGGCGGCAGCTTTCTTGATTTCCTTGGGAAGCTCATGGACCAGCTCGTGTTCGAGCACGTTCATTTCTTCCTGCAGTTTCCGTTTGATCTGCTCAGTCATGTGCCTGAGGATTATAAACCCCGGACGGCGGGCGTCGGACCTCGGACTTCAGACCTCGGACGTCAGACGTCGGACAGCGGGCCTTCCAATTCCGAGCCAATCAGACATCAAAATTCTGGGCGCCCGCTCCATAGGTCAACACTGGAAAATCCCTTCGAGGGGCTGAGGTCCGAAGTCCGGGGTCCGACGCAGGCGTATGAATTGCCTTTCGACCTCGCTTCGGATAGACTAGAGATGTGCAGTTCTTCATTTGCCCTGCCCTCGTGGGTGTTCCCTCATGATCAGCGGCGATTTCCACATAGGCGACAAAGTCGTCTATCCCAATCATGGCGTTGGAGTTATCGAACAGATCAGCAGCCGGACCATCGGCGAAACTGTGGAAAAATTCTACCTGCTGAAAATCAAAGCCAACAGCCTCAAGGTCATGGTTCCGTTCCATAACGTGAACACAGTGGGCCTCAGGCGGGTCGTCAAGAACGGCGAAATCCAGAAAATCGTTGATTTTCTGACAGATGGCGAGTGTGACAACAACGCCGACTGGAAATACCGTTTCAAGGAAAACTCTGAGCGGATGCGCACCGGATCCCTACTGGAAGTGTCTGCCGTCCTGAAGGGCCTGCTCCTGCTGAACCAATCCAAGCCCCTATCCTTCCGCGAAAAGAAAATGCTGGAACGCGCTCGCTACCTCCTGGTCAGCGAGCTCGCCATGGCCAAGAACTGCGACGAAGTCCTTATCGAAGAAATGCTCTCCAAAGCCCTCGCCAAAAGCAAACTACGCTTCCCGGAAGCCTCGGATTTTGTAGCGTAGACGCAGTCGTCGGTCGTCAGTCAATCCAAAATCCTGTTTTCATGCGGCTTGTTTACTCTCCCCAGAGCCTATTGCCTTGATGAGGCCGCTCAGCATCCGGGCCACTTCACCCGCGGACTTTTCTAACCGGAGGACTTCAGTCCCCTGGATGTAGCCGAGCAGTCCCGCGATAATGAGTTGGTCTCCACCTCAAAGAGGATCCCCGGGCATGGTGCAGAAACAGTAGGAATTCCTTGTCCGTGCGGCGGCCTTTGCCTTCAGCGATGCTGCTGGGAATTGAAACGGCAGCTCGTCTTAGCTGACCGACGAGTCCGTACATTTCCTCTTTCGGAAAGCTACGAGTACAGGAGTAGATGTCCAACCACCAACTCAATGGCTCGTTGCCAAACCTTGATGTCTCGATAAGAACCGCTCATGGTCACCCCCTAGTGACCGAAAGTTGTAACAAGTTGTTGTGTATCTTGTCTGTGACAGACCAACAAACCCAACGGTTGGCAAAAGAAGTTGCTCTAGCTGACGACCGACGCCTGAAGACTGACGACTGCTGACTGCTACTCCCCCATCCAGGCCCCGTACGGCTTCAACGATTCAATATGATCGAAAACAATTTTCATGGCGGCGGTGATCGGGACCGCCAGCACCAGGCCCATTGCACCCCATAGCCAACCCCAGACCAGCAGCGCCATGGTCACTGCCAGTGGATTTAGCTGCAAACGGTTGCCCAGGAACTTGGGATAGAGAACGTTGAGCGCGACCAGGTGCAGCCCCAGCACAATCATCACGATCGCCAGTGCGTTTCCGGATTCGATATGTCCCATGGTAACGAAAATGGGCGGTGCCATAGCCAGCACCACTCCCAGGTAAGGAACCAGGCTCAGAAAACCACTGATGAAACCAATGAAGTAGAAAAACGGCAAATTCAGAATACCGAACGCGATGGTGCTGGCGGTCCCCAGAAAAAGGCCGATCAGAAGATTCCCCACCATAAAGCTACGAATCATCGCGGAAATCAGGCCCAGTGTGACGTATGCCGTGTTTCGGTTCTCCAGCGTGAAAAGCATTACGGTCGCCGAGCGGACGTGATGCTGCCAGCTCAGCATGAAATACACCAGGAAAGGAACGAACGAGGCAGCCAGCAAAGCTTGCGAGACCGACCCGAAGCCGCGGGTCAGTATGTCTTCCCAGTTGGTGCCGGAGCTGGGGCTCGCCACTTTCACCGATGCGCCAGTTTCCGCGCCGCCCAGCGACTCCGCCTGCTGCCGAACCTGCAAAATCTTCTGCCGAATTGTTTGCGCATACTTAGACAAGTCGTGCGCAAAATTAATGGCCTGATTTGAAGAGTAGTACACCAGCCCCGCGATCAGACTAAGCAACAAGATCACGGCCACTGCGGCGGCCAGGCCGCGAGGCAGCTGGCAGAGGATAAAGAATTCCATCACCGGCGCCAGGATGAAGGCCAGCAAAACCGACACCAGCATCACCGCCAGCACCAGTTCTCCCCAATAGCAAAGGCCCAGAATGGTCGCGATTCCAATGGCAGTAAACGCCCAGTGAGGCTTCTGCGGCTTGGGCGGGGGCAATACCACAGCCGGCGCCGGAGCTCGGACGATCTCTGCCTGATCAATGGCCATAGGGGTATCGTAGCCTAATCGCAAAAATGTGTATGCGACATATAATCGCCAGGTGCCTTCTGACCAAACTGCTGCCCCGGCGGCGCAGGCCAAGCGAATTCTGGGCCTGGACGTTGGTTCGAAGCGGATCGGCCTCGCCATTTCCGACCCACTGGGCATCACGGCGCAAGGCCTGGAAACGCTTCGGCGCCAGAACAAACGCCTCGACTTCGCTCAACTGGAGCAGGTCATCCGCGAGCACCGCGTGACCGAAATCGTAATCGGCCTGCCCCTCCGCATGACCGGCGGCGAAGGGATCCAAGCCGAGAGGATGCAAGCCTTCGCGGAAGAGGTACGACACCGCTTCCGCCTGCCCGTCCACCTATGGGACGAACGCCTCACCTCCGCCCAAGCCAACCGCCTGCTGCGCGAAACCGATATGTCAATCAAACGCCGCGGAGAAGTAGTAGATCAAATGGCGGCCGTATTGATATTACAGTCCTGGATGGACGCGAAAGGCAGTGGCTAGTCTTCAGTCCTCAGTCGTCAGCCATTGGTCTTGAGCTGACGACCGACGACTGAAGACTGACGCCTGCTTTCCAAAGGCCAACGACCAAAGGCCAACGACCAACGACCTTTCTTCATCTAAACTATTTCTGTTTTGCGCAAATTCTTCATACTCGTGCTGCTCGCCATCCTCGGAATCGGCGGCTGGCTGGCGTGGGCCCTGATGACGCCCGTTACCCCCGACGGCCAGAAGTTCGTAATGTTGCACCCGGGCTACTCCACCCGGAGGATCGCATCTGAACTCGAGGCCGCCGGAGTGATCCGCAGCCGGCTCGGTTTTATCCTGTGGCATCGCATCCATCGCAAGCAATCGCTGAAGGCGGGTGAGTACCTTTTCGACAAAACGGCGAGAACGCTGGACGTTCACGAGCGCCTTGTCCGCGGCGACATTTACGTGCACACGGTAGTAATCCCCGAAGGCTTCACCATGTTCGATATCGCGCAGGCGGTGCAGGACGCGCACCTGGGATCGAGCCAGGAATTTCTCGCCGTCGCGCAATCGAACACCGACCTGATTTCCGACCTGGCCCCCGATGCAAAAACCCTGGAAGGCTACCTGTTCCCGAATACCTACGAATTCACCAAAACTCAAAGCATGAAGGACATCGCGGCTGCCATGGTGAAACAGTTCCGCCAGGTCGCGGAGCAGATCGGCCTCACCACCGGCGGGAAAGGGATGGATGTGCAGAAGACCGTAACCATGGCCTCAATCATTGAGAAGGAGACAGCGGTTCCCGAGGAGCGCACTACCGTGGCCAGCGTCTACTACAACCGTCTGGCGCGAAACATTGCGCTGCAAGCAGATCCCAGCGTGATCTATGCCGAGCTGCTTGATGGGAATTACGGCGGAGCGCTGCACCATTCCGACATGCGGTTTCAGTCTGAATACAACACCTATACTCATCCTGGACTTCCACCCGGGCCGATTGGAAATCCCGGCCGCAACTCGCTCGAGGCCGCCCTGCATCCGGCGCAGACCGACTACTTCTACTTCGTCAGCGACGGCAACGGGCACCACCGTTTTTCCCGCAGCCTTGAGGAGCACAACCAGAATGTCGCCAAACTAAGGCAAGCAGTGCAGAGAAGATAGATACTTTCCAGCTTCTTCAAGTGCCCGCTTGTTGCTGATCTGACAACCCCCAACCCGTCGGGCGGCCTATTATTCGCATATACTTACCTTATTGGTGAACCCAACTGCCGGTTAAGGAATCCAATTCAGTCTCCATGCCTATTTTGTCCCGTCACCGGGCGCTATTCATTCTATTGGTTGTCCTGCCACTGACTGGGTGCCTCTTCCGGTCGCGGCGGGTGGAGAGGCAGCTCAGCACCGCGCCTCTCAAAACCGCCACCCAGGCCGAGTTGATCGATTACCTGAACTCCCAGGCCGCCAGGATCAAGAGTTTGCAGGCGACCGTCGATATTGACACGTCAGTCGGCGGAGTCAAGAAAGGCAAAGTCACCGACTACCAGCAGATCCGCGGCTACATCCTCTTGCGCAAGCCCGCCATGCTACGAATGATCGGGCTGTTGCCCATCGTCCGCAACAAAGCCTTTGACATGGTAAGCGACGGGCGCGACTTCAAACTCTGGATTCCGCCCAAGAACCGGTTCGTTACGGGCCGCAATGACGTCGAGACCCCCAACCCGCAGCAGCCCATGGAGAACCTGCGCCCTCAACATATCTACGAAGCCCTGATTCTGCGCGAGGTTGATCCCAGCAACGAAATCGCAGTCATGCAGAACAGCGTCGAAATCGTGACCGACGGGAAGAACCACCAGGTGCAGCAGGCCGATTATGAGATCGAAGTCATCCGCCGGGGCGATCGTGGCTGGTTTCTTTCTCGCAAGATCGTCTTCAGCCGGACTGACCTGCAGCCCCATCGCCAATTCGTCTTCGATCAGGACGGAAACCTGGCCACCGATTCGCGCTACGAAGGCTACAAGGACTACGATGGCGTGAATTTTCCATCGCAGATCGAAATCTGGAGGCCGCAGGAGGAGTACGACATCACCCTGACCATCGTGAAGCTGCAACTGAACGAGCCGCTACCCGATGACAAGTTCGCGCTAGATCAACCGCCGGGCGCCCAAATCGTGCACCTGGACCAACCCCAGGCCAGCCGGGTAAACGGAACAGATCCGAAGTAGTTATTCAGCAATTAGCATTTGGAACTGTGGGCAGTCCGCCAAGTTTCCAAACCAGGTGCCGCCCGCGCGATAGACTACTGAGAACCGGGAACTCCAAACTAGGAACCGGTTTCTTAGACAAGTGCGAGTTTATTTTTTGGCGTCCTGACGGAACGAGCCGGCACAAGGCCACGGATCCATTTGACCTCCCCGAAAAGGAGGCAATAGCCAGAGGCCAGAATCTAGAAGCTGCCCTCTGACGACCGAAGACTGACGACTGCAATGATGAACAAAATGATCGTCGCCAACCTGGTGCACCGGCCCATCCGGTCGCTGATCAGCGTTGTGGCCATTGCTCTCGAAGTCACATTAATCCTGTTAATCGTGGGACTGTCGGTCGGCATGTTGAATGACACCCGGCAGCGCCAGGCCGGCATCGGCGCCGATGTGATCGTGCAGCCGCCCAACACTTCTTTTATGGCGGGCGTAAGCAACGCCCCGATGTCGATCAAGATCGGCAGCGTGGTTGAGAAACTGCCTCACGTGAGTGTGGTTGCGCCGGTCATCTGGCAGCTCACCACTACGAAAAGCCTTGAAGTCATCTACGGAATCGATCTCAAGTCGTTTGAGGCTCTGGTCCCATTTCATTACGTCCAGGGCGGCCCCTTCCAGGGGCCCAACGATTGCCTGGTGGATGACTATTTTGCCCTGGCGCAACATGTGAAGGTGGGCTCCACCATCGAGATACTCAATCATCCTTTCCGGGTCGCGGGCATCGTGGAGCAAGGACGAGGCTCGCGCAAGTTTTTGCCCATCAGCACCCTGCAGGACCTGATTGGCGGCCAAGGCAAGGCGTCGGTGTTTTACGTGAAACTGGACGATCCGGCGAACGCGGATGCGGTAGTGCAAGAAGTGAAGAGTGTGCAGGGACTGGAGAACTATTCGGTACGCTCCATGCGTGAATATCTCTCCATGTTCACCGTGAACAGCTATCCCGGCCTGTCCACGTTCATCCGTGTGGTCATCGGCATTTCCGTAGTCATCGGCTTTATCGTCATCTTCCAGGCCATGTACACTGCGGTCATGGAACGCACCCGCGAAATCGGAATCCTGAAATCCATCGGGGCCTCGAAGCTGTACATCGTAAACGTGATTCTGCGGGAAACCGTGCTGCTGGCCCTTGGCGGCATAGTCGTCGGAGTTCTGGTCAGCCTGGCCGCGCGAGCGGTGATCCATTATCGTCTGCCCACGCTGCCGGTCGTCGTCACCGGCGGATGGATTCTGCGTTCCACCGGCATCGCCATCGTCGGCGCCGTCCTGGGCGCGCTATACCCCGCCTACAAAGCGGCACAGAAGGATCCCATCGACGCGCTCGCCTACGAGTAAAAGCGGCCTTCGGGCGTCGGACCTCAGACGTCGGCGTTCCCTGTCATCCTGAGCGGAGCGGAAAGTTCGCTAGGCGAACTTTCTGCGCAGTCGAAGGACCCCTATACCCTTCTGCGAATTCGCCACTGCGCCAGTTCACCGCCAAGCGCAACCAAGGACCGTGCCGATCATAGGGGTGCTTCGACTCCTGACGAGCGGTCGCAAGCGACTGCTCGTTTTCCGCTCAGCATGACAAAGCGCGAGGTTTTCCTCGACCATCAACGGGATAAGCGCGCCTTCCACAGCTTCTCCACAGCAATCTCGTTCCGGTATATTCAAACCAAGGGCTTTCAGCCTCACAATTCCTGCGGACAGCTTTGTCTCCACCCATGACCGAGTCCAGCGACTTCAAGGAAACCGTCAAACAGCAGGCGGACATCGTTCGCATCGTCGGCGCCTACGTCAAGCTGAAGAAGGCGGGGGCGCAGAATTACTCCGGGCTCTGTCCTTTTCACAACGAGAAGACGCCGTCGTTCTCGGTCCATGCTACGCGGCAGTTTTACCACTGCTTCGGATGCGGCGTTTCCGGGGACGTTTTCAGCTTTGTGCAGAAGGTCGAGAACATCACCTTTCCCGAAGCCGTCAGGACCGTGGCGCAAAAACTCGGCATTGCGCTGCCTAAGATCAGCTACTCGAGTCCGGCCGAGGCCAAGGAAGCCAAACTCCGCACCGTTCTGCTCGATGTGCACGAGCGTGCCTGCGCTTTCTTTCAGGAGTACATGCGGCGCCCGGAAGGGGCGCATGCGCGCGAATATCTGGCTGGGCGGGGATTGAACGACGACGTGATCAAAACCTTCCGCCTCGGCTTCGCCCCGGACTCGGGCTTTATTCTGCGCGACCGCTTGAAAGGCGAGTTCGACGAAGAAGTGCTGCGAGAGAGCGGCGTGTTTTCGTGGAAGGAGGGGGGCGGGCGTCAGGTGTCGGACGTCAGACCTCAGCAAGACAGACCTCAGCCCTCAGACGTCAGCCCTCAACCAACCAACTCGGAAGCCCAAGGTCCGACGTCCGACGCCCGAGGTCCGGTCTTCTACTCCAAGTTCCGCAACCGCGTCATGTTTCCTATCACCAACGAAGCCGGACTCGTCATTGCCTTCACGGGACGCACCCTTTCAGCCGATGAGAAGGCAGGCCCCAAGTATTTAAATTCGCCCGAGACTGCGATCTACTCCAAATCGCGGATTCTGTTCAATCTCGACCAGGCGAAGGAAGCGATTCGCAAATTGGATTATGCCATCCTGGTCGAAGGACAAATGGACTGCATCTCGGTCTTCGCCGCTGGCTTTCACAACGTGATTGCCAGCTCCGGTACGGCTTTCACTGAGCTTCAGGCACGGCTTTTAGGGCGCTTCACGAAAAACGTTGTGGTCAACTTCGATCCCGACACGGCTGGCGCCAAAGCCACCGAACGCACCCTCGGCCTGCTGGTCGAAGAAGAATTTCAACTCAAAGTCCTTACCCTGGAGTCGGGATTCGATCCCGACCTCTTCATCCGGCGCAAAGGCAAAGATGCTTACGCCGGCGCCCTAAGAAATTCGCAAAAGTACTTCGACTATCTGATCGAGCGGGCCCGGGCCCAGTTCCCGGTCCGCAGCGCCGAAGGCAAGGTGAAGGCGGTCAACTATCTGCTGCCTCACATTCAGCGTGTGCCCAGCCGCATCGTTCGCGACGAACTGGCGCGGGAGATGGCGCAAAAGCTGGGCATCGATTCCTCCGTGCTGCGCCAGGAGCTTAAACACGCCGCCGCCAGCCGCTCCACCGCCAGCCTGAAGGCCCCGGCCGAGACGCAAATCACGGATGCCGAAAAAATATTGATCCGGGCGCTGGCCTCGGCCACCGAGATCCAAACCTCCGAAGCGCATCTCTCCGCCCGCGAAGGCGTGGAGGAGGAATTCGACCCCTGCCGCCAGGCCCAGTTCGTCCTCAAGAGCGAGGGTCTGCACCAGGGGGTGGCCGCCGAGTCCTTAATTGAGGTCCTGCTCACGTCCGAGGCGACTCATGTCACCGACCTGCCTCTAGCGGAAGGCGACCGCACTCTGCTGGCTTCGATCCTGATGAAGGACGACGAAGAGCTTTCCGCCGAGCGGCTGGAAGGGGCTGTTCGTGCCTTGCGGCGCATCCAACTAAGGAGGAAGTTGGAGCGGGTGCAGCGCGAACTGCAGGCCACGCGAGGACAGGAGACCAGCCAAATTCAGGCCTTGTTGGAGGAAAAAATGCGGCTCAAGCGGGCACTTATGGACCCCAGTCTGGCTGACGACGGTCCCGTGGCGCGGCCCGCCTGAGGCCCAAAACACTATGAAACTAAATGGAGTTCGATAACATCTAATTCAACAGTTGACGGGAACATGGGCGGGGTGTGTCAAAAATCAGCAGAACGCTGATGTCCGCTAAACCCCTCCGATGCTATAATTCGAAGGTTTGTGCCCGGCGCGCAGCTCGCCGCTTCACGTTCCCACCGCTAAAAAACGCTCTCTGTCCTTTTCGTAGGACGAAAAGAAGGTAATCCGTCTTGGCTCTTGACGACAAGTACGACGATATCAAAAAGCTGATCGACACAGGTAAAGAGAAGGGATATCTGACCTATGACCAGGTCAACGACCTTATCCCGCACGACGTGCATTCTCCCGAGGACCTGGACGATCTGCTGACCACCATTGGTACGCAGGGTATCGATGTGCTGGAGGGACCGAAACTTCCCTCCTCCGCGCTCGATAAGAAGTTCGAAGAAGAAGGGGAAGTCGGCGAGGACGTCGAACTCGACCTCACGCCCGGCGCTCTGGAAAAAACCAACGACCCCGTCCGCATGTACCTCCGCGAGATGGGAACTGTTCCGCTGCTTACGCGCGAAGGCGAAGTGGAAATCGCCAAGCGTATCGAGCGCGGGCAACTGCGGGTACTAAAGGCGCTTTCGCGATCGCCGATCGTCATCAACGAACTGCTGGCGATGGGCGAGGACCTCAAGAAGGGCGTCCGCTCTATCAAGGAAGTGGTCACCTTCGATGAGGAGGAGATTACCGACGAAATCCTCCAGAACCGTCTGAAGGAATTCACCGGGAAAATTGACGACCTGGCCAAGGCGTACAAGAAGGCCAGCCAGTTAATCGAAAAGTTCGCCGCCGTCTCCCAGAAGAAGCGTCCCAAAGACTACCGCCGGGCGCGCTTGAATCTGGCGCGAGCGGTTGTAGCCGTTTCGCTGTGCGTCCGCAAACTGGGATTCACCAACGCCGAGCGCAAGCGCCTGATCGACCGGGTCAACAAGACGGTCGACACCATGCGCTCGCTCGACCGGCAATCCCAGAACCTGGAACGCAAAGCGGAAGCCACGCGCAGCGAGGACCAAAAAAAAGAATACCGCCGGCAGTCACGCTCCGTCCGCTCTGAACTGGAGAAACTGGAGGGCGAAGCCGGAGTTTCCTTTCAGGAACTCAAGCGGACCCAACGGGAAATCATCCAGGGGGACATGGATGCGGAGCAGGCCAAGCGGGAACTGATCGAGGCCAACCTCCGCCTGGTAGTTTCCATCGCTAAGAAGTACACCAACCGTGGTTTGCAATTCCTAGATCTCATCCAGGAAGGCAACATCGGATTGATGAAAGCCGTCGACAAATTCGAATACCGCCGCGGGTATAAGTTCTCGACTTATGCCACGTGGTGGATTCGGCAGGCCATTACTCGTGCAATTGCTGATCAGGCGCGTACGATTCGTATCCCCGTCCACATGATCGAAACCATCAACAAGCTGATCCGCACCTCGCGGCAGCTGGTGCAGGAACTGGGACGCGAACCTACGTCGGAAGAAATCGCCAAGCGCATGGACATTCCGGTGGCTAAAGTGCGCAAGGTGCTGAAGATCGCACAGGAGCCCATCTCTCTCGAAACCCCGATCGGCGAAGAGGAAGATTCGCATCTGGGCGACTTCATCGAAGATCGCGCCGTCGTCTCACCGGCCGAAGCCGTGATCAACGTCAACTTGAAAGACCAGACTTCGCAGGTACTGCGCACGCTCACGCCGCGCGAAGAAAAAGTCATCAAGATGCGCTTCGGTCTGGAAGACGGCTCGGAGCACACACTGGAAGAAGTAGGCCAGTCGTTTGCTGTGACTCGTGAACGCATTCGTCAAATCGAGGCCAAGGCGTTGCGGAAGTTGCGGCATCCGTCGCGCTCGCGGAAGTTGCGGGCGTTCCTGGATGGGGTGCGGGACTAGTTCTCCCAAAGAGAAATACTGAAAGTAAGGCACGGCTTCCACCGTGCCTTTTTTATTTGCCCGACGACGCTTAGAAGGCAGAAAGGCACTATTCAAGGCTGGCGGGTGACGATATGCTTTCCCGTCAATGGCCACAGGCATCTACGTCGAAATTCCGATTTGCGCCAGCATGGACGAGCTTTGGGAGAAGACTCAGAATCCTCACCTTCACCAGAGATGGGACCTTCGCTTTAATCAAATCGAGTATCTTCCCCGGGAAGCCGGTGAACCCCAGAGATTTCTTTACCGCACTCGAATCGGCTTCGGTTTAACAATCGATGGAAATGGAGAGAGCACCGGAACCAGAGACGGCGATGGTGGAGCACGTACCTCTAGTCTAAAATTCTCGTCGGCGGATCCAAAGTCTTTGATTAAGGTGGGCTCGGGCTATTGGAAGTACGTGCCCGCTGAAACCTCGATTCGTTTCTTCACATGGTACGACTACGAAACTCGCTTCAGCGTGCTTGGCAAGGCAATCGACGTGTGTATCTTCCGTCCGCTGCTGGGTTGGGCCACGGCCTGGAGCTTCGACCGATTACGGCTTTGGATCGAGAAAGGTATTCCGCCGGAAGCGTCACAAGATCGCGCTCTGGTTTATCTTCTCGCGCGCGGCACAATGGCGTTCATCTGGTTCTATCACGGTTTGGTGCCGAAGCTGCTCTATCACGATGCCATCGAACTGGATCTTCTCAGCAGAATTA
Source organism: Terriglobia bacterium (assembly GCA_963813645.1). GTDB lineage: Bacteria > Acidobacteriota > Terriglobia > Terriglobales > Acidobacteriaceae > JAIQFF01. The sequence continues at coordinate 120,781 of CAWEZS010000027.1, forward strand.
GCACATCAGGTTCTGGCCTGCACGCCGCCGTGACCGTCGCCGGGTGGTTTGAACTTTTGTTTTCGTTCCTGCTTGTGGTTTTGTGGCGGCATCGTTGGCCATTGTGGGCGACTCTAGCGTTCATGCTCGGAGGTATTCCAGTAGTTGCGATTACCGCGCCAGCCTATCTCAGCGCGGCATTCAATCCACTCACACTCAATATCGCGATGGCCGCCCTGGCTGCCATCGCCATCATTGCCGGACGGGATATGCCTAGTGCCGCGCGCTGCCGCCGCACTCCGGATCAACCCAGATGAGATCCATCTACGAGCAAGCACTTGGCGAGGAGTTCAAACTCCTGCATCCGCGTATGCAGGAACGATTCGGTTTCAGCAGCAAGGACGGCCGCGCATCGATCGGCAGGGGAACCATGGACAGGATTTGGCGTGGCGAGCTCTTCACTCTGCCCTTCTTATACGTGGGAAGCTGGCGCCGCATCATGTTCCCTGAGCACGGAACGAAGATTCCCTTTACCATCCGGAACTTCGCGTACGTTGACCCATTTGGGAGGGAAACGATCACATGGATTCGAAATTTTGAGACACGCCATCCTCGCCGCTTCGATGCCTACATGATTTACAGCGAACGGCGCCGCTGCATCATCGATTACCTGGGAACACACCAGCATCTCGCGGTGGATATCCAATTGAGCGTCGACCAGCGCGGCGGCCTTTGCCTTCGCTCTGGCTCACAGCGGTTCTACGAAGGCCTGATCGGCTTCACCTTCCCGCTGCTCTTCTCAGGCGTGGCTGACGTTTGCGAGTGGTATGAAGAAGACGACAAGAAGTTCCATATCGAAGTGAAGGTCCACAACGACACATGGGGACCCTTGTTTGGCTACACAGGAAAGTTTGACTGCGAATGGGTCAAGGTCAGCGGCAGCAACATTCCTTCCGATCTCTTGCCGGTACGCCACGAGCGTAGAGAGTAGAGAATAGAGCATCCACCCGCCGGCAAGTCTGAACTGTGGCCCGGGGTTCCGTCATTTTTGGATCGTTGAATGATCGGCCAGGGATTTTCTCCGCTTTTTCCTTCCCTTTCCACAAGGAAGTCTCATCCTCCACAGTTTCTGCACAAGTCAGCATCAATTTTCCGTTGCGCATGCGTCCGTATTCGCGCAAAGTGCTCACAGTGCAAACGTGAGATGCATTGAGCCTGCTCGCGACGGTTGCAGAGCTGGCGGTGACCGGTGGTTCTCGAGGGTGAACCATCGGGAGGGTTTTCAGAAATGCGCTTCGGCGCGTTCCAGGGAACTCGGGCGTTGCGGCCTCCTCAGAGAGTCCTTCTCTAAAAAGCTGGACTGGCGCCGCCGCTTACACAATCGCTTCAGGCCAATGATCCGTGAGTCTGGTATTCGCGGACTGATTGCCCGCAGGGTGTCTCGGCGAAACGTGTGCTCTTCGAGAGTGCGGTTTCCTGAGTTCACAATTCGCCCCTTAACGCGGTGAAACCTGTTGGCGTCTCACTCACGAGCGATGCGGCCCAGGTGGCTGGCCTGGGCCGCATTTATTTTTGTGCTTTTTTGCCACGGATTCTTCGCGGAATTCGCACGGATCAAGCGAACTCCCAGCCTAGCGGCAGCCCCCATACTTACACTTGATAATTCGCTTTTTGTTCTCCTATACTGGCGTAGCACTTATGCCGCCGAAAAAAATCGGTTTGTTCCCGGTTTTCCGAAGATCTTGCGGGCGTCCACAACCATCAGGACGGCTAGTATCGCCTTCGCAGTGCAAAGCTAATTTTCTTTACAGATAAAAATCTTGGCAACTACCGACTACAATCTCGCGCACAGCCTGCCCGCCAACGTGGAAGCCGAACGTTCCATTCTCGGCGCCATCCTGCTGGATAATTTTTCGTACAACCAGGCAGCCGAGCATCTCAAGCCCGAAGATTTTTCTCTCGACTCGCATCGCCGCATTTACACCCGCATGATGGACCTGGCCGAGTCTTCCCGGCCGATCGACATGATTACCCTGGTCGAAGAGTTCGACCGCCATAAGGAACTCGAAGCCATCGGCGATGTAGGTTACATCTCGGGCCTGGTGGATGGTGTCCCCGACCGCCCGAGTATCGAGCACTACATCAAGATCGTTCGCGACAAGGCTCTGTTGCGCGGACTGATCCACACTGCCAATTCCGCCATTGCCCGCGCTGCCGATCAGAGTGATCCCGCCGAGGAAGTTCTTAACGACGTCGAAGCCTCCATCCTCCAATTGTCGGAGAAGCGCATCGGGCGCGGCTTCATGGGCGTGCAGGAAATCGTCAAGGAATCGTTCGGCTCAGTTGACGCGCTGCTGCAGCGCGGCCAGCGCATCACCGGACTGGCCACGCACTACACCGATCTCGACGAGATGACCAGCGGTCTGCAGCGCTCCGACCTCATCATCATCGCCGCCCGCCCTTCCATGGGGAAGACTGCCTTCGCCATGAACATTGCCGAGAACGCCTCTATCGAAGACCAGAAAGTGGTCGGCATGTTCTCGCTCGAAATGTCGCGTGAGGCCCTGCTGCTTCGGCTGCTCTGCTCGAAGGCGCGCGTGGACTCGCACAAGATGCGCACCGGTTCGCTGTGGCGTGACGATATGGACAAAGTCGTTCACGCTATGGAGCAACTGGCGCACGCGCCTATTTTCATCGATGACACGCCGGGCATCAGCCTGAGCGAAATGCGCGCTAAGGCACGTCGGCTGCAGCAATCCCAGGGCAAACTCGATCTGATCATCGTGGATTACCTGCAGCTCATGTCGGGCGGAAGCCGGCGCTATGAGAACCGGACCCAGGAAGTGTCCGCGATCTCGCGCGGACTGAAGGGATTGGCCAAGGAGCTCAAGGTGCCGGTGGTGGCGCTCTCCCAGCTAAGTCGTGCACCGGAGAGCCGTGGCGGCGACCATCGTCCCCAACTCGCCGACCTGCGCGAATCGGGATCGATCGAGCAGGACGCCGACGTGGTGGCATTCATCTTCCGCGAAGAGGTTTACAAGCCGGACGAGCCTGAATTGGACGGCGTCGCCGAGATCATTATCGCCAAACAGCGTAACGGCCCCACCGGCCGAGTGAAGATGGCTTTCGTCAAGCGGTCCACCCGCTTCGAGTCCATGGCACAGGACGGCATGGGGGAATCGGACTAGGCGATTCTTCAACCGGGTCCAGCAACATCTACACTGCCACATACTGTGGAAAGCTTGTGGAAGCGATGGCCTTTTTCCCGGCGGCAGGCCGTTAAGGAGCAGGAACAGCCTTTTTCCCGGCGGCAGACGGCACCCTAACCGTTGTGGATGGCGCCACTTAGTCGCAAACCCAGTTTGGGCCCCGGGATACGCCCGCTGCGTATACAACCTTTGGGATTTGCACATCCTGCGGGACACTGCCCTGATGTCTAGCGCTTCGCGGGCAAGGAAACAGACGCCAGCTTTAGGTGGCACAGGCCTCCGGCCAGCCCGATGAGTGTGAGGGATCGCAGAAAGCCGATGGGACGCCCGCGCTACTAAAAACGAAAGCGCCCCAGACCCAGGTTTGAGTCTTGGGACGCCCGTCGAACAGCCCTCCCCCAGAACTGCTCAAACGCAATCTAGATTTGTTTCTGATTCACGTAAATGGCCCCGTAGTGCCAGACAACCAGCACCAGTGGGCCATCAGATGGCGTCCTTACCTGGCAAAGCGGAAGTGGACCGGTGGAGAGGCTTTAGGCGGCCGAGGCCCCGCATCTCCCAGCATCTTGCATGCAGAGCCACAGGCCAGGACCACTCCGGCATTTTGCCATCGCGGAGAATTCGGCAGGCAAAAGACAAATTAAAGTCGGTTTACCGACGCAGACCAGAGGGAGACCAGCACGGCAAACTTTTCTGGACATTGAGACAACCACTATTTGACCGAAATGTCGCCGAGCACGGATCACTAACGCTCCAGGGAAGAAATGCCGATTAAGCGGTGAGACAATACACCGCATTCGGAGAGGCTCGTGCTCCTGGCCGCTGGGAAATTGGCGGAAGGGAGGACGTTACGTTAACCAATGACACGAAAAGCAGGAATCATTCACGCGCTCACTCTGCCGCCAGCGGACCTGGTTCGCTCCCTGTTCGGGCGCCGCGAAGTGGATGTGCCAGCCGACCCGCGGCATTCCGATGTCCCGCTGTTGCGCTGCGCGGAAATCGCCGCCGTGTATCACAGCCAGCGCGTGGCCGGCGATTTCTATGAATTTTTGCGGGTAAGCCAATCCCGCGTGCTGTTCGGCTTGTTCGATCTGGCCGGCCGCAGAGAGGAGACGCGAGCGATCCTGGTCGCCGCCCAAAATACCTTCCGAATTCTCGCGCCCGAGCTTTTTGCCGGAAACGACTTCAACGAGACCGAAGCCATGGTTGGGCTGGGCCACGAAATCAACCACACCATTCTGGAGGTAGCCGGCGGCATTCGCAGCTGTCCGGCTTTCATCGGCTGCTACAACGAAGACCTGGGCACGGTCTGCTACATCAATGCAGGTCATACGCCGGCTTTGCTTCGCGACGATTCCGGAATCACGCAACTGGAAGCGAGCGGTCTGCCGCTCGGAATCTTTTCCCATGCCACCCAGAGCGCCTCGACCTGCGGACTGGGGCCGGGAGCGGCACTCTTGTTGGTATCTCGCGGAATCGTCGAAGCTGAGCAGAAGGACCAGGAATTCGGTGTGGAAGGCGCGATGAGAAGTTTTCAGCGAGCCGCCGCCCTCACGGCGCAAGACTTGTGTCTGGCGATTCTCCAGTCCGCCGAGCAATTCCTCGAGGCTGCCCCCACGCACAACGATGTCACTGCGCTGGTATTGCTCCGCTACCGTGAGCCGGCCGGCCAGGAATGCGCTCCGGCGTTCGAAAACCTTTTTCTTACGGCCGCACCGGCAAAATAAAATGAAATACCGAACCGCACCCCAGTTGGCTGGTAACCCCGATTTTTCCACCATGGGCTTCGACAATCGCGCGCGCGATGGCCAGACCCATGCCGGTGCCCTGCACGCGGTAGCGCTGATTCTTGCCGCGATAGAACTTGTCGAAGATCAGCACCTGTTCCATGTCTTCAATCCCGGCGCCCTGGTCGGCGACACTCACTTCCAGGTTGGCGCCTTTCAACTCAGCCGTGATCCGGATAGGAGATTCCGGGGGTGAATACTTGGCGGCATTCTCCAGCAACTGGACCAGGACTTCCTTCACCCGGTCTGCGTCCAAACGCACCGTAATCTCTGCCGGCACGCGGACCTCGATTGGATGTTTGCCTAATACCTGCTTGACCTCGCCCACGGAGGCCTGCACCACGTCAAGCACACGACGGTCCTGCAGGTCGAGTTGAAATTCGTGGGACTCGAGTTGCGCCACCTCCGCAGCCTCGCCCACCAGCCGGTTCAGGCGGTCGCTTTCTTCGTTGATCACCGTCATCAATTCCTGGCGATCATCCGGACTCAGGCCGGGAGTGGAGAGCAGGCTGGTAATCGAGGCTTTGATCGAAGTCAGAGGAGTTCGAAATTCGTGGGTGACGGAATCGAGAATGGCGGAACGCAACCGTTCGCCTTCACGTGCGGCTTCAGAACGCGCCAGGGTCTCCACCGCATTGGCTCGTTCGATCGCGATGGCGATCAGGCTTCCTAGGGCCGCTAGCGTTTGCCGGGAAAGATTTCCCGCCACGCCGATCGCCCCGACGGTTCTGACCCCCATCTTGAGCGGTGTGTAGCTCAGGGTTCGAGCATTGTCCACCATGGGCTCGCCGCGCGCGATGATGGACTTCAGTTGGTCCACATCCAGTTCAGGCACTTCGACGCCTGAGCGATAGACGTTGCCCTTGTCCGGAACGTAGACCACCGCCGCGGATAGGCCGAACGATTCCACCACATGATGCGGCACTGCATTCAGCAATTGCAGAACGTTGTCCGCCGTGAGCAATTGCTGGCTGAAGCTGTAAAGCCGTTCGAGTTCGCGACGCCTGCCCACGGCATCGTCCGCCTGGCGCCGGGCCCGGTCTGACAATTGGCTGGCAATCACGGCGGTGGTCAGAAGCGCAAACAGGGCAACCCAGTTTTGGGTGTCGGCGACGGTGAAGGTACCGGTGGGCGGCAAAAAATAGTAGTTGAACGCCGCCGCTGCGACGAACGCGGTGAACAACGCATAACGCAGACCCCACAACGCAGACACGATCAGCACGGAAACCAGAAACGTCAGAGCAACCGTCGTGGGATTTACGTGAATGACTCTGGTGTAGAGACGCACCACGACAAGCAGCGCCACTGCGCACGCAGCAAAACGGAGTCCCACTCTGAGCGCTGAACGATTCACGCTCAGCGATTGTAGCTGATATCGACAAATTGGACGCCGTCTACGACAATAGGCGGCAGTGACCAAGACTCCAGAGCAATGGCTTGAAGAAGCCGCGCCAGAAAAAAAAGGCGGCACGCTCAAACTTTTTCTCGGATACGCGCCGGGTGTAGGAAAAACCTACAGCATGTTGAGCGAGGCCATCCGGCGCAAGAGCCGCGGCGAAGATGTAGTCATCGGCATCGTCGAGACCCACGGCCGCAAGGGAGTGGTTGAACTCGCCGAAAAACTCGAAACCGTCCCCAGAAAAAAACTCGAATACAAAGGCACGATCTTCGAGGAGATGGATCTCGACGCCATTCTGGCCCGCAAGCCGGCAGTGGTCCTGGTGGATGAACTCGCCCACACCAACATCGAAGGCAGCCGGCATCGCAAACGCTACGAAGACGTTCTGGAGTTAGTAGACAATGACATCTGCGTCCTGACCACGATGAATGTCCAGCACCTGGAGAGTGTCGCTCCCAGTGTGCAGAGGATCAGCGGCATCACCGTGCGGGAAACTGTCCCCGATTGGGTGATGAAACGGGTGCGGGAAGTCGTCATGGCGGACCTCACCCCCGAGGCGCTGCAGACGCGTATGCGGCGCGGCGATATTTACCCGCTGGACCGCGCTGAGAAAGCGCTCTCGAATTTTTTCCGCCCCGGAACCCTGATTGCTCTCCGCGAACTGGCCTTGCAGGAGGTGGCCCAGGAAGTTGACCGCAGTCTTGAAACCTACCTCGACAAAGAGGGCAAGGAAGGCGGCGACCGCAATCTGGGGATACGGGAAAGATTCGCGGTCGCGATCAGCTCCAATCCGGCGGCCCAACAACTGATTGCCCGCGCGGCCCGCATGGCGAAGCGGCTGGACGGAGAGTTGTACGTGGTCTACGTGGATATTGGCGTGGACGACAACGAACCCAACCAGCGCTCGCTCGCCTCTAATATTCGCTTTGCCGAAGCGGTGGGCGCCCAGGTGGTCAAGTTAAAGTCACCCACGGTGGCGAAAGCGGTCGCCGGGTTTGTGCGGGAGAAACACATCACCCAGGTCGTGTTCGGTCACTCTGCCGTCAAAGGCTGGAAGCGATACTTGTACCTCAATGCCATCCACAAGTTTCTTCGGGACGCGCCGCCGGTGGATGTCCACATTGTCACTCAACAATCCTCGTAGGCTCATATGGCCGATAAAAAACGCATCCTGGTCGTGGACGACGAGCCGCAGATCACGCGCGTCCTACGCACGGCCCTGACCGGCAGCGGCTACGAAGTCCGCACCGCCGACGACGGTCACAGCGGCCTGCGATTGGCGCGAGAGTGGCAGCCCGACCTGGTGATCACCGACGTTTCCATGCCCAACATGAGTGGCATTGAACTGTGCCGGCAACTGCGCGCGGAGTCTACCTTGCCGGTGATCGTGCTATCAGTCAAAGGCGAGGAAAAAACCAAAGTCGAGGCCCTTGACGCCGGCGCCGACGACTACGTTACCAAGCCGATCGGCATGGACGAACTGCTGGCCCGGGTACGCAGAAACCTGGCCCGCACCATGCCGGCCGAGGACGCTTCCCAACGCATCATTGCCATTGGCGACTTCAAGATCGATGCGGACGCCTTCCGGGTTTCGGTCAAGAATAGCGAAGTACGTCTTACCCCCAAAGAATTTGAACTCCTGCTCTACCTGGCCCGACATGCCGGCCGAGTGGTTACGCATCGCATTCTTCTCCTCGCCATCTGGGGACCCAATAGTCTGGAACAGCCGGAACACTTGCGGGTGTTGGTGGGCCAGCTACGAAAGAAAATAGACGCCGTGGACGCGCCCCACTACATCATCACCGAACCCTGGGTCGGGTACCGCTTCGAACCCGCCGGCGAGACCTGAATATTTCTCTCTGTCATCCTGAGCGCAGAATGAAGCCCGCATGCGGGCTTCATTCGGAGTCGAAGAGCGTGCCCGAGCGAAGTCGAGGGGACCCCTACCGCAAATACGAACTCGTCCGACCGGAGGACCTGAGCCCGGCACAGACCATGTGGGGATAGCCGCCCCGGTTGTCCGACGGAGCGAAGCTCCGCTGTCGTGGAAATCCCAAGTAGAACATCCGGCAAGGTGCCCGCCCGGACAGCGGAGTACGGCTACCCCACGTGGCTAGTGCCACTGCCGCACGAGCGCGAGCGCTCGCGCCCACATTCTTCTTTAAGTCGTTCCTGGTCAGCCTGATGGCTGCTTTACGACTTTTTTACGCACTTCTTATACAAACTTTATACCCAAAACAATCCAATGCTATTGAGAGGTCACCATGACCAACTTGGAGACAGTCGCGAGTCCAGCAGTCGTCACCACGATCATCCTGTCGGCGTGCGTTCTGGGGATCGGATTCATGATCCGTTTCTTCGTCGCACTGGCGCTTGAGGAGAAGAACACACGTCCCGCCTACGCGCTTCGACCCCGGGGTGTACACTCGCGAGCCAGACATTGCCTGCGCAGCGGCTCCGTCTCGCATGCCGGCCGTCAGTCCCGAGGCCTACGTTGCGATGGGAGTTGCCAGAATTACTACGGCCCTCGCCTCCAATGCCGGGCGCAGGATCGTTTGATCGGCTTCATGTGGTCAGGCTCGACCAGTCAAGCCCAGAAATCAATTTCCCAGGACAACGTCGTTATCGCTCGAGCTAAGGCTGAGTAAGGACCGGAGAACTTGAATATGCGAGACCTTATTTTCGTCGCAGCCACAATCGCCTTCTTTCTGATTTCCATCGCGTATGTGAAGTTCTGCGATCGCATTCGCTGAGGTGAATTGCCATGGATGCTGAATCGATCATCATGCTGCTTGTGAGTGCAGGACTGATGGTTTACCTGCTGTATGCCCTGCTAAGACCGGAGAGGTTCTAGTTCCGAGGTTCCAATTCCAATGACTGTAAATGGCTGGCTCCAGATCATCGTTTATCTCGCCGTGCTATTGGCTATCACCAAGCCGGTGGGCGTGTTTATGGCGCGCGTGTTCAGCCGGGAGCGCACCTTTCTCGACCCGGTGTTGCGTCCGATTGAGCGCCTCTTGTACCGCCTGACCCTGGTGGACGAAGAGCACGAGATGCGCTGGACGGAATACGCGTTCTCCATGCTGCTGTTCAGCGGCGTTTCCATGCTGCTGCTGTATCTGATCCAACGCACCCAGCAGATCCTGCCGTGGAATCCGCAGAAATTTGCCGCGGTAGGCACCGATCTTGCCTTTAATACGGCTGCCTCGTTTACGACCAACACCAACTGGCAGAATTATGGCGGCGAAGCCACCATGAGCTATCTCACCCAGATGGCGGGGCTGGCCTATCACAACTTCGTCTCTGCCGCGGTCGGTATCGCGCTTGCCATTGCATTCATTCGCGGAATATCACGGCGGGAGAAAGAAACCATCGGCAATTTCTGGGTCGACCTTACCCGAACCACCCTGTGGGTGCTGCTGCCGGCCTGTATCGTCTATGCGTTGCTCCTGGTCTCGCAAGGCGCGGTGCAGAACCTCAAACCGTATGACACGGTCAAGCTGGTCGAGCCGCAGCAGGTGCAGAAGATCGCCGATGGTAAACCGGTCGTAGGGCCCGATGGCAAACCCGTCATGGACACGGTCACCGACCAGACAATCGCGCAGGGACCGGTCGCATCCCAGGAAGCCATCAAGATGCTGGGCACCAACGGCGGCGGATTCTTCAACGCCAACAGCGCGCATCCTTTTGAGAATCCCACTCCGCTCAGCAATTTTTTGCAGATGCTTTCAATTTTCGTGATTCCGGCCGGCCTGACCTACACCCTGGGCCGCATGACGGGATCGCAGCGCCATGGTTGGGCCGTGTGGGCGGCGATGGCAATTCTATTTGTGGCTGGTGTCACTACGGCGTACTGGGCGGAAGCCAAGGGCAATCCGCTGCTGAAGGGCGTGGACCAGCGTGCCAGCCTGGTGCAATCCGGCGGCAACATGGAGGGCAAGGAAGTTCGCTTCGGCATTGCTGACTCCGCGCTGTTCGCCACCATCACCACCGACGCCAGTTGCGGCGCCATCAACGGCTGGCACGATTCCTACACTCCGTTGGGCGGGATGGTGCCGCTGGCCAACATCATGCTCAGCGAAACCGTATTTGGCGGAGTGGGCGCGGGCATGTACGGAATTCTGATCTACGTTGTACTTTCCGTCTTCATCGCCGGGCTCATGGTCGGCCGCACGCCGGAGTATCTGGGCAAGAAGATCGAAGCCTACGACGTGAAGATGGCGATGCTGGTGACGCTGGTCTTTCCACTCGTCATCCTGGTGCTTACGGGCATCTCATCGGTCGAGGGATTCGGGACATCGAGCATAAGCAACCCGGGACCACACGGCCTGACTCAGATTCTCTATTCCTTCACATCGCAGGCCGGCAATAACGGTTCCGCTTTCGGCGGGCTCAACGGGAACACGCCCTGGTACAACATCGCCGGTGGGATGACGATGCTGGTGGGACGCTTTTTCATGATTCTTCCCATGCTGGCCATTGCCGGAAACCTGGCCAAGAAGAAATATGTTCCACCGTCACTGGGCACGTTCCCGGTCACGACCCCTCTGTTCAGTGTCCTGCTGGTGGGAGTGATCGTGATCGTGGGCGCGTTGACGTTCTTTCCCGCGCTGAGCCTGGGACCCATTCTTGAGCACTTGTTGATGCAGGCCGGAAAGACGTTCTGAGGAAATATGGCAGAGAAAAAAGGTAGAGCGATTTGGGACTTGAAGATCGTGCAACGCGCGATCTGGGACTCGGTGCTGAAACTGAATCCGCGCAAGATGATGGGCAATCCTGTCATGTTCGTGGTGGAAGTGGGCAGCGTGTTGACCTCCGTCCTGCTAGTGCGCGACGTAATGCGCCACCAGGGCGAGTTTGGCTTCAACCTCCAGATCACGCTCTGGCTGTGGTTCACGGTGTTGTTCGCCAATTTCGCGGAAGCCATGGCGGAAGGCCGCGGCAAAGCCCAGGCGGATGCCCTGCGCAAGGCCCGGTCGGAGACGGTCGCCAATCGGGTCCTGCCCGACGGCACGATCGAAAAGATCGCCAGCTCGAAGCTGCGTTCCGGCGACATGGTGTCGGTATCCGCGGGTGAGTTCATCCCGGGTGATGGCGAAATCGTGGAAGGCGTCGCCTCGGTAGACGAGTCGGCGATCACGGGAGAATCCGCGCCGGTAATCCGCGAGGCTGGAGGCGACCGCTCGGCCGTGACCGGCGGCACGCGCGTGCTCTCCGACAACCTGAAGATCAAAATCACTTCCAACCCCGGAGAAACCTTCCTCGATCGCATGATCGCCCTGGTCGAGGGCGCGGAGCGGCAGAAGACGCCGAACGAAATCGCGCTCAACATCCTGCTGGCTGGCTTGACGATTATCTTTCTGCTGGCTGTGGTCACACTGCAGCCCTTCGCGATCTATTCCGGATCGCCGCAGACGGTTTTCGTGCTGGTGTCCTTGCTGGTCTGCCTGATTCCAACCACGATTGGCGGATTGCTTTCCGCGATCGGCATCGCCGGTATGGATCGGCTGGTGCAGCACAATGTGCTGGCCATGTCGGGACGCGCGGTCGAAGCGGCGGGCGACGTCAATACTCTCCTGCTGGATAAAACCGGCACCATCACTTTAGGAAATCGCCAGGCCGCGGAATTTGTGTGTGCGCCGGGCGTGACCGAAGCTCAACTCGCCGACGCCGCACAGCTTTCATCGCTTCCGGATGAAACTCCGGAAGGCCGTTCGATTGTGGTCCTGGCAAAAGAAAGGTACGGGCTCCGAGGACGTGACCTGGCCGCACACGAAGCGCATTTCGTGCCTTTCACGGCGCAGACCCGAATGTCAGGGGTCAATCTCGATGGCCGCGAGATCCGCAAGGGTGCATCAGACGCGATTTCAAACTATATCTCTGCGGCAAACGGCACTGGCCTCTCCAAAGAAGTGCAAGCCACGGTCGAGCAGATCGCGCGTTCCGGCGGTACGCCTCTGGTGGTCTCGGAGAATAAAAAGGCTCTGGGCGTGATCTATCTCAAGGACATCGTGAAAGGTGGCATCAAGGAACGCTTCAGCCAGCTCCGCGCCATGGGCATTCGCACGGTCATGATCACCGGCGACAATCCACTCACCGCTGCCGCCATCGCTCGCGAAGCTGGAGTGGATGACTTTCTTGCCCAGGCCACCCCGAAGGAAAAGATGGACCTGATCCGGCGGGAACAGGCGGACGGAAAACTGGTGGCCATGACCGGAGACGGCACCAACGACGCGCCCGCCCTGGCGCAGGCCGACGTGGGTGTCGCCATGAACACCGGCACGCAGGCCGCAAAGGAAGCAGGAAACATGGTGGACCTGGATTCGAATCCCACCAAGCTGATCGAGATCGTCGAAATCGGCAAGCAGTTGCTGATGACCCGCGGCGCCCTGACTACGTTCTCCATCGCCAATGACGTGGCCAAGTATTTCGCCATCATCCCGGCGATGTTTGCCGGCACTTTCCCGGTGCTCAATGCGCTCAACGTCATGCATCTCAAGACGCCGGGGTCGGCGATATTGTCGGCGGTAATTTTCAATGCATTAATCATCGTCGCCCTGATTCCGCTGGCCCTGCGCGGCGTGAAGTATCGCGCCATGGGCGCAGCCGCGTTGTTGCGCAACAACCTGCTGATTTATGGCGTGGGCGGGATCATCGTTCCGTTTATTGGCATCAAGCTGATTGACATGGTCATCACGCGTATCGGGATGGCCTGAGTAAAGAGAACCGCTATGAAAAAGAACCTCATAATTTCCGTACTGATGACAATCGTGACCACCGTGCTGCTGGGCCTCATCTATCCCCTCGTGGTCACCGGACTCGCGCAGCTTTTCTTTCACGACAAGGCCAACGGGCAACTGGTCGAGCGCAACGGGACCGTCGTGGCTTCACGCATCATCGCCCAACCTTTCGTGGGCGCGGGATACTTTCATCCTCGTCCGTCCGCGGCAGGCGCCGGTTACGATGCCACTAGTTCAGGCGGAACGAACTTAGGGCCCACCAATCAGAAGCTCATCGACCGCGTGAACGCCGACGTTGCGACGGCTCAGGCAGAGAACCCAGGCAAACCAGTCCCGGCCGACATGGTCACAACTTCTGCATCAGGACTTGACCCCGACATCACGCCCGCCTCGGCGGAGTTCCAGGTGCCACGGATTGCGAAAGCGCGCGGCATGAGCGAACAGGCAGTGCGGGCAATCGTCACGCAACACACCCAGGGCCGGCAGTGGGGTTTCTTCGGCGAGCCTCGCGTCAATGTATTGGAGCTGAACTTGACTCTTGATTCCGCGTCCAAGTGATGGTGAGATAGAAAAATCCACGACCACAGTAATAGATTGTCACTCCCACCTGATCGAGCCGCGGCATGAACCGCCTGACGCTCTTCGGCCTGTTTGCCGTAACCGCAATGCTGGCGACCTACGCCCTCGAGAATCGCAGCCGCTGGTTCATTCTGGCGTTCAGCGCGGCCTGCGTGCTGGGCTCGATTTACGGCTTCCTGCAGGGAGCGTGGCCGTTTGGAATTGTTGAAGGTATCTGGTCGCTGGTGGCGCTGCGGCGCTGGTGGCTGGCACGAACCACGTAGGGGCGTTGAACCTACATCTTCCGCGAGGTTTCTTTCTCAAACAGCATCTTGAAGTCTTCGATCGAAGTGAGAAGCACTACGATCGCCGAGCCTGCTACTCCGGCAACAAACATCACCTCGATGATGCGAATCAGGACGGCGATCAGAGTGTTCATAACGTTCCGACTCCTCACACTCCCTGGGCAACATCAACCCGCCAAGGGTGAAAGCTTTGGTCGGGGCGATAGGATTTGAACCTACGACCCCCTGCGCCCAAGGCAGGTGCGCTACCAGGCTGCGCTACGCCCCGACTGTGAAGAACTTACACGATGGTTTCAACCAGACTGAAGTCTAAGGCAGGTGCACTGCTTACGCAAGGCTACGACGGCCATGGGATCGGCTGAACGCCGCCGGGAACCCCTCCAAAGAACAAAGCCCGATAAAACCTCCCGCAAGGGCATGCGGTGAGCACGCCCGTTGCGGGAAGCCGAACTGTCGGTCCATGTTCCTGCGGTTTTCCTCAGAACCACGGATCAGAACAATGAATTTTCTGAGTCACCCCCTGGCGAGTCGTCTCAAAAATGTGTTCCACGGTCTGAGGACTGAGGGCAGGCACAAGACTATAAAACGGAGAGGGGTAGTCGCATTTCCGTTTCCATGTGCTCCTCTTGCCTACCTTTGGGGGCCTCAGGTCCGCTTGGTTACACTGTTCTACTTCTTTGTTGTAACGGGCCTCGCTAAGGTCTGGCGTGAGGTCAGCGCTTACCATTCCTGCTGCCCAGTCTGCATGGCTTTGAATCTTTTCTACAGCATACATTACGCCCCTTTCGGGTGGACCAGCGACGGGTTCGAATGGACCTGGCCGCGTGGCCCACGATTGAATTGCAGTGTGTGAATGTGATTGTCTTGGTGAAGTCGTGTGCGATCTTGCCCGCCTTGCGGGCCGCATGATTGCGCCCAGGCTTTACGCTGACACTCTCAGGTTGACGCCGGAGAGGAACTCCCTTGTTCACGGCGGGATGACGAGCATCGAAGCGTCGTGACTACCGATCCATAGTTCGAACTGGTTCGGTGTGCTGACGGTGTTCGAGTCCGAGCGGGAAACTCCGTCACCTTCAGAGACTGGCATGGATGCCCTCCGTCGGCACCTCTGCCAATCCGTTGGTATCCATCGGCACTCCCGCAATTTGGTATGTGCGAGGAGAGCCTTTGACTCCCCGACCAATGCTCGTGATTGATCCATTCGCGAGGTGATCGCGAATCAACTTGAGCTTGCGCATTTGCTTCCCGTCAAGCGCATCCAGGAGATCGTTGTGCTCGATGTCGGGACGACTGATAAGAATGTTGAAGAGCTTTTCCTCTGCGAGTTTTGTATCAGCCGTCTTCGCGGTGTGCTCCGCTTCCGACAACGTTTCACCCAGCTCAGACTTGCCTGTTCTAGGATCGAATGACAGGTAGGTCTTTGGTATGGCGATTCCGATACGCTTTGAGGTGTAAATAATCCGGCGTTCGTCATCGGGAGCCGCCTGCTGAAGGAAGATCTTTGAATCGGTCCTACCCCGAATGACTGATGCCCCGAGGATCGAATCGCCAGCAAATTCGTTCTCGGCTTTTTTCAGGTGATGTAGAGCGAGAAAAACTGTGGTGTCCGCAAATTTACTCATCAACTGATTATGGAATTTCTCGAACGCTTCGCGTGCTGCTGAGTTTTCCTTGATGTCACTGATCCTCAGCAGGTCATCCAAGGTCTCAATGATGACCAGCCTTCCGCGCGATCCTTGTCGAGCAACTCGGCGAGGTCCTCACAGCTGGAACTGTCAGGATCGCCCTGAAATACGTAGATTTGTTCGTCTTCGGGTTGGTATCCGAGCCTAATCCCGGAGGCGATCACGTCTTGGGGTTGGTCTTCGGTCTGCCAATAAACCACACCCCCCGTTTCGTATCGCGACCCAAGAAGCGCTTGCCCTGCGATACAGCCACGCCGAGTTGTCTAGCCAGAGTGCTCTTGCCCGTCTCCGGTTTAGCTACGAGGAGAGATGGGCGTTTGCGGCCGGTTCTCAGAAGTCCTTCAACTACCCAGTCCGAGTCTGGGAACGTCATCTTGCTAAGCGCCTTCATCGTATGAACGGCGCGGGATGCACTTCTTCCAATCAGTCACTTTCTTACCCCATAGGGTATTTGCCTGGCGTACTGAGATTTACTCAGCCCGGCTTTGAAGCGTAGCGTTTTTCTGCCCACACATATGTGGGTACGAGGTACGGAAATCCGCGGATTCCCTAACCATACCCGTAGGTAGCTGAATTTAAACATGTAGATATATATTCTAAGGATTTCTCCCTAGTGCTAAGCTCCAATTCAATACCCTACCCGCGTGCATGGGTGCCTGCCGGCTGGACGGCCAGAAAGTGCATAGCAATGCTGAGGGACTTTGTGAACCTCAGTGCGCGTATGAAATACGCTCCTGCCGTTCTTGGGGTGAACCGGACTCAACGCTTGGGCTAAAGAGGCTTGTGGATGCGATCCGAGCTGTTCGGTCGTAACTCCGCGAGGGATTTTTTCGGAAGCCAAATACCTTGGTATCCGAATACGCGGGGCCGAAACAGGCTGGTCACCTAGATCCTTAGCTCCATTTAATATTATTACTCCAAATTCCGGTCGTGGAAGGTAATACTTCTGTCACGAATGTTGATGCTCTAGGCTGACGCAAAGCAGTTGGCACACAGCCACCCCTGTGGTCCGAGAACGCCCGTACCACCTAGCCCCGTGGGAGTGCCCGGCACAGAACGACGCCTCAGACATCGCCAGACATTTCAGGGCGCTCAGGAGGTCGCGGATTCACCCAGCAGAAACCAGCGAATCCCTTCAAGACCCATGCACCCTTGGCATAATGCTATACACGCGCACCGAGTTCGTACCCCGGACCCCAGGAACGTACACGGTACGTTTCCGAAATTCCATACTGAGCTACCTGTCATGGATCACACCGAGGCGTCCACCATGCCTCTCGGAAGCGTACCTAAGCCCCTTAGCAAAGCGGAGGCCGTACACCCCTTAATGCCCACCCTGGTCAGAGCGCGGGAACAGTCGTCTGCGATTTTGGCCGGATACCTGCGAGGCTTACGCCAACGGATACTTCGCCTAAGATTCCTGGTTCCCATGGTGTGCTGGGCATCATCCCTATGAGAACGAGAGTCAGCCACAGGATAAACAAGGATCACGGCGCGATGACTCCAAAAAAACGGTCGCAATACCTTACCGGGTATAGTATATTGCAAAAACACACATCAAACTATGAGCCACACAATCAAGGACAAGCAAAAGCTGCTTCTAAGGGCTAAGCGCATTCAGGGACAGGTGGAAGCTCTTGTGCGCGTTCTCTCCGAAGAGCGTGACTGCTCCGAGGTGCTGCAAGTCATGAGCGCCGCCAGGGGAGCGATGAACAGTTTGATGGCGGAGCTTCTGGAAGGCCACATCAGGAGCCATGTTCTCAACGGAAAGCAAAAACCGACTTCAAAGCAGGTTGTGGCCGCAGACGAAGTGATCGACATGGTGAAGTCCTATCTCAAATAGCGGCTCTCATCTGACAGAAGGACAGCTGGCTCCATGACCGCTTCCCCATTGGCTGAAACGACGCGAACAAACCTCACGGGAGCGAACGAGTCCGACCAGAGCACGGATCGCGAAGAGCACGCAGGGGGAGTCGAATGGGCTGACCTGGGCCGCATCGCTTTCGTCGCTCTGAGTGCGGCAGCCGTCTGGTTTCGGGTTTGGGAGCCATTTCCGCGCATCAGCTTAATTGGCATCGCCGCGACCTTGATCGGCGGCTACCCTATCTTCAGAGAAGCCTTCGAGAACATTGTCGAACGCAAGATGACGATGGAACTTTCGATGACCATCGCTCTTCTTTCGGCGCTGGCGATCGGAGAGTTTTTCACCGCTCTGGTCATCACAGGCTTCGTGCTTGCTGCCGAGGTGCTCGAAGGTCTCACCGTTGGGCGAGGGCGACGTGCCATCCAGGACCTTCTAAATTTTCTTCCCCAAACGGTCACGGTCAGGCGCAACACTCAAGTCGTGGAGATCGCTGCTGACCAAGTTAAAGTCGGCGATACGGTGATCGTGAAGCCAGGTGGACATATTCCTGTCGATGGCGTCGTGCTTGGCGGTACTTCTTTTGTGGAACAGGCAGCCATCACCGGGGAGGCGATGCCGATTGAGAAGTTGCTCGGGGATGTAGTTTATGCCGGAACGATGAATCAATCGGGAGCCTTGGAAATAACTGCCCAGAAACTGGGTCGTGACACGACGTTTGGAAGGATCGTTGAAGCGGTTGAGCGGGCAGAGAAATCGCGGGCGCCGATCCAGAAAACCGCCGATCGCCTGGCGGGTTATCTCGTGTACTTCGCCCTCGGGGCGGCAGTTCTCACCTTCATCATTACTTACAACGTCAGGTCAACTATTTCGGTTGTAATCGTGGCGGGAGCCTGCGGCATCGCTGCTGGAACCCCTCTTGCGATTCTGGGTGCAATTGGCCGCGCCGCCCATCAGGGAGCCATCATTAAAGGTGGTCTCTATCTTGAAGCGCTGGCAGCCGTGGACACTGTGCTGCTAGACAAGACCGGCACCCTGACTTTCGGAACTCCTCAAATTCGCGAAGTCATTTCAGCCAACGGTTTCGAGGAAAAGCAGATCATAACCGCTGCCAGCATTGCGGAACGCAAATCCGAACATCCCCTTGCCAAGGCAGTTATGGCACGCGCAGCCGAACTGGCTCTCACTCTGGTCGAGCCTGATGAATTCTCTTACACGCCGGGAAGAGGAGTCAGAGTGAGTTATCAAGGCGAGGAAATCCTTGTCGGCAGTCGGGCGTTCCTGTTGGGGCATGGCTTCAAGAGGATTTTGCCAATCGACGGCAACGGGGTGGACGGAGTGTCGGAGGTTTATGTCACGCGAGGCGGGCAAGTTCTTGGAAGCATCCGAATTGCCGACGTTTTGCGGCCAGAGGCAAAGAACGCTGTTGCAGCTATGCGACAAATGGGTTTGAAAACGATTCTGTTAAGCGGAGACGCGCAAGCTGTGACAACGTCTGTGGGGCGTGATCTCGGAGTAGACGAAGCGGTGGGCGAACTTCTGCCGGAGCAGAAAGCAAAATGGGTGAGGGAGCTACGCGGGAAGGATCACAAAGTCGCGATGGTCGGCGATGGAATCAATGACGCCCCGGCTTTGGTAGAGGCGGACGTAGGAATTGCCATGGGATCGGGAACCGACGTGGCCAGAGAGAGCGCCGATGTCATCCTGATTGGAAGTGACCTGTCCAAACTAGTCGAAACCTTGCGGATTGCGCGTAGCTGTCGTGGCATTATCATGCAGAATTTCGTGGGCACCCTGGTAGTAGACAGCGTCGGAATCGGTTTGGCAGCCTTTGGCTTCCTGAATCCCCTGCTTGCTGCCTTTATACACGTCGCTTCGGAATTGACGTTCATTCTGAACTCCACGAGGTTGTTGCCTCGGAGTTCTGAAGTCGGACGATGAGACGATGGGTTTTGCAGCGAAGCTGGGCGTCTTGAATGTGTAGTTATGCATCTGACTTACGTAATCCACAGTCGGGTTTGGGTAGTCCTGGTGACTCTAGCGATTCTCGGCTTCGGTATCGCAGCGCTCCTCTTTCTCTCAGGGAAGTCACAAGAACTGTTCGGATTCGATGAACTCTACGGTCTCTTGGATTGAAGGTTGTGGGAATCGGCTAAGCATCATGAAGACGCACCGGGATTCTCCACTCAAAACGAAGCGTCTAGTGGTCGGGCAGGTTACGATCTGCCGAGGCTGTTGCTGTGGTGATACGGAGCGAGGGCGACCAGAAGTTCCGGTCGAGTGGCTCAAGAACGAATGGCGAAAACGGGGACTTCTGAAGCGAGTCCAGTTAACAATCAGTGGTTGTGTCGGGCCGTGCGACCTACCGAATGTGGTTGTGATTACAAGATCTTCTGGGACTGAGTGGCTAGGCAATATTGCCGAGGTGGAGCAGTATCGTAGTCTTTTGGAATGGGCTGTCAGGTGTAGGGACGCCGGCGAGATGCTGGCTCTGCCGCCGGAATTTCACAGGTGTCGCATCAGCCCTTTTTGTTCATGAGGGAGGTTTCTAGGTCGCGTGGAGCCGTCCGGCAGGCCCCACATGGGGAGTGTAGCGCATGACCAACGTATCCAAACATTCGAGAGTCTCGACCGTGGTGCTGGCTGCCTTCTCTCTACTTTCGTTACTGGCGGCTGCTCAGGAAAAGAAGGAATTCCGTTACACTGTCGGACCTAGAGCCGTGATTTCCATCACCAACGATTACGGACCCATCACCGTCAAGCCTTCTGGAAGCAGTCAGGTGGTGGTCGGGACGGTATCCCGTTCCGACGCGGTGGGCCTGGTGAACGAGCAGCATGGCGATCGCATTGAGCTTCGTTCGATCTCCAGCCGCCAGGGCAGCAATCTGGTGGAGTACACCGTGCTGGTCCCTGCTGCCGCCTTCGTCACCCTCCGATCATCCGATGGAAGTCTTCGCGCTCAGGGGTTGCGTGGCGATGTAGTCCTCGAAGCCGCGTCCGGTTCGGTGGAAGTGACGGACATCAGTGATGCCCACTTGCATGTGAAAACACTCAGTGGGCCGATTACTCTAGCTGACATTCGCAACAGCCATTTGGACATCCATTCGGTGCGTGGCAATGTCAACCTGCGTAATGTCACCGGACCATCGGTTGAGGTGAATTCGGGAGCCGGACGAATCACGTACGACGGCGATCCGGGCCGGGTTGGCGAATACCTGCTCACCAGCCACAGCGGCGACCTTGAAGTCTCAATCCCGGCCAGTGCTTGGGTCGAGATCAAGGCGCGCTCCATAAAAAGACAGTCTGACCCGGATTTCCCCAGCGTTGGCAGCGTGCCCGCACTCGGCCAGACGAGTCTTCTGGGAAGAGCGGGAAAGTCTTTGGGTCCCGCTTTGAATTGCGCTCGTTCAGCGGCAAGATTCACATCAAGCGGCCCTGAATGGTGTACAAGACAGTCTGCGGCCCGCAGTTACCGCTAGTGCTTGACCCTTTGTGAGGTCTAGCGTTGCCAGGATTGGTACTCTGATTGCGTTGGTTTGTGATTTCGGTGTAGAGTTCTAGTCATCCGGTCACGGATTGTTTTATGCGGTCGATCTCGAAACAAATAGCGCTCTTTTGTGTATTGCTGACATTCTGGTCAGCGGTAGCGTTTGTTTCGCACCATCATTCGAGTACGACCGATGCATTGAAATGCACGGTCTGCGTAGCCGCGCATTCATCTGCTCCCAAGGCGACTTCAACGCTTCCGAACAGGAAGTTCGTCCGAGTATCTTCTGTTCGATCTCAACCCGTTTCTGCCAAGCAGCGCTTCGTCGCATTTGCGCTCAGCGTTCGCCCACCTCCTGCAGTCTAGAAATCGAAATAGCTTATCGAGATTGTGTGCGCCATTGTAGCGCACCTCTTTCCATTTTTCTTAGACCTTCTTGGAGGAATCATGCTGGCTTTCTATAGGAAGTCGCTCTTTTCGCTATTCATAGCAGTTTTCTTTTTGGCCTTGGGCCTTCAGCGCGTACGCGCAGTCGGGCGGAAGCTCAACCTCTGTGACCGGAACGGTGGTTGATCCAACGGGCGCCGTGGTTGCCGAATGCAACCGTGGAAATTCAAAATCCGGTCAGTCATTTTCAGCGAACTGCCACCACCGACAGTGCGGGAAAATTCACCATCCCGAACATCCCTTTCAATCCCTATCACCTCAGTGTCTCAGGCCAGGGCTTTGCTGGTTACGCTCAGGACGTGGATGTTCGGTCCATTGTCCCCATCAATGTCAACATTACCTTGCAGATAAAAGGCTCGTCGGAGTCGGTAACGGTGGAGGCGTCAGGAGAAGATCTGCTGGAGAACGATCCCACCTTTCACACTGATGTGTCGAAGGAACTGTTCGACAAGATGCCTCTGGAAAGCGCGTCGTCCTCGGTGAGTTCGCTGGTCACGCTCTCTTCGCCGGGAATTGCCGCCGATTCCAACGGCCTATTCCACGGACTAGGCGACCACGCGGAAAACTCATTTTCGGTTGACGGCCAGCCTATCACGGACCAGCAGAGCAAGGTCTTCTCCAACCAGATTCCCCTTGATTCGATTGAGTCCATGGAAGTCATCGCGGGAGCGCCGCCCGCCGAGTATGGCGATAAGACCAGCGTGGTAATCAACGTGACCACGCGCTCGGGCCAGGGAATGACCACGCCTCACGGCTCAGTTACAGCTTCCTACGGCAGTTTCGGCACATCCGGCGTGGGAATCAACTTCGGTTACGGCGGACAGAAGTGGGGTAACTTCATCTCGGCGAACGGGCTGAACAGCAGCCGCTTCCTCGACCCGCCGGAATTCACCGTCTTCCACGACAAGGGCAACGAGGAAAACATATTCGATCGCCTGGACTTTCAGCTTTCCCAGCGGGATTCTATCCATCTCAACTTGGGGTTCACGCGTTCCTGGTTCCAGACGCCCAACTCTTTCGACGGCCAGTTCGCGACCGCCTGGAAGGGGCTTACTGTAGACAACGGCGGCCTTGATCCGAATGGCAACGTCGTTGGTCCGGCGGACCAGCGTTCGCAGATCAAGACCTTCAACATCGCACCGTCGTGGACGCGGGCGGTCAGCAACAATGCGGTGTTCACTCTGGGAGCTTTCGTGCGGCGAGACCAGTACAATTATTACCCCAGCGACAATCCGTTCGCGGATCTCGCTCCCGACCTTCAGTCGCAAACCGTAGGCCAGGATCGGACCCTGACCAACGCCGGTATTCGTTCGAACATCTCCTATGTGAAGGGCATCCACAACATTAAAGGCGGGAGCCACCTATCAGCAGACCTTCCTGGACGAGAACAACGAGTTGGGCATCGTGGACCCAACATTTAACTTCGTATGTTTCAACGCCGACGGAAGTCCCAACACTACTCCCACGGTAACCAATCCGGCGCAATGCGGCGGCGCACAGAATCCGGGCGGCAGCGCTAATCCGGACTTCAACAGCCTCCTCCTTCCGTTTGACCTGACGCGCGGAGGAGGACTATTTCCGTTTCACGGCCATACCGACGTGAAGGAACTCGCTCTTTACCTGCAGGACTCTATCACCAAGGGGAACTGGGCCTTGAATCTCGGCCTGCGCGGGGACTTTTACAACGGTCTGACCACCCATCGGGAAGCCGAGCCCCGGATTGGCATTGCCTACAACATTAAGAAGACCAACACCGTTCTTCGGGTTTCGTACGCACAGAGTTCTGGAAACTCCGTTCAATGAGAATTTGGTGCTCTCCAGCATCGGATGTGCCGATGCGGTCTTGAACCCGCTACTAGCCTGTTCGGCACCGGGAGCAACCCCGTTCAGTCCAGGCTGGCGCAATGAGTTCCACGCGGGACTGCAGCAGGCGTTCGGAAAGTATCTGGTGTTTTCCGGCGAGTACATCTGGAAGTACACGCACAACGCTTACGATTTCAGCGTGCTGGGCAGCACTCCGATCACCTTCCCCATCGAATGGGAGAACTCCAAAATCCCGGCGGTGGCTGGTCGCGTAAGCGTGCCTGACATCCATGGGTTTTCAGCGCTTTTCGTGTTCTCCAGCGTGGCGGCCCGGTTCTTCAACCCGCAGTTGGGCGGAGCGGGTGCGGTTCCTCCGGGAACCGGCACTACTGGATTCTCGCCGTTCCGCATTGATCACGACGAAAAATTCAATCAAACCACACACATTCAATACCAGCCCTGGAAGCGAGGACCCTGGATGGGATTCAACTGGCGCTATGACAGCGGGCTGGTCGCAGGAGCGGTTCCGTGCGTGGCGTTAACCGACACTTGCGGCAGCACAGACCTGACGCAAGTAGACGTTACAGGCTTGACTCCAGATCAGCAGTTCCAGGCGGGATTATTTTGCGGCTCGGTTCATGCGGCCCCTCCGAGTGCGACAAGTGCATTGGGGATTCCAATATCCCCGACCGGGCTTTGTCCGGCTGCTCAATATGGATCGACTCTGGTAACCATCCCCGCGACCGGTACCCAAAACGACGACAAGAACCCTCAACGCATCGCTCCTCGCAATCTCTTTGACCTTTCTCTGGGCGATGACAACCTCTTCCACGGTGAAAAATACAAGTGGAGTCTGCAACTCACAGCCATCAATCTGACCAACAGAGTCGCGCTTTACAACTTCCTCTCAACCTTCAGCGGCACCCACTACGTCACACCGCGCTCTCTCACGGCGGAGATTGGGTTCCATTTCTAGAGCCCAACACGTTGTTGGTGGCCGTTGGAGTAAAAACGACGGCATCCCAATAAATGACCCGGAGCAGCAGGCCACTCACTTGGCATGACTGCTCCCGGTCTGATTTTCAATCTTTGGCCCACCATTCTCATGCACAACCATTGGCCATCGAGGGGCAGAAGAAAGACTGTGGATCAATTCACAGTTCGCGAAGGCTTCTGGATGTTGGGAATAGTTGGTGCGATCTTGATGGGAATAATGCTGCTGTTCTTATTCGGATATTTGAACGCCGACATGCACTGATTGATCTTTCTGGCCAGTCTTTCCGGCAGTGCTTGCCCTACAACCGGGCCCCGCGTCGTCCCAAACGGGATCGAACAGGCCTTCACGGCCGTCCTCGTTACACATTTAACGGGATGTCCGCTTTCCCTTACAATGAAGTCAAGCATCGAGAGCGGGCCGGGTACGCCCCGGCTCCCCAACCGAGCGCAAAGCGCCACGGTGGTATGGCCTAGCAGGCTGGATGCGGCGACGATGGTCGCAAAGGGGATACTTTCCAATGTCAGATGAGCATGCCCGGCACGCCGTCGAGTTGCGCGGGTAGCCGACTTTAGATTCGTGCTGCCCCCGAAGATCCCAGCCATGCGACCTAACAGAGAGGATGTACACAATGGAACGCTGCAACTCAGAAGAGCACTGCAAACGTGTTGGGCTGCTCCCGGTAGAGCCCAGCCCGTACCCAGTTCACACGCCGATCCCTGCGCCCCAGCAGCTCGGCAAGTTAGGACTGGGCTGGGTTCGGGTTGTCTGTCATACCTGCAAGCTCCAGTACGACGTAGATCAGATCGAACACTATCGACACCCTCGGGTGCTACACGTAGCGGAGTTTGTGTGCCCCCAGGGACACATTGCCACAAGCTGGGGAATCCGGTCGAAGGTGAACGCGATTCCGGTCTGAAGCTGAACGCCATTCCGTTGTGATTCCGAACAGCATTCCGGTCTGAAGGTGAACGCGATTCCGGTGGGAAGGCGAACAGTTTTGCTCGTCTACCGGAATGGTGTTCGGCTTGGAGCGGAATGTTTTCCACAGGTGAGCCGCAGGAGGAGGGAGCGACGCTGGACAATTACCCGGCAAAAGAAACTCCATCAATGAGGAGAACAGGGTGCCGGCTAGGAGAATGTCCATGCGGAAAACGAAGGAAGTCCTGCGGTTGAGGTTTGAGTTGGGGCTCGGGCAGCGGCAAATCGCGCGCAGTTGCGGGATGGGGCTGGGCACGGTCCACGACTATTTAGAGCGGGCGGCTGCGGCCGGGATCGGTTGGCCGTTGCCCGAAGAGTGGAGCGAAGAGGAACTGGAAGCCAAGTTGTTTGGGAACCAACCGGTTCAGACCCAAGCGGCGAGGCAGCGGCCGCAACCGGACTGGAGAAGCATTCATGAGCAACTGCAACAGCATCGCCATCTGACACTGCAGTTAGTGTGGGAAGAATACCGGCAAACGCATCCCGAGGGATATCGCTACAGTTGGTTTTGCGAGCGCTATCAGCACTGGCGGCAGCACCTGGATGTGGTGCTGCGTCAGGAACACAAAGCCGGTGAGAAGATGTTCGTCGACTGGGCGGGAGCAACCATCCCTGTCTATGACGCGACGACCGGGCAAGCGTGGCCGGCATCGCTGTTTGTTTCCGTGCTGGGGGCCAGTTCTTACGCCTACGCGGAAGCGACTCGCGATCAGCAACTGCAGACCTGGATCCAGGTGCACATCCACGCCCTGGAATTTTACGGCGGAGCACCAACTTTGACGGTGCCCGATAACACCAAGACGGCGGTCACCCGAGCTTGCCGCTACGATCCGGACCTGAATCCCACCTATCAAGAGTTTGCCGTGCATTACGGCATGGGAGTGGTAATTGCACATGCAACCGCGTCGGACAGTCACGAGTCCTCACACTTCGATGTAATCCGCATCACATACGCGATACCGAACTTAGTCTACGGTAAGGCTGCGATGAAAAACACAGAGACGTTGCACGAAAGATGCTGGGAGGTGCCTCGTCCTCTATGTTCTGTGGTGGGCTGCGTGACTGACTGGAAACAGGAAACACGCAGCCGTTGTCTTTGAATGCGTTGGGAGGCGGCTTCGCCTAATCGGCTGGATGCGGCGACAATGATCGCAAAGGATTCCAATGTCAAACTTACGTGAGCTTAAACATGTGCCCCCTGCCTGCTCCCCGTGAATAATCCGAGCCTGGAGCCCGAATACTTCGGCGAACGCTTGCGGCATTGACAGCCTTGCTTCTGGAAGAATTCCCCTGGGGGCAAGGGCATGCCGGTATACGCCCCGAAGTGCCATCACGGTCAGAGCGCCGGTCCCGTAGACCTGCATCCCGGATCACAGAAACGTACGTAGTGCGCTAGGCAGTCTCGGGAACGTACCAGGTACGCGGCCCGGGATCGCGCTGAGGTCGATTGTCGAGATCGGAGTTTGAGTGAATGGCGATACCTTTGGGATCGAGCACGGCTACGTTCCTGGAAAAATTCTTTGGGGGTTAAACCGGAGGGCCGTACACCCCTTAATGACCACCCTCGTCAGAGCGTGGGATTGGTCGTCCGCAATTTTTTCCCTATGGCTGCGAGGTCATCTCTTGGGAAGGCCAGGCACGCCAGTTGAGAACAGCCTATTTTTGCTTCTCGAAATCGAAGGCGGTCCTGCCACCTGATTCCTTGTTCTCGAAAACCGCGTGAATCGAGTTTCCATCAGAAGCCACTGACAAACGCGAAACACTCACAATCTTTCCGTTGCGTTTACTCGTAAGCTCCACCGTCCGAGCATCCAATAGTTTGGCGGACACCATGGTGTGGCCGGGGTCATCCTCCACAGGATAGAACTGCCCATCGAATTTCGCGGTATACCTTTCACCAAGAGGCGATTCAGCGCTGAACGACTCCTTTGTGCAGGTGTACGTGATCAATGAGCCATTGAGGGAGCGACTGGCTTTGAACGCTTTCCATATACCTGAGGTGGTGTGGGAACCAGCAGGTGCGCCTTCGAGTCTGTGGCTCTGAGTTTCAATGGTCACGGTTTCCGCCTCGGTTGTGTCCTTCACCATCTGAGTGAGCGTTTTTCCATCTTGGGACACCGAGTCCACTTCTGTGAACATCGTTCGTCCGGCCTTCTTGGCGATTAACAGGACTGTGTGTGCGTCCACTGCTTGAACATTGAGTGTGTCCCAGTAGGCCGCTTCGGGAGTTTTGTGGTCGCGCCCATCCGGTTTTATCTCGATCCCGCCGATCGCACAGGAACAGCGGAATGTCTCTTCAGTGAGTGAATAGGCAATCGGCCCCTCGGGAAGTCGCTCTCCCATTTTGTTCACCCACGAGCCATCAAAAGGGCTTTGCCCTGCCGATACCCCTCCGAGGAGCAATATTACCAATACGAGCCTCAGCACATCGGACCTCCCTCACCGAGCACACTGTTGTCAGCAACGATGTTAAATGCTTGGAATTGGATGGTTGACAAAATCGGGCGTTCCCACCAACTACGGGAAACACAGGTCACGCTGCGTGAATAATACCCGAGCACGCGCTGCGGGCCGCTTCGGGAGATGTACGGGCGCTTCACGCCAAGTAGCTAGTGAGGCAGCTGGCGGCTCAAATTTCTGCGGGATCAGGGGCATGCGGGTCTGGGGTATGGAATAGAAAGATAGAGACAGGGAGGAAACCGTAGAATATATATACAGGTCTTTAGGTTCAGAAGCTTAGCGGAACGGGTATGGAATTTCGCAAATTCCATACCCCGTACTCGCCTGCCCGTGGGCCGCAGAACGCGAAGCTTAGCCGAAGCCCTGAGTGAACCTCAGTGCGCCAGGCAAATACCCCGTCTGGGGAAACCTATGCAATTGCGACAACAGGCGCCGATCTCTTTAATATTCTCGACAATCCGGGACTGAAGATGCAAAGGCGTACAGAGTGGTCACAAGGAGTTAGAGAGGGGAACCGCAGGAGCGTGCTAGGCATTTTTCCCGCGTACTATGCACACTATCGGAGTTCCCTTGAGCGCTCACCGAGCTTCGGTCCGACTGCATTAGGCCGCCAACAGCGAAATCTGCTGGTGTACGGCCTGCAAATCCTCCGTCATCAAGCTGGCATATCGTCGCGTCATGTCCAAGCTGGAATGGCCAAGCACTTTCTGCAGATGGAACACCCCGCCGCCACGGCGAAGGTAGTTCACCGCGAAAGTGTGCCTGAAAGCGTGCAGCGTACGCTCAGGTGGGGCAAAGCCCAGATGACGACACAGCGACTTCACATTGCGTGAGACGACATGCCGATCCAGCTTGCGGCCACTCTCCGTGCTGAGCATCAGCGAACCAGGATGTGCGCAGAAATCGCCCGTGTACCTGACGATCGCACGGCGCAATTCAAAGCTGAATGGCACCCTGCGTTGTTTTCCGCCTTTGCCGTTAACGGTGAGCAGAAGATTGTCGAGGTCACAGTCTTGCAGACCTAGACTGAGCACCTCGCTGACTCTGCATCCTGTATCGAGCAGGATGAGCACCAGCAGGTGCAGCCTTCGCGCATAAAAACCCCGAGGCTTCCATCGAGTGAACAGCGCGACTTGAGGCAAAGAAAATACAGGCAGAACGGCGGACGACTCTTTGAGCTTTTTTACGCGGAGATGATCACAGCCCAGACCGCAGCGGTTTTCTGCTCCTCTGCTTTGCCAATGGAGGTAGGCATTCACGGCGCGTATGCGGTTGTTGCAACTTGTGGCCCTCAACCCCTTTTCCCGCATGCGCATCACAAAGTCTTTGAGTTGGGACTCGGTTGGTGATTCGGCGCCGAGCCAGCGAAGGCTCTGCTCATACCACTCGATGGTTGCGGGAGAGACGTTGCCGAGGTACTTGCGTTCCTTGATGAACTGAGAGAATCCCACGGTTCCTCCAAAGCAGGTGCGCTACTTTGGTTGAAACCTTTGCAAGTCCTGATGGTACAAGCGAAGGAGCTTCCCCCTGCGCCCAAGGCAGGTGCGCTACCAGGCTGCGCTACGCCCCGACTGTGAAGAAACTCCCTCTTCGATTATAGCTGACCTTTTCACTTCGCTTCGCTTTCAAGCTCCATCCCTTCGTGCATTCTCAAGAGCCACTACGCCGAGGCCCAATCTGGTGCCTCGTTAACGCTCACGGCGTATAATTCACCACTGGATCATGCTGACTCCGCGTTATGCCCTGGTGGCCTACGTAAGAAATCCGGTCGGGGAATTTGTCGAGCGCCTCCGCCGCCAGCTGCATCCGGAACTGCCCCACCTGGCCGCTCATCTGACCGTGCTCCCGCCCCGCCTCCTGCAGGGGACTGAGCTCTCGGCGATAGAGATTTTGGAAGAACTGTGCAGCCAGGTCGCACCCTTTACGGTCAGGCTGGGTGATGTCGAGACTTTCGTCCCACGCACCCCCACGGTTTTCATCCGCGTGGCCGACGGGTCGTTCCGCATGCGCGAACTGCATGACCAGCTCAACACAAAAGCTTTGGCCGCCCAGGAAGAATGGCCGTACATGCCTCACCTCACCATCGTGAAGATGAGCGAGGAATCCCAGGCGCAAAAAGCCTATCGCGTAGCCCACGAGCGCTGGGCGCACTTCAAGGGCAGTCGCGAGATTCTGGTGAGCGAACTCACTTTCGTGCGCGAAGAAGAACAAAATCGCTGGGTGGATCTTGCCGGAGTCCCGCTGGGCCGCCAGCTGGTTTCGTAGGGCGGACGTCAGACGTCAGACCCAGGAAAATCAGCCACGGATTTCACGGATCAAATCTCTAATCTTGTCCTGCCTTATCCGTGTGAATCTGTGAAATCCGTGGCCGCAGGTTTTGACCTTCCCGAAAACTTTTCGTACACCACTTAGGTCGTGGAAGAGCGGCCCTTTGAGGGCCGTTTCGCAAAGCCACCAACACCGGCCTTCGGGCCCAGTAGCGCCACTGGAGCTAAAGCCCAATCCACTTCCGCCGGCGACGCGGCGTTGAAGCGCCGCTTTTCCACGGCGCTTTCCGGGTCCGAGCTCGACGAATTAGAAAGCAGTACAGCGCGATCGCCAATCTCCGACCAACTCGGAAGGCGCTTGCCGGGAATCAGAATGGGTAAGCCCGAAGTCCGACGCTCAAGATCCGCAGCTTAACGTCCGAGGGCCGAAGTCCGAGGTCTGAGAGCCGCAATTTTCCTCTGAAGTACATGGCCTTCCCGTCTATTGCCAAGCCCCCTTTCTGGGCGTACATAGGATGTGGGGTTGCTGCGTAAAGCCGCTGCCCGCGCCGGTTTTCGGACACTAAGGCCAGGAGGCTTATGCAGACAGGAGTTTACGGGTCAGGCTATCTTGGCACGGTGGTTTCAGCCTGTCTGGCGGACTTCGGAACTCCAGTAACCTGCTGCCATCCCGATAGTTCTCGCATGGTCGAAATGGCACAGGGCAACGTGCCCTTCTTTGAGAAGAACCTCACCGAAGTAATCAAGCGTAACGTACGCTCCGGACGCCTGGCCTACTCCACCGACATGGAGTCTTTTGCCCGGAAAGCCCAGGTGATTTTTCTGGCTGAGGACACGCCGCAGCATCTGGCCGATCTGGCAGTCCGGATAGCGCGCCTCGCGCCCAAGCCTCCCATCCTTTCCATCATGACGCCGGTTTCGGTGGGAACCGCCACCAGCGTGGAAAAGCGGCTAAAGGACGCCGGCCTGAAGGCGACCATCGTGTCCCAGCCTGTGTTTTTGACTCCGGGCTGCGCGGTGGAAGATTTCAACTGGCCTGACCGGATCATCCTCGGCACCTCCGCCAACGATGCCGTGCTGGCGCTGAAACAGATTCTCCATCCCCTCGTGATGAGGGGCGTCCCCGTCATCGTGACCAATCACGAAACTGCCGAACTGGTGCGGGAATCGGCGACGGCATTCGTCGCCACCAAGATTTCTTTCATCAACGAGCTCTCGAGTTTGTGCGAGCACGTGAACGCCGACGCAGTCAGCCTTGCCATGGCGCTCGGGCTCGACAAGAAAATCGCGCCTCGCTGCCTGCAGCCGGGAGCCGGCATGGGAGGAATCTTCGCCGAATCTGACATGGAGTCGCTGGCCGAACTGGCCCGCGGCAAGGGCGTCTCGCTCAAGGTGCTGAGCGCGGCGCGAGAGGTCAATCTCAGCCTGGCCGACCGCATCGTCGACAAAATCTCGACCATGGTGAAATCAGTCCAGAACAAAGACGTGGGAATCCTCGGCCTGGCTTTCAAGCCCAATACCAATTCGGTCGCCGGATCGTCGTCGCTGCGCCTCGCCCAGAACCTGGTGGCGCGCGGGGCCCGGGTCCGCGCTTATGATCCGGTAGCCCTCCCGGAGGCGCGCATGGAACTGAATGGCACCGTGCATTATTGCGAAACGCCGTACGCGGCGTGCGAGGGCATGGACGCGCTGGTCGTCGGCACCGGCTGGCCCGAGTTCCGCGGCCTAGACTTCGATCGCATCAAGCACCTGCTGAAACGCCCCGTGATTGTAGACACCAAGAATCTTCTCGACTCAACCCGCCTGCGCGCCATGGGATTCCAGTACGTAGGCGTCGGCCGCCACTAAGTTCGGCATCGCCCACACCCACACCAGTAGCGTCTCAGTTTCACAAAACTCACCGCACCGGCGTCATCCTGAAGGACTTCAGTCCTGAAGGATCTTGCGCGTACCGTCACATCCGGGGCAGGGTGCGTATTCGCTCCGCGCGAGATCCTTCGCAAGCTCAGGATGACCAGCGAGAAGGCGAATTGAGCCACTACCGTCCAATCCACACTTCTGACAGCTCTCACCTCAGTTGCTATAATCGCTAAGTAACGGTGGGAGTAGCTCAATTGGTAGAGCACCGGACTGTGGCTCCGGACGTTGCGGGTTCAATCCCCGTCTCCCACCCCAAACGCTTCAATCCCCAGCTCCTCGGAAAATCCGGCCCTCGGTCAGGAGGTTTAGCTTTCATCTATGGAAAGCACTCTTGATACAGTCTCAGTACCAGCAGTCCAGTTCAGCGATTGCTTTAGCCACTCGGGGCGAGCGTAAAAACCTGCATGCTCGATCGCACCATATCGCACTATCGCATTGTCGCCAAGATCGGCGCCGGTGGTATGGGAGTGGTTTACCGCGCTCATGACGAGCAGCTGGAGCGCGACGTTGCGCTGAAAGTGTTAAATCGGGGCACGCTCGCCAACGAAACCGCACGCCAACGCTTTCGCCGCGAGGCCCTGGCTCTGGGCAAGTTGAACCATCCCAATATTGAGACGGTCTACGAGTTTGGCAGCGAAGACGGAATCGATTTCCTGGTGATGGAACTGATCACCGGCGTCGCGCTCCACTACAAACTCGCAGGTGGGGCACTGCCCGAGAAAGAAGTTCTTCGCCTGGGCGCACAGCTGGCCGACGGTCTGGAAGCAGCCCATGCGCAGGGAATCATTCATCGCGACCTGAAGCCGGGCAACCTGCACATCACGAAAGACGATCGCCTGAAGATCCTGGATTTTGGCCTAGCCCAGTGGATACCAACGAGCGACCACGACAATCTGGCCGTTACCGTCAGCAAGGCGCACGAGATCATGGGCACTCTGCCCTACATGGCTCCGGAGCAACTGCGCGGCCAGCGCGCCGACCGGCGTACCGACATCTATGCCGCGGGCGCGGTGCTCTACGAAATGGCCACCGGCAAGCGGCCGCATCTGCAGACCTCGGGGCCACAACTCATCTCAGCCATTCTGGAGCGCCCGCTGACGGCGCCCAGCTTGCACAACCCGCAGATCACACCGGCCCTCGACAGCATCATCGTCAAAGCACTCGATAAAGATCCCAATCGCCGCTATCAATCGGCGCGCGAGTTGCAGATTGACTCTGGAGCGGTTGAGTAGTGGCCTGACCCCGGTGGTGCAGCGCCACAACCGGCGCAAGGGACTATTCGCGGCGACTGCGGCGGCTGTGCTGATCTCCGCTTTGGTGCTGCTGGCGCTCGATGTAGGCGGCATTCGCACCCGGCTATTCCATTCTGCGAAGCAGGGCCAAACGCAGGGACGACCCCTGGTTCGGCCACGGTCGCTTCGCCGATCAAGGCGCGGCGTTCCGTGGCCGTGCTGGGCTTCAAAAACCTTTCCGGCAAGCCGGACGAAGCATGGATCTCCACCGCGCTGGCTGAGATGTTGAGCACCGAACTGGCTGCTGGAGAACAAGTGCGAACCATTCCCGGCGAGAATATTGCGCGCATGAAGGTTGACCTGGCGCTGACCGACGCGGACAGCTTCGGCAAGGATTCGCTGGCGAAAATCCGCAATCATCTGGGCACGGACCTCGTGGTCGTAGGTTCCTACCTGGCGATGGGCAAGGCCGCAGGAAGCAAGATTCGACTCGATTTTCGACTCCAGGACACAGTGGCCGGCGAGACGATCGCTGCCGTGTCAGAGACCGGCACAGAGAGCGAGCTTCTCGATCTGGTTTCACGCAGCGGAACCGAGATCCGGCGGAAACTCGGTATCGGGCAAGTATCAGACTTCGAGTCCTCCGGCGTGCGCGCTTCCCTTCCCAGCAATGGAGAAGCGGCGCGGTTCTATTCCGAGGGATTGGCCCAGTTGCAGGTGCTGAACGCACTCGCCGCGCGCGATCTGCTGCAAACGGCAGCGCAGGCCGATCCTAAACACGCTCCGACCCACGCCGCCCTCGCCGAGGCGTGGTCTGCTCTCGGCTATGACAGCCGGGCAGCAGCTGAGGCCAAGCGCGCGCTCGACATCTCGGAGAATCTTTCGCGCGAGGAACGGCTGTTTCGTCGAAGGGCGGTATCACGAATTTTCCCACGAGTGGCCCAAGGCAATTGAGATCTATCGAACGCTAGCCGGATTCTTTCCCGACAACCTTGAATACGGATTGCGCCTGGCCGCCAGCCAGGCCGCAGGCGGTTCGGGAAAGGATGCGCTGGCCACGATCGAAGGACTGCGCAACCTGCCCGCTCCGGCCAAAGACGATGCCCGCATAGATCTCGCCGAAGCCAACGCGGCCGCGGTCATCGGCGACTTCAAACGATCAGAAGCGGCCGCGGCGCAGGCCGTCGTGAAAGGACGCGCCCAGGGAACCCAACTGGTAGTTGCGCTGGCGCGCTCCCGGCAAGGGTGGGCGCTGGAGCGTCTCGGACAATCGAACGATGCCGCGGCCGCGCTCGCCGAGGCGCAGGGGCTATTCACGGCAGCGGGCGATCGCATGGGTGCGGCGTCCACCCTTCAATCAACCGGGCATCTGCTCTATGACCAGGGAAATTTCACGGAAGCCCGCAAAGCCTACGAGAATGCGCTTGCCGTGTTTCGCACCTTGGGCAATCAGGCTCGCGTGGCGGCTTCGCTCAACAACATCGGCAACATTTATTACGACCATGGAGATCTGGTTCAGGCGCGGCAATATTACGAGCAGAGCATTGCCGCGTATCGCGAGATTGACGATAAATCCGGACTGGCTGGCGGCCTGGGAAATCTTGCCAATGTGTTGGACAGCATGGGCGATCTTCCGGAAGCCCTGAAAATGCAGCAAGCCGGGCTGGCGGCATTCCGCGAGATCGGCGATCAGCGCGGCACCGCTTCGACGTTATCCAATCTCGGCAACTTGCTGGTCGAAATGGGAGACCTCGCGGCGGCGCAGCAGAAATACACGGAAGCGCTGGAGATACACAATCAGATCGGATACAAACGCGGCGCTGCATTCGCCATTTCCGGCCTCGCTGAAGTGCTGACGCAGCGCGGAGATCTCGCTCAGGCACGGCAGAAGGCGCAAGACGCGGCCAACATCCGCCGCGATCTCGGAGCCCAGCTCAACAGCGCTCTGAGCCAGACCCAGCTTGCCACGATCGCGCTGGAGGAAGGCCGCGAGGCGGAATCGGAAGGCTTGATCCGCGCCGCGGTTACAGAGTTTGAAAAAGAGAAGCTCTTGGACAATCAGGTTGCGGCGCAGGCGCTCCTGACTTTGATCATGCTGAAACAGGGCAGGCTTGCCGATGCGCAGAAGACCGCGGAACAGGCAACAGTTCTCTCCCGGCAAAGCGGGAATCGGCTGGCACGTTTTGACGCGGAGTTGGCCAACGCAAGGGTTCTCACCGCATCGGGCAAGGGCGCGGAAGCGCTGCCACGGCTCGAAGCTGTGCTGGCCGAAGCGAAGAAATATGGTTATCTCATCTACGAGTACCAGGCTAGCCTGGCGCTCGGCGAAGCGGAGATGAAGTCGGGGAAGGCAACTGCCGGAAGAGCCCGGCTGGCCGCGCTCGAGAAGGACGCAACAAGTACCGGCTTCCTGCTTATTGCGCGCAAAGCGAGGGCGTGAGTGGAGGACGGGCGTCTTCGCCTGTCGGGCGCGGTCTGTACTTGACGGGCGGGACGCCCGTCCTCCATTTGAGAAGGCTGCGACTTGGGCAGAGTCCAGAAGCCCACCCGGCGTCATGCTGAAGGACTTCGGTCCTGAAGCATCTTGCGTGCGCCTCACAATTGCGCGCGGGTGCATATCCGCCGCGCTAGATCCTTCGCAAGCTCAGGATGACCCATCATGCTACGGAACTCCAAAACTAAGCCGTCCTCAGCCAGCAGAGAACCGGAGCGGACCGGAATCAGGCGCGCACTTTTCGAACCGGCTGTCGCCATTCATTGTTAGACTACGTTGCGACTTTCAGCGCTCAGATCACTCTCAGGAGTTCCATGACGAACCCCAAGTTCTCGCTGCTGGCGGAGTTGACTGCCGAATTCCTCGGAACCTTTGTCTTGATCATGTTGGGAACGGGCGTGGTCGCCATGGTCGTCCTGTTTCCGACCACGACCCCGGGCGAGGTAATCCATGGCGGCTTCACCAACATCACTTTGGGATGGGGACTGGGAGTGACGATGGGAATCTACGTGGCCGGAAAAATTTCCGGAGCGCACCTGAATCCCGCAGTGACACTGGCTCTGGCGATTTTCAGAGGATTTCCCTGGAAGAAAGTCCTGCCTTATTCAGTCGCGCAAATTGCCGGAGCATTCGTCGCAGCCGCGCTGGTCTACTGGAACTACCTGCCGGCGTTTCGCCAGGTGGACCCGAATCTGGAAAGGACGGCGGGCGTCTTCACGACCTTCCCTGCTTTCCCAAACCTGCCGCAGGCGGGATTTCTGGATCAGGTAATCGGCACGGCCTTGCTGTTGCTCCTGATATTCGCAATTATCGACGAATTCAACATGCCGCCCGGATCGAACATGGTGCCACTGATGGTGGGGCTGGTGGTGGTGGCAATTGGTATGAGCTTTGGCGTGATGCACGGATATGCGATCAATCCTGCGCGGGACTTCGGGCCAAGGCTGTTCACGGTCCTGGCCGGCTTTCGTAACAATGGCATCACGGACGGGAATCGAGTGTGGTGGGTGCCGGTGCTGGCGCCACTGGTCGGCGGAGTGTTGGGCGCCGCTGTCTACGACTACGGCATTCGCCGTTTCCTGCGGCGATCCTCGTAGCCCGCGGTGTCCATTCACGACTGGGGGGATGAGGGTGCCCCATGTTGGGTGGTATCCGCGCGATCAAAATCTTTAACAGTGTGGATGGCGTCCGCGCGGAATTTATTTCAGGCCTTCTACCAGGTAGAGATCGCCGAGGGTGCGATGGAAACCATAGACGTAGGTCTTCCCATCGGGCGTTGTCTGAATCGGACCGATGGTGGAGACACCGGTGGTATCTACCGGGACAATCTGTTGGCGGACAGTTTTCTTTCCAGTTGCGAGGTCCAGTTGGTAAACCTTGGCCGGCACTTCGCCGGTGCGATAGAGATAGATAGAGCGGCCGTCTTTGTTCCAGATGATGGGAATGTCTCCCGGTTCCAGGCCGTTGACCACGCGCGGGTCACCACCTGCGGTGGGATAGAAGTAGCCCTTCTCGTCGGGGCCGGTTCCCACCACCAATTGGCCGTCTGGAGAAACCGCAAATGCGGTGGCATCTACACCTTCGGGGGAGATCGCCTTCGGGGTCCCTCCGGTAAGATCCTGGGTGTAGAGGCGAACGCCTTTTCCCGGTTCGTTGCCGGAGAAGATAAAGCGCTTGCCATCCGGAAACCAGCGGGCCCACTGATGATTGATCGAATCGTTGGTAAGCGGTTGGGTTTCACCGGCCCCCGTTGGCAGCAGCCGAAGTTGCTCGGGCGATCCCGGAGTTTGCACGATGACCCATTTCTGGTCGGGAGAAAGCGCGTCGGCAACTCCTTCGCCCAGCCGAATGGCAGGAGAGCCATCCGTGTCGCGAATGTAAACAGCGTAGGTCAGTTCTTTTGAATTCCCGTACTGCACTCCGCCGCCGACTCCCTCCTCATCAAACAGAACGATCTTGCCATCAGCCGAAAGGTCTGCCGGATAGGAGTAGTCCAGCCAGGAAAGATCACGCTCTTTGGCTGCTCCCTCCTGCAACGCCATGACTTCGCGGCGTCGTCCCACGCGGGCCAAAAGCACCCGCCCATCGCGCCAGATGTCGAATATCACCAGCGTGCCGGGTATGCGAGCCACCAGCCGTTCTTTGCCCACGAGGCTGACAGCGGAAAGATAATGGTCCACGCCCAATTCGCTCGCTGTGAACCAGACTTCTTCGCCGGACGGTGACCAGGCGAGGCCGCCGGTGCCGTACCAGTCGCGAGTCAACTTCTTCTTGTTTCCGGAGAGATCAACTACGGCAACCGATCCGCCATCGTCTCCCTGGTTGGTGTGGTCTATGAATGCGACGTAGTCGCCCTTCGGCGACACACGTGGGTAGCTGATCCAGCCGCCGCTGGTTTCGTAGAGGACCTTTCCAATGGGATATTCCAACCGTTCGCGGCCGCTCACATTGCGTACCACCGCCAGGCTGGTTCCGTCCGGAGACCAGTCCGCCGACTCGACATTTTCGAGAATCGGGCGCGGCGCCCCGCCCGCCAGCGGCGCTCTGGCCAGCGTCCCCACGTTCACCCAGGTTCCAACCGGATTGCTGCCCAAAGAAAGCGCCATCTCCCCGGTTGATGACACCCCCAGCAGCTCGGCGCGGCCCAGTCCCAGGGAACGCGATTCGACCGTACCCTGGCGCGCCGCGAATATCTCCACCGGGTTGCCTTGCCAGGAAGCGCTGTACAGGATGGTTTGCCCGTCGGGCGCGAAGCGGGCCGAGCGGATTTCGCCGCGGCGAAAAGTGATCTCATGATAGAGCGGCGCGCCGGCCTCTGACGATCCCCAGAGCCGCCTGCCGAGTAGTAGTCCGGCGGCAAGAGCGACCAGCAAGCCGAGGCCGACCATTGCTGACAGAAGGCCATTGCTGCGCCGGGGCCCTGCTAGAATTTCCGTTCCGCTGCTCCCCTTGCCGGCAATCGGTACAGCGGCGGTGGCTGCCCCGGTGATGGCATCTCGCGTAATCCCCGCGCGCGAGGAATCCGTGTCCCGCTTCAGGCGCTTCAGGTCAGCGCGGAGTTCCGCCGCGCTCTGGCAGCGCAATTCGCGGTCTTTTTCCAAGGCTTTGGTCAGGATTACTTCCAGTTGCGGCGGCAGTCCCGGGTTCAACTGGACCGGCGAAAGAGGTACTTTGT
The DNA here is from genome assembly GCA_963813645.1 of Terriglobia bacterium. Taxonomy (GTDB): domain Bacteria; phylum Acidobacteriota; class Terriglobia; order Terriglobales; family Acidobacteriaceae; genus JAIQFF01. The sequence goes on from CAWEZS010000027.1 coordinate 159,564, forward strand.
TCAGGATCGCTTCAAAGATGACTGCCGAGGTCGTCCCCGAAAACGGCTGCCGGCCCGTCGCCATCTCGTACAGCATCACGCCGAAAGAGAACAAATCGGTGCGGTGGTCCAGAGCCTCTCCGCGCGCCTGCTCGGGCGACATATAGGAAATCGTCCCCATCGCAGTTCCCGGCGTGGTGAGCTGGTCCACGCTGATGGAAGTGCGGGTTGCCCCTGCCGTCCCCTCAACCAGTCGATTGCTTTGCGGAGTTAGTTTCGCCAGGCCAAAATCAAGAATCTTGGTTTGGCCGCGCTGGGTGACAAAAATATTCGCCGGCTTGATGTCGCGGTGCACAATGCCGCTGGAGTGGGCCGCATCGAGTGCGTCGGCAATCTGGATTCCCATGTCCAGCAACTGTTCCAGCTTCAGCGGACGGCCCTCGATCTTGTGTCTCAGAGTCGTGCCGTCCAGATACTCCATGGCGATAAAGGCCTGTCCATCCTCCTCGCCGATGTCGTAAATGGTGCAGATATTGGGATGGTTCAGGGCAGAAGCCGCCTGGGCCTCGCGCTGGAAACGGGCCAGGGACTGGGGGTCTCGGGCAACGTCGTCAGGGAGAAACTTGAGGGCGACAAAGCGGTGCAGCCGGGTGTCTTCGGCCTTGTAAACGACGCCCATGCCGCCGCCACCGACCTGCTCGATAATGCGGTAGTGCGAGATGGTCCGGCCGATCACTGGCGCACGATGTTACTTGGTGTGAAACTGGCAAGTCAACGAGGGTACATTTGAATTTTCACATCCTGTCATCCTTCTCACATCATTGTCATCCTGAGGAAGCGGAGACCTTCGCAAGGCGAAGGGCTCCCGACGAAGGACCTGTGTATTCCCGAACGATAGCAGCAGCAAGACTCTGCCCGATGCGGTGAGACACTGTCGCGTTGGATTTGAGCCACACGACTGGTAAGGCGGCGCGAAATGCACAGATCCTTCGCTTGCTTTCATCCCGCTTCGCGGGACGAAAGACTGCACTCAGGATGACAGCCTGCGGGGAACGCTTGCTAGCCAATTACTCACCTCATACGTCTATCTTCCTACGTCTATCAATGTGCCGGAGGAATCTGCGAATGAAATCAACGGTTGCACTTCTAGTTTTGTCCCTGGCGTTTCACGCCTACGCGCAAAACCCAAAACCCGTGACGCTGCGGAGCATACTGCTGGAACAGTTACGCACCACCCACAGCGAAAAAGACTGGTTCGTTCCGATCGATGGGGCCGTGGAGGGACTTACGGCAGAGCAGGCGAGTTGGAAGGATGGAAGCGGGAACCACTCTGTCGGCCAGCTGACCAATCATCTTCTGTTCTGGAACAGGCAGGAACTGGCCAAGTTCAAGGGGGAACCCAAAGAGAAGTTCAGCGGCAACAACGACGAAACTTTCAACAACTTTGACGCCAAGAAATGGAACGATACGGTCAAACAGCTCGACCAGGTGATGACCGAATTGGAAAAGCTGGTCGAAACCGCGGACGAAAAGCAATTGCAAGCTTGGGCCTCTGAAATCGCGCACATCGGAACCCACAACGCGTATCACGTGGGACAAATGATTTTTGTGCGCAAGCTGCAAGGCTCGTGGAATCCGGAAAAGGGCGTGAAGTAAAGAAGCGGTGTGGCCGCCCTCCCAAAAGAGGGTGCCAGAGAGTCAGAACCCAGTGTGGCGAAAGGGTTGCCTTTTCTGCGCGGAGATAGCTTCTCGCTTCGCTGCTCGAGTCCTTGCCTCCCACCCTTCGCAAAAACCGCGAAGGATTGGGCACCCACGAATGGGTGATTTCGGCGGGATCAAAATCGCGACTCGGTCTAGCTGGCTTTGCCTTCCTTTGCCAGGCGGGCCTGCGTGGTGTCGTAACTCTCGCCGTAGATCGCCGGCACTTTGGCTTCCATGGGCCGGAGGTACATGGAAAGCTGTCCGCGATGATGAATGCTGTGGTTTAGCGCCAGCTGAATAAAACCGACGGCGGGAAGCTGGAACGTGCCTCGGAAGTCGACCATCTTCGTCAGGGTCTCACCGCTGATCCCTTCCAGTTTCTGCAAACTCGCCGCAAAAGTTTCATCGAACCAGACGGCGATGCCCGCAGAGTTTGTGATCGAGTCCGGACGGTGAATCGCAGTAAAATCAAACGCGCCCGCAGGAATCCCGTTCAGAAAGCGTTTTTCCGTCGCCACAATATGCCAAGCCAGCTCCAACGCGGTCTTGGAGACTGCGTCGGGACGATAGTCGCCTTTATCCAGGGGTATGGCTTCGATCACCCGCTTGGTCGTCTGGTGTTCACTCTTGAGGGTGGGAAGTGCCATAGCCAAAACGAATTTGGCCTGATCGGGCGTGAGCTGAGACATGGGTTCCGTCCTGTAAGAAGAGTTGCACCATTCTAATCGACCCATGGGCAAAGCGGGTGCTGGAGTGGACACCGTGGACGCCGAGGGTGCCCCATCCTTGCGCGCATTTTGCGCAAGGGTGGGACGCTCGGGCGTGTGTAGCGGGAAGGATGGAACTGCAAACCAACCCCGTTGTTCAATCCCGGTTCTGACTGTCTGCCTCCCACCCTTGGCAAAAACCGCGAAGGGTGGGGCACGCCGGTTGGGTGGTACCAGCCAAGATCCTCGTCAGAATCCAGGAATGAAGGAATATCCCAGAGACACTCCGAAGCGTGTGGCTCGGGGAGAACTGAACTCCTGATTATTGTTGGTCAGGTAGAGGTCGGCTTCCGGGGGGCTGGCCCACCCTTTCCGCGGCAGTGTTTCAATCTGAGGCCGCCCCACCCTTGCGCCTTATGCAAGGGTGGGAGTGAGGAGACGCGGCAAGGCTACCCTGCTTGTTTTTTCCGGACCAGGAAATCGTAGAACCGCCGCTGCCCCACCTGTTCTTCAGCCAGCGCCCTTCATCCCAGAGTTGGCCTTGAGTTGGGTCAGCACGGGCGCGTGCCCGTTTCAGAATTTTCCGGGCAAAGCGCTGCTTCAGCACTTGCATCACGCTCGAGGTGATGAATGCAGGTAGCCCCCACCCTAACCTCGCCGGAGACGTTTGGGCATGCCCAAGCGCAAACTCTCGTGGGCGGGAACGCTGTGACGGATGAAACATCTCCCACCCTTGCAAAAAGCGCAAGGGTGGGGCAGCCTCAGCCAGCGACCCCAGGTCCGATCCAACCTCTGGAAGTGGGGAACTCGTCTCCTCTCTCTAACCCCGTGGCCTGATTGACTTGCCTTCCGGCTGCCCCTAACATCGCTCCACGGCGTGGCTCCCCGTGATTGGTCAAACCATTTCGCACTATCGCATTCTGGAGAGGCTGGGCGGCGGGGGCATGGGTGTGGTGTACAAGGCCGAGGACCTTATGCTCGGCCGCTTCGTAGCGTTGAAGTTTCTGCCCGACGACGTCGCCCACAATCCACAGGCGCTGGAGCGCTTTCGCCGTGAGGCCCGGGCCGCCTCGGCGCTGAGCCATCCCAATATCTGCACCATCCACGAGATTGCCAGCCACGATGGTCAATGGTTCATCGTCATGGAATTTCTGGATGGCGAGACTCTGAAGCACCGCATCGGCGCGCGCCCTCTGGAGCTTGAGGCCCTGCTCTCCATCGGCACCGAGATTGCCGATGGGCTGGATGCGGCGCACGCCCAGGACATCGTCCACCGCGATGTGAAGCCGGCCAATATTTTCGTCACCAAGCGCGGCCTGGCGAAGATTCTCGACTTCGGACTGGCGAAAATGAGCGCCGGGCAGCGGCCCGCGGGCGTGCCGGATTCCGACAGTCCCACCGTGCTCAAGGATTTGACCGTGGTCGGAAGCATGATGGGCACGGTCGCCTACATGTCGCCGGAACAGGTTTCCGGCAAGCCGCTCGACGGACGCACCGACATTTTTTCTTTTGGCGTGGTGCTCTATGAAATGGCCACCGGACGCCAGCCCTTTGAACGCGAGACTACGGGATCAACCTTTGGAGCGATCCTGTATGAGGCGCCGATTCCACCTATACGCCTGAACCGTCAACTGCCATCGCGTCTGGAAGACATCATTAATAAGTCGCTGGAAAAGAATCGCAAGCTACGATATCAATCCGCCGCCGAGTTGCGCAACGAACTCCAAAAGCTGAAGCGCGACACGGATTCGGGGCGGTCGGCGCCTGCACTGGTGGTGACTCCCGCCGTCAATCCAGTGACTTCGTCGTTGGTAAGTGACGAAACCATTGATGACGTGGGACCGTTGCCCGCCATCGGCCACATGGGGACGGCCGCCCCGGGCCGCCCAGGCCGATCAAAGCTCGGCTGGGTGGTGATCGCGGCGCTACTCATCGCTACAGCCGGCACTCTCTATTACCGTTTCCACCGCCCGAAACTCCTCACCGAGCGCGACACTATCGTCCTCGCCGATGTCGCCAACAGCACCAGCGATCCCGTCTTCGACGACACGCTCAAACAAACACTGAGCGTCGCCCTGCGCCAGTCACCTTTTCTGAACGTTGTCTCCGGCGGCAAAGTAGGCGCCACTCTGAAGCTGATGACCCGTCCCGAGGACACGCCCCTCACTCCCGAGGTCGCGCGCGAAGTCTGCCAGCGCGCCGGCAGCAAAGCCTACATTGCAGGACAAATCGCGGCCCTCGGCAATCGCTACGTGATCGGCCTGAATGCGGTGAACTGCCGCAGCGGAGACACCCTGGCCCAGGAGCAGGTCACTGCTGCCAGCAAGGAAAAGGTACTCGACACGCTAGGCGACGCGGCAGCCCGGTTGCGCGGCGAGTTGGGCGAATCGCTCGCCACGGTGCAGAAATTCGATGTGCCGCTCAGCCAGGCTACTACGTCCTCGCTCGAGGCCCTGAAGGCCTTCAGCCTGGGGGTGCGTGCCGGCATGCAGAAGAGCACCACGCAATCGATCGCTTACTATCAACGCGCCGTCGAGCTCGACCCGGAATTTGCCGCTGCCTACCGCGGGTTGGCCAACAGCTATGCCAGCCTGGCTGAACTCGGACGCGCCAGTGAGTATCAAGGCAAGGCCTTTGAATTCCGTTCGCACTCCAGCGAGCGCGAAAAACTTGCGATCGCGGCCGACTACTACCGTTTCGTGACCGGCGAACTCGACAAGTCGGCGCAGACCTATCAGGAGTGGATCGAGAATTATCCGCGCGACGATGCCGCCTACAGCGCCCTGGGCATCGCGTATGCCTCGCTGGCGCAGTACGACAAAGCTACGGAGGCCCACCGCGAGAATCTTCGCCTCGCGCCTGACGTGGGCGCTCCCTATATGAATCTGGGCAATTGCCTGCTGGCACTGCAACGCTTCGACGAAGCACGCCAGACCGCGAAGGCGGCGCTGGACCAACATTTCGATGACTACATCCTGCGGAACGAACTCTACGCGCTGGCCTTTATTGGTCAGGACACCGCCGCCAGGGAAGAACAGGCAGCGTGGTTTCGCAGCCAGCCGGAGTCTGAACACTTCGGTCTTGCGCTAGAATCCGACACCCAGGCCTATTCCGGACAACTGAGCAAGGCACGGGATTTCACGAAGCAAGCGATGGAATCCGCGGTACGGAACGACAGCAAGGAAAACGCCGCGATCTGGCAGGACAATCAGGCGTTGCGCGAAGCCGCTTTCGGAAACCTGGCAGAAGCGCGAAGTAACGCCGAGGCCGCGCTCAAGCTGGAGCCCGGAAATCAAAGCGTGCAACTGGAAGCCGCTCTGGCACTCGCCATGGCAGGAGAGAACGCGCGGGCAGAATCCCTGGCGCGGGATCTGGACCATCGTCTTCCCCTCGATACCCAGGTGCAGTCGCTCTGGCTGCCGGCGATCCAGGCACAGCTGGAGTTGAACCGTAAGAATCCGGCTGCGGCTATCGATCGCCTGGAGGCGTCGTCGCGTATCGACCTGGGGCAAATCCAGTTCATCAACAATATTTCCTGCTTGTATTCGGTATACATCCGCGGCCAGGCATATCTCGCCGCCGGAAAAGGAAATGAAGGCGCTGCGGAGTTTCAGAAAATTGTCGACCACAGCGGCATCGTCTGGAACTGCTGGACGGGATCGCTGGCCCATCTCGGGCTGGCCCGCGCCTACGCGATCTCGGGAGACAACGCGAAAGCGGAAGCAGCCTACCAAGACTTTCTCGCTCTATGGAAAGATGCCGATGTGAATGTGCCGGTGCTGCGAGAAGCCAAAGCTGAGTACGCCAAGCTAAAAACGCCGTAACCCCTGTCATCCTGAGCGGAGAGGCTGCTTCGCGAAGCGAAGCCGCCACGGAGTCGAAGGACCCCTATGAGCTAGACCGCAGCCGGTGGCTTCGGGCATTAGGCTTCTGAAACGGTTCCCTACGTCTCAAGTGAAAGTAGTGCCGCTGCTAGGGGTCCTTCGACTTCATCGGCCCATTCGCTAGCGAATGGGCCGATTCCGCTCAGGATGACAATCGCGAGATGAAGGACCGGCGTCCCGTCCGGCCAGATCCGCCATTCCCGACGCGGGACAACCTCCTCGAAGATAGTTCGTCCATCACAGACAACCCCCGCTCCTGGTGCTACACCAGTCAAGTCCCCTTCTACAGTTTGGACTCGTGCACGATTCGATTCAGGCAGTGGGTGCGAGTCTATGCGGAGCGTAAGTCGTTTCCTTATGTGCGGCATCTGGTTTGCCACGGCAGCCTTAGCCCAGGACACCGCCACGGGAGCGATCCGCGGAACGGTTGGGGATTCTACCGGCGGACGGATTGGCGCCTGCAGCGTTGTGCTGGTGAACGCCGCCACCAACTTCCGCTACTCCACCACCACCGACGGCTTCGGCCGCTTTGCATTTGAACTGCTCCCTCCGGGAGACTACTCGGCCCGCGCCGAATCGCCGGGAATGTCGCCGCAGACCACGCCAGGCCTGCACGTGGATGTAGGCGGCACCACGGAACTCGCCTTCAAACTGGCCGTCGCCGGAGCTAAGGAAACCATCACGGTTTCAGGCGAGCCGCCCGTGGTTGAAAGCCAGCCCAGTGGCCTGTCATCCTGATTGATGAGCGTGCCATCAATGAACTGCCGCTGAACGGACGGCGTTATACCGACCTGGCCCTGCTGACTCCAGGCGTAACGCAGGACCCGCGCGGCCTGACTTCGGGATCGAATGGCGATCTTGCCTTCGGCGGCATCCGCGGCTTCCAGTCCAGTTACCTGGTGGACGGCGGCGACAATAACAACGCTTTTTTTGGACAGGCCCGCGGCCGCTATCGCGCGCCCTATCAGTTCTCGAACGAAGTGGTGCAGGAGTTCCGCGTCTCCTCGAATACTTACGGAGCTGACCTGGGGCGCGCCGGAGGCGCGGTGGTAAATGTGGTCACCAAATCAGGTTCCAACCGTCTTCATGGAACGGATTTCTACTTCGTGCGCGACAGCGCCCTCGCGGCCACGCATCCCTTCATGGATTTCAAACCTCACGATCAGCAACAGCAGTTCGGCTTTACCCTGGGCGGCCCGGTGCGGCGCAACCGCGCGTTCTTCTTTGCCGGCTTCGATCAGCACATCTTCCACATCCCCAACGTGGTCGCTTTATCAACGGAAGCCCGGTCGTGGTTCCGCAAGCCGGCACTGGACCTGAAACTCCGGGCGACTACGAAGCCACCGACCAGGCGCTGGTATTCGCCACCGCGGCTGAACTTTCGAAGCAGGCGGGCACCTTTCCCTCGTCCATGATTGGAAATGCCGGCTTCTTCAAGCTCGATTTCGTGCTCAACCAGCACAACAACCTCTCACTGCGGTTGAACACGTCGCGCTATTACGGACACAACAACGTGTTCCTCGACCCCGCCAGCCCGGTCAGTGCATTCGGCATCAGCGACAATGGCGAAGAAGATGTGTCCACCGAGAGCGGCTCGCTGTCCCTGACCAGCAATCTTTCCTTCAAAGTAGTGAGCCGCTTCCGCGCCCAGTTCTCGCGCGACTTGCAATCCTCGACGGCCAACAGCACCGACCCGCTGACCAAGATTCCGGGAATTATCGAGGGCTTCGGACGCGCATCCATCCTTCCCCGCCAGACCCGGGAGCACCGCCTGCACCTGGCCGAAACTCTAAGCGTGGAAGGCAAAAGAAATTCCTGGAAGTTTGGCGGCGACGTGCTGCTCACCTGGATCTACAACTTTTTCCGTTCGCTTGGCGGCGGAGAGTACCTTTTCAATCCCATCAAGGTAAATCCGTTTACCTTCGAGCCTCAGGAAGCCGGTCTCGAACTTACGCCCCTGCGCGCCTACGCGCATCAGGTTCCTCATTATTACTTGCAGAGCTTCGGCCCCTCGGCCACCCATCCGGACACCAACGAGTACGCGGGATTTATTCAGGACACCATCCGCGTCTCCGACCACTTCGCGCTGAGCCTGGGCGCACGTTACGACCTGCAGACTTTTACAACGAAAGGTTTGCAGTCGAATCCGCTGTGGCCGGATGCAGGCCGCGTGCCCTACAACACTGCCAATGTCGGTCCGCGCGTGGGGCTGGCATACTCGATCGGGAACGAGCGGTCGCTGGTCATTCGGCGGTGGCTCTTCACTCGCATTCCGCAGATTTACACTTCCGCGATTCAGAGCGATAACGGGTTGGCCGGAAATTTCCTCTTTCTGAATAACAACAATTTTTTCGATCAACAGACATTTCCCCAGTATCCCAACCCGCGGGTGAGCTGTCCGGTGACTTCGACGAATTGCCAGCTGCCCTCCGGCCTGGCACCACTTGAGCAGGCGGACGTCTCTGCCTTCTCGCACAATTTCAAGACTCCCCGGGTGCAGCAGGCCAGCCTCAACATTGAACGCGAAGTGGCGCATCGAACGTCGGTGGGAGTTTCCTACATGTACGTGCATGGCGTGGACCTGATCCGGGCGCGGGACGTGAATTTGCCGCCGCCGGTCAACGTTTCTTACCCGGTGTACGACGCTTCGGGAATAAATTTTCTGGGCGCCTACTACGATGTCGGCTCTTTCTCGACCGTGCAATCGACCCGGACGTTGACCTGCCCGTTTCCACCCTGCATTAATCCGCTGGCGCGTCCCATTCCACAACTTGGATCGATTAGTGTCTTCGAGAGCGCGGCCTCGAGTGTCTATCACGGCGCAACGCTCTCGATCCGCCGCCGCATGACCAGCGGTGTCTACTTCATGCTGTCGTACACCTTCGCGCACGCGATTGATGACGGACAGGACGCGCTGGTGGCGGGTCAACCCGCCAGCGTGCAGAATTCGTACGCACCCAATGCCGAAAAAGGCCCGAGCGTCACCGATCAGCGCCAGCGCTTCGTGCTGTCGTGTGTCGTCGCGCCCAAGCCCTTTCATCGCGGCCATGAATGGCTGGGATTATTTTTCAATAACTGGAAGGCATCCGGCGTAGTCACGGTGGGCAGCGGCAGGCCAATCAGCGCTACTGTCACCGGCGACGCCAACCAGGACGGCAACAACAATAACGACCGGCTGCCCGGCGCGTCCCGCGACTCTCCTCACCTGACTACGCCACCACCGACCTGCGACTGACCCGCCGCATCTACGCCGGCGACCGGGTGAAGCTGGAGCTGATGGCTGAGTCCTTCAACTTGCTGAACCGGGACAACAAGCGCGTCCAGATCACGCAGGACGGTTTCGTCAGCAACGCAGCCCAGTTTGTTCAGACCGATAAGACCATTGGAATCAACATCTTTCCTGCCCAATACCGCGTGCCTTCCAGCTTTCTGCATGCCACCGATGCGTACGCGCCGCGCCAGATCCAACTCGCCCTGAAGCTGATCTTTTGAGAGCGAACGATTCCGTCGATGGCTGCCAGAAGAATTTTCACCAGGCGAAAATCCCATATACCCCTTGACTTGCGATGCGAACCTTGCGATAACTAAGCCCGTCCAAACGGGACCGGTTTGGGGGTGTAGTTCAGTTGGCAGAAGTAAGACTTCAAGAGGGCGAGTCCCTCGAAAATGCATTGCGTCGTTTCAAGCGCAAGGTGCAACAGGAAGACATCATTAAGGAGGTCAAGCGTCACTCCTTTTACCTGAAACCGGGCGAGAAGAAGCGCGTGAAAGAAGCGCTGGCCCGTAAGCGCAGCCGGAAGAAAGCGCGTAAAGAACAGGACTAAGGTCATGGGCTGCCACGCCAAGTGGTGGCCCATTTGCTTGCTCGCAAGAGCTTGTAAAGATTGTTAAAGAAGATGAAGAAGTAATCCATGTTGCAGTCTGGCATGGTCGGCCGAGTCCAGGGTGTACATTCCAGGGCGTTAGCTTGAGGGGGCAACGATCCTGAGTGCGCGCGTGTGAAGTCACTCGTTTGCGCGGTCTCAGGGAATGGGTGAAGGGAGCATCTCTCAAATGGAATTTCAGGACAAGGTATTGAAGTGCATCGACTGCGGCGCGGATTTTATCTTCACCGCGGGCGAACAGCTGTTCTTTCACGACAAGCAGTTCAAAAACGAACCCAAACGCTGCAAGGCTTGCAAGACCAAACGAGTATCAGTATTGGGGGCCGCGCCTTCGGGGCAGGGCAACGGCTTCGCCAAAGTGGAAACCCGCACGACCTGCTCGGAGTGCGGCAAGGAAACCACGGTGCCTTTCAAGCCAACCCAGGGACGTCCGGTATTCTGCCGGGAGTGCTTCCAGCAGAAACGCCAACCGGCCTCGGCTTGATTTTGAACTAGAACCCAGGCGATTCCAGAGTCGCGGCTAGCTCACCTTCCTCCCGCTTCCCGATTCCAAGGCGAATCTCGTCTGCCCGCGGAGACGTCTGTGCGGAGTAGAGAGGGGTTTCCTGCCTTCACGTCCGGCGTCGAGCCGGTACCCGAACCTGCGTTACTATGAATAAAGAACAACTTCCTTTCTGCGGATTTACGCGGACAAGCACGGATTGAAACGGAAAAGAAATCCGCGACTATCCGCGTGAATCCCCGGAAGGGAAGTAGCGGGCGCTGGAGCGAGTGAAACGTGGCAACTTTCTACGTAACGAATTTCGGCTGCCGGGCCGCCCAGGCCGACGGCGCCGGTATCGAACGCCAGCTGCTGGAACGGGGTCTGAAGCGCGCCGACGAGCCCGCCACAGCCGGCCTCGTCGTGCTCAACACCTGCACTGTAACTGCCGCAGCCGACCAGGACGCGCGCGCCGCCATACGCCGCATTCATCGAAAGAATCCGGAGGCGCAGATCGTGGTCACCGGCTGCTATGCGCAACGCGCCCCGAAAGAAATCGCCGCCCTCCCCGGCGTGACGCAGGTGATTGGCAACTCTCACAAACATTTGCTGGCGGAACTGGCAGGAGTCGGACTTCGGACCTCGGACCTCGGACGTCAGCCCTCGGACGTCAGCCCTCGGCCTCTCGATCTTGACTGTCAGGCAGATTCAAAAAGCTTCGTCCCGATTACCCAGCTCACATCTGTGGTCCGAGGTCTGACGTCCGAGGTCCGAAGTCCGATCTTCGTTTCTGACATCTTCGCGCACACAGAACTCCAGGCGGCGCCGGTCTTCGACGCCGCCAACGAGCGTACCCGTCCCAACCTGAAGGTACAAGACGGTTGTGACAATCGTTGCTCGTTCTGCGTTATTCCTTACGTCCGGGGGCAGAGCCGCTCGCTGAATTTAGACGAAGTCATTCGCGAAGTCGAAACTTTGGTGAATGCTGGCTATCGCGAGATAGTGATTTCCGGCATCAACCTGGGACGGTGGGGGAGGGATTTGGCCGTCAGCCGTCAGACCTCGGCCCTCGGGCCAACCTTTCAAGGGCCAACAACCAACGAACGACGACCGGTCTTCGAAGACTTAGTCCGAACCGTTCTGTCCCACACTGCGCTGGAAAAATTACGCATCAGCTCGGTCGAACCCATGGACTGGAGTGACGAACTGATCCGAATGATGGCCGAGTCTCCGCGCATTGCCAAGCACGCGCACGTACCGCTGCAATCCGGCAGCGACGCCGTGCTTCGCCGCATGCATCGGAAATACCGTCCCTGGCACTATCGCGAGAAGATCGAGAAGATTCATGCCGCCATGCCCACGGCAGCCATCGGAGCCGATGTGATGGTGGGATTTCCCGGGGAGTCCGAAGCTGAATTCGAAGAAACGCGCGCCTTGGTGGAAGATCTTCCCTTCACCTACCTGCACGTCTTTACTTACTCCGCACGGCCCGGAACTCCGGCTGCCTCGACGGGCAAGCAGGTTCCCACAAACGTGGCTCGCGAACGCAATCGCATCCTGCGCGATCTCATCGCAGAAAAGAAGTTGGCCTTCATGAGTAGATTTGTGGGCAAGCCGGTCGAAGTCATTACCCTGAACATTTGCGGCAGCAATCACGAAGGAAAATATACCGAGGGACTTAGCGACAATTATCTGCCGGTGCGCCTGCAGGGAAACCACCCTCCCAACCGCTGGCTTCCCGCAAGGGTCGAGAGAGTTTCAGACGGAGCTTTGCTCGGGATCGCCAGTTAGGTCTTGCCACCCGGACGGAGAGTATTTATTTTTTCGCGGTCAGCCGGTCTGCAATCTTGTCGTACTTGCTCTGCGGCAGAATGCGGCGAGTGACCAGTTCGCTCGGATCGTTGTAGGGGCGCCCCGCGATTGCTCGATCAGCCTCCGCCCCTGTGACACCGGGCAAGCTGATCAGCTGCTCCCGGGTCGCGGTGTTCACATCGAGCGGCTTATCGCGACTCCAACCTTCCCGGACACCTGCGGCGACTGCTTTGGCGTCAACCTTCAGTTCCGCGGTCGCGCGGGCAGTCTTCTCTTTCAGTTCTTCAGGACTCTGGTTCCGAGTGCAGGCTGCCAGTCCGCATAGCAAGACAATGGTGGCGGCGAGGATCTCACGATGAAAGCGCATGTCCATTCACCTCGGGTCTTGGATGAATTTCGCACTCCGCCGGTTGGCTGGAAAGAAAGTGTGGGGCGGACACTCTGGTCCGCCGCGCTTGGCTTGGGTATTGGGTCTCGGTTTCTGGCAGGGTCTCGGACTGGTTTCCAAAAGTCCACGTCAAAGGCGGCGGAGGAGTGTCCGCCCCAGACTCAGCGGTGCCCAAAGACTTCCTTCAGCAGGTTCGTGGTTTGCGCCGCCGGGTCCTGGCGGATCTTGCGTTCTTCCTGGCCCAGTTCGAAGAAGAGCCCATCGAGGGCCTTGGATACTACGTAGTGGCTGATGTCGAGGTCCTGATTCCTGGCAAAAGGAAGCTGCTTGTACTGCGAAACCAGGGAACTGTACTGCTGCGTGACGCCGTTCTTGGCCATCGTCTTCTCCACTACCGGACGGAAAGCCGCCGTAAGCTGGGGCGTGGTCTTTTCCTTGAAATAGTTGGTGGCGGCGGTGTCGCCGCCGGAGAGAATTCTGCGCGCGTCGTCGAAACTCATGGCTGTGATGGCATCAATGAAGATTTTTCGCGCTGCCGGAGCGGCGGCCTCGGCGGCCCGGTTCATGCTTAGAACAAAATCGTCCACCTTGGGCCCGTAGCCCACCATACGCAGACCTTTTTCCAGTGTCCGCAAATTGCTGGGCATCAGAATCTTGATATCAGGATTGGTGAAATACCCGTTGGGGCGCCCGGTCAGTTTCACCGCCTGCTCTGCACCAATCTGCAGGGCCTGTTTCAGGCCCGAGGAGATTTTGCTATCACTCAGATTCGCGGTACCCAGCCCGAGGCGCTTTGCAATCTCCCCAACCTGCGCAATCGACAGCGTGGTTATCAATAACAGGCTCACACCCAACAGTTGCCTACGCTTCATTTTCGTACTCCTTAATTCCGTCCGTAGAACGTGTTCGCCTTACTTCCAAAGAAAGTTCTTCGACCAGGCTACCCAACACACGGTTTCCGCACCTAAGTTTCCGACGTTGCACGCAATCGCCGTGTTGCGATTTAACTCTAAGAGGAGCCATCATGGGAAACGAAAACGAAAAGAACCCGCAGAACCCGGAGCAGCAACAGAACAACCCTGGGAACCAAGCCGACCCTAACCGGAAAAATCCGTCACAGAGCGGAGAGAATGTCTACAACCCGCAGGATCCGACCTCGAAGAAGCCTGGTCAGGACAGCGGCACGACCGATCGACCGGACCGTGAAGGGTCTGAAGACGTTGAAAAGCGCCGCGCATCCTAACCGGGATCGTGGACAGGACGGAAGCCACGGCAAACTGCCGTGGCTTTTTCCGTTAGGGTTGCATCTAGCAACACCGGCCTCTTGCCGGCCCGATGGGGGGCAGGACGCCGACGCTACTCTAAACCGCCACGACGCGAGGCGGTTGCCATGCTATAATTTTTTCCTGTTTCATTTGCCGCTTTAGCTGACGGAGGGTTGTATCGATAAACGCTTTATCCGCACAAACGAACGCATTCGGGCGCGGGAAATCCGCGTGATTGACGACGAAGGCCAGCAGATCGGCATTTTGACTCCCTACGATGCGCTCAAGATGGCCCGCGAGAAAAACCTGGACTTGGTAGAGATTTCGCCCACCGCGACTCCTCCCGTATGCCGAATCATGGACTATGGGAAATTCCTGTACCAGCAGGAAAAGAAAGAACGCGAAGCCAAGAAGCATCAGAAAGTAATCGTCGTCAAGGAAGTAAAGTTTCGTATCAATGTGGACGACCACGATTACCAGACCAAGAAGAACCACGTGCTGCGTTTCCTGGACGAGGGAGATAAAGTCAAGGCAACGATTTTCTTCCGCGGACGGGAGATGACGCGCACCAATCTGGGACGCGAGATCCTGGAACGGCTGATCAAAGATATCGCCGACAAGGGCATCGTCGAGTTCCGGCCGCGACAGGAAGGCAATACGCTGCACGCCATCCTGGCGCCAAAAAAAGATGCCGGACAGAAACAGCCCGCGCAGTCACAACCGGCCCCTGGCCGGGTAAATCAAGCTTAGAGAAAAGCCATTGGCAATTGGCATTTAGCCAGTTCAGGCAAAATGTCATTGTGGCCAAATGCTAATTGCTGTATTGAGGATTTATGCCGAAACTAAAAACACATAAAGGTGCCGCCAAGCGCTTCAAGAAAACGGCCACGGGAAAGGTCAAGCGCCATCATTCGCACTTGCGCCACATGCTCACATCGAAAGACAAGAAGCGCAAAGGCAAGCTGCGTCAGGCCGTCCTGGTCAGCGATGCCGATACACCCAAGATCAAGCGAATGATTCCGTACTAGAAGTTTTGTGTTGTGGAGCCACGGGCAACCGGCCCGCGTGCAGGGTTGCAATCAGGACCAGCGGCCCGGGCGTGTGAAGAGGCAATAGACCTTCAAGTCTCCTACCTCCAGCCGCCATAATGTGAAATTAAAAGGAGCTATCCATGCCTCGCGTAAAACGGGGAACCAAGCGCCGCGCCAAGCGCAAAAAAATACTGGACCGCGCCAGCGGCTATTTCCTCACAAAATCCAAACTCTACCGGTCCGCCAAAGAAGCCGTCGAACGCGGGCTCAAGTTCGCCTACTCGGGGCGCAAGCAGAAGAAGCGCCAGTACCGCTCCCTTTGGATCGTCCGCATCGGCGCCGCCGCCAAGCTGAACGGCATGAGCTACAACCAGTTCATCCACGGCCTCAAAGTTGGTGGCGTGGAGTTGGATCGCAAGATCCTGGCCGACCTGGCGGTGAACGATCCCGGCGCGTTTAAGAGCCTCGCCGAGCAGGCGAAGGGCGCTCTCGGCGGGGCTGCGTAACACCGGCCTTTAGCAATTAGCTCTTAGCATTTAGCTTCCACGAGCGCAACCTCGACTGCGGCCGGGCGCTGCCATTCTTGCCCGACGCCAACTGAGAACCGGGAACTCACAACTGTTCTTATGTACTCCGTCCCTAAACTCAAGAGCTTCTCCGAGGCCACCCTCGATAAGGCGGTCGAGAAACTTCTGGCCGCGCTGAAGCAGGAAGCCAATGCGGTCAAGGGGGAAGCCGACGGAAAAGCCTTCCGTGACCGCTGGATGGCCCGCAAGAACGGTGTGCTCACCGAGATCAACGATCTCTGGCTGAAGGCTGCGCCGAAAGACGCCAAACGCGCTGTGGGACAGCGGGTCAACGAAATCAAATCCATCGTTGAGGAAGCAGTAAGAAAAGCTGAGAACGGCGAGCGTCATCCCCCAGGCGGACCTTCGGCGAAACTAACCTCCGACGCCCTCGACATCACGCTCCCCGGCAGCCGGCGCCATCTCGGCTCCGAGCATCCCGTAATCAAGACCATGAACGAGATTGTTTCCGTCTTCCGCAATCTGGGCTACTCGGTTCAGGAAGGGCCGGTGATCGAGACCGACTACTACAACTTCGAGGCGCTGAATTTTCCGCCGAACCATCCGGCGCGCGATACCCAGGACACCCTGTTCATCGCTGGTCAGGAAACAAAGCCGCAGCGCGATCGCTTGTTGCTGCGTACTCATACATCGCCGGTGCAGATTCGCACCATGGAAAACATGAAGCCGCCGGTCAGGATTGTGATTCCGGGCAAAGTGCACCGCAACGATCCCCCCGACGCCAGCCACTCTCCCATGTTTCACCAGGTAGAGGGTTTGGCGGTCGATACGAACATTACGTTCTGCGATTTGAAAGGCACGCTCGACCACGCCATGAAGGCTCTGTTCGGATCGAGCGTCAAGACCAGCTTCCGCCCGTCGTTTTTCCCGTTCACCGAGCCTAGCGCAGAGATGATGGTGTCTTGTTTTATTTGTGGAGGCAGCGGCAAGCGCGGCTCAGAGCCCTGCCGCCCCTGCAAGCAGACGGGATGGATCGAAATTCTCGGCTGCGGCATGGTCGACCCGAATGTGTACGGCTTTGTGGATTACGACCCCAAAAAAGTCAGCGGCTTCGCCTTCGGCATGGGAGCCGATCGCATCGCCATCCTGAAATATGGGGTCGACGATATTCAGTTGTTCTTCAATGGCGATGTCAGGTTCCTGGAACAGTTTGGGTAGAAAAGCTGTTAGCTGTTAGCTTTTAGCTCTCAGTGAACCCCTTCATGGCAGCATGACGAAGAGCAACTCGGACTAAAAGCTGAGAGCTAAGAGCTAAATGAAACTTTCCCCTGCATGGCTGCGTGAGTTCGTAGACGCCAAGGTGGACGATCGCCGCCTGGCGCAGGACCTCACCTCGGTTGGAATTGCGGTCGAAAGTATCAGCGGCGAAGGTAAGAATGCTGTTTTCGAGATGGAGATTGGCACTAACCGCCCGGACGCCATGAACCACTACGGCGTGGCGCGCGAGGCTGCAGTAATTTACAACCTGCCCCTGCGTGCGTTCGACACCAAGCTGCCGGCGGCGCCGGGCAAGCCGGAGTTCATCGTCGAAATCGCAGACAAGGATGGCTGCGCCCGTTACACGGCTCGCATCATTCGCGATGTGAGTATCAAACCGTCTCCCGACGCCGATTGCGAACCGTCTGATGCTGGTCGATCAGCGGCCCATCAACAACGCCGCCGACGCCACCAACTACACGCTGTGGGAGATGGGGCATCCCACGCACGTCTTTGATCTCGATCTGCTCGCGGGCGGAAAGATTCTGGTGCGGCGGGCGCTCACTGGCGAAACACTCAAGACTCTTGATGGCGTGGAGCGCAAGCTTACACCGGAAGATCTGGTCATCGCCGATGCGGTGAAACCAGTTGCGCTGGCCGGGGTCATGGGCGGGTTCGACACCATGATTACGGACAAGACGCGCAATATCCTGATCGAAGCGGCATGGTTCGATCCCGCCACTGTCCGCAAGAGTGCGCGCCGTCACGGGTTGCACACCGATGCCTCCCATCGCTTCGAGCGCGGCGCCGACTTTGAGGCCACCACCAAGGCTTGCAACCGGGTGGCTGCACTCATTCTCGAATCGGCAGGGGGCAAACTGGACGGCGCACCGATTGACGCCGTAGCGCGGTCAGTCGACCTGGCCCCGGTGGCTCTGCGTCTTTCCGAAGTTCACCGCATACTCGGCGAGAAGCTCGAGACCAACGAGATTTTCCGCATTCTCCAGCAACTCGGTTTCGAGCTGATGCCGGAGAGAGGCGGGGACCCGGATTTCACCGTCCACATTCCCAGCTGGCGTCTGGATGTGGAGCGCGAGATTGATCTGGTCGAAGAAATCGCGCGCCTGCACGGCTTCGACAAATTTCCCAATACTCTGCCCGCGTATGCCGGCGCAGTGGTGGAGACCCCGGACGCCGAAAAGGACAGCAAGCTTCGCAGCGCGTTGCTCGCGCTGGGTTACGACGAAGCGGTGTCGCTGACCTTCATCTCGCATGAAGATGCCGAAACTTTTTCTTCGGCACGGGTGATTGAACTGGCTAATCCGCAGAGTGAAGAGGCGTCGGTCATGCGCAGTTCACTCGTGCCCGGCATGCTCAACATGCTGGCGTACAACCTCAATCGCGGTGCGGATAACGTGCGCCTTTTTGAAGCGGGCAGCATTTTCGAAGCTATCGAGGGCGGCACGGTCGAGCCCAAACGCCTTTGTATGGGCGCCACCTCACCACCCTTGCAAAAAAAATACGACTGGGGAGCCCACGATGGAGGTTTTTTCGATCTGAAGGGCGATGTGGAGAATTTGCTGCACGCCTTTCAGCATCGGTCGTTGAACTACGATGCGTATGCCGCGGACTATTACTATCCGGGACGCTCGGCGCGGGCCCTAATGGATGGCGCTTTGGTGGCCCAGTTTGGACAACTCCATCCAGACATTGCCACTGCCCGCAAACTGCGTCAGAAGGTTTTTATTGCTGAAGTTTATCTCGACCGGCTTTACCAACAAGGATTGCGTGCAATCCGTTACCAGCCTTTGCCGCGTTATCCGGCAGTGGAACGGGATTTTTCATTTGTCTTCGACGATGAAGTGATCTTCGAGAAGATTCAGCAGAGTGTCGTCGAGCTCGGCCTGTCTCAATTGCGCAGCTTTGTTCCGGTAGAGATTTTCCGCGGAGGCAACGTTGCTGCGGGCAAGTATTCGCTGCTTCTGCGCGCCCGCTTTCAGTCTGCCGAACGCACCCTGCGGGAAGATGAAGTGGCAAAGTGGTCGACGCTAATCATCGAAGCGCTGGAAGGTTTGGGCGGAAAGCTGCGGGCTTAGCCGTTGGGGAACCCCTCAATTCTGTCATCCTGAGCGGAGCATTGTATTTCGCTCGCGAAATGCAATGCGAAGTCGAAGGATCCTACCCTCTTTACTTATTACTCACTCCGGTGTGCTAAGGCACTGGTTTCGATGTAGTGCCTCGAAAGTGTGCAGCCTATAGGGGGCCTTCGACTGCGTGGCTGCTTCGCGTTGCGAAGCGGCCACTCCGCTCAGGATCACAGCCTTGTAAACTATCCGAGTGCGGGTTCGCTTCGTTCTACTGATGATTTTCGCCGCAACCCTTCCGGTTGCAGCTGCCGCTCTGCAGGCGCCCGAACAAGCCGCCCCCACTTTCTACAGAGACATTCTTCCCCTACTCCAAAACCACTGCCAGAGTTGCCACCGGCCCGGCGAAGTTGCTCCCATGCCCCTGATGACCTACGAGCAGACCCGGACATGGGCTCCGGCGATCGCCCACAGTGTTCAGAGGGGAATGATGCCGCCATGGTTTGCTGACCCGCAATTCGGACACTTCTCCAACGATCCTTCGCTCACCGCTCAGCAGATCGCAACATTGCTGGCGTGGGTCGCGGGCGGTACTCCCGCAGGCAATCCCAATGACGCGCCCGCTCCACCCTCGTGGGCCGATGGGTGGAACATCGCAAAGCCGGACCTCGTCTTACCGATGGCGAAGCCAGTCGCAATCCCGGCAGACGGCGAGGTGGAATACACCTACGAAATCGTGCCCACGCATTTCGCCGAAGACAAATGGATACAGATGGCGGAGGTTCATCCCTCCAGCCCACAGTTCGTGCATCATGCCGTGGTTTACATCCGGCCTCCGAGTTCCACATGGTTGCGGCACGCGCCGCTCGGCGTGCCCTTCACCGCCTCGTCGCTCAGTGATCCGCAGGAGCGGCTGGAAGCGCACGGAACGACCAGCGACTTATTGCTGGTGTACGCGCCCGGCAGTTCCCCCGATCTCTGGCCCGAGGGCATGGCAAAGTTTGTCCCAGCCGGATCAGACCTGGTTTTCCAAATCCACTACACCACGAACGGCAAAGCGGGCAAAGATCAAACCAGCATCGGACTTGTATTCGCCAAATACCCGCCAGAGCACCGCGTCATCACCCTACAGCTCAACGATCACGCATTCATCATTCCTCCCGGCGCTGACAACTTCAAGGTCGAAGTGCAGGGTACGTTGCCCCATGACTGCACTCTGCTCAGCTTGTTTCCTCATATGCATTTGCGCGGAAAGCGTTTCGAGTACGACATCGTTCGTCCGGATGGCTCGATCGAGCCGTTGTTGCGCGTTAACTATCACTTTCACTGGCAGTTGAGCTACCGGTTGGCTGAGCCGGTCCTGCTGAAAGCTGGAACGAAACTGCGAGCCGTGGCTTGGTATGACAACTCGCGCAACAATCCGCACAATCCTGATCCGAATGCGACGGTGACCTGGGGCGACCAGACCTATCAGGAGATGATGGTCGGATTCTTCGACGTAGCGGTGCCGGCGAAAATGGACAAGGAACAGTTCTTCATGCGCGGCCAATGATCTGACAATTGGAGCTGCCCATCTCATGATGGCGTCATCCTGAGCTAGCGAAGGATCTAGCGCGCAACTGATCTGCAGGTGGAGGACAGACGTCTCGCCAGTCCCCCATTCACAGCGGTTTGTGGCGATACACGCGAGATCCGGTGTAGACTACGGGCGTTTTTCCGCCACGGGGACTTGCTCCAAAATCTGTTGGGTAAGATGAAAAGCTCTTCGTTCGCTCTACTCGCGGGATCGCTACTCCTGATCAGCGCTCCGACCTTTGCCCAGGCACCTGCGGCCCGTCAACGTCCTCCCGACGGTGGTACACGCGAGGTTCTGGTCAGTATTTTGATTCCATCGATACCAAACGCTCCGTTTAGCGCTACTGTAGCCACCGCCTCAGTTCGGCACTTGGCGGATGGAAGCAGGATTACGCTCGTGAACCGGCGGGCTATCGCACGCGACAGCTCCGGACGCATCTTCCAGGAGCGCCGCTTGCTCGTGCCCGAAGACGGTAAACACGAATCGATTCTTACTCAGATCGAGATTAGTGACCCCGTTTCGCACGAGCTTTTCATTTGCGTACCACGAGAGAGTGTGTGTCAGGTCGAGTTCTTTTCTGCTCCCGCGTTCGTTCCCCCGGCGCCAGCGACCGCCCCCGGTTCCCCCAACAATCAAGCCGGCACTCTTAGCCGGGAGAATCTGGGTACGCAATTTCTCGGAGGCCTGGAAACCTTTGGCACACGGGAGACATTGGTCATCGAAGCCGGACTCATTGGCAACGACACTCCGATTCAAACCACTCGGGAGTATTGGTACTCACCCAAGCTCGGAGTCAATTTATCCAGCAAACTACAAGATCCGCGGATCGGCACCCAGGATTTTGAGGTATCCGATATCGTTCTGGGCGAACCCGACTCCAAGCTCTTCAGGTTGCCGCCCAACTCTAGGTTAATCGACCTCAGGGAACCTGCACAGTCCTCTTCACCCTCACCACCTTCCAACTGATCTTTGTGCTAGGCTGGCGCTTTATGAAAGACACGGCCATCCAACCGAAGTCTTTTCTCAGCCACAAGGTCGCGCACTTTACCGAATCTGTGATTCGCGAGATGACGCGCCAGGCCATGCTGCATGGCGCCGTGAATCTCTCCCAGGGCTTCCCTGATTTTCCTGCTCCAGCTGAGATCAAGCGTGCGGCCCAGGACGCGATTGCGGCCGACGTCAATCAGTACGCCATCACCTGGGGAGCCAAGAACTTGCGCAACGCCATTGTGCAGAAGATGCAGCAATGGCAGGGCATGGTTATCGATCCGGAACGCGAGATCACGGTTTGTTGTGGCTCTACTGAAACCATAATCTCGACATTGCTGGCAGTATGCAACGCAGGGGATGAGGTCGTCATCTTCGAACCGTTCTACGAAAATTACGGTCCGGACGCGATCATCTCCGGAGCCAAGCCGCGCTTCGTAAAACTGCGTCCGCCGGAAACGCCGGATGGTGAATGGACATTCGATGAACGCGAGCTGCGTGCCGCGTTTCACAATCACACCAAAGCGATCGTCGTAAATACGCCGAACAATCCCACCGGCAAGGTTTTTACCCAAAGTGAACTCGAGCTGATCCGCGACCTGTGCGTCGAATTCAATGTGCTCGCCATCACCGATGAAATCTACGAACACATTCTCTACGACGGCGCGCGGCACATTTCGATCGCGACGCTCGAAGGCATGCGCGAGCGCACCATCACCATCAACGGTCTGTCGAAGACCTACGCCGTGACCGGTTGGCGCGTGGGTTGGGCTGTGGCTCCGCCCGCGATCACAGATGCGATTCGCAAGGTGCACGATTTCCTGACGGTGGGCGCGCCCGCGCCGCTGCAGGAGGCGGGAGCAGCCGCACTCGGTTTGCCTGCAACCTATTACCAGGGGCTGGCCGACGGATATCGCAAGCGGCGTGACCGGCTGATCCCGGTGCTGACCGAAGTTGGCTTCCGCTGCTTTCGTCCTCGAGGGGCGTACTACGTCATGACGGACATTCGCAGCTTCGGCTTCGCGAATGATGTCGAGTTCACGAAATATCTGGTGAAGGACATTGGCGTGGCGGTGGTCCCGGGTTCGAGCTTCTACAGTGATCCGCGCGATGGGGCGCAGCAGGTACGATTTGCCTTCTGCAAACGGGACGAAACGCTGGATGCGGCAGCGACAAAACTGCGGAAGCTGAAGAAGTAAAAGATGCTCGGATCCCTCGACGACGCGCCCAATGGCTCCGGCAAAGGAGGCTCCGGGACTACCTGTTAACCACCGCTCCGGGAGCAGTTTTCTTTAGGAACGGCAAGACACCCAGGAAAAGGGCGATGCCCGGTGGCAGCATCAGAAACAGCAAGGCAGCCACGAATGGAAACCATTGATGCTGGAAGGGCACAATCTGGCCGATGAGCGTCAAGAAACTCACCAAACCTAACAGGGCTATCCAAGGCGATAAGCCGGCCGCAAGCCGGGCAATGCGTTGTCCCCCCGCGCGTCGCGACAGATAAGCGCCCGCTGCTCCACAAAATGGCAAGAAAACCAGCCAAGGGAGGTAGGCCGCGAATGGGGCGACAGACCGCCCGGCTATGACTCGGGGGTGCAATGCAATCTGAGTTGAGATCATCAGAACGACCATAGCCGCCGCCAGGTTGATCAGCGCCGGCAGCCAGAGAGTTCTCGTTCGTTGGTTCATCACATTCCCCTTGCGCTTCGCACGTTGAATTTCTCGCGACAAGTTTGGCCAGTCGGGCACCTGTTCGAGAGAACGCTCAATCGCCTCTGACTCGCAAACTCCTTGCGTTCGGAATTCTTCATAGCAATCTTCCAAATGACCAGCCAGTTCGCAGACGATTTCTTCTTCCTGTGCCGGAGAGAGGCCGAGGTTTTCCATTCGTGCAAGCACGAGGGCCTTCCAGTCAGGCATGGGTCACCCCGGCCAAACGGTCGAGGGCCCGGAAGAAAACCTTCCACTCCTGCCGCAGCGGTTCGAGCTCTTTTTTCCCGGCTACCGTCAAGCCGTAGTACCGGCGGTCTCGCCCGGCGGCATTGGACTCCCAGCGGCCTTTGATCCAGCCACGCTTTTCCAGGTCGTAGAGCATGGGGTAGAGCGAAGCTAGCGTGAAGTGCAGCGCTCCTTCGGTTTTCTCCTCAATGTGCCGAGAGATTTCGAAACCGTAAAGCGGCTGGTCGGCCAACAATGCAAGAATGACAAGTTCAGCGCTGCCGCGGGCGATTTGTGAGCGGACCCGTTTGGCCATGATGAATATAGGATACCTATATTACCAATAAACAGCAACTTACTTTGGTATCCGGCCGAAAACGGGCCCTAACGACCGCCGGTGAGAAGCGGACAACACGCGACCGACCAGACCAACCGGCGCCACCCACTAAGCATCTGATTGATTCACAGGTTTCTGCGGTATACTGCGCTCAAGTTCCCAATTTCTCTTGAGGAAGTGGTGGCACCATGTCGGTGAGAATGGCTGAAGGGGTATCTGCCCAGGTTCCGGCTGACGATTTTCAGGCGCTCGAAGAGAAAGTTTATCGCACCATTGAGCTGTACAAGTCGGCGCGCGAGGCCCGGTCGGCCGCGGAGCGGGATTCGCAGAGGCTGCGCCAGCAGTTGGAAGAGCGCGAAGAAGAGTTGGACAGCTTGCGCCGCGAGATGGTGCGTCTGCGCAAGGAACGGGAAGAGATCCGCGGCCGGGTGGAAAAGATGCTGGGACAGATCGAATCCATTTCTGAGGAGCAGGCGGTCAGCTGATCCGTGTCAGTCCTCCGTCCTGAGGAGAAACAGGTATGGCAACAGCCACGAAACACGCCGCGATCAGGGACTCCAGCAATAACCCTGTCCGGGTGGAGATTTTTGACCAACCCTACAATCTCCGCGGCTCCGACGCTGAATACATCCTCAAGCTGGCCGAGTACGTCGACGGGAAGATGCGCGCCGTGGCAGAACAGACTCATACGGTGGATACCGCACGCCTGGCCGTGCTGGCGGCGCTGAATATTGCCGACGAGTATCATCTGGTGAAGCGCAACCAGGATGTGGGATCGGGCGACTACCTGCGCCGCGCGCAGCATCTCTCGAGTGCGCTCGATGAAGTGCTGGGCGATAAGCGCAAAGCAGGATAGACGCAGCAAACTAAACCCATTAACCACAAAGGACACGAAGTTCCACGAAGGAGATATTGCTATCCTTTGTGATCCGTCGTGTCCTTTGTGGTTAATGAGTTTGTGCCTGAAATCTCCACTTACGAAAGTTGCTGGCAAGCGGATTGCCAACTTTTTACGCCCTGCCTATTGCCAATGCGGGGATCTTTACCCTAGCATCCTGACTGAAAGCCGACCTGCCGGGTTGGTGATGGCGGTTACCGATTTTTGAACCAATGCTGAATGAACGGGAGCTCGACTCGAACTAGGATCCGGTGTGCAACGCTCCGTCATGCGGAGATGCCTAATGGGTCTCGGCGGGCACCCAACGTCTACCGACGGGTTCATTCTCGGCCCGTCACACGGCACAGTGGGTCGGCTTCTCACCTCTCGAGCACTCTCCCTGCCTGCTCCTGCTAAACTTGAGCTGGAACAAAATCCCCTGCTGGCGCATCTAGACTAATAGTGTTTCCTCAAATTTTTCATATCGGCAAGTTCTTCCTGCCCACCTATGGACTGCTGGTTTCCACCGGCGTCCTGATTGGGCTGTGGATCAGCGTCCGCAACTCCAGCAAGCAGGGGATCAATCCGGACGATGCCTGGAACCTGGGCGTTCTGGTCGTCCTGTGCGGCATCATCGGCGCCAAGATTCTGTACATCGTCAACGACTGGAGTTACTACTCCGCTCATCCCGGCGACATCTTCAGTTGGTCGACCCTGCAGGCCGGCGGGGTTTTCTCGGGAGGGCTGATCGGCGCATCGGTGGCGGCGGTCTGGTATATCCGCCAGCACCGAATGCCGGCACTGGCGACCTGGGACGCCTTTGCGCCGGGCCTCGCCCTGGGACACGCCATAGGCCGCGTGGGATGCTTCGCTGCCGGCTGTTGCTATGGCAAGCCTACGAATCATTTTTGGGGCGTGACTTTCACCAACCCGATCGCCAATCAGAATTCCTACACCCCTCTCGGGATACCGCTTGAGCCCACGCAGCTCTTTGAAGCGGCAGTCGAGCTGGCGAATTTCTTTATCCTGATGTGGATCTTCAAGCGCAAGAAGTTCGATGGGCAGGTGCTGGCGGCCTATTTCATTCTTTATGGCATCGCGCGCTACTTCTTGGAATTCATCCGGGATGATCCCGGACGCGGCGAGGTCTTCGGCGGCTTGATGACCGGGACTCAATTGATCTCGATTGGCCTGGTGATCGCGGGCGGATTGATCTGGTGGTTGAAGTCGTCGGCCAAGGTGGTACCGGCGCACGCGCAGCGCTAAACAAAATCCATCGTACCCTTCCGGGGACTAGCGCGGGCGGGGGCGCCCGCGCCACACATGCCTCCACTTTTGATTTCCGCAACAGAAGAAGACGCCGGCAAACGGCTTGACCAGTTTCTGGCGGCGCATTTGCCAGAGACTAGCCGCGCCCGGGTGCAGCAACTCATCGCGCAAGAACTGGTCCTGGTCGATGACTTGGTATCGCGGGCATCTTTGCGCCTGCGCGGCGGCGAGCATATCGCCGTCCTCGGGTCGGCGGTGCAGCCGCCCCTGCGAGCGATGGCGGAAAATATTCCGCTGGACATTGTCTTCGAAGACGCCGAGCTGGCCGTCGTGAACAAGCCGGCAGGTATGACGGTGCACGCCGGGGCGGGCGCGACAGAAGAACACCGCAACCGGGGCACGCTGGTGAACGCCCTGCTGCATCATTTTGGCCAGCTATCTTCCGTAGGCGGCGAACTGCGCCCCGGGATCGTACATCGCCTGGACAAAGCCACCAGCGGACTGCTGGTAGTGGCCAAAACTGACGAAGCGCATCGCCGGCTGGCCAGTCAGTTCGTCCACCGACAGGTCAAGAAGAAATACATCGCGCTGGTGCACGGCTGGTTGAAGCAGGACCGCGGGACCATCGACAGCAGCATCAGCCGCGACCGCGTGCGCCGCACTCGCATGACGACGATCCGTTCGGGCGGACGCGAAGCCATCACCCACTACACGGTCCAGCGCAGGCTGGATTCGCCGTACGGGAAATTCTCCCTGCTCGAGCTGGAAATCGACACCGGCCGCACCCATCAGATTCGAGTCCACCTGGCATCGCTGCGCCATCCCGTGGTGGGTGACACCTTGTATGGCGCCCCGCGCGAACTTCGAGGCAAGGCCGGCGGCCTGGTGCTTCAGCGAAATTTTCTGCATGCCGCGGCCCTGCGGTTCCAACACCCGCGTAGCGGCGAACATTTGTCCTTCGTAGCGCCCTTGCCCGCGGAACTTGCGGATTTCCTGCAAAACCTCGACGGGTGAGTTGGCGTCGGTCGGACGCTCCTGTCCGACGCCTTTGACTTTGACCTTCGGCACCCTAGACCAAAGTCAAAAGCGGCGAACCGGAGTGTCCGCCCCACACGTAACCTCGTCCCGAAAAGAGGTTGAGGCTATAATGTTGAGGCTATAATTAAGACCTCATGAAGTTCCGCGGCGGCGTCCTTTTATTAGGCAGTGTTTTGTTTGCGGCAGTTCTCTTTGCCCAGACCTCGGCCCAGACCTCGGGCTCAGACGACCTGCCTTCCGCCCCTTCGGCGGTCCAGCAAGAACGCAGCAAGCCCAAGCCGCCTCCGCCCGCGGCGCCGCCGGCGAGTGCACAACCGAAAACCTCGACCACAGCCGCCGAAGCCGAGCTGCAAACTGCGCCTCCTCCGTCCGAGCCGCCCGCTGCAAAGGGCGGAGCAACTCAAGCGAACCCTCCGGCTGGGGGCAAGGCGGCGCCAGACCCGAATCCGCCGGATGACCCCACCACCACCATTACCAAGACGGTCAACGAAGTGAACGTGGTGTTCACCGTCACCGACCGGCATGGTCGCTATGTGAAGAACCTGGCGAAGAGTGACTTCTCGGTCCTCGACGATAGCAAGCCATCCGGCCAGATCCGAAGTTTTCACAGCGAAACCGATCTGCCTCTTCAAGTTGGGCTCATGGTGGATGCCAGCAACTCGGTGCGCGACCGCTTCAAGTTCGAGCAGGAGTCGGCCATCGAGTTCCTCAACCAAACGGTGCGGCCCCGGTACGACAGGGCGTTTGTCGTCGGCTTCGATGTCACCCCCGAGGTCACCCAGGACTTCACCGACAATACCGAAGCGCTCTCGCGCGGAGTTCGTGCGCTTCGGCCAGGCGGCGGCACGGCCATGTACGACGCGGTGTATTTTGCCTGCCGGGACAAGCTGCTGAAAGAACCGCGGAACGGGCCGGTGCGAAGGGCGATCATCCTGCTTAGCGATGGTGAAGACAACATGAGCCACGTCACGCGCGAGGAAGCCATCGAGATGGCGTTGCGCGCCGAGGTGATCGTCTACACCATCAGCACCAACATCACGGGTGGCGCGCGCCGCAGCGGAGACAAAGTTCTGGAGCGCATCGCCGACGCTACCGGAGGACGCGCTTTCTTTCCGTTTCAGCTCAACGACGTGGCCAACGCCTTCGTCGAAATTCAGGACGAGTTGCGCAGCCAGTA
Source organism: Terriglobia bacterium (assembly GCA_963813645.1). Classification (GTDB taxonomy): domain Bacteria; phylum Acidobacteriota; class Terriglobia; order Terriglobales; family Acidobacteriaceae; genus JAIQFF01. The sequence continues at coordinate 187,763 of CAWEZS010000027.1, forward strand.
TGCGCTTTCCTACAATCCCTCCGATCTGCGGACGGACGGCCGTTACCACACCATCGAGATCCTGGCGCAAAACCACAAAGGCCTGCGCGTCCGCAGCCGGCGCGGTTACTATGCGCCCACCCAGTAGGCCGCCGGCATGGCAGGCTACTCCGGCACTCCGCTACCCAAAAAACTTGGACTCAAGCCGCAATTTCGCGTCGCATTCTTCGAAGTACCCAGCGATGTAAAAGTTGAGTTGAGAGAAGCGCTCTCCAATTGTGTACTGGTGAAAGATGATAAGGACGGACAACTCGACTTCGCGATAATCTTCGTCAAGAGCCAGGCAGACATGAGAGAACAGTTTCCCGCGTTTGCCCGCCGCCTGGCTCCAGCAGGAATGCTATGGGTAAGCTGGCCCAAGAAAGCTTCCGGCATAGTCACGGACATCGGCGAGAACGATGTGATGAAAATCGGCCTGACCGCAGGCCTGGTGGATGTGAAAGTCTGCGCCGTGAACGAAGTCTGGTCGGGCCTGAAGTTTGTGATCCGAGTAAAAGACCGGGTTAAGACCCCTCGCGCGCCGAAGTAGTATGGCTGCGATTCCCTGTGAAGGGTCTCCGAACCGGAGGGCGCGGACTTTTATGACTACCCCGATCCGGATCGGCATGAAGGCTCAGTCGTGAAGTCAGCTATCATTTATCCTTAACCCGCTGTCTGACAGCGCCTTCCATCCTGCATCTTTTTTGCCTGCTCGCCCGTATATCCGGGTAGCATGAACGCCCTAGCTTATTGCTCCGTGAATGTGATGGAATCCGAGGCCAGCGCAATCGCTCGCGGTCTCCGCCGGCGTGATCCGGACTTACTCGACCGTCTCATCGAGCAGTATCAGCATCGCCTCCTTCGATATCTGATTTACCTGTCAGGCAATCGTGAACTGGCGGAGGACCTCTTCCAGGAAACATGGATCCGCGTGCTGGAACGCGGCCATCAGTACGACGGCCGGCACGAATTCAGCACCTGGCTTTACGCGGTCGCGCGGAATCTGACCATTGATTATTTGCGGAAGAACCACCCGGTCAGCCTGGACGGTCTGATGGACAACGAAGAGCACGCGCCCTTCGAACCGCCCGACACTCGTCCCATGGCTTGGGAAGTTGTGCAGCAGCACGAGCAAGCTGAGCGCATCGGCACGGCCCTGATAAGCATCCCGGCGGAGTATCGCGAGACCGTGGTGCTGCGCTTTCAGGAAGGATTGGCTTTGGACGAAATTGCCGCCGTGACCGGCGCACCGCTGGGAACAGTGAAGTCGCGGCTGTATCGCGGACTGAACATGTTGATGTCGCGGCTGAAGCGAGCACAGGCATGACGCGGAACCCACATGATGAGGCACGCGAACTGATAGCGCTGGGTGAAGGTCTCCCGGAGGCACAGCAGGTTTGGTTGCGCGCTCATCTCGATGAATGCGAAGCATGCCGTCACTACGGCGAAACAGCAAACGGGGTAGTTCGCGCTTTGCGGTCGCTGCCCATCGCCGCCGACTCCCGACTGGTACACGCTACGCAGATGCGGGTGCGCTTCCACGCCAGCCGCCTTCGGGAGACGCGGGAGCGCATGTGGCTGGTAGGGATGGCCTGCCTGGGTGTCGGTCTTTCTGCGACGCTCACCGTTCCCTTCTTGTGGCGACTCTTTGCCTGGATGGGCGAACGGGCCGGAGTCTCGACCCTGGTTTGGCAAACCGGCTTCATGTTTTTCTTCATCGCGCCTGCGCTGGTGGTGAGTGGGCTGTTGCTGGCTCGCGGTACGCACCTCACCAACAACGGCGATCAGCCGCGGTAAGGGCAATGACAAGGTGGACAAATTTATGCAGGTAAGAAACGAAACTCAAACTGGATTCGCTGGGGAAATCAAGGTTGTTCCGCTATGGGCATGGGTGCTCGCCGGGACCGTATTCGTCGCCGCGCAGGTCTTCTTCAATGTTGTCGTGGCCCGGCACGGGGGCGCGCCGCCGGCATGGGCGCGGCCATTGCTTGGACTGCTTGCCGGTATTGGCGGGGGCTGCTTTCTGCTGCTCATCGGCTACATAAACCGCGACGCGAAACGTCGCGGGATGAGTCCCACGCTTTGGACGGTCATGGCCGTTATTATTCCCAACGCTCTGGGCATCATTCTTTACTTCCTGCTGCGGCAACCGCGCAGCAGCCTCTGCCCGCAATGCGGCTACGCAGTACAGAACGGATTCAACTTCTGCCCTCGCTGCAGCTACAAGCTGAGCCCGAACTGTCCGCAGTGCCAGCGCGTGGTTGGCGTGAATGATGTGTATTGTCCGTACTGCGCAACCCCGCTGCGCAATCAGACGACTCCGGCCGCGGGGCTCCAAACGTAGCTTCCAAGCAGTTCGCCGAGGGTGCCCCATCCTATTTCGCGCTTCTTGCGAAATAGGGTGGGTGTTTCCGTCTCCCTCAATCGTGAAGAAATCACAACCCAAGCTTCGAGCGTCCGTGGCATCCCACCCTTGCAACGAGCGCAAGGATGGGCCACGCAATATAAAAGGGCGCCCCTTTCAGAGTAGGCTGCAGTTGATGTGAGCAACAGTAACTACGCCGAACGAAAGGAACACCCATGGAGAGTGTGAAGTACATTGGCTTGGATGTCCACCAGAGCACGATCAGCGTGGCCGTGCTCAATGCCGAAGGCAAAGTGATGATGCAGTCGGTGATCGCGACCAAAGCGACAGCGGTGCTGGATCTGCTGAAGGGATTACGCGGAGTGCTGCATCTCACCTTCGAAGAAGGAACGCACTCGGCCTGGCTCTACGATGTGGTGGTGCGGCAGGTGGCGCGGGTGGTGGTGTGTAATCCGCGCAAGAATGCGCTGCTGAAGTCGGGCAACAAGAGCGATCAGATCGATGCGCGCAAGTTGGCGGAACTGCTGCGGGCGGGGATGTTGTCGCCGGTCTATCACGGGGAGCAGAGCACGCGCACCCTGCAACAACTGGTAGCCGGTTATACCGCGCTGACCGAAGACACGGGGCGTGCGATGCGGCGGATCAAAGCCCTGTATCGCAGTCAAGCGATTGCGTGCGCGGGCAAGAAACCGTTCGGCAAGCGGCATCGTGGGGAATGGCTAGCGCGACTGACCGACAGCGGGCAGCGGCGGCGTGCGGAATGGCTCTACCAGGAGTTGGACGCCGTGCAGATCTTGCGGCGGGAAGCCCGGCAAGCGGTGATGGTGGAGTGCCACAAGAATCCGGCCGCGAAGTTCCTGCGCTCCATGCCGTTCTTGGGGCCGCTGCGAGCGGCGGTGCTGATCGCGCGGGTGCAGACGCCGCACCGCTTTCGCACCAAACGTCAGTTCTGGACCTACTGCGGCCTGGGGTTGGAGACGCGCAGCAGCGCCGACTATGTGGAGAAAGATGGGCAAATCCTGCGGCGGCGAAACCCGGTGTACATCCGCGGGTTGAACTGGAACTACAGCCACGAGCTGAAAAATGTGTTCAAGAGCGCGGCCACGACAGCGAGCGCGATGGACGGTCCGTTCCGCGCCTTCTACGAAATCCGAGTCGCCAACGGAATGCTGCCGGCCATGGCGCGGCTGACACTGGCCCGTAAGATGGCGGCCATTGCCCTGATTCTGTGGAAGAAAGGAGAGACGTTCGCAGCCGAACATCTGAAGTTACAAGCAGCATAAGCGCGGCGCACCCTCGCGAAAGTCCGGAAGCGGTACCCTGACGTTCGAAGGTTGCAGAGCTGCGCGCACGGGTTCGAGGGTAAGTATCTTGGGCGGGATAGACGGAAAAGTCTCATGGGCCACCATATGCTCCCTCGGACAACCCAACAAAGCCATAGTGCCGCGCCAGACGCGAGCCTCAGATAGAACCATGGTTGGCCATGCTGCCACCGAGTTGCTTGTCGGCGATCAGATCAAGACCGAACGAACGCCTGGTTGATCCGGAAATGCGTGGTGATGCCAACAACGCGAATCGAAGCTGCCGTCGGAGCTGCCGGCAGGGGCTGGATGCCAAGAAAAACAAAACCTCCCTGCGAAGGGTAAAGTGTTTTTACTTGACATCCCCTTTTATAGAACCCGGCCTAGACCCAACATCAACTTCAAAACCGGCGGACAGGAGTGTCCGCCCCACACACACCGGCTAGTGCCGGCTGCTATTCGCCGGGGGCTGCGTGGAAAGCAGGATCAGCGTCTCTAGCGTTCTCCCTCGCTTGTCATCCGTGAGAATCAGATAGCGGTGATTCCCAGCCGGAGAGGGCTCGAAACGCGAACCGCCGTCCGGCAGAACGGTGATCGTTCCGGGCGGTGAGAGCGAAAAATACTTATCGTCTGGACGAACCGCGTAAAGCACTGCCGTCAGGTCCCACGTAGGCCGGTCGTAGGGCATTTTCATATAGGATCGATAGGCCTCGGCTACGGGATGGTCCGGCACGTAGGCGAAATCGCGCTCGATGCTCGCCGCGGGGAACGGCAGCGCCATGCCAACTTCGAATCCGCTGACCACGATCGGAGTCGGCCAGTCATGGAATAGTTTCACCGCGGCCGGCACATCTTTTGCCAGGTTGAACTCCGATTGTCCGCTGGCGAAATTTCCACCCATCACCGACAACAGGCGAACTTTCTTCCGGACAAGCGCAGGTCCATCATCCGGACTGGCCGCGTCGGACTGCGTGTCCAGCAAGCGGGCCAGGTTGGTGCTGAAACCGACCTGCACGATCACGACGCTCCCGTCCTTCCGCTTGGCCAGCGTCTGGCGGAGCAGTGCAACCGCCTCCGGCGCCTGGGCGCCGTCCACAATTCGGTGCGGGTAGACGAAGCTGCCATCGGGTCGCCGCCGCTCGGCGGGAATCTGGATCATCGCATTCGACTCCGGTGTCTTTCCGTTCCGCACCATGCCGACCGGGATCTCAGGATGTCCGTAGAAAGTATTCACCAGATCCACGTAAGGCGCAGCAAATTTGTTGTCCTTGGTGATGGTCACGGCGAGCAGTTTGACTTCATGGCGGTCCTGGAAAGCATGCAGCATGGCGAGGGCGAGCGCGTCATCAATGTCGTTACCCATGTCGGTGTCGAAAATAATGCCGGTAGGAGTTTGCGCGGAAACAATAGAAGAGAGTGCGATCGTCAGGATGAAAGCAAGAATGCCAATCTTCATCGTTCTGTTTCTCCCAGCAGAGAACCCGAGGGTGCCCCATCCTGTTTCGCGTTTTTGGCGAAATAGGGTGGGTGTTTCCATCTTCACCGAACCGTCGGTCTATGAAATCAGAAAATCCCCAGCTGCCGACGTCCGTCGCATCCCACCCTTCGCACAAAACGCGAAGGATTGATTGGATAAGAGCGAAGGCTCGATCCAAAACCGGTAGTCTACGGTTGAGGACCAAGGCTTCTGGAAAGGAAGGAGCCTTCGCATGATGATTATAGGGTGTGATTTCCATCCCAGCTGGCAACAAGTTTCGTGGCTGGACACCGAGACCGGGGAGTGCGGCGAGCGCAAGCTGGTGCACGCCGCGGGAGAGGCCAAGAGGTTCTATCAGCAACTGGGAGCGCCAGCGCTGATCGGCATGGAGGCCACGGGGAACAGTCAGTGGTTTATCGAACTGGTCGAGGACCTGGGACACGTGATCTGGATCGGAGATGCGGCGCAGATCCGGGCCAGTTACGTGCGCAAACAGAAGACGGACAAACGGGACGCCGCCCATATTCTGAAACTGCTGGTGGAACGACGGTTTCCCCGGTTGTGGACGCCGGACCGGGAGCAACGCGATCTGCGGCAGCTGGTGTTGCATCGGCACAAGCTGGTGGAGATTCGCAGCCGGGTGAAAAACGAACTGCAACACCTTTCCATGAATAAGGGAATGCAACGTAAGGCCACGCTGTGGAGCCAGGCGGGACAGAAGATGTTGCGTGAACTGCCGTTGAAACCCTGGGCTGCATGCCGGCGAAAAGACTTGCTGGGACTGCTCGAGATGTTGAACGAGCAAGTCGGAACGCTGGATCAGGCGGTGCAGAAGGCGGCGGAGGAACATGCGCAGGCCAGGTTGCTGATGACGCAGCCGGGAGTCGGTCCGAACACGGCACTGGCCTACGTGCTGACCCTGGGCGAGGTCACTCGCTTTCGGCGGGGCAAGCAGGTGGCGAGTTACCTGGGTCTGATTCCGCGCGAAGAAAGTTCGGGCGGACGGCAGAAACTGGGAGCGATCACGAAGCAGGGCAACCGACTGCTGCGCAGTTTGCTGGTGGAAGCGGCGCAGATTGCAGTGCGCTTTGATCCGGGATTTCGGAAACAGTATTTGCATCGCTGTCACCAGAAGCCGAAAGGTGTGGCCAAGGTGGCAGCGGCGCGCAAGTTGGCCGTACGACTCTACTGGATGCTGCGCACGCAAGTGGCGTATCCCGAGATCGTTCGCATCGAGAGCAGCCCGCGGGTGCCCCTGGTCGGCGCAAGCTAGACCGATGGATTGATTGGGCGCTCTCGCATCCCGCACCAGGCGGGATGTTCGCATAGAAGAATCATGGTCGATGTTTAAGGCCGAATCGATGGTTGGTGGAACGATCTCCACCGAGAACTGATGACAGCGTGATGTTCCAGGGCCTTGGTCCTCAACCTTCTCTGGCGGAAAAAGCGGTGCTCACGCACTGCCCAGTAGAAGTGTGCCCTTGACAGAGCCTTCGCTCTTATCGAGGGGCACCCCTCAGTCTTGCCATCTTCCGAACCCATGGGTGCCCCGGCGTCTAGTCTTTCTTTGGCACTGCGTAATATCCGCTGCGGGCCTGGATCTTGTAATCCTTCTTCGTGGTGTGGATTTCCACTTTGCGGAATGTGCCGTCCAGTGCGGCGTTCGAGGGGGTATAGCCGATGTTGTACTGGCTGCGCAGCTCCTGCGCGATCTGGTCAAAGGCTTCTTTCAGCTTGTCCGCCTTGTTGCCGACATCAATGACCCGCCCTCCGGTCTCCGCCGCAAGCTTTTTCATTTCGCGATCGCCGGAGTATCCACCGAAGCCGTAAAAGCCGCGATCGGCGATCAGCAGAACATAGCAGATTGAATCAGCCTTCTGTGCAGCTTCGATGGCGTCGTTGATCTTGAGCTGACTGCCCTGATCTTCTCCGTCGGTGAGCAGGATCATGGCCTTGCGTCCTACTTCCTTAGCCAGCTGGTCGTGAGCGGCCAGGTAGACGGTGTCGTATAACACAGTTCCTTTGGGATTGGAACTGCACGGCAAGGGTCCGCCCCCCGCTCCGGGAAGACCACCGCAACTGGAAGGAGGCGCATTGATCCGGGCGCTGTTGAGGGCCTCGCGCAGCCGGCGTGATGAGTTGGTGAAATCCTGCAGCAGGTTTGAGTCGACGTCGAAGCTGATAACAAACGCCATGTCCTTGGGGCGCAGGATCTCGGCCAGGAAGTTGGCTCCAACCTCTTGTTCCATTCCCAGCACTCTCTGCTGGCTGCCGCTGGAATCGATCAGGATGCCCAGGGTCAGGGGCAGATCAGACTCGGCGGCGAAATACTTGATGGTTTCAGGCTTGCCATCTTCGAGGAGTTGGAAATCGCTCTTGGCCAGGTTGGGAATCAGCCCGCCTTTCTTGTCCTTGACGTTGAAAAAGAGCTGGACGACGTTGACATTGACCTTGAGGGTACCGACGGACTGGTCTCGTTCCTCGGTCTGGTTGTCCTGGTTCGGGCTGTCGGAATCTGGCGTGCCGGCAAGACGGGGAAGCGCCTGGCCAACGGCCGGGCTCGCGAAAAGGAGGCTGGCTGCGGTCACGGCAATCGCCAAAATGGGCCCAGCAAACGCCTGCAACCTGCGGACTCTCGGCATCCAGATATTCTCCCGCGCTTTTTGTTAGTCTATTCCATCAGGGTTAGATGCACGAAATTAGAGGCTTCAGCATCCCAAATATTGGCGTCCAGCCGTCAGGCGGAGAGGTCACCCGTGTTTTCCATGTTTGGCAGAACAGAGTTTGGCAGTGCAGAGATAGGTAGAGCATCGAAGATCCTTGCGGCGGCAGTGACTCTTTGCCTGTTTTCCGGGACCCTCGCCGCCCAGCAGCAACCGAAGCAGGACATCCCGGATGCGCCCTCGGCTTCGCGGCCTTTTCCCAGTATCCCACCGACCGGCAGCGGTCAGCCGGACGAGTCCACACCAGATCAGGCGCCGCCCGACCAGCCTAAGCTGCCGGCGAACCAGGCGCCGCCCACCAGTTCAAATCCAGCGGACGAACCGGTCTATGCTCCCGGGGTCGCTCCCGTCCCCATGAAGGTCACGACCGTGGCTCCGGGCAGCGTCCCTGCGGACAGCGCTCCGGGCAGTGATCAGTTGTACAAGATCGGGGTCAACGTCAACCAGGTGGTGGTTCCGGTGATGGTGAAAGACGATGCCGGTCGCATGGTCAACGGGTTGTTATCCCGAGACTTCTCGGTTTTTGAGGACGGCAAGAAAGTCACTCTGAATTTCTTTACCACAGACCCGTTTGCGCTGTCGGCGGCGGTAATTCTCGACACTGGAATGCCGGATGTGGCGCTGCAGAAAGTGAACCAGACCTTCGCCGCGCTGGAGGGAGCGTTCAGCCAGTTTGACGAAGTCTCTCTCTACACGTACAGCACCAGCGTCACCAAGGTGACCGATTTTGCCGCAGTGGGCCGCAGATTGACCGCGGCGCTGGATGGCCTCAAGACTGTGACCGGAAGCAACAACGGGCCTCCCGTGGTCAGCGGCCCGATGGGACCGCAGGGGCCTATTATCAACGGCGTCCCGGTTGATGCCGGCGCGCCTCGGACTATCAACCCGCCCAAAGAAGTTCACGTGCTGAATGATGCCCTGGTGGCTGCGGCGGTGGATTTGCGCAAACGTGACCGTGCCCGGCGAAAGGTTATTTTTATCATCACGGACGGACGCGAATACGGCAGCAATGCCAGCTACAGCGATACCTTGAAGGTCCTGCTTTCCACCGGAATCCAGGTGTACGGCGTGGCCGTAGAAGGATCTGCGATCCCCGGATATGGCCAGTTGCAGAAACTGCATGTGCCGCTCACCGGCTCGCGATTGGGCTACAGCAACATTCTGCCGAAATACGCCAACGCCACCGGAGGCGAGATCTTCTCCGGCTTTTCTCGCGACGCCATCGAGACCACCTATGCTCGCACCCTCGGTGATGCCCGCAACCAGTACACCCTGGGATATCTGACCCACTCCACACCCAGCAGCACGCACCGCGAGATCGAGGTGCGGGTAGCACGTCACGGCCTGACGGTGACAGCCAAGGAAGGCTACTACCCGGTTGGGTTGACGCGCTGAGCCCAGATTAGAGATTTAAGATTTTGGATTTCGGATTGAGGTCCTTTGCGAGCTTTGCGGATTTTTCTTTGCGTCCTTTGCGGTAAAAGATCTTGACCGCAAAGAGCGCCAAGAACTTCGCTAAGGACGCAAAGGAAATCCAGAATGGCTGAGGGTTTCAACCTGAAGTGCGATCCGAAATGGAGCCAGTGTTCCACAAGTAACCTGAGTAACCTGCCGTTGACACTCAGCCGTGTGATATAAAACCAGCAGTATCAAGCCCAAAATTTAGCCGGGGACAGGTTTGCGTCGAGGCGGACGCCGCCACCGGATTCCGAGGGAAGTCTTGAGTTTCATCAACTTCGCAGCTCGCGAGATCAACTGCAAGATCGTTTACTACGGCGCCGGGTTAGGCGGCAAGACGACGAATCTTCAGTTCATCTACCAGAAGACCGCCGAGCAGCAGAAGGGCAAGATGATCTCCCTGGCCACGGAGACAGAACGGACCCTGTTTTTTGATTTCCTGCCGCTTGATTTGGGTTCCGTCCGCGGCTTCAAGACTCGTATCCACCTGTACACAGTACCCGGCCAGGTCTTCTACGATGCCAGCCGCAAACTGATTCTGCGCGGCGTGGACGGCATCGTCTTCGTGGCCGACTCGCAGGAAGAGCGCATGGACGCCAACGTCGAAGCCCTCGACAACCTCATGGCCAACCTCAAGGAACACGGCTACGACTTCAACAAGATTCCCTACGTGCTGCAACTCAACAAACGCGATCTTCCGAACGTGCTCTCCGTCGATGCCCTGTCCAAACAGCTGCGCCGGAAAAACGAGCCTCTGATCGAAGCCATCGCGTTTCAAGGCCCCGGCGTGTTCGAAACCCTCAAAGAAATCGCCCGGCAAGTCCTGACCGACCTGAAACAAGGCGGGTAGCGCATCCACGAACGGCCGCCATCCGGATTGACGGAGTGGGGATGTTTTTCCGTCGAGGGTTGTAGTTGGTGTTAGCGCCTGTTATCGCCACCCATCCAAACACTCTAGAAACCGTCACGATTTCAGAGTAGAGTTCTGTCCATTCAAATTGAAAGGGATTCAATGGCACGCTTCGCGCTCGTTCTCATGTCGGGCCTTGTGACGCTTGGTCTCGCCGCATCGGCACAGACGATACAGGTGAGCCGTGACAATAAGACCATCTACGTGACCTCAGAGGGCGAAGCCAAGGCAGAGCCTGAGATCGCTATTCTTACGCTGGGTTACCACGCATGGAGCAAGACAAAGGACGCCGTCTACGATGAAACCGCAATAGTCTCGGACAAGGTGGTCGCCGCGCTATTTCGGGCGGGTGTAAAGAAAGAAATGATCCGCACCGACAAGACTTCGCTCACCCACGTCGAGGCGGAACCAAACTGGCCCACCGATTGGAAGGCAAACAGGGTTTTCGAGGCCGAGCTGCGCTGGAAGGTTACCGTTCCTATCAAAGATGCTGAAGGCGTTGTCGCAATCGCCATGCAGTCAGGGGCAACCGAACTAAGCGACGTGGCGTGGGATGTCGTGGATCGAACCAGGCTGCAAGCCGAGGCCAGCAAGATCGCATTAGGGAAGGCACGCACTGTGGCCGATTCCATGGCTTTGGGATTGGGAACCAAACTCGGCGCACTGGTTTACGCCAGTAACTCCGCACCAATCCGGCCTTCCAATTGGCCCTTCTTTAGCGGCCTCGACACCAGCACGGCCTCTGTTTCGAGTGTGATCGGAACGCCTCTTCCTCCAAAGATCATCAAGCTTCTCCCTGAGAAGATCAATGAGAAGACCACGGTTTATGCCGTATTTGCTATCGAGTAACGAGGGGCGACAGCTAATTGATTGTCGGTTTAACTGAGTTGTTGAATGTGCCAGATCGACTGTTGATAAATCGCATTGAGCAAGCTGTCATTGCAAACGCCCGTCGCGGGCCCCTTCGAGCATGGTGTTTTCATCGAATATCACCGCTTCCCGCCAAGATTGACTTCGTCTTCACATCCCGCCTAACATTGCCCCACGCCGTGAACGGACAGACATGATCGGACAGACCATCTCGCACTATCGCATCGTGGACAAGCTGGGCGGTGGCGGGATGGGCGTGGTTTACAAAGCTGAAGACACCCAACTCGGGCGTTTCGTTGCCCTGAAATTTCTTCCCGACGAACTCTCTCACGACCCGCAGGCCCTGGAACGCTTCCGGCGCGAAGCCCGCGCGGCGTCGGCCTTGAATCATCCCAACATCTGCACCATCTACGAAATCGGGCAGCACGAGAACCAGTCTTTTATCGCGATGGAGTTTCTGGAAGGCACCACACTGAAACACCGCATCGCCTTCCGCCCCATTGAACTGCGCCTGCTGTTTACCCTGGCCATCGAAATCGCGGAAGCGCTCGAAGCTGCGCACTCCAAGAAGATTGTCCATCGCGATATCAAGCCGGCCAATGTTTTCGTTACCGAACGCAGTCACGCCAAGATTCTTGACTTCGGACTGGCCAAAGTGGGCATTGACCACGGCAAGGTTCTGGAACCGACGGAAGCCACCGCAGCCGGGGTGGGGATCGAACACCTGACCTCGCCCGGCGCGGCCATCGGCACTGTGGCTTACATGAGCCCCGAGCAGGCCCTGGCCGAGGAACTGGATGCCCGCACCGACATTTTTTCTTTCGGAGTCGTGCTGTATGAGATGTGCACCGGGCGCCTGCCCTTCGAGGGCGGCACTTCAGCGGCAATCTTCAACGCGATTCTGAACAAGGTTCCAACTTCGCCGGTGCGCTTGAATCCTGACCTCCCCGCCGAACTGGAACGCATCGTCAACAAGGCTTTGGAGAAGGACCGCGATCTCCGCTACCAGAGCGCGGCCGACATACGAGCCGACCTCAAGCGGCTGCAGCGCGACTGGCATCCTTCTTCGCAGGGGCAGACTTCTTTAGGCCAGGCTTCGCAAGGCCAGTCTTTATCGGGCCAATCGCAATCAGGCCAATCGCAAGTCCAGTCGGGTTCAGGACAACAACCGGCCGCACCAGCCTCGGGCTCAAGTCCCGCGGCAATTCCGGCCGCCGTCAGTGAGAGTCCGATACCAGGCGCTCCCGTCAAAGGCAAACGGGTCAGCCTCGCCGTCCTTGCCGGAGCTGCCCTCGTGGCGGTGGCGGCCAGCAGCGTGGCCGGTTTTCTTGCAGGCGAACGGGCCGCCACTCGGCCGGTGCCAACGTTTCGCGAATTGAGTTTCCGGCGAGGCGCGCTGGTCGCCGCCAGGTTTGCTCCAGACCCGCGTTCGGCGATTTACAGTGCCGCTTGGGAAGGCGCGCCTGAAACCGTCTTCATCAGTTCAGCGAATTCAACCGAATCTCGCGATCTCGGCCTGCCGGAAACGGAGGTGCTGGCCGTTTCCCCAGCCGGGCAGATGGCTGTGATGCGTCACTTCAGCGTAAGCGCCAATCACTTCACGCATCGCGGCACACTGGCCCAGGTTTCGATCGGCGCCGACGCCCCGCGCGACCTGCTCGACAACGTTGAATCCGCGGACTGGACGCCCGACGGAAACGCCCTTGCCGTAGTCCATGTGGTCAACGGTCTAAGCCGTGTCGAATATCCCATCGGCAAAGTGCTTTACCAGACCTCCGGCTGGATCAGCGATCTACGGTTCTCACCCAAAGGCGGTCACCTCGCCTTTATCGATCACAATCTTCTGGGGGACGATGGAGGCATAGTCAGCGCCGTCGACCTGAACGGCAAGAAGTCTGATTTGACCGAGCGCTGGGCCAGCGTGTTGGGGGCTGCGTGGTCGCCCTCCGGGGACGAGATCTGGTTTACCGCAACGGCCACCGGTTTCAGCCGATCCCTGCGCGGCGTCACTCTGTCGGGCAAGGGACGCGAACTCCTCAGCGCTCCGGGAACCCTTACTCTCCACGATGTAGGAGCGGACGGGCGCGCTTTGATCTCGCGCGATGCCCTGCGCGCCGGGGCCATCGGCCTGGCGCCCGGTGAGAGCAAGGAACGCGACCTGAGCTGGCAGGACTGGACCGTCCCCAACGACCTCTCCGACGACGGCAAACTCATGCTGTTCATCGAAGCAGGTGAAGCCGGCGGCGGCGACTACGCCGTGTTTACCCGCGACACCACCGGCACCTCTGCCGTGCGTTTAGGAGAAGGTTCTGCCAATGCATTTTCTCCCGACGGCAAGTGGGCCCTGGTCTTGCGGCAGAACATGGTGCCTCCAGACTTCGTACTTCTTCCCACCGGCGTGGGACAGCAGCGAGCACTTTCGACAGGCAACGTGATCCCCTCCGGAGGGCAATTCTTCTCTGACTCCAAACACCTGCTGATGGAAGGACACGAACCCGGTCACGCCGCCCGGCTCTATGTGACGAGTCTGGATGGGGGTCAGCCTCATCCCATTACTCCCGAGGGTTACAATCTGGGGCCCTATCCCCACTCGATTTCAGCCGATGGCAAACGCATCGCTACGGTAACGGCTGAGGGAATTGCCCTGGTTTCGGTGGATGGCGGCGAGCCGCAGCCAGTCCACGGTTCCCTACCCGGTGAAACGCCCATTCGTTGGGCCAAGGATGGAAACTCATTGCTGGTGGGAAAGCGCGGAGAAACGTCGTGCTCGGTTTCGCGCCTCGACCTCTCAACCGGGAACCGGACCCCATGGAAGACGGTCGCCCCGGCTGACGTGGCCGGCGTAGTTGGCGTTGGCTGCCCTCGCATCGCTGCTGACGAGCAGCACTACGTTTTCTCCTACACTCGCAACCTCTCGGATTTGTTTCTGGTTGAACACCTGAAGTAGATCATGCGACAGGTTCCTCGGCGGCCTTTGCGGAATTTCTTTGCGTCCTTTGCGGTTAAAGGTTTTGCCAGCTCACACTGAAGCAATGTGGAGTTTCAGGATGCGGGTATAATCTCGCCCATGGCGCTGGCTTCTGGAACCAAGATCGGGCCCTACGAAATCGTGTCCCTGATAGGCGCGGGTGGCATGGGCGAAGTCTACCGCGCTCGCGACTCACGCTTGCGCCGGGAAGTGGCGATAAAAGTTCTGCCGCCTTCGTTCACCAAGGACACGGACCGGTTGCGCCGTTTTGAGCAGGAAGCGCGCATGGTCGGCGCGCTCAATCATCCCAACATTCTCGCCATCTATGACGTGGGCGAGCAGGACGGAGCACCCTACCTGGTCTCCGAACTTCTCGATGGGCAGAGCCTGCGCGAGCACATGCAGGGCGGGCCCGTCGCTCAGCGCAAAGCCATTGATTACGGAATGCAGGTCGCGCGCGGTCTGGCAGCGGCGCACGAGAAGGGCGTGGTGCATCGCGACCTGAAGCCTGACAACATTTTTGTTCTGAATGACGGGCGCATCAAGATCCTCGACTTCGGCCTGGCCAAACTGATGCAGGACGACGCTCTGACCTCGGCCCATCCTGACTTGCAGACCGTGGATCAGGAACACCCCGCCACCACTCCCGGACACGTAATGGGCACCGTAGGCTACATGGCTCCGGAACAGGTGCGCGGCCAGGGCGCGGATCACCGCTCCGACATTTTCGCCTTGGGGGCGATTCTCTACGAGATGCTGACCGGCAAGCGTGCGTTTAAACGCGATTCCAGCGTCGAGACCATGAACGCCATCCTGAAGGAGGAGCCGCCTGAACTGGACGCCACGGTTCCCGGCCTCACCCCAGGCCTGGATCGCGTGGTCCGGCATTGCCTGGAGAAAAACCCGGTGCAGCGCTTCCAGTCGGCCAGCGACATCGCGTTTGACCTGGAGACAATTTCCAGCCACTCCGGTACGGGTTCGCGTTTGAAGGTTGCGGCGGAGGAGCGCAAGGGGAATTGGAAGCTGGTGGCCGCGGCCCTGGGCATAGCCGCGGCACTCGCCGCCACTTACTACCTGGCCCGGCGAAGCGCACCCACGGCAGCGCCGCGATTCCACCAGCTCACCTTCCAGCGAGGCACGATCTACGGGGCCAAGTTCGCTCCCGATGGCCAGAGCATCCTGTTCAGCGCTGCCTGGAATGGCGCGCCCAAACCCCAGATCTATACGACTCGCACCGACGCTTTGATGTCGCGTCCGATTGACCTGCCGGACAGCCAGGTCCTGGGCATTTCCTCCAAAGGGGAGATGGCGATCCGTCAGAAAACCGAGGTCGGGATGGTTTCACAAGGCATGCTCTCGGTGGTGCCCTTGACCGGCGGCGCTCCGCGGGAACTTCTGGCCGACGTAGTGGATGCTTCGTGGAACCCTGGCGGGGATTTGCTGGCCGCAGTCCATGCCGTGGCCGGAGAAAACAGGCTGGAATATCCGATCGGCAAGACGGTCATCAGCACGAGCACTGGCAACATCACCGATGTGCAGATCTCTCCCGATGGGAAGCTGATCGCGTACTTTGACCATCCCAACGCGGGCGACACTCGCGGTTTTGTAGCCGTAACCGATCTTGCCGGCAAGGCCCGGCGGCTGACCGGCGAGTGGAGCGACCTGACCGGTCTGGCGTGGTCGCGTTCGGGAGACGAAATCTGGTTCACAGGCAGCGATGCCGGCATCAACAGCGCCCTTTATGCCGTGAATCTGGACGGCAAGCAGCGCGACCTGCTGCATATCCCGGGGCGGTTGCACTTGTTTGACATCAGTAAGGATGGTCAGGTGTTGATCACCAATGAGGCCAGCCGTCTGGAAAATTACGGGCGGCACGCCGGCCAGGACAAAGACATAGATCTTTCTTGGTTCGACTGGACAATTGGACGCGCCATTTCTCATGACGGCCAGTGGGCAGTGCTGGAAGAAGATGGCGAGGGCGGCGGACCGGACTATTCGGTTTTTGTGCGTAAGACTGACGGTTCTCCGGCCATCCGACTGGGCAGCGGCATGGGGCTGGATATTTCTCCGGATGCAAAGTGGGTGGCGTCCACCAGTGTCAAGCAGCCTGCGCCGACTGTCCTTCTGCCGACTGGTGCCGGACAACCGGTCTCGCTGGGCGACGGCCAGCTATTCCACTCACAGCGGATGAGCTTCCTGCCCGATGGTAAGGGCGTGATCATGGTCGCGGCCGAGCCCGGCAAGTCCCCACGCACCTACATCCAGATGTTGGACGGCACAGCTCCAAAGGCATTTGGACCGGAGGACTTCCGTGGCGTAGACGTCTCTCCAGACGGAAAGAGTGTAATAGGGAGACGGCGCAACGATCGCACCACCCGGGTTCTTCCGATGACGGGTACCGATGCGGGTCAAGCCCTGTCGTCAGTAAAGCCTGGCGAGTTCGCCACAGGCTGGACGGCGGACGGCCTTTCGATCTACGTAATGGATTCATCCACGATGCCGGCCAAGGTTTACGTAATGAACGTGAAAACAGGCCAACGCAAGCTGCACCACGAAAATGCCCCGGCGGACCCGTCAGGCGTGCCCCAAGCCGGCGGCGGCCTGGTTACTCCAGATGGAAAGTTCTACATGTACGACGTGCCCCGAACGCTGTCTTACCTCTACGTGGTGGAAGGATTGAAGTAAGCCGCCTGACGCATGCGGGCTCATCGGAATCCAGCAAACCGCGAACCATGTGCCGAGGAGTGTGAGGAACGCGCATCAGGTGACGTCTCCCAGCGGATGGTCAGGCGAAAGGGCTGGTCCCGTGATTTTGACTCGGGAGCGGCGAGGGCCTTGATAACCCCGTGGAAGAGCGGCGCTTCAGCGCCGCGTTACCGACGAACAGAGATGTCGGGCTTCAGCCCCAGTGGCGCCACTAGGCCTAAAGGCAGTCGCGGATAGCGTCGAGAACGCGGCCCTGAAGGGCCGCTCGTCCACAACGGAAGAAATGTCCGAGGAGTCGAAAACATGATTACATGGCTCGTAGCGCTTATAGGGGTCCTTCGACTGCGCAGCTGCTTCGCGAAGCGAAGCAGCTACTCCGCTCAGGATGACAATGGTGTGCTGGCCGAAGTCTGACGTCCGAGGTCCGACCTCCGCTTCATTTCAGGCGCATCGACTTCAGCATCTCCTCGAACGTCGGGCGGAGCGTTTCGAAATCCCTGTCGGGTGCGATCGAGACGACATACAGCACAGTGCCATCGTTGCGCATGAGGGAGACCACCCAGTCCCGCTCCTGAACGGCACGACCGTTCTGGTCCCGTAGCGGTGAGTTTCCGACGAGATCCACCGACTTTCCGGCAACTCCATTCACCCGAATGTTTTCGTCGTGCCCGATCGTACGCAGATCGGGGTTGGACTGGCGCAAAGAGGCCAGCAGCTCGTGCGTCGCCTGGTCGAGGCTGGCGTTCGCATCCTCAGGCTGGTAGGTGTTGATCATGATGCCGTAGGCAACGGCATTCTGCGAGACCCCATTCTGCGGCGCAATGGTGACGGCGGAATTCTGGTCGCCAAATATCTGCCAGTTGTCTGGGTAAGAAATCGAAAAATCGCGATGGCTGAAACTGCGCATACTGCCACCGGGCTGCACCCCGCCGGCAGCGGCATTCCCCGCGGAAGTCTGCTGTTGCTGTTGTGCGATCTGTTGCGCAGTGAGCGGCCGCATGCCGGCAACCCGTTGCTTGACGTCACGGAATTCCGCGCTGTCGCTGCGATAGCTCGTCTTGCGGGGCAACGTGGCAACTTCCTTCGCCACCGCCTGGGCACGATTTCCCGGATCGGGATGATCGCTGAAGAACTGCGGTCCGCGCGCGCCGCCTTCCGCCTGGAGCTTCTCAAAGAAATCCGCCATGGCACGCGGATTGAAGCCGGAGTCGTACATGATGTCGGTGCCCAGAAGATCAGCTTCGGACTCGGCGGTCCGCGAGTTCTTCAGAAAGTAGGAGCCTATGCCAAAGCCAAGCCCCATCTGGGCCATCTGCGAGAGCGCACCTTGTCCCATCACTCCACCAAGGATGGCCAGCGGCAGTTGCGCCGCCATTTGTTTGCTGGCCGCGCGCGTGCCATGCCGCTGCACCACGTGAGAGATTTCGTGCGCCATCACGCCCGCCAGCTCGGCTTCATTGTCCGCCGCCTGGATAGTTCCCAGATTCACAAATACCGGCCCCCCGGGCAGCGCGAACGCATTGATCTCTTTCTGGTTCACAACGTGAAAGGTGTAAGGCCATTTTTCCCCGGGAGCATGCGACGCCAGTTGCTGCCCCAGGCGTTGGACATAAATTGTGACCGGGTCGGAGTCGGGAAGGACAGGTAATTGTTTCGCGACCTGTGCGGCGGATTGTTGCCCCGCCTGCAATTCTTCCTGGGCGGAAAACATGTTGAAGCCGTGCGAAGGCGTGACGCGTGCCTCGAGCCCCTGGGGCTCGGCGATGGAAAAAAGCAGAAGAACTGCGAGACCGCGTGAGATGAACGAGTCGCCCCTCATAGCTTCCTATTTTAGATGCAGGATCGATATCACGGTTATCTCCACCGGCCACATAGGCCCAGATGTCCTCATCTGGGCGGGTGAGCGAAGCTCACCGTAGTGGTTCGATGCTTAAGCGCAGCTTAAAACGTAGCGGAGCTGCGCTCCGCTGGGCAGGTGAGGACACCTGCCCCTACGCAAAACAAAAAAGGTGCCGGTTTTCCCGGCACCTCGTTTGTTGAATTTACTTTAGGAGCTTACTTGCCGTCCAACGTTCCTGTAGCACCGAACTCTCTCCGGGCCACGGTCCGTGCCGGACGCGCCATGGGAAGCGCTCCTGCCGCGGCGCCATGACGTTCCAGCAACATCGGAACCATGGCGTTTTCGGCTTCCTTCACGAACATCAGCTTGCCCTCGGGACTCATATCGATACGGATGAAGTCTCCCAGCTTGACCTGTCCAGTGGCGACCAGGTTGGCCAGCTGGAATACGATATGCCGCTCGATGGCGCGCTTCAGGTGGCGTGCGCCATATTTCGGATCAGTCCCCTCGTGCAGCAGGAAGCTTTTCACTTTCGGCGTGCAGCTGAAGACGAATTGGTTCACGGCCGATGCCGTCAGAATTCGCTGCTGCACCATTCCCAATTCGATTTCCAGGATCTGTTGCAGGTGCTCCGAACGTAGAGTGCGAAACACGACGGACTTGTCGATGCGGTTCATGAATTCCGGGCTGAACTTGCGCCGGGCTGCATCCACTGCGCTGCGGCTGATCTTGTCATCGAACGCTGCGTCCACTTGCGTGACCTTCTGCGCGAAGCCCAGGCCGCCGTCGACCAGGTTGCTCATCTCTCCTGCCCCCAGGTTCGAGGTCATGATGATGATGCATTGCGAAAGATCCACGCGACGGTTGTCGCCCAGGGTCAAAGTAGCCTTGTCCAGAATCCCGAGCAGCAACTGCCAGAGCGAGTCAGAGGCTTTTTCAATTTCGTCGAACAGCAGAATCGAAAGTTTAAGCGTTTCCGTGTGCCACTGGTTTAACGCTTCCTGCGTCAACAGAGGATGCGTCTCACGATGGCCCAGGTATCCCGGAGGCGAGCCGATCAGCTTCGCGATTTCATGCGAGTGCTGAAATTCGGCGCAGTCAATCTTGATACAGGCGCGGGCGTCGCCGAAGAGCGATTCGGCCATCGCTTCGACAACCCGGGTTTTTCCTGAACCGGTGGGCCCGAGAAACAAAAGGTTTCCAACCGGACGGCCAGGAGGATTCAGCCCCGCCAGAAACATCTGGTAAATTTCGACCACCTTCTCGACGGCCTGGTCCTGACCGACGATTCGGCGGCGAAGGGAGCTTTCGAACTCTCTGGCATCATTGGAGCGGCGCGTTGGGTCCAACATGGTGTTGACGACGGTTTTCATATAGGGTCTGGCCCTGGTTTTCCTTTCCTAGGCCCCTGTACTTCTGGAAGAGCGGGTCCGCCGTCTCGATATGAGAGAAGGACAAATTTTGTCACTCTCTCATCTCCGGCACTACGATTACTGCAAACGACTCTCCATCCCCGGCGAACCGCCAATTCCTAATTCCTTGTATCGTTTAGATGCGAGGACGGGAGAAAAGGCACGAGGTTACCCTGCACCCGGATTAGGGTAAAGGGAAATAGTTTGCCACTCTCTGGAAGTTCCTAGGGCAGATGGCCAAGGCCCGAATCCACCTGGCACTGGTCCGACGTGATCTGGCAGCCCAGTTTGACCGACGGTAGCATCCGTGAAAACCGCCGCTTTCACGGAGAAAACCTTTGCGTCAACTGGGCCCCGCATCACTCGCTACTATCCTCTTTCTTTCTTTCGGTTTGGTAGTCATTGACACTGCGCTGGCACCGCCGGCAGTCGCCCAGATGTCGAAGCCCAAGTTGGTGCTGACGTCCCGTCCGACGGCTCCGCTGGCGCCCAAGGCCCCGGAACCATCACTGCTGCCAGTAGCACCGCCCGGAAGCGCTTTGTACGTGGCCAAGAGCGGCGACAGCATCCCATTGGTGGCCCGGCACTATCTGGGACAGACCTCTTACCTGACTTCCTCAGAGTTGACCGAGGCGATCCACAAGGCCAACGGAGATTTGCACAGCACCTTCCTGAAGGCGGGCCAGCCGGTGATCGTCCCCGGACTGCTGCCGGCGCCGATCGTCGAGAAGTCAGTTCCGGTCGAACGTGACTTTGAAGTGCGGGCCATCTATCTCACTGGGATCATGGCGGCCAGCGATCATGGAATTCGCATCGTCAAGCACTGGCGCGAAGTGGGCGGCAATGCCGTCGTCTTCGATATCAAGGACAGCGACGGCAGCGTGACAATTCCATTCGATCATCCGCTGCTTGGAGCGCATCATAGCTCTTTCCACGACCTGCCCAAGTTCATCCACTTCCTGCATTCGCAGAATTTGCACGCCATCGCCCGGATCGCCATGTTCCGCGACCAGCGGCTGGTGGAGACCCATCCTGAACTGGCGGTGAAATCGCACCGCACCGGACAGGCGTGGCGCGAGAACGGCAAGCTGGTATGGACCGATCCTTCGCAGCCTAAAGTGCAGGCCTACGACATCGCACTGGCGAAAAAAGCCGCCGAAGCCGGGGCCGACGAAATACAGTTCGACTATGTCCGCTTCCCCGCCGAGGGCGACCAGAAAGATGCCACTTTCTACTTCCAGACTGAGCATCCGGACTGGCACCGCTCCGACGTAATTGCCGACTTCCTGAAACATGCCTATGCCGAGATTCATCCCACGGGCGCGCTGTTGTCGCTGGACGTATTCGGCATCATGGCCTGGCAGCGCCCGGTTGACCTCTCCCACACGGGACAGGACATCGTGCGCATGGCCAAGTATTGCGACGTACTCTCGCCCATGATCTATCCCTCACACTTCTTCGGCATGGACGGCATCGCCCATCCCGGAGACGCGCCGGAGCACTTCATCGGCGTTTCCATGGAACGTTTCGAAAAGATTACGCAGGGCAGCGGCGTGGTAATTCGTCCGTGGCTGCAGGCCTTCCGCTGGCGCACCAAGACCTACTCGCCGGAATATATAAAAGCCCAGGTCGTGACCGCTAAGAACAAGGGCGGCATTGGCTTCCTGTTCTGGAATGCGGCTAACGACTATAGCAAGCCGTACGCGGCCATGCCCGAGATGGCAGCGGCCAAAGGAAAGTATTTCCGCGGAGATGAACTACCAGGCACGGTGCAGGCCAGCTTGGCCCATCCGTCCAACTAAGACCACTTAGGGGCGGACGCCCTCGTCCGCCCAGCTGAGCAAAGCTCGGCTAAAGGTAAGCAAGGCGACGTGTCGCGCGACCACCGCGCTTCACCAATCCTCCATCCAAGCTAAAGTTCCGCAGCGTGGCGGGCAAATCATGCCGCCACGCCGCAGGTTCTTCACTAGGCTGGCCAACTGCGTCCTCGAAACTCACATTACACTGCTTGCAGAGGTGTTTACGGTGATACGGGTTGCGCTGATCTTGCCGATGATATGGGCGACGTTGTGCCCTGAGGTGTCATAGGCATCCAGGGTGAACCAGCCGCTGTAGGAGTTTCCGCCCCGACTCAGGATGATATTTTCACGAATCTGAGTGGGTCCGGCGGGAAACCCGATTCCGCTCGGGGCGTTGTCAGCCGTGTTGCCCAAAGCAAAATGATTGAGTTTGTAAGAAGACGTTCCGGTCCTCTTCCACACTCCCATGCAGAAGTTTCCGTCCTGCGCGGGCCGCCCGGAGTTCATGAGTTCGGTGCCATCGCTGTGCCACTGCACGAACGCGTTATCGATGACCGTGTCGTCGGGGGGCGCCATGCTTCCGGTATTGCCCTCAGCGATGAACTTCACCTGCCACATTCCGACGATCGGATCGTCGTCGGAGACCAGCCGCAAGGAGCCCTGCTGGAACAGTTCGTCGCCTTGCCAGGATTGGGGCTTTAGTGCCCTCGGGCTGTTCAGGCTTACACATTCGGCACTGGCCTTTGCCGTGAAGATCGTTCCCATCAGAATGACGCCCGCAGCCACGATCAATTTCCTCAGCAATGATGTTTTCATGCTATCTCCTTTTGATTTCTCAAGATCGGGGAAGGATCACATCCTGCCGGGAAGCCTGCATTCGCACAATGAAGAGCGGATAAAGTTTGGGTAAAGAAAGGGTAAAGCCGTAAGTTCTTTGGCCGCCGTATGTTGAGACAATGGGACCCGCTAGTGCTATAGTTTTCTCCCCTGTCGTTCGAGGTTGCAGTGCCCCAGCAGTGCTACAAGTTCGGTGACTTTGAACTGGACTCTGCCCGCTTTGAGCTGCGTCGCAAAGGGCATCCCCTGAAGCTCGAACGCATTCCCATGGAATTGCTCATCCTGCTGGCCGAGAAGGGTGGCAATGTCGTCAGCCGGCAGGAGATCAGCGAGCGGCTTTGGGGCAAAGAAGTGTTCGTCGACACCGAGCACGGCATTAACACCGCAATTCGCAAGGTCCGCTCCGCGCTGCACGAAGACGCCGATCGGCCCCACTTCATACAGACGGTCTCCGGAAAAGGCTACCGCTTCGTTACCGAACTCAAGGACAACGGCAACAACGGCAAAGTTTCCGGGACCGTGCGGGAAGTTCCAGTCGTAGAGATAACCCCGATCCAGCCTGTACCCGCAAAGCATGGGAATTGGCGGAGCATAGCCATCGCCGCATTTGTTCTGTTTCTACTCGGAACAGCCTTGATTGCTAACCTGGCGGGGATGCGTGACCGCATCTTTGCCAGGAAGCAACCGGACCTGATCCGGTCCATTGCGGTGCTCCCCTTGGCGAATCTTTCAGGCGACCCCACGCAGGATTACTTCGCCGACGGAATGACTGACGAGCGCATCACCGCGCTCGCCAAAGATCGGTCCTTGGGGGTCGTGTCCCGCACCTCTGCGATGCGGTACAAAGGAGCTTCGCGCCCGCTGCCGGAGATTGCGCGCGAACTCGGAGTAGACGGGATCGTGGAAGGCTCGGTCGTCCGGTCGCCGACCCGGGTACACATGACCCTGCAACTGATTCGCGCCTCGAACGATGCACACGTCTGGGCGGAAAGCTACGACCGTGAGCTTAATGGGGCATTCTCGCTGACCGAAGAAATGGCACATGCCATTTTTCAACAAGTGAAGAGCGTTCCGGCCCCTCCGTTGCCTCTTCGTTACATAAACCCTGAGGCGCATGACGCATTCCTGCGGGGACGTTATCAGTGGTTTCTCATCCGCAATTTGGACAGCGCAAAATATTTCCGCAAGGCGATCAAAATTCAACCCGACTATGCCGCCGCGTGGAGTGGTCTGGCGGTCGCTTATAGCGGCGCCGCGGTGGTTGGCGCGCTGAAGCCTCAAGAAGCGTGGCCCCAAGCCGAGGCGGCAACGGCCAGAGCGCTTGAACTCGATGACCATATTGCCGGATGCGCACAACGCCAACGCCGCCAACTTCCTGTTCTATCGTTGGGACTTCATACGCGCGGAGCAGGAGTCGGCTCGCGCCATTGAACTCGGTCCGAACTTTGCCGAGGCCTATCATCTTCGGAGTTACGCCCTGAACGCGTTGAACCGCACGGACGAGGCTCTAGAGGCACAGAGAAGAGCCACGGAACTTGACCCCTTCGCGAAGGAGTGGGCTCTCGGGATGGAACTCTGGCGACTGCGACGATTTGACGAGGCCGCCGAAGACGCCCGGAATCGGATCGCAGCGCGCCCGAATGACGCATCCGCACACGGCCTTCTTTCGGACGTTTACAGATTGCAGGGAAAGAAAAAAGAATCGGTCGAGGAACTCGAACAGAGTCTCACCTCGGACGGCGATCAGGCCAGCGCCACCGCGGTGCGGCGAGCGTATGAAAGCGGAGGGTTCAAGGCGGTGCACGAACTGGATCTGGCCGACCTCAAGAAGCGAGCTGCCAAACAATATGTTCAGCCGGTTTTATTCGCTTATGTCTATGCCCGGCTGGGGATGAAAGAAGAGACAATCCACTACCTCCAACTGGCCTACGAAGAGCATTCGCCGCGGCTGGTTCACCTGCAATATGAACCCGACTTCGATTTCCTGCACTCCGATGAGCGCTATCGTGAG
Source organism: Terriglobia bacterium (assembly GCA_963813645.1). Lineage (GTDB taxonomy): Bacteria > Acidobacteriota > Terriglobia > Terriglobales > Acidobacteriaceae > JAIQFF01. The sequence continues at coordinate 212,458 of CAWEZS010000027.1, forward strand.
ATCGTCCGTAGGATTGGCCTTCCGCTGGCTTTCTGAAAACCCGGACCAGCCTTAGGCGAACCATTACCGCTGTAATCGACTTCCCTCTGTGCTACACACGGTTGGTCCTGCGCCTCGGTTATAATCGTTCTAGCCCCTAGGAGTATTCATGGCGATCCAAAAGACCGAAAAAATCTGGCACAACGGCAAGCTCATTCCCTGGGACAGCGCCCAGATTCACGTGATGTCGCACGTGATTCATTACGGCTCATCCGTGTTCGAAGGCGTCCGTTGTTACGCGCCGCCCAGCGGCCCTGCTATCTTTCGGGCCAGGGAACACATGCAGCGGCTGCTCGATTCCGCCAAGATTTACCGCATTGACGTGGACTACTCGGTGGAAGAACTGATCGCCGGCATGTCGGACCTGGTGAAGAACAACGGAGTCTGGCCGTGCTACATCCGTCCCATCGTGCTGCGCGGTTATGGCGAAGCGGGAGTGAGCCCGCTCAACTCGCCTACCGAGGTTTACATCTGCAATTATCCCTGGGGCAAATATCTGGGAACCGATTCGACGACAGGCGCCGACGTCTGCGTCTCCTCCTGGACGCGTATTGCGCCCAACACTCTCCCGGCGATGGCGAAATCAGCCGCAAATTATATGAATTCGCAGCTCATCAAGATGGAAGCCATCATCAACGGCTATGTTGAGGGCATTGCGCTCGACGCCAACGGATACGTCAGTGAAGGCTCGGGAGAGAATGTGTTCGTTGTCCGTAACGGAGTGCTGAATACTGCTCCTCTGGGAAATTCGGTGCTCCCCGGCATCACCCGTGAATCGGTGCTGCAGATCGCCCGCGACCTGGGCATCCCTGTGACCGAACAAGGCATTCCGCGCGAACTGCTTTACATCGCGGATGAAGTCTTCTTCACCGGTACCGCGGCCGAGGTTACGCCGATTCGCTCCGTGGACAAGATCAGCGTCGGCAAGGGCGCGGTCGGGCCCATCACCAAAGCCATCCAGAAAGAGTTCTACGCGATCGTCAAGGGAGAGAAGCCTGACAAATACAAGTGGCTTACGCCGGTGCCGGTAGGAAGTAAGCAGCCAGTCGGCGTCTAGTTTTGGCTGGATGATTTGAAATTGAAGGGCGCCTGATCTGGGGCGCTTTTTCATTTCCCACACCAGATCACGTCAATCGGATATTTCTTGAATTCGCGGTCCGAAGTAAGCACCGTCATTTGTTCGACTATCGCCTGGGCAATGATCATACGGTCGAAGGGATCGAAGTGGTGCGCGGGCAGATCGTAAACCTGCAGGCTGTGGTCCTGATTTATCGGAAGTGATCGAATGCCCTGCTCAGCCAATCGCGTGGGAACATAACGGCGGGGTGGCTCCGGCAACTGAAATTTTCCGAGCCTCGCCTTGATCGCAATTTCCCACGAACTGGCCGCGGAAAGATATATTTCCTCCTGAGTGCTGGCAAGAATTTCAAGACCTGCGGTCCCTATTGTTTTCGACGGACCGACACTCCACAGCCAGACCATCGTGTCCAGCAGATACTTCACTTGCGCTTCCTCGGAGGCTTCCCAGTCAACTTTGGCAGAGTGCCTCCGTAGAATTCTTTCAGCAAGTCATCGGGCAATGGCGCGTCGAAATCATCCGCAATCCAAATGCGTCCTTCGTCCATCCCCAAGGGGCGGATCTTTCCCTTCTTGGGCTCGACTGCCACCAGTCGCGCCACCGGCACTCCCGCACGGGCGATGACGACTTCTTCCCCAGCTGCTACGCGCTGCAGAAGGCGAGAGAAGTGAGTTTTCGCTTGATGAATGTTGACTTCCACTTTGTCATCATAGACTGAGTCTATGGACTAAGTCCATCCTTCCAACTTTGTCATCTTGAGCGGAGTGAACGGGCTCGCTTGCGAGTCCGTTCGGATGACAGGGTTAGTGACCGGGTTAGAGGATGCTCGCTACACCATCCCTTAGCCCAAAAGCTCTGTCCCTGGCGCGTCCTCTTTCGTTACTTAGGTCATCTTGGGCTTAGTGACTTTTCGAGTCATCATACGGGAGGTTATTTGGGGGAAGTGTCGAATGAATATTGATGACTTGCTGCGCATCGCCATGGAGCGCCGGGCCTCCGACTTGCATTTGAAGGTTGGCAACTATCCCCATCTACGCATCGATGGCGACCTGACTCCGCTGACCGACCAGCCACGCGTCAGCGCCGAAGATATGCTGACCATGGCTTTCAGCATGATGTCGGCGCGCCAGAAACAGAAATTCAAAGAGACCACGGAAATTGATATGGCCTACGGCGTCGCCGGACTGGGCCGCTTCCGTGTGAACGTATTCCAGCAGCGCGGCAACGTGGGACTGGTGCTGCGCGTCATCCCCACCAAGATTCGCGCGCTCGATGAACTCTACTTGCCCAAGATTGTGGAACAGGTTTGCGAAATGCCGCGCGGACTAATTCTCGTCACTGGCGTCACCGGTTCCGGTAAGTCGACAACCCTGGCCGCGATGGTCGACCGTATCAACTCCACCCGCGCCGAACATATCATCACCATCGAAGACCCAATCGAATTTCTGCACCGTGACAAGAAAGGCTATGTCAACCAGCGCGAGGTGGAAGTAGACACGCCGTCATTCGGCGCCGCGTTGCGCGCTTCTCTGCGTCAGGATCCCGACGTCATTCTGGTCGGCGAAATGCGCGATCTCGAAACCATCGGCACCGCACTGCACGCCGCGGAAACTGGTCACATGGTGTTCTCGACCTTGCACACCCTGGACGCGGTCGAAACCATCAACCGTATTATCGCGATTTTCCCGCCGCCGGAGCAGAAGCAGATTCGTCTGCAACTGGCAGCGGTGCTGCGCGCCGTCATCAGTCAACGGCTGGTACGACGCTGCGACGGCGATGGTCGCGTACCCGCCGTCGAAGTCATGATTAACACCGCGTACATCCGGGAATGTATCCTGGTTCCGGAAAAGACGCGCGCGGTGCGCGATGCCATCTCTGCCGGAACTTCGCAATACGGCATGCAAACCTTCGATCAGTCGCTATGGGATTTGTTCCAGGCTGGATTGATCAACTACGAAACCGCCTTGGAGAACGCATCCAACGCCGACGACTTCAAGTTGCGGATGCAGGGCGTTTCTTCCACCAGCGACATTTCCCGCAACGCCATGCAGCAGACCGGCTTCGGCGGCAGTCGCTGAAGTTTTCATTCACTCAAAAGGCAAAGGGCGCGCTTTCATGCGCGCCCTTTTTTGCGGCTGATTCCGGGCCTGGCGGAAGCGCTATCGCTATTTCGCTACCAGAGTTTGAGGCTGACTCAAATATCCCGCTCCGTACTTGGCGTGAGGACAATCGACACCGCTGAGAATGGTCAAGACATCGCGCAGCGACGAAATATCGAGCACACGGTTCAAGCGGGTGCGGGTGAGCATATCGCGAACCAGAGGCGACGGATTCACCAGTTTGAGCTGGATTCCGTGGTTACACGTCCAGTGATGCAATGACACCAGCGCGTTCAGCCCGCCCGCGTCCATGAATTCCACCTGCGAGAGGTCAAGCACCACGACGCGCGTGGTCTTTTGCGAAATCACCGCGTTCCTCAGCGTGCCCACTTCCGCGCCGCGTACCAATCGTCCGTTGCAGTGCACCACCGCCACTTCGCTGTTTTTCTCCACATCGATCGTTAGCATGACTGACTCCCTATTGTTCTTTTCCTAAGTAGACGACATCATTCCAGGAAAGTCACCACCCCGCCGCTTCGCTCATTCGTGAATTTCAGCCTTCTGTGGTGTATACGTAGTTGGCAGCACAGGAGTTCCAAGCGGGCGGTCAAAAAGTTTCACGATCTGCTTTTTTACAAACAATTTACATAGCTGAATAAAGTTTACTGTCATGCCATTTCCCCGCCCCAGAAAGACTGATTCCGAGGACGTGCTTTATGAGTACGCGGTCGGCGCGCTGGCTCGGCGCATGCGCTCGGTCGCCGAACTCAAACGCCTGCTGCGGCCGCGAGTTGATGCTGATACCGAATATGGCAAGACATTGGTGGAATTGGTCATACGCCGTCTGAAGGACCAGGGTTACCTGAACGATGCCAAATACGCGGCGGCATTTTCGTCGTTTCGCCGTGACAACGAAAAGTTCGGGCGCCGCCGCGTAATCACTGACCTGAAAGCTAAGGGAGTCCACGGCGAAGTGATTGACAAGGCGGTCGATTCGGTCTTCGACGACGTGAACGAAGAGAAGCAGGCCCGCGATTACCTGCACCGCAAGCGCTTGCAGAAGCCGAAGAGCCAGAAAGACGCCGCCCGCATCTTCCGCCACTTAGTGCGGGCTGGTTTCGGAGCCAAGACGATTTTTGCCATCCTGAAAAAGTGGGACGTGGATGACGAAACCCTGACCGCGCTGGAGGGGGAAATGGACTGAGCGTACTGGGCGGGACGTGCCTCTGGGCGCAGCGTTGCGTTTGTGCCGAAAATGCTGGATACTCGCTTTCACCCGTTTCACCCCACAGGAGGAAGTATGAAAGCAGGATGGACACCAGTTTTCGCAGCGATGCTACTCGGCCTGGCATCGATGGCCTACTCGCAAGACGTCAAGACTGACGTCGACAAGGCGGCTGACAAGACGGCGGACGCCACTAAGGACGCGGCCAAGGACACGGCTCACGCGACCAAGAAAGTGGCCAAGAAAACCGCGCACGCCACCGACAAGGCTGCCGACAAGACTGCCGATGCGACCAAGGACGCAGCCAAAGACACCGCCCACGGCACAAAGAAAGTAGCCAAGAAGACCGAGCATGGTGTCGATAAGGCCGCCGACAAGACTGGCGACGTGACCAAAGATGCCGCCAAAGACACCGAACACGCTGCCAAGAAGACGGGACACGGCATCAAGAAGGGCGTGAAAGCCGTCGGCCACGATGTTAAGGAAGGCGCGGAGAAAACCGGCGACGCAGTGAAGTAGCAGCCCCCCAACAAAGTCGACAAACGGCCCGCCGGCTTACCAGCGGGCCGATTCCATTTTTGTCCGCGTGCCGCAAACCTTACCCACGGCCTCGACGTTCGTCTGTGACGGATGAACATCGTGTTGATCCGCCGATGCTAGAATCGACATACAAACAATGCTGACCGGCTCCGCAATCCGCCGTAAATTTCTGGACTTCTTCGTTCAGAAGGGACACCGCGAGGTGCATTCCTCGTCGCTCGTCCCCCAGAACGACCCTACCCTGCTGTTCACCAACGCGGGAATGAACCAGTTCAAGGACGTGTTCCTCGGACTGGAAAAGCGCGACTACACCCGCGCCACAACCTCGCAGAAATGTGTGCGCGCCGGCGGCAAGCACAACGACCTTGAGAATGTCGGCTTCACCAACCGACATCACACGTTTTTCGAAATGCTGGGGAACTTTTCCTTTGGCGACTATTTCAAGAAGGACGCCATCGCCTACGCCTGGGAACTGATCACATCTCCGCAATGGTTCGCCATCGATAAGTCCAAACTGTACGTAACTATCTTCAATGGTGAAGGCGGAATGCAACGCGACGCCGAAGCTTACGACTTGTGGCTCGGCCAGGGCGTTCCGAAAGACAGGATTTTCGAGTTTGGATTAAAAGATAATTTCTGGCAGATGGGCGACACCGGCCCCTGCGGCCCCTGCAGCGAGATTCACTATGACATGGGCGTGGCGGCGTCCGACCAGGGCCACACCGACTGCAAATTCGGCTGCGACTGCGGCCGCTATGTCGAGCTATGGAATCTCGTTTTCATGCAGTTCGACCGCGATGCCAGCGGGAAATTGAATCCGCTGCCCAAGCCATCGATTGATACGGGGATGGGCCTGGAGCGGGTGGCGGCGGTGCTGCAGGGAGTGATCTCGAATTACGACACGGATTTGTTCACGCCGCTGATCAAGCGCGCGGCAGAATTAACTGGCGCAGCCGTCGAGAAGGAATTGGAGAAAGAGACACATGCGAAGTCGGCAGCTTCGTTACGGGTCATTGCGGATCATTCACGAGCTGCGACATTTTTGATTTCAGACGGAGTGTTGCCACTGAACGAAGGCCGCGGATATGTACTGCGGAAGATTATCCGGCGAGCGATCACGCATGGGCGATTGCTGGGGTGCGACAAACCGTTTCTACACAAGATGGTTCTTGCCGTGTGTGAACTGATGCAGGATGCGTACCCGGAGTTGGAAGACGCCGTGGTGCGAGTCTCAAAGGTCTTGCTCGCAGAAGAAACGCGGTTCGCGCACACACTGACAGGGGGATTAGCACGCCTAGAGGACGGCATCATGCTGGTCGCGATGCAAGAGGATCGGACGGGCCCTGGAGACTCCTTGGGTAGGAATGCGGAGTTGAGGACGGACGAACTCTACGCTTTACGTCCTCTAATCTCCAAGCTGAAGAACCGGGGAATTACTTTGGTGTATCCCGGCAAGGAGGCTTTCAAACTTTACGACACTTACGGATTGCCGAAGGATTTTATAGAAGATACATGTCGTGATCTAGGGGTTCTTCTCGACAGCGAGGGTTTCGACCGCGCCATGCAGGAGCAGCGCGAGCGTGCTCGCGCCTCGTGGAAAGGCGCTGCCAAGCAGACCGCCAATCCCGCATATCAGCAGCTTCCAAAATCTGAATTCGAAGGCTATCGACAGACTCGCTCCGACGACTGCGAGATCCTCGCGATCATCCACCATGGCCAGGGCGCACAAGAACTAAAACCCGGCGAAGAAGGCGAGATCATCCTCGACCACACTCCGTTCTACGCCGAATCCGGCGGACAAGTCGGGGACCGCGGTTGGCTCTACAGCGACGATCACAACACCATCGTTGCCGAAGTCAAAGGCTGCTACTACCCGATTCAGGGAGTACGGGCGCATCAGGTCGTTGCAAAACAGCCAATCCGCGTGGGCCAGAAGGTGGACGCGGTGGTGGACGCCGACGTCCGCCGCGCCACCATGCGCAATCACACAGCAACCCATCTGCTGCAGGCTGGCTTGCGGGAAGTGCTGGGCAAGCATGTGAAGCAGGCAGGGTCGCTGGTCGCGCCCAATCATCTGCGCTTCGACTTCTCGCACTTTATCGCGGTTGCCGACGAAGAACTGCGGGACATAGAAGATCTGATCAACAAGGAAGTCCTGAGCAACGAGAAGATCGAAGTTATTGAAAATGTCCCGATTGATGTCGCCATTAACGAATACAAAGCCATGGCTCTGTTTGGCGAAAAGTACGGCGACAAGGTCCGTGTGATCAAGATCGGCGACTTTTCGACCGAACTCTGCGGCGGCACCCACACCGGCGCGACTGGCGAGATCGGCCTGATTAAAGTTTTGAAAGAAGGCAGCGTGTCATCGGGCGTGCGCCGTATTGAAGCCGTTACCGGAGAAGGTTCGCTGCATCACTTTCAGAGAGATCATCAACTGGAAAATGTGGTGGCCAGCTTTGCGGGACCCACCCTTTCGCAAAGAACGCGAAAAGATGGGGCACCCGCGCCCGGAGAGGCCCCCCTGTCGCCGGCCGAAGCACTGAAAGCCGAACTCGAAAAGAAAGACGCAGAGATCAAGCGGCTGGCCCGCGAACTCGATCAGGCGCGGATGAGGTCGGCATCGTCGACGGTGGCATCCATTACCGACCAGATCAAAGATGTTCGCGGTGTAAAAGTTCTGGCGCACCGGGTGGACAATCTCGAGCGCGCGCAGATGCGTACTCTGGTGGACCAGCTGCGCGACAAGCTGGGATCGGGGGTTGTGATCCTGGGCTCGGCCACGAATGGCAGCGTCAGTCTGATTGTAGGCGTCACTAAAGACCTGACCAGTAGAATCCAGGCGGGCAAAGTGATTGGGCCGGTGGCGCAAAAAGTCGGCGGCAAGGGAGGCGGAAGGCCTGATCTTGCCGAAGCCGGCGGCAAAGACCCCGGAGCGCTGAATGCCGCGCTGGACGAGGTGTACGGCGTGGTGGAGGCCTTGCTAGGAAATTAAATTCAGCTTTCAGATACCAGTTCCCGGTTCTCAGGAGGGCGGATGAAGGATCGTATCTATTTCATCAGCCACAAGGACAAGAAAATTCTGCTGGTGGACGCGTCCAATTTGTCACCCGAAGAATTGGTGGAACTCTTGCCGCTGGCTCTATCCCGGATCACGGCCGAAGCCCGCGGTTCGGTCCTCCTTTTGGCGGATTTTAGCGGCTCGCGGGTTGATAAGAAGGGCGTGGAGGCAATTAAGCCGGCACTGGTTATTGACCGTCCCTACCTCAAACGCTCCGCCTGGGTGGGAACGGAAAATTTACCGAAGGTTTTCTACGAGAACTTGAAATCGTTTTCGCAGCGCGAGTTACCGTTGTTCCAGACGCGGGAAGAAGCGCTGGATTGGCTGGTAGAAGACTGACTGAAGGGAAAGCGGAACGCCGTCGCCAGATCCTTCGCTGCGCCGCCCGCTAAACGACTCAACTCCTCCACCTCAGCGTAACCGGTCCCGCCAGTGGATGTTTCATGTCGCCGCCGGTCTTCCGCGATTCCAGAAGCGCTGCCTTTAATCCGAAATACCATTTCGCGGGACGGTCCGCATCGTCGATCAGCATCAGATGCGGGTTGTGTTTCAGTCCTTCCGACTGTTGCTCCATGGTCAGCCGGTCTTGTTCCACAAACTTGGCAAACACAAACTTGAGCAGCTGCGGGCCCAGGGGCACCCAGCGAAAAATGTTCCACGCCGCCACCACATCAATGCGGCAACGGCTGCGGGTGATGGGCGTCACCGTGGTCAGCGAAGAAAACCAGTACTTGCCGGCGCGAATGGTTTCCAGCCGCAGGTTGGGTAGAACAAAATCAATGGTAGTGGTGATGGATTCCGCGTCGGCGTAGAGCCGCAACAACTTGTACGGCGCGCTGTTCGAACTTGGCGTGTGCGCGCTCATGCGAAAGCCGTTGGGGATCGGCTCGAAATTCTTCTGTTTCTCGTGGATGCTGCCGCGACTGCGCCACCACCAGGCTTGGTGCACAAACGGCCCGTGCGCGGGATCCATCAGCCCGATGATTCCGTGATCAACCGTGCAAGGCAGATCTGCGGTCAGATATGCGAGTTTGTACTTCTCACTGAAAGTGGGCACGCGCGGCGCGGGCACGGGCGCGGCATCAGCTTTGGTGAATCCAGCACCGGGCGCTGCCGGCTCGGGGATGAAGACCCAGATAAAGTCGTCATGCTCTTCGCAGGCATAGCTACCGGCGTAAATGCGGTCAATCTTCAGCTTCTGGTCCGCGGTGAGTGACGGAATCAGCTGGCATTGGCCGCTGTGCCCGTCAAACTTCCAGCCGTGATAACTACATTCCACCTGCAGACCATCAAAGTGGCCATGGGAGAGCGGCATGCCGCGGTGCGGACAAGCATCATGCAGCGCAAACGGACGACCCTGACGATCGCGTCCGATGGCCAGCGGGGTCTCGAGCAGCATAGCCTTTTGCAGTTGGGTACCACCCACTTGTCGGCTGGGCAGGGCGCGATACCAGAAGCCGTACAGCATCAGGGAGTCCGGGGCTCCGGGTTGCGGAAGGGCGATATCGTTCATGAGGTGATGGGCATGGGCGAAAGAGGCAGCCTACTACAGCGGACAATGGACGGAAAGCTTTGTGCCGTCGTCGGCTCTTTTCCAGACCCGGGCCGAGGCCGATCCGCAAGGTAACTAACCAGCCCTGTAAATATCTATATTTTCAATGAATTGCTGTATTACTTCGGTGGTTCTATTGGTCTTTAGATCAATTGCTACGGACCCACCGCCCGCCTATAATTGGTGCACTCTGGTAGATGTTTCTCCGTCAGGTTCCGGGTAGGTAGGCGCGGGATACTTGTCTGTCCGCGTGCAATCACTAAACCCGGCTATGCGAAAACGCCTGCAAATCGCCCTGATGGCTAGTCCTGTAATCGCGACCTTCCTTTCTCTCACCACGCCATATCTGCGGGCACAAGCCGGTTCCGCAAGCATTACCAGCAGCATCGACGGTTCTGGACGCAAGGTCTACGTCAACGACGAAACGCCGGTAGCTGCGCCTCGGCGCTCGACGGCTCCTGTGGTCCAAAGCAGCGGACTGATGTATTGGAGTCCGACGGCGCACACCTGGAAGCCGGTCGCATCGGCCAATATCCGGGCGGCGCGTTCGGCCGCAGCTGAAGTCAGCACTTCGCAAAAGGTTTCCAGCTTCGTGAGTGGCAGGCCATTTACGCAGCAGGAGATTGACGCCGCCATTGAGCAGGCGGCGTCCCGGCATAACGTGGACCCGAGTCTGGTGCGCGCGGTCATCAAGGTGGAATCGAACTTCAACCCCAACGCAGTTTCCCGGACCGGGGCGATGGGGCTGATGCAGCTGATGCCACAAACAGCGCGGTCACTAAACGTAGTCAACCCGTTCGATCCGCAGCAGAACGTGGATGCGGGTGTCCGGCATCTGAAGCGGCTGATGGAAAGTTATGGCGGCGACGTCAAACTGACCCTGGCCGCCTACAACGCCGGCGCCGGCGCCGTAGCGAGAAGTGCCGGAGTGCCGCACTACCGCGAGACCCGCAACTACGTGAAGCGGATCACGCAGCTGTATTACGGCGATCGGGCATCGGGCTACCGCATCATGGGCACTCCAGTACACGAGCCGGTACGAGTGACGCGGGATGAGCGGGGCGTTCTGTCCTTCAGCAACACCGACTGACGTCAGCAACACCGATTGAGAGATCGGCATCTGTAACAGGTAAGCAACTGAACACAGCTCCTGGCGAGCAACGCGATTACAAACGACTACAGGCTAGAAAATTGAACTCCGACCGAGGCCAACGCGCAAGGCGTCTGGGTGTGGCTCTGCTTCTGCTGTTGTTCCCTGTGCTGCCCCTGCAGGCGCGGGGTAGGTCGGAGGCCTGGGCGTCAAACCAATACTCCACCGCACAGCGGTTGCGGGAAACTCTGAACAGCCTTCCTTCCGCCCAGCAAACCCGCCGCGAATACCAGCGCGTGATTGCCGCCTACCGCCGCGTTTATTACGGCTCGCCGGCTTCTTCCAAAGCGGATCCCAGCGTAGCGGCCGTGGCTGAACTGCTGACGGAAATGGGCCGGCGCTTTGATGATGACAAGGTCCTGCACGCCGCCATCGGGCAATACAAATTTCTGCGCCGGGAGTATCCCGGCAGCCACGATCGCTTCGAAGCGCTTTTCACCATCGGCCAGATTTATCAGGATGATCTTAAGGACCAGGCCCAGGCCAAACTGACATTCGAAGAGTTTCTCCATCGCTATCCTCACCATCACCTGGCCGACGAGGCCCGCAAGGCACTGAGCGATCCGGTGCAGCAAGCGGGGTTGAGAGCGAAAGAAGAGAGCGATTTGGATGACGATTCCAGCGCCCCCAAAAACCGCACTGGAAAAGAGTTCTCCAGCAAGGGTCCCAAGGCCGCCGTCGAAACCTCGGATGCGGAGGAGGCGACTGAAGACCGGAAACCGTCGCATGTCACCAGTGTGCGCCACTGGTCCACTCCGGAGTACACCAGGATCGCCATCGGACTGGAAAAGGACGTGAAGTTCGAAGCCCAGCGCATCGAGAATCCCGAGCGCATCTTTTTTGATCTGCTCGGTACCAACCTGACTCCGTCGCTGCTGGGCAAGACGTTCGACGTAGACGAGGCCCTGCTGAAGAAGATCCGCGTGGCGCAGTTCCAGCCGGGAAGGTCGCGGATTGTGCTGGAGGTTGCGGACAGCTCGGACTACAGCACGTCGATGCTTACGCACCCGCCGCGGCTGATCATTGATATCCAGTGCAAGGATATCCAGGGCAAGGATATCCACAGCAAAGACATTCGCAGCAAAAACGTTCAGGACAAAAAGGCAGCGCGGGAAACGCCGCTTAAAGAATCTGCCGCGGCGGATGAGACTGTGAAAGCCTCGACTGCGTCCACGGCCACAGGGCCTGCGGCTTGGCAAACCATGGCACGGGCCAAGAAACCCGGCGACAAGCCGCTGCCAGTCACTACCGGCAATGGCGCCAGGAAAACCGTGATCGAGGCCGACGATGACGACGACAGCGCAGTGACCGTCGCCAAACTCGATCCTCCGGAAATTAAACCTGCGGCCAGGGCGCCGGTGACACTACTATTGCCTCCATTGAATTTGCCCACGCTTTCGCGAAGCTCCAGCCGTAACCGGCGGCAGCCGGCAGCGGTTTTTCCAGACGTCCGCGAGGCCTCTCCGACCGCGAGGGGTGACCGCTCGCTGATCCGCGCCCTGGGATTGAAGATCGGCAGAATCGTCATTGATCCCGGACACGGCGGACACGATACCGGCACCATCGGTCCCAATGGCCTGGAAGAAAAAGATCTGGTGCTCGATGTCGGCCGTCGGCTGGGCAAGTTGTTGCAGTCCCGCCTCGGCGCTGACGTGGTCTTTACCCGGAAGGACGACACTTTCATTCCGCTGGAGACTCGCACCTCAATCGCCAACCAGGAGCAGGCCGACCTGTTCGTTTCGATCCACGCAAACTCCAGCCGCGACCCGGACGCGCGTGGCGTGGAGACCTACTACTTGAATTTCACTTCGTCCGCTGAAGCACTGGATGTGGCAGCGCGCGAAAATGCGGCTTCGGACAAGTCTGTCTACGAGCTCCAGGATCTGGTGAAGAAGATCGCGCTGAAAGAAAAGATCGAGGAATCGCGTGAGTTTGCTTCCAACGTGCAGCGGGCGCTGCACAGCGGGCTCGCTGCGAAGAGCCCTGGAATCCGCGACCGAGGGGTCAAGAAGGCGCCGTTTATCGTTCTGATCGGGGCCAACATGCCGTCCATCCTGGCCGAAATATCGTTCGTCAGTAATCCGGGCGACGAACGCAGGCTGCAGACTCCCGAATATCGTCAGCGCATCGCGGAATCGCTCTACCGTGGAATATCGAAGTATGTCGGCGGCTTGAGCGGAGTTAAGGTCGCGAGCAAGATTGATAAAGGCGGAAGCCACTAGTCCAAGCTGTTCCGCGCATTTTAGCCCATCAGACACTCTTTGCGACCTTTGCGGTCCCCTCTGCGTCCTTTGCGGTTAAGACTTTGACCTCACGCGCCGCAAGATCAACCGCTGAACCGCAAAGGACGCAAAGTAGACCGCAAAGGTCGCAGAAAAAACCAGGCCATCTCCGAAGTTCCTCCCATCGATGGAAACTTTCCGCTCTCGCCTGTAGTCTAACTAGACAGGGCTCTGCCCAGGTTTGCCTTATGGTTGCGAAATCTACTTTGGTTTTCATATTGTTCATATTGGCTCTGGGCACTGCCTTCGCGGGCGTGTCGCCCGCGTCCACGCAAACCGCACAAGCTTCGATTCTTCCTCCGCAATTCGCCGGGTGGCATGTCTCGGGCTCGACTAAGGTGAGCAAGGACCCTGCAGTCGCTGATCCTGTGAACGCCGCTCTGCTCAAGGAATACGGCTTGACCGACTTCGAATCTGGCACCTACACCCGCGATGATGGACGCAAGGTCGCCCTCAAAGCCATTCGCTTCGCCGATGCCAGCGGCGCCTATGGCGCCTTCACGTATTACAAGATGCCTCAGATGCTTACCGAGTCGATCCCCGACCAGGGAGCGTCGCTGAACGAGCGCGTGCTGTTTTATCGCGGCAACATTCTGGTGGATGCCGTGTTCGAGAAATTGAGCGCCATGTCGGCCGCCGAGTTGCGCGATCTGTCCGAGGGGCTGCCCCTGCCCACCGGGAACACGCGCAACCTGCCCATCCTGCCGCAGTACCTTCCGAAGTCGGGTTATGTAAAGAACACCGCGAAATACGTCGTCGGGCCAGTGGGTCTGGAGAAGATCGGCGCTCTGCTCTCCACGTCCCTGGTGGACTTCAGCGCCAGCACCGAAGTTGCCCTGGGCAACTACCAAACCGCGGACGGAATCGCCACATTGATGTTGATCGAGTATCCCACGCCGCAACTGGCGGCGGAACATCTGCGACAGATCGATGCGGCCACCCAGTCCAAGATACAGAGGCAAGGCGGAAGTCCGGCGGCGAATGCAGATCCGATCTTCGACAAGCGAACCGGTCCCATCGTGGCGATTGCTACGGGCGCAATCTCGCCGGGAGAGGCACGCTCTCTTCTGAGTTGGGTAAACTACGAAGCCGACGTCAACTGGACCGAGAACACCTATCAGGGCAAGAAAAATAATCTGGGAAATCTGCTTATCAACGTTTTCCTGCTGTGCGGGATTCTGATCGTATTCGCAGGAGTGGCGGGTGTCGCGTTTGGAGGGATTCGGATCTTCTTCAATCACATCTTGCCGGAAAAAGTCCTGCACCGCCAGAAGGACGTCGATTTCATTTCCCTGAACCTGTCCGAGGGCCAGGAAGGGCCTCCGATTTCAAGGTAAGCCCATCAATCAAAGCCGTTTAGGACAGCAAAACCAGGGAAGAGAGCCAAAACGAAGGGTTGGAGCGTCCTGTTAACCTATTTTCTAAGTTGTTGAATCCAAAGATATTTATTTCCCAAAAATCGCTTGACGAACCCCTTTTTCGGCTCATAAGATTTCGCCAGAAAGTTTTGACGGATTTTTTGCCCCGTTGGAACTATTCTCCCTTAAAAGAAAAGGCCGCCTATGCCAGGGCGGCCTTTTTGTTGGCAGTCGTGAAGACAGTCGTCAGTCGTCAGTCATCAGTCGTCGGTCGTCAGCACACGCGAACTTCGTTGGAAGGAGAGTTTGAATCTCTTGACGACTGAAGACTGAAGACTGACGACTGTGTTTGCCTTTGTTAGAATCGAAAATAAGCCGACGTAGCTCAGTTGGTAGAGCAGCCGATTCGTAACGCACTCAGCCTTGCGTATGTTGTTGTGGAGTATGGTGGGCTCAGGGTCGTTTTAGGGGGTTCTAGGGTGTCCCTGAGCACCGTTTGTAGAGCGTTTTGTACAGCAATTTGACGAGCCGATTTCAGATCGGCAGGTCTTTGCTCTGAGGTTCCTATTCCTGCTTGCCCGCGCTCAGCCATTCACAACAACCGGGCCGCGCTCAGAACCCACGTCAATTTTCTGCTGTCCAGCTTGAATCGCTGCCCCGATGGCGGACTCCTGCGCTGAAAAGGTATTGGGGAGGAAAAACTGGGTTTCGGTTACGCCAGCGCCATCGTGCTCTTCGATTGAGAACTCCGCCGAAAATTTACCGTCCCGTCGTTCGTATGACCGCGCCTCGATGACGCACCCTTTGTATCCACGTCTGCTCTTCATGACCGCGACCTCTTTCACCCGAATTTATCGCACTTCGGAGGTTGGGGCGCTTCCGTTCAAAGCAACGCCTCCCGCGTATTGCGTCTCAAGCTGGCAAGGAGCCCCGAATACCGCCTTTGCGGCCGGTCATTATGCACCGCGATGCCCAATGCCTTCCTCTGCCCGACTAGCACCAGCAGCCGCGTTCCCCGCGTAATCCCTGTGTAGATCAGGTTGCGCTGCAGCAGCATGTAGTGTTGGGTGGCCAGCGGAATTACCACTGCCGGGAACTCCGATCCTTGCGACTTGTGAATCGTGATCGCGTAAGCCAATCCGATCTCGTCCAGTTCCCCGAAATCGTATTTAACCAGCCGTTCGTCGAAGCGGACTGCGACCTGCTGCTCGACGGCATCGATCCGCTCAACGATTCCGATGTCCCCGTTGAAGACCTCCTTGTCGTAGTCGTTTTCGGTCTGGATGACCTTATCGCCTGTTTGGAATCGCCATCCGAACCGCTCGACGGCGGGCTGACCGGGTCGGGCGGGATTCAGGACCCGCTGCAAGGCTGCGTTCAGTTCACGCACTCCGAGCGATCCACGGTTCATCGGGCAAAGAACCTGCACGTCGCGGATCGGGTCGAGACGGAACCGTTCCGGAATTCTCTCCTGCACGAGCTTGACCAGCGTTGCCGCGACCCTTTCCGGGTCGTCCCGCTCGACGAAATGAAAGTCTGAACTCGGGTCTGCTCCCCTCATGTCCGGCATCTGCCCTCGGCGGATGCGGTGCGCGTTTGTGATGATTTGGCTGCCCGCAGCCTGCCTGAACACTTCGGTGAGACGTACGACCGGGACGATCCCGCTCTCGATCAGGTCCTGAAGCACCGTCCCCGGCCCAACCGAAGGAAGCTGGTCAACGTCCCCGACCAGGATCAACCCAGCATGGTTGGGAAGCGCCCGGACCAGCGAGTGCATCAACAGCACATCCACCATTGAGGTTTCGTCCACGACCAGAAGGTCGCAGGCAAGGGGGTTCGACTCGTCCCTGGTAAACCGCCCAGTTGCGGGATTGATTTCCAGCAGGCGGTGGATCGTCTTCGCTTCCAAGCCCGTGGTCTCGGTGAGCCGCTTCGCCGCACGTCCAGTTGGGGCGCACAACAAGCACTTCACTCCCTTGGCTCGGAGGATAATCAGGATCGAGTTGACGAGCGTCGTCTTGCCCACGCCCGGGCCACCCGTGGTCACAACGATTCGGTTCGCGAGAACCGTTTTCAGCGCCTCGCGCTGGCTGGGAGCAAGCGTCTTGCCCGTCCGCTGCTCGCACCATGCGACCGCCTTCTCGAAATCAATCCGCGGGTAGGCCGTCGCCGCTCGGGCAAGCGCCTTGATCCTTGCCGCTATGCCCTCCTCCGCCCTCCTGAGATGGGGCAGGAAGATCAGAGGCTCGCCGTCGATCTCCTCCAGCAGCAGCGAGCCACTTGTGAGCATCTGCGAGAGGGCTTGCTCGACAGTCGCTTCCGGCACCTCGAGCAGCTTCGCCGCCGCGAGCTTGAGCTTCCCTAGCGGCAAAGCGCAATGTCCGTCCGAGGTCGCTTCCAGCAACACATGGTCGATGCCCGCCCTCGCCCGGTCGAGCGAGTCTCTCGGAATCCCGACCTTCTGCGCGATCTGGTCCGCAGTCGCGAAGCCGATCCCGTAGATATCTTTCGCCAGCATGTACGGATTGCTCCGCACCTTCTCGATTGCCTGCTCGCCATAGGTCTTGAAGATTCTCACCGCCCGGCTGGTACTTACGCCGTGGCTGTGCAGGAACAGCATGATTTCGCGGACTTGTCTTGCCTCCTGCCATGCGTGCGCGATCCGTTCCCGGCGCTTGGGGCCGATGCCATCGACAGTTTGCAGTTCGGCGGGTCGCTTCTCGATCACCACGAGAACCTCGACTCCGAAACGCCCGACCAGCTTCTTCGCGAGAATCGGTCCGATCCCCTTGACCAAGCCGCTGCCGAGGTACCGCTCGATACCCTCGGTGGTGGTCGGCGGCACCGTCTTCATGGTCGTCGCCTTGAATTGCAGACCGTGTTCCTTGTCCCTGACCCACTGGCCCTCCGCGGCCAGCCATTCCCCGGCGGTGACCGAGGGCAGCGACCCGACGACCGTCGTCTCCTCCCGATGTCCCTTTGTTTTAACGCGGAGGACACAGAAGCCGTTTTCGTCGTTGTGGAAAGTGACGCGCTCGATGACGCCGGAGATTTCCTCGGTCGCAGGTCGGCGTTCAGGGATTGCGGCATTCATGCGCGGGGATTCATTTTGCCACGGAAGGCTGTGCCTCTGCGTGACCCATCAAGAGGTCGATTCTGCGAGGATTTGCCTGCCCAGAGCAGGGACATCTCGGGCTGACATAGAGCTGGTCAGCTGGACCTATATCGGACGGCTCGCTTCATGTTGATCGGGTTCTCACCGGTGGGTAGCAGGTGATTGATATTCCACTTCGGAGGGTACCAATACGTCAGCGGCCCCGGGTCCATCCGGTATTTCTGCTTGATTCTCGTGCGGCCGGCGAGCCCACCGACGTCAGGATGTGCACACCGCGCATACTTACTGACCTCGCAGAAAAGGTTCTGGCAATCGACCAGCTGCAGCGGTCTCCCCCACAGCGAGCGAAAACGGAGCCCCAGCCGTGCAAACTGCTGCTCCTGAATATCCGCCATCATGCGGATGACGTCAGCCGGCGAGAGCTCCCCTATGCTCTCGAAGCATTTGTGGATCCCATCTCTGGCACCTGGACCGGGTACGGTGAATTCCATTTCAGAGAAATCCGTCAGGGTGCTGTAGTTGATATCGGTGATGAATTGGTAAGCGAGAAAATCGCCCACCATCGGGTAGGCCTTCAGGATTTGAAACCCCTGCTCCATTGACTTACACCGCCGCAGTTGTGTCGCCAGGCCATCCCGCATCATGCGCTCGATCAGGCGCAGATGGTCACGATGCTTCCTGCCGTCACCGTTCCGTCCACCTGAAGGCATGATGTACGCGGCCGAGTAAATTCGCGCTCCCGCGGCCATCGCGTTGGTCAGCACGGAGTCGTAGCGGTCGAAATCGTAGGCTGCGAGCGAGATACCACCCAAACTCTCCTCGAGCAGCTCCCAGGTTTCAATCCGGTTGAACATTTTGAACACCAGGATCCTGAAGATAAGTTCGTCAGGATTTTGGTCGCCAGCATAGATGACCCGCTTAATCAGATACTGACTCACCCGATCCGAGGCACGGTAGGCATTCGTAAATTTGAACTCGCGGAGTATGGGGTCTGCGGTCCACGGAGGCGGGGCGCCCGCTAACCGACGGAAGAAGATCTCCTGCCGCTCAGCGGCAAACCTCCAGTAGGTGTCAAACACCTTGCTGGGGCGAACCGATGGAGGTAGCTGCGGCGGAGCAACCTGCAATTGAGACTGCATATTCTCGTTCACTGTAGCTCCCGGACCGAGGATGCTGATCGACACGGCTGCAGCATGGCCCGATCAGGCTGCGTATATACCCTACGGCATTCGATGAACTTGCAGTTATCCACGAGCCGAAACGAAGCGCAACGGCGGCGAGCCCCGATCTCGAGCTTTTTTACTCCCGAAATAGCTGAATTGGATTGAGGGACGGTAGAACAGTAGTGATGACACCCAGGTTGAAAAATTCTCGCGCCGCCTTCCCACGAGCGCAGGTTGAGTCAGCTCTGACAGCTTGGTGGGACCAGCGGACAGGTTCAGCACTCGCCCGGCGCCGCCCGCCGGAGGAATGTCGCCGGCTGGGCGGAACCGTGTTCGACATTCAGCCGGCGATCTGCTCGGTTGAGGCGGCATTGGCGGTGTTGCAGCTTGAACCGCTACTTAGCTTCCAGCTCTCGAAGAACTTGATCCCCCGCGGCGGTCACAATGATCGCGAAGAATTTGTGCGGGACGTCACTTCGCAGCTCGAAACTGTGCATGCGAAGCGCAAACGAGCCCATGCGCCATGAATAGTCGGAGCGCGGTACTGGCAGGAGAACCGTTGGTTCACGTAATTGAAGCAGATACTTGTCCGCAGGCGTGGCTTAAGGCAGTTGAATACCTGAGCAGCAATCACGATGCTGCATACAATCTGGTACTCGCGGTGCGCCGTCCTGAGGTGCTCACGCCGGCGGACTTCGCCATCCACGATGTCGTAGATGGATTTTTGCGTGAGCATGGCCGCCCGCCGCTGACGACCATCGCCGGCACGATCTTCCCGGCCAACTTGTACCTGCATGGTGGTGCCGAAGAGCTGTACACCTACCCTCAGATTTACCCCAGGATCCCCAGTCAGTGGGGTACTTATGCGATCCGCCTGCTGCGGAAGTCGACGTACAGGAGAGGCAACGGACAGGCTGAAATCAACCCGCTGCGGATCATCGTCGAAAAAATGAAGAAACAGTTGGCCGGCGGTCGCATGCGGGCGGTATACGAAGCCAATCTGGTCGAGGACACCGATTACCTCGAGTTACCGATCTACGATGCGGAGCGCGATGCGCGGGGGACGCGCTGCCAGCCTTGCCTAAGCCACCTGAGTTTCAAGCTGCTGCCTCGCGACCGTGTGATGCTGACGGTGCTGTACCGCTACCACTACTACATTGAGAAGGCGCTCGGTAACCTGCTTGGTCTCTCCCAGTTGCTGTATTTCGTGGCTAAGGAAACCGGGCTTGGAGTCGGGCCGCTCGTGTGCCACTCTACGTACGCTGTCCTCGATACCGAGGGCGGCTGGCGCAGGGGCGACGTTAGACAGCTCGTCGCGGACTGTCACCGGGCAGAGACAGCGTCCCAAAGGATTGCTGCCGTCAAGAGAACTCGTGACACCGCCGACCGGCTGGGTGAATCCGAGCCTCGCGCAGAACGCGGTGTTGCCGCGAACCGTGCAGCTTGAAAACATAATTGGACCGTCGACGGCCAAATTGCATTTGAAGGAGGACCGCTACGAACAGCAGAAAAACCAGCTCCCGTTCGAGCTTGTCTTCCTCTTCGTCGCTCGAGGAGGTGACTTCCTTTCCTCCTCCAACTATCGCTTCCAGTGGGTCGAGCTTCGCTCAGGAACTTGCTCGTCCTTATTCTGCACGGCCTGAAATAGAGCGTCAGTGGCTGCGCCGGGAGACGAGAACGTTCTTGGTTGCGAACTACCAGCAATAAAAAGACGATGGGCCTTTGCGGCGCTCGCATTCTTTGCCATTGCGTATTCCTCACATACTTCAATTGCAGCGGTCTCGTTTTCTCCAATTCTGTGGAACAGGATTACTTGCTTACCGCGACTAGAATCGAAATACTATGCGCCTTTTTTGACACCAACGGAATGGGGAAGGGCCAGTTTTCTGCGCCGATGTGCAGAACCGTGCTTCGGTCGGGCTCTTGGACAAGGCGGTGTTCGGTACCGGGAGCTCGAGTCGTTCGCGTGGAGGTGTTGGCATTCGGACCTCGGTCGGAAAATCACCAAGCGCATGGCATTCCTTCCGACTGACGGCCGATCAGTCGTTCAGCGGGGGGAAACATCCATAAAACCTAATCCTTTCGTAGGCTCTGTGCCAGTTGCGTGCCAGATTTCAGGATCAGTCCTTCGTTAGAATGGCTCGAATTGCCGTGATCGTTCTGGAGCGCCGCCAGGTGACCGACAATTCGCGACAGCCCGTGCGAGGGGCCGCTTTGGTGCTGTGGGGGGCCCAACGATGTTAGCTCCGCCGTCTTCCGCACTCACGCACCCCTTGACGAAATTGTTGCCTTAAACAAGCAACACTGAGTTTAGTCACTCACCGCTTTTGGCAAAAGAGGGAAGTTCAGCTCATTTAGAAGAGTAAATGTTGGCTACGCGTTCTCAGTTATACGACTGAATTGCCTTTTCCCGTGTATCTCTGCTCGCTATTCTTGAAGTCGAATGGATCCGCTAGGACTACATTGGCGGCGTCTCGATGAGAGTTAATCCACCTCATTACTTCGCTGCACGATTCGGCACCGAAAACACGATGCCCGATCGCGTTCTTGAAGCCGAGACGTTTCAACATACCGGCGGGGGCCAAAGGGGCCGCGGACCCGAAGTAATAGAAGTGCTGTGAAATGAGAACGCGATCGGCCTTAGTGTCCTTCTTCACGTTAAGAGGGTTGGGCGAACCATCCTTGAGACTGTGGTGCGAATCAAGTTGTTGCCAGCCCTGTTCGCCTTCAAGTCGATGATAGATGTTATCGCCAACCATCATTACTCTGCTTCCATTGCGGACCGGACGCTTGTCCCGAAATTCCCGGTGGGTCCAATATTCGTTGAACGTGAGGGATTGCGTTACCTCCATCGCGTAGATACATCTTCCCGTCGCATTGAGGCGACTCCCACCCATGCCGATCACCCAATCGCCAACCCGAGCGCCCTTCCGAATGGGAGGCTTGCAGGTTGCCAAGGTGCAAACACCATGAAAGGGATTCGGCGCGAAGCCGAAGTCCCGGTCCACGACATACATGTAGACCCGGGACACTAGCAGACGACCTTGGTTCCCGAATGAACTGGCTCGCGTGGCGAACCGTCTGGGTTCTCGAATCGATTATCATCGCCTTCAATCGCGTCGACAATACTGTCGGTGTTCCAGGCAACTAGACGAGTGCTGTAATCTTCAAGAGCTTTAGGTAAAGGAACATCCATTCCTCCCCGCTCATAGACCCCAACGATTTTCTTGCCTTGCTTGTGTGCTTGCTCAACTTCCCAATCCACCCATGGCCGTGTGTGGGTCTCTTTTCCCACCAGAACGACAACCGTCGTCGCCCAGGAAATCTTCATCCGTAGAAGGCGACGAATGGTTTCGTCACTCACGCGGCCCTCATCGAATCGCCGCTGATTCTCGGGCTTCATCCGCACTGAGCTGTTCCGGACGTCATTACCGGCCCTTGTCAGTAAATCCGTCAGTTGATCGACTCGGCTGTCGTCAGCATGGTGATGGCTGATAAAAACGTGTCGTCTAGTTGGTGCATCGTCCGTACTCATTACCACACATCCCTTCGCACATCCTGAAATCACAGGATAATTCTTTTCGATTCCCTTGCACGGTGAAAAGTGGCTTTCGCCTAGACTACCCTATTGAATTGCCGGGCGGTAGCGCTCAGATAAAAGTGGCCGATGCAAGGCACAGGTATGAGACGATGGTGTCGCGACCGCAGCAGTAAGGGCCTGATCGCGCCGCGATTGGGATTTTGATAGCAACGGAGGAGGAGGGAGGCGTGCCACCCAACGGTGCTCAACTCGTCGTTCACGCGCAGCGGCGCGATGGAACCTTCGAGTGCCTTGGGTTCACCGGCGTTCCAATCGTAAATCCGGTCTTTATCGCCCTGTGTTCAGCAGAGACTGCGCATGCCCATGCTTACCAGATGACTCTGCGTTCGGAGCTGTTAGCCCGGATA
Organism: Terriglobia bacterium; assembly: GCA_963813645.1. Classification (GTDB taxonomy): domain Bacteria; phylum Acidobacteriota; class Terriglobia; order Terriglobales; family Acidobacteriaceae; genus JAIQFF01. Next base: position 235,068 of record CAWEZS010000027.1, read on the forward strand.
GCTGCGGTCGCACCGAGGTTTCAGCCAATCCCCATGCCCTGTCATGGGACCATGAATTGGCCCACAGATTGTGCCGCCTTCTCCGAACCGGATACACAAAAGGTTCTGGTTCTTGTCGGCGATAACGTCCAGCCTTTTGGTTCGCGAGCATATGTGGATTCATGGCTCGCCGGTGGTCCTACTGCGCATGTGCTGCCCGTCTTCCATCGAAGCGCGAAGATATCGGTGAGTTCGTTGCTTCCTGCCAACCTCACCCACATCAATGCAGATTTCTGGACCACGTCCATTGGCCAGACGATCCCAACAATCCTGTCTCTAGCCAGCATCGCTCCGACTGGCCCTCGTATCTTCATTAGCTATCGACAGATTGATTCCGCCGCGTTGGCCATCCAGTTGTTTGACGCACTTTCACATGCTGGATTTGAAGCTTTCCTTGACCATTTCCGAATCCCCCCTGGCGTGAATTTTCAGGCGAGGCTCACTCAAGAACTTGCGGACAAAGCGATGCTCTTAGTTATCGAGTCTCCAAATATCCTTGATTCGGAATGGGTCCTTCACGAAATCAATGTTGCAAAAGTGAACGCCTTGGGTGTCTTTGCATTGCAAACCCCTGGCGGAATGCAGATTCCGGCGATCGATTCCGAGGCAAGGAGATCTCTCAGTGCTTCCGATTTTGTCTCGGGAAGCTTCTCTGCCACGTCTGTGCTGGCCGATAGCGTCCTGGCGGGCGTGGTTGATATAACGAAGCAGCAACATGATCGTGCCCTAATCCGGCGACGGCAGATTCTACATGATTCTTTGGAAGGTGCCCTTTCCGCTGAAGGGGTGGCTCTAGCACCCCTCACACCGCAGGGCCTTGTGCCGGTCACAGCGAAGAACGGAACGCAGTATTTCGTGTGGCTGACCCCACGTCCTCCCGAACTGTTTGATTTTCATACTGTTCACGGCGCGACGGCGGCCCCGGCCAAGGGCGTCATAGTGGGCCTTTCTCGTCTCATGGAACCGTCACGATTGGAGCAAACAGATTGGCTCGCTGGTCTTTCCTCCATCTCCCTGGTGGAAGAAGGACAGCTCAAGAACGTTGCGACCCAGATGGCGAGAGGCACCCTATGAATTTCTCGATTGCGCAAACCGGTAAGGCGCTAAATGGAAAAACCGTGTTCTTATCGGCGAGCGTCCCTAATGAGGAACGTGCCGAACACTATAACCGGATCGAAGACGCAGCATTCGAGATCGAGCAGGCGGTAATCAGCCTTGCCAGAGCTGTCTTCAGTGAAGGCGGTCGCCTTGTTTTCGGAGGCCACCCCGCAATCTCTCCGCTCGTTGCAATGGTAGTCGGAGAATATCGGGAACCTCGATTCGCGGAAAGCGCAGAAGAACGACGGAACGCTCTGGTTGAAATTTATCAGTCTCGGGCATTTGAGGGATACCTTCCCGATGACACTTTGCTTATGTACCGGTTGGGCTATGCATCGATCCATTGGGTCGACGCTGTTAACAATGAACATTTCGACCCGCAGGCTCTTGAAGCCGATGTGCAGTGCCGAAGCAGCTTAAAGCGGATGCGGGAGACGATTCTAGATACCGCCCGCCCGGATGCAATGGTCTGCATTGGCGGAATGGAGGGAGTCGAGGATGAGGTCGCTCTAGCCCTGCAGCGAGAGCGGACCTTTCCGATTTACGTCCTTGAAAGGACGGGAGGTGCGGCTGCGCTTTTTCGTCGCCGCAACCTGAAGCGGGTTCGGATGATCGACACAGAGATTGTGGCGCGCGTGGATCAGAGGCGGGAGGAGTTAGGAGTCGCGAAGCCGGGACGCGAGATGCACATTCAACGGGCCCTCGTTCCGTACCCGCTTGTGATGCAAACTATCGTTGAAGAAATCGCGCGGCAACCATGAGCCAGCTTGGGATGTAAACGCGATGCGCTGCCGGTTTACTCCATGAGTGACTAGGACGGCGTGATTCGAACGGCCTTTTCTCGTTTCTTTGAAAAGATGCCGCTCCGTTCGGCCGGTAAAGCACAGATAGGAGGTCAAGGTGTCAGGTCGGCTTATTGTCTTTGAAGGACCTGATGGGGTCGGCAAATCTCGGTTGGCCACGGAGATTGGAAGCCACCTGGAAAGCCGCGGCATCGAGACTCTCCAAGTCTCTTTCCCGGGGAATAATGACAACACGTTAGGCCAGCTTGTTTACAACATCCATCACTACCACCAAGAGCAGTTTCGGATACCGACCGTCAATCCGCTCAGCCTGCAAATGCTACACATTGCTGCCCACATTGATCAGATCGATTCCGTTATCCGTCCTGCAGTCGTGAGTGGTAAGTGGATCATTCTGAGTCGTTTTTGGTGGTCAACTTGGGTCTACGGAAAACTCGCCGGAATAGACGACAACTATTTGGAATTGATCACAGACATCGAAAAGCGCTATTGGGGAAGGATTAGCCCAGCTGCGATTTTCCTGATCAAACGCACAAAGCCACTCCGACATGAAAAGTCCCCAGAGATATTCGAAAGGCTTTCGGATTTCTATTGTGAATTGGCAGGGCGGGAACGAGCGCTCCATGTTGTGCACGATGTGGAAAACATCGAAGTCTTTGCATCCCTCGAGATAATAAAAAAAGCTCTCCAAGACGCAATCAGTTGATGACTGCTCGGTATCGCTTGCGTATCATGACTCATGCCTGCGCCGGCGCAGTTGAGTTTTACGAGCCTTCCAATAAATTCCAAGCGTGACTCTCCACCCCCAGACCTTCCACGAGGCATTCGTCCAACGAAAGTGTTCGACAGCTATTGGCGCTTTGCCGCTGAACGTCAGGACATTTTCTTTCGAAGACTATCGCAAGGGTTGCGCCCCTGGACGAATGATTTTATCCTCCAACAATTCAAGTTCACAAATGCTTACCGAGCTTCGGATCGGGTAAGTCAATATTTGATTCGTCGCGTACTGTATGAAGGCGATCAGAGCGCGGAAGAAGTTTTCTTCAGAACGTTGCTCTTCAAAGTCTTTAATCGGATCGAGACATGGGAATTATTAGTGAACGAGAACGGCGTGCCTTCACCTAGATCGTACGATTTTGACCGATATGACAGAACGCTTACGGGAGCGATGTCGCGAGGCATCCGGATTTATTCAGCAGCCTACATCATGCCCTCTGGCGGCCGGACCGGTGAGCAACGTAAGCACCGAAGCCACCTGCGGCTGATCGAACAGATGCTGACTGCGGGCGTGCCTTTCAGCCTACAAAGGTCCGTTTCTATGGAAGAAGGATTTGAGATCCTGAAAAGCTATCCGATGATTGGCGATTTTCTTGCCTATCAGTTCATTACGGATCTGAATTACAGCACGCTCACAAACTATTCAGAAATGGAATTTGTTGTACCAGGTCCCGGTGCAAAAGACGGAATCAGCAAATGCTTTTTGGATACGAAAGGGCTCGCGTATTCGGAGATCATCAGGATGATGGCTGACCGTCAAGAGAAGGAATTTGCGCGCCTCGGACTATCCTTCAAGTCTTTATGGGGAAGGAGACTCCAACTGATTGACTGCCAAAATCTATTTTGTGAAGTCGATAAGTATGCCCGTGTTGCACATCCAGATGTAATGGGTTTGACGGGCCGAACTAGGATCAAACAAAAATATAGGGAAAACCGACGACGGTTTGAATACTGGTACCCGCCTAAATGGGGAATCAATGAACAATTGGAAACGCTAAGGCTAAACGAGGTATCTTGAGCAAGGTCGAATCGTGTGGCAACGTTCTTACCTGGTATTGCTAGCCAGCAAGCGCCACCGATTCGCACCATTTCGTACAAAGCTCTCTCAATACGGGGTTAGTGCATTTGCTAACGAGCTCCGACACATGCGGAAACCAATTTCGTTTACGGGCAGAAAACGCACTTAGAACTAGTGCCATGTTCACGAATGCTGAAGGCCGCTGTTTCCTCGCGATCATCGCCAATTCGGAAGGGTTTAGAGACTCACTCATTAACGCAAGCATGTCGGCTTCCAATTCCGCGAAGCAGCTATCCGACTCAAGTTTCGGGAGCCAAAGCTGGTCGGTATTGGCGGGCTGGTCTTTCGCGAAGGACCTTTCCAAACGCAACCAGTCCCGTTGGTATACATGCAAGCTATCGCTAAATTGCACGTAGTGTCCCGTGTCCACTCCCAGCCAGCCGGCCATGATCTCTTGGAGCGAAGTGAACTGAATGAAATTGTAAGGTACTCCCAGAAAAAGATCGTTGCTTCGAAGGATCTGCGTCCACTCCAATCGCCCATTTCGAATCTTCAGCATGGAGCAGACGTTACAGGGCACATCCGAAGAGGCGGGCCTGCCAAGAGGGTCCGGCATATCTTGTTTGGGATCCCAGATTTGTAGGACCACTTGTCGACTCTCAGGGCAGCCACGCAAACCCAGGTAAGCTCTTTCGAGTTGATCGGTTCCAAATTGGTGTCGAAGTCTATACCCATAAGCCCCATCGTACTTGGGGCCGTTGCCAGAAAATTTGTGTAGTTGTGAATTCCAAAAGTTTAGGAAGGCTGAATCGTCTCTCCCACGAAGAATCCACACAAGCTCAGCAATCGCAAATGCAGGATTTATTTGAGGTCGCCGTGACGTTATCCACCGTTGCCGAGGATCATGAAGGCAAAAAGTTGCGTGAAGGAGTTCGTTAGTATCGCCCTCGCGTCCGGAATGAACCTTAGATTCTCGACCTGAAAGGAATTCGTTGGCGGCTTTGCACCACGCTTGATCGGCGGAATTTGCTTCGAATGAATACATCAATTCCCCTCGTCAATAACAATTTCACTTTAGATTCCTGGGAGAAATCGGGCATCGATGAACAGGCGCCTATGGGATTATAAGCGATGACGAAAGGTAGGCTGCGAAACAGTGCAGGCCTGCAACATCACGGCGAAAAAGAGTTTTATTTCAACAACTTCACCAGAATCGCGATCATGGCGAGAAAGCTTGCCACCGCGAACGGACCGTAGATCAATACCAACGTCTTGACCCGGTCGAGTTCCTTCTGGATTTTTGAGAGGGTGATGCTGTTTCCTCCAAGCAGCTGGACATCTTGCAAGCGTATTCCGGATAAATTTTGTTTGAAATGCGTTTTCTCCTCATCTCTGCTGTCCTCGATGTCTCCTTCTTCAAGGCGAGAGAAAAATATTGAGAACGTAGGCTCTCCTAATTTCAATCTGACGTCGACTGGACCAACATTCTGCACGGCGAAGAGAAGCTTGCCTTTGAAAGTCGGATCAACATGAAACCCTGAAATGTTTACCAATCCCTGCATCTTGTACTGAGTTCTAATCGCGATAAATGCGATCAAGTCGTCCGGCATTTTTATCGCTTCAAGGGATGTCAGAATGGCGAATTGTCCGGGCGAGACCAAGACGTACGGGCTGCTCACCGTTAGCTTGTCTGGGGCTCGTCGTCCGACCAAGTACACTTCATTTCCTAGGCGCAGGTCATAGGAAGCTTGCTTTACGAGAAGCTCTTCATATTTGTCGCCGAGAATACCGTCCGCCGATTGGCGTTCCTTAATCTTGCTTTTGGGGAGGAAGCCCATTACCACCCCTTGACCTGAAAGATGGCTCGCACGATCGTCGCCCCGAGGCCGGCAATCAAAAAAAGGATGAGGCCACAGACAATGCACCAATAGCTTGCGCGAACCGTATGAAATTCAGTTTTGGCGTCTGTATCGCGCCAAACCCGCTTGCTACTGGCACTCCATGGAATGGCGACTACTAAGGTGAATAGTCCGATGACAGTTACGATGGTGCCCCAGATCATCAAGCCGACGAACCCAATTCGCACGATGATTACCCCAATTTGGAAGGACGGTTTATTTGCGGGGCCGAGGCTTTTCAGGCAAGTGAATCGCCAGAAAAGCCTGCCGCAACGCTACATCGGAAAGAGTAAGTTCGCCATTTACGAACTAGGTACTACTCCTAATGTCAACTGATCGACCGCCTTCTCGGCGGGTAGGTGCCTTCGCGTTTGAGCCTCGCATGGGCCAGGGGAAAATCCGAAGCGGCCTATTCTTAGGTACACAAATGTGCACGTGTCCGCCCGACGCCGCACAAGGGTGGTCTCAGGAGTGTGTAGCCCCGGTGTAATTTTCGTCAAAACCTTGCGTTGCATGTCGGCAATGATGAGAAAATGCGTAAAGCCTTCCGGCTAGTTGACCGAGTCGCAACGAAGGAGCCACTCGGCTTCTCCCGTCCTGCCTAGCGTGTACCGTTTCACCCGGTTTAATCGAAGCGATCCAATTACAATTTCTGCATGAGCAGAATCGCTGGCCTGCGTAAAAACATGCATCGGGAACCGGATCACATCGTGACTACGACAATCACCAGCCCGGGTGGCGGCGTGGTTCCAGATGTGAACTGCCGCGTTTATCTCCCTCGGACAATGATGGCGCGACCGTATTTGGAATTCAACCTCTCGGAGAGCCAGAGCAATGCGTTGATCGTGCCCGAATTCTCCGTGGAAGGCCGTGGAGAGTGGGCGGGCGGAATAGTTTCTATCCGCTCGAAACAAGTCTTGACGGAAACCACCTCCAGTGAGACTTGGGGTAGATGGACGTTGGCGGGAGAGCCGTGGGATTTGGAAATCACGAAGCGGGCAATCGAAAGCGACGATTCGGTCATACAAAACGCAG
>CAWEZS010000028.1:0-13395 GCA_963813645.1 Terriglobia bacterium
TCGTAACTGAATGATTTTCTCAGCGATTTGTCGCGCCAGTTGACCATCGACGCGACCTTCGATTTCATCGGTGTCTCCAGCTACGGCAACCGGCCGAGCCCCGCCCAGGAGCTGAAATCGGGTTGGGACTCAACCGGCGAAGTGCGGCTGACCAAGGACATGGACCAGTCGATGATCGGCAAGAATGTGATCCTGGTGGAAGACATTCTTGATACTGGACTGACCCTGACCTATCTGAGGAAGATGCTGATGGCGCGCCAGCCCAAGTCGCTCAAGATCGCTGCCCTGCTGGACAAGCCGTCACGCCGAAAACAACCGATCACGGCGGACTACGTAGGCTTCAGCATTCCCGATGAATTCGTAGTCGGCTACGGCCTGGATTACGCCGAAAAATACCGCAATCTGCCGGACATCTGCGTAGTGCCTCGGGAAGTGTAATGTAGGCGCAAGGGTCCTCGCGCGTAGCAGCAATTAGCAATTGGCAATTGGCACTTGGCAAATGCCGACCCTCTCAGAACGAGGTTGTTGCCAAGTGCCAATTGCTAATTGCCAATTGCTGATTCTTCAGGCCTGGCCAAGTTCGCTGCCGCACAAGCGAGGGCGCTCGCGCCTACATTCTGACAACACCGTTCATACTCGAGCGGCTGTTATCATTAATATTCTTGAAAAAACAAGACTTGTGGAAATCGCTCTGACTCAATCCGATCAGTCAAAAGTCGAACCCTTGCTGCTTGAGGTGGCGGACGTCGTCAACACTACCCTCGACCTGGACACCACGCTGCGCCGCGTGGCTGAACTGGTGCGCAAGGTCATTGACTACGAGATCTTCGCCATCCTGCTGGTGAATGAGAAGGCGCAAGACCTGCGTATCCGTTTCCAAGTGGGATACGCGCGCGAAGTTGCCGAGCGGGTCAGGATCAAGATTGGGCAGGGAGTCACTGGATTGGCAGCCCAGCGGGGCGAGGCCATTCTGGTCGATGACGTATCGAAGCATCCCGAGTACATCATGGCTGCGCCCGACGTGCGCTCTGAGTTGGCGATACCGCTCATCGTAAAGAATCGGGTCATCGGCGTGTTGAATCTCGAGACCCACGAGGCCGGGCGATTCACCGAGGAACACAAGCGGCTGCTGACGCTGATCGGCTCGCGCATGGCAGTGGGAATCGAGAATGCGCGGCTGTACACCCGGACCACCAAGCAGGCCCGGACTCTGGTATTGCTGAACGAGATCGCGCGCGAGCTCACCTCTATTCTTAACGTGGACGAATTGCTCAAGCGCATCGCCGAACTGCTCAGCCGCCTGATTGATTATCAGATGTTCAGCATCCTGATGGTCGACCCCGCTGGAGAGAAACTGCAGCACCGTTTCTCTTTGCGTTTTCAGGAAAACATCCAGCTGAAGCATGATGTGCCCCTGGGCGATGGCCTGGTGGGATACGCGGCGCGTCACCGGCAGGCGGTGCTGGTGCCCGACGTCAGCAAAGATCCGCGATATATCCTGCTGAATCCGGAGACCCGCTCGGAATTGGCGGTGCCGCTGATTTACAAAGACAAAGTGATCGGAGTGCTCGATCTGGAGCACACCAAGCGGGGATTCTTTACCGACGACCACAACCGCACGGTTACTACGCTGGCGGCCCAGGTTGCGATCGCGCTGGAGAACGCCCGACTCTATGAAGAAATCGCCCGGCAGGAGAAGCGACTGGAACGCGACCTGTCACTGGCGCGGGAATTGCAATTTCGCCTTTTGCCGCAATCCTTGCCCAAGCTGCCGAACCTGGAAGTTGCTGCCAAGTTTGCGCCCGCGCGCGCTATCGGCGGCGACCTATACGACTTTGTCAATTACTCGCTCGACCAGATGGGAATGGTCATTGGAGACGTCAGCGGCAAAGGTGCTCCGGCTGCGATCTATGCAGCGCTGGTCAGCGGCATTCTGCGGTCGCACGCTCCCATCGAACCCGGGCCCGCGGAGATGCTGCGTGCGGTCAATTTCTCGCTGGGCGAACGGCGCATCGAGAGCCAGTTCGTCTCGTTGATCTATGCGGTGTGGGACGATCGCAATCGCTCCCTGAAGATAGCCAACTCGGGCCTACCCCGTCCGTTGTACTGCCATGACGGCAAGATCGAGGTCATCGAGGCTACCGGTCTGCCGCTTGGGTTGTTTGACGACGCCGAATACGACGAGTTGACGTTCAAGGCCAAGCCCGGCGACATGTTCGTGTTTTTCAGCGATGGAATTATGGACGCACGCAATAAGGCTGGCGACATGTTTGGGCGCCACCGGACGGAAGCCATCATCGCAGATTGCGTCAACGTCTCGGCTGAATGTGTCGTGAAGTCGCTGTTCAAAGCCGCGACCGAGCATGCCGCGGGAGAGGAAGCCTTTGACGACGAAACTGTGGTTGCCATCCGAGTGAAAGGCGTACCCAAGCGCAAGTGAGCCGCGCTTCAAACTGGGCCCGAGGCCGACCCCCGGCCTTTACGTATCGCGAAGTTCGAAAAGGATTTCTGCGCCGCCGTCCGGTTGGTTCCGCACTGGAATGCGATGAGGTTCCACTGGAACGGCTGGCGGAGCGTTTCGGAACTCCGCTGTACGTTTATTCCGCTTCGACGATCCGCGAACGGATGGCGGACTTCGAGTACGCCTTCCGCAAAGTTCCCCACACCGTTTGTTATTCCGTCAAGGCAAATTCGAGCCTGGGGATTCTCCGGCTGCTGGCGGGGATGGGCTGCGGCTTCGATGTGGTCTCAGGTGGAGAGCTGGAACGAGTGCTGCGCGTGGACCGGCGGGCCCCAAAGAGAGTGGTTTTCTCGGGAGTGGGCAAGACTGCCGAGGAGATACAGGCCGCCCTCAAAGCCGGCGTGATGCTGTTCAACGTGGAAAGTGAAGCCGAGCTCTGGCGGCTGGCCGAGTGTGCGGCACGCACCCGGGAGAAGGCACGGATCGCATTGCGCGTGAACCCTGACGTTCCAGCTAACACGCATCCTTATATCTCGACCGGTCTGCAGCAGCACAAGTTTGGAATTCCCATCAGCAAAGCAAGAAAGCTGTACGCCCAGGCTTCCGGAACAAAGTATCTCCGGATTGCGGGCGTGAGCGTGCACATCGGCTCCCAGATCACGGACATTCAGCCCTTCGCGCTGACCATGGAGCGCGTTGCCGAGCTGGTACGGGTGTTGCAGGGGGATGGCCATCGTATCGAATACGTGGATGCAGGTGGCGGCCTTGGCATCGACTACGAGGACCCATCCCCTCAGGAATTTGCTGGACAAGCTGCAGAATATGCGGCCGCGCTGCTGCGTCCGCTGCGAGGACTGAAAGTGCATCTTCTGCTCGAGCCCGGCCGTTCGATCGTGGGGCCGGCGGGGGCACTGCTCACGCGAGTGCTGTACCGGAAGACGAATGGCCCCAAGCAGTTTTTGGTGGTCGATGCCGCGATGAATGACCTGGTGCGACCCTCGCTGTATGACGCCTATCACGAAATTATTCCGGCGCACCTGGATATTAATTCGGCGCGCCACGAAACTGTCGACGTGGTCGGTCCCATCTGTGAAAGCGGAGATTTTTTTGCGCGCGGCCGCGAGTTGCCCGTGGTCAACGAAGGAGACCTGCTGGCCATTCTGGATGCCGGCGCGTACGGCATGGTGCTGACGTCCAACTACAATTCGCGCCCGAGGCCAGCGGAAGTGCTGGTGGACGGCAAGGCGGTGAAGGTCATCCGGCGGCGGGAAACGATGGATGATTTGTTGCGGACTGAGATTTCTGTGCGCTGAGAATCTGATTGTTTCGTTATTTCTGTCATCCTGAGCGGAGTGGCCGCTTCGCTCCGCGAAGCGGCTGCGGAGTCGAAGGACCTCTATAAGCTAAGCGGCATCCGATCCGAGTCGGTCTTGCCTCATCCGGCACAGAAAATCTCCAAGATGCGGAGTCGTTGCAACCGTTGGGGGTCCTTCGACTCCGCAGGAATTTCGCGAAGCGAAATTCCTGCCGCGCTCAGGATGATACCTACGGCATAGTAGCGGATTGTTGCAGGGTCTTCAGTTGAGCAGAGCGGCGTGGGTCGGGATGTGCAGCCAGGAGATCCTGCATCGACTTCAGCTTTTGAGTCGCCAGATCTTTCTGGTTTCCTTCTTCATACAAAAGGGCGAGCAGGGCAAGAGCATCCCAATACGCGGGGTCTGAACTGCGGCGTAGGGACGCGGCGCGCTGCTCCATCGTGGTGAGCAGGGCGGCGGCCTTCCCCGGTTGGTCGGCGCGCCGGTAGCAGCGAACCTCGATACTCCATAGGCTCCAATACTTCGCCTGGAGATCGCGCTGGGCCTGGCGTTTGTACTCCACGCTATACCAGTCGAAGGGGCGGATGCGCTGCAGTCGCCATTCGTCGTCCCGAACGCCCTGGTCGGCGATGGCGGCTATCCGCTTGGGGTCGGCGTTCTGGGCCAGCAGGCTCTCAGCCTGGTCGATCAAGGGACTCGGCTCCGGTAACCCTGCCGGCCGCGGTTGCATCGTTGAGCCTGGACACAGCGCGAGAAAGCGCTCACGTTCGGTCCTCGCCTTAGACTCGTCATGGAAGATCTCCGAAGCGTAGATCTCGGCCAGCGAACCGTGGGCCGGAGCAAAGTCGGGATGATCCGCGACAATTTCCGTCATCTCCTGGGCCGCGGCTGGGGTGTTGCGCCCCATCAGGCTGCGTGAGTAGAGGTAGCTGTAGTGCGGGTCGTCGGGGTGTTGCATGGAGAGAAGCTGGTAGTCCTCGGTCAGCTTTCTCAAGTGACCTTCGACTCCGAAATGCTGAACCGCGTCCTGATAGCTTTCGTTGACCCACAGATCACCGAGATAATCCTGGCGCAGCGCGACCAGCGGGGCCAGGGCCCGATCGAAGTCGGAGGGATCGGAGACCACCACCGTAATTCTATCGAGCTTGGCGCGGATCTCGGGCGAAGGTCCACAGGGGCCTCCCTGGGCAGTCGCCGGCGTCACGACCAACCACACCGCGAAGATTGTCTGCAGCATGCCACAGCGAAGAAAGGAGAGGATCGCGGAGAGCTTGACGAACTCTCTCCGCGATCCGGGGGACAAACGGGCGCTCACGTTACAACGAACGCAGGAAGTTCAACACATCCTGCATCTGCGAGCGGTTAAGCGAATTGAATCTGCGGATCACCTCGTTGGCTTCGGAGCCACAGCCCTGGTCGGCATTCCCTCGAGAACGGAAATGGCCGTTTCCGCAATCCGAAGCATGAGCCTGAATCGCCTGCAAAAGGTCGGAAGTCCGGCCATCATGCAGGAAGAACAGGCGCTGGCCCACACCCCAGAGCGGAGCCGTACGGAACTGATCCGGACCGGCTGCGCCCTGACTGACGCCATCGGACAGGCCCGATCCCATATGGTGCACGGCGAAGTCGGAATAAGGATGGTAGACAACGGTTGACATGCCGGCGAACTTTGACATCCCCGTCGTCAGAGTCGCAGTGTGGCAGAGACCACAACCAACGCTGTCAAACAATTTGGCGCCGTTGGCTGCCGAGTTCGACATGGGTGCCGGCGTCGGCGGGGCGGACAGGCGCATGAAGGCGGCGAAGTTGATCAGGTCCGAGGACATCTGCTGCGCCGTCCCTGTGTCGGTGCCGGAGTTGTCGTTAAGCATCTTGGTGGCGTCTTCCGGGCTTCCGTTGTACACGCAGCCCGCGACCCCGGCGCGCTCATTGACGAATGCCTCATTCGACACGCCCTGCTCGACGTTGTAGGCCTCACCGGAAAAGACCATCAACGATTTGTTCTGAGCTTTCCAGCCAAAGCGAGTGACGGTGCCGTCATTGCCGCTGGTATTGAGAATGCCATTGATACCGAGTTGAGATTTGATCTGGCGGTTCGCTGCTACGTTGGCTTGAAGAGTGGTATCGGGAGTAGCCTCTACCAAACCCAAGCCAAAGGTAGGAGTGGGGATGCGGAAAATCACGTTCCCGGCGGCAAGCTGCCGGGCGAAATTCGGCTGCGTCAGGTCACACCCGGAGGCGTCGGTCCGGCCCCTGATGGTGAACAAGCCATGCACGCCACCATCGGGCGTACCGTCGGGGTTGCGTACGAACCGAACTTCCCGCACCGGGCCGGTTTCAGTGATAAAAGAAGGGACGGTGTTCAACGCACCATCCTGGGTGGCGAGTTCGACCTGCGGATTCTTGGCGGGGCTGCTGCCACCCACTACCGGGAAGGCATGGCATTGGGCACAACTGTTTCCGTTGAATGTCGGCCCCAGACCGGCTCCCTCTTCTCCGGGCAAGTTTCCGGATACAGAGTCGACTTCCATGAAATCAGCCATGGCATTGCTAAAAAAAGATTCCATGTCGGGTTTGAGGCCAGTCAAGGCGTTCGGCGTTGCCCCGGAAGGTGCAGGACGCGGCCCGGGGTCATGTTGAGCGGCCACAGTGGTTGTGATTGAGATCACAGTTAGAGCTAGGCCGGCAACTACCAGCAAATTTACTCGTTTCAAGTTGCACCTCCGTGCACGCGAAGAGACACTACTGGCGCCAGCCAGGTTTGTTACTTGGGAGAGGCGCGTTTGTGGATCTGCCGTTTCGACCCCACCGAAAGGTTTTCGGCGGCGCTGCTTGCGGTCGCAACGGTCTAGAAGTGGCTATGGGCGCGGCTTTCGACGTGCGCGCGCTGACCATCAAAAAACTTAATGAAAGTTACGCCGCAATGGGAAGGGTGTCAAGATGGCCGTTAGTACATCCTGACCTGTGCAAAACACTTCTCGCCAACACAGAATCCGCCGAAGGCAAGCGTGTAGATTGGGCAGGGTTTGCCGAGTGAAATTGTCAGTTACCGGTGTTTGGCGCGGTGTTTTGCGTGGCGTCCCACACTATTTTTCCGCCCACCCAGGTAGCGAGAATCCTGACTTCACGGATTTTTGCCGGGTTGATGGTGAAAACGTCGTCACTGAGCAGAACCATATCCGCCAATTTGCCGGGAGTGATGGAGCCTTTGTCTTTTTCCTGAAATTCAGCATAGGCGGAACCCATGGTGTAGGCCTCGACGGCTTCCGCAATGGTGAGTTTCTGCTCGGGGAACCAGCCGTTGGGATTTTTGCCGTCCAGAGTTGCGCGGGTCACCGCGGCGTAGAGACCAAACATGGGATTGAGTGGAGCCACGTTCCAGTCGGTGCCGAAGGCGAGACGTACACCGTGATTCAGAAAGGTGCGGAACGCGTAGGTGCGACTGGAGCGGTCGTGGCCGATACGCTCCTCCGCCCAGCGCCCGTCGTCAATGGCGTGGTAGGGCTGCATCGAGGCGATCACGTGCAACTGGGCGAAGCGGTCGAAATCCTTTTCCGCCATGTGCTGCGCGTGTTCGATGCGAAAACGGCGGTCCCTCTCGCCGTGGGCTCTCACGATTTCGCTATACAGGTCGAGGATGGTCGAAATGCCCTGATCACCGATGGCGTGAGTGCAAAGCTGCAGTCCGGCTGCATCGGCTTTCATCATGCGGTCGCGCATTAGCGACACGGGGTGCATCTCGTCGGAAAGCAGGCCGTGGTTGTTGGGTTGATTGCTGAAGGGCTCGAAGAAGTAGGCGGTGGAAGAACCGAGCGAGCCGTCCGCGTAGGCTTTGAGGGCGCCGATGCGCAGAAACGGGCCCCCAAAGGCGTGCCGGATACCGATTTTCACCTGATCGTCGACGCCGATAATAAGCGGCGCGGCATAGATGCGCGCGGTTAACTCTCCGCGCTCCAGCAACTCGGCGTACACGGCGATGTCGGCGTATTCCGGATTCATGTGCTGCACGCTGGTGACGCCAAGCGAGGCGGCATGAGCCAGGGCGCGCTTGACCGCCCGCAGCCGAGCATCGTGAGAAAGTGGCGGCGCGATCTTGTAGACGTAGTCCATGGCGGCGTCTTTCAGCGCGCCCGTCGGATTGCCCTGAGCATCGTGCACGATAACGCCGCCGGGAGGGTCCGGCGTCTGGGCCGTGATGCCTGCCAGCCGAAGCGTGACCGAGTTGGCCAGTGCCATGTGGCCGTCGTAACGTGAGACAAATACGGGAGTGTCCGAAGTCAGCGGATCGATCAAATCCTTGGTGGGCATGGCGGCGGGAGTCCACTTGGTCTCATCCCAATCGCCGCTCGTTACCCACTCGCCTTTGGGCGTCTTCCTGGCCTGTTCGCCAATGCGACGGGCAAATTCTGCGGCGCTGGTGGCGTCGTTGAGTTGCACACTGTCGAGCGAAAGGCCGCCATCGACAAAGTGGACGTGGGAGTCATTGAAGCCCGGCAGCAACAATTTTCCGGATGCGTCGACGGTGCGGGTGTGCGGGCCGTGCCAGGCCTCGACATCGGCGTTGGAGCCAACCGCCACGATCCGGTCGCCCAACACCGCAACCGCCTCGGCGGTGGGATGGTCTTTGTCCACGGTCCAGACTTTGGCGTTGCGGATGATGAGATCGGCAGCGGGCTTGGACTGCGCGGCGGCAAGCCGCGGCGTGAGTAGCGCGAACAGCGTACCGAATACGATGGCGCGAGCCAATGCGGTTTTCATTTTCATGATCCTCAGCCTGCCGGTTTGCGTCGAGTCGAACCTGCGACTGGTAAAGATACAGGATCGTCGCATGCGATAAAAGGTTGGGAAAGGTTTTGTGGTCGTTGTAACTGCAAATTTCCAAAGAATTGCCATTTCGAAGCGCGGCGTTGTCGCGCAAGGAATTTGTTGCTTTGCTGGCGGCAGCAAGCAGTTTCCTAGCCGGTAGACCCGGCTTCGGAATGACAAGGGGTTGTTTTCCCGCAGACTACCACTACCAGTTTCCGGTTTCTGGTTTCCAGTTCCGTCTTCTAAGAAATTCCCTTAACACTTTTGTGCCACGCTGCGCACGACCGAGCCATTGCCGAAGAGCACCAGCAAAGTTACGATCGACATCGACCATCGCATCTAATAATTATCTGGCCAGCTGGCTGCGACACGCTCGACGGGGTCTGCAGGCGAACAGGAGCCGAGGGCGGCTTTGCGACACACGCGGTGGTTTTCGAGGCTGGCGGGCTCAAATCATGCATATGGTAACGACGACGGTTTATGGTTCTCTGCATCCTCGGGTCCGAGTCCTGGTAGCAGACGACCATGAAGTCATGCGGCTGGGAATCCGCAATCTGCTGGAGGTCCAGCCGGGCTGGAGCGTTTGCGCTGAAGCCAATAACGGCCAGGAAGCCCTGGAGAAAGCGCTGCTGTTTCATCCGGACGTAATCATCATGGACATCAGCATGCCGGTGATGAACGGCCTTGAAGCCGCGAGCCGAATCACCCGGGAACATCCGCAGATCCCGGTCATTCTGTTCTCGCTGCACCTCTCCGACGACCTCTTCCGGCATTTCAACACGGAGGGAATTCGCGGGGCGGTCGCTAAAGGAGATGCGGCTCGCGATCTGGTCCTGGCGGTGCAGACAGTCCTGGCAGGTGGAACGTTCTTTCCCGGCAAGAAATCAGGTTCGAATTAATCGGGGCTGAATCCGGAAGAACTACAGGAGTGGCAGACGCCGGCCGGTTATGGGGAGTTACCAGCGTCTGCCGTTGCTCTCCTTCGCGTTGGGGTAATTCCATTAATACCGCTACGCTTCTATGACTGCTATCCGGAAGATACTGTAGTTACGAACTCGACAATTGCGTAGAAGGGTGAGTGGGCCTTCGCGGTACCTCAGTGGCTGAAGCCAGGCCTGCAATGCCTTCAAAGCAGCGCTAAAGCGCTGCTCCACCCAAAAATGCTGCCCTACCCAAGATCAAGTTTCGCACCAGCCTGGTACCTACGTGGAATAGTCCGCATTGATGCTCACGTATTCCGCGGTCAGGTCGGTGGTCATGAACTTTATGAAGCTGCTACCTCGTCCCAGGACGATGCGAATGTCACAACGCGGCTGGGACAGGGCCTGATGTGCCCTATTCTCGTCGAAGGCGCAGCCCACGCCGCCGCGGCATACGGTTTGATCGCCAATTTCAATCGTGACTTTCGCCGGGTCAAGGGCAATTCCTGATCTTCCTACGGCGGCAAGAATGCGTCCCCAATTCGGGTCTGCGCCAGCCCACGCGGTCTTTACCAGAAGCGAGTGCGCAACGGTTTGAGCCACCTTCCGGGCTTCCTCGCGACTGACTGCCTGCTCGACCACGAGTCGGATCACATGCTTGACCCCTTCGCCGTCGGATACGATCTGCTCGGCCAGAGATTGGCAAACCTGTAACAGTGCTTCCGAAAAATCCTTCCGCACCGATGGTGGCTTCAGGCCGATTCCGCTCTGGCCACTTGCCAGCAGTAGGACAGTATCGTTGGTCGAGGTGTCTCCGTCTATCGAGATGCAGTTGAAGGTCTGCTCGCAGGCTTCTGACAGCGCGCGTTTTAGCTCGATTGGACTGGCGACCGCATCAGTAAAGAGATAGACCAGCATGGTGGCAAGCTGAGGATGGATCATGCCGGCGCCCTTGGCTATTCCGAGAATACTTATGGCGGTTTTTCCGACATGAACCGTTGCGCTGGCCAGTTTGGGCCGGGTGTCGGTCGTCATGATAGCGTGGGCGAAGTCTGACATGCCCTGCTTCGTTGCCACTTGTGCCGCCGCCAGTTCTGGCAGCGCGGCCTTTATCTTATTTACGGGGAGGGGGAGGCCGATGATGCCGGTGGAGGATGGAAAAATCTCGGTGGCGCGGAGTTTCAGCAGCCTGGCCAGTTCGCGGCAGATTTGCTGGCAGGCCCTTAACCCGGGTTTGCCGGTGGCGCAGTTGGCATTGCCCGAGTTTACGATCACTGCCCGAATCCGGCCGCGGCTGGCCGCCAACGACGCGCGTCCAACTTCGAGGGGAGCGGCTACCACTCGATTCCTGGTGAACAGCGCTGCTGCCGTCGTCCCGGGACAGGCTTCGACCAAGGCCAAGTCAGGCCGGCCGCTGGCTTTGATTCCCGCGCAAGCCGCCGAGAAACTGAACCCTGCCGGCAAAGCCACGTTGTCGAATAAGGTATCGCTGGGACGAGCGCGAACTTTCATACCTCGATCTTCACCAGCCAGTTGGCAGGCTGAGGAAGCATGGCGAACTTTGGCAACTCGCCGCGCACCATGGCGACTTCGTCGCAATGGTCAAAGCGGGGGCAAACGCAGCAATCTTTGTGGATCTTGTCGGGCAAGTCTTCGCGCTGCGCCATGGCAAATCCCAGGCGGGCGAAAAATTCCGGAATGCGCGTGAACAAGCAAATCGAACTGACATTGTGTTTCTTGGCTTGCGCCAGCAGAGCTCTGACCAGGCGCTCGCCGCCACCCGATCCCTGGCGCGCGGGATCGACAGTGATGGAGCGAATTTCGGCCAGATGCGGGCCATAAAGATGTAGCGCGCCGCAGCCAATAATGTAGCCGTGATCTTCCAGCACCACGAAATCGCGCACGTTCTCGCAGACTTCCGCGAAGGTGCGCGGCAGCAGCGTGCCATCGTGAGAGTAGGTCGCGATCAGTTCGTGGATCTGCTCGGCGTCAGGCAGAAGGGCTTCACGCGTGCGCATGGACGTCCTCCCGCATGGCTTCCACTTTTTGCCGGGCGTCGGCTATGGCCTGACGGACACGCGCCGGCGCTGTGCCGCCGGGTACATCGTGAATGGTAAGCACCGCCTGCAGAGTTAAAGATGAATAGAAATCCTGATCAAAGGCTGGGTTCAACTGGCGTAATTCCTCCAACGGCAAATCTGCCAACTCACACTTTCTTTCGATGCAAGTTTGCACCGCTTTGCCAACTATTTCGTGAGCAAGCCGGAAAGGAACTCCGCGGCGAACCAAGTAAGTAGCCCCCGCCCAGGCATTCATGAATCCCGATTCTGCGGCTTGCTGCATGCAGTCGTGATTGAACTCGACAGCCTTCATCCAGCCGGAGGCCATGGGCAGCAGCGACAGCACGGTTGCGGCGGCGTCGAAAAGCGGTTGCTGGGTCTCTTGCAAGTCCTTGTTGTAGGCCAGCGGCAGGCCTTTCACCGTGACCAGCAAGGCCGTTGCGTGGCCGATGATGCGCGCGGCTTTGCCGCGAGTGAGCTCGAGCAGGTCAGGGTTCATCTTCTGCGGCATGGCGCTGCTTCCCGTGGAATAAGCTTCGGGCAGGCGGATGAATGCGAACTCCTGTGACGAGAAGAGGATCATCTCTTCCGCCCAGCGGCTCAGGTGCACGGCCAGAAGAGAAAGCGCTGAGACGAATTCCAGAGCGAAATCGCGGTCGCTGGTTGCGTCAATGCTGTTGGCGGTGGGAGCATCGAAACCCAGTTCTTCGGCCATGGCGCGGCGATCGAGCGGCAGTGTTGCCCCGGCAACCGCGCCCGAACCCAGCGGAGAAACGTTCAGCCGCTTGCGGCAGTCAGCCAGGCGGTCGGCGTCGCGCAGAAACATCTCGACGTAGGCCAGCAGCCAGTGTGCGACCAGGACCGGTTCGGCACACTGCAGGTGGGTGTAGGAGGGCATGGCCGCGCTTCCCGCCCGTTCGGCGCGATCGAGTGCAATGCTCAGCCACTCCGCCAGATCTGAACGTATCTGATCTATGGAAGCCCGAACGTAAAGCCGGAGGTCGGTTGCAATCTGTTCGTTGCGGCTGCGGCCGCTGTGCAGTTTATATCCCGTGTCGCCGATCAGTGCGACCAATTGCTTTTCGACGAAGTGATGCACGTCCTCGGCTTCGTTGTCGTCGAGAAATGCAGGAGAGGCCGCGGCCTTTTCGCCAATCTGCTTCAGGCCCTGAAGGATGGTGATCAACTCGCTCGAAGACAGGATTCCGGCGTTCTTCAGTGCGGACGCGTGGGCGCGGCTGGCGGATAACTCCTCGCGGAGCAGCCGCCGGTCGAAGTCGAACGACCGCTGCCAGCGCTCGAAATCGGCATCAAGCGGCTGGCGGAATCGTCCCGACCACATCTTCATCGGATTACCTCGGGCTTGACGGCGTCGGCGCGCAGACGAGCGCGCGAACGCGAGGGCAGGCCCAAGATGCGGATGAATCCTTCCGCATCTTTTTGGTCGTAGCTGTCGCCCATGGTGAAGGACGAAAGATCGGTGCGATAGAGCGAATTCTCCGAGTGACGGCTGACCACTGACACGTTGCCCTTGTACAAAGACAGGGTTGTCGTACCGGTGATGACCTGCTGAGTATTGTCAACGAAGGCATCGAGCGCTTCGCGCAGCGGCGTGAACCAGAGACCGAAATACGCCAACTCAGCGTACTTCAGTCCAATGTGCTGCTTGAAGTGCATGAGGTCGCGTTCCAGGCACAGGGCCTCGAGTTCGCGGTGCGCTGCAATCAGCAGGGTTCCGCCCGGGGTTTCGTAACAGCCGCGGGACTTGATGCCGACGAAGCGATTCTCTACCAGGTCAATGCGGCCTATGGCGTTGCGTCCGCCAATTTCGT
>CAWEZS010000029.1:0-14488 GCA_963813645.1 Terriglobia bacterium
TCCGGATCTACGCAAGGAACATTTTCACGTCATACCTAGCCCCAATTTACACACGCACACGCTCCAAACCAAGGCTACATACCGTCTAGCAATACATAACGTTTTTTTTTTTTTTTTTTTTTTTTGTTTTTGTTTTTTTTTGTTTTTTTTTTAAAAAAAAAAAAAAATATTTTGCCAGGCTTGGCTAGAGTACCGTATTGCTAAGGCCGACAGCGTGCTGCCGGGCGTTTCAGTCACGGACTACGATATTTCTCGCGACGAGAAGGAAGCGGTCTTCACCACAACAGAAAGTGGAGGGGAGAAGAAGATCTGGCTGGCGGCCCTCGACCGCGGCACGCCACCTCGACAGGTTGCTGAGGGCGGAGATCAAGTATCCTTCGGTGCGCACGGCGACTCGTATTCGCTCGCTCGAGGAGAAAACGAATGGGCTGGTTCGGATCAAGGAAGATGGAAGTGGACGAGTGCGAATAACGACCGCGCCGATTCTGGAAAAGGTCGGCGTTTCACCCGATGGTGAATGGGTGATCGTATTGTCGCCCGGGGCTGGTGAGAATCTCTCATCCGCAGTTCTCGCAGTGCCCACTCGCGGCGGGGCTCCCAGGAAAATCTGCGTAGGGGACTGCTTGTCGGGGTGGGCTTCCGACGGAAAGTTCTTCTTTGTCGCGATCTCCGGGGAAAGACGCTCGTGATTCCTGTACCAGCCGGAAAATCGTTGCCGGATTTTCCCGCTTCAGGAATCAGCTTGGATGCCCACTGGCCTGAACAGCCACGAGCGAGAGTGATCGAGCGTAGTGCGATCGTGTCCCGGGCCCGACCCCTCGCAATACGTTTTCGTCAAGACGGAACTGCAGCGCAATCTTTTTCGGATACCGCTACATTGATAGGTGGTTTGTCGCTGAGGGGTCGGCCTTGGTCCCATATTTCCGAGAAGGCAATCTCACCAAAAGATCGATGTTTTGGACGAAATCCCCTGTGCGTCGACTGACGTCTAGGTGTTCCCTCGCATTACGACTCAGCGCAATCTGTACCGCATTCCGGTTCCTGAATCTCGCAGCCCGTGCTGGGGCCTGAAGGCTATTGTTCCTTCCACATCCCTTAAGAGCCCTAACAATACCGGGCGGCGCCGCAGCACATCCAAACGGATGCAATACGGCGCCCCCTTTGCTTCGGAGTACCCGCGGGTTGACAACCGGCCTCACAGAATTGGGAAGACTACCAAATAGCGATTACTTATCATCGTGTTGTCTGCCAGGCTCCGTGAAGCCGTACGTCCCGCGCCAGTCGTAATTCACTAAGTCCGGAGTCGTGGGTTTGACATCGACACGGGCATGGAACCCCGCTAACTCTCCGATCCCGTCCGAGAACTGGCATATTCCTACAGCGGTCGCCCCATCGAGCGTGCAACGGCCGACCGCCCTATTGCCGTTTCCGGCGTCGAGGACGACGTCACTGTCGAACACGCCCGGCACAGTGTTACCCGCCTGGTCATAGAAGACCTTCGAGCCGACGGGGATCGCCGCGAGGTTCGAGAATGTGATCGTGCAGAAGGCGCCGGGGAGGCCGGTGTTCTCCGAGCACTCCTTCATAATGTGGAGCCTTCCGCTTCGCTCGGAGGACGCCGATGCCGAAGCCGGGCCCAGTGAGAGAATCAGGGCTGCAACGCCCGCTATCACAAACGAGGCGAAGATTGTCTGTGTACGAATAGTTTTCATAAGTCTCCTTAGTTGACGGTTGCGGCAGCCTGGGAGAATAGGACCTGCCTGGGTTCAGATCAGGCAACTGCTGAGCGTTGAAGTAACTTCGCGGGTCAGAAGTCGAGTAAGTTCCCCCTGCCTTGTATTCCGGGAACAGGCGGGAAAAAGGGTCATCCGTGCAAATGTTTTTTGTGGTAAGTTCGGCACCGCCATGACGGTCGCGCGTCCGCAGGACATTAGCGGGTTGATTGCCGCCTGGGGCGAAGGCGATGAACAGGCGCTTGACCGCCTGATGCCCATGGTTTACCCGGAGATACGCCGGATCGCCAGGCGGCACCTGGGGCGATGCCGGGCCGGCCAAACGATGGAGTCGGCGGCTTTGGCCAACGAGGCGTACCTGAAATTGGTTCGCGCCGACGGTCTGCGCTGCGAAAACCGGGTGCATTTCCTTGCCCTGTGTTCGCAGTTGATCCGTCGAATTCTGGTTGACCATGCGCGCAACCGGGGGTATGCCAAGCGAGGCGGAGGTACGGTACAAATATCGTTGGATGAAGAAGTGGTTGCGGCCAAGGGGCGCCAGGTTGATGTGCTCGCCCTGGATGAGGCCCTGGCCTCATTGTCCAAATTCGATCCCCGCAAGGGACGGGTGGTGGAGTTGCGCTACTTCGGCGGCCTAAGTGTTGAGGAAACGGCCGTAGTGCTGGGAATTTCGCCGGAGACGGCCAAGCGCGATTGGAAGATGGCGAAGGCGTGGCTGTTTGCTCAGCTCACCGGGCAGAATGACCGTGCCGGCTCGTGACGGCAGGGTTCACTACCATTGAAGCAAAATAACTTAGTGGGTATGTTTCGCAACAACCCATACTAGCGATTGCCATGATCGGAACCTACGAAGTTGAAACAATTGTTCATTCTGGGTGGGTGTGCGAGTTGGCGCTCCGCGCCGGTCGGGTCATCAGGTCGATGTAGATTTTGTAGAACTTCTTGGCGTCGATATCGAATTGGACATTGGCCAAGCGCAGGTACGGAGGAACCTGAGCGGTGGAATTCCAGAAGATGGTCTTTCCGTAGCTTGATCCGCGATCCAGTTCAATGTCCATGTAGAGCTGCTTTTGGCCGGTGATGATGGACGGGTCAATCAGGGCCACACCGGCGATTTCGTCCCACATATACCCCGGTAGAGAATACTTATCCAGATATTGCGTGACCGGGGTGTTTGCCTTGGAGATGGCAGCTTTCATCTCCGCGGTAAAGCGCGTCTTGACCGAAATATCAATCGGAGTGATGGTCACCTTTTTCCAGGGCGCGCGCAACACAATGCGTGTTGCCTCCGGATCGAACCACCAGTTGAATTCGCGGCGGGCATCAATGGCGCCGGGATCGATTGCGCCCTTGTCCGCGTACAATCCGCCGCCCATCATGACGAATTCCTTGGCTAGCGTGGCGACTTCGGGGTCGAGCTTCAGCGCCAAGGCAAAATTGGTCAACGGTCCGCCCGCCCATAGAACCACTTCGCCCGGGTACTTGTGCACCATCTTCACAATGAACTCGGCCGCCGTACCAGGAGTGGCTTGAGTGTGGGGCGCGCCCTCCTTCATGGGCGGAACAACGTCGGGGGCGTGGTAGGGCTCGTCATAGATGGTGGAGCGGTTAGCTTCGAAGCGCTCCGTCCAGCATCCCTTGTACTCCAGGTTGCCGTAAAGGGCTTCCCAGCGCTCGGTTTCTTCCTTGGAATTGAGCAAGGGGAATTCAGCACCCTGGAATACCGGAACGTCCGTGCGCTCCGCAATCTCGGTCATACGAAGCACATGCTGGGTTTCTTCCTTCACCCACTGGTCGCCGCTGACGGTGGTGATGCCGAGGACGTCGAATTTGTCCGATTGCAGGAAAACCAGGATGGCCTGCTGGTCGCTGGTGCCGGGGCCACGAGCGTCCTGGTCGACGATGATCTTGATCTTCTGGGCCGCGGCGGTGGTTCCTAAGAGAGCGACCAGCAAAAACACTGTCTTCGATAGGCGCCGATCCATTGTTTCCTCCGGCAGATCCTGGTAGCAGAGTGGCCAAGCATAACAGGACTGGTCTGTAGAAGGCTTCAACACTCATGGTAGCAACGCAGAAGTCATCCACGAGAACGTCAATGCCGGCGCGGGTGTCTCACTGTGCAGTGCTCTTGTCGGTTACTGTCGGGAGGTCGACTTTTGCGAGCTTATTTTCTTTGTGCCTGGGCAATTAGGGCGCGTGCCACTTTCTTAATGCCGGCCACTTCGTCTGGCGTAGCGGTGTCCACGTAGTTGCTTACTAATTTTTCGCAGCGGTCACGCACCTGATCGTAGGCCGTGGGGTCCTGGCCACGAACTGCCAGCAATTCTTTAAGCCAGTGCTTGCCGTAACCGGCGTGCATGGTTTCGTCAGCCCAATCGAAGTCCATGTCGTGCTCACTCACAGCGTCGCCGTACGTGCGGAAAAGTTGGGCGCGGGCCGGCTTGTGGCGGATGTTTTTGGTTTCGAAGAAGTAGAGCATGCCCAAGCGATAGATAGGATCTTCACCGGATGCGCTTTCATATATGTACGTGCCCAGGGGAATGTCCGCGGGATTCAGAGCCCATGCCATCAGGCGTTCGTAGCCCATCCGGCAGTGGCGCGATTCATCATAGGTCCAGCGCGCAGCATTGTGTATCCATTCCCAGGGCAAGATGTCAGCGAACGCGCTCAACATCACGCCGCCGTTTTCTATTGCCCACACTTCGTTCAAGTGACTGATAGCCGAGCGGAGTTGCAGTTGCATGCCTTCGCCGTAGGGATAAGCGGGATCGACTATGTCAGGCCAGTAAAAGCGGCAAGGCCAGAAGCGCGAGTCCCGCGCGGGCTTGTCTGGAATGACATAGGTCGTTCCGCCTGGCAAAGTCCCCAGAGTGGCAGATAGTGAGGATGTCTCGATTCCCACTCCTCCCACATCAGAAAGCCGTTTGGCGACCGCCTGCGTCCACGTAAGCGCGCCCTCGCGCAACTGGGGACTGCCGGCCAGGGCCGACTCGCTCCATTGCTCGAAGGCAGCGATCTGTTCTGTCTTTTCAGAGACGGCGAGCGACAGAAAGCGGTGCGTGGGCCCGTCGGCGATGGAATCGGATGCTTCCAGATATGCCTGGAAGGAATCGCGCAGAGCCGGCAACAACACTTTCCCAATACTCAACAGGAAAGCTGGAACTGATGGAGAATTTCTAACTGCACCGAAAAGCTCGATCAGCGCACAGTCTGCTCCTTCTTCCTCCAGCAGGCGGCTGGGGAAACGAAGCTCGAACACGCGGTTCCGCAAGGCGTCAGCAGTCTCCGCGCTCTGCCAGATGAAACGAGCGAGTCCCGTCTTGATATCGAGAGGGGCGACAGCCGGAATCCAGGCCGCCTGGCTCACCAGAAGCGAACGCTCACAAAAGAAAAAACGTTTGAGGATCTGTGCGGTATCGAAGCGCATCCAGCGCGCCCTGGGCTGCGAGGTCAGAAGAAATGGGGAGTTCGACGACATGGACAGGCCTATTTTCGCAGAGTTGCCGACGCGGTCACAGAGGCACGGTGAAAATAATCCTAGAATGAATTGCTGATCGCCACAGTAATGACCGCCACGATCAGGACCAGCAAACCCTGATTCAACAGTCGACGGCTAACCACAGGCGCGCCTTGCCACTCGCCTCGCCATAGTCCCCAAAGATTGCCCACCACAATGGACAGAGAGATGAACAGAGGCCAGCCTGCTATGGCGCCCCAGCGTCCCAGTTTTGCGGCGCCGGCACCGTAAAGATAGAAGCTTCCAATCCACATCAGCGCCATCCCCGCGCTAAGGCCCAGATTGCGCGGCGTCTCCCGGTTCCAGTACTGGCCCAGGTTGCGCTTGCTGACGAACAGGTACAGACAATATGCGAGATTAGCGGCGCACCCCAGAGTAAACAGAAGAGCCCACACCGTATTCCCTGAAGATGCCGGGGATACTCCCAACGACAGGGCAGCCTGGATCACGTTTCCCCCGAATGCCACGCCCACATTGGGCAGGCAAGAGAGTATGCCGGCGAAGATGGCGATGGCCAGGCCGATTTTGAAAGTGTTTGAACGTGTTGCGGCGGACTTGCCTTCGGAAGGCGTGCGGCGGGATCCGGCATTGGAGCACAGCGAGATACCAAAGATGACCAGCGCCGTTCCGGCGAGCAGAAACAGGCCTTTGCTTGTGAAAAGACTCTGCGGGAAGAACAGCAGGAGCGGAATCAACGCGCCCAGGCTGGCGATAAGCCCCATGATGATTGGATATCCCAGGGCCATGCCGAGCCGTTCCATTCCCAGGCCGAACAGGACAGCACCCACACCCCACCCCAGCCCAAAAAGCGCTAGAACAGCGAGGTCTTTGACAGGAGACGCGGAATACACGGCGAAGATATTTGGCACCAGCAGAAGCGTGATGATCCAGTTGAAGACGAACATGCCCAGCAGTGAGAACGCGGCCCAGGTGTGCTCCCACGACCATTGCCGAACGAGTGTCATCGGGAGAACGAAAGTCCCTTGCAGCAGGGCCGCCAGCAGTACCAGAAGAAAACCGATCAGCAGGGGCATAAGGGAGTCTCGACGCTGCAAACTCTACTCAGACCTCGCACCGCCACAGATCAACCCCCGCCGGCCATTCAAACTTCGCCGGAAGGGGTGGCCAGGAACCAATGCGGAGGAGGCAGGTCTTGCTTGCGATAGAAATGGAAAACCTCATCCCGGTTGGGCAAGGAAGGGATGACGCCCTCCTTGGTGACGGCCAGGCCGCCGGTGACTGTGGCAAACGGCACGGCCTCCTCGAGACTCGCGCCACAAGCCAGCGCGATCGCCAACCCCGCGTTGAAGGCGTCCCCCGCACCCGTCGTATCCACCGCCGACATGCATACCGCAGGAACGCGTATGGAGGATTTGTCAGTTACGATCAATGCTCCATTTTCTCCCAAGGTCATGACGACCTGTTTGACTCCGCTGCGAATCAACCTGCGCGCGATTGCCTCGGGCTCGAGGTCCGCCCCCGGACTAAGGCCGGCCAGCACCTTGGCCTCACTCTGATTGGGGGTAAGAACATCGACTAGCTGCAAGATAGACGTAGGCAACGGCCGGACCGGAGCCGGATTCAGAATCGTGATTGCACCTCGTTCGCGTCCGCGCGCCAGTGCGGCCTCGGCGGCGGCTACCGGAATCTCAAGCTGGGTGAGCACCACAGCCGGCGAATTGAAAGCAGCTTCGCACTGCGCAACGTCGGCGGCGGTCAAGAGTTCATTCGCTCCCGGATCGATGGTGATGCAGTTATGTCCGCTCGCCGCCTCGACAATAATGAAGCCCACTCCAGTCGGCGCGTCGGCAGTGCGCTTTACATGAGTGATGTCAATGCCTTCGTCGCGGTAGAGGCCGAGCGCCATTTCTCCGAAAGGGTCTGTTCCAATTCTGGCGATGAAGCTGACGTCTGCTCCCAGCCGGGCGCATCCCACTGCCTGATTGGAACCTTTCCCGCCATAGTCCACGCGATAACCCGTTCCCAAGAGTGTTTCGCCGATACTCGGCATACGCTCGACTTTCATGGTCAGGCCGGTGGCATAGCTGCCCACGACCGTAATTCGAGGAACGGTCAAGAGAAAATCTCCCCGGACAGGAGTCTGGGTAACGCAAGAGGGGTAAGCCTACCACACGCGGAGAGTTGCCCTGTTTGGTGATATGTCCCAGCAGTCGCGGATCCCGCGCGCACCGCCAATTGCCGTGAGGGTGCAGATCCGCCGCGCGCTAGATCCTTCGCAAGCTCAGGATGACCCCATCCGGAGAAGAGGAAATTCAAACTGACCCCGACGATTTGGCAGCCGCGTAACTCCCAGACTCTCTGCTAAACTACGCGGAAATGAGACTTTGATAGTCAGAAAATGACTCTTCAAGTGAATTCCACGCAGCGGCTCCGTCACCCGGAAGACGAGCGCATGTCAGGTGAGACTAGCGCAATTTCGCGCGACCCCGAACGTCCGAAAAATGTTCTGTCCCGGAAGGAGGCATCTGGCGGAAGAGTTGCTGACAGTTCGCAACTGATTGGCGGGGTGGTCTCCCATAGCCTGGAGGTGGCTGGGTGGCATCAGCTGCTGGTGTATTTATTCCTAGCGGCCCTAACGATTTCCTTCGGATTTGCTGATAACACTACAAGCCCGATCGTACTACCGATCGAAGTCTTGGGTGCCGACGGCACGATGGTGAGCAGGGCCCTGACCCTTTCGGCAGAGCAGGCGCGCCCGGTGCGAACCCTCTGGCTGCGGGTCCATGGGCTGCGGTATGCGGATCAAGCCAGCGTTCAGATCAACACGAGTGACTGGATACCCCTCAACAACAACACCGTCACAATTGCCGGGCTCGGCAGGAGTTACGGCGGAATTGGCGGAGGCTTTTCCACGCTGGTGATGACTGTCCCCGTTCCCGACCGCGCGGTCGTGGGTGGCAATAATACGATTCGCTTCCGGTTCAACCAGACCGACGGAATCGTCAGCAGCTACCGCGTTCTGGCATTCAACTTTCTAACGGTCGAGGGAAGGAAGGTCATCGCGCCGGAGAATTTTGTGGAAGATACACCGGAAAGCTGGACACCACCTTTGCCCGACGCAGCTTCTATCCAGGCGGGGAAAGAGCTCTGGCACACCGCCTCACTGGTGGCAAGCAGCATCCCAAACAGTCCGAGAATCCAGGCGCACTGTGCCGATTGCCACGCGCAGGATGGGCGCGACCTCAAATACTTCAACTTCTCCAACGCGAGCATTGTCTCCCGAGCACGCTTCCATGGCCTGTCTACGCTGCAGAGCGAGCAAATCGCAAGTTACATTCGTAGCTTGCCACTGCCCAATCCTGGCCGCCCGTGGAACCCTCCATATCAGCCGGGACCCGGACTGGACGAAAAACCGATCTCCAGTTGGGCGTCAGGCGCCGGAATCGACTGGGTCCTCGAGCGGGATGCTGACACACTGCAGTATCTGGTTCGCCAGCGTGGCACCGGGACCAACCCATCCCTGTCAGATCCGCCGGCTTCGCCAACGAAAAATGCTCCCGATCTCCTTGAGCTTGCGAAGCAGATCACCCCGGACATGTTTCGCCCCGACGGCAATCTCAGTGCTCGTGAAATTCCCATCGCCTTGCAACTTCCGGATTGGAACCAATGGCTGCCGCGCGTCCATCCCAAGGATGCATGGGGACCAGAATTCACGGAGAGCACCTTCGCAGCCTCGTACGATGGGGAGACGACGGAGAGCAAGAGCAAGATGGGAAAGAAAGCGCCGCTGCGCACAGTCCTGGCGGAAGCCCAGACTAAGGACCACGACATGCGCCGTGTTGTTGCCGCCTTCGCGCAGTGGTCCGAAGCGCGGCGCTCTTTCCTCGGACGCTTTGGCAAGGCAGATACAGCGTGGTCGCCGGAGCTAAGCAACAAGGTGTACTCGGCCCAGCTATGGCAACTGGTGAAGACGTGGGAAGTGATGGAGGAGTTTGGACTCGAAGGCCGCGGACGGGACCTCTATGGGTCAATCGCGGATTCCCGCACGTGGTGCAACATTATTCCTGGAGATGCTGCTCCGGCGGCTGCCCACATCCCCAATGGACCGGCCGGGGTTGGTGGTAGTGCTTTGACCAATGAATATCTCTCAGCGGCCTGGTATCAGTTGCAGATCGTCCTGAACAGCGGTAATCATCAACACCGGGACCGCGGCCCGGTGGACTGGCTATACGTGATTGGTGGATTCCTCGACCTGCAAGCGCAGACACACCAAGCGGAACCGGCGCGACTTCTCGCGGCCGTAACAAAGGCGCTGCAATCCACCGATCCCAACCTGGGCCCAGACAATCTCAAACAGGGTTGGCGTCCCAATGACAATATCGATCCCCGCATTATGGTCAGTCCGGTCTGGGCGCCGACGTTCAAACCCCTGCCGACCGAGGTACGTCAGGCTCTCACCACATCCTTTCTTGCCGCCTGGATGGATAAGAACCTGCAATATCCGATCACGAAGCACTTGCCCGTCGGAGTCCCCAAGCGCCCGTACAGTCAACCCGGTTCCTACGGGGATATCAGTGGTGGCAAGGTATGGGAGTCGGCAAGACAGTTCCGCGAGGCCGGCGTCCCGGCTGAACTTGTCCAGCACCTGCAGCAATGGGGAATCGCATACGCCGACCGCGCAGCGCGTATTCAATACTAACGCGACGGCTTGGCGCGAACCAGTCGTATTTCTGTATTTGCTCCCCGGCCCGAGCTGTTGGGAGGCATCACCCGCACGGTTTGCTTTCGATTCATCGAATTCCGACAAACCCGGCTTTCACAAAAACCCCCACCGTACTAGACTAGGCGGCTGAAATTTCTCAAGCCTTTTTTGACTGCGAGTGGAACACCACGGGTCGAGGACGCGTTTTAGTTTTAGGAGGCGATTTATGGGCTCTCGCTGGCTTCTATTGCTCTTGTTTTCACTGACTACCAGCGCGTTGCTGGCGCAGTCTGCACCGCCGCCATCTTCCCCGGCGCAAACCCAGGCGGCTGCGGCGCCGAGCGAACCATCGGTGCAGACTCTGCTCGAGCGCATTCAGCAACTGGAGGATCGCATTGACCAGTTGGAAGCTCGTGACCGCCAGAGGGAGGTTGCCCAAACCCCCAGCCCGGCCGCCCCAACCCCTGCCGAGATTCCTGCTGCGGCCGCCCCCACCCCCACCCCGGCTGTCCCGCCTCCGGCTTCTTCGCCAACCATGGCGGCGATGCATGAAGATCACGCCAGCATTGGCGAGATTCGCGACACCGAGCGACGCTTTCCGTCTCTCCAAATCAGGGGTTTCGGCGACGTGGATTTCTCCGCAACGGATCAGAAGGGATCGATTAGCGGTTTCAACCTGGGGCAGCTGGTTCTGCACCTGGCCTCCCCTTTGTCGGAAAAGGTCAGCTATTTCGGCGAGGTCAGCTTCACTGCCCAACCTAGCACCTATGATTTGAGCGTGGAACGCTCCATTATCCGATACGACTACAACGACTACTTCAAACTCTCGTTCGGCAAATATCACACCCCCATAGGTTATTGGAATGCTACCTTCCATCACGGAGCCTGGCTGCAAACAACTATCGCCCGGCCCGAAATGGTCAAGTTTGGCGGAATCTTTACACCCACCCATTTCGTGGGTGTGGAAGCGGAAGGAAATATTCCCTCCGGCGGTTTGGGTCTGGGTTATAACGTCGGACTCGGAAACGGGCGCTCCTCGTTTCTGAGCAAGTCGGGAGACAGCGGAGATTCCAACGACAACCGTGCCTGGGTGGCCAGCGTCTATGCGCGGCCTTCCCGGTTCTACGGTCTGCAGGTGGGCGCGTCAGTCTATCGCGACAAGCTCACCCCGCAACCAGGGCAGAATTTTGGCGAATGGATCAGTGGTGCCTACGTAGCCTGGACCAAGGAGAAGCCGGAATTTCTGGCTGAATATGAGAACGTTCATCATCGCAACGAACTGACTGCCAACACATGGGACAGCCAGGCATTCTATGTTCAGGTCGCGTACCGGCTTCCCTGGCAGCAAAGTAAATGGAAACCGTATTACCGCTACGAGTATATTCATAAGCCGGAAAGTGATCCGACGCTGGTGGATGTGTTGGATTTGTCCGGTTCGACGTTCGGGGTCCGGTACGATATTACGAACTACGCGGCTTTCAAGGGCGAGTATCGGTACAGTCGCCACGGCGTCGATGAACCCTGGGTAAACGGGGTATTCTTCCAGACCGCATTTACTTTCTGACACGCACATGACAGCTCAATTGAAATTCGCCTTCCGAGTCGTCGCCATAAGCTGCCTGTGCCTGGCCTTTCTGCAGCCGCTTGCGGCCCAGCGCCACGAAGTTGACGTCGCTGTCGTAGTGCACCCGGACACGCCCATCAGCAATCTGAGCCTGTCGGAAGTGCGCAGGGTCTTTCTCGGCGACCGTCAATACTGGAGCACAAACGTTCCCGTGGTGCTGCTCATTCGCGCACCCGTAGCACGAGAAAGAGACGTAGTTCTCAAGATCATCTACCAGATGTCCGAATCGCAGTTTAAACAGTATTGGATCGCGAAGATTTTTCGAGCGGAAGCTGCCACAGCTCCAAAAGTGGTGTACTCGAACAATATGGCCAACCAGTTGCTAACCGCGATCCCGGGCGCAATTGCGTTTGTTGACAGCAAGGACGTAAAGCCCGGCACAAAGGTCGTGCGGGTCGACGGGCATCTGCCGGGGGAACCGGGCTATCCATTGCGCTGAGTAGTGCCCAGCTACTGCGGCATGTTGAGCTGCTGCATTACTTTCTGAAATCTGGGGTCGGAGCGAATCTCATCGAACGCGGGTTCGACTCTGACGTAAGTGAGGTTGCTGTCGCGCTGCTCCAGAGCCATTTCGAGGGCGGCCAGCGCCTGGTTCCTGTCTCCCAGCCTGGCGTAGATCTGGGCCATGTTGCAAGACGAAACGTAACTTCGCTTCGAAATCTCTTTTAAGCCTTCCAGCCAGCTCTTCATCACTCCGGGATAGCCAGAGGCATTGAAGTCCTCGCCGATTGATGCCGCCAGATCGGGATTGCCTGAAAGCGTGAGAACCTTTTGTCGTTCGCCGATGGCCTCTTTGAACATGCCGTTCTGAGCGTATGCGGCTTCGATGGCGTGTTGTGCCGGGACGAATTTCGGATCCATCTCTAAAGTCTTCTTCAGCTGCTGCACCGCCGCATCGTACTGCCGCGTGAAGTACAACTGCCGCCCCAGGCTGGTGTTGGTGAGAAGAGACAGCGGATCAAGCTCCTGCGCCTTCTTCAACTCGACTTTGGCCTCATCGAAGCGACCCATACGGGTCAGAAAGTCTCCATACCACTGGTGCGCTGAAGAATTGTTGGGATTGAGCTGAATGGCGCGTTTGAATTCGGATTCGGCTCCCGCCCAATCCCAGTCATAGCTCTCCCGCACCAGCGCCAGCGAGATATGCGCCTCGGGCAGCCGGTCGTCCAGCTTGACCGCATGCATGGCCGCAGATTTCGCGTTTTGCCAAACCTGTTGCGGAGCTGTGTATCCGGACTCGCCCAGGAAATTATAGGTATCGGCAAGCCCGGCGTAAGCCTGGGCGTAGTTCGGGTCTTTCTCGACCGCCTGGTTGAAAAAGTCAGTGGCCTTCCTGAATCCTTCCTCGGTCCACTTGTTCCAGTAGAAAAGCCCCTGCAGGTAGAGTTGGTAAGCCTCAGGACTTTCCGTATCATGCTTCGCGACTTGGGTGGTGGACTCTTCCGCCCCGACAATTCTGGGCCGCAGGTTGTCGTAGATCTCCCTTGAGATGTCACCTTGCACCGCGATCAGGTCGGACATCTTCCGGTTGTACTGATCGCCCCAGAGTTCGGAGCCGTCGGCCACGCTGACCAGGTCGGTTTGGATCGTCAGGGTATCGCCGCGCTGCGCGATCCGGCCCATCAAAACGGCGTCAACGTTGAGCTCTTTGCCGACTTTCTGGGCATTGATGTCACGTCCCTTGTAGCTGAAAACCGTGCTGCGGGCCATAACCCGTAGTTCCGGGACGCGGGAAAGGCTGCTGATAATTCCTTCCGTAACGCCGTCCGCGAGATACTCGATGTTGGGATCTGCTCCCACGTTGACGAAGGGCAAAACCGCAATCGCATGAATATGCCCCGAGCCGCCGCCCAGCAATCGATCACGCAGGTTGCGCGGAAGTAGAACGACGATCAGCAGCAAAACCAGTGCTACTGCGGCCGAGATGATCCCAATTTTGCGCCATGGGACTTTGGAACCCATTGGCGGCACGAAGGTGGGAACGCCGGAAGATTCGGTGTCGCGTTTGACCCGTTTGAGGTCAGCTTGAAGTTCGGCGGCGGACTGGTAGCGTAACTTTCGGTCTTTTTCCAGCAGCTTGGCCGTGATCCAGCCGAGGTCGGGAATGAGTTCCGGATTTACCCGCGAGGCCGACAGCGGTGAGCGGTTGAGGATGGCTTCGAAAACCACCGCTGTTGTGCCGCCACCAAATGCGAGCCGTCCCGTCGCCATTTCATACAGCACCGCACCCAGAGAAAAAAGATCGCTGCGGCGGTCCAGTTCCTCTCCGCGGGCCTGCTCCGGTGACATGTATGCCACGGTGCCGAGAGCGACCCCCGTACTGGTCAAGTGATCGAGTCCGCTTAGAGTGGGGAGAGACGCGCTGCCGATTTCATCTCTGATCGCGCGCTGGGTTGGCACCAGCTTCGCCAGCCCGAAATCCAGAACCTTCGCCTGGGCACGCTTCGTAAGGAAAATATTCGCCGGCTTTAGATCGCGATGGATGATCCCGGAGTCATGGGCAGCTTCCAGCGCATCAGCGATCTGGATCGTGATTTCGAGAATTTGAGCGCCCGGCAGCGGCTTGCCCGTGATCATGTGCTTGAGGGGCTGGCCTTCCAGCAATTCCATGACGATGAAGGGCTGGCCTTCGAACTGGTCAATCTCGTGGATGATGCAGATATTGGGATGATTGAGCCCGGAGGCGGCACGGGCTTCGCGCTGAAAACGCTCCAGGGCCATGGGATCGCGAACTAGTTCGGGCGGAAGGAACTTGAGAGCTATACTTCTCCCCAAACGAAGATCCACGGCGCGATAGACGACTCCCATGCCACCGCCGCCTAGCTTTTCTTCGATTCGGTAGTGAGAAATAGTTTGGCCCAGCATAGGGATTTCCCCAGCCGATGGCTCATGGTAGGCCGCGCATACTTGCAAGTCAACGCGACTGGTTCGCGTGAGTCGGGATTTTTACC
>CAWEZS010000030.1:0-97695 GCA_963813645.1 Terriglobia bacterium
GGGCGGAGGGAATTTCGGATTGTCGCCCTCCAGCCAGCGATTCACGTCCCACAAATAAATCTGCTTGCTCCAAAGCATTCCTGCCAGGGCCTGACGTTGAATGAGTTTTTCGTCGGCAGTAGCCGCAGGCGGGTGCACCGCGGCGTAGAACTCATCGGCTTCTGCTTTGCGCTGACGGACAATTTCATCCACATCGTTGAGGGGCGCCGGAAGCTTTTCCGGAGTCAGCCGCAGCCGTAATACCATCGACCCGCCCGCGGCGACGGTCTGGTGGTAGTGAACGCACGCCTTGGTGCCGGTCTGATGCGGATTCAGGCAGTCTTCCTGATGAATAATGTGCCGGTGAAAGGCGTCTTTTACATAGGATTTGCGATTCTCCGCGCAGCCGTAGAGCTTGACCTGGTTGCTCTCATTGTCGGTGAACATCGCCTCCCCGCCCTTTTCGGCGTAGAGGTATTGAGTTCCCAAGGAATACGGAAACTGGAGATTGCGCAGGCCGGCGGCAGCCTGGGTGCCATCGGCAACCAGAGCAATATGGTTTCCGGACTTCTTTAGCCCGATGGAGGGTTCCGCGCCCGGCGTTTCCGTCCACGCCCAGGTGTTGCGGAACCACAGATGCGGCATCAGGTGTAGTTCAGCCGCATCCGGCCCGCGGTTGATAGCTTCGATGCGTACGCAGATATCTTCCGGCCCGGCCTTGGCGTATTCGACGAAGACATCGAAGTAGCGGTCGTCATCGAAGATTCCCGTATCCAGCAATTCGTACTCGCGGGCACCGACGTGTCCCCAGCGGTTTCGGTTTTCTTCAATCAGTTGCTGGTAAGGGAAAGCACGCTGCGGATACTTGTACAACACCTTCATGTAGCTATGAGTGGGAGTATTGTCGAGGTAGAACCAGTATTCTTTTACGTCCTCGCCGTGGTTGCCCTCGTTGCCTGTTAGCCCGAACATCCTTTCCTTAAGGATCGGATCGCGACCATTCCACAGGGCAAGTGCGAAGACCAGAAGCTGGTAGCGATCGCAGATTCCCGCGATGCCGTCTTCACCCCAGCGATAGGCCTTGCTGCGCGCCATATCGTGGGTGAGGAATTCCCAGGCGCAGCCGTCGGCACTGTAATCCTCGCGGACACTTCCCCAGGACCGTTCGCAGACATAGGGCCCCCATTTGCGCCAGGGCGGGACCATTCCGGTATAGGGCTCCAGCAGGCGCTGATGCTCCTTGCTGAGAGGTTGATTCCCACGTTTGGCAGTCATAGAGGATTCTGGCCCGGTCAGTCACGAACGAGACTCTTGCTGGATGCGGCCATAAAGTCTTGCAGCCCGTACTGCATCAGGTCGCCGATACGTTCAATACTTAAATCAGCGGGAGGATAGGCCTCAATAATTTTGGGGTCAAGGGCATAATGTCCCTGCCGCACGAAAACCGTAGTGACGCCCGCCCCCCACACTTTCTTGACCGCCGTCAGAATGCGAATCTTGTCGTCCACCAGTACATAGTGGTCCGCGGGGTAGCGCTGTTTAACATCGTCCAGTTCGTGTTCTTTATGGACATAAATCAGAACATTCCCCTTGACGCCATCAAACAATCCCGACCGCCGAATCTTGCGCGGCTGGAAGACCACATCGCCGTCCGAGAGAATTGCCGCTTTTCCCCATTGCGAAACGCGATCCAGCACATCGAGCGAATTGGGGAATAGCCGATTGGCAAAGTAATATTCAACCAGGAATTCCGACACCGCGAGCAGATTCGGGTCTCGCGGATTTTCTGTACGGTAACGTTGCAGGGCGCCCAGGTAGTCGGCATATCCCAGTTCCGTACGCAACTCTTCGAACAGGGCCCAATATCGGCGCTGGCGTTCTTGTCCTACCTGGGTGGTCAGAAAATGCTTGAGGTCGGCAGAGACCCGATCATTGTCCAGCAGAGTGTTG
Organism: Terriglobia bacterium; assembly: GCA_963813645.1. Taxonomy (GTDB): domain Bacteria; phylum Acidobacteriota; class Terriglobia; order Terriglobales; family Acidobacteriaceae; genus JAIQFF01. The sequence continues at coordinate 1,930 of CAWEZS010000030.1, forward strand.
TCCACATCGAAGAGGAATACAACCGCTTTGGACATCGCAAGCCTGCCTTCTTAGTTGGATAGAGCAGCTCTCAGATTCCGATTCCAGTTTTTGAGTCCCACATGCGGAAGCCGCCGACGAAGGCATTTTCATTGTCGCCCAGCCGCGTGTTCAGTGGCAGTTTCGTCAGCCTCTTGGAGTTTCCGCCTCCCAGCACAACCTCATCGGCGACTAACGCCGCGCGAAAATCGTCCACGACCTTGATAACATGATGCTGCCACTTTTTCTTTCCCAGTCGCTTCAGACCGCGAAGGCCGAGGTAGTCTTCGTAGGTCTTGCCCTTTCGATAGGGCAAATGACCCAGCTCCATCGGTTCGAGCCGATGCTCAACAATCATCGCGGAACCCAGGCCAGTGCCCAGGCCCAGGAAAAGCATCCGTCCTTTCTTGTAGCTCCCCAGGGCCTGCATGGCCGCATCGTTAATGATCTTGATCTCACGGTCGAAGGCCTTCTTGTAGTCGAAGCGTACCCACCCGGCAGCCAGATTATGCGGCTCGCGCAGAGGCCGGCCATGTACCACGGGCCCGGGATAGCCCATTGAGATTACATCGTAGTCCCAATCCTTCACTGAGTCGTTGACCTGGCGTGCCATTTCTACAGGCCCCATCTTCGGGCCCGATGCGAACTCACGCTTCACCTTCTGGCCGGTAGCAAGAAGTTTGACATGAGTACCGCCCACGTCGATGACCAGGATCTTCCGTTTGGGTCTCATGCCGCTTATTCCTTTTTGCGCTCGGCATGGCCCCCAAACTCAAAGCGCATGGCCGAAAGCAGCTTGTGGGCGAAATTACCCTCGCCTCGCGAGGTGAAGCGATCGTAAAGCGCGGCGCTAAGCACGGGCGAGGGAGCCCCTTCGTCGATAGCGGCCAGGATGGTCCAGCGCCCTTCTCCGGAGTCCGACACGCTGCCTGAGAAATTGGCGAGGTCGGGTTGCTTAGCCAGCGCACTGGCTGTCAGATCCAGCAGCCACGATGCGACCACACTGCCGCGGCGCCATACTTCGGCCACGTCCGCCAGGTTGAAGTCATACTGATAGTGCTCGGGATCGCGCAGCGGAGTTGTCTCAGCATCTGACGTACGAGATTTCTTGCCGACGTTGGCGTGGGAGAGAATATTGAACCCCTCCGCGTAGGCGGCCATCAGTCCATACTCGATGCCATTGTGGACCATTTTTACGAAGTGTCCGCCGCCGGCTTCACCGCAATGCAGATATCCATTTTCTGCCGTGCCCTTGCCCGGGGTGCGGCCCGGCGTCGGGTCGGCATTGCCCTTTCCTGGCGCGAGCGTGCGGAAGATGGGATCGAGACGATCAACGGCGGCCTTCGATCCCCCAATCATGAGGCAGTAGCCGCGTTCCAATCCCCAGACGCCTCCGCTGGTTCCCACGTCAACGTAGTGGATGCCTTTTTTCTGAAGCTCCTTCGCCCGCCTGATGTCGTCAATGTAATAGGAGTTTCCACCGTCGATCACGACATCATCTTTGGCCAGAAGAGGGGTAAGCTCGGCCAGGGTAGAGTCGACAAAGGCCGCTGGAACCATCAGCCACAGCGCTCTTGGCTGAGTCAGTTTGGACACGAAGTCGGCCAGGGACGAAGATCCCGTAGCCTTATCTTTCACCAGGCTCTGGACCACCTCTGGACTTCGGTCGAAAACCACGCACTGGTGACCGCCCTTGATCAGGCGCCTCACCATGTTCGCTCCCATTCTTCCGAGACCGATCATTCCTAGTTGCATTTTGAACTCCTCATTCGCGAGTAACGTTTGGACATAGGGGACAGAAACGAAGACTGGCCGGAATTAAGCTGCCGCAGTGCTTTTGCGTCGGCTCAACGCCAAGCCGATGGGGAATTTATCCTCGACACGCCCAAAGATAAATTCTCGCTCGGAGACTTTAAGAATCTGGTGTCTACCGTAATAAGTCCGGAGCTGCGCAGTAAGGGAGAATCGTACATCTCACCGGCAAATGCCATAAAAAACGTTTATTCAACAAATATTATTGCTCACTTCGAAACTGAACCGCTTGTTCTGCACAACCATGCATCCTCTCACGTTGCTTTCACCGTTGCCGTCTAGAACCCGAGGAAGCGCTCCAGGATTTCGACATCGCGCCCGGCCAAATCCAGGTATTTTTTAGCTCTCGCAACATCTCCGCGCTGGATTGCGTCTTGCGCCCGGGACAAGTTTGCTTTCATACTGGCCTGGCGGGCCGCCATGTCGCCGCGAAGGCCGAAGCCGGCGGCATTCTGCTGCTGCTGCAAACGATCGAGGCTGTTGTTCACCGCCTCCGCACGGCTGGAAAGCTGGTCAGCCGCTCGCTCCAATTCGTCCAGTTGGGCTGAGTCGGGAGCGGCTTGCGATGCCGAGCCTGCATCAATCCGGGGTCGCGCCCCAGCCTGGCCCGAAGCGCCATCGTTCTGGGCGGTCAGCCTCTTAGGGTTAGGACGACTTGGTTTTCCAGAGGACGAATCCGTTTGCGCCGGGTGCGGTTGCGTGGGCAGTTGCGTTGAATCTGAACTCGCCGTGCCGGCGGCCGCGGAACGGACCGGTTGGTTGGGATGAGCGCCGTTTGGAAGGACTCTCTCCGGACTCGGGGTGACCGATGTGCTTGGGCCGGGTGTGTCGGCTTGCGCCTTGTGGCCGCGCGGAACATAGAGTCCAGCGACGATCAAAACGGCGAGGACGACCAGCGCCCCCATCGTCATGTATACGCCACGATGGCGGTTCGGCTGCGGAACAGGCGGGAAGGCGGCCGGCGTAGTTTCCGGAGCGGCGACCCTTGCTTCTCTCTGCGCCGCAGCCCGGGCAGAATTCTGGCTCCCTGCGGCCAGGGTAGGTGCGGTCGGCAAAACATCAGCGGTTGGTATGGAGTTGCCCGAGATGGCCGTTCCCGGAGCACGCTGCGGTGCGCTCAGTGAGGGCGGGGAGGTTACCTGTAAGCTGCTCAAGGCATTGCTGAAGGCATCCGCAGTCTGGAAGCGTTCTGCGGGCTCTTTGGCAATGGCCATGAGAATAATTTCGTTCAGCGCCAAAGGCAATGTGGGATTGAGTTCGAGAGGCGGCTTGGGTTTCTCTTTGATCTGTGCCGCCATGAGGGAATAGCCGCTGGTGGACGTGAACGGCCGCTGACCGGTTACGAATTCGTACAGGCACACGCCAACAGAATACAAGTCGGAGCGCCCATCCGTAGCCTCGCCCTTCACTTGCTCAGGCGACACATAGTTCAACGAGCCCAGGGTGGCGCCGGTCTTGGTCAAACTGCGCTCATCGCCGGCGCGGCCAAGCCCAAAATCCATCAACTTGATCGTGCCCTGAGGAGTCAGCATCATGTTGGGGGGCTTGATGTCGCGGTGAATGACGTGCTGGTGGTGAGCGTAGCTGACCGCCTTCAGCACCTGACCGATATAATTCAGCGCGTCGGGCACCGAGATAGGTCCGTTTTCCAGATGTTCGGCCATGGTCCGGCCTTCGACGAATTCCATCACCATGTATAGCTGGTTGTTCGCGGTGAACGCGGTTCGAAGCGCGGCAATATTGGGGTGGTCGAGGCTGGCCATCAGCTTGATCTCGCGCAGGAAACGCGCTGCCAGCTCCTGCCGTCCCGCCAGGTCGGGCAGCAGAACTTTCATGGCTTCGATGCGGTCGGAAATGAGGTTCCGCACGCGCCAGACCCTGCCCATGCTGCCGCAGCCCAACTCGCCAAGAATCTCGTAATCGCCGATTCGCTCGTTGGTCTCGCCGCTCATGTGAAAGACTCCGTTTTCAACTGCTGGCAAGCCAAGTCGCAGCCGGGAGCTAAGAATTATGCGCCGCCAGATTCTAGGAGGTCAAGGCCGTTGACCTGAAGCGTAGCGCCGGAAGGCGACCTTTCCATGTAGATCCGCCCCGATGAGTTGCGGGCAGGAAGAAAGGACCCTGAAACTTCCTACTTGTTGACCGGTGGGCATTCCTTGACGGACTTGACCCTGTAAGCGAAGAAGTCGCCTTCGTGTTTGGTTTTAATCGTAATGCGCTCAGTATCGACCAGCCTCCAGACCCTCTCATAAACCTCGGCGCTGATCAGGATTTCACCGCCAGCCGCCGCGGCGCCGTAGCGTGCGGTCCGATTCACCGCATCCCCGATGATGGTAAATTCCATCCGATCGAGAGTCCCCACGAATCCATGCACGACTTCCCCGCAGTGGATTCCAATGCCAAATTCACGGCAAGGCTCCTGTTGTTGCCGGCGCACTTCGTTCAGCTTCGCCACCGCGGCTTGCATCGCCACCGCGGCGAGGACCGCATTCTGGTAGTGATTGGGATCGTTCTCGGGACTTCCAAAGACAGCGAGAATCGCGTCCCCGATATATTTGTCAACGGTTCCACGATGCGCAAAGATCACCGGTACCGCCACCGCGAAATAGTCATTCAACATCCGCACCACGTCATCGGCATCCATATCGCGCGCCGAATTCGTAAAACCGCGAATATCCGCGTTCAGGACCGTCACTTCGCCGCGTTCGCCGCCGAGCCGAAGACGACCTTTGTGGGAAAGCAGCCTCTCGGCCACCTTGGGGGAGAACTGCCGCAGCAGATTGGCCTTCGCGGTCGTTTCCTGGCGCAGCATGGTTTGCAACTGGTGGTTGGCGACCGCCATGGCGGCGTACTGTGCGACCACAACCAAAAGATGCAGGTCGGTCTCGGTGAAACTTGTTTCCTCTTTTACCGTGCCACTGCAGATCACTCCCAGTGCCTTTTCCTGCCAAAGCAGAGGAGCATACATACCCACATCGATCTGTCTTTGCACCATGGTCATGTTCATGTTGCCGGCCGCGTTCTTTTTCCAGATGAATGCCTTCCGCTCGGTCATGGCACGCCGGGCGAGCGTTTCGCTTAAGCTGGGTTCGCGTACGGAGTTGTGCGACTTAAGTAACAGCGCGTCAGTTTCGGGATCGCGGAGCACCACCGCCCAGCTCGCGCTCTTCGGAATGATTTCGACCAGCCGCTCGACAATGACCGGCAGAAGGGTTTCCAGCTTGGTTTTGCCGCAAAACTCAATCGGGAGATCACAAATCGCCTTGAGCTGCCGCGCCATTTCGCCCTCGGCAACCAGCGGTACGCTCCCAAGATCGGTGGCATCAATGTCTTGCGCGATGGCAACTCCCGACGTGACGCTTTCCTCGCTGGGGATCAGTGCGGTGCCTTCCTCAAGGAAGCTGGTTTGCCCGCCGACCGAGCCAACTTCCAGAGACTGAATCTCCAGCGTTGTGTCCCCAACTTCTAAAACATCATTCAGTTGAAGTTTTTGTTTGCCCTTTCCCTTGATGTCGACTTTGTTGAGGCGCGTGCCGCGCGAGCTGTTGCGATCTTCGATCCACCAGGCCTCGTCTTCAAACCAGATTCGGCCGTGCATGCGGGATACTCTCGCGTCGGGCGTCAGGTCAAGACCAATGGGAAACTTGTCCTCTGCCCGGCCAAAGGCAAAGTCCCGCTCGGAGATTTCAGAAGTCTTGTGTTTACCGTGATAAGTGCAGAAAATGCGCATCGGAGGGGACAATCATAATCTTGTTTTCGCTGGCAAGGGAACCCTTTATTCGATGCGCGGAGCCACGAATCAAATGGACCGCTCTTCGGAGGGCTCGGCCGGGGGACGGCTCGACTTCATCCCCCGAAACACATTTCAGAACGTATAGCCGAGCCCAATCAAGGGTGCGGGCTTGGAATGCAGGCCGCCGTCGTCCAGCCTCACCAGAAGATTGGCTGTTACAACAAGGTTCGAAAGTCTGGGAAGCGGACGTACCTTGATGCCCATCGATGCATTCGTGATGTTGAACGAAGTATTGCTCTTCGGGGTAAGACTGTTGTACGAAACCGTGTTGGGATTCGGCGCGACCGTACACGATGGTGGTGTCGGGGAAGTCTGTTGCGGATCTCCGCAAGGCGCGAGAAACGTCTGTGCGGTGACGGACAGAGTTTGCGTATCAAAAACTCGCTCTCCTACGATATCGAACGAGCCGGTCAGCCACCTTGTTATCCGCGCGTCGGCGCCCGCGGAGTAAACGAAGTCGCTAGGCACACCACCCTTCTTATTCGAAATCAAGTCACCGGCCGTGATGGAATCACTGTTCCACTCGTAACCAGCCACTACGTGAGGAGACAGCCTCCCTAACCGGTAGGAAAAAATCGCGAATGGCTTCACGCCATAGGAACCGGAGCCTAAATAATTTAGGGCATCGCCAGTGGGGAAGCGCACATCCAGCCCGGCCGCGATACCCGCTTTTTCGCCGTGCCAGACGTTCCATTTGACCCGCGCGACGATGTCGCCGATTCCCGTTGCCGAGTTCTGTTGCTTACTCCCGCCTTGCGTGATAGACGGATCTGGGAATTGGTGAACCAAGCATGTGGGATCAAGGGCCGACGCGGACGCCGGTTTTGTATTAGCGCAACCCACCCATAGATGGTCGAAGTGGGGAAACCCAGTCTGCGCAGCATCAGACGAACCAGGAGGAGCCGGGTAAAACCCGTTTGTGCCCAGCACAATCGTATCGTTCGACGTGAAGTTCATGCGAACGTTTTCTACTGGGATCACCGCTGAGATGTCAATGTGACGCGTGAGCCCGAAAGTCACGTAGGTCGTGTATTGGTTAATCTTCAGGTCGACCGAATTATCCGTTCTTATCAGGTCGCGGACAAAGGCGCAGCCGTTGAGACTTCCTTGACCCTTTGAACCATCAATGCCGCAGTCCTTGCCAGGGTTGTCGTTATTATTGTCCTCAGCGTGGGTGAATACAGCTGGAAAGTTATGCAGATTGACGCCGTCAATCTTGTCAAAATTAAGAAACTGGTAGCTGAATCCAACGAACAGTTTGTGGAGTCCCACTGTCTCGGCCCTTTCGCCAAAAATCGGGCCCAAACTGGAATCCGGGACGAATGTTTTTAGGGAAGAATCCCAGATGCTTCCAGAGGATGGCGAAGCTAATGGCAGCAGGTTGGCCTGGCGGCCTATCTCCTGTGTAACCGGAGATAGCAATTTGCCGATACTGTTATCGAAATGACCCTCGTGCTGATTATCCGCAAATACCCCTTTGCCGGCTGCCGAGAATGCTCCAGGACCGTATTCCTGTGGAATCACGCACGCCAGATTAGCGCTGCTGCTGGAGCATTGTGCGTAGGCGGAGACAGCCCAGCCCAAAAGAATACCGACGAGCCCGACGAGTCTCACACATTTTGTCATCCGACGTCTCCTTCACTGCGGCGGGCCCAATAGGTCCTCGTTAGATTGGCCTGGGGGGGGACATTTCTTGCATCGCTCAAGAAAGTATTGTTATTAATAGGTATCGAAGTTTACTCGGCCTGATTATTTTGTCAAGTCATGAAGCTCCCGGCGGTGGCTCAGTTTGAACCATCCCGCAGACGTCAATTGTGTGCTTTTCGCCGAAGGCAGGCCCGACTGGTGCAGCGAATCTGAGAAGTTGATTCTGGAAATTTTCACTACTGAACCTCACTGATCACCCATCCTGCGCTCTTTTTTACCAACCGGAAAACCGCGGGTTCCCTCCGGCTCTGCGTTCCATTACTTTTCGACGAAGAATTTACCAACAGCGTGGCGGTCAAGGTTGCCTCTTCGCCGCTCTCACTAATGTTCAGTGTTTCGACCTCAACTTGTGTACTGACGGTCATATGATTGGCTTCTCGATTCTTGAACAACTCCTTGTACTTGCCGTACCTCATGGCGGGCCAGACGGTGAGTAGAGCATCCGCATTCCCAGCGTTAAGAGCCAGTTCATAGCGCTTGATCACGTCGCGCACGGCAGCTTCATTCACGGCCTTCGTCGAGGGCAGGTCCGGCTTCGTTACGGGCGGGGGGGGCGGCGCCACTGGCTTATTCAATGCCGCCGAAGCCTTGGCTTCGTTCGCTCGCAAGGACGTGAGTTTGCTATTGATCTCGTTGATGTACTGATTCGCCTGGGCGGCCCGAGGCCCTCCAGACTGGGCGATCGACTGAAAGTCTGCGAGAGCGCCTTGCAGCCCATTCTTGTCATCTGCGGCAACCCTCTGGTACTTCTGTACGACCTGTTGGTAGCTCGTTTCGTATTGCGCCGCACTTTTCTGGGCAGCGGCGGCTCGCTCAATTTCCGCTGAAAGTTCCGAGGCATCGCCGCCTGCCTGTTTGATTTCGTCCACTTTCGTGCGAGCTGATGAAATATCCCCCTGCGTGATCATCTGGCGAGCGCTTTCCTGCAGGCTCGCGATTTTCTGATCACGCTGTTGCTTGTCCAGCGTGCTTAACGCGTCTTGCGCATTCTGCCGCAGCCGTTCCGCCTCCGGCTTTCTTGGCCCTCCGTTCTGGATTATCTGTCCAAGCAGGTCCAACGCGTCATTCAGGCCGCCGCGATCCTTTTTACGCAAGTCCAGATTGGCCTTGGCCAGCAATTCTTCCTCGTGCTGGCGCTGCGGAATGATCTGGGTAAGATACTTCTGGGCGTCTTCCCTTTTCAGTCCCTGTCCTTCCGGTAGTTTCAGAATCTTTTCGAGAGCTGCGCGTGCCGAGTCGAAGCGTCCCCGATCGACGTCACTCACCGCTTCCTGAAATAGCCGCTCTTCCTGCTGACGGGCTTTTCGCAGGCTTTCATCGTTCATCTCCGCCTGAATCGCTTGCTGCTTCTTCCGGATTTCGCTGGACAACGGGCCATTCAGCAGACCTGAATCCTGTACCGCGCGCGATGCCCCGGCCAGGTCGCCTGCGGCACGACTCTTGTCGGCTGCCGCCAGGGCCTCCCTCTGGCGCAATTCACGGGGATCCACCTGCGGCTGAACTGGCGTCTGCTTGGGCACAGGCATCAGCACCACTTCCTTTTGCCGGCTCACGTCGACCAAATGCACCCCACCCCAGATGATAATCAGCGAAATGGCCGCGATGGCCACGACTGTCGGGCGCTTCCAGTAAGGGATCTCTGCAACTTGCGGTCGCCGCTCCACCGCCGGTGGAGGGACGACTGGTTTTGAAATTCGGGGAGTCGCAGGCTCGATGGTACGAGTTCGGGGCGGCTGAGATGGCTTCCCTATGGCAGGGGGTTTGACAGAACGGGCGGGAGGCTGTTCCGGGATCGCAGGTTTCGGGGCGGGAGGTTGCGTAGGTTGCGAAACCCTCGGCTTCGGGGGTTCGACCTTAGGCGCAGCTGGAACTTCAGACGGAACTTGAATGACCGGAACGATGACCGGAACTACGGGCGGCGCAGGCGGTGGCGCGGGCGGCGCCGCGGGCGGTCCAGACAAAGCGGGTGGCTGGAACGATGCCTGCGTAGCCGGACTCATCTGGGTCTGGGTGTTAGGTTCGGCTACATCCGGGAGAACCGGCGGCCCCATCTGCCACGCGTACTCTTTCGAGATTCCCGGTCCCTGGGGTGGTGGCTCTGGCCCAGGCCGGGACGGTCCGCTCGAGCGATCGCCGGCGTTTTTGATGTCATCCGAGATCCGCCCAACCCGCGGGTCGAAAGAGTCCAGGACATCGGTCTCCAGCGCGGTTTCGAGCGCCTGCGTGGCCTCGGAAAGTTTTCCGTCGTCGACCAATGTCCGAATCGTCTCAAGCTCTTTCTCCTGCTTCCTCTTATTCTCCCGCGCCTTGAATTCCACTTCTGCCGAACTCAATAGCTGGGTGACCGCCGTATCGGGACCGAGCGTGACGAGTGTTTGTTTCGCGAGTTCGATGGCTTCACTGAATTTCTCGCGGTTGATCCTGACCTTGATGTCACGAATCCGCTGCTCAATGGCTTTGCGGGTTTGAAATTTCCGATCCTGAAGCTCGGCTTGTTGCTGAAGCAGCAACAGGTCCTTGTTGCCCGGGAAAGTTTTCAAAGCCTGTTGGGCCGATTGCACGGCATCTTGAAAACGATTCGCCGCGAGATGGGCTTTGACCCGCTCGCAAGCCTTGCCCAATAGCGATTCCCGCTCCACCTGGCTTTGTTGGGTGCGGGCAAACTCGACGAGTCGCGCCAGGTCCACGTCGTTGGGAAAATCCTTGCGGAGCCTCTCCGCCCGCTCGATCACCTCCGCGTATTTTTTCCCGTCCACCAGTTCCTTGAGGACCGTCCACTCCTGCCGCAGCCGTTCCGCTTTGCCTTGCTTTTCCTGCTCGCCCTGAACCAGGGCCAGCAGTTTCAGCACCGACTGGTTTTTGGGGTCGGCGGCGCGCAGCGTATCCAGCAAGGCCTGTGCGTCCGCCAATCGGCCGGCGGCCAAAAAGCCCCGGGCCTCGGCGAGTTTTTCCTGCCGTTGCTGCTCGGCTTGATCCCGAATCGCTGTGTCGAGCAATTTCTTGATTTCATCTTCAGCGGGAAAGCTTTTGCGCAGATCGGCGACCAGCTCGATGCATTCCTTGTATCGGCGTTGCGCCAGCAGACTCCGGGCAGAAGTCAGGACTTGCAGCTTGCGCTGCTCTGCCTGATCGGAGCGCACGGTGGCAATCAGGCGGGCAACTTCGTCATCCTCGGGATGCTCCTGCTGTACTTTTGCCAGCAGCACGATAGCTTCTTCGTAGTGGCTTGCCGCCACCAGATTGCGGGCCTCAGCCAGGCTGTGGGCCTTACGCTCTTCGGACTGTTCTTCGCGAACGGCGCTGATCAAATCAGCAATTTCCTGATCCCGGGGAAACCGCTTCTTCAAGTCCGCCAATACCAGATTGCATTCTTCGTAGCGGCGCGCAGCCAGAAGCTTGCGGGCCTTCGCGACATGTTGTTGCCGGCGCTGACTTAGCTCAGCCTCGCGGGCCGCATCCAGCAGCTTCGCGATCTCGGTTTCATTCGGGAACTCCTGCTGTAGCCGGGTCAGCAGGATGATGCACTCGTCGCAGCGCCGGCCGGCCAGCAACCTCCGAGCCTCTCCCAGACCCTGGAGCCTGCGCTGGCTCGCCTGGTCCGCGTGAGCTTCATCCAGGAGGATCGCGATTTCATTGTCGGCGGGAAACTGTTTCTGGATCTCGAGCAACAAAGCAATGGATTCCGGATGCCGGCCACCCGCCAGCAGGCTTCGCGCCTTTTCCAGGCTTTGCCGCCGCCCTTGCTCGGCCTGCTCATCGCGCGCGGTTTCGAGCAGCCGGAGAATTTCTTCCTCGCCCGGAAACTCCTCCTGCAAATCGCTCAGAAGCCGAATGCAGTCCGAATATTTTTGCAGCGTCCACAGACTGCGTGCCTGCCGCATCGTGTCCAGAAAACGAATGCGACGGTCGCGTTGTGCTTTTTCCTTTACTACCTGTTGCCGCAAGGCCGAGGCTAACTTGTTGGAGGGTTCGATCTCCGCAACTTTGTCGAGAAGAGACTCGGCCTCCTCGGGCAAGCCCTCGGCCAGCCGAAGCTTGGAGGCTTCCAGGTATTGCGAGACCAGTTGGGAGCGATCCGACTCTCGCTGCACCAGTTGCTGCAGCTCCTGGGCGGGCTCAAAGCTGGGGTCCAGACGGAGTGCACCTTCCGATTCCGCCCTCGCCTCCTGAATTCGTCCCTGTTCGAGCAGGGCGCGACCCTTCTCCACCATCTCCTGCGCCTTCGGACGGATCAGGATGCGCCTGAGCTCGGTGTTAACTTTGTCCAACAGACTTCGGGCCTGGGTGTTGGTCGATTCCACCTGCAGCGCCTGCCGAAGAATGTCTCGAGCCTGGGGAAAGTCTCCTTGCCGGACCAGTTCGTGACCGTGCTCGACCAGCTTGGCCACGGTCGCGGATTGAAGGCTTTTGCAAATCGGATCCAGTTCCAGCAGCAGATCTTCCATGCTCTGGTACCGGTCAATAGGAGACTTCTGCAAAACCCTGGATAGAACTGCTCCCAGTTCGGGGGGGCTTTCGGGACATGCCGCGCACAGCGGTTCAAAATCCTGATCGCAGATGCCATGCATCAGGATTGCGGGCGCATCTCCCCGGAATGGCCTTTGATAAGAGACCAGTTCGTAAAGCAAGACTCCGAACGACCAGAGGTCAGAACGCTCGTCCGCGTGCTCGCCGTGATATTGCTCAGGCGCCATGTAGGCAAACGTCCCGATGAGCATTCCGGTCTGGGTCTTGGAAGTTTTCACCACCCGCGCAATGCCGAAGTCCACCACTTTGACGATGCCTTCCTTGCTGAGCATCACGTTGGCGGGCTTGATGTCGCGGTGAATAATTCCGCGCTTGTGGGCGTAGTCGAAAGCGCGACAGGCCTGGATAGCGTACGTCAACTTCAACGAAAGAGGCAGATCGGGCCGGCTGCCGATCAGCTGTTCCAGGCTCTCACCCTCCACCAGTTCCATCGCAATGTAGGGCGTGCCTGCTTCTTCACCCATGTCATAAATCGTTACGATATTGGGGTGTTGCAAGCCTCCCGCGGACTGGGCCTCGCGGTAGAACCGCTGCAGCATATTGGGATCTTCGGCCACGCCCTTGGTGATGGTCTTGAGCGCGACCAGCCGATTGATAATGGGATCGCGGGCGCGGTAAACAATTCCCATCGCGCCACGGCCCAACTCCTGAATGAGTTCGTATTTGCCGAGCTTATTCACCGGGCAGGCACCCGTCCGGGGAATGAGCAAGCATTTCGGCAGATAACAGAAGTAGGAGGCAGGTTCAGGAAAGTCCAGCCCGGATGCGCGGGGTCAGACGCATGCTCGGAGAGAACCTGTCGAATTACTCCCGTCAAGAAGTCAACTCCTCGCTCTCGCCGGCAAAACCTGGGGATGGCCGGCAGGCTGAGAGCCCACAGGGGAAAGCCCTTCGAATTGACTGCCATGGTTGCAAAAAGAGGCTGGCATGTCAATTGCAAGGAATCGAACTTGCGAAAGAGAAAGTCCAGGGCTTGCGAAAAGCCTCTGCCTCTTTTCTTAAGCAAAATAGGCTGTTATCTTGTCAAGGTTTCTGGCAATATAGCTTCCGCCCGGCCCCGGGCTGAACGTAGGTTGCGTGCAGATAGGCCGGTTTGCAGCGTCCAGGTCGCTACTTCCCTGCCCCCCAGTTAGGTAGTCTGAAAGGACGACGTGACCCTAACAGCAAGATTGTTGAACGCCGCTCTGGTAGTCATCGCGCTGATGGCGAGCCCGGGCTGCGGTGGAATTGGAGCCATTCCACAAGCCCAGACCGCGACCCAGACTGCCTCCTTAAGTATGAGCGCGGTGGATGCTGCGGTTAAAGCTGCGGCCGCTTCTGTGTCTGATCCCATGGTGATAGCGGTAGTCGACCGCCCAGGCAATATTCTGGCCATTTATCACAAGGCGGGTGCGCCGACCACGGGAGTTGGGAATTTCGGGGCAGTGGTGAGCGCCGACGAACTCGCAGTGGGACTGGCCCGCACGGCCGCGTTCTTTACCAATAACCAGGCTCCCCTCTCCTCGCGCACGGTACGCTTCATCAGCGGCATTCATTTTCCTCCGGGAGTATCGAACACTGCGAGCGCGGCGCTTTACGGGATTGAGAACACCAATCGCGGATGTGGCTTCAACGTCACTTTTGCGCCGGGCAAGGCCGTTCCTCCCGCTCGTTCGATCGATAACAGCACAACTGGGCTCGGAATCATTACCGGCAAAGCCGATAATCTCGATAGTGATCCCACTGCAGTGAATCCTGGCGGCGTCCCTCTGTTCGCGGCTGGCGAGGCGGTGGGTGGCATTGGAGTCGTCGCGGCCCGGCCCGATGTGGCGGAGTTTGCCGCTTTTACCGCCGCCGGCGGTCCACCGCTTCTACTGACAGTTCCTCCACCCGGAGCCGTACTCATCGACGGCATCGCCCTTCCATTCGTGGCTCAAACAGGTCAACCAGCCGGGACTTCCGCCGGCGCCGCCGACGGCGCTTATGTTCTGGGCCCGCTGGCGAGTCCAGGTCCGGTTCCCGAGGGCGATCTTGTAGCTGCGCACGCCGGGCCCATTGGCGGTCTTACCGCAGCCGAGGTCCAGACAATTGTCGATCAGGCAGTCGCCACCGCCAACCAGACGCGTGCCGTCATTCGCCTGCCGCTCGGACAACGCGCCCGAATGGTGATCGCCGTCGTCGACCTGGATGGGAGCCTGCTGGCTTTGAATCGCATGCCGGATGCGACCGTGTTCAGTATTGACGTGGCGGTAGCGAAAGCGCGCAACATGATCTATTTCAATAGCGGTGCCGTCAACCCCCAGGATCTGTCCGGAGTGCCCGTCGGGACTGCCGTGACCAACCGGACCATCAGTTTTGGCGCCCAGCCCTTGTTCCCCTCGGGAATCGATGCCTCGCAACCCGGCCCGTTCTTCCCGCTTTACGTCAACGACGTCGCCCATCCCTGCACCCAGGGATCACAACCCGCGAACCCGAATCAGAACGGCATCGTCTTCTTCCCGGGCAGCGAGGGACTTTACCGCAATGGCCAGCTCATCGGAGGACTCGGAGTGAGTGGCGATGGAGTGGAACAGGATGACTATGTCACGGCGGGTGGGGCTAAGGGTTTTGAACCGCCCGCGAACATCCGTGCGGACCAGGTTCTGATTCGTGGAGTGCGGCTCCCCTACCTCAAATTCCCACGCAACCCAACCCAGTAATTCATTAGGAACCGCTCTACTCTGTCATCCTGAGCGCAGCAGGATCATTCGCTTGCGAATGATCCTGCGGAGTCGAAGGAGCCCTACGGTTGGCACGAATCTGGGAGACCTAAGTCTTCGCCGCTATGGAAAAAGTCCCCCGTTCCCCGAGGGCGCCTTCGCTCCTAGGGGTCCTTCGACCGCGTAAGATGACGCTACTTTCTTGAAATCAGGTGGCGCAGCGGCTCCGCTCGCCAGTCGTCGAAGAAGGCCACGTCGGGAGATTGACCCGCAGTCTACCAATCTCACTGTACATCTGTCAGAGACAACGCCTGGGTGCGCGGCAAGAGCGTGCCGACCTTTTGCATCTGGGCGGCAAATCGCGGCGCATTATAGGCAGACGGACTTTGGAGCTGCTGAAATAGATTGTCAATGGCGGCCCGCAGGTCCTGCTGGTTGGCGACCTTTTCGTTTTTGGAATACGCCAGCGAGAGCGAATCCAGCGCCATGGCAGCCTGTTCGGCGGAACGCTCGCCCTGCGCCGAAATCGCGTCCGCATCACCCGCGATGGATTGGAGCAACCGCACCGTGAGCGCCTGATCGTAAGGTTGAGCCTGTACCCTTTGCGCAATCCTGTCGGCCAGTTCCGCCGCGCTTTTTGCCTGGGCCGCCACCTGATCTCCGGCGCCCGGCTTCCCCGATAGCGCCTCGATCTTGTCCAACGCGGCAACCAGTTGCTTCGCGGTAGACGGGTCGACCGCTTCCGCGATATGCCGGAAAACTGCATATCTTGCCGGGTTCCACACCGGAGCCCCGGGGAGCCGGCCCTCATAACCCTGGGCTTGACGCCAGCTGGCTTCGGGCTTGGTAAGGCTGTGGTGACACGCAAAACATTCGTACTCGGAATATTCAGGCCAGTTCGGACCCGAAGCCCGGCGATCAAGTCGATGCAACGCCTCCCGCAGCTGGACAGCCTGCCCGATGGCGAGCTCCTGAACACTCAACCAGGGATTTGCGCCCGGCGCGGGTCTCCAGTGACGCGGCATGACCGAGCTGAACGATTCGAGCTCAAAGGTGAGATCAGGATGACCAGCGGCAATCATGATGTGGTCAACCTCTTTTTCCGGTGTTCCCAGATGGCAGGTCAGACATCGGGCGGTCCGTTTGGCCAAGTCCCGGGTATCGTACATGCCCAGATTAAGCGACTGTTCGTGAGACCAGTTTTTGAGCGTGTGCTGACCCAGCCACCCCACCGCCGGACCATGGCAACTTTCACAACTCACGCCGTCGTCGATGGACTGAAAAGTTTGCGCGCGCTGGTCGGGCCGGACATTTAGAGCATGGCAGACCAGACACTTGTCAGATTTATTGGGGGCTTGCTCCAGGCCAAGAATCTTGCCTATCCGAATGGATGTGGGATTGGAAAGAACGGTATAGGCACGCGAATGCTTATCTTGAGCAGCCCAGATGCTGTATTCGTTCTGGGCGATGCGCACCAGTCCCTTGGGCTGCACTCCGCCATGGCAATTGCTCGACGCGCAGGAACCGGGCCCGCTGTACTTGCCGGCTTCACCGGATGTTGGCTTGGTTTGCGGTTGCTGCTGCGTTTGCGGCGGCTGCGGTTGCGCATTTTCGCGAGGTTTCACCTGAGCCGTCAACGACAGGTTCAGGGCAAACAGGCAGCCAACAAATAAGGACAGCAGAAACGATTTCGCTCGCATGGCGATAACCCTCCGGCGTTGCTGGCCAGCAGCATGTCCCACGGCAAACCGATGGAGAAACACTCTACACCAGATCTCCGGTTTTTCCACACCGTCGACAATTTTAACCACTAAGGGGTACTCCGAAACTTCTGGGCTCAAGAATGCGGAGTTGATCAACCGATGACCGTGGCCCGCCACAGGTATCGCGTAGAAGATACCTTTCAGGCTGCAGGATTTCAAGACGTTTGCAGGTTTCATTCCCGATCGATCCACCTTCCGTGCGACAGGCTTTTTGCAAGCCTGTTTCTGTGGACAAACGCCAGTCGATTTGGTATGGTAACTCTCCATTTTCCAATGAAGGCTCAGGCACCGCGAACGCCAGGAGATCTGCGTGTTTGACGAACTTAGGGCCATCCAGGCTTCGTTCGGATATTTGCCCACCGATCAACTGCATCAGTTGTCGCGGAAACTGAAAATACCCGTCAGTCAAATCCACGCAGTCGCCAGTTTTTACCCGCACTTCTACCTCAAGCCCCCTCCCAAAGTTGACGTTCGTATCTGTGCCGACATGTCCTGCCATCTGCGGGGCGCCACGCAAGTGCGGAAGTCTCTCGACCAGGCTTTCGCCGGGCAGGGGCAGGACGCGATCACGATTCGCGATGTGTCTTGTCTGGGACGCTGCGACACGGCGCCAGCCCTCTCGATCAACGATCATATCTATTCAGGAGGCAGCCCTCATCAGATACTCGACCTGGTACGTGCCACCACGGAAGGCAAGCCCTTGCCGAGTTCGCATCACGAGCATCCTCACCGGCAGCGTCTGACAACCGATCCGTACACGGGCGCCAGCACCTACAAGGCAGTGCGTCGCTTCGTCGAAGGGCGCGACTTCAAGGCGGTTTTGGAAATGCTCAAAGCCAGCGGCCTTCGCGGAATGGGGGGCGCAGGCTTCCCTACCGGCACCAAGTGGGAGATCGTCCGCAACGCAGCCGGTACGCAAAAGTACATCGTATGCAACGCCGATGAGAGCGAGCCGGGCACCATAAAAGATCGATTCATCATGGAGAACCTCCCGCACCTCGTGATCGAGGGCATGATTGTGGCGGGTTTGGTCACCGGCGCGACCAAGGGGATCATTTATATAAGACACGAGTATGAGGAACCGCGCGAGGCGCTGCAGGAAGAAATCCAACGCTGCTATCGTGAGCGCGTGCTCGGGTCGAGTGTCATGGGATCCGATCTGGTGTTCGATCTTGAGATTTTTGTCAGCCCGGGTGGATACATTTGCGGCGAGGAGAGTGCGCTTCTGGAGGCCCTGGAGGGCAAGCGCGGGGAACCTCGCAACAAGCCTCCGTTTCCCGGGACAAACGGGCTCTGGAACGCCCCTACCGCCATCAACAATGTTGAAACCTTCACTCTGGCAACGACGATCCTGGTCAATGGCGTGGACTGGTATAAGAAGCAGGGCATCAACAATGTTGCCGGTCTGAAATTCGTAGGCATCAGCGGAGACGCAGTGCGGCCAGGAGTTTTTGAAGTGCCCATGGGCACGTCCTACCGCGACCTGATTTATAAGTATGCCGAGGGCATTACCAACGGCAAACCCCTGTTGGGGTTTGCCCCTTCCGGGCCGTCGTCAGGCTACCTTCCCGCTTCGTTGGTGGACCTGCCCCTGGACTTCAACGCCATGGCTGCAGCGGGTTCCATGGTGGGCTCGGGCGCAATCGTAGTTTGCGCCGAGGGACGTTGCATGCTCGACATGGCATTGAATGCCACTCGTTTTTATCGCAACGAATCCTGCGGAAAGTGCGTTCCCTGCCGTATGGGTTCGCAAAAGCTGGTGGATCTGTTGACCCGTTGGACCCAGGGCAACTCAGCCAGCACCGACATGCAGCTCATCCAGGAACTGTTCAAGGCCATGCGCCTCACATCGATCTGCGGCCTGGGGCAGATCGTCCATGCTCCCCTGGAGTCGGTGATAAAGCATTTTCCTGCGGTCATCGATCAGCATTTGAAGGCCAAGCGCTGCCCGGGCGGCGTATGCTTCGAGGGTCAGGGGACGATCATCAGATGAAAGAACAAGACTTTTCAACGACTTTCATCCCCGAGCAGGAAATCCAGCTCACCATCGACGGGAAGCCGGTGGTCATTGGGCAAGAAAGAGGCACGACGACCACGATCTTCGAGGCTGCCCAGAAGTGCGGCATTACCATCCCGACGCTATGCCACCAGCAAAACGAGAAACCCGTGGGCGTATGTCGCATGTGCGTGGTGGATATCGGCCAACGCGTGTTCGCCGCCTCCTGTGTGCGGGCGGTTGAACCCGGGATGCAGGTGAAAACGGCGACAGACGACGTCAAGAGCGTTCGCCGCACACTTCTAGAGTTGCTGATGGCCGACCATCCCTCGCCTTGCGCACGACAGAAGCTCTCGAACGATTGTGAACTGGAGAGGCTGGCGTCAGAGGCGGGGATAAAGACTTCTCCATTTGCTCCGCGCGCGACTCCGCGCGGACACGATGATTCCTCTGTTTCTATCGCGGTAGACCACGAGGCGTGCATTCTCTGTGATCGCTGCGTGCGGGGATGCAGCGAAATTCAGCACAATTTCGTGCTGGCGCGGCGCGGCAAGGGATACCAGGCAGGCATCGCCTTCGATGACAACCTGCCCATGGGAAATTCCAGCTGCGTGAGCTGCGGGGAGTGCATGGTTTCCTGTCCCACCGGGGCGCTGACCAACAAAAAGGTCATCGATACAAAGTTGGGAGGCGATTCGGTCGCCCTCAAGGAATTGCAACACATCGAAGTGTTTCGCGGGGTCTCCGGCACGTTCCTGAACCTGAACAGCAATGCGATCCGAAAGCGCACCTACAAGGCGGGCGAGATCATTTGCAAGGAAGGCGACTATGGCTCGACCGCCTTCTACATTCTTGAGGGGAAGGCTGAGGTCTATATTTCTTCGCCCATGGCCCAGGTACAGACCCGTGGGAAAAAAGACTTCTTCGGCAAACTGAAGTCTGTGCTTGCGCTCAGCAGCCAGCAGCGGTCGCGGAAGGATCGCAGGCCGGATTTCATTCCGATTGATGCCCCGATCGACTTGGCTTACGACAATCCGGTAGGCGAGCTCCAGGCCGGTGACCTGTTCGGCGAGATGACCTGCATGAACTATTACCCGCGCTCTGCCACAGTGCGGGCCAAGACCGACTGTACCGCTCTCGAAATGCTGCGGAACGTGCTGGATATCATGCGGCGCAATAAGGCGTTCCGCGCCCGGGTTGAACAAGGCTATCGTAAGCGCGCTTTGGAATCCCACCTCCGTGGCATTCCCATGTTCTCTACTGTCACGCCGGAATTTATTGCGTATCTGCGAGACCGCGTGGAACTGCGAACCTATTCTCCGGGACAGGTGATATGCCGCCAGGGAGAGGCGGCCCACAGTTTCTTCCTGGTGCGAATCGGCTTCATCAAAGTCACCGAGTCTCATCCCGGTGGGGACCTGATCCTGGCGTACATCGGGCGCGGCGGTTTTTTCGGTGAACTCTCGCTGCTGGGTGGCGGGGTTCGCACCGCCACTTGCACCGCCCTCGATCACGTAGAAGCGGTGCGCATCCGGCTCGAGGATTTCAATCTCATGCTGCAGCGCTTTCCTGAGGTACGCGCTGGTCTTGAGGCCGTGGCCCGCGACCGCATCGCGGAAAATCGCCAGCGCTTTCAGCAGATTCAAAATGTGCCCGTGGACTCGTTCCTGGCCCAGGGACTGATGGAAGCGCAAAGTCTGCTGGTGCTGGATCTCGACCGATGTACGCGATGCGACCAGTGCGTGCGGGCTTGCGCGGATGCGCACGACGGCGTCAGCCGCCTGATCCGCGATGGCTTGCGGCTGGACCACTACCTCGTGGCTACCTCATGCCGGCAGTGCAAAGACCCCTTGTGCATGGTGGGCTGCCCGGTCGGGTCGATCCGCCGGCGGAACAGCCTCGAAATCACAATTGAGGACTGGTGCATCGGTTGCGGCTTGTGCGCCAGCAACTGTCCCTATGGAAATATCAACATGCATCCCTTCGAGGTGCAGGCCGACGATCCCGCAAGTCCTGGCAGAAAAATCGCCCAGCTACGCACCAAGGCCACGGCCTGCAACCTCTGTCCGGATCACGATGAGCCCAACTGTGTTTATGCATGCCCGCATGACGCGGCCCATCGGGTAAATCCTCGTGAGTTCTTTGCCGACTTGGCAGAGCCGGTGGGCAAAGGAAAACATTAGCCGTGATCATCGACCGGAGCCATCGCGTTTGGTTTATTGGATCGTTGCTCGCGTTGGCGCTGGCTGGCTTGCTCTACGTCCCGTATGCGCTCACCACGGTCACGGGGACGAGCGGAGGCAGTGCGGTTGGCCTGATCTATGGCAGCATCGGCTCGGCCATGATGCTTTTTGCCGGACTGTTGGGCGCACGCAAGAAGTTCCCGACCTGGCGCGTGGGCCGCGGTACTTTTTGGATGCGAGGCCATCTTTGGATCGGATTTCTGAGTTTTCCATTTATTCTTCTGCACGCGGGCTTTCGGATGGGTGGCGGGCCGCTCACCCGAATCCTGATGGCACTTTTTGTCGTGGTCTTTCTGAGCGGCATCTTCGGCGCGATTTTGCAACATTTCATACCGCAAGTCATGACCCAACGCGTACCCATGGAGACGATCTACGAGCAGATCGACCGGGTCCTGGAACAACTGGTGCAGGAAGCGGGGTTGATCACGGCGGATGTAGGCGCGGCGCTTGAGCAGGAGATGATACAGGCGGAAGAAGAGGAAGAGAAATTGGCGCCCGTCGCCAGCGGGGGAGGCAAGGCCGGCCAGGCAGCGGCGCCGGTCGCGGACGAACGCGCCAGCGGGATGGTAACGACATTCTTCGAAACGCAACTCAAGCCCTTCCTGATGTCCCGGCAGAGCGAGAAGCATGCGCTCGCCAATCCGGCGGAAGCTGCTCCCCTGTTCCAGCAGTTGCGGATTTTGGTTCCTCAGACCCTGTGGCCCAAATTCGATGATCTGGAAAATATCTGCGAAGAAAAGCGGCAGTTAGAGCGCCAGCGCCGCCTGCACCACTTTCTTCATGGCTGGCTCCTGGTACACATTCCTGCGTCTTACGCGTTGCTCGTTTTGGGTGCAATCCATGCCGTCGTGGCCTTGAGGTTCTAACGCATGCCCCGCGTTCGCACCACGAAAGCGCTGGCGAAACGCATTGACCTGCAGTACTTCACCCATCGCGATCTATTCCGCAAGTGGCGTCTCTGGCTTTCCGTGGCCTTGCCCGTCATCGCCATCACCTGGGTCGTAGTCTCGCGGACGGCCGGCAGTGAAAACTTGTACAGCCAGGGATCTCTTTCTTCGGCTCACGCCGTTCTGACCAAGAATTGCCAGGTGTGCCACGTGCGCGGCAGCAACTTCCGCGCTCACGTGCCCGACACCGCCTGCCTGGGCTGTCACGATGCTCCGGTACACACCCAATGGCAGACCTTCACCCCCGCCTGCAGCTCCTGTCACGTTGAACACTCGGGGCGAGCGCGGCTGGCGGAGACTGCGGACATCGGTTGCACCCAGTGCCACGCTGACCTGCAAATCAAGCAGGGTGCTCCGCCGATCGATCCCCATGTGAGCAACTTCGACAGCCGTCATCCGGAGTTCGCCGCGTTGCGAGACCGGCGTCCGGACCCGGGAACCGTCAACTTCAATCACTTCGCCCATCTTCAGCCAACCGTACGAAAACCGAATGGAGAACCGGCCCAGTTGGTGTGCGATGACTGTCACCGCCCCACCAACTTACAGCAGCCGTGGCGCTTTTCGGTTGCGGAAGTCCAGCCAGCTTCGCAAACACCCGTTGATGTCGGCGTAGCGGATATCCAGCAGAGAAAGCGCCGATCCATCGCCGCCGGGGCAGGCGCTTACATGACCCGCATTCGATATGTGAATCAGTGCGCTGCGTGCCATACCCTGCAATACGACAAGCTGATAGCGCAGCCCGCTCCCCACGATCAACCGCAAGTTGTCCACGCCTTCATCATGAACAAATACCGGGACTATATCCAGGCGCATCCTGAAGCTCTCCGTTCACCCGCGCAGGAGATTAGCGCGGGCGAGGATCTGTTGTTTGCTCCTGAAGCGCTGCGCCCCACTCGGACCGAACCAACGCAACTCGCGAGCTCCCCCGCCGAATGGGTGCAGCTTCGTACCCAGGCAGCGGAAGAGCTGCTGTGGAGCAAGAATTGCAAGCGGTGCCACGCCTCGACCGAACACGAAAGCGCGGGTCTTCCTCAGTCGGTCAAGGCCATCCTTCTGCCTCGATGGCTTCCGCGTTCGGAATTTGATCACGAAGCGCACCGGATGCTGGCTTGCCTCTCCTGCCATACCCAGATTCCAAACAGCCGTCAGACCGCCGACATCAACATCCCGAGCATTGCACTGTGCCGCCAGTGCCACAAACAGGGAGGGGCGTCCCAGCTGGCCGCCGAGGGCCGCTGCTTCGAGTGTCATAGTTATCACGATTGGCGCAAGGAACGCCGGATCACCGGCATCATGGAAATGGCGCTGCCGAAGACGTCCACACCCGGAAAACAGCCTTAGGTTGCAGACCGCTGAAAGCGAAGTGATTACTACTGTGGCTTCGACTCCGCCACCGCAGGCTTTTTCTGCGTACCATCGACCGGCGGTCCCGGTGGATCGTCGGTGACGGTGTAAAGGTCTCCGTCCCGGAGATAGAGGCCCTGCATTTCTTTGCGATTCAGTGGCCGCGACCCGCGCCGGCCGAAGACTGCGAGCTGGTTGCCGGTTTCATCCACTGCCCGGTCACGATCTATGCCCCGCGACACAGCCAGCGCCGGCCCGGACGTGCGGTAGCTCGCGATCAGCTTGGGGACCGGGCGCGGGCTGAAGCCGCCGAATTGCGGGGTCGCCTGCGGAGAAAACAGCTGGACAACCTGCAGCCCATTCTTGCCGTCCGCGACGAAAGCGAACAGGCTTGAACTGACCATTCCCAACTTCACATCGTTGGTGTCGTTCAGTTTGCCTGATGCGTTAAAGACCTGGTCCAGGACCGGCTTCTCGGGCTGTTCCACGTTGACGATAGCCACTCCCTGCTTGCCCGCGGCAACATACGCGTATGTCCTCGCGAGGTAAATATTGCGCGCATCCTCGAGCGGCACCTGAGCGTTCTCGACCACCACCGGCGAGGCGGGATGGGTAATATTAACGACCTTCAAGCCAGTGCGGTCGACGATGAAAGCGTAGCGGAATTGAACCGCGATGCCGCGAGCATCATCCAGCGCCGGGGTCCCGATCTGCGCCGTGATCTTGGGCGCAAGCGGATTGTCCAGGTCCACCACTACCAGCCCCCGGTCGCAAAGCACATAGGCAAAGGTTCCGACGAAAGCAATGCGGCGAGCGCCGGTCAATGCGCCGTCGGGATTGAAGGCCAGCGCCCGCTTCAGGAAGTTGTTCTTGGGATCGCCATCGAGCAGCGTAGCCACTCCCGGCGTCTTCGTGTTCGGGTCCGGATTGCCGACAACCACGAGGCCTTCGATTTTGTCCGCCACATAGAGGAAGCCGTACATGAGATGGATGGGCTGCTCTTCGTTTTCCGGCCACCGGACTCGCACCGGATCGACGGCCAGCGTGCTCGGAGAGGCAATGGCCTGAGCGTACTTTGTCTTGACGTAAAACTTCTGCCCCAGCGGTGACACCGGGGCGGTGATCATCCGTTCCGAGATATCCTTGTTATCAATGTTAGCGACGTCGAAGACCCGAACGCCGCCTTCGCCCATCGCCGCGTAGAGATATTCGCCGCGAACTTGCAAATCGAGGACGTTCCCGCGGTGGCCATAACTTGTGGCCAACTTACTTCCCTTTTTCACAAAACGCTCGTAATCGGCAGGGTAGACAATCTTCTGGAAGTCGCTACCCAGAATCGTGGGAGGTTCCTCATGCTCCGCCACGGCGACCGCGTCATACCCCTTGTTCCCGCTTGCGACGTATATATAACGGCCCTCAAAGTTCATAAACCCGGCACCCTGCAACAGCACCTGGGCCAACCACGCGTTGTTATCTCCCTTGGCGGAGACGTGGCAATCGGCGCAGCCGCGAGTTTCCTTGGTGCGCACCGTGTGCGGCACAAACGGACTGAATGACTGACCACTGAAGCCTTCGGCCGAGACGGTCTGCTGCTGGTAATATCCCCAGCCGCGGTCGGGGTTCTGCGAACTCACCAGCACGGCACACGCGGAACGCACCGGCGCGATACGGTTGCCGGTCACCGTCCCATCCACTCCCAGCATGTACATGTCGTCGCGCAAGATCTGGAAGTTGTACGAAGTATAGTTTTTGGTCGTGAGCCCTTCGTTGTGCAACATGGGCATCTTCTGGTTTGCTGTCATCTGGAGATGACAACCAAAGCATGTCGGCAACCAGGCGGAGTGGCAGCTGTAGCACGTCATCTTGCTGTTGTCGTGCGCGAGAGCCGTGGTGTCGTTGCCTTGCCCCCAGGTCTTGCCATCCATCTGGATCGTTTTGGCCAGCCGTGCCTTCTCGTTGTAGTTGGGATTGCCGGGGGTCACGGAATCGAGGATCTGGATAATCTCCCACTCCTTGTTCTGTTCGACCGTGGAACGCTGGAAAAGCCGGCCGTCTCTCCATTCGAACTGGCGTTGTCCCCAGGGCGTACGCATCAGTGTAAGGTTGGTGCCTCCCTTCGGCGATGCCGGGCCGGAAGTAATCAGAGTAGCGCGGGCATTGACTTTGCCGTGGCAGTCCACGCAGTCGATCTCGATGGCATTACGGGTTTCACCATAGAGCTTCCCGTTGCCGTGGCTGTCCTGGGTAAAGTGACAGTCAACGCAATGCATCCCCTTTTCCAGGTGAATGTCCTTAAGGTGCACCGCCTTGGCGAATTTATCCGGATCGTCGGGAGGTACTATCTTGTTGTTCTCATCCAGCAGATCGCCGTGGCGATCTTTTTTGTAGACTGCCCTGAAGATCCAACCATGGCTATGGAAGTCGGCGAATTGAGTGTGCTTCAGGGTCTTGGCGAACTCCGGACTGCCGACCTTGTCCAGGAAGCTGAGGTCCGACCACAAGCCGCGTTGGGCCGCCCGCTCGGGATTTCGCAGCTGTATGCGCTGCTGCTCCGCCGGGCTGGGATTGTGCTGCTTGGCGGGATACATCTGCTCCCCATCCATTTCATTGTCCCACCAGGTGTATCCGAAATAGGTGGTCACCATGTTCGTGCCCGGGTGCATATGGCAGACCATGCACTGGCTCGACGGGATCGAACGAGTGAACTGATGAATGATGGGATGGCCTGATTCATTTTTCGGGATGGTGGGGTCGACCGTGGAGGTAAATCCCGAATGACCGAACTGTGAGTATGAGCCGGAGTGTTCGGGTGAGTTGTCGTTCGCGTACACCACGTGGCAGGCGGTACATCCGCTGTTACGATAGTCGCCCGGTTCATCGTTGGTTCCGGGTAAATGGAGCAGCGGATCCAGCAATCTGGTCTTCTGCAATCCCAGAAAGACGGGATCGGTGCGGTTCAGAGTTCCAAATCCCCGCTCGCCCAGTTTTACGTCCGGCCGGCCGGGCCGCTCATCCAGCTGGGGTATTCCAAGCTCGGGTTTCTTTTCTCCTCCCCGCTCAAAAATCCGCAGCACATTGCCCGGCTGCGAGATCTCCCAGCGCTGAATCGGTTCCAGAAATGGCAAGACCCCCTTGAGCCGGGTTTCCTCGGGGCTGGGTGGCGGAAACGTGATCAGGCGCTGCGGCAGACCGTCTTTCGAGTAGCTTTCCCCGAAATGAGGCGTTCTTCATGGGAAATGCGCCATTGTTGTATAACGCCGCGCCCCACAGCATGGCGCCGTGGGTCATCATGCTGGTCCGTACTTTTTGTACTTCGGGAGCGTGGCATCCGGAAGTGCCGCAGGTCGTGGAGGCTATACGCAAATCGCCGGGATTCACAAAGCGTATGTAGTCCGCATCTTCCTTGAGCCAGTCGGTGTACGCCCGCACTGGATTTGCGCTATTTCCGCTCTGCAACACCCTGGGCTTGGGATGCGCACGCTGCTTGGCGCCTTGATACTCGGAGGACTGAGGAGAAGTGCCGGCCGCCTACGCTGACGGTCGCATCCCCGCCGTGGCAATCGGTACATCCGATGCGAACCGCGGGAGACTTATGCATGGACGCGCTGTCGGTGGCCGTGTGGCAGCTCTGGCAGCCGGCTGACTTGGAATCGACATCGTCCTGCGATTGACGGATGCGGAGCCCCTGCCCCTGATCCTCCGGTGCGGGCATCGGAGTTTCCGTCTGGGCGCCACTATTCTGCTCCGCCGGCATATCCGGCGAGCTTGCCTTGACCGCGCCGTAAAAAGACAGCGCAGCCAGGGAGACGAGAACCCCAACCAGAAAGCGCCGGACACTCAGTCGCATTCATGCCCCTTTGGCAAGACCATCAGAACTGTACCCGCAGATTCGCAAAAGCAGAAACTAACACCCGGGAGTCGTAAATATTGCGCAAACCGCTGTCCGGCACCAGAGCAGACACACCCGTGGTCAAAACGATGTTTTCGGTTAAAGGAGGCCGATAGGATACGCCGATTCCGAAATCCGTGCCGATGCCGCGCTGCACCGGCGACTGGAAAAGCAGATAAGCGAGCGGCTCCGTGCGATCGAACTGCAGATAGCTGGCGTTCAGAAATCCGCGGAGTTTTGGGGTCACGTCAGCGTCAATGCCCGCATTGTAGACCCGGATTCCAGGGTTGACGAAGTTGGATTGCCCCTCTTCCTTGCTCGATCGCAGCGAGGGCAATAGACTGAACGGCGTCACCAGCGCAACTCCCGTACCCGTCAGGCGAATCCCTTCGTGATCGAAGAAGCTGAAGGGCCCACCCGCGAATTGGGTATCGTCAACGATGGAATCAAATCCTCGAGCGGTCCCGGACTTGCGAGCCGCTCCAACTGTTTTTTCTTGATCTCCCGAGGCCCAGAACGCGGAGACACGAAAGCGAAGCCAGTCCTTATCTACGGACAATTCCAGAGCGCCCATCTGAGCGTTGATGTCCACGGGACGGTTCGCGATCGGATTGAAGTTATCGTTGCCCAGGGCCTGATAGAAGGCGTGGTTGATATTCAGGCGGCGAATATGCCCGTTTCCCGTCCAGCCCAAATAATAGGACCTGATGTTATGCGGTTTCGGTATGCCGTTCAGCGCCACGACGCCGCCAATGGGTGCCGGCCGCACCAGGAAACCATTCTTGTCGTAATGGATGTCGCCTTGATCGAAATTGGAGTGGAAGCTGAATTGGGTGGTGTAGCCCTTGGCCAGGAAATCCTGCACGTAGACGTTGGCCACTTCAACCTGCTGGTGCCGGGGATCGAAGGTATTCAAGCCGCTGTTGGTGTCCTTCTCCAGCATATAAAAATAGGCCAGGTTGTAACTGATCCGGTTCGACTGCAGATTGCCGAAAATCCGAACCCCGGGCTGTTCATCGGAAAAGATGAAGCCGCGAAAATCGCTGGTGAAACCCTGAATACCCGCCCGCACCGAGACAAAGTCGAAGTTGGGACTTAAGTCATGAATCTTGGCCTCGACAAAGGCTTCCTGCAAGCCGACGTGAGAGTCAAAACGATTCGTGCCTGCTCGCACATCGGCGTTGACGATGCCTCGCTCTTGGGTTTGCAGGAAGTTGATGTTGAAGGCAGGGGTAAAATGCAGCCGGAAATCAACCGGACGGAACGCAGTGTCGCCGCGAAAGAGATCGAAGGACAGCCGGAACGTCTGATTCACAAACGATTGCTGTCCGCGCCCGAAAAATTCGCGGCTGCCGGGCCGCTCCGAGGCAACGTTGCTGGGAGTGGGAAGCCGGCGCGCGTCGAAACCCGTCAGGCTCGTCCCGGTGAAATTGAAAAACCAGCGCTGCCCAAAGATCGGGTAGTCGCCCTTCAGACGGTTGCGATTGAAGGGATCATACCAATGCGATTTAGAGTACGGAAATTCTCCCTTCTTCCCGTAGCGCTGCCACTTCGGCATTTCCACTTCCCAACGATCCGGTTCAACGGCGAAGTTGTCTGTTTCCGCCGGCAGCACCTCTACCTCGATGGGGACCAGCGTCACGTCCGGTTCAGGCCTTCGCAGTCCGGGATATAACCCTGTATCCTCCTCTGGCGCCGGTGCCGCCGTGCCCTCAGGCCCGGGTAGTCCCGATGGCCCTTTGGTCATGGCAGGCGCGGTGGACGACGATTGCAACTGCAGATCCAGAACCTGCAATTGTGCGGCCCTCAGGCTCAGATTCGCCGACGAAGGGGCGAATCCGGTTCCGGCCACCGTGACGTCATAATCTCCGACGGGAAGACTATTGAGCCGGTAAATACCTTCCGAACTCGCGATGGCGGAAAACTTCCTTTGGCTGGTCCGACTACGAAACTCGACAACCACCCCCGGCACGGGACGTCCGTCCTGATCGCGAATGGTTCCGGCAACAGCGGCCGTCTGTAACGGTCTTTGTCCGGGTATGCGACGCCCTTGCTGTGCGGGAGATGATGACAAACCAAGAATCACAACCATCGCGGCAAGAATGGAATGACGAGACAACTTCTGCCGATTGAACCAACTCGCAGCGACACCGCCATTCTTCACCAATAGGTCTTTCATCAGGGTCTGCCCGGACTCGCGGGATCGAATCTCACATATTGGTCTACGCCGACTGTATTCTTTGGCCCATGCTCGCCTCGCATAGTTGGGCACTGTGCCTTCGAATCGAATGTTCTATGGTGCGCTGATGAACTCCTCTATCCTGCAACCTTTGCAGCCGCCTGGTTCCAACGCTGATGACCACATTTTCGGATGTTGTACGGTATGTCCGCGCTCAAATGGGAAGGACAGCCAAACTCTTCAAAGCAAGGGGAATCTTATCTCCGTATACGGAAATGTCAAGCTCGCCTATGACCCGTGCTGGGTCCGATTCATACCGCGTTGGAGGAAGGCGTGACCAGGGAAGTTACATCAAAATAAGTCCACTCCGCCGCCTGATCGGGAAAAACTAATTCGAGCTGGTCGTAGACCCGCCCATCCGCAGCCGGAGTGCTTCGCCGCTCCCGGCCCAATTTCCATTCACGGCCGTAGCAGTGAAACAAGAACCAGTATTCCGCATGGATGGCGATGGCCAGGTCGGGAGCCCGGATCGTGACTGCAGTGGCCGGGGAATCGCCCTTACCGCCGCTCCAGGTAACGAGAATTTGTTCCGGAACGCGCTCCTCCCATCCTGCGCTGAAGATCCCGTTCCACGCCGCCATAAACCCCAGCTCTCCGCCCTGTGCAGCCTTGGCCAGAGCGATTGCGTTGGCGCGAGCGAAGGCGCTGAAGGCTGGTTCGAGTTGGGTTCGCGGGAAGTCAGTCTTCCGCTGGGCCATCAGCACGTGCTGAAGGACGGAAAAGATGTTGTTTATCGACTCCGCGGCATCGCCCTTCAAATTGCGCGCGAAGGCAAGGAACCAGGACTGGGGCTGCCCGGCAAGTAAGCCGATCTCCTGCCAACGCCCGGCTGCAACATAGGTAGCGATCCAGCATACCTGCTCGTCGTCATTGAGAGTGAACCTGGGAAAGTGTTCCTCCGCAGAGACGTTCACGAATTTCTTCCTCCCAAGCCCGTCGCAGGCTTTCTTCAAAGGACGATAATATAGCGATTTCGGTTGAAGCAGCACTTTCGCCACACTGCCTTCCGGTGGGCGCCAAAAAAGTAGCGCCGGCGTCTCGCCCTCCGTTGTTGAAAGCTTCTGTGGCGCAAAACACGGGCGGGCAGGACGCCGGCGCTACGCCGGATGTGGTAGAACTACGGACTCTGTTCGCGTCGGCCTCACCTTGGAGGCACGCTCATCCTGGGACCGTTGTCCGGCACGCGTGTCACGTCAGGACCGAATCCACCGGCTCGGACCACTTTTGTTAAGGCTCTTGGTAAACTTCTCCGTCGAGGAAAATAAAAACATGTCCCAGCCAGCCACCCTAGCAGAACCCGAGCGGATCGGGCGTTGTGGCGATCCGTGCGCAATGGTTATTTTCGGCGCCGCCGGCGATCTTACACGCCGCAAGTTGATCCCGGCGCTTTACAACCTGGCGAAACACAATCTTCTGTCGCGAGAGTTTGCCATGATCGGCGTCGCCCGGAACCAGATGACCACCGATGAATTTCGCGCCAAGCTGGCGCAGGACCTGAAGGAATTTTCCGGCGAGGCGATCGATGCCGACCTGCAGGAGTGGTTCCAGCGCCACGTCTATTACATGACCGGCGAGTTCGGGGATGACAGCACTTATCAGCAGTTGAAGGAGCTTCTCGAGAAAGTCGACAAAGACCACGCCACCCACGGCAATTATTTTTATTACCTCGCCACCGCGCCTGACTTCTTCGGTCCCATCGTGCAGCACCTTGCCGCAATCGGCTTGATGACGGAAGACAATCACCAGTGGCGCCGGGTGATTATCGAAAAGCCCTTTGGACGGGATCTTGATTCCGCGAAAACCCTCAATCAGCAGCTGCTCAAGGTCGCGAGCGAGAAGCAGATTTACCGCATCGACCATTACCTGGGCAAGGAAACGGTACAGAACATTCTGGCTTTCCGCTTCGCTAACGGAATTTTCGAACCGATCTGGAACCGGCGTTATATCGATCACGTGCAAATCTCTGTGGGCGAAACCGTCGGAGTTGAACAGCGCGGTGGGTACTACGATACTGCCGGAGCCCTGCGCGACATGGTGCCCAACCACATCATGCAGCTCATCAGCCTGACCGCGATGGAGCCGCCCATTTCCTTTCAGGCCGACGCGGTGCGCGACGAGCAGGCCAAGATCCTGCACGCCATCCAGCCGTTGAGTTCCGAAGATGTCCTGACCCGCACGGTGCGCGGCCAATACGGCGAAGGCGATATGGCGGGACAGCATGTTCCTGCCTATCGCAACGAGCCGGGGGTCCCACCCGATTCGCGGACCGAAACTTTTGTCGCGGTGAAGCTGCAGGTGGACAACTGGCGCTGGGCGGGTGTTCCCTTTTACCTGCGCACCGGGAAACGTATGGCCTCGCGCGCCACGTACATTGTTATCCAGTTCCGGCGCGCCCCCTTCGTGCTCTTCCGCGATACGGGAGTGGAAAAGCTCATGCCAAACCAACTGGTGCTGCACATTCAGCCCGAGGAAGGCATCGCGCTGCGTTTCGCCGCCAAGACCCCCGGCCCGGTGATGCGCCTGGGAACGGTGGACATGGATTTCGAATATTCCGACTACTTCGGCAAGGAATCCACCACCGGCTACGAGCGCCTGCTGCACGACTGCATGGTCGGCGACGCCACGCTATTCCAGCGGGCCGATATGGTCGAGGCCGGATGGAGCGTAGTCAGCCCAATGCTGGATCTATGGAAGGCTCTGCCGCCACGTAGTTTCCCCAACTATGCCGCCGGTACCTGGGGCCCGAAAGACGCCGAAGAATTGCTCGAGCGCGACGGAAGGCACTGGCGAAACTTCGATCAGTAGAAGCAGTGTCATTAGAAGCAATGTAATCCTGAGCGCAGCCAGCCCATTCGCTCGCGAATGGGCTGGCGGAGTCGAAGGACCCCTATAGCCTTATCGGCCGCGGAGGCGAGAGCCTGCCATCGAGCCGGACAGTGAAGTACGAAGTTCTACGGCAAAACGCTAGCGGGTAGGGGTCCTTCGACTGCGTAACTGCTTCGCTATGCGAAGCAGTCACTCCGCTCAGGATGACAAACTGCGGAGTTTGAGAGGAGCCTTTCGGGCCGTTCCGTTACTTGCTCTTCATCACATACACCCCATCCCAGTCCGCTTCCGGCGCTGTCTCCATGAATTCCAGAGCGCGCTGCAGGAAGATCTGCGTGGGTCCGTCTTCCGGATACGATGCCAGAAGTTCTCCGAATCTGCCCGCCGCGTCCCGCCAATTCTGCGCGTGATAAGCCTCCATCGCACTCTCGAAGCGCGTGATCAGTGCCTGATATTTCGGTCGCGCTACTGCAAAATCCATTAGCTCGTAAACAACGACCGGCTGATGTTTGCCCTTGACCCGGATGCGATCGAGTTCGCGGCAGACAAAATGGTCCGCCACCTGCCTGTAGGTTCCTTCGCTGATGACGATCCGCGAGCGATATTGCTTGGTCATGCCTTCTAGGCGCGAAGCCAGATTGACGTTGTCTCCCATCACCGTCCAGGCCAGCCGCTTGGGCGACCCCATGTTTCCGACGTTCACCAGGCCGGTATTCAGGCCGATTCCGATGGCGATTTCCTTCCCGCCTTCGGCCTGCCATTTTGTGTTGAGCTTCTCCAGGTGTCGGATCATTTCGATCGCGCAGGTGCAGGCACACAACGCATGTTCGCTCTGCGGATAGGGCGACCCCCAAAACGCCATGATGGCGTCGCCGATGTACTTGTCGAGTGTGCCCAGGTTCTTGAAAATGACGTCCGTCATCTCGCCCAGGTACTCGTTGAGCAGGCGAACCAGTTCGTCGGCGGTCATGCCCTCGGAGAGACTGGTGAAGCCGCGAATGTCGCTGAACATGACCGTCAATTCCTTGGTCTCGCCGCCGGGGCGTATATATTTCTGCGGATCTTTCTCGATCAGCGCGATCACGCCGGGCGACAGATACTGCGAGAAGGTCTTGCGGATCTTCCTCTTTTCGCGCTCCTCAAAGATCATGCGGAAGCTTGTGATCACGGCGTAGTTCGCCACCAGCGTGCCCGCCGGAATCACAAAGCTGAGCCACCTCCCCGTCGAGACAAAGCTGAAGTAGACGAACCATCCAAACAGGGCCAGGGTAAGCACCAGAGAGAGAGTTGAATAGAGTGGCTTGATACGCGCGAACCAGGCGCCGAACGCCAGGCCAAACAGCAGAATGAAGCCGGCATCAATCAGATCCTCCTGGATTCCGCGAGAAAGAAACGTGCGTCCGCGCTCACCGTCGTGCAGAAGGTTGTCGATGATATTGGCGTGGACCTCGACGCCCATATAGCTGGCACTTCCGCTCTGGAAGGGCGTATTACGCAGGTCGCCAATAGCCATGGCGGTGGCGCCGACCAGGACGATCTTGCCCTTGAGCGCGTCCGGCGCAACCGTACCGTCAATCACATCCACCATCGAGTATTGCTGGTACGTCCGATAGGGCCCGGTGTAGTTGATGATGGCGGTCCCGTCACGCGAAGGATGCAGCAGGTGCTTGCCGAACTGCAGGCGCTCCAGGCCGGTCTCGGCAATGTAGGCGGCAATTTCCTGGTCCGGTATCTTTTCGTACTCCCGCACCGATTGCAGGGCGAGCGAGGGAAAGAAATCCTGGTCGCGGTAACGCATGATGAGAAGCGCGTGGCGCAGGGTGCCGTCGGGATCAGGGTTGATGTCAATGAATCCATACGACGAGGCGGCTTCCGCCAGTTTCGCGATGTTGGCCTCGGCCCCAGCGGCGACCGTGCCGCCATTCTCAATCCATGCCTTGCCCATGTCGAAGTCCGCACCTTCTTTGGACTTGACCTTCAGCACCTGGGGAAATGCCTTGGCCCAGGCCACGTTGAAATATTCCTCCGCCATCTTGGGATCGGACGAGCGGGCGCGCAACTCGTCCAGAAACAAATGTCCGAGCACGACGTTGCCCGATTGCTTGAGGGCAGCCGCGAAGATGGCATCCTGATCGCTCGCAGTCTCAAGCTCTCGAATCTGTTTCAGGAAGGACGATGGTGCCCCAGGCCCGACTTCTGCCTGAAGTTTTCGCAAGGCCTCCAGGCCCGAATTGCTTTCGGGAGTGGGGAAAGTGGCGTCGAATGCGATTACGCGAGCCCCAGCATTGGACAGGCTCTGGACCAGCAGGGCATAGGACTTTCGCGGCAGCGGGAACGATCCCAGCTTCTGCAGGGTCCGCTCGTCAATCCCGACAATCACGATCCGATCATCGTGCGGCCGCGCACCGCGAAGGGCAAAACGCAGATCCAGGGTACGAAGCTCGACATTCTGGAGAAACAGGAAGCCGGCGCGGCGATTGCCGCCAATACCAGAAAAGGCAAAGAGAAGCAGGCCGGCGAACGTCACCAGCACGGCCAGAGCAAGATCCACCTGGCGGGCCGAGACTCGACCCAGGCCAGCCGACCATCTCCGTTTGGCTTGCGGCATCATCCCGGCCTGGTCGAATGGAAGTTCACCACGCTGAACATTATTGATTGCACTGATTTTTAGGGACACCCACGGGACAGCCCGTTTGTGGCCTTGGTTGTCCGGTCGTGGTTCCGCGATCCACGGCATAGGTCAGGCCCACGGCTGCTCCGGCGAAAGCACCCAGCAGCGCTACCCAATGCCAGGAACTGGCCACCCCAGCGCTCGCGGGTGGAGGTAGGTTTGGAACGTCCGTAGATTCCATGCTGGCGCGCTGCATATCGCCCGGAGTTGGTTGCGACTGGTAGCCAGCCGGGGGAACCTCGTTGGTGATTTCAACCATCTGTCCCGCCGTGAGAGTAACGGGGTTGCCCGCATTGGAAACATTGTTGGTGGCGTGCGCACCCCCCAGGGGCGTGACCGTCACCACGCCGGTGTAGCAAATGACCGTGGTCTTATTATTGCCGTACTCGACATAGAAATCCGTGCCGATCACGCCGATTACGGCGTTGGGTGTGTGCACTTCGAACTTGCCGTTGGGTTGGGTAATCTTCACGACCTTGCTGCGCAGGCGCCCGGCATTCATCTCCAGTGAGGTCTGCTGCGATGCGGCATCATGCTGCAATACGCGCAGCTCACTGTTCGAGCCGACGCTGAGGATCGATCCATCATCCAGGCCCGCCCGCACGCGCCCGCTTGCGGCCGTCTTCAGCAGGTCGTTCCAATCAAGTTCGTCTTTGGCTTTGGCCGCCTGTTCGTTTTTTGTGGCGGCCGGAATCAAAGCACTGATCTGGCCCGCGCGTTGTCCTCCAGCCGGCGGTGCACAAAAGACAGGCAGTGGAGACAGCAAAAGGCAGAGTGCTCCGGCAACCAGTCGTTTCAGCATGTCCACGGGGATTCCCTTTCTCAAACGAGACTCCTTTTTTGGGGCTTACGCGAATTGTGCCAGAGCCCCGAGGAAAGTCAACGTTACGGAACCTTGGGAGTGACCCTGCGGCGCACGAAAGTGTCAGTCCAATTGGACAAGGGGCTCTAGGCTGGAGCAGCGCCATTCGACTTGGCTCAGCGCTGGCTTTTGATGGTTGCTTCGAAGGCTGGAGCAGCGCTTCAGCGCTGCATTAAAAGTCTGTGCCCGGTTCGGCTTCAGCCCCTGACAAGTGTCATCACTGCACCGCAACGCCTGTTTATCTGCTTAGAATCGCTGTTCCCAACAGTTCCTATCCAATTGGGATCGTCAGGATAGGCAGCGGGAACCTTCCTGATCGTGTTCCTTCGACCAAAATAATAGGACTTCCCCCAGACCAAGGGGTGCCAGAAGTGCCAAAACCTATTTTCTGGCACTTCCTTTTTGCGACCCAAATTGCTGACCGTTTCTGCGCCTTCCGGCAAAAGTCGCTTGGTAAATCCGGATTCTGATCTGGTTCGCGGCGCACTGCTGCGATAGAGAACTCATCCCGCACTACAACGCAAGCAGGGGACTGTCGGTAGCAAGTTAAAATGTCCGGTTTTTGTAGCAAGTGAAATGTCCGGTTTCAAAGTTGTGCCCTCGCCGATTGGGTTGGGTTGATTTTGGGGATGGGGTTGCAGGGGAAGGGGGCAGTTCCCCTTCCCCTGCTCAGCGCTGTAGAAGCTTTGGGCGGCAAGGGTGCTCCGCCGCCGTCATAGCGACCCAGGCAATGCGGTCCGTGGGTGAGACTCAAGGTTCCATCAGGTGCTGATGCACCACCACCTGGCAACCTGCCAACGTCGCCCGCCAGCGCACCCGCTCGATCTGCAAGCTCAGATTCTGAAAGCTCACCGTGTTGTCGCGGTTCACGCTGCGTTCGAACTGCAGCGAGAAAATCCGTTCCAGGTCACGACTCCGGCAGGGCACAAAAGCATTGCCCCGCTGCCTGGGCGCGACCTGAAAACGGCGATTGAACTCGGCGATGTAGTCTTCCCGCAGAAACCGGTTCGCCGCCTCCAGCGTCCGAAGCTGGCGCAGCCGCAACTCCTGCGGCAAGCGGCCCTGCCAGGTGCCGAAGTTGCGCTCGCTGCGCCCACGCGCTTCCGGCGAGTAGGCCGGGATCATCTGCACTCCCAACTCGTGCAACGCCCGCCCCACCTGCGTGCGGCGATGGTAGTCCACCTTGCCGCCCACCTTCGGCGTCAGCCAGAAATGGCTCCCCCGATCGCTGTACAGCGCGCAGAACACGCCTTTGCGCTCGATCACTTCCTTCAGTCCCGCCATCACCGTCGCCGTCGATTCCTCCTCCACCAGCTGGGCGTAGTAAATCTCGCTCGTGGCATCGTCCAGAATCACGATCAGGTCGTACCAGCGTTCGTCCTGAAACCACTGGTGGCGGCTGCCGTCGATGTGCAACAGCATCCCCGGCAACGGCCGCCGCTCGCGCCGCTTGCGATGCGCCCCGCGCTTGCGTCCGCGCGCCACCAGGCCCGCTCCCTGCAGCGCCTGCTTCACCCAGGTGTAACTCAGTTCGATCCCGTGCTCGGCCTGCAGCTTCTCGTGAAAGTGCTGCACGTTCAGATCGAAATACTTTTCCCGGTACAGCGCGAACACCTTCTCCACCGTCGCCACCGGCACCCGGCGACGCGAGGGCTTGCCCCGCCGCCGGTCCAGCAACCCGTTGTAGCCCTCTTCCACGTAGCGCTCCCGCCACCGCCGCATGTGCCGGTCGCTGATGCCCAGGATCTCCGCCGCCTGCCACCACGTGATCTTCTTCGCCATCGCCTGCAACATCACGTCCTGTACTTTCATCGCCCGCTCCATCGCGGCCCTCGGATAAGCTTCCATGCTCCGCATGGTCTCCCATCCTCACCGCCCGCAAAGCGGACATATCACGTGCTATCTCAACCGGACATATCATGTGCTACCGACACAACGCAAGCAGGGGACTTGACACATACGGACATCACAGTTAGTTTATGCCGCACTTGGGAAGGGAAACGGCGAGTGGCCTAAAAGGTCGCGGTGTCCTTTTATGATGAAACCCAAGAACAAATCGGCCGAACCCGGCTTCCGGCTTCTTTTCGACAAGAACCGCGCTGCGGCAATTCTTGGCGTCAGCACCCGCACAGTCGAATCCCTGTTCTACAAAGGCAAACTTCCCGCGGTACGCATTGGCAGACGTGTGCTTTTCCACATAGAAGCGAGTGAGGCCTTCGCCCGCAGAGGTGCTGCGTGACTGCCAATCCATTCCCGTTTCAGCGTGAACTGCTGCCCCCCGCAGGCGACTTCTACAGGCGCGCATTTCGCAGGTTGTCGCGTCCCAACCGCAGTGGATGGGCGGTAGCCCTCTGCCCCTTCCACCGAGACAGACACCC
The DNA here is from genome assembly GCA_963813645.1 of Terriglobia bacterium. GTDB lineage: Bacteria > Acidobacteriota > Terriglobia > Terriglobales > Acidobacteriaceae > JAIQFF01. The sequence continues at coordinate 39,623 of CAWEZS010000030.1, forward strand.
GTCGCTCAGCGTCAACGTCAGATCAGGCGCGTTTAACTGCTTCTCATGTGGGGCGCACGGTGGCGACGTCATTGATTTTGTAATGCAGCGCGATGGGTTGAATTTTAAATCTGCCGCGATTGCACTAGGAGCGTGGGAGCGGGGCGCGACAGTCAATGGCGATGTCCGCGCCGAAATTGTCCGGCGTCAGCAACGCCGAGCCGCGCGGGACATGACTGTTGACCGACTGCTGGCAGCCGAGCGGTCGCTACGGCTGCAATATCGAAGCGAGGTTCACTTGCTCGAATCTTCCCAGCGGAAAACAGCCGAACGATTACGCAGTCCCGCTATCACGCCCCAAGAGCGGAACGACTGCTTAGGCTGTTTACAAGTATTGCTGCCGGAAATTCGTGAAGCCCTGGCAGCCTATTACCTGCTCGCCTTCGCATCCATCGCGGAGCGCGTTGATTTCATCACTCACCCCGACACGCGCGACGCCGCGATCCAGAGTGTGCTGGAACGCGGATTTATCCGCGATGATGCCGGACGAGTGTACGAGGTGGTGCTGCCATGATTGAAGGCCGTCACGACTATGAGCAACACATCGAAGCCAATGGTGTTCCTGTTTTTTTCAATTCCCAGAAGCCCACGAATGGCGCAGGCGAACCCGAGGACTGGCCTGAGCCGAAACCACTCGCGGGCGACCTTCCACCAGTGAGACGTTTTTGCTGGAACTGCTTCCCCCCAGCTTTCGACCGCACGCGGAAGATGTTTCCGAACGGATGCAGACGCCACTTGATTTCGCGGGCGCAGCCTTAATCGTAGCCTTGGCAGGATGTGTGAATCGCAGGGCACTCATCACGCCCAAGCGCCAAGACACATCATGGGTGGTCGTGCCGAATTTGTTCGGCGCGATGATCGGCAGTCCAGGTTTCATGAAGTCGCCCGTCCTGCAGACGATCACCGCGCCGTTGATGAAAATCGAAAAGTGCTGGCGCGAACAGTACGAAGCCGAAGAAGCTGAACATCAAATTGCCAGCGAACGGGCAGAGCTAGAGCACCAGTCTTGGCGCGAACAAACGAAGCAGTCGTTCAAAAAGGGTCACACCCTTCCTCCGCCCCCGTCAAACAACATTCAGCGTCCAACCCGTCAACGTTTGCTGGCCACGGATGCCACTTACGAAAATCTGGCGGTGGACGCCCCGCTTCCCACTTACGAGCAGTGGTGCGATATGTTCTGGCCTTTCAGGAACTTCCGCGTTCTTCCGCCCGAAGAAAAGCGCCGACTGATTACATCGCGATTTCAAGAAATCAGGGTCAAGGATTACCGTGTGGTCAGTCTGTTCATGCTGACGGGTGAAGCGGTGACACCAGAACCCCGTTACCCAGAACGCGATCCCAACGCCTGCTATAGCTGCGGGCGCAAGCCTCGGCCAGAGTACCGCGTCCCTCTCGGAGGCGTAACTTACTGCTTGGATTGCTCGGAGGGAATGGCGGAAGAGGAAGAAGAAATTTGTCTAGCACACAAGCTTTCGCTCAATACATTGGACATCGTGACTCGTAGTGACACTTATCAGGGGCTTCAGCCGCTGAGGTACCTCAGGGGCTGAAAGCCCCAGGGCACGACCGCGGCTCTTTGCAGGCCTGAAGGCCTGCTCCACCCTTTCACCACTCCATCCTGCATCCTCCACCCGCAGCGGAAGTTTTTAAGTTGCAAAGAACAACCTGCGTTGGATAAGGTTCTACCTCGCTCTGCCGAGTGCTGCTCCCATGATCACGGATTGTCATATCCACATTCAGCCGATGGAGATGTTCAGGCCCGAGGCGCTGGCGCTCATAAAAAACAAGCGGCCCAACTTCGACCAGATCGTCGAATTCTGTAAGTCGCCCAAGGCGTTTCTGAAGCATCTGGATGCGGCCGGGATTGGGCGCGCCGTTCTGATCAATTACGTCGCGCCGGAGGTGATCGGCTTCAGTCCTGAAGTCAACCAGTGGGTGGCCGACTACACCAAAGCCGATCCCCGCCGCCTGATTCCCTGTGGAGGACTTCACCCGCGGCACTCCCCCAACATCATGGTGGACGTCGAACAGATCCTGCGGCTGAAGATTCGCATGATAAAAATCCATCCGCCCCACCAGTTGCTGTTTCCCAACGACTATCTTCATGGCGTCAAGGAGCTGGAAATTATCTATCGGGCCGCGGAGGCCAATGGTGTTCCCGTGATGTTCCACACCGGCACATCAATTTTTCACGGCGCCCGCAACAAGTACGCCGACCCGATTTACATTGATGACGTCGCGGTGGATTTTCCCAGGCTGAAAATACTTATGGCGCACGGTGGCCGGCCGCTGTGGATGGATACGGCATTCTTTCTCCTGCGGCGCCACCCCAATGTCTATCTGGACATCAGCGGCATACCGCCGAAAACCTTGCTCAAATACTTTCCGCGCCTGGACGAAATTGCAAGCAAGACTCTTTTCGGCACCGATTGGCCTGGACCGGGCGTTCCGGACATCAAGAAAAACCTCGACGATTTCATGGCCCTACCCCTGCGTGAAGAAATCCGGCAGCGCATTCTGTCCGGCACCGCGGCGGCAATCTGGCCCGAGTAGGCCGATGGAGGACGGGCGTCCCGCCCGTCACGATCTGGCCTGTGCCTGACGGGCGGGACGCCCGTCCTCCATCGTGCTTTTTGTATCAGTCTCGGGTCAATGATTCGATCAGGCTTCGATGCTGCGGATAAAGCCGGACCAGCTCCGATCGCTTCCCCAACTCAAAATCGGCGAAATCAAAGCCCGGCGCGACCGTACAACCAGCCAGCGCGAATGTTTTGGGATCGCGAACCCGAGACGCGAACCAGTGGCCCGCCTTGACGACTGCTTGCAACACGTCACCGGCATCGGGATCGCTGCCCAACTGAATCTCCGAGTAGCCGCCGTCGAGCTTGATTACATGCACAGCGATCGGGCTTCCGGAATAAAAATGCCAGAGCTCATCCGACCGCAGGCGATGGAAGGCGGAAAAATTCTCTCCGTCCAGCAGGAAATAGATTGCCGTCGAAACCAGCCGCGGCCCGGTAAATTGCGGCGGCAAAGCTTCCCTCGCGATGGAAAGCTCCGCACGGTAAGTCTCGCGGTAGTACCCACCCTCGGGATGTGCGATCAGATTGAGTTTGTCGATCCAGTATTGGGCGGATTTGATCATCACTTCTTTCGCATAAGATCAAAATCGCGCGGGCGAGTCGCCTGCGGCCACACGGACCTCACTTTGGTTTGACGCTGAAGTGGCTGGCGATGCACTGCCACCTTCCATTCAGGTTCATCCAGGTATCGGTGAAGCGGCCGCGGCGCTCCCACGCCTTGCCTTTATCGATTCCCTTTTCGTAGTAGGCACCGGTCAATACAGCTGTGTTTCCGTAGTAGTGCACCACCATGTCGCTGGATTGCAGCGCTAACGGACGATAGGACTTGTCGGCCACCGAAGCGACCATCTGCGCCTTGTTGTAGAGCGTGCCCTCGGCCACGGTCATGACGAAATCATCCGCGAGCAGCAACTTTACGGCTGCTGCATCATTGCTGAGCTCGGCCCGGTTCCACAAGTTCTCCATCGCAATAATCTTCGACGAATCTTGCGCGACCGCCAGACCGGGGGCCATCATCCCCATGCCCGCGCATAGGCCCGCGCACATTCCCGCGACAAGAAGGCTTCGTTTCATGAGAGCTCCCGAAGTCGGTTTTAAGGTCAGAGTATATAGCGAACGAGATTAAGTTTCGGGCAGGTCGGGCCGCAGTGAGAGCGGCGCAACGGGAACCAGCCCGGCGCGGATAGATTGTTTATTTCTTCTTGGGAGCGGCATCTCCTTTTCCCGCAAAGGTGCGAACATGGGCCAGCACAGCCGTGATTTCGTCATCGGTAATCGTGCTCTTGAACCCGGGCATATTGTCTTTTCCGTCAGAAATGATCTGGCTGAGTTCAGCGTCCGATCTGCTCTGGACCTCTGCCGAGCGCAGATCGGCTACCTTCAGGCTCTTTCCCACCGCGGTACCGCCGCCATCTGCCCCGTGGCAGGTCACGCACTTCGATTTATAGACAGCCGCACCTGCTGCATTGTCGGCACCGGCCGCCGGGCTTGCAGCCAGCATGGTGATGACAAGAAGGCACGCGGTCAGCGCCAGAATCGCCGTCTGTGGCAGTTCCCCGGTCAGTGTTTTCATAAGCCTCCGCAAAACACGTCATTCTATTGGTTCGCGTCCGTCAAATCAACGGGTTGTGGAGGACGGCCCTCCACAGAGCCACGCGAGTGTATGCCACCGTGCAGACGCGGCGACATTCTCTTTTTACGATTGCCCCTATTGGACCTGTCAGGTTGGCGGGGTCAGGAGAAAGCGCATGGCGTCCCGTAAGCATTCATCGTCGACTCAAGAAAGCGGCTTCCCGCAGTGGCAAGTGGAATACGAATCCGCCCTGCAGGAAACTGACCGCAAAGCTCTTTTCAAACGCATCGAGGTCGCCGAATCCACAATCCTTGCACGACGCGAGATCCTCATGCAGAGTTCCGACGGCTTAGCTGAACGGCAGGCACTCAAGGTGGCTCTGGAAAAGCTGCGCAATCTGAAGAAGGAAGTCCTGAAGTTTTCGTGATTGGAAAGTGCCTTCCACGAGAATGCGCTTTCGCACACTTCTCTCAACCGAAATCTTTAGTCTTCGCCCGCGGCAGCCCCTATGAGCCGCAGTTTGGCTTCTTTCATAGAGTATCGCGACCGCCGGCCAGGCGGGATACCTGAGGCCAACAGCGCCACCCCTGGCATCTTTTGATCCACCCGGACCGCGGATCCAAAAGGTGATGCGAAGCTTGATCCGACAGTCGCTCCGCTGGGCTCCGGCCAGGAATCGCTGCCCGAACCCCCTTTTACCTGATCGAGTGCAGGAATGGCCTCCAGGAACGAACGGATCCAGCGATGTACGTTATGGTCTTTCACGATCTGGCGCAGCAGCCGCATGCGGCTGCGTTTTTCGTCGGCCGTCATGTGGGCGGCATCGTACAAGGCCTGGGCGACTTCGGCGAAATCGTTGGGGTTGACGATGATGGCCCCGCTGCGCAATTCCGATCCCGCGCCCGCAAACTCGCTGACGATCAGCACGCCCCGTTCATCAATCTGTGCCGCGCAGAATTCCTTGGCGACCAGATTCATGCCGTCCTTGAGCGGCGTGACCAGGCCGATGTCGGCCGCACGGTAGTAGGCCAGCAGTTCCTCCCGCCCCAGATTGCGGTGGATGTAATGGACCGGCACCCATCCTGGCTCCGTATACTCGCCGTTGATCTGGCTGACCAGCAGTTCCACTTCCCGTCGCAGATGCTTGTAGTTGGGAATTTCCTCGCGGCTGGGCACGACCACCTGTACCAGCGTGATGTGACCACGCATCTCCGGAAAGCGGCGCAGCAGAAGCCGGAACGATTTGAGCCGCTCGGGAATCCCTTTGGTGTAGTCCAGCCGGTCTACGCCCAGAACCAGTACGTCATCGGCGACGCGTTTTCTGATTTCCGCCGCATGGGCTGCGATCGCCGGACGCTGCGCGTCGCGCTCAAAGGCGTCAAAATCAATGCCAATCGGAAACGTGCCGACCACCGATCGCCGTTCTCCGAGACCGACCAGCAGATGCGGGACGCCGCCCTCGACAGCAACCCCGGGGAGCAGGCGTTCGAGACAGCTCACGAAATTTGAGCGGTCGCGATCACCCTGAAACCCGATCACGTCGAATTCCAGCAACGACTCCAGAATTGGCTTCTTCCAGGGAAGCTTCTCAAATACATCAGGAGATGGAAAAGGGATATGCAGGAAAAATCCCATACGCGCGCGCGTTCCCATCTCCCCCACGGACGCCGCCGTCAACATGAGGTGATAGTCGTGGACCCAGACAAGATCGTCTGCCTGCGCGGTTTCCGCGACCACAGCGGCAAACTTGCGATTCACGCTCTGATAGGTCGCCCAATATTCGGGATCAAAATTGCAGCGCGAAGGCATGTCGTGAAACAGCGGCCAGATGATTTCATTGGCGAAGCCGGAATAAAACTTTGCGACATCTTCTTCGGTAAGCGCCACCGACCGGAGAGTATAGGAACGGCGATGCGCCGCCCGTACCAGCAACGGCTCAATTGGTTCGTCTGTCGTAGCCCCCGCCCAGCCAATCCAGACTCCGGGCTGGTCGCGCCAGCCCGCTTCCAGGGCTGTGGCCAGTCCTCCGGAACTTCGTTCCAACCGTGCGCCGCCCGCATGTTTCCGGATAAGAACCGGCAGCCGGTTGGATACGTTGATCACGCGTCCCTTGATTTCGTTCATCCTAACCTCCTGAAACGCGAAGCCACTCCTCCAGAAACTGGAGCAACTCGTGAGGTGGTTGCAGCCAGATATCGGCTGCGGTTGGCCGTGACTGAGCGCGAACTAACGCCGTCAGTCCATGGCCCTTAAGCGCGCGAAATGCATCTTCGTCCGTCTGGTCGTCGCCCAGGTAGGCGATCGCTGCCCCAGGCGTTGTCTCCCTTAAGATGGCGCTAACCGCGTCCCCTTTGCCCGGACCGGCCACTCGAATTTCGAGGCCGCCGTCAAATTCAAGCAAGCGTAACGGGGCCCGTTCCAGCAGAGGCCGCCAGATGCGGGAAACTTCTCTGGCAATTCTCTCTGCCTTGGCCGGATCCTGCCCCCGCCAGTGCACTGCGACTCCGCCCGGCTTGACCTCCATCTGGCTCTCGAGGCCGGCATCCCGCAAGATGGCTTCCGCCGCCAGCAAATAATCTTTGTGGGCCGGCACCGAGCTGACTTCGTAGCGGCCATCGGCCTTGAGACGCTCCAGGCCGTGACTTCCCCATACTTCCGGCTGGGGACAGATTCCGCTGAGCAAGAGTATTTCCCGCACCGGACGCCCGCTGATCAACACCACGCGGGTCCCCCTCCTCATGATGCGGACAATAAGCGGCGGAACTTCGGGATAAGGAAAAGCCACCGTGCGATCGACACAAAATGGCGCCAGCGTCCCATCGTAGTCGAGCAAGAGGACGCGGGCCGGAGCGGTACGCAATCGCTCCAGAAAAGGCGCGTAAGTGATCTGCCGCTCGAGTACTTTCATGCCGGCTCCTGAATGTAGCAAGCAACCACGACGAAAGCCATACCCGATGCGAAGTGGCGGAGAGAGAACTACTGGCCAGAAGCCGAAAACGTGAATTAATCCCGCGATTGAGGGTTGGCGAGGTCCGCGAGAAGTGTTACCCCGACCCTCGTGCCCGTTGGCTAACCCGCGTTCAGAGCCTGCATTCGGCGCCTATGGCGAGTCCTAAGTTTTGCTTGAAGAACTGATTTCGATACTAACATGGGAACAGTCCTCGGTGTGCCGGGAAATACATGGTAATGCAAGCGTTTACAAGCCTTGGGCGGAAGCGGAGGACGGGCGCCTCGCCGGTTCCATCAGAGACGGCGAGACACCCGCCCTCCATTCCCCAATTTTGCAGGATTATGTCGCGCCCTATGTCCAGCGAAACCAGCGCAGGGCAAGCACGAACGAGATCCCTCCCCACGCCAGCAGCACCAGGATGCGTCCGGACTGGGCTCCCAGCGACGCGCCCTGCAGAATAGTGGCGCGCAAGGCGTCATTCAGAGCGGTCAGCGGCAGCAGTTTTATCATGGGCTGCAATATCGCGGGAAAACGCTCGGAAGAAAAAAAGACACCAGAGAAGATCCACATGGGCATCATCACCAGGTTCATCAGCCCGCTGACGCTTTCGATCTTCTGGGCGCGGCTGGCCGTAAGCAGTCCCAGACCCGCGAACGATACGGCCCCAATTGTATTGAGCAGCACGATCGTGAACAGCGAACCCAGAACTTGCATGTGAAAAGCCAGCACACCCAGTCCAAGCAGCAGGATGATTTCGACCAGCATGAGAACCAGTCGGCTGGCGGTCAAAGCCAGCAGGAAATCGCTGCGGCGCATGGGGGTACCGACAAACCGCTTAAGCACCTTGCGCTGGCGCATATCCACCAGCGCGAACCCGATGCCCCACATGCCGGAGTTCATCAGGTTCATTCCCAGCAGGCCCGGGATCAGGAAGTCGATATAGCGCGATCCCGGTTCAGTGGAGGCGACTGCCGAGGTCGGCACCGGATCCCTTCGTCCCGCTGCGCTTTGCAAGGCATCGTCCACCTCTGCCCGGGACAGTACACTTTCCGGACGTGCGGGGTCATAGCGATACTGAAAGCCGTCCTTGCCGTCCGGCATGACGACCAAGTCGTATTTTCCCAGCCGGAATCCCTGCAAAGCTTCTGTTTCCGACACTACAGTTGCGCGAATCGACGAACCCCGCGGAGACCGCTGCAGCAAGCTGACCGCCTGATCCGCGCCAGGACCGGCCACAATAGCAACCGGCGTTACGTCAGGGGGCTTGTTGCGGAAGGCAATGCCCAGGCCGGCGGCGAGAAGCAAGGGAAATCCGAAGACCCAGAAAATGACTTCCGGTTCCCGCTTGAGTTCCAGCAGACGCGCGGTCAACAAATAGCGGAAGCCGGTCCAGCGCCCATTGCGAGGCGGCGCTTTGGGAGGAGCTGGCGGAACCTCGGTTGGGGCCTGTTGGGCAACAGTCATTTCACTCTTCCCTCAAATGGCGGCCGGTGAGGCGCACAAACACATCTTCCAGGCTGGCCTGGCGGGTGGTCAGATGCAGCAAATGCTGCCCCTCTTTCTCGACCGCCACCAGCAACGCTGGGATAGTCAAGTGGGGCTCGTGCACATTCAGACAAACGAAGCCGTTGTCCTGCCGGACGGACTCGACTCCCGGAAGCGCCCGCCAGACGTCAGCCGAATGGCCGTTCGAGGTGCCACTTACCTGGAATTCCACCATGTGATGCCCGCCCAGGCGCTCGATCAAATCCCCCGGCGTGCCTTCGGCAATGATCTGGCCGTGGTCAACAATCGCCAGACGATCACACAACCGCTCGGCTTCGTCCATGTAGTGGGTCGTGAGCAGCACCGTGCCTCCGGCTTGCTGGAAGCCGCGAATCGTGTCCCACAGCTGGCGGCGGCTTTGGGGATCGAGCCCGGTTGTAGGCTCGTCCAGAAAAAGAATCTTAGGATTGCCCACCAGCGCGGTCGCCACGGCTAGCCGCTGCCGCTGGCCGCCCGAAAGCTTGCCTACCCAGGCATCGGCCTTCTCGGTAAGTTGCATCTGTTCGAGCACCTCAAGCGGTGCCCGCGGTTGGCGATAGAAACCGGAAAACAGCCTGACCGTCTCGAGGACCGTCAGTTTCTCCGAGAGCCGGGTCTCCTGCAGCGAGATGCCCATCACCTCGCGCAACTCGCGTGCGTTGTCTTTCCAGGTCTGGCCCAGGATGGTGACCTGCCCCGAAGTGGGGGCGAGCAGCCCCTCCAGGATTTCGATGGTGGTGGTCTTCCCTGCTCCGTTGGGCCCAAGCAGACCGAAGCACTCGCCGGCCTGTATTTCCAGATTCAGCCCGCGGACAGCTTCGACCTTGCCATCGTAGGTCTTGCGCAGGTCACGGCATTCAATCGCAGGTGTCACCCAAAGATTCTACCCGAGAGCCGCCAATGTAGGCGCGAGCGCCTTGCTCGTGCAGCAGCGCAACCGACGCCACTGTTCTAAGATAAAATCCTGCCTGTGCAACCCCGGCGGCAAGGCTTTACCTGGCGTTCCTCCAAAACGCCCGTGTGTCGTTTCCCAACATTTTGGCCAGGTAGCGCTGGCCCACCCGATGCGTGGGCGAGACGCCGACGAGACAGCCGGAGGACGCCGGCGCTACTTAGAACCACGAAAGGATTCTCCCATGCTGCGGAAACTCTGCCTGTCCCTACTGCTGACAACGGTGTCTCTCGCCTCGGCGCAGACCACGCGCCACTTCACTTTCCACTACGGTTTCACAGTCAAGAACGTGCCCGCCGGAGAGCGAGTGCGAGTCTGGTTCCCAGCGGCGCACTCAGACGAGTTTCAGGAAGTGAAAGTGATCTCGGCGAATGGCGACTTGAAGCTGAAGAAAACGCGGGAGTCGAGGTTCGGCAACGAGATGTATTACGCCGAAAGTTCGAAAGCGCATGCTGCCGAGTTGCACTTCGAAGTCATCTATGACGTGATACGCCATGAGCGCCTGACCCTGGGTATCGCGCGACCGCGCCTGGCCGAGGTTGAGCTCAAGGATCGCGATCACAAGGAGTATCTGCAACCGGACAGACTGGTGCCGATCACCGGGCTTCCCGCAGAGCTGGCGGTTAAGGTAACCGAGGGCGAAACTACGCCGCTCCACAAGGCGCGGGCAATCTACGATTACGTTTTCACCACCATGCGTTACGACAAGACCGGCACCGGCTGGGGGCACGGCGACGTTCTCTATGCCTGCGACGCCAAGAAAGGCAACTGCACCGATTTTCATTCTCTGTTCATCGCCATGGCTCGTTCCCAGGGCATTCCCGCGCGCTTTGAAATTGGATTTCCCCTCCCTCCGGACAAACATTCGGCGGAGATCGCCGGCTATCATTGCTGGTCCGATTTCTTCGAACCGCAACACGGCTGGGTTCCGGTGGATATTTCGGAGGCGTGGAAGCACCAGGAAAAACGCGACTATTTCTTCGGAGCCCACGACGCCAACCGGGTACAGTTCAGCATGGGCCGCGATCTGCGCCTGAGCCCAGCCCAGGCCGGCCCGCCTCTCAACTATTTCGTGTATCCCTACGTGGAAGTTGCCGGTAAAGAGTATCCAAATGTGTCGCTGGCATTCTCATTCACGGACGTGGATTCCGGCAATGCCGCAGCAAAGTAGAAACGTCCAATTAGGGGAGCCAGGAACGCCCGTGTAGGGACGGGTCGGAGCCTGCCCTGAGCAAGGACGAAGGGACCCGTCCAGGACGAGCGCAGCTCGTCTAGTTTCTTGGGAGCCACCAATGCCCACGTAGGGACAGCCGCCCCCGGCTGTCCTGGGCCGAGCTCCGCTCGGCCGGACGGGTCCCTGCGACTTCGCTCAGGGCAGGCTGCGACCCGTCCCCACACGACCATCTCAATCCCTGTCGGCAGTTTTCTTCTGCGGAAACACCGTGTGCTTCGGCACCGGCATCGGCATCTCTCCCTTGCGGTCGCGCCACAACACCAAATTGAGTAGCGCCGTATTAATCGCATCCGGTCGGGAGAAATTCATCCTCGCCGACTCTGCCGCCCCCTGACCTTTGACCGGATTGGTCTGATAAATCAGTCCATTATCTCGATTGCTCCAGTCCGCCGTGAACGGCGGCTGATCACCTGTCCCCGAAAATAGCGGTGCCATCACCGGTGCATACGCATCGTTCTGGTTCATCGGAGGCAGTCCGAGCAGGGTCTCCATGGTATGCATCATGTTGACCGTGGTGTAGAAGCGGCTGTCTACGAATGGTTGGCGTGGCGAGCCTGGCGAATATTTACTGATTTCGAGCGCGGTCGAACGGTGCGCATCCACGTGGTCGGCGCCATCCTGGGCGTCGTCTTCGATCACGAAGATCGCCGTGTCATCCCAGTACGGACTGTGCGACACCGCTTCGACCACGCGCCCGACCGCCAAATCATTGTCGGCGACCGATGCCACGGGGCGCGGCTTGCCGGGCGCCGTGCCGTTTGTGTGATCATCCGGCAGATAGAGGAGCACGAACGCCGGAAGCTCAGTGCCCTTGCCCTCCTTGCGGGCGCGAACAAAATCGTCGAACTCATTGAGGAAAATATCGGCACGCAGCTGGTCGGGATAGGAAGTATTGAAGTCCGGATAGAGCGGATGGTAGTGATCACGTAAAGCCGCCTTGGTCGGCTTCATGCGCTTCAACAACGGAACTGCCCAGGGCCACGGACTGGGCGACCCGTGGGGCTGTCCGACATCCGGCGGCAGAGGCTCCCCTTTGCGGACCACCGCGCGCTCGCACTCCGTGGTGTACGGAGAAGGCGTACCTTCCTTCGGCGAGCCCCCCGACTGTTTTCCGGCCTTACACCACACGCCGGCGATGTACTCGCCGTAATCGCGATACGTCAAACCATAGCTGGCGAGATTGTCCCAAAGATAGCCGGTGCCGGGGTCGTCGATATCGGATTCGCCCTGCTCCAGGGGAAACTCATCGGCGACCGTACCCTGGTAGTCGTAAAGGTGTTCTTTGCCGCGATAGGTTATTTGCCAGGTCTTCTCGTTGTAGTCGCTGGTGATAGCGGCGTTCGACCAGTCATGCCCATCGCCGGAAACTTCGCCGCTGTCGTAAAAATTGTCGAGCACTCCGAACTGCAGAGCCAGCTTGTGCTGGTTGGGTGTTACGTCTTCGCCGTAGAGGGTTAGAGTGGGGTCGCCGTTCCCTACTTTCCGGTCGCCAACCTTCAGGTCGCCGAAGACCTGGTCGTACGTGCGATTCTCTTTCAGGATATAAATCACATGGCGAATCGGGCTTGAGCCACTCTTGAAAGTGATCTTGCCGGGATCGGAATTAAAGAGGTTGCTTTCCTTGACTCGCAGCGTCAATTCCGGTAAGTGTTTCTCCGCGTTGCGAAAGTTCAAACACGAGAGCGATCCGTACATCAACGTCGCGATGTAAGGATGCTCGCGATGCCGGCGCTCGTTCTTCAGCTGGCTGATCCCGCTATTGGGCCCGCTGCCTTCTCCCTTGGCGGTCGCGATCAGCAAGTCCTCTCCCTGCGCGGCAAGGGCACTGGGATACCAGTCGGTAGGAATGAAACCCAGCGCCTCTTGCGGCAACGGGAAAACGATAGCCGGCTTTACGAGGGTCGCTGTGTCAAACACTGCAACCGCATTCAGCGAGGCATCCGCCACGAACAGCCGGCTTCCGTCGGATGACTGCGCCAGGGCGCTGGGATAAGTCCCGGCGTGCTCCTGCCCCGGAAGGTTGGTGGAGGAAAGATGCATCACCTGACCTGACGCCGTGTCGATGGTTGCAACCGCGTCTGCGTTCGACAAAGCCACGTAGAGCCATCTCTCGTCCGGGCTAAGCAGAAGGTCGGTGGGGTGAGACCCGGGAGCAATGGGATCTTTCGGCTCCAGCAGCGGAATCCAGCGGGTCAGCGTTCCCTTCTCCAGATCGAGTTCCGCCACGCGAGAGGAGTTCCACAGAGAGCACCAGGCGCGGCGGCCGTCGCGGGTAGCGGCCACGGTATAGGGAAAAGACGACGGAACCATTTCATGCGTGCTCAAATCAAATTGCTGCAGAACGTGCCCATCGCTGGAGTCGAGCAGCACGACGTTATCGGAGAGATTGTTCGCGACCAACAACCGGTCTGCCCCTTTTCCGGACATCACCGCCAAGCCGGCCGGATATGGAATCGCGGTTCCCGCCGCGGTCTTGCGGACTCCGAAGGCGACCTCCTTGCCGGCGGCAATGGTCTGTGGCGCAATTTTCAGAAAGCCTTCCGCTATCACCTTGCCATTTTCAAATCTGTAAATTGCAATCCCGTTGCCGGTATTGCCGGGTTTCGCGCCCGTGGGATCGGTGATTGACCCCATCGAGGCATAAAGATGTTTGCCGTCGGAGCCAAACGCGAGGCCGAGGAAGTAGGTTTGATGAGCGGTGTCCGAGAGGCGGGCATCGGGAAAATCGTTCAACTGGTTAGTGCTGAGATCCAGGATGGTGATCGACTGATGCGCCTGAGTCTGTTGCGTACCGTAACCGTCGTTCAGCAGTGCCGCATAGCGACCGTCCGGGCTCAGCGCGATCTTCGCGGGAAAGCCGTTTACCGCACCAATCCTGCCCGGCGAAGGCGTGTTTAAGACCTTGCTGCTGGGAAGAGGAATCTGCCGCGGTTTGGCTGAATCCTGGGCGAAAAGTGAAGACAGAAAAATGGCAAACAGAAAGAATGGACGGGGCAGACGCCTCAAAGATTCCTCCGGAAAGGTCCGAACGTGAAGTATGGAGGACGGGCGTCCCGCCCGTCCAGTCGGGCGGGACGCCCGACCCTCCATTGAGTAGAACTGTGAAGTTGCATTCTGCACGGCCAGAATTTGCCGGCATCTCTATGCGGCGCGCTCAACGCCACTCGGGTGGCCCCGATCATTTCAAAGCATTGCTTTAATGGGTATCTGTAACTTCCTGATGTTCAGCCTGTTCCGGTGTTACATTATGCCGCACATCAGCCCCGCGCACCCAGAAGATGACATCTTCCGCGATGTTCGTGGCGTGGTCAGCCACGCGCTCCAGATTGCGGGCGACCAGCAATGCGTCCAGCGCCTGACGCGTGGTCTCCGGATGATCGTTCATGGATTTGACCAGCACAATGAAGGCTTCGTCCTTCATGCGGTCAACCACGTTGTCCATCTCGAGGACAGCCTGTGCCAGTTCAGCCTTGCCTTCGATGAAGGATTCCAGCGCGCGCCGTACCATGGCGGAAACCGCTGCGGCCATGCGAGGGATATCCACGGGAAGGTCGGCCTTCGGCAGGTCCACCATGTCCATCACGCGCTCGGCAATATTCACGGCCTGGTCGCCTACCCGCTCGAGGTCAGCATTGATCTTGGTGACTGCGAGAATGAAGCGTAGATCGACGGCCATGGGTTGCTGCATGGCCAGAAGGTCGAACGCGAGTTCGTCAATTTCGCGCTCTGCGATATTGATCTGAGTTTCGCCTTCAAGGACCATGCGGCAGCGCGTGAGGTCGCGCTCGATATATGCCTGGCAGGCGCGGTCCACGGCCTGCTCGGCCAGTCCGCCCATACGGAGCAAACGTGCCCGGAGATCGTCCAGTCCCTGCAGAAAACGGGTGCGCGCCATTATCCGAACCTGCCTGTAATGTAGTCTTCCGTCCGCTTATCGGAGGGAGTAGTAAAAATCTTTTCTGTCTTGTCGAATTCGATTAATTTCCCAAGAAGAAAGAATCCAGTGAACTCCGCGACTCGCGAAGCCTGCTGCATGTTGTGAGTCACGATTACGATGGTAAACCGTTCCTTCAACTGAAAGATGAGCTCTTCGATCTTGCCCGTAGAAATCGGGTCAAGCGCTGAGCAGGGCTCGTCCATCAAGAGCACCTGCGGCTCGACCGCGATGGCGCGGGCAATGCACAGGCGCTGCTGCTGGCCGCCGGAGAGGCTGGCGCCCGATTTCTTTTTCATCGTGTCCTTGACCTCGTCCCACAATGCGGAGAGGGCCAGCGAACGCTCGACGATTTCGTCCAGCCGTTTGTGATCGTGAAAGCCGTTCAGGGTCAGTCCGGCAGCCACGTTGTCATAAATAGACATCGTCGGAAACGGGTTGGCTTTCTGGAAGACCATGCCGATACGGCGGCGAATCTGCACCGCCGAGGTCCCGTTGTAGACATCCATCTCGCCGATGCGCACCCGGCCCGTGGCTCGGGCTTCTGGAATGGTTTCGTGCATCCGGTTCAAGCAACGCACGAAGGTGGACTTGCCACATCCCGACGGACCAATCACCGCCGTGGCATGGTTCGCCGCCACGGTCATGTTGATGTCATACAGGGCCTGAGTCTTGCCGAACCAGGCGTTCAGCTTGTCGACTTGGATTCCAACGCCCATAGTTTCAGTTCGCTCCCTTGAGCATACCGCGGCTGGCCACAAGTCGCACAGCGCCGACCGAAGCGACAATCAGAATAATCAAAATCAACGCTCCCGCCCACGCCTGCTTATGCCATTCGTCGAAGGGCGAAATTGCGTAGGTGAAAATCTGCAGGGACAAGGCCGCCGTGGGCTGGTTCATCTTCCAGTTCCAGTACTGGTTGCCGAACGCCGTAAACAGAAGCGGCGCCGTCTCTCCCGCCACCCGGGCAAAGGCCAGCATTACGCCCGTGATGACGCCCGAGGTTGCGGTGCGAAGCGTAATGGATAGCGTGGTCCGCCACTTCGATACGCCCAGACCGTAAGCGGCCTCGCGTACGATTTGCGGCACCAGCAGCAGCATCTCCTCGGTTGTCCGGGTAATCGTAGGGACCATCATGATCGCAAGAGCCACACCGCCGGCGAGCGCCGAAAAATGTCCCTGGCTGAGCACCACGAGGCCATACGCCACAATGCCTACGATGATCGAGGGCACGCCGTTCAGCACGTCAGCCGTGAATCGGATCACGTTCCCAAAGCGAGTGCCCCGGCCGTATTCCGACAGATAGATTCCCGCGCCGATTCCGAGTGGAACGCCAAAGACGCTGGCAATCATCAGAATGTAAACGGATCCGGCAATGGCGTTGGCCATGCCACCGCCGGCCTCGCCCGGGGGTTTGGGAATCTGGGTCAGGAAAGCCAGGTTGATCGAACCAATCCCTTTGTAGATCAGATAGCCAAACACCGCAGCCAGAGGAAGCAGGACCAGCACCACCGCCCCGATCGCCGCAAATGTAACCAGGGCGTTCAGGCCACGCCGCACGACGCTGATTGGGGCATCAGCAAAATCAGCGGGGAGCATCAACTTTGCGGTTGTGTTAGGCATTGCCCCTCGCAGGCGTACCGCGCGTTACCGTCCATACCAGGAACTGCGCCACGATGTTGACGATGATCGTCACAATAAACAGCGCCAGGCCCACTTCGACCAGGGCGCTCAGGTAAAGATCTCCGGTAGCTTCGCTGAACTCGTTCGCGATCACGCTGGCCATGGTGTAGCCGGGAGCGAAGAGTGACTTTGCAATCTCTGGGCGATTGCCAATCACCATGGTGACCGCCATGGTTTCCCCCAGCGCCCGCCCCAGGCCGAGGATGATACCCCCCATGATGCCGGCGCGCGCGTTGCGCAACACCCCGGTGCGGATCATTTCCCAGCGCGTCGCTCCCAGCGCCAGAACAGCTTCCCGCTGTTGTTGCGGAACCGCAGTCATGACCTCGCGTGTAATCGACGAGATGATGGGGACCACCATGATCGCGAGAATAATTCCTGCCGCCAGCATGCCGATGCCGTAGGGCGGTCCTTCGAACAGAGTGGTCCAGCCGAAGTACTTTGCCAGCCAAGGCTGAAGATATTGGCGGAGTAGTGGCACCAGGACGAAAATCGCCCACAATCCATAAATCACGCTGGGGATCGCTGCCAGCAGTTCGGTGGTAAAGGCCAGAGCCCCGCGCAGCCAGCGCGGCGACATTTCGGTGATGTACACAGCGACACCAATGGCCAGCGGGACTGCGATGAGCAAGGCTAGAATCGAAGAAACAATCGTGCCATAGACAAAAGGCAGTGCCCCATACTGGTCGTTGACCGGGTCCCACTCGCTGCGGAAAAAGAATTTCAAACCGAAGGCGTGCCACGAGAGGCTCGACTTCGTAACCAGTTCGTACACGATCAAACCGACTATAGCGAGGACGGAAAAACCGCAGGCGAGCATGGCATAGAAAAATGCGGTGTCCGCGTGACGACTGTCCCCGGCGGTGATGAGCGATTGCACGGTGGCTTCATGGCCTGCCGTAACTGCTTGTCCCGAAACAGGTTGTGGACCGGTCAGTCGAGGTGCCCCTAGAGCTCGATTAGCCATTTCGGGCAAGGTAGCATGATCGTGTTACAGCAGTGTTAAAATAAAGGTTTAGCCTTGCCTCAGGGAAGCTTCTTGTAGGGACCCGGAAAGTCCGGCTCCGCCGAAACTGAATGATTTCCCAATTTGGGCCAATCGCAGTTTAACCCGTTTTCGAGTCCCATGGTGCTGTACCGTATGCTGCCACATCCCGAACACGCTCGCACTACTTTCCGCAAACTGGCCCGGCAAATGTCCAAGCTCGCGGAAAAGCTGGCGCCGGAAAACGTCCATAAATTCCGTACCTCGAGCCGCAGAGTGGAAGTGTTGCTTTCGGATTTGGCGGAGCATCGCACCGGGAATGACAAGAAGCTGCTGAAACTCCTGGGCCGCCTGCGCAAGAAGGCGGGACGCGTACGCGACCTGGATGTCCAGAGCGCAGCCCTGCGCAGCTTGAAGATTCCGCAGGAACCCGGACGCAAGTCGCAACTCATGCGCACGCTGGCCGAGGACCGCGCCCGCCGGGAAAAGAAGCTGGCAAAGTCCCTGGACAAGGGGACTGTGGCCGAGGTGCGCAAGCGCCTGAAGCGGGCCTCCGCTAGCCTGGAAATCTCAACAAGCGCCGACCCGTTGAAACTAGCCCGGCAAAAGCTGAATGAACTGGAAGTGGATCAGGGTGCGGTC
This sequence comes from Terriglobia bacterium, assembly GCA_963813645.1. Lineage (GTDB taxonomy): Bacteria > Acidobacteriota > Terriglobia > Terriglobales > Acidobacteriaceae > JAIQFF01. The sequence continues at coordinate 57,721 of CAWEZS010000030.1, forward strand.
ACCGAAAGAACCCTGCATCAGTTCAGGATCGCCGGCAAACGCGCGCGTTACATCGCGGAACTCGCCGGCAAGGACGCCGAAGCCACGCGTTTGATCGGTCAGCTCAACCACATGCAGGACGTGATCGGTGACTGGCACGACTGGGTCCAGTTGGCAGACAAAGCAGAAAAACTCTTCGGCGGCGTCCAGGATTCAGCACTGGTGTCGGCCCTGCGCAACATCACCCGGGCCAAATTCCGTCAGGCAGTAAACACTCTCACCGAAACCCGCGCCGCTCTCGCCGGCAAGAAGCCAGTTTCGGTCATGACGCCAAGCCGGGAGACGTCGCGGCAAGCGTCCACGGCATCTGCCGTCGCCTAAGAAAGGCAGTCATCCTGAGCGGAGTGGCTGCTTCGCTACGCGAAGCAGCCACGCAGTCGAAGGACCCCTACGACCGACACGGTCCATGCCGTTCGCTTGCAACCCTAGGGTTTCCGACTGCGGTAAAGCTTGTAGGGGTCCTTCGACTCCGCAGAAGGTTTGCGAAGCGAACTTTCCACTCCGCTCAGGATGACACTGCGCAGGTTGGGGGAAGAGCCCCCTCAAAGTTGCCCAATCCAATCACCTCATAACCTCATCTAACAAGCTGGAGAAAACACAAAACCTTGAGGTCTCGAATCGCTGTCTTCGTCGCCGTCGTTCAAACCGTGTTATTCCTGGCACACTGGTTCCTGTACCGAACCTGGACTTTTTTCTGGGCAGCGCCTGATCCCTCCCGAACTTCTGGCCTGCAAATAACCCTGGCCCTGCTTTCAGTCAGTTTCGTACTGGCGTCATTGTTGGCCTGGCGTTCTTCACATGTGATCGTGCGCGTCCTTTACACCATTTCCGCGGTCTGGCTTGGGACTGTGAGTTTCTGCTTTCTGGCCGCCTGCCTGTGCTGGGCAATTTACGTTGGAGCCAGCCTTGTCGGAGTCCATCCCAATCCACGAGAGCTGGTGGTTGCGCTCTTCGCCATCGCGTTGCTGGCCAGCTTGTACGGCATCGTCAACGCTGCCTGGACCCGCGTCCGCCGAGTCAATGTGACGCTGCCGAACCTGCCTGAATCGTGGCATGGACGAGTAGCCGCGCTGGTCACCGATACACATCTCGGCCACGTACGCGGCCCTGCATTCCTGCGCCGCATCGTCACTACGCTCACCGGTCTGCGTCCTGACATCGTCTTTATCGCCGGCGATATGTACGACGGAACGGTCGCGCGGGTCCGTGAGCTTGCCCAGCCCTGGGCGGAGCTCGCGGCTCCGCTGGGGGCATTTTTCGTTTTGGGAAATCACGAGGAGTTCACCGATTCTTCAAAGTACCTCCATGCGGTCGAGCACTCGGGCGTACGCGTTCTCAATAATGAAAAAGTGACGGTAGATGGTCTGCAGATCGTTGGCGTCCACTACCGGGATTCCACCAATGACGACCACTTCCGGTCCGTCTTGCAGAGGGCGGACGTTGACCGCGACCACGCCAGCATCCTGCTTACTCACGCTCCCGACCGGTTGCAAATCGCCGAAGAAGAAGGCTTCTCTCTGCAACTCTCCGGCCACACCCACGGCGGGCAGTTCTTTCCCTTTACCTGGATCACCTCCCGCATCTATGGAAAGTTTGTCTATGGGCTGCAACGTTTGGGCAACCTTCTCGTCTATGTCTCTTACGGAGCCGGCACCTGGGGCCCGCCCCTACGCCTGGGCACGACTCCTGAAATTGTGCTGATCCAGTTCGATTAATGTGGCGCGAGCGCCACGCTCGTGCTGTGGTGCCACAGGAGCTGCCGCACGAGCGAGGCGCTCGCGCCTACATTTGTCCGGAAAAGATACAATGACCAGCGATCATGCTCATGCTGCTGGACATCTTCGCGCAGATCTTCCGCACGCTTTGGGCACACAAGCTGCGCTCCTGCCTGACCATGTTCGGTATCGCCTGGGGCGTGGGATCCCTGCTGCTGCTGGTAGGCCTGGGCGAGGGCTTCCGGTCGGGCAACAAGCGCCAGATGGCCGAGTTCGGCAAGGACATCATGTTTATCTTTCCCGGGCGCGCGCCGGCCATGGCGGGCAGCATGAACTCTGCCCGCTCCTATCTGCTTACCTATCAGGACTACCTGGACATCAGCAAAGCGGTTCACGTCCGCAGGTCCTCCCCTCTCATCTCGCGCGATGACGTTCGGGCGGTCAGCGAATTCGCCAATGGCAATGGCGAAATCCTGGGCACCGAGCCCCAGTTGAACGAGATTAGCTATCTTCCCGTCAAGCTGGGACGCTGGTTGAACCCCCTGGACGAATCACAAAAGCGCAACGTGATCGTCCTCGGAGACCAGCTGAACAAGAATCTTTTTCCCGGGCGCCCGGCTGTGGGTGCGACCGTCCTGCTGAACGGAATCAGATTCGAAGTGGTCGGCGTCCTTGAACATATCGGCCACGGCAACGATACCTGGTTGAATGTTCGCAGCTACATCCCGTTCCAGGTAATGGCGACTTACTTCCCTGTCAAGGGAGTGAATCACGAGAATTCGATCTCATACGTGAACTATCAGCCGCGGACAACCAATGAGCATCTGCTGGCCGAGGAAGACGTCCACAAGATAGTCGCCCGCAACCATGCTTTCGACTGGAGAGATGAGAACGCCTTTGACGGCTGGGACACGATCCAGCAGTCCAAGATGATAGGCACCATCTTCGACGCCATGAACATGTTCCTGGGGACGGTGGGCATGGTGACGCTTGCCCTGGGCGCCATCGGCGTGATCAACATCATGCTGGTTACGGTAAGTGAGCGCACCCGCGAGATCGGACTTCGCAAAGCCCTGGGTGCCACCAAGCACAGCATCCTCCTGCAGTTCTTCCTGGAGGGACTGATCCTGACCCTAGGAAGTGGAGTGCTTGGAATGGCTCTGGCCGCCATCCTGATGGCTATGCTGGGCAACATCGAGGGCGTGGGCGGATTCGACCCCCCAAAGCTGGTACCCATGTCAGCCATGCTGGCGATCGGCAGCCTGGCGCTGGCGGGTGTCGTTGCCGGTCTTTATCCCGCACGCAAAGCGGCCATGCTGCAACCGGTGGAAGCGCTCCGGCAGGAGTGAAGACCAGATTTCGTAATTGGGCAATTGAGTAAATTTTGCAATTAAAACGCACAGGCTACAGGGATAAGAAATTACTCAATTACCCAATTACCCAATTGCTCAATGATCTATGTTCCGTGACCTGCTTCAGGAAGCCTACGAGGCCATGCGGCACAATCGCCGCCGCACCGCGCTCACCATGCTCGGCATGGCCTGGGGCATCGCGACTGTCGTGATGCTGCTGGCCTGGGGCAACGGCTTCGGCCAGGCCTGCGCCAACATTTTCGCCAATTTCGGCACCAAGCTGGTGATCGTCGTGCCCAACCGCACCTCCACCGATGCCGGCGGCCAGAAGGCGGGCAGGGCTATCCGCTTCACACTGGAAGATGTGGACATGCTGAAAACCAATCTTCCGCAGATTTCCCAGATCACGCCCGAGGCCAGCAAGCAGGCGAGCACGCAGTACGAGACCAGGACATTCACCTTTACCGCAACCGGCAACTATCCGAATGTGTTGTCCATCCGCTCCCTCAAAGTGGGCCAGGGACGTTTCTACAACGCCGAAGACGAGATGCAGCGCTCCCGCGTGGTGGTGATCGGGTCCGAGGCCAAGGAAAAACTCTTTTCCGGACGCAACGCTCTGGGAGAACGCATTCGCGTGGACGGTCTCAGCTTCGAAGTCATCGGTGTCGCCAGCCCAAAAATGCAGGAAGGAAACAGCGACATCAACCGGACCCTTTATCTCCCCTTCACCACCATGGGCGATCTGAAGGACACGCGCTACCTCGACTCCATCTGGTTTTCGTACGCGACTCCCGAGTATGAAAAGCTGGAACAGACCGTACGCTCTCTGATGGCAGTGGAGAAGAAGTTCAACCAGAGCGACACCCAGGCGGTGTTGGTGTTCAATCTCATGACTCAGACGCACCAGTTCGAAATCATCACGATCGGTTTAAAAATCCTGTTGGGCTTTATTGGCACTCTTACCCTGGGCATCGGCGGCGTTGGCCTGATGAACATCATGCTGGTTTCAGTGACCCAGCGTACCCGCGAGATTGGGGTGCAGAAAGCGCTTGGCGCCCGTCGCCGATACATTCTCCTGCAATTCCTTGCCGAAGCCCTGACCATCACCTTCATCGGTGGAGTGCTGGGAATCATCCTGGCGTACGCGGTCGCACTTTCGGTCGGCCGCTTGACTCTTTATAGCGCCTTCGCCAAAAATGGCGAGGCCGGCGACATCAGCCTTATCATTGCCCCGGGAACGTTGATCGCAGCTACCCTGATCCTCGCCGCCGTGGGACTGGTCAGCGGCATGGTGCCTGCCTTCCGCGCCTCTCGCCTGGACCCGATCGAAGCGCTGCGCTACGAATAAGGTGTGGGACGGACACTCCTGTCCGCCGCCTTTGATTTTGTATTTCAACCAGCGAACGAACGCGCAATCGGAGCTGCCATGAAATTTGCCAAAGTCGTCTTCCGAATCGCCGGCATCTGGGGTCTGCTGACCCTGATCCCGCTCTATTTCATGTTCAACCTGATCGGCCAAGGAGATCCCCCGCCCATCACCCACCCGGCATTCTTCTATGGATTTATCGGAGCCGCACTGGCCTGGCAACTCGCATTTTTCGTAATCGCCACCGACCCGGCGCGCTACCGCCCACTGATGATTCCCTCCGTCTTTGAAAAATTCAGCTACGGCATCGCTGTCGTGATTCTGGTCGCGCAAAATCGCATGCACTCGTCGGATCTGTTGTTCGGCTGCGTCGACTTGCTGCTCGCCACTCTGTTCGTGATTTCTTACCTCAAAACGCCACCACGAACGTAGGACAGATGTCTCATTTGTCCAGTCGAGCACAGCTCCAACGGCCTTCTGCACGACCCGAATGCCAGCGGAGCTCTAGATTTCCAAAGATTTGTCATTCCGAAGCGCGGCTTTGACGCGCGAGGAATCTGCTGTTTCGCCGCTGGCAGCCAGCAGATTCCTCGCCGATAGAGCCGGCGTCGGAATGACAAGCCGTGGGTGGCCTTGCGCAACCTGCACTGCTACTCAACCCTCCCACGTGCCTGTGACTGGAGAGCACCCGCTATAATCATACGGCTCATCCCGCGGCCAGCTTTCGAGGAAGATGCAACCGATCGACAATCGCGAACCGCGACACCACTGGCTGACCAGCGTCCTGACCGACGTACACTTCTGGGTCCCGGTTGCGGTTTTGATCGGTGGCCTGCTTCTCCTGGAATCCGTTCACTAAGGTCCACCGAACATGCAATCTGCTGTGACGCCCACGAATGAAGCTGCTGCGCTGAAGGGGTCGCGACCGCGGAAGCTGCAGGTCCTGGGTGTTCTTTCCGGGTTCGCCGCTGGCGCCTGGCTCGGGGCCGCCGAGGCGCCGACAAAACTCGTCTCTATCGGCGTGTCCCCAATCGTGATTTCGCTGATCATGGTGATCGGAGTCTTCCTGGCCCGCTGGAGCGTACCGGCTTTGATCCTCGGCACATCATCCGTCCGCGCGGATCTTCGCCGCGCCCCTCACCTCATCATCTGGGCCCTTCTCGCCGGATGCCTCTGGGCCGTAGCTAACACCATGACGATCTTCGCCATCCGCGACATCGGACTGAGCATCGCCTTCCCTCTCTGGAATTCCAACAGCCTCCTCGGCATACTTTGGGGTTTCGTCTTCTTCAATGAATTGCGCCAAGCCGGCTGGCGCCGCTGGACCGGTGTGCTCGGCGGTGCGCTGGTGATGTGTGTAGGTGCGGCCTTGCTGGCCAAGGCCTCCGCGACCCAGGCGCCCGCGGCTCATTCCATGCGTGGCGTCTGGGCGGCGCTGGGCGCAGGTATCCTTTGGGGAACGATGTATATCCCGTACCGCAAAGCCTACTTGTCCGGGATGAACCCACTCTCCTTCGTCACGTTCTTCACCTTCGGAGAGCTGGGAATGATGTCCGCCCTCGCTATCGGATATCTCGGACTGGTTCCGCTCTGGCAAGAATTGACCAGCGCGCGGGATGTACTGTTCTGGCTCATGCTGGGCGGCTTCATCTGGGTGATCGGCGATGTCTTTCAGCAATACGCCGCGAAATACGTCGGCATCAGCCGCGGTATTCCTCTGTCCAATTCCAATCAGCTCTGGGGATTGCTGTGGGGCGTCTTCGTTTTTGGCGAACTGCACGGCAGCGGCACTTCCACGTATATCCAGGTTATTGGAGGCTCGCTACTGATGATGTTGGGAGTCGCAGCCATTGCCTTTTCGTCCGCGGCCGGAAAGGAGCAGGCTCATTGGCAGGAGGCGTCGCAACGCGAATCCCGGCGCTACAACATCTCTGCGGACTACGTCGAGGCCCGCATGCAGGGAATGCAGATGGCAGGAGAAGCCCGTCCGCCGCGTACGCTGTGGGATTGGATTCTGGTCGCAGTCGCCACCGGCATCTTCATCTTTTTTGCCATGTTGGCGCGCGCCCCGCGCCTGTCTTTCCATTGGGGGCCGGCACTGCTGTTGATCACCGCGACGGTGACTCTGCTTCTGGTGTGCGGCATCACGCTTTGGCGGACCACTCGCTTCAACTGAACCCATCGTGAATCCATTCCCCAAAGTTGACCTGGTCGGTGTCGGATTGAATGCTACTGACACGCTGATTCGTCTTCCGCACTATCCCGTGCTGGGATCCAAGGTCGAATTCCGTTCGGCTGACATCCTTCCTGGCGGACAGGTCGCATCCGCCGTCGCCGCCTGCCAGCAGTGGGGTTTGCGCACCCGCTATGTCGGCAAGATCGGCGACGACAGCGCCGCCGCCATTCACCGCGCAGAGTTTGCGCACCTCGGGGTCGAGACCCATCTCGTGACCGCCCCGGGATGCGCTAGCCAGCAAGCCGTCATTCTGGTGGATGACGCCGGCGAGCGCACCGTTCTGTGGAAGCGCGACAACCGGTTGACCCTGCAACCGGAAGAACTCCAGCCCGAGTGGATCGTCAACGCTCGCGCTCTTCACGTCGATGGCCACGATACTGCTGCCGCAGCTCTCGCCGCCGGCTGGGCCCGTGAGGCCGGTGTTCCCGTGATCGCCGACTTGGACGACCTCTACGCTGGGGTAGAAACGTTATTGGGAAAGATCGACTACCTGATTACCAGCCGGGATATTCCAGGACGACTTACGGGCGACCACAACTTACGGCAGTCCCTTCCCGCAGTCCGTGATCGCTATGGCTGCCGCCTTACCGCCGCAACCCTCGGCCATGAGGGCGTGATGGCCTGGGACGGCTCACGCTTTTACTATGCCCCTGCATTCCAGGTGAAAACGTTGGACACTACCGGCGCCGGCGACATCTTCCACGCCGGATTTATTTACGGGCTGCTGCAGGACTGGCCACTATCCCGTCAGCTTGACTTCGCCTGCGCAGCGGCCGCCCTGAATTGCACCGCAGCCGGGGCCCGGGGAGGGATTCAATCGGTGGAGGACATCGAAAAGCTAGTTGCCAGCGGCGCCCGAATCGCCTCTGCATTCGGTGTTTCGATTTGAAGAACGCCCAGTGGATCGCGCACGACATACACTGATTCGGGCGTCGGGACTAAAATACGAACAGAGGTAAACTGACATGGAATCCGAAGACCAGAAACCAGGCTCCGATCCACGCCAAGCCGCCGAACATGTCGCCGGAGCCCACCGCCTGCTGAAGGCTTTGCAGGAAAAGATTGGTGAACATCCTGAAATTGGACAGGCCGTAAGTAAGCTGGAGAGGGCCTTAGCCATCCTCGAGATCGAAACAGGCGGAATGCTCTAAACTCCAACTAACCTGTCATCCTGAGCGGAGTCTTCCATTCGCACGCGAATGGAAGACGCAGTCGAAGGACCCCTATCAGCGCATCGAACGCCCGCAATCTAATTTTTGACTTCGCGTTAAGTGAAGTGAAGCGGTAAGGGTCCTTCGACTGCGCAACCCGCTTCGCGAGAGAAGCGGGTTTCTCCGCTCAGGATGACAGGGACTTACTGCAACGCGGCAAACAGCGCTTCCTTCCACCGCCGGTTGTCGATCGTCCAGCAGATTTTCGCCTTCCTTCCCTTTCGCAGCAAATCAGCCCAGACCGCCTGATTGCGCTCATCCGCCGCAACATTGAGACGATCCACAACCGTCATCCCTCGCGTCAACTCGCTGTGGATTTCCACATCCACGAAGTGTTCACTCCACTCCTTTCCAATCGTCGGATCAAGCGCAACGCTCATTGCCACAGGGTCCGGCAGCGAGATGCCATCCTCTCCAGTCTGTTCCTTGTAGGCCTCGCGCGCCCGGCTGTTGCACTCGACCGCAAATCGCGCCACCGGGCTGTCGAATCCCAGAACGCGCGTGATGTCGGCCTGGTTCAGCACGGCATCCCCCCGGCAGGTTTGCCAGCCCACCACCTCCACAGGCAGGCCGCTGAGCATAACGATCCGCGCGGCCTCGGGATCAACCCAGATGTTGTACTCGGCCGCCGGCGTCACATTGCCCTCACAGCAGGGGGCGCCTCCCATCACCACGCAACGACCGACCTGGGCTGCAAGAGCGGGTTTGCGCGCTAGAGCGAGCGCAAGATTGGTGAGTGGCCCGAGCGTAACTACGACGAGCCCAGGGTTGGCCTGAATGGCATCGACGATCGCGTCGATGGCGTGCAGCTTCTCGGGCTTTTGGCGCGGCTCCGGATAGCCGTGATCTCCCAGTCCGTCATGGCCGTGAAACCAGGTTGCACTCTGATGGACGCGCTTCAGCGGCTTTTCGGCGCCGGCAAAGACCGGGACCCGAGCTCCACAGAGTTCCGCTGTATACAGGGCGTTGCAAGTCGCCTGTTCGACTTCCACATTCCCCGCCACGGTCGTGATGGCGACTACATTCACATCACGAGCGCGCAGGGCCATGATGAGAGCTACAGCGTCGTCGGAAGCTACGTCAGTGTCAATCAGGAAGGCGCGCGGCATCCGCGTAGGATAACAAACCGGGTCTGGAGAGGACCCGTCCCCGGGGCATGGTGAGATCCGAGTCGTTCTCTGCGTCCTTTGCGGTTAAGTGCTTAGTCCTAATTCCTTCGTATTGACTAGTCATTTAACTAGTCATATAATCGAAACGAGGAACTAGAATGAGCGAGTGGCAGCTGCAGGACGCAAAAGCCCGGTTCAGCGAATTGCTGAATACCACCCTCAAGAACGGTCCCCAGGTCGTCACCCGGCGTGGAATTGCATCGGCGGTATTAGTCTCCTTCGACGAATGGCGCCGTCTGCAGGAATCATCCCGGCCAAGCCTGAAGGCGCTTCTTCTTGATGCCACCCCCCGGGTCCAAAACCTTGTTCCGCAACGGCGCAGGATCCAGCGGCGCTCACCCATGGACTTCAGTTGAACCGCTATCTGCTCGACACCAACGTCGTATCAGAACTGCGAAAGCCAAAACCCCACGGCGCGGTGCTCTCCTGGATAAAGGGACTGCAGGAGGACCAAATTTATCTCTCGGCGGTAACCATCGGGGAGCTGCAAACCGGTGTCGAACTCACCCGCCGCCAGAACTCGGCGAAAGCGGCCGAGATCGAGCTCTGGGTCGACCAACTGGCAGAGTCTTTCCAGGTCTTACCCATGGACGCACGATGTTTCCGCGAATGGGCGCGTCTCATGGAAGGCAAGGCGGAGCGTCTTCTCGAAGACGTTATGATCGCCGCCACCGCCCGTATTCACCACTTGACCGTCGCCACCCGGAACGAGAAAGACTTCAAGCAGCTCGGAATACTGGTTTTAGATCCATTCAAAATCCCGCGTTAAGCTCGCCCAAAATCCCCAGCGCAGGAGTTACACTATTTCCCGCGCATGCCGACTCTAGCCGCGGTCGATATCGGATCGAACTCTGTCCGCCTGAAAATCTCCCGCCTCTCCGGGCGGCGGCTGATTGAAATTCATGAAGACCGCCAGGTCACTCGACTGGGCGACAGCGTTTTCCGCAACGGGTTTCTCTCGCCCGACGCCATAGACGATACCGTCAAGGCGCTGCGGCGCTTCCATCGCGCGGTACAGGACGAAGGCGCCGAAATGGTTCGCGCCGTGGCTACCAGCGCCTTGCGCGACGCGCGGAACTCGCGTGCTTTTCTGGAGTGGGTGCGCTCGGCTACCGGGTGGAAAGTCGAAGTCATTTCTGGATTGGAGGAGGCGCGCCTGATCCACCTCGGCCTGGTTTCGAGTCTCCGCATTAGCGCCGCCAACACACTCATGGTCGACCTCGGCGGCGGCAGTTGTGAGCTGACCGTTTCCAGCAAAGGCCACATCCGCGACACGGTGAGTCTGCCGCTGGGCGCGGTGCGCCTGACCAATGAATTCCTGACGCACGATCCGCCCCGCAAGGCGGAGTTGCGGCGGCTTCGCGGTTTTGTAGAAAGAGAAATTGGGCGGATTGCCGACCGCATAGCGAGGTCGCGGCCGAAAATCGTAATCGCCACCTCAGGCACGGCAGCTTCTCTGGCCGCGGTCTGTCATGGGTTGTACAAGACGAAAGGCACCCGCGCCACCGCGGTCTCGCGCACCCAAATGCGACCTATCGCCAAAATGCTGTCGCGTCTGCCCATCGCGGAACGCAAAAAACTCTCCGGAGTTGGCCCGCGGCGCGCTGAAATCGTAGTCGCCGGCGCCGTGGTCTATGCCGAACTTCTCGAACGCTGCCAGTTGCCGGGCTTCCGCTATTCCCCGCTGGGATTGCGGGATGGACTACTGGCGCAGATGGCCGCCGAATACGACCGCAGCACCCGCTCCGGCAAGCACATCGAGTCTGAGCGCTGGGATTCTATCCTTGCCGCTGTAGCTCACTATCGCGTGGACCTGAACCATGCCCTGCAGGTCCGGCACTTCGCGATGTACTTGTTCAAGGCTTTGAAGTCGCTGCACCACTTGCCCCCCGAATATGAGGAATGGATTTCGGCGGCGGCGATGCTTTACGAAGTGGGCGACTACGTCAATCGCAACGGGAGACACCGCCACGCCTACTACATCATCGCGCACTCGGAAATCCTGGGTTACACGCCGGAGCAACGGCGAATCATTGCGGCCACCGCACGTTACCTCGGCAAGTCACGGCCGGCGCCCGGAGACACGTTCATGAAAATCCTGCCGCCGGCCGACCGCGAACTCGTGCGCAAGGCGTTACTCTTGCTGCGACTCGCGCGCGCCCTCAATCTTGGACGCAGCGGCGCGGTACGCGGCGCCCGTGTGCGGCTGACCCGGCGGGAGGTCAGACTCACGCTGCGTGCCAAGCCACGTGCCACCGTAGACCTGGAATTGTGGGCTGTCGAAAAAGAGAAAGACTACTTCCGTGAAGTTTTCGGCCGCGAGCTTTCGGCCGCGGCGGTGTAGAGCGTACGCAGAATCTTGGGCGTGAGGCACCAGGTCAGCGACCCGGCATTGCGATTCACTTCCGCTCGCGCGACCGCGCCCTTCTTGAGGTCAATGGCCGCTTCGCAGCCGCCTTGACTGATGGCCCGGCCCAGGAATTCACTCAAGCTCGGGTTGTGGCCCACCACCATGACAGCGTCGTGTTTCGCGTACTTGTCGAGCATCTTGCGGAAATCCGCGAACGTAGCCGTGGGCCGCAGCGCATCTTCCAATTGCAGCTTGCCCTCGTGACCCATCTCATTGCCTACGAGCGAAGCGGTCTGGGCCGCGCGCTTCAAAGGGCTCGAAATAATAATGTCCACTTGTGCGTCCAACGCAGCCAGGGCGCGTCCCACGTAACCGCACTGCTCGATCCCGGTTTCGTCGAGCGCGCGTTTTTCATCTTTCTTGGGATTGCTTACAGGTTCACCGGCACTGGCATGACGCAGGAAGTAGAGAATCATTTTGGCTTACCTCATCAAAACTCGACGCGCCTTGCGAGGCCCGGGCACGGGCATCGCTTCCACCGCCTGTCTGCCTTCCGCCACGCCCAGCAGAAAGTCCTGCGCACTGAAAGCCGCGGCTCCTGCTGGCGGCTTGCGTTTTCCCTCCGCCTGCCAGCTGCGCACGTAGACGCCGTCTTTCAGCAGCACGCGGGACTTTACGTTGTCCACCAGGTAGGCATCCAGGATTTCATGACGCACACGCTCGCGGGCCATCGCATCTTTCAGCGGAAACATCACTTCAACGCGTTCGTAGAGATTGCGCGGCATCCAGTCCGCGCTGGCGAGATAAACCTCTTCCTGGCCTGCATTGCAGAAATGGAAAATGCGGCTGTGTTCGAGAAAGCGGCCGACGACACTGTGCACCCGTATGCGGTCGCTTACCCCGCGCACCCCGGGACGCAGTGCGCACATGCCGCGAACGATCAAGTCAATCTCAACTCCCGCCTGCGAAGCGCGATACAGCGCCATGATGATGTTCTTGTCCAGCAAGGCGTTCATCTTGGCAATGATGCGCGACGGGCGTCCGTGACGCGCATGTTCGGCCTCACGTTCGATCAACCCGAGGCACCGTTCCGCCAGGTCCAGCGGCGCAACCAGCAAGGGCTCGTAGTTGGGATGCTCGGCGTATGCGGTAAGAAAACTGAAAACGTCATGCACGGCAGCGGTGATCTCCGCGTCGGCCGTGAGCAAGCTCAAATCGGTGTAAATGCGCGCCGTGTTCGCGTTGTAATTTCCAGTTCCCAGGTGAGCGTAACGGCGAGTCACGCCGTCGGAGTCGTGGCGCACCAGCAGGGAGAGTTTGCAGTGTGTCTTCAGCCCGACCAGACCGTGAAAGACCTGCACTCCGGCATCTTCGAGATCGCGGGCCCAGCGGATATTGGTATCTTCGTCGAAGCGCGCTTTCAGCTCGACAACCGCGGTTACTTCTTTCTTTTCCGCCGCCGAAATTAAGGCGGGGACAATCAGCGAGTGCTCGTTAGTCCGGTAAAGGGTCTGCTTGATCGAAAGCACCCGTGAATCCTGGGCCGCAGCCTCAATGAACGACACCACGGCGTCGTAGGAATCGAAAGGGTGATGCAGCAGAATATCGTGGCGGCGCAGTTCCTCGAACAGGTCCTGCGATTTCGCGGTTAGCCGGAGCTCGCGAGGAGAAAACGGCCTGAATTTGATCTCCGGGTGACCTGTCTGCTCGTAGATGTTGAACAAGCGTGAGAGATTCACCGGCCCGTTGACGGAAAATACCTGCCACGGCTCCAGCTCAAAGTTGGTGCGCAGGCGTTCGATGATCTCGGGATCGGCGTCAGCCTCAATCTCCAGCCGTACCGCATCGCCTTTGCGGCGGTTGTGCAGTTCGGTGCGGACCGACTCCAGCAGGTTGCGCGATTCCTCCTCCGCCAGGTACAGATTGCTGTTGCGCGTGACCCGGAACGCCGCCGAAGAAACGATATCGTAGCCGTGATACATGCGTGAGGCATGGAATGCGACCAGGTCGGCCAGAAAAATGAAGTCGTCAGTTCCCTCCGAGGGCAGCCGGACGAGCCGCGGCAAGGCACGCGGCACTGTGACTACGCCAGTGTAGGTGAGCGCCGACCGCCGGCGTCGCCGCAGAAGAAAAGCCACGCACAACGCTTTATTGATGACTCGGGGAAAGGGATGCGCCGGGTCCACCGTGACCGGCGTAAGCAGCAGGTCGAGCTCCTTCTCGCAATACTCTTCAATGAAGTCGCGGGCTTTTGCATCCAGTTCGTGTAGGCCCAGAACGCGGATCCCATGCTCGGAAAGCGCCGGCCGCAACTTGTCATTCCAACAGCGATACTGGTCATCCACAAACTCATGGGTCTCGCGGGAGACGACATCGCGCTCCTCCACCAGCGTGAGACCATCGGGTCCTGCTTCGGTGTAGCCATCTTCAATCTGCTGCACCAGTCCGGCCACGCGCACTTCGAAAAACTCATCCAGATTGCTGGCCGAGATGGCAAGAAATTTCAACCGTTCGAGCAGCGGATTGGTTTCATCCTGCGCTTCCTCGAGCACGCGTCGGTTGAAGGCCAACCAGGATGCTTCCCGATTGATGTAATAAGCCGGATTGTCTAACGCAAGGCGAGCCATGATTCAGCAGGTACGCAGAAACAGAAATCAAAGACCTTTGGCAGACACAGATTGAGGCCAAAACAAAAGTTCCGGCTTACTTCTTGACCGGTGCGGGTTCAGGATCGGTTGCCGATGCGGTTGCGGGCAAGCTCTTCACCAGCAACAACTGCAGTTCCATTCCGCCGTCCCGCTTCACCCACACATGATGCTTGTCTGCAACTTTGATCTGCACCTTTGCGTTATCTGTCCATCCGTCCGGCAGATCGTCGGCAGCGTGCCGCGGCGTGAACTCCGACAACAGCACCAGATTTCCCAAACGCAAAGTGACTTCGTAGTATGGATCATCCTGGGTGATTGGCGTGTTCACCAGGTAGTACAACACTCGTTCGTGGAATTTCTTCTCCACCGTAACAATCTGGCCAGGTTGGTATTGCTTCTCCGCGGCGTAAAGATGGGAAGAAAATGACAGAATCAACAGCAGGGCCGCGCTCGACAGGATGCGTTTCATCAAAGTCAGTATAGAACAGTAGACAGATGGACTGGACGCCGGGCATCTTCATCGAATCTCAGCAGAGACTGTAACGACTAAGGGACGGGCTTGAGAACCCGTCCCCGATTAAATCGCTCTTGCTTAGCAGCAGATGCCCCTACTGCACTGACTTGATGGCGCCTTTCACCTTTTCCGCTACATTGCCCGGCAAGGGCGCGTAGGTCAGTTCGGCGGTCATTTTCTGGCCGTCGTCAACCATCCAGGTGAGGAAATCGGCAAGGATCTTGCCCTTGGCCGCTTCCTTGGACTTTTCCGGAATCAGAAGCCAGGTAAAGCTGGAGATGGGATAGGCGTCCTTCCCCGGAGCATTGGTAATGGATACGCGGAAATCCGCAGGCATGCTTTTGACCGACGCGGCCGCAGCAGTCACGCTCTCCAGAGAAGCCTTCACGAAAGTTCCGGAGGCGTTCTTCACCAGGCCGTAGTCAATCTTGTTTTGGACCGCATAGATGAGTTCGATGTAGCCGATCCCACCCTGCATCTGTCGAATCATTCCGGCAACACCTTCGTTGCCTTTGCCGCCCAGTCCCACCGGCCACTTCACGGAAGTTCCCTTCCCCGGGCCATTCGCCCACTCCGAACTCACTTTGGAAAGGTAATCAGTGAAAATGTAGGTGGTGCCGCTGCCATCCGAGCGATGGACGACGATGATGGTCTGATTGGGCAGGCTGACACCAGGATTCGCCTTGGCGATCGCAGGATCATTCCAGGTAGTGATCTTGCCCATGAAAATTCCCGCCAGTGCCTCTGGGGTGAACTTCAGTTCTGTACTAACTCCGGGAACGTTGTAGGCCGGAACCACGGCTCCCATCACCGTCGGAATGTGGAGGATCTTGGTCTTGGCCTGGGAGAGTTGCTCGTCCGTCATGGGACCATCACTGGCGCCGAAATCCACGGTCTGCGCGAGCACCTGACGAATGCCGCCGCCGCTGCCGATGGATTGGTAGTTAAACTGAATATCCGGATGGGCCTTGTGGTATTCGCTGAACCACTTCTGGTACATCGGATTAGGGAAGGTAGCGCCGGCCCCATTCACGGTCGTCTGACCGAATGCGGGCGCAGCCAGAACAACACACAAGAGAGCAATGCGGCGAATCACGCGATGGTTCCTCCTTATTAGTCTGATGGGGCAGTTCTACGCCGCGAATGTTACAGGAGTGTTACAACCGGGTGAATTTCCGGTGAACCAGCGCGCGCCGCCAACTGCAACGACGCGCGAAGAAAGCTTTTGGGGACTCTTAGGCACTGTCATCCTGAGCGGAATAAACCGATTCGTTCGCGAATCGGTTTGTGGAGTCGAAGGACCCCTAGGAGCGCGGCGAAAGTTGCTTTATTGGCGGAGCGGAACTCTACTAGCACAGGCGTGCAGCTTATAGGGGTCCTTCGACTGCGCAGTGGTTCGCTGCGCGAAACCACTACTCCGCTCAGGATGACATCGATCTTTAGTGCCCCGCATCCAGCCGCGCAATCTCGGTCGTGAACAAAGTATTCTTGGGAAACTCGTCGCGCAGGCTTGCCAACAACTCCCGGGCCCGGACCGTATCCTTGTCGCGGACATACGCAATCGCCAGCAATATGCGCGCAAACGGTCCCAGATACTGGCCGTGGTCCGCAGTCATCTGCAACTCTACGATTCCCTGCTTCTTGTCCCCTGAGACCCCGCCCAGGCGCAACACCCACCGCACCGGCGCCGCCATGCTGCCGATAATGTACTTGCTGAACCCGGTAGCCACCCGGGCGTCATAACATTTCGGATCCACTGCCAAAAGCTGGTCCGCCCAGTCGTTGGCCTCGCGGGTGTAATGCAAGGACGACATATTCTTCTTCTCAATCATCGCCGCGTAGTCAGCCTGCAGTCCCGACGAAAGCGTCATGGCAAACAGCGCATCGCGGTCCTTGGCATTGGCCGCCAAACGAGCGCTCGCCAGGTTTTGGGCGCGGGTCAAGGCTGCGTTAAAGCGGTCACGGACTCCCGCGTCCGGTTCCTTCTGGTCGCGGTTCAAAAACTTCTTGTCGTTCTCGTAAAACTGGCCTTCCAAAACTCCCAGCCGGTGAAATTCCGAGAAGAGTATTCCCGCCGCCTCGGCCGTGGGTCCGACCGGATCCTGAGGATGCTCGCGCTGCCAGGAAAGAAACACCTGGTGCCCCTGATCAAAATCAAGGTTGTAGAGCAGACGGAATCCCTGATCCAGAGAGGGGTGCGCAGCAGGCACATCGGCCGCGACTCCGGAGCCAATCAAGGTTATGACGCAGACAAAGCCGGACAGAGCCAATCGCCGTATTGGTGCCTTGTGCGTCTTCAATTTGCAGTCCTGCAAACCGCTGTATTGTGCCCGTCTTCAGGCCGCAGTGCAACTTACTTAAGCCGGGGCGTCCAGCTTGAAACACCCCCCAACCCGGGCCCCATCGATTCCGCTAAGCTCCGGTTTGCGACAGCCTGGAACGAAGCGTCCCTTACAAGTCCGGAAGTCGCCCGTACAAAAGCTTAGATGCCCCCTGCCACAAGCGCGTCCGCAACTTGCAAAAAGTTTGTAAAAACTGTCTTCAACCCGCCCAGGTTGGTCGCTGGGTCTGAATCGGTCTGGCCTATTGGGGACGATCCGCTGCCCGCTCGGGACATGGAGAAAATTCAAATTGAACCGGTACCATCCGTACCGGGTGTAGATGCTCCAAGATAATGTCACCCCCTAAGTGCAACGAGACTTTGTCACCCTACAGGGATGGTGACGATGAGTCAGAAAGAGTTCCAACGGGTGAAAGTGATTGAGAATGCAGCGGACGGGAGGCTGAGCGTACGCGAAGCCTCCCGTCTGCTGCAGCTGAGCGAACGACAGGTGCAGCGGCTGAAGCGTCGCTATCGGCCCGACTCCATCGGCTGGGTGCAGCACGGCAATCGCGGACGCTCCATGCCTTGGGCTTTGTCTGTTCCCCAGAAGCCGTTGATCTTGACCTTGGCCGGGGCAAGTACCAGGGCTTCAACGATTCCCATCTGGCCGAAAAACTTCGCGCCGAACACAACCTCGCGGTCAGCCGCGAGACCGTGCGCCGCATCCTGCGTGCCGCCAAACTAGCCTCTCCGCAGAAGCGCCGGCCGCGCCAATATCGCTCGCGCCGCCCGCCCCGCCCGCGTTTCGGCATGATGGCGCTCACCGATGCCAGCCGTCATGACTGGCTCGAAGGCCGTGGCCCCACGCTCACCCTCATCGGCTTTCAGGACGACGCCACCAGCCAGATCCTGGCCGCTCACTTCCAACTCGAACCCGAAAATACCGTCGGCTATCTCCGCGCCCTCGATGCCATGATCACCCCCCACGGCGTTCCGCTCAGCCTCTATCGCGACCGTCACAGCATCTTCCAGCGTAACGATCCGCACTGGACCCGCGCCGAACAACTCGCCGGAAAACAAGCTCCTACCCAGCTTGGCCGTGCGCTCGAGGAACTCGGCATCGAGCAAATCCCCGCCTACTCTCCCCAAGCCAAAGGTCGTATCGAGCGTGCCTGGCGCACTTGTCAGGACCGCCTGGTCAGCGAACTTCGCCTCGCCCGCGCCGCCTCTTTGTCCCAGGCCAACGCCGTGCTCGCCCGCTTCTGCGCCGACTACAACCAACGCTTCGCCCGTCCCGCCGCCCAATCGGTCCGCGACTTCCGCTGCCTGCCGCGCCGCTTCGATCTCTCCCGCTGCCTCAGCTTGCACTATCAACGCGTCGTCGCCGCCGATCACACCATCACTCTGGGCGCCCGATCTATCGCCCTGCCGCCTCTCCCCGGCCATCGCGGTTACGCCGGAGAAACCGTCGAACTCGCGCATCACCTCGACGGCAGGCTCCACGCCTATCGCGGAGATACCCTGCTGCTGGCGCTGCCCCTGCCGCTGGAAGAACACGCTGAGCGCCGTCCCCAGATCCTGACTTCGGCGCAGAAAAGAAAAACACCGCGCATCTACAACCTCTCCGGCCGCCCCGCTTTAGCGGCCGTTACTTAATCGACGAGGGGTGACAAAGTCTCGTTGCAGTTAATACGACATTTTCTGGTTGCAACAACATACCATCCGTACCATCCGTACCGGGTTTGACTGCCCCCGCACCCTTTGTTACCTTCAAGAGTTTCCACTCCCTGAGTGCCTGCCCCTGGTTCCCGGCAAAGTTCGCGGCACAGTTCGATATACGAAACCGGCGAAGAAACAGAAATGAGAAGCTGATGGCCATCAAGTTCCGGGGAGTTGATTTCCTCGAATTCGACTCTTTGCTCACGGACGAAGAACGTCTGGTCCGCGACACTACTCGCAAGTTTATCGAGGACAACCTCATCCCCATCATCGAGGAGTGCAACCGCGCCGGCCGCTTCCCAAAAGAGCTGGTAAAGCCCATGGCAGACCTGGGCCTCTACGGCGCCAGCCTCAAAGGCTACGGCTGCGCCGGGATGTCGAATGTCGAATACGGACTGGTCATGCAGGAACTGGAACGCGGCGACAGCGGCGTTCGCTCCTTCGTCAGCGTGCACTCTTCGCTGGCCATGTATCCCATCTACGCCTTCGGCAGCGACGAGCAGAAACAGACCTGGCTCCCGCTCATGCAGACCGGTGAAAAAATCGGCTGCTTCGGCCTGACAGAACCAGACTTCGGCTCCAACCCCGGCGGCATGCGAACGCGCGCCAAAAAGTCGGGCAAAGAATATGTCCTCAACGGCGAAAAGATGTGGATCACCTCGGGCTCCATCGCCGACATCGCAATTATTTGGGCCAAGGCAGAAGACGAAGACAACAAGATTCGCGGCTTTCTGGTCGAGACCGATCGCCCCGGCTTCCGCGCCGAAGACGTTCACGGCAAATGGTCGCTGCGTGCGTCAGTCACTTCCAGTCTCTCCCTGCAGGACGTGCACATCCCGGAATCGAATCTGCTGCCAAAAACGGGCGGCTTGAAGTCTCCGCTCATGTGCCTGAGCCAGGCTCGCTACGGCATTGGCTGGGGCGCAATCGGCGCTGCCATGGCCTGTTACGACTGCGCCCTGCAATATTCGCTGTTTCGCAAGCAGTTCCACGATCAGCCTATCGCCTCGCACCAACTGGTTCAGGAGAAACTCACCTGGATGATTTCTGAAATCACCAAGGCACAGCTACTGGCGTTGCAAGTCGGCCGCCTCAAAGATAAAGATAAAGCCGGTCCACAACATATCTCCATGTCCAAACGAAACAACGTCTGGATGGCGCTGGAATGCGCCCGCATGGCCCGCGACATCCTGGGCGCCAACGGCATTGCCGACGAGTACCCGATCTTCCGTCACATGGCCAACCTGGAGTCGGTAAAAACCTACGAAGGCACTCACGACATTCACACCCTCATCATCGGGCAAAGCGTCACGGGCATCGACGCTTTCTAGTACTCGCTCGGAAAAGAGACAGGGCGACGAGTTTTAAGAATGAGCCCAGAGAATCGCTACAATCGCCTCACCGCTGCCGACGTCTTGCGCCGCTACAGGGAAGAAGACCTACCAGCGTTTTGCGAGATTTTGCTTGAGGACGTGAACCAGGCTGGCAACTTCGGTGAGCGCCCACTTGGCGTCGCCTGCGCTCGTGGGAAAATGGAGGAAATCGAGGCCTTAGTTGAGGCGGGGGCACATGTCAACGCGTCCGGGGAGCTCGGCAATACCCCTTTGCACGAAGCGGTCGGCCAGGCCAATGTGGAAGCGATCAAGTTCCTTCTTGACCATGGAGCATCCCCTCACGTGAAAAACCAGTTGGGCGAGACCCCAGTCGATAAGGCAAAGCTTGCGAACAGAACTGACATCGTGAAACTCCTGCAGAACGAGACGTAAGGCTTACTATCCCCACTCGTAACTTTCCCTTTCCCGTCCATCGGCGTTATATTCTTTGACCGTGCTCGAGTACAACTTTGATCGATTGCGAGGGCCCTCATGACGACTGTGGTTAAGTCCGAAGCCAAGGCAAGAACGTTCGGCCGGAATATTGAAAGCGACCTGGCTTCAAGATTTCTGCGGGTGGTGGAAACTGCTGCCATTGCGTCGGCTCATACCATGGGCCAGGGGGAACGCAAGTTGTCCGATCAGGTGGCGACCGAAGCCATGCGTAAAACCATGGATTCGATTCCCATGCGTGGCACCATCGTGATTGGCGAAGGTGAACGCGACGAGGCGCCCATGCTCTACATCGGCGAGAAAGTTGGCGCCGAGTTTCCCGACGGCACTGAAGTTCCAGAAGTTGATATTGCCGTCGATCCCCTGGAAGGCACGAACCTGTGCGCTACCGGGGCGCCGGGCGCCATCACGGTCTTGGCCGCTTCCGAAAGCGGCGGGCTGCTCAATGCTCCCGACTGCTACATGGAAAAGATCGTGGTCGGTCCCTCCTGCAAAGGCGCCGTGGATCTCGATGCCCCGGTCATAGACAATCTGAAAAATATTGCGAAACGCATGCACCGTGACGTTGAGGATCTGGTGGTCATCGTGCTCGACCGGCCGCGGCATGAGAAGCTGATTGCCGACATTCGCAAGGCAGGGGCCAGGATCAGGCTGATCGGCGATGGCGATTTGTCCGCCGGAATCGCAGCCGCCGTTATCGGGACCGGGGTGCACGCGGTCATGGGCTCAGGCGGCGCCCCGGAGGGTGTCATCACAGCCGCAGCCATTCGCTGCCTGAACGGGTACATGCTCGGACGCCTGGTGATTGACAAGCCTGAGCTCGAAGAGCGCATCGCCCGCATGGGCATCAAGGACAAGAAGAAGATTTACGAAGCCGAAGATCTTGCGCCGGGCAAGCAACTCATCTTCGCCGCCACCGGCGTCACCGACGGATCGTTGATGAAGGGCGTACGCTTCTTCGGCGAGGGCACGCGGACATCCTCAGTGATCCTGACCCTACGCACCGGGAAAGTGCGGTTCATCGACAGCATCCACCTGGAGAAGGGTCCCGACGTGAAGGTGAGGTTCGTCTAGAGGATCTTCCCAATGGCTTACAGAAAAGGATTCTCGATCAGCACCCCTTCGATCTCTTGGCCGTGTTGCAGATCTTCGCTATAGAGGACGCCGCATTGGCTCTGCAAAGCGGCAGCCATGATAATGCAGTCGTACCAGGACAAGCGGTATCTGCCCGCTATTCGCATAGCCTCGACAAAGAGCGCGGGCGACGAATGGACTGCCAGCAGAGGACGGAATACGGTAATTAAATATTGTTCCGCTTCGGCCAGGTTCATGGGGTGCTGGAAGCGGCGGAAAGCAAGATTAAAGAATTCCTGCACCACCTGGTAGCTAACCACGCCGTTCCCAGTATCTGCCGCTTGCCGGATCAATTGCGCCGCTCGACGAGCTTTGGCAGGCGATTTGGCGTCAAAGGCGTAGGCAAAAATGTTTGTATCGAGGAAGAATCTACCGCTCATTCATCTCATCCCTGGTATAGGGTCCTGACGAACGCACGTGGCGGAGGCGTCGCATAAGAGCATCCACAGCCGCCCCACCTCCAGCTTGCGCTGCGTACTGTTCGAGCCATTCCCGAAAAGCGGCATTCAATGTCTTATGTTGTGCTCTCGCCACCAGCCGCGCTTGCTCGATAAGGTTTTCGTCTGCGCTCAGGGTAATGTTTCTCACGATAACAGTGTACACGATATTCGTGTGATTGAAAAGCAGTCCTACTCCAGCACTGGCGGCCATTCCTGCGAAACGCCGGAGAACAGGCTGACGGTCTTCTCCGCCCGCCTTGTCCCATCATGCACGGCGATCTGATGCGGCTTGTCGGGCTCGTAGCCATCCCATAGCGAGACCCCGGCATACGCGCCGTCTTTGCGCAAAACGTAATACACCATGTCGACAAAGCGGAGGCGGTTCATATCGCCGTTGTAATTGCGCACAATGCGTTTTAGCGCATCCATGCCGGCGTCGAGTGGCGACATTCCGTGGCGCATATTTTCCACGATGGTGTGCGCTCCCGCGACTTTGATATTTTCTTCTCCGCTGCCGGTAGCACCCGCCGATCCCACATCCTGGTCGGTATAGCAGCCGGCCCCGATGACGGGCGAATCGCCGCAGCGTCCGGGCAGCTTCCACGCCAAACCGCTAGTGGTGGTGGTGCCCGAAATCTCGCCCTTTTCATTTAGCGCTGAACAATGGATGGTGCCGGTGGGCGGAAACAAAACTTTGCGGATGGCGACCATGCGCTGCTCGGGTTCGATCCCGATGTCGGCAGCCAGCTGCTTCATGCGCTCGATCTGGCGCTGAAACTCGTCGGCGTGTGGCGGCGGCGCCAGCCGCTTGTGCCATTCGGGACTGGCCAACCCCGGCCCCCACCAGTCGGAATGAGTTTCCTTCCACAGCAACCAGATTTTGCGGGAGTGCTCAGTGAGTAAGTTTTCGCGGGGAAATCCCCGGGCCACGGCAAAGCGCTCAGCGCCCTCTCCCACCAACATCACGTGACCGGTGTGCTCCATCACAGCCTGGGCCACCAGGGAAACGTTCTTGATGTTCCGCACGCCTCCCACCGACCCGGCCCGCCGCGTGGGACCGTGCATGCAGCAGGAATCGAGTTCCACAACGCCTTCTTCATTGGGCAGGCCACCCAATCCGACGCTGTCCTCGTTGGGATCATCTTCCGGACCTTTTACAACCTTCAATGCTGCGTCGAGTGTGTCGCCGCCGCTTTTCAGGAAGGCAAAGGCATCGTCGAGATAGTTGTATCCGTTACCGGCGCAGACAATAATCGGGGGCTTGCCCGCTACCGCTGCGGCATTTGCTTTACTCGAGGCGGTCTTCTTCTGCTCTTCGCCCTCCAGACTCAGAGAGGCGGCTCCTGCCACGGCAGTAGTGAGAAAAGCACGGCGAGAAAGGGCCATCGGTTGATCCTCCACAGGTCGGGAAAGCTCCAAGAAACCGGAAAGGATAGCACGCCAAAGCGGCCAAAAAGCAGGCCACGGATTTCGCAGCTCTTTACGGATTCCTTTCCCTTGATCCGATCCGTGAAGATCCGCGTAAATCCGTGGCGGAATGAAGTTGTGTGGGGAGCCTTCGGAGGCCGACCCGAGCGCGCTAGGATGCGACGGCGATTCCGCCCTTTTTCTGGTCGGCGCGAAAGCGTAACAAGGCGGCAATGCCTCCGACCCGGTCGAACTCCGGTTCATCCTTCACATACACCAGTTCCACATCGCGCCGGATGGCAGCTGGGACAATGGCATCGCACACATCTTCCAGTTCCTGCGTGCTCCGGCCGCAGACCGGACAGTATTGCACCATGTGGGCATCCAGGTGACCGCAGCTGGTGCACTCCACTGCGTGCGCGGAATAATTCTCCGCCATCAGCAATACCTGTACTTCCCCCATTTCGAGAGAACGCAATACCCGGCGCAGCCCAGTCACCCCGCGCCCATTGCTCCGCGCCTGGTCGAGGACATCTTTCAGTTGCTCCTGCCGTTGTTGGGCCAGCGCTTCTCTCACCATGCGTTCGCCTTGTACTCGCACTTGCTTTTCGGTGGCACTGCCCACTTCGGCGGAGAAGCGACCCAGCAGCCGGCTCTTGACGTAAGGATGAAGCTGGGGCTCAAAGTCGTGCCAGTGGGTTTCCTGACATCCAATCACGAGCCGGTCAAATGCCCTTCGTTCCAGCGCCAGTTTGAGCAATTCCGCCACATTTTTGAAATGATGCAGCACTTCATCATTTACGCTGCGTTCGGCGTGGCCGGCATCGTACCCGGCAAATCCATCGCCGCGGCCGCGGCGGGGTAGAGGCCGGAAAAGGGCCTCCTGCTCCTTGACCTCGTCGAGATGCAGATCGAAGAAGCGAGCCCGGTGCCGATCCACAAAGGCAACCCACAGTCGCGGCTGTCGATCCAGCAGGACCGCGAGTTCCTTCAAATGAAAGCGCCGGTTGACGAACAGTTGAGTCTTTGCCAACTGTGGCGGAAGGTCGAACTCGCGCCAGATACTTTTGCTGCCGCAGGCAAACACTGCCTTGGCCCGTGTCCGGCTTCCCTGCCAGTCTCCCGCCAGGTCGAGGATCTTTTGCAGGTCAGTCCGGGCCTTCCCGTTCCGTCCCGTCTTCTCCGCCTCGCGCAGGGCCTGGTGTACCAGATCCTTGACCAGAATCACCTGATCGCGATGCGATCGGTTGTTTGGTGGCAGGGGCTGAAAATAGAAACTGATCGCGCGATCCGCTCCGTCGCCTTGAAACTCCGCCAGCTCCCGGATTTCTTCGCGGGTAATCATTCAACGCTCCTGGTTGTACGGAAATGCGTACGCCAAAACAGAAGGCCGTGGAAACGGCTGTCCTCGAAATCAGTCAGCCCCGGTGCTCCGGAGCATTCTGCTTTGAAAGCGACTGCCGATCGGCGGCGACCGCCGCAAGTGTTCCCGGGCCGCGAGGATTGAGGCATTGATGGACTCCGGCCTGCGATCGGTAATGGCCGCAATCTCCGCCACCGAGAATCCTTCGATTGTGTGCAGAATAAATACTTCGCGGTCGCGCGGCTTGGCGGCCGCAAGAGCCGATTGCACCAGCATGTCCATCTCGTCCGAAGAGGCGATATCCTCAGGCGTTGCTACCCGCCGGTCAGCAATCACGCTTTCCTTGGTGAGCGTTTCATCGGGCTGATGGAACTGAAGCTCGGGCTCGTCACTTGCCCGCACGTTCGGCATTCGCGCCGACTCCTCGAGATGGACGGACACGACATTGTCCGAGCTGCCGGCCAGAAGATCACCGATCGCGTGGATCGCCAGGCGGTACAACCACGATTCGAGCGCCATCTTGTCAGGCTTATCGCCGCCATCGCCCAGCGCCCCGGCAATGACTTCGTCAATCACCTCGTCCTTGGTGACGGCATCGGGGATCATCTGTTCCGCCGCCTCCCGAAAATATAGCTCGCGCTCGACGAACCGTTCCAGGCGTGAGAGATTCACGTTTACGTAGCAACGTATGTCCTCGGCCGAGACTGTAGATGGCTGGATCGACGCCAGGGTTTGCTCAAACGGGACCTGAGCTTCCACGCGAGATTTGTTCGAGCGGCGTCGCGTCCATTTGTGAGAACTGCGCAGCAGGTCTTTATGGCGGGTGGTCTGCTGCAACAAATCGTCAAAAGCATTCTTGATCGCCACCACCGGCGTTTGCGCCGAGCGCTGGGCCGCCAGTTGGCCCGAAGGCAGCCGCAGGTTCAGCGACACAGTTGTGCCTTCGCGCGGAGAACTCTGCTCCACCACGCCCTTCAGGTGCAGCAGTTCAGGGCGAAAAACCTGCAGCCTCTTGCGCAGTTTTTCGACCAGGTGGTTGATTTCTTTTTCGAGATCGGGCGTCTTGCGCAGCTTATAGCTGATGTGGACATTCATGCCAAGCCTCAGAGCACGGGTAGCGGGTCCCGTGAAGCTTTGTCGTCCTTACTGATTGGATTCTACACCCGCGAGCAAAAGCGCGCGAACATCGAAAATTCTGTCATTCCTGAGCGAAGCGAAGGACCTGTGATTTTTGCCGCGATGAGGGCATCGGCGACGTCGACTGTGGGGTGCATTCGCGCGTTTGTGCTTTGTGACAGCCTCGAGATTTGCCAGGGTGAGCTAGCTGGTATCCACGAATACACAGGTCCTTCGCTTCGCGTCAGGATCGACAACTGACGAAGAGAAGCTACACCGCAACGGTGACCGACGTCTCAGTCCGCGTGACCGGACGGTACAAGGTATCGCGCTCCACCGGTTCCCTGCCCGCCTCTCGAATCAGGCGAACCAGATCCTGGCGACGCATGCCTTGCGGAGTGGTAGCGCCGGCGTCGTGATAGATCTTCTCTTCGATGACGGTGCCGTCAATATCGTCGGCGCCAAAGCGCAACGCAATCTGCGCGATCTTCGGAGTCATCATCTGCCAGTACGCTTTGATGTGAGCAAAGTTGTCCAGCACCAGCCGGCTGACCGCGATCTGCTTGATGTCAAGCATCCCGCTGGTCTTGGGCAAATGCTGTAACGGCGTGTTGTCAGGATGGAACGCGAGCGGAATAAAAGTCTGGAAGCCGTGCGTTTCGTCTTGCAGCGCACGAAGCTTAATCAGATGGTCGACCCGGTCTTCATCGTTTTCCACGTGACCGTATAGCATCGTCGCATTCGACTTCAGCCCAATCTGATGCGCCAGCTTCGCCGTATCCAGCCATTGGTCGCCATCAATCTTGTGGTCACAGATAATATGCCGTACCCGGTCGGCAAAGATCTCTGCGCCTCCACCCGGCAAAGAATCCACTCCCGCAGCTTTTAGCTGTTCCAGCGTTTCCCGAATCGAAAGCTTGGCCCGCTTGGAGAGATACGCCACCTCGACCATGGTGAAGGCCTTCAGATGGACTTGCGGAAAACGCTGCTTGAGCCCGGAAACCAGGTCGAGAAAATACTGAAATGGAAGATCAGGATGCAATCCACCGACGATATGGAATTCCGTGACGGCCTCGGTATAACCGGTAGCGGCAGTCTCGAAAGCCTCTTCCAGCGCCATGGTGTAGGCGCCCGGGGTATCTTTCTTGCGCCCAAAGGCACACAGTCGGCAGGCGGCAACGCAAACATTCGTGGGATTTAAGTGGCGGTTGACGTTGAAATATGTCTTGTCGCCATGCATGCGTTCGCGGACGTAGTTCGCCATCCAACCCACCGCCAGAATGTCGCCCGTGCGATAGAGGGCGAGAGCGTCATCGGCGTTCAGCCGCTCGCCGGCCACAACCTTGCGGTGTACCGGCCCGAGACGGGCGTCCTCAGTCTCAAATGAATGCAAAGTGGACATCACCATTGATGATACAGGAGGGCGCGTAGGAAGCGACAGTCGACGCACGCCAAGGGAGTATCTTCCCGCATGCCGGGAAAGTAGCGCCGGCGTCCCGCCGGCTGTCCGGAGGGCGTCCCGCCCTCGGCGCCTAGACCACCAGCCAGCCGTCCGTCGGCTCAACTATTTCCTCAGCAACAAATCCCCGGCAATAAAGATGAAAAACACCACCGAAATCACGCCATTCATCGTAAAAAACGCGGCATTCAATTTGGAGAGGTCGCGAGGAGAGATCAACAAGTGCTCATAGGCCAAGAGCAATGCCACCACAACCACTCCGGTAACCGCGAGCTTGCCCAGCCCAAAGGCCGCCACCAGCCCCATCAGCAGGACCAGCATGAGCACATGAAACAATCGCGCGATCCAAAGTGCGCGCCCGATACCGAAGTACCGAGGAATGGAATGCAATCCCGCCTGCCGGTCGAATTCGTAGTCCTGGCAGGCATAAAGCACGTCGAAGCCGCCCACCCAGAACGTAACTGCCACGGTCAGCAAAAGAATACGAGGATCAAATGATCCGCGCACCGCGATCCAGGCCGCGGATGGCGCAATCCCCAGCGCCAGGCCCAGCACCAGGTGCGACCAGCGAGTGAACCGCTTGGTGTAGGAATAAAGCAACACCACGGCAAGCGCCACCGGGGAAAGCAGTAACGCCAGATGCGTCAGCCGGGACGCCGCCAGGACAAATATTGCGCAGGAGACAAATACGAAGGTTGCTACAAACCCGGGAGTCAAAGTCCCCGCAGGCAAGGCGCGGGTCTGGGTACGAGGATTGGCAGCATCAATCGAAGCGTCGGCCAGCCGGTTGAAGGCCATGGCAGCGGAGCGTGCTGAAACCATCGCAACAACGATCCAGAGCAACTGCTGCCCCCCAGGCAGTCCGTTCGCCGCCAGCATGGCTCCGCACAAAGCGAAAGGGAGAGCAAAAATAGAATGCTCCCACTTGATCATTTCCAAAGTAACGCGCAGATTCCGTAGCAGTGGCACAAGAGAATTGTAAAGCAAGTGTGGGGCGGACACTCCTGTCCGCCGCCTTTGATGTTGAATTTGATTTTGAAAGTCAACTCAGCCTGCACCGCTAATCAAAGGCACAAACCGGCAGCCCTCCCCCAGACTAATCACCGCCTTCCCCGCCTGCTTCCGCACCAACTGCAACTCCTGCGCCTCCGGCAGACCCACAGGGATAATCATGCGCCCGCCTTCACCTAACTGTTCAAACAGCGCAGGAGGAATCTGCGCGGCCGCAGCCGAAACCACAATGGCGTCGAACGGAGCATGTTCCGCCAGCCCCCTGCTCCCGTCGCCTGTGACCACGCTGACGTTGCCCAACCCGAGCCGGGACAAAGTGTCGGCCGCTTGACGCGCCAGCTCCGGATGGCGTTCCACGGTGTAAACCTGCCCGGCAAGTTTGCTCAAAACCGCGGCCTGATATCCCGAGCCAGTCCCGATCTCAAGCACTTTCGATTTGGAGTCCAGCTGTAGAAGTTCCAGCATGAGGGCGACGATGTAGGGCTGCGAAATGGTCTGCCCGGCATCAATGGGAAGAGGATGATCTTCGTAAGCCTGACTACGGTACCGCGCCTCCACGAACTCATGGCGTGGGACGCAGGCCATTGCACTCAGCAAACGCTGGTCGCGGATGCCCCGGCGACGGAGTTGGGCCTCCACCATCTGCTGCCGCTCGGCCACAAAACGATCGGGATGGAGTTCGGCGGTCACGGCCGCTCCAGAATACTCCCAATGTACCTGGATTTGTGTGGTCGCGGGCGACCCGCCCCCCACTGCTGGCAATGGCACACGTGAAGGTGATCAAACAGTCACAGACGACAACAGATGTCAGTCCAGGCCTGAACTCGCGGGCGAGTCGCCCGCGGCCACACCAACCGAACAACCAACCACCGCCAAACCAAGCGACCCTACTTCTTCCGCTGGCGCACCCGCACATCAAAGCTGACCACACCGTTTTGGTCCCGCAACGCCACGACTGAAACGCTGCGCGTAATGTTGTACTCCACCTGGATGTACTGCTGCGACGCCCCGGCCACGTTCGTGGTGTACGTAAGCGTCAGATTATTTTTCACCTGCTGCTCGATGGTCACCGCCGGCCCGCTCTGAGTGGATGAGGTTTCGGTGGTGAAACCCTGGGGATCGATCTTGATCCGGCTGACCCCAAACAGTTTTTGCACCCGGTTGCTGACCGTCGCGTTCAATGCCGCGCTGAGTATGGCATTCGACGTCTCTGAGTTAAAAGCCGACTGGGACTGGTTCAA
Source organism: Terriglobia bacterium (assembly GCA_963813645.1). Taxonomy (GTDB): domain Bacteria; phylum Acidobacteriota; class Terriglobia; order Terriglobales; family Acidobacteriaceae; genus JAIQFF01. The sequence goes on from CAWEZS010000030.1 coordinate 87,360, forward strand.
CTGTGCCGATTCCTCCGAGGTTTGCCCAAACGCCAGCAGTCCGATGATGTCGGACGTGGGCAGCGGAGGCTCCGAGCGGTAAGTCACGCTGGGGCGGTCAATCGGCCCGTTCAGATTGAGCGTAATGTCGTAGTCCTGCACCCGGGTGGTGGCCTGCAAATCAAGCACGGGCGTTGTGGTGACGGGGTTGATGAAAGTAATATCGCCGCGCTCCAGACGATACTTGGTCCCGTTGAATTGCACTTCGCCCTCGATAACATCGGCTCGCCCCAGGATGGCGGGCTTCGCGGCGGTGCCCCGGAGATGCAAATCGGCGTCGCCGGAGAGCCGCACACTGGCCGTCTGCATCTGCAATTCGGGCGTGGTGGCAATATGAACATCGAGCCGAATGCGGTTCAGAAGCCGGTTGGTCGGCGTCACCGCAGAGCTCTGCGAGCGCTCGAGGTAGCCACCGAAGTCGAAGCCCGGCGTCATGGCCAGCTTGGTAACGATGATTTCTCCGTTCAATGTCGATGCGGCGGAACTGCCCACAAAATGCAGATCGGCGTTGGCCATGGCGCTGACGCCGGGTGGATAGCGGAGCCGCACATCCTGCCCTTTCACCGAAAGATCGAAGTTGAACTTACCGTTGTAGGCGGTCGCATAACCGCCAAACGTGACCAGGCCGCCGCCCGTATGTGCCGTGAGACTCTCAATCTGCAGCCGGTCTTGATTGAATACGAGTGAACCGTTGATATCGCTCAGCGCGCTGGGCAGATCGATATAAGCAATGGCGCCACTGGCCACCTGCACCCGGCCCTGCAAGACAGGCTTGGCGAATGGGCCTGCCACTGCGAGGTCGACCGAGACCACGCCGGAAGAGGTGAAATCGGGATTGAAGCTCTCAATCAATTTCAGATTGACTCGGCCCTGGGCCCGCAGATCCAGCTCGCGGTCGCCAGTCAAATGCACCTTGCCGTTGGCAGAAATGTCAGTGTCTTGGCCCACCAGATGGAATTGGTCAATCTGCAAGGTCTGGTTGGCAACGGAAAAACGGATCGGTCCCTGGTTCTTGATCTTTACGTCTTCGACATCCGCGTCCAGGTTGTCGAGGTTGGCGCTGAATTGCAGTTCGCGCGGCCGGCGCAACGGACCCACCATGCGCACTTCGCCATCCGCCCGGGAATGCCCAGTCACCGCTCCGCGCAGGTAGGTTTTGAATATTGGATCCAGCTCGAACTGATGGAAGCGGAAGTAAACGTCCGCGGGCCAGTCCTCGCGCAGATGAACGTTGCCATCCACCTTGACATCCGCCTGCTCGAACTGGGATTGCCCCGTAATTCGCAGCTCCGCTCCCTGGGAGACCGCGTTAATGGTGAACTCTCCCGCGCGGTCCTGGTCGAAGGTAAGGTCGTGGAGATGAATGGCGGCGTTAAGAGTCGGCTGTTCCAGTGTGCCGGAGCCGCTTGCGATGAAATCCGCGCGGCCGGTCACAGCGATGCGGCCGCCTTGCAGCACGGATATGCGGGTCAGATCAAAATTGTCGCCCGTAAGGTTGAAACCAAAAGCGTGAGTCGACGTGTTGTAAGTGGCGCCGCCGGTGACCTTCGATTCGTAATGGGTCAGCTGTATGTTCTGCAGTTCAGCTTCCTCGCCGTTGAAATTCAGGTCCGAACTGAAGCGCTCAACCGGTTCGCCGTAAAGACTGCCATTGCGCAACAGGACGTGGCCCTGTGCCTGCGGCGCAGCTCGCGTTCCCGCCACTTGCAGGTGCAGGTCTACTGTCCCGGTGATCGGGTACGAGTACCCTGCCAGCGCCAGGATGCCAAGCAAATCCGCATTCTCGGTATCCAGGTGCGCCCGCACCGGGCTGGTATCGCTGAACTGCCGCTGGTTGAGTTGCACGTGGAAATTAAACCGGACCGAATCCGGATCGCGGCTCAGGGTGCCGTTGCGCACGGCGAAAACGGAAGGCGACAGTTGCATGTCCGCTTGGAGCGCGTTCCAATTGAGTGTCTTTTCGGGGGTGTGCGATGTAGCTGGAATGAGCGTCTCGAAATCCTGCGATTGCAAATGTCCGGCAATGGCAATCTGGGAAAGCTTCCCCGTGGCGCTGCCGGTAAACGAGGCGTGCCCTTTCAGCTTAACGGGAATCTGTCCGGCATATCCCGCCGCCTCGAAAACCGGCTGCCATTCGCCAAGATCGGTAGTCGTAACCGAGAGTTTGAGCGCTGCGCTGGACGAGAGTGTGCCGGAAGCGTGAATCTGCGTGGCGCGCGTGGAAGCGGTAAGCTCCGCCAGTTCCAAATCGCCAGGTCCGGGCCGGTATACACCCTGAGCATGCGCCGTAAGCGGAAATTGAGCGTGCGCAGAATTGGCCGGGGGCACAACATCCCCTATGAACCGGGCTTCCATATTGCGGATCGCGTCCTTCCAGCTCGCCTCCACGCTTCCGCTGGCTAGTCCCGCAGGTTTGATTCGTTGAAACGGACGCGACGGGGTAGACACTGCGGCCGCAATCTCCGCCGCAGATAAATCCTTGAACCGAAGGTGCACGACGCCAATCTGCGTGTCCGGTCTTTTTTCCTTCGCGTTCTTGCTCGTAGGCTGCGGGTTGAGCCAGTTCGTGACCTCGGCGTCACCAGTGACGCTTCCCCCCAGCACGCGGCCCTCGATCTGGGAGAGCGACAATCGCTTCGGACCGAGGCGGTATTGCGCACTCAGGGCTGCGTTGTGCACTCCGACAGGAGCGTTCTTCCAATCGAGATTGGACAAGATAGTCTTGCCAATAGCCGAGAAATCCTGGGCCGACCAGGAACCGTGCCCTGTCAGTTGGATGGCACCGCGCTGGATCTCAGGACGTCTTGCAATCGCAGCCGCCTCTGCCAGATCGAGACTGAGGTCATAGTCCGCGTCCATCTTGGGCTGGCTGAAATCCGTCGCCGTCCCCTTGGCCTGCAGGTGCGAGCGCCCCGAGGTCGCCTTCAAAGATCGCAAGAGGATCTGGTTCTGCCCCAGGCTGAAATGTGCTTCAGCGGTCCAGGCAACAGGGCGGTAACCATCGAAAGCAGTGTCAGCTTTCCCCAGCAGAAGATTTCCTTCATAGCGGCGGTGAAAGAGCGAGTAGCTCATGTCGGCCGAGACGTCCCGCACCGCAAAATCAAGCGGTATTCTCCGGTCACCCCAGATCAACTCGCCGCGGCGCACTTCAAGACGGCTGGTGGAAAGCGCAAAAAGCCGCTCCACCGGCCGTTCCTGCGACACCTGCTTCACGATCGGTTCCGGCTGGTTGGTCGTACCGTCGGCGTAGAGAATGATGTGGATGACGGGGTGGTCGAGCACTACATAGTTGAGGCCCAGCTCGGTACGCGCCAGCGACAGAATCTTAATCTGCGCCATCAGGCTGTCCACGTGGGCGTACGGCACTTCTCCCGGCTGCTCCCGGCCGTGGATAGTGAGATCGCGGACCTCCAGCTGAAAGTGAAATGGAACGACGTGGATGCTGCCCAGCTCGACTCGCCCGCCCGTCATGCGTTCGAGGGTGGCGATCAAGCGCTGGCGTACCAGGGTACGGAAGGACTCAGTAGTGCTGAACCAGCCAATGCCGGCCAGCGCCGCCGCACCCGCCAGCCCCAGCCACAATAGATATTTCCAGATCCGGCGCCGCCCCGGCTTCGCGCCGGTTTCCGTCATTGGCTACGGCCTCCGGCCCCGGCCGCCAGCTCGGCACGAATCGCGCTTCCCGCCCGCAGGTCCTGCAGCCACGCGGTCAGGAGCTGGCTGATTTTCTTCTGGGTAAGCAGTTCCTTGATTTTTGCGGTGACATCCGCCAGGGGAACGTTCTGTCCGCCGGATTGGCGGAGTTGCGGCAACAGCTCTTCGCTGTAGTAGCTTTCGATGCTCTTGGAATCCACCGTGACTGAAGGCCGCAGCCGCGCGTCTACCAGCCGCATCAGGTCGAGTTGCGCTGCCACCCGGTTCTTGAGATTTTCCTCGCTCAGCCGGTAGCGGTCGAGAAGTTTCCGCCAGCCCAGCTCCGTTTCAGCTTCAGGAAACTGCTTGCGAATCTCCGCCACTCGCCCGGCCACATCTTCGGAAGACGGGTGCAGAACATCCGAATCTTTGAGTTGTTCTCGCAGTAATTCCTGATCGATCAGGTGATCCAGAGCCGACTTGCGGTCGTCCGGCGTCATTCGATCCAGCGGCCGGCCGCTGCTGAAAGCTTCGTAGCGCAGCGAATCTTCCCAATCACTCAAAAGAATAACGTGGCCATTCACCGTGGCCACGATGCGGTCGATCACTTCCCCGGCGCCGGCCGAGAGGGTGGTCGCCAGAAATAGCAACATGCCGGCGAAGCTGAGAAGTCTAGGTACCATCAGAAAGTCTGCCCAATGCTGAAGAAAACATTGAAATGACTCGCGTGCTTGGGGTCGAAGACAGTCTGGTCATTGACTACCGTCTGGCCCGGGAACGCGGGCGGATTCAAATTGTATCCGAAATCGAAGCGCACCGGCCCGACCGGCGTCTTGTAGCGCACTCCGATACCGATGGCATGTGAAATGTAATTGTAGTCGCACTGCTCCGCGGTCGCCGGCTGCAGACAAACCTGCGGATTCTTTTGCGACCAGCGCAGCAGGCTGCGGGTAAGGTCGTGTCCGTTGGTAAACACATTCCCGGCATCGTGGAAGATCACAAAACTGATGTTGTTCTGGAAGAAAGGCAGGGTCGGCGGAGGCATGCGGAGCTCGATGCTGTTAATAATCAGTGCCGTGCCGCCGAGGGGGAAGCCCGTCACCGGATCACGGGGACCGGCCTGGTTCAATCCGAACCCGCGCAGTGAATTTCCGCCGCCGGCGAAAAAACGCTCGGCCAGGGGAAGGCACGCCGGTTGTCCCGGCTGCGGCTCGTCGCACTTCGCGCCTGGCTGAGGCATAAATGTATTGCCAAACGGAGTTTCAATTCCGATCCGGGTAGAGCGCGCCAGCACAAATTTCTGATCTGAGTTCCGCTTCCTGCCAATGGAATAGTAAGTGGAATTCTGGATCAGCAACCGTCCGAAATCAGTCTCCGAGCCAAAGTGGCTGTCCGCTACACCGCCGTCAACCGTGGTGTAGTTTCCTTTTGTGGTCTCGAGATCGTTGTCGCGCTTGTTGCGGATGTAACTGAAGTTGGGAATCGCAACCCGGGTGGGTTGGGAGAGCAATGGAATCTGGTCGGGACTGACCGTGTTCTGAATGTCACTCGCACGCACCCGCCGATACGTAAGACGGTAAGTCATGAGACTGGTTTTGCTGATTATCTGTTCCGCCTGGACCGACCCTTCTAATCGCTGCGATGTGAAGGTAGTGACGTCAACCGTATTGTCATAGAAAGCGGTAAGAGTCAGCCGCCAGTTGGGATTGTTGAACCAGCGTGGAGCTTCATAACTGATCAGGCCCCGTTGCTGCAGGCCTCCGACGTTGGCCTTGAGCGTCACCGTGTGATTCCGGCCGCGGAAGTTGAGGCGGGTCACGCCGAACGAGACTCGCGGGCTGACGCCGGTCTCTCCCAGGGGCTGATTGGTGTTTGAGCTCGGCTGCCCCGTCTGGAATTCCAGTCCCAGGCCATAGTTGAAGGTGTAGCGTTTGGCCTCCTGCACGTTTACCAGCACGTTCTTCTCGCGTTCGGTGCTCTCCGGATTCTGCACCGCGGTATCTACCTGGCTGAAAATACCGAGGTCATAGAGGCGCTTCTGCGTGTTCAGCATGTCAATCTGGCTCAACGGATCGCCCGGCTTGATCTGGATTTCACGCTCCACGACAAAAGGGCGCGTGTGATTCAGTCCGGCCGTGAATACCTGGTCCACGATGACCTGGTCGCCTTCGTGGATGGTGTAGACCACGTCCATGAGCAGCGCATTGCTGGGCGAAGGCTTGGCTGAAACCTCGAACGTGGCATTGGGAAACCCGTTGTTGAAGTAATAATTCAACACGATTTCGCGGTCCTCGTTGATCTTCGAGTAGCCAAACGCCTGTCCGGGAGAGATGTTAAGCTCGGGGAACGGGCTGGCCATTTTGGTTTCGTTGCCGGCGAGTTCCAGGGTTCCAACCATCGTTTGCGGACCCTCATCGATCTGCAGCCTGATCGCCAGATCGTTCTCCTTTCCTTGGTAGTTGTCTTCCACCTTGGGCGTGATCTTGACTTCCAGAAAACCGTTGGCGAGATAGGGGTTCGAGGTGAGGTTGCGAACGTCGGCATTGAGCAGCGCCTGGCTGTAACGGCCGTGCGCCAGAAAGCGCCCGGCCGGCTGAATTTGCATCCGCGATCGAATCTGTTCCTCGCTGAACCCCTTGTTACCGGTAATCGTGAGTTTCAACAGCTTGTGGCGCTCCCCTGCGTCAATATCATAGGTGACCCGCATTTCACCGGCAGACGCAGGAATTTTGTGCAGCGTGACCTTGGCGTCGAAGTAGCCCAGGCCTTGCATGTAATTGAGTAAATTCCGCCGGCCTTCGTTCAGCAGGTCATCGTCAAGAGCGTTTTCTTCATAGACCGGGACGCTCTTTCTAAGTTGACTGCGGCTGATCTTATAGCCCTCGACTGTGATCTCAACTCTAGGACCCGGCTGGATGTCGAAGGCGTAATCCACCGTATTAGTTTCCGGGCGGTAGGTGCGGCTGGAGATCGCGACCTGGGACAAAAGACGATCTTGCTTTTGATACTTTTTTCGCAACCGGTCGAGCGCCCGGCTGACCCGTTGTACGGTAACGTAGTCCCCGGTGCGCATCTTGGCGGCTTCCTGAATCTGCATGGGGGAAAATCCCGCGGGGCCCGTCACCGTAATGCGTCCTACTCGGGCATGGGGTCCGGCCGCGATTTGGATTACCACGTTCATCTGCTGGGTCGCGACCTGGGGCTGCTGCTCGTCGCTGATGTGGGACTGATAGTAGCCGTTCTGCTCCATCAGTTGTTTGATGCTGGTCAAAGCAGCGTCCATCTTCTCTTGCGTGAATAGTTCCCCTAACTGAAGCTTGGAGGCGTTGACCACCTGATTGGCCGCCGGAGGATTCGGTTCCCCAGTCACGAAAATCTCGCCCACATAGAAATTGGCGCGCATGCGAAACAACAATTCGACTCTGCCGTCCGGGGTACGTTCGGCCTCAGCTTGAATATCGGCAAAACGTCCGGTCGCGTGCAGCGCCTGAATGCTTTCGCGTATCTGCTCGCGCTCCAGAGGGGAGCCGACTTTTTGCGGAATCAGCTCCAGCAGCCGGGTCGTATTCGCCGAGGGCAGATCGGGAAAATCAATCTTTTGAACGATGAGTCCCTCATACCCGGCCATGCCTCCCAGCGCCGGCGGAGTGGGGGAGGGCGCGGAGGACTGCGGAACCGGTTCCGCCCCGGGCAAACCTTGCGCCGGCGGTGACTGTGCTGCCGCGTTCAGGCACAGGACGGCCGCAAGCCCCAGTCCTGTCAGGGTTTTCCCAATCGCTGCCTCTAAACGCAAACCGGCTCCTCGCGTATGTAGGTGATAAAGGTTCGATGAACGGGTATCAGGCAGTGTTGCATAGCCTGGGAAACCGAGCGGCACCTATAATAAAGGTTTGCAGCCCTGGAACTGGTGATCTCTTTGGACGTGATCTCCATGGACCAGATTTTTATGGACCTGGAAGAAAGATATTCGCGGCAGGTGCTCTTCCCGGGAATCGGCCGGGAAGGACAGCAGAAGCTGGCGGCCGCCCGGGTCGCCCTGGTGGGATGCGGCGCCACCGGCTCCGCCCTGGCTTCCCTGCTGGCCCGTGCCGGCGTGGGCACCATTCGCATCATCGATCGCGACTACGTCGAGCCCAGTAACCTGCAGCGCCAGTCCCTGTTCGATGAATCCGACGCGGTCCAGTCGCTGCCCAAGGCAATCGCCGCCGCCCGCAAGATTTCTGCCTTCAATTCTCAGATTGTAATTGAACCGGTGATTGCCGACCTCGTCCCCGCAAACATCGAGTCCCTGTTGAATGGAATGCAACTGGTTCTCGACGGCACCGATAATTTTGAGACCCGCTATCTCATCAATGATTTCGCCGTGAAGACTTCCGTACCCTGGATCTACACCGCTGCCGTCGGCAGCTACGGCATTACTTTGAACGTTCTGCCCGGCAAAACCGCCTGCCTGGCATGTGTGTTCCCCGACCAGCCTCGCGGCGCTTTCGAAACCTGCGAGACCGCTGGAATTCTGAACTCGGCAGTGAATCTGGCAGCCTCCATTTCCGCCACCGAAGCCACTAAACTGATCGTAGGCGCCGACCAGCAGCTACGGCGCACTCTGCTGTCCTTCGACCTATGGCGCAACGAACGCGCCGAGGTAGCAGCCGGAAAGCCGCGCCCCGGATGCCGCGCCTGCGGCGAACACGACTTTATCCACCTTGCCGGCGAAGGCCGCCCCCACATAACGCTTTGCGGACGCAACTCGGTACAGATCCACGAGCGTCATCGCCCCATTGATTTTGTAGAGGTAAGCGATCGCCTCCAACCCCACGGGCAGGTGCGGCACAATGATTTCGTCCTGAAATTCTGGCCCGAACCCTACGAGATGACCCTGTTTCCGGACGGCCGGGCCATCATCAAGGGCACCACCGATACTGCCGTTGCACGCAGCCTTTACGCCCGCTATGTAGGGAGCTAGAATGTCCAGCGCCGGAGACTGGGCCATGGTAAAGGCATTCAGGCCGTTCCACCCGGATTCCTGATCGTCTCCGCCTTCGAGGAGGACACTTGCGACAACTCTTTGCTTTGTGCGTGCTGCTGTTGTGCTGCGGACTCGCGTCCGCCCAGGACGCCTGGACTTATCCCGGGCAATACGCGGAACCATTCGCTCCACGTCTCTCGACTCCAGTCGCCTCCCCCGGGGTGCTGCCCACGCCATTCCTGACCCTGGACACTCCGCCTCTCGCCGTCGGCGCGAGCAACAGCACACTGGAACGTGCGACCGGCTCCCCTGTCTACTATAACCAGCCACTCCTGTATCAGCCGGGAGTGCAATACAATCCGCCGATCCCAGTGTCGAGTTCTTCGTCCCGAAATTCTTCTCCGGTGGCTGGTGGACGATACGGGATCGAGCTGGGTGCTGCGACCTTTCAGATGGACTATGGCGTGGCCCAACTGGCCGGCATCGGTCCTAGAAAGAAAGCAAGAAAGGTCTACACTAACCCGGACGTCGCCGGAGTCAACGAAGCCAACGGCACAATCAAATTTCGTGGCAAGCTGGAGCACGTAAACTAGCCGCGCAGCGCCGAAGATGAAGTCCGGGGCGCAAGCTCCGGGTTAGGGGCCCAATGCGAGCGAGCCCTGAAAGGGCGTAAGAGCCGCCGCACAAATCTAACGCTGCACCACGCGCTCGAGCGCATCAAAAAATCCCGGATACGAAATCATGGCCGCCTCCGCTCCCCGAATCCGCGTTTCCCCCTCCGCCCGCAGCGCCGCCACTGCGAACGCCATGGCGATACGGTGATCGCCCAACGAATCAATCTCCGCGCCGCGCAATTTTTGTCCCCCGGGAATCTTCAATCCATCATCCTGTTCTTCCACCTGCGCTCCCATAGCGCGAAGGTTCGAGGCAATGGCGGCAATCCGGTCGGACTCCTTCACCCGCAACTCCCGCGCATCGCGAATCTCCACTCCGCCGGTGGTATAAGGTGCAATCGCCGCCAGCACGGGAATCTCGTCAATCAGCGCGGCCGCATCGGCGCCGGCAATGGTGATCCCTTTCAAATCGCGCCCCTCCACTTTCACCGTCCCGCGCAACTCTCCGTGCTGTTCGTCGATCTGGGTCACGGAAATCCCAATCCCCATCAGAATCAGGATATCCAGAAGCCGCGCCCGGGTAGGATTCATCAGTAAATCCCCGATCACTAGTTGCGATCCCGGAAATAATCCAGCGGCGCAAAGAAAGAACGCCGCACTCGAAATATCGCCCGGAACCACCGCTTCGATAGCACGCAACTGCTGCCCGCCCGCAATCCTAACCTCGTTGCCCAACTGCTTGAGTTCCGCCCCGAACGCCCGCAACGCCACTTCACTGTGATCACGGGTGCGTACCGGCTCAACGACGGCGGTCTCGCCCGCGGCAAACAACCCGGCAAACAGCAGGCACGACTTCACCTGCGCGCTCGCCACCGGCATGTCGTAGCGGATCGCTGTCAGCTTTCCGCCTATGACGTGCAGCGGCGGCCGGCCTCCATTCTGGGCGGTGATCTTCGCACCCATCATCTCGAGCGGCGCGATAATCCGCGCCATGGGACGCCGCGAAAGCGACTCGTCGCCCACAAGCTCACTGCTGAAATCCTGTCCCGCCAGAATCCCGCTCAACATCCTCATCGTCGAACCG